>NZ_JAQQXP010000001.1:0-1200000 GCF_028595265.1 Alteromonas gilva | reverse complement strand
TTTCTTTGCCTTGGGGTTTGGCATATCAGTGATGGTTCCTTCGAAGATTTCTGATGCCAGACCAATCGACTCATTCAGCGTAGGGTGAGCATGAATGGTCAGCGCCACGTCTTCTGCGTCAGCACCCATCTCGATTGCCAGGCCAATTTCGCCCAACATCTCGCCAGCGTTAGTACCAACCATGGCACCACCGATCACCCGGCCTGAGTCTTTGTCGAAGATCATTTTGGTCATACCGTCGGTAGCATCAGAGGCAATCGCACGGCCTGAAGCAGCCCACGGGAAGGTCGCAGTTTCGTAACTAACGCCCTGCTCTTTGGCTTCTTTCTCGGTTAAACCAACCCAGGCAACTTCTGGCTCAGTGTAGGCTACAGATGGAATGCAACGTGGGTCGAAGAAGTGTTTCTTACCCGCGATGTTTTCAGCTGCTACATGGCCTTCGTGTACGGCTTTGTGTGCCAGCATAGGCTGACCAACCAGGTCGCCAATGGCGTAGATATGGCCCACGTTGGTTTTCATTTGCTTATCAACAGAAATGAAACCACGCTCGTCTACCTTAACGCCGGCTTTATCCGCAGCAACCAGTCCGCCATTTGGCTTACGACCAACCGCTACCAGCACTTTGTCGTAGCATACCGGTTCAGCAGGCGCATTTTTGCCTTCAAAAGTAACATACAAGCCGTCGTCTTTGGCTTCGACGTTGGTGACCTTGGTTTCAAGCATCACATTAAATTTGTCTTTATACGACTTCATGAAAACTTTCATGATGTCTTTGTCAGCGGCCGGGATAAGTTGATCAAGGAACTCGACCACATCAACCTTGGAACCCAGGGCTTCATACACTGTGCCCATTTCGAGACCGATAATACCACCACCGAGTACCAGCATTTTCTTGGGAATGTCTTTCATTTCCAGCGCGCCGGTTGAGTCGATTACGCGGTCGTCTTCCGGAATGAACGGCAGTGATACCGGTTCAGAACCGGCAGCAATAATTGCGTTGTCAAAAGTAATGGTGGTTTTACCGTCTTTACCTTCCACTTCCAGAGTGTTGGCGCCGGTAAATTTACCGTAACCCTGTACGTGCTTAACTTTACGCATTTTCGACATGCCCGCTAACCCTTTGGTTAACTGACCTACCACGCCGTCTTTGTAAGCGCGGATTTTGTCTAAATCGATTTCAGGCTCACCAAAAGACACACCGTGACTCGACAGGTGTTTGGCTTCTTTCATCACTTTCGCTACATGCAGCAGGGCTTTTGAAGGAATACATCCTACGTTCAAGCACACGCCACCAAGGGTTTCTCTGGCGTCAACCAGAATCGTTTCAACTCCCATATCAGCTGCACGGAAGGCTGCTGAATAACCGCCGGGACCAGCGCCTAATACCACTAACTGCGTTTTAATTTCGCTCATCGTGACCTCAAATCTGTCCTGTTCATCGATATATTTATAAGTATCTGAATTCTAACCAGCTGCTTTTGAGCAGTAAAGGTAAAGTGAGGAATTCAGTAAACTATTCGCCCCACCAGCGGCGGGGCGATGCGTGATTTACAAAATCAACTGGCGTAAATCTTCCAGTACTGACTTCAAGTGTACAGCAAACCTTGCTGCGACCGCGCCGTCAATAACACGATGGTCGTATGACAGCGATAACGGGACGGTCAGTCGAGGTTCAAACTCTTTACCGTTCCACTTGGGTTTCATGTCAGATTTCGATACCCCAAGGATAGCCACATCCGGCGCATTTACAATTGGTGTAAACGCGGTACCGCCAATGCCACCCAGGCTGGAAATTGTAAAACAGCTGCCCTGCATGTCAGCGGCCTTAAGCTTACCGTCACGGGCTTTTTTACTGATTTCCATTAACTCTTCTGACAGCTCGTGAATGCCCTTCTTATCGACATCGCGCACCACCGGTACGACAAGGCCTCCGGGAGTATCAACCGCAATACCAATATGGATATACTTTTTCTGGATCAGCGTATCGCCTGACTCACCCAGTGAAGTATTAAAGATTGGGTAGGCGCGCAGCGCATCAGCCGCCGCCTTAAGCATAAACACAAGCGGGGTAATCTTAATGCCCAGCTTACGCTTTTCAGCGATGGCATTCTGCTCTTTGCGGAACGCTTCCAGATCGGTAATATCGGCTTCTTCGAACTGCGTTACATGAGGAATCGTAACCCAGTTACGATGCAGGTTAGGCCCTGAAATCTTCTGGATGCGCGTTAGTGGTTTTTCTTCAATTTCACCAAACTTAGCAAAGTCTACTTTAGGTTGTGCCAGCACCTGCAGGCCACCACCGCTACCACCAGCTGCTGCCGGTGCAGTACGCGGCCGTGACAGTTCTTCCTTCACGTAGTTTTGCACGTCTTCTTTAAGGATCCGGTTTTTCGGCCCGCTGCCCTCAACTTCTGTCAGGTCAACACCGAACTCGCGAGCGACACGACGCACCGATGGCGAGGCATGCACTTTACCTGTTTTAGGCTTAGAGCCCGCCGACGGATGATGCGGTACCGGTGCCTTTTTAGGCTCAGCAGGCTTGCTCGCCTCGGCTGCAGGTTTGCTCTCTTCTTTTTTGGGCTCAGACTTGGCAGCAGGTTTGGCCGCACCGGCCACTTTAAGCATACACACCTTGTCGCCTTTAGAGACTTTATCGCCCGACTTAACCAGCATTTTGGTGACCACACCTTCTTTAGGTGACGGCACATCCATAGTGGCTTTATCGGTTTCAAGGGTAATAAGGCCGTCTTCAACGGCAACCTTGTCACCTTCTGCAACCAGAATTTCAATAACATCGACATCCGATGCATCACCAATGTCCGGTACGGTGACTTCAATTTCTTCTTCACCGGCAGGCTCTTCAGCCGCAGGTGACGACTCAGCCGCAGGGGCTGACTCCGCTTTCTCAGCCGGCGCACTGTCTGAGCTGCCAGAGCCAGCGACTTCAAGAAGCAATACCAGTGAGCCTTCGCTTACCTTGTCACCTTCTTTTACTTTCAGTTCAACCACTTTACCGGCTTTAGGGCTCGGCACGTCCATGGTGGCTTTATCAGTCTCAAGGGTAATAAGGCCATCTTCGGCTTCTACCGTATCGCCTACGCTGACCAATATTTCAATGACATCCACATCGGCCGCATCGCCGATATCCGGCACTGTCACCTCAATGGTTTCACTGCCGCCGCCACTGTTACTGGCAGCAGGTGCTGTGTCTTGCTTTTCTTCCCGGGCCGGAGCTTCTTCCTGTTTGGCTGAAGTCTCTTCAGCCGCAGGTGCTTCTTCGGCAGGCGCGTCATCATCGCCATCACCGGCAACTTCCAGCTTGGCAAGCAGGTCTTTGTGGCTGATTTTGTCACCCACTTTTACGCACAGCTCTTTTACCGTACCGGCAAAAGGAGCCGGTACGTCCATGCTGGCCTTGTCACTTTCAACTGTAACCAGGGCGTCTTCGGCTTCTACCGAATCGCCTGGTGATACGCACAGTTCAATGACTTCAACTTCATCTTCACCTAAATCCGGTACTAATACGTCTTTAATGTCTGACATCGTTTGCAGTCTCCCTGAGCTTATGCGTACAGCGGGTTAATTTTGTCCGGGTCAATACCCAGATCCTGCATGGCTTTATTCAGTGTCTTACCGTCTAAATCACCTTGCTTGAACAACTCATACAGTGCCGCAAAGGTCACGTATTCAGCATCCACCTCAAAGTGACGACGCAGATTTGCCCGGCTGTCTGAACGACCAAAACCGTCGGTACCCAGCACACGGTATGCACCCGGTACATATGCACGTACCTGCTCACCGTAGTTTTTAATGTAGTCGGTTGCCGTAATCGTTGGACCGTCAAAACCATCGCTAAGGACTTTTGTGATGTACGGTACTTTGGTATCGCTCTCAGGATGCAACATGTTGTAACGGTCACAATCCTGACCATCGCGGGCCAGTTCATTGAACGACGGTACACTGTACACTTCTACGGCTACGCCGTAGTCATCATGCAGCTTGGTCGCCGCGGCACGAACCTGTTCTAAAATGGTTCCGCAACCGAGCAGTTTGACCTTTTTCTTGGCATTGCCATGACCAACGGTGTCCAGTTTGTAGATACCTTTGATAATGCCTTCTTCAACGCCTTCAGGCATGGCTGGCTGCTTGTAGTTCTCGTTCATGACGGTGATGTAATAGAACACGTCTTCCTGCTCTTCAACCATCCGTCGCAAACCATCCTGCACCACTACTGCCACTTCGTAGCCGTAGGTTGGATCGTAGCTGACACAGTTAGGGATAAGCGCTGCCTGTGTATGGCTGTGGCCATCCTGGTGCTGCAAACCTTCACCGTTCAGCGTTGTACGTCCGGCTGTGCCGCCCACTAAGAAACCACGAGTCTGGCTGTCACCAGCGGCCCAGGCCAGATCGCCCACACGCTGGAAACCAAACATAGAGTAGTAAATGTAGAACGGTACCATCTGCAGATCGTTGGTGCTGTAAGAGGTACCCGCCGACAACCATGAAGACATGGCGCCCAGCTCGTTGATACCTTCCTGCAGTACCTGACCTTTCTGATCTTCACGGTAGTAAGCTACCTGATCGGAATCCTGCGGCTCGTACTTCTGCCCCTGGCTTGAGTAAATACCCACCTGACGGAACAAGCCTTCCATACCGAAGGTACGGGCTTCATCCGGAATAATTGGCACAATACGCTTACCAATTTGCTTGTCTTTCAACAAGGCGGTCAGTACGCGAACAAATGCCATGGTGGTTGAAATTTCGCGATCGCCGGAGCCTTTGGTTACCGCATCAAACGCTTTCATTGGCGGTGCTGGTAAATCTTCGGTAGACTTCGGCAGACGGCGCGGCATGTAGCCTTTCAGTGCTTCACGGCGCTCACGCAGATATTTCATCTCCGTGCTGTCTTCTTCGAACTTGTAATACGGTAGATCTTTCAGTGCTTCGTCTGATACCGGGATATTAAAACGGTCACGGTAATGTTTAACCGCTTCCATATCCATTTTCTTCACCTGGTGGGCAATGTTCTTACCTTCACCGGCTGCACCCATACCATAACCTTTAACGGTTTTCGCCAGGATAACCTGTGGACGGCCTTTGGTGTTTACGGCGCGATCGTAAGCAGCATACACTTTCACCGGATCATGACCACCGCGGTTTAAGCGCCAAATGTCTTCATCAGACATATTTGACACCATTTCTTTGAGTTCCGGGTATTTGCCGAAGAAGTTTTCGCGGGTGTAATTACCGCCTTTGGCCTTGTAGTTCTGATACTCACCGTCAACGGTTTCGTTCATCACTTGCAGCAGTTTACCCGAGGTATCACGGGCCAACAGCGGATCCCAGTAGCGACCCCAGATAACCTTGATCACTTCCCAGCCTGCGCCGCGGAAGGTGCCTTCCAGTTCCTGAATGATCTTGCCGTTACCACGAACAGGCCCGTCAAGGCGCTGCAGGTTACAGTTTACAACAAAAGTCAGGTTATCGAGTCCTTCGCGAGACGCTAAACCGATGGCGCCCAAGCTTTCCGGCTCATCAATCTCACCGTCACCTAAGAAACACCACACGCGCTGATCAGAACAATCTTTTAAGCCACGGTTAGTGAGGTATTTTAAGAATCGTGCCTGGTAAATTGCCTGCATTGGACCTAAGCCCATCGATACCGTTGGGAATTGCCAGAATTCAGGCATCAACTTAGGATGCGGGTACGATGACAGGCCTTTGCCGTCTACTTCCTGACGGAACATATCCAGCTGGTCTTCTGTCAAACGGCCTTCGATGTAGGCGCGCGAGTAAATACCCGGCGACACGTGGCCCTGATACATAATAAAGTCACCGCCGTCTTTGTCGTTCGGCGCTTTGAAGAAGTGGTTGAAACCCACATCATATAGCATGGCAGACGAGGCAAAACTCGAAATGTGACCGCCCAGCTCCAGATCTTTTTTCGATGCGCGTAACACCATCATCAGGGCGTTCCAACGCAACGCATTACGGATGCTGCCTTCAATCGTTTGATCTCCCGGCATGGTAGGCTCCTGGCCTGGCGGGATTGTATTGATGTAGGCAGTGGTAGCGTCGTACGGCAAGTGCGCACCGTTGCGGCGGGCTTTCTCAATAAGAGACTCTAACAAAAAGTGCGCGCGTTCTACCCCTTCTGCTTCAAGAACCGACTCTAATGAATCGATCCATTCCTGGGTTTCCTGCGGGTCAACATCTTGGTGCATCATATCACTCATGGTGCCATCCTATAGTTACTGATATAGAAATACATCCACACTCTATACAACCAACGGCTATATGGCGGATGAAATACTAACAATTATCTGACATGTGGCGAAACTGCTGCCCATGCCCGTTTTGTAATACTTACCCAACTATGCTGTATAATAATGTTCAGCACAGCTACGCGTTCTTAAATTTCCAGTCGGCGCAACGCTCGTTGCACGCGACTGTCTCGCTGATTTATTGCTAACAAAGTTTTTTCAATGTAAGCAAGGTGCGCATTACAGGCCTGACGTGCTACTTCCGGGTCACGGCTGATAATGGCTTCAACAATTTCTCTGCGCTGTCGTGCAATATCGTCGCCGGATTCTTCACTGGCATGCAACGCCAGCATTTCCAGGTTTCGCTCAATATTGTCGACCAGCATCGTTTGCATGGTGCTCATAACATGTAACAGCACCATATTGTGTGAGGCGCGTGCCATGATCACATAAAAACGCCCCAGGCATTCGGCCTGCTCACGTTTTGATTCTGTTCGGTTTGGCCGCGGCATACATTCGAGCGCTTCGCGCAGCGCCGCGTAATCTTCGGGTTGGCCACGCAGTGCTGCGTAGTAAGCAGCCATTCCTTCTAATGCATGGCGAAATTCCAACAAATCAAACTGGGTCTCTGGACGGCCGCTTATCAGCGCCATCAAAGGGTCTGTCATTGCCGAGTTTAACTGCCGGCTTACAAAGGTGCCGCCGCCCTGTTTACGCTCAACCAACCCGCGCGCCTGCAAGTTTCCGATGGCTTCCCGCAACGACGGGCGCGATACCTGGAACTGCTCCGCTAACTCCCGTTCCGGTGGCATGCGTTGACCCGCCAGCAAGCTGCCGTCGAGTATCATCGACTCCAGTTGCTCGGTTATCACATCGGCTAATTTTCTGCGACCGGATTGCATGGAACGAGTCAATACTCCGCTGATTTTGTAAACAAAATGGCGCTAAGCCACTAATTGGTATTACCATTTTACCTATCTAATTAGTGTAGAGCAGATTATCAGCGAGGTAAATAGTAAACATAGTCGATGTTTTATAATGTTTCTTTTACAAACACCTTATGTTTTGAAATATTTAACAAATATTTGATTTTATTAACTGGTCGCACCAGCTTCTCAGCGCCATATCAGGAGTCTGATTTATCGCCAGTAACGTACGCTAAATCCGTGTTTTACATTTGTTCTCTTTATTACCAATCAGCCTGAAAGCGCATCTGATTGCCCACCAAACGAGTCGCCTGCAGTGCGCCCTGGGCTGCTCTTTTTTCGCCTACTAACAACGTCGGTTGGTGCCGGTTTTTGCAACCTAAGGTACTGAACTGCCTTAGGTTGCTACGCAAGCAATCGTAAAGAGATCAGTACCCGGGGTATGTTGACGTTTGATGTACGAATTTTGGTCTAAATGAAAGCATTTTAATCGCGAAACAGCCCTGCAGGTCTAGCTAGTTAACAACACCCAGCATGGTAAGAATAGCGATTAAAGAAAGGAGTAACATGATATTGCGTTTAGCCAGCGTCACCATCGCTTTGGGTTCACACGACGGATCGGCCTGTTGTGCTTCGGTAAGAACCACGTCTTCAGCATTTGATGCCACCTCGGTAAGCACTTTTTCGTTGGCAATGCCCGGGTGGGTAAGATAGGTTAACCATACCGGCAGGGCGCGTGAGAAATGCCCCACCAGTAACAACCCAAACGCTGTAATGCGTACCGGTACATAATCAAGAACATGCTGCCACTTTGCCAGCGCCCGGCTTTGTTCATTGTCGTTTTCGCACCAGGTACGAAAACACTCTCGGCTGGTGACATACAACATAGCGCCAGCGGCACCAAACACCGTAAAGAAAATAATAACCGCGGCGTAATGCTGATAGTTTAACCACAACAAATGCTGACCAAAGCTTTTGCCCTGAGTGGTAGTCCCTTCCTCAATATCCAGTTGAGTACAGTGCCCCAGTTGTTCGGTGTATAAGTAGCACGCCTCTTTATCGCCGCGCTCTGCAGCCTGTAAAAATGAGCGATAGGTTGCGCGCAGCTTTTCGCTACCCAAACATAAAAATAACATTACGCTTTGCAGTATAAAGCTAATAAAACCGCCAAATAGCCACTGCGCGATCGCATAGGTAATGATGACGGGTAATGCTATTTGTATGACCAACTGTACCGTTGGTGTTTGCCGGCTAATCCAGTGTTGCTCCCCGGCCCAGCTAAGGTAATTGCTTAAGTGAGTTTCGATATGCCATACCGGTTGTTTATGCAACGCTCTTTCCAGCGCCAGCACCAGCAGTAAACTGATCAATATCATCGTTGTGTCCCTTTATAAATTCGTTCACTCAGCGCCTGGCGAAAACCAGGCCAGTTAAAAGCAATGCCTGGATCAGTTTTACGGCCCGGCGCAATGTCATTGTGGCCAACTATTCTGCCCAGCGTAATGTGCGGATAGCACTTTATGATGGCTTCACTCAAGGTAATCAGACTGGCGTATTGAGCCTTGGTATAGGCTGTCTCGTCGGTGCCTTCCATTTCGATGCCAATGGCATAATCATTACATTTGCTGCGGCCCTGAAAGCTCGAAATACCGGCATGCCATGCACGGCAGTTGAAGGGCACATACTGCTCAATAACACCGTCTCTGCGAATAACGCAATGGGCCGACACGCGCAAATGGGCTATGTCGGCGTAAAACGGATGTTCATCGGGATCAAGGGTACCAGTGAACAATTGTTCCACACCGGCCGTACCAAACTCGCCAGGTGGTAGCGAAATATTATGCACCACGAGTAACGAAACATCCTGTTCATCGGGCCGCACATCATAAAACGGCGATGTTTTTACGATGGCATCGCGATATATATAAGAAGAACTGATCATGCCTTTCATAATGAATTTTACAATTAATTCATTAGAATAGTGTGACAGCGAAGTTAGCGAATCACAATATAAATTAACCGGGCGATAAATGACTGAACCTTCAACTGACACCCGCTCTACCGCCAAATGGATGTTTGTATTAGCCTGGGCGTGTTTATTTGGCCTGCTGGTCATCATTTTTGGTGATTTGCTGGAACAACAGGTGAATCCCAACCAGGCGCCTGTCAGCCTGCGCTCGGGTGAGCAAGTCGAAATACGCCTCGAACAAAACCGTCAGGGCCATTATGTGGTCAGTGGCACGATCAACGAACAACCCGTTGTTTTTCTGGTCGACACCGGTGCGACCAGCGTCGCTGTACCGGCGCATCTGGCCGATGAGCTTGGCCTGCAACGTGGCCGCTCTGGTCTCGCCTCAACCGCCAATGGTACGGTGCGGATATACCAGACAGAAATCGCTAAGCTCGGTATTGGCGCCATTACCTTATATAATGTAGACGCCAACATTAATCCCGGCATGCAAAGCGATCATATTTTGCTGGGTATGAGCGCCCTAAAACAGTTAGAATTCACCCAACGAGGCAAGACCCTCATCTTACGTACCTTATAAAAGAAGCATTACTGTGAGCCAACAATCTCTGCCCCCACAACAAGATATTATTCAACAAATCAACCTCGCGTTAGCCGAAGATCTCGGCGGCAATGTAGACATCAGTGCCGACATTACCGCTAACCTCATCCCAGCCGAACAACAGGCCGACGCAACCATTATTACCCGCGAAGATTGCGTGGTGTGCGGAGTGGCCTGGGCCAAAGCCGCGTTTAGTCTGGTGGATGCCAGTTTAACCCAGCACTGGCATGTCGAAGATGGTGATAAAATTACTGCTGATACGGTGCTGGTCAGTCTTTCTGGTTCCGCCAGATCCTTGTTAACGGCCGAGCGCACCGCCTTAAACTTTTTACAGTTACTGTCGGCCACGGCGACCGAAACCGCTTTTTACGTGAGCCTGCTGGCTGGCTCGCCCACCCGCATTCTCGATACGCGTAAAACCTTACCCGGATTACGCCTTGCGCAAAAATATGCGGTGGCTTGTGGCGGCGGTAAAAACCACCGTATTGGTTTGTTCGATGCATTCTTAATTAAGGAAAATCACATCATGGCCTGCGGCGGCATCGCTTCGGCTGTCAGTGCAGCCAAACAACTGGCCCCCGGTAAGCCAGTGGAAGTCGAGGTTGAAAACCTTGATGAACTACAACAAGCCATTGTGGCCGGTGCCGATATTGTGATGCTGGATAATTTTAGCAACGAACAGATCCAACGCGCAGTTAGTATTAATGCAAAACGCTGTAAACTGGAAGTGTCAGGTAACATTACCTCTGAGCGACTAACTTCGCTGGCACAATTAGGCGTAGATTATATTTCTTCAGGGGCACTGACTAAGCATATCAAAGCAATTGATTTGTCGTTACGCATTAATCTGTAGCAAACCCAACAGGTTGATTGGAAACGCTTAGTCAGAGGTACGTAGTTAGCCGTATGCCGTAATGTGGCTGATTTATACACTTGCGTATGTTTGTCGATACTTGTCAGTTCACCGGTTGGTTCTATACTGAGAATCAGGTACCGGGGACGTAGTGACGACGGCTCAGGTATAAACTCTAAACTTTATAGAACACAACTAATTTAACTGCTTTTGCGGCCCGGAGATATAATCATGAACTCTATCAAATCAAACAACAAAGGTTTTACCTTAATTGAATTGATGATCGTTGTTGCGATCATCGGTATTTTGGCAGCGGTAGCGCTACCTGCTTACCAAAACTACACCAAGAAAGCGCGTTTCTCAGAAGTAGTAATGGCTACTCAGGCGCACAAAACAGCGATAGAAGTATGTGCCCAGACTGAAGGCGCTCTGGCCTCTTGTACTGCTGGTTCTAACGGAGTGCCGGCTAACCTGACTAACCCAAGTGCGCTGGTATCATCTGTAACCTGGGATGCCGCTACAGGCGCTCTGGTTGCCACAGCAGCTAACACTGGTGGCCTGGCAGGTACTGAAACTTATACACTTACCGCTGGCTTCGCTAACGGCGTGGTTACCTGGACAGAATCTTGCTCAGACGCAACACTGTGCTAATTCGATAACGGTAACAAAAGCCCAGTCCCTGCTGGGCTTTTTGCATTCTGAGTGAAGGAAATCGGCAATGGCTAAACAACAGGCGCTAACTACCTACACCTGGCAAGGTAAGAACCAACGAGGCCAGACGATTAAAGGCGAAACCAGCGCCAGATCTGTGCAGGAAGCAAAGAACCTGCTGCGTCGGCGCGGCATTTCGGCCACCAAAGTCAGAAAACTCGCCAAGCCTTTATTCGGTCGGGGCAGCGAAAAGCTCAATGCCGCCGATATCAGTGTAATAACCCGCCAAATGGCGACGATGCTCGGTGCCGGTGTAACCCTCATCCAAACCATTGATATGTTGGCCAAAGGTCATTCAAAAGCAGAAGCCCGCAAAGTGCTTAGCCAAATTGGTGATGAGGTAAAAGCCGGTAATCAACTGTCAACGGCACTGCGCAAGCACCCAAAACACTTTGATGACCTGTACTGCGATTTGGTAGAGACCGGTGAGCAATCAGGCGCGCTGGAAACCATTTACGATCGTATTGCCGTATACAAAGAGAAGGCCGAAGCGCTTAAGTCAAAAATTAAAAAGGCGATGTTTTATCCCATTGCTGTGGTGGTTGTCGCCTTTATAGTCACCACGGTGCTGCTGGTGTTTGTGGTCCCTCAGTTTGAAGAGATTTTTTCGAGCTTTGGCGCGGAACTCCCGGCATTTACCCAGTTTGTTTTGGCCATATCCAAATTTGTTCAGGATTACGGCGTATTCTTATTTGCCGGCATGGGTGTCGCAGGCTTTTTGTTTAAGCAATGGTATGCCCGCTCAAAAGATTTGCGTGACCGAATTGATGCCCGGTTGTTAAAAGTGCCTGTCATTGGCGAAATACTCAAAAAAGCCGCCATTGCCCGTTTTACGCGAACCCTGGCCACTACATTCGCTGCCGGCGTGCCGTTGATTGGAGCGTTGGAATCTGCCGCAGGCGCTTCTGGTAACGCCGTTTACCGCGATGCTATTTTGTTTATCCGTAAAGAAGTTGCCGGTGGTATTCAGATGAATACGGCCATGCGCAGTACCAGTGTGTTTCCGGACATGGTGACGCAAATGATTGCCATTGGCGAAGAGTCGGGCGCGGTCGATGAGATGCTCAGTAAAATTGCAACCATCTACGAAGCAGAAGTCGACGATATGGTTGACGGCCTTACCAGCCTGCTGGAGCCTATGATTATGGCGGTGCTGGGTGTCGTTATTGGTGGCCTGATCGTGGCAATGTACCTGCCAATATTCCAAATGGGTATGGTAGTGTAAATAAACCTAACCTGTTATTCTGAAAACAGGTTTAATTTAAAAGAACAGCCATGCAATCTGTCATTGATCTTTGCCTTTCCCAACCATGGTTTTTTTATACCCTCGTAGGTATTGTCAGTTTAATGGTGGGAAGTTTTTTAAACGTTGTGATCTACCGACTTCCCGTCATGATGGAGCGCGACTGGCAGCGCGAATACCAAAGCTACTTTTCACCCGATGAACCACCCGTGCATACGGAACGCTTCGACCTGGTTAAGCCCGACAGCACCTGTCCCGGCTGCGGCCATAAAATTCGTTTTTGGGAAAATATCCCGCTGATTAGTTACGCGCTACTCGGCGGGCAGTGCAGCCAGTGTAAAACATCAATATCCTTTCGCTACCCGGTCGTCGAGTTACTTACAGCGTTGCTGAGTGTGTGGATAGCAGCTCATTTCGGGCCATCACCTGAAGCGTTTGTAGGTATCGTACTTACCTGGTTGCTGGTGGCGATGACCTTTATTGATTTGGATAAAATGATACTGCCCGACCAGTTAACCCTGCCGCTGTTATGGATAGGCTTACTGGCGAGCATTTACCCTGTATTTGTCGCCCCTGCCGACGCGATTCTTGGTGCTGCAATCGGCTATCTGATTTTGTGGAGCATTTACTGGGCATTTAAACTGCTGACCGGCAAAGAAGGCATGGGCTATGGGGATTTTAAGCTACTTGCGGCGCTGGGCGCCTTTACTGGCTGGCAGGGATTACTGATGATTATCCTGCTGTCCTCTTTCGTTGGTGCCGTATTCGGTATCGTTATTATGCTTCGCCAAAAACAGGGCAAAGATATGGCGATACCTTTTGGCCCCTATCTGGCCATTGCGGGCTGGCTGACCCTGATGTATCAGGACACCATCACCACCGCCTACTTTAACTGGATAATGGGGTAAGTCACGGTGGCTGACAAGGCTTTAATTGTGGGCTTAACCGGTGGTATAGGTTCGGGCAAAACGCTGGTCAGCGACACCTTCGCAAGCTTCGGCGTGCCGATTATTGACGCCGATGTGATTGCCCGCCAGGTAGTGGCGCCCGGCTCGACAGGACTGGCAGCCATTGCCGCACATTTTGGTCCTGACGTACTTACCGCAGAGGGTCAACTCGATCGCAGCGCCCTGCGCCAGCGCGTATTTACCAACGACAGCGAAAAGCAATGGCTCAACAGTTGCCTGCATCCGCTCATTCGCACTGCCATGCAAGCACAGATAAACGCTGTGACAGCGCCTTATGCTATTCTGGCGGTGCCGCTGTTACTGGAGAATAACCTGCAGCACATGGTAGACCGTATTGCCGTAGTGGATTGCTCTGAGTCCTTGCAACTGAGCCGGGCACTCAGGCGCGACGGTAGCAGCGAAACAGTGATTAAGGGCATTATGGCGTCACAGGTTAGCCGCAATGAACGACGTGACGCGGCCGATGACATTATTGATAATAGTGGCGATATCGCATTCACACGCCAACAGGTAGAAGCCTGCCACCAGCGCTATATAGCGTTAGCTGACGCCAGGTGAGCGTAATTCACTCAGAGCAACGTTTGCTGCACCCACATTCGGGCAAATCGCCACAGCGCTTTACGCTTTCTGTGCCGCTTTTCGGGATCGTCTGAGTGCCAGCCCTGCACGGCGCCGGCACTGAAGCTTCCCAGCAAACCCAGCGGTGTTGCAAGTAATAACTTTGACGCGGTGATTGCGTCTTCCTGGCAATATTTGCCCAGCTCCTTAAGCTCCTGATACTGATGAACACAGTGCTCACGCTGCTGCAAAGATTGACGTAGAAACAGGTTGGTCATAGTTTTCCTCGCTCTATTGACTCGATGTTGATGCGATGATGACTGTCGATAATAACGCTGTGCACACGTTATCAGGCATTGAGCGCCCGCTGATTAAGGTCGCGATTCTGGCGCTTGTGCATCACGTGCTGAACCGGGTGATTCCGGTTCGCCGCGGCCAGCGTTAATGAGAGGCGTAAGGGTAAGGTGCTTGAATGCCGATCTGGCAGTGCGCCATGCCACGCCCATTAGCAGACCATTAACTCCCAAGAGTATCAGCGCCACAAATGCCGGTTGCATGCCTGAGTTACTCAGCATGACTGCCGCAGCGACATTAACAATCAACCAGCACACTAAGCAGAAAGCAAAAGTTGCAAGGGTGGCCAGCACGGTAACGAACAGTGACTGCCGTAACAAACGCGTCTCGGCCACAACGAGCGCCCACTGGGCCTGCCATTGCAGTTTTTTGGCTGCAATCAGGTCGCTGAAAGTATCAATGACTTCCTGTATCGAAATATCATCTTTGACCTGTCCGGCCGTGCCCGACTGGGCACTCGATTCATTGCCGCTCGCGGCCTTGTCAGTGGCGCTCGTGGCCTTACCAGTGGCATTGGCATCAGGGCTTTGCGCACGCGAGTGAGCGTCACCAGTAGGTTGTGCCCTCTGTCCGGCTGCCTCTTGCCCATACGCACGCGCCTCAGCAGCGCCATCGGGGCGCTGCTGAGACGTGTGCTGCGTGTCCTTACCATGCGTTGATTTGCTCATGGGCGATTAGTCATCCTATTTGCTTTTCTTGAGCAATGATGCGACCAGCATACCCGCTGCAAATGTGATACCCGCCGCCGCAACCGGATTTTCAACGGCGTAGTTACGTACGCTTGACCCTAACCATTTTTCTTTCGCCGCACGGCGGCGTTCAGCCATATTTTCGGCCGAGGCTGAAGCGGAGTTACGTAGCGATTCTTCTGCAGACGCGGCCTTCTCAGCAATAGTGTCCAGCGATTCGTGCAGTGATGATTGCAATTTATCTGTCATTGGATGTCCTTGGTTGTCTTTACCGTTTCCTGTAGATTTTGCAGTAGCCATTGTTAGCTCCTTTGGGTTAATGAATCTACAGTGAATGATGCATCCTCTGTTCCAACACGCTAACCCAATGATATTTAATAACTATTCAAATAAATCCCAAAGCCTTGTATAATTTATAGGTAAAATCTGCAGGGCAGCAATGTAATTCCTTCTTGCTTTCGGTGGCTTAAATTACAAACAGTTTAAAAGGTGTTCGTGTTGAGTATTCGAGCGCAGTTAAGTCGAGCTGCTCAGCTGATTCAATTGGTAAAATTCAGGGCGTACTGGTAGTCTAGAACGAATAATTTGAGAGGAACTTAATGTCTAACTCCACAGTATACGAATTCCCTTTGAAAGAAAAAGTTCGTAACTACCTGCGCATCGAGCAGTTAATGAGCCAACTTAAACTGGGCGCAGCCGGTCAGAACGAGGGTTTAGCGCTGTATTTCTTTGAGCAACTTTTTACCCTGCTCGACCTGTTTGAGCGCATTGATATTCGTACTGATATTCTCAAAGATCTCGATGCCCACGAAAAAAACCTGGTGCATTGGTCGCAACTACCGAATATCGATAATGACGCCTTACAGCATACCCTGCGCTCTATTATTAACGTGCGGGATAAACTCAAAAGCAGTAAAAAAATCAGTGCTATGCTGCGCGACGATAAATTTTTAGCCAGCATTAAACAGCGTTTTGCGATCCCCGGCGGTACCTGTAGTTTCGATTTGCCAAACTTACACTATTGGATCAACCGGCCTGTTACACAGCGCCAGCAAGATCTTAAACAATGGACGGAGTGTTTCGCACTCACTGAGGAAGCCATCAGCATTGCCCTGTCGTTTTTAAGAGAACGAGCGGCCTTTGTGCGCACTGAAGCAACAAATGGTTTTTATCAGGGTGTTTCTGAAGCGAAAAACGAATTGGTCCGCATTCGCTGCGCCACCGATATTGACTATTTTCCAACGCTGAGTGGAAATAAGTACCGGTATGCCATTAGATTTATGTATTATTCTCCACCTGACGGCCAGTCTGGCTCCGTCGAACAAAATGTCCAATTTGAATTAGCAGCGTGTTAATCATGAAAGTAAAATGTCCAACATGTCAGCAAGATGTTGAATGGGTTGCCGCCAGTGAGTACCGCCCGTTCTGCAGTAAAAAATGCCAACTCATAGATTTAGGTGAATGGGCCGACGAAGATAAAGTCATCTCTACGCCCGTGCAAGACTCTGCTCTGGACAGTGGTATCGATCCTGAAGATATCGAAGCCATGCTCAGTGAGCAGCACAGCGACTTTTTTAAACATTAGGCACGCATTAATCATGATCCGTAATATTACATTCGTGGGTGCAACCCATGGTAACGAACAAAGTGGTATTCAGCTCGTTAAAAACTGGCAACGCTTTGGTTTGCCCGCCGGTTACAGCAAGCTCAATATTGATTGTTACCTGGCAAACAAAGCAGCGATGAAGGCCAATGTCCGTTTTGTGGAAGAAGACTTAAACCGCCAGTTCACTCCGGCGCTATTAAGTAAGACACCTGAAAGCCTTGAGGCGCAACTTGCCCACACCCTTAATCAACAATGGGGGCCAAAGGGCGCATCAAATATCGATTTACTCATTGATATCCACAACACGACCAGCGCTATGGGCGCCACTTTGATTATTCTCGAAACCGATGAGTTTCACACTCAGTTGGCCCGATACGTAAAGCAACAAATGCCAACCGCGAATATACTGGTCGAAGACGAGAAACCTGCCGCCGAGCATGGTTATCTGTGCACCCTTGGTAAGCGCGGTATTATGATAGAAGTGGGTGCCCAACCCCAGGGCTTATTGCGCGCCGACACCTACGCGCTCACGGCCCAAATGGCATTAACGGTTTTGGATTTTGTGGGTTTATACAATCAACAAAACGTGCCTGGCCTGCCCGCCTGCGAGGTATTTCGGTTTGGCGAAAACATTATCTACCCGCTCGACGGCGATTCAGAGCGTTTAGCCATGATCCACCCTGCTTTGCAAGACAAGGATTTTCAACCGCTCAACCACGGCGACCCGGTCTTTCAACTGTTTAACAGCGACGAGCAAACCTGGGAGGGTGACACCATATATCCTCACTTTATCAACGAAGCGGCCTATCACAAACTCCACGTCGCGTTTGCCACGGCAGTTAAAGCCACTCTGTAATAGCCCAGGCGGCAATATTGCGAAACCGGACGCTCCCGGTCTGTCAATAGAGCCGCAACGAGGCATGCATACTGCTGCGAAATGCGACAGCAGTATGCGGATATAATCCTTGCGCGTGCTCTGCTCAATCATGTCCTCTGTCTCGAATATTGATTCACCTGTTCAGGACACCCTCATCACATTTACCATACTAAATGTTAATACGTAAAAATTTATAATTGCGCTATTTTTAGTTATGCCAGTCCTGAATGTTGTAATGAAAGCGGTGTAGAGCGACGCTATTAACAAATTACATACTGAAGATTCGGACAATTCGAAACCGCAGATAACGAAGGCCACAAGTATTGCATCGTTATCTTCAGGGAAGAGCTTTACAGTATTACAGAGATGGTTTCTTCAATTTGATTTTTGGAGAATAACTAGTGTTAGTATCAGCAGCAAAACATAAAGTCCAGGTGACTGAAAAACAAAACGTCATTGACTTTCAGCAACAATTAATTAATTCAATTAATCAACACGTTGCGAGCATTGAGTTTTCTCCCAACGGCACGATTATCAACGCAAGCGATGAGTTCTTGTCGCTAATGGGTTACGCTAAAAATGATATTATCGGCGAACACCACCGGATATTTTGCGTTGGTGATACTGCATCCTCCCCCGAATATCAGCAATTCTGGCAGCAGCTCAATACTGGTGAAAAACAAAGCCGAACCTTTAAACGTAAGAAAGCCAATGGCGATATAGTATGGCTGGAGGCGACATACATACCGGTATTAGATCAGCGTGGTTCCGTGCGTTCAGTATTCAAAATTGCCTATGACGTCACGCAAAAGGTGGTAGAAAAAGAAAGCTTACAAGCCGTCAGTACTGCGTTGGATAAATCCATGGCGGTAATTGAATTTATGCCTGACGGTACCATAATTGAGGCTAACCAGAACTTCCTCGAAACAGTCGGTTACAGGCTCGAACAAATTAAGGGACAGCATCATCGACTATTCTGCACAGAAGAATTTCTGAGGGAAAATCCAAATTTTTGGGCCTCTCTTGGCAAAGGCAATTATGCTCAGGGTCTTTACGAACGTAAGAATAGCCAGGGTGACAGCATTTGGCTTGAAGCCAGTTATAACCCCATATTCGATAGCAACGGTACCGTAACGAAAGTGGTGAAGTTTGCCAGCAACGTTACCCATCAGGTTAAAGAAAAACAACTGATAGCTGAAGCGGCAGACTTGTCATTTGCCACCGCAGAGGAAACGGCCCAAATTGCGCAACAGGGTACAGAGCTATTACGTACGTCAGTGACAGCCTCCACAGATGCTATGCGTGATGTTGATACTACCAACGGCCTGATGCAGAAGCTCAACGAGCAATCGCACAAAATTGAGAATATTGTCTCAACAATTCGCTCAATTGCTGAACAAACCAACCTGCTTGCCCTTAATGCTGCAATTGAAGCTGCCAGAGCGGGTGATCAGGGACGCGGCTTTGCCGTGGTCGCAGACGAAGTGCGACAACTTGCCAGCCGCACCAGTTCGTCCACTGTCGAAATAGAATTGGTCGTCAACGAAAATAAAGAGTTATCACAAACAGCTTCAGGGCAGATGCTAAGCGTTAAGCGGAACGTAGAAGAAACTAACGACAAAATTGCTCAGGTGCAAAATGTAATGCACGAAATACATGTTGGCGCAGTGAATGTTTCTCAATCGGTTTCGTCAATACTGAAGTAGCGTTTACGTATGGCTTAATTTGACTCCTGATGTTGAGGCAAGGTGATGAGATCAATCTCGGCAAGTTCCGGAATTGCGCGCTTCATTTGCTGTTCCATGCCGTCAAGTTTGACGAAAAAGTCGCAATACCACCGGGCCTTTTCAGGCAAAGTCGTGAGCGCTGGCGGGCCTATTGAGTCTGACGTGGCGGCGTAGTGTGCCAGGCGCTCATTAATGGTTGCCATTTCAACTTCATCGACAACAAATCTGTCGGAGTCCATCGCGCCGAGCATGGTGAGTATACTGCCTACCGAGGTGGTTAAGGTTTTCGATAACGGCGCCATGAGTTCATTGTCTTCGAACTCCTCAAGCTCTTCTATGTAGCTTGGACCAAGATAGTAAAATGTGTGCTTATAACGAAATTTCACCCGCACCATTTTTTTGATATGTTTCATTGCCGCATTGAGCTTTTCGTAACTATCGTGTTCATTGCCCAATAGTGAGGTAAACATTTGCTCAACTGACTCAGCGGCTAAATCTATACCGGTTGTGGCCAGCAAGGTTACTTGCGGGATCACGGCATGCAGGCCTGTGGCATAGTCGGTGACTAAACGGGCTTGCTGATCATCCAGCTTGAGCCAGTTGCCGCCAACAAACAGTTGCTGCTGATGGTTAATCTGATATACGGTGAAGTAGTCTTTGAGAACACGAATTCGCTCGCCCTCTACCACCACGCCGTAGTTTAAGTCTACATCGCATGAATAGTGCGCCGCCACCGGTTGCGATACAGCGCTACCAGCAACACACAGCACTAATAATAGAATTCTGCACATACTTTTCATACCGATATTGTGAGAGCAAAACGATAAATGAAAAGTCGCTTTAGACCAGAGCACTAAAAATCAGGCTGAACAGTGTCGTTAATGTGGGCCAATGCCAGGGCTGCTGCAATGCGCGGTGGTTAGTCGCAAAAATACGTCACATTATAGCGAGAAACGCAGCAGCATCTTCAGAACGGCGAGCCACCGCGCTCGCTTTCTTCGCTTTGCAATACCTGCAAGGCTTCGAGTTGCTTTTTACCCGAGGCAATATCAGTCATGTCGTAAATCATCATGCTGATATGTTCGACCTTGCCGGTGGCTGAGACCAACGGAGACAAAATGATATTCTGATACATAAACTCTTCGGTGCCGGTAATAGGACGATAGTTTGAAAATTTAAACAGGTAGGGGCGTTGCTCCCACAGCATAAAGGCGCGGGTTTTCAGCTCGAAAACCGGCTTGGCTTTTTGCCCAAACCACTCTGGGTTAATATCGGGGAATAAGCTGAATAAGGTTTTATCGCGCACGTCGGATGGCAGCATGCCGCTGTGGCTTTCCATGAAGCCGTTCCACATTTTTACCCGAAACTGGCGGTCTAATACAACAATGCCGACATCCACCGTTTGCAGCATGTCTATGATCCAATGAAACTCAAGAACATCATCGAGGGCGTCTTTCGACATTAAAAATCCTCCAACAAGTGAGCCAGCTTATAATTCATCGTGGTCATTGAATTCTCGGTAAAGAGCAATATGAGTTCACACACGACGTTGTAACCTTCCAGACCGTAGGAAATTTCAATTGCCAGTGTGCGTTTCCATTTGAGCTTATTGGTGGCAATGATCTCGGTAATATTACGGTGCTGCCCCAAAACCACCGGCTGCCCCTGTGCAAAACTGATGTCGAGCTGTTCGGCAATACCGCTCAAACAGGTGCCGATCAGAATACTCGCCGCATCCATGAGCAACTCAAGCTGTTTCTGATCGTCAACCTCGCCGGTGACGTTCAAAATTTTAGCCACATCGCCCAAACTGGAGTCGCTGAGAATACACAGCGCCTCCCCTTGTACTCCGGGCCCTACGAACCCCTGACACACGGCGCTCACCTGCTCGTGGGTTTCAATGTCGCTGAGCAGCATATGAAGCTCTGACACTTCGATAAGGTTAACGTTAGGAATGGGTAAATGAACAAACACATTCAACGTACGCGCCAGGTGATCACCGGCACGTCCCATGGCAATATTGGTAATTTCCTGATAGCAGTCACGGATTTCCGGATCCAGAGGCGGAAATTCACTGTCTTCATCGGCTTTATCTGCATCAAGCAGTTTATGCCGGGTCATGACCTCAAGCAGCTCTGCGGCGTTGACCGGCTTACGAATAAAGTCCAATGCGCCAAGCTGCTTTACCCGCTCGTAGGCTTCCGGCTGCACATCGCCAGACACAACAATCACCTGAGTGTTGAGGCGCCGCTCACTAATGGTACGCAGTGTTTCATAACCATCCATCACCGGCATATTCAGGTCGAGCAACAGCAACTGCCCTTTACCAGCGGTAAGGGCGTCAATGGCTTCACCACCATGCTTGGCAAAATGAATGGCCACGTTCCAATCTTGCGGCAAACATTTGGCTACTTGCTTTCGAGCTACCAGCGAGTCATCACAGATTAATACAGAGTACATGGCTGTCCACATTGAGAATTTAAAGTGCCGTAACAGGATATCGCGTTAAGCACGCTCTTTAACAAATAGCAGCAGACCGCCAAAAATCAATAAAAAGGCGCAGTTTAACTGCCACATCACTGCGCGCTTTTAAAACAACAGCGGCAAAACCAGCGCAGTAAAAATGCCATTGATACACAATCCCACCGTTGCCAGCGCACCTTGCACCGGACCGGTTTGCAATGCCTTAGCCGTACCAACGGCATGACACACGGCGCCTAACGCTACGCCCTGGGCCTCAGGGAGCTTAACCGTCAGCGTTTTAAACGTGACTGGCGCCGCCACGGCGCCTACGATACCGGTGACAATTACGAATACCGCCGCTAATGCCGGTACGCCACCAATGGCGGCACCGGTTTCCATGGCCAGCGGACTGGTAATCGACTTTACCAGCATGGTCATTTGAATCGCCAGCGGCGCATGGGTGAGATAAATAACGCCCCAGGCCAGCATCGGCGCTACGATGCCACCAACGGCCACACTAAGCAATAAAGGTGCGCCCAAACTTTTGATCTTTTGCCACTGGTTAAACATCGGCACCGCCAAAGCAACCGTCGCCGGCCCGAGTAACCATTGCAGTAGAGCTGCATCGTGGCGATATTGGGCAGCACTGGTGCCGGTTATCCACATCACTGCAGCCACTGCACAAACAGTAAGAGAAAGCGGGTGCAACAGCGGATGCCCGCCACAACGGCGAAAGAGCTGCAACGCAATGAAGTAGAACAGCAGTGTAGCGGCCAGCCACAGGCCCGCACTGGCGGTTAAGCTCTGTTCAGCCACTGCTTGCAGACGTGCACCGATTTGAGAAATTGCCAGCTCGGCCCTTAACATTAGTTTTGCCCGCGCTTATCGAGCAGCCATTGCGCCACCCAGCCAGTGAGGCCTAAACTGACAACAGTGGTAACCACCAGTGCCAGTGTAATGCCCAGCACATTTGACAGCACAATATCCCAGAATAACCCTACCCCAATGACCGCCGGCACAAATAGCACCGACATGTGCGTGAGCAGCGGCTGCGCAGCACGACTAATTGCCGGTGTTGAGCGCTGACGCAGTAACAGGATAGTCAGCAATATAAGCAGCCCTGCGAGGGCGCCAGGCACTGGTGCGTTAAACACCAGTACTAAAAACTCGCCAACTAAATAGCAGGCAATAATGACTAACCAACCTGCCATACTCGCTGTAAGTTGTTGCATAAGGTTCACACATAAAACGAAAGAGCGGAATAGTAACGAGATTAACAGAAAACAAAAGAAGACTTCAGTCTTAGACCCGCGACACGCGCTGATTGTATAACACAACGACGCGATGATGACCTTATGCCGGGTTACCGATAACAGCAGCCAGACTGCGGTGGCAATGCGGCATTAAGCGGCGACTTATTTTTAGCCGGCTACCGTCGCGTAATTCGACATAATTGGCCCGCGCGTTAAGCTGCACCAGCCGCTTCACGTAGAACGTATTGACAATGATTGAGCGGTTGACCCGGGTAAATGCATCCTCCGGCAGGCGTTGTGCTAATTCGGTTAACGTTGAGCGCACAACCAGGGTTTCTTCCTGAGTGTGCACACACATGTAGTCACCGGCGGCCTCAACGTAGCGAATACTCTGCCAGTGTACATATTCCCAATCAGCACCACAGCGCAGCGCGATGTGATGATCAGGTGAGGCATAGCGTGTTTTTTGCCGGGTGAGTTCGGACAACAAACGCGATTGAGAGCAGGCGCGCTGGCGAATAAGTTGTTCGCTCGCCAGCCGCCATTTAAGCGCCTCAACACGCACCTGATACTGCTTAACAAGCTTAGCTAACTGCTTACCTCTGACTTCTGCTGAAGCCTCCAGGCTATAATAAGCACTGATCCCGGCCTCGAACGCGTTAATGGCATCCTGATTTGACCAGCCACACATTAAGCTCAGCACACCGTGTCTGCCAACGTTGAGCAGTTCCTCCATGGAACTGTCGTCGACCACAACAATGTTTAACCGCGGACCGGACTCTGCCTTGCCATCGTTATGATAACCGTAATGACCCGAACACGCCGTTAATTGCGCAATGATGGCTTCCTGAAGGTCGTCGGTGTAGTCAAACTCAAACGAAACCGGCAATAGCTGCGGCAAACTCTGCGCAAACTTATCAATAGCAGCGCTCGGTTTGGCAATAAAGCGCACACTGTGTTCCGGTAAAGCGTGTTGAGTCATTCGTTGCTCCGATTAAAAAAGGGGCTGCTGCAACACAGCCCCAACTCCAGGGTGGGATAATCGTTACAGCCTGGCCATCATACCTTTGTACTGCTCATCAAGACGGGTTCGCTCGGCAATAATACTGCCCGTTTTATCTGCGCCGTGATGCATGGCAAAGCTATACATATCCATACCATCACAAACCAACCCCCGGGCCAGTTGCGTATATTTCACCCCGCTGCGGTCTACTGCGCGTCGCAACGCCAGTCGGTTATCGTCTTTAATGGCCTGACATACGGCAACCAGCTTGTCTTCCATATCTTTTGATAGTGGCGCTGCCTGCACAGCAGACGCACTGCTTAATGCCATTACCGAACCAAAACCTACCACTACTGCTGACCGAACTATTCTGTTAATTACTTGCATGATGCTATCCTCAAATTGCTGCTTACCAATGAAGGAAGAAACAATCAGAATTCTTCCTTTTGCACCTATACAGTAGGCTCAGCGCATCAAAAGGTTGCGATCAAAACGTTAAAAACATGTGTATTTGAGATTTTGCGACAAACGGGATATAACTGCAGTTAAACGGTCGGGAAACGACTGGGTTTAGTCGTGTGTACCACACACTTTGTAACATTCAATGGCACTGCGAGGGAGCAAGGGGAGCAGCATGCGGGTTTAAATGACCGCCATAATGCTTTCACTTAAGTAGCTCAGCAGCAAACGGAACTGTATGCTTAGCCAACAACACTACCATGACATTAAACACCTGATAGCGCCCGGCGACATTATTGCGTTTGGCGGCACCAGCTTATTTTCTCGCTGGACTAAATTTACCACCCGTGCTCAGGTCACCCATACGGCACTGGTGGTCGATACCCCGGCCATCCATTCCACAGAGCAGGGGCGCCACGATTTAACCATGATCGAGGCAACGTCGATTAAAGGTAAAAAAGGCGTCATGTATAACTACGTGAGCGAGCGGGTTAAGCATTACCAGGGAGATGTCTGGTGGTTACCCCTGCACAATAACGCAAAAGCGCAGTTACAGGATAACTGGCAACACTTTCATGACTTTCTGCACCAACAACATGGTAAGGGGTATGATGTGTGGCAATTATTTGGTGCCGCCATCGACGTGTTTGATGATCATCGCTGGTTTAACTGGCTAACCTACAACCGCAAAAAGCTCAATCAATGGTTTTGTTCAGAACTGGTGGCTGAGGGGCTACGCTATGCCGGTATCGTTTCCGACGTTAATCCTTCAGAAACCACCCCCAAGGATATTTGTCAGTTTGATATTTTCGCCCCACAGTATGTGCAGCTTAAGGGCCGACCGAAGAAAATAAAGGGATATAATTCAATAAACCCGCTTGGCTGGGGAAACCTGGGTTAGCAATACAATAGTATCCGGCAACCTAACATTACTGATTAGGTCGAAAGGCTGGCAGCGTAGTGGTTTTCACCAACGCTGCAGTACAATGGCCGATGTTAAAAAATACTGTCCTGATGAACCCGGATAAATAACGAGGTTCCAGCTTTGGAGTAATCGATTTTATACTCTTTACCGTTCAGCGTTTGTACAAAGATGAGGGTTTTCTCGTCACCAAACACATCGCTTGCGGTAACATCAACCAGCTCCATATCCATCATTTTAGCTTCACGCTTGTTTTCAGGAATTTTACCTTCGTACTGTTTTATACCCCGAAAGGTGACAACAACCGGCGGCACATCGTCGCCATTAATAAGCAGCAAATCAAATTTCCGGATTTTATGGATAATGGTATTGCGGCCACTGATCAAAAAAGGCTTTTCAGTCATTGTTATCTCCCAATACAAATGCCAAGCCATGGCTAACGAACACTTAAGTAGCTGAAAGATAGCAGACTCTTACACTATTTGCACCTTGCTCGTGTCACGTCAGTAACGAAAATACTGCCTTAACCAAATTTATCTGTTGTTTGGGTAATATTCTTCGTTATCAGTATAATAATACATCAACTCGTTACAACATGGGGTGACAACGATAAAAAAACTGCTTATACTTGCGCCCGCCTGTGAAAACAGCGCATAACAACTCTCTGAATGGCCCTATAGCTCAGTTGGTTAGAGCACACGACTCATAATCGTTAGGTCCCCTGTTCGAGTCAGGGTGGGGCCACCATTTCTTGCTTCTTTTCATCAAAAGTGACTGCTGATAAAGCCTGGGTTAGCCAGATATTCTCTTGCTTTTTTTGCATTACTACCGGCATCGTTTACAGACCGCGCTAAGTGCAGCCCTGCGACTCTCATTACTTAAGAATCTGAAGTAAACACGGAAGTTCCAACCCGAGGCTCTGCGAGAGGCCAACAAAATACAACGGTTTTACTATTCCTCTACAAAACCATAATACTCCCTGCAACAGTCTTTCCAGTTGCAGAGAACGCACCCTGCGATTAACTCAAGAATGATCTTTGCAAACCGTTACGCTGTTTATATTTGATAATACACTCGCTATTCTGAATGCCAGTTAACACAAATTACTATGCGGAGATAAAATGAAAGCTGTTGGTTACAAACACTCTTCACCCGAATTAAGTTCAGATTCCCTCGTTGATATTGAACTTGAGAAGCCTGTCGCGACTGGGCGTGACTTACTTATTAAAGTCCACTCCATCGCCGTTAACCCCGTCGACTTTAAAATTCGGCAAAATGTTTCATCGACCGACGACTCCCATAAAGTTTTAGGTTGGGACGCGGTGGGTGAAGTGATCGCAACCGGTGACGATGTCACATTATTTTCTCCGGGTGACAGGGTCTTTTATGCCGGTGATTTAAATCGGCAAGGCTGCAATGCCGAGTATCAACTGGTTGATGAGCGCCTCGTCGCGCACAAACCCAAGAGTTTAAGTGACTCAGAAGCGGCGGCTATGCCGTTAACCAGCATCACGGCCTGGGAGCTATTATTTGAACATTTAGCGCTGGAAAAATATCCACAGGCAGGCGTGCAACAAGAGAGTAATGACGTATTACTAATTGTAGGTGCGTCGGGTGGCGTTGGCTCCATTATGGTCCAACTGGCTAAACAGCTCACCAATGTAACGGTCATTGCCACGGCATCACGCCAGTCAACGCAAGCCTGGGTCAAATCTCTGGGGGCAGATTACGTTATCGATCACAGCAAACCGTTAGTTGACCAAATTGAAGCTTTGGATATTGGTGCGGTCACGCATGTCGCAAGCTTAACCCACTCAGACACTTATTTAGATGATTATGTCAGTGTGTTAAAACCGATGGGCAAAATTGCCTTAATTGATGATCCCAAATCGTTGGACATCATCAAATTAAAACGCAAAAGTTTGTCGCTGCACTGGGAGTTTATGTTTACCCGCTCCATGTTTAAAACCGACGATATGATAGCCCAGCATCAACTGTTAACCGAAGTGTCAAGCTTAATCGACAAAGGCATCATCAAAACCACAGTTAACCAGAACCTTGGGGCTATTAATGCCAAAAATATATTAAAAGCACACGAAATCCTCGAGTCAGGGAGCTCAATAGGCAAGATAGTGTTAGAAGGTTTTAACTAGTTTAAGTTAACAATGGCATCGTGAGTACACATACAGTACTCACGCACTGCCAGTTTAAGCATCTTAAGACACCCACTCTGCGCATATGCAGACGCGCAGCATTTAGCTACTGATTGAGCCATTCCGCCAGTGATTGCCGGTGTGACTAACCAGGTTAAAAGGCTATAGACACGAGCTCGTGGTTCTTATTTTTTGTGTTACGCCAGCTGTCTCAGGCTGGGTTAACCCCCAGAAATTGGCTATAAGACGGGTTGATGAAATGCCAACATCCAGCATGTATTTTCCAGGCTCACCAAGTCCTTCGATACCTTTTGCACTGATCGGCGTGCCATGACCCATTGCCGCAATGGTATATTCCTCAATTAACACTCGCCCATCGCGGTTGCACCACACCTTTCGGGGAAAGCCGTTGACCGTCTCCACACGTGTTGGCGCTCCTTCGACTTGATGGATCTTTTGCCACTGCCGGGCGATGGCATCGGCATTCGAGCTATCAACAGTCGTATCCTTGTCGCCATGCCAGATAGAGATAGTTGGCCAAGGGCCGTTCGACTTCGAAGCGCCACGTACCAATGCGTTTAGCTTCTTATCCGATGGACCTCCAAACCCCTTCATGCGAGCGAATGCTTCCATCATATTATTTGCGCTGCGATAGGGTAGCCCCGCGATGATCGCTCCTCCCGCGAATACTTCCGGATAGGTAGCAAGCATCACAGACGTCATGGCACCGCCCGATGACATTCCGGTGATAAACACTCGGGAAGGATCGACATGATGCTCTTCAACTACCTGCTTGATCATCTGACTGATAGACAGCGGTTCGCCAGCGCCGCGCTGACTATTGACGCTCTCAAACCAGTTAAAACTGCCAAGCGGGTTATTAGACCGCCTTTGTCCCGGAAACAACAACGCTATTCCGCATTCATCAGCAAGTGTGGACCAGCCCGACCCGATGTTATAAATCTCGGCTGACTGTGTGCTGCCATGCAAGACAATGACAAGCGGGCCGTTTTTTGGGAAATTTCTTGGAATATAAATATCTGCACGCAGTGCGCCGGGATTTGAGCCAAAATTTTCAAGGGCACAAAGATGACTGATATTATGCGATGGTGTCATCGGATGCCTCACAGCTATCAAGGAGCTGATCGAGAAGTTTGTCTGATATTGGCTTTCTGTATTTTTCAACAAAAATAAGAATGCCACTTACACAGATACTATCACACTCCCTTGTCTGAGAGTATAAAAAGCAGGTGAAAGAGCTTGTTATTACATCATTCGTATCAAAAAACGTTGAATTAAAATCTCCATTTACACATAAAAAAATACATACCATTGATTTCAAATCAATTAATTAAATCATCATAGATTAAATTTAAGCGATAGGTTAACCTTAATTAATGCTTAAACAACAAATTGTACCTATCCTCGGACTTTCTGAACCAATAAGCTCTTTGAGCCACTTAATCACAGCTGTTATTTTTCTAATCGTCGGACTTAAAATTATTTTTGATTCCCGTGGAAATACATTGCGAGTTTCCGGGATCAGTTTATATGTATTTTGTGCTGTTTTTCTTTTTTCCATGTCCGGAGTATATCATCTGTTGGAAAATGGCAGTCTAGGTAATTTTGTTCTACAAATTTTGGACCACTCTGGCATTTATTTAATGATAAGTGGCTCTTTTACTCCTTTTCAAATAATCCTTTTAAGAGGCTATAAACGTTGGTTGACCCTCATTCTTATTTGGATCCTGGCGGTTACCGGACTTACATTAACTGCAATCTATTTTGAAGAAATGCCCGAGTGGTTGATCTTATCATTTTTTATAGGGATGGGGTGGATGAGTTTATTGACAGTTTGGTTTGTAAAAGACATTCATATAGCAACAGTTAAAATAATTTTTCTGGGTGGTATTATTTATACCTTAGGTGCCCTAATCGACTTTTTAAGATGGCCAAATCCAATAGAGGGAGTTATTCACGCTCACGAAATTTTTCATCTCTTTGTTTCTGCCGCTGCTCTTGTGCATCTCTATGGTATTTATACACTTTCACAGATCCCAATAAGTTCAAGGCTAGTGCTTATTGTAAAATATTACCCTAATTTTATTTGGGCTAAATTCACCACGGAAAACATTATCTTTAAATCCTACACAAAAGAAGAAATATTTAACGACATTGAAGCTTGGATTAAAAAAGAATTTCCAGAAAAACTTAAACCCAAAAATATTAAAGTTAAATATTATAGAGAAGACTTTTACCACCTTAATGAATAGATTTACGATCATCGTGAATATTTTACTGCCAGGACACCCGAATTAAAATAATAAGTTAAAAGCTGCTGATCGAAGGACAGCGATTCCATAAAGAGGCCTGCTAACGCATGGGCGTGTTGCTTAGCGGAATCGACCATCACGTTTACAGCCTGGTTAACCCCCAATGCTTGCGTTGGTTAACGCTATCGGGAACATAACTTCTAAGGCTATCTACCGTCGGTATAAATCACAGACCTGCTCGAATTACCGACTGCATTTTTCACCACAAAAAACGCGCATGGATGATGCCACGCGCGCTGTCTGTTAAGGTGTAGAACCTTCGTTAACTGTTATTGAAAGTAGTACGTCACTTCTACGCCAATCTCGCGGCCTTTTGCCAGTGGCGAGAAGGTACCAAAGCTAAGCTGGGTATCATTGCCCTGTTTTACATCGTTGAGCAGATTTTTACCAAAAATACTTACCACCCACGACATGTCTTCCGTTTCAAAATCCAGGCCGGCATTGAGGATCTTCTGATCGTCGATGTAACCCAGGTTGTTATCGGTGTAGAACGTTTTATCCCGATACGAATAGTTAATACGGCTGGTTAGTATGCCCCAATCAACGATTTCATGGTCATAGTTGAGCCCAACGCTGTAGGTCACTTCAGGCACGCGGGGAATTTCCAGCGCTTTGTCGTCACCATCCACCACACCATCGCCATTGAGATCGTAAATCACCTCATCGTACTCGGCGTCAATCAAGCCTAAATTAAACATTGCAACCAGGTTACTGGTAATGCGCACCATGCCGTCAAATTCAATCCCGGTGAGGGTCGCTTCTGCGGTGTTTTTGATGATTTGTACCAGCGAGCCATCCGGTGCCGGTAAGCTCACCTCGCGTTGCATATCATCTATTTTAGTGATGAATGCGGCGGCATTAAAACGGCCCCACTCAGTATCGCCCTTATAACCCACTTCGTAGTTATTAACTTCTTCTTCATCAAATGGACCCGGGCCGTTGGCCTCTTTCAACTCAGGCGTGCTGATGTCAGCGGTGTTACGCAGGTTATAGCCCCCTGAACGAAATCCTTTCGACCAGCTGGCAAAGAGATTGGTGTCACTATCGAGTTCGTAACGAACGCCGACTTTGGGTGACACGTTGCTCCAGGTTTTATTGTCGGTAAAGTCAAATACGCAGTCATTGGATTCGTAAATATTACAAACCGGTCCCTGGGGAATGATAAAGCCAGAATTAATACTGCTCACGTTCAAATTCATCGACGCGATTTGCACGCTTTTTTCTTCGCGCGTATAGCGTAGCCCGGCTGACACCGTCCATTGCTCAGACAAGTCATAATCAACCGCCGTGAAAGCCCCTACACTCTTGGTATCATGCAGACCACCGCCATCCTGATAAATACCGGCTGCCAGTAAATCCGGCGTGCCGTCGGCATTAATATCTGCCATCACCGTGGTTAACGGTAACTCACGACGTTCGTGATACAGCATGTCATTGGTGTAGTGGTAAAGCCCTGCTGTGACATTGGCTTTGCCTATATCTTTGTTAAAGCGCAGTTCGTGGCTGAATTGCTCACTGGTCGTCCATGAATTGGAATGGAACAGGGTAAATGGTTGAGCGTCGATGTCGCCGCGGGTTGGCGAGTAATAGTCACGCCAGCCAAAAATGTAGGTCATGGTGCCGCCCCCCACATCCCAGTCCATATTCAGCGATAACAAGTCAGTCTCGATTTGCTGATATCCCGGTTCGTTAATGGCAATATCGAAACTATCACGGTCAAACGTCACCGCGTAAGGCGCCAGCGGATGACCACCAGAAAATGCCAGGGTCGGGCTGATACCCATCCCGTTCACATGGTTCTGGCCAGACGGGCCGTCACCATCTAAATCCAGATTTTCATATTTTAAGGTAAAACTGAGATCGCTGGTGGGTTCCCAGAGGGTTGTCGAGCGGATTAGGGTTTGTTTTACCGCACCATGATCACTGCCATCAAATTTGTTTTCAAACCAACCGTCATCATCATTGTGATACACCGATAGTTTGGTGTAGAGGTTATCCGCCAGTGGAATATTAATGGCCCCCTGCACCGTTTTATTTAAACCACCCGGGCCACCGCCTGCTACCGATGCGCGCACTTTGCCGCTCACCACATCTTCGGGCTGCCTGGTGGTAATCAATATGGCGCCACCGGTAACATTACGGCCAAACAAAATGCCCTGTGGACCGCGCAGCACTTCTATCCTGGCGATATCAAACATATCAACCACTACACCACCATTGGTGCCAATGAACACCCCATCAATGAACACCCCAACCGTAGGATCAATAGAGGTAATCGAACTGTTAATGCCCAGGCCGCGAATCGAAAAGTTCGCCACACCTCTGGCGGTACCTACGTCGTCCAGCATGACGTTTGCGATACCGACCGACAAATCGTTCATATTGCGAAATTTCATCGCATCAAGCTGACTTTCGCCAAAAGCGGTAATTGAGACCGGCACGTCCTGAATCGACTCCACCCGCTTACGGGCGGTCACTTCGATGGTTTCAAATAACTTATCAGTACTCTTATTTGACTTTTCCTGTTCTTGTTGTTGTGCCTGAACGGGCTGCAACAGCGCCGACAAGCACAGGGCTACAGCCGAATAATTAAAAAGTGTGGTGTTCTTCCTACTTACACTGGTGGTGCACATGTTTTTTCCTCTGGTCCAAGTCATGTCTGCGACAAGCATTGTTAATAGTATGTTATCAGCTGAACACAAAACTAACACTTGCGAAAACAAGTGTCAATATATTGGAATGTTGTTTCGCTATGTAAAACTTATTATTCTAATTTGAACGATTTTTATGCTATTTTGGGGCGGGCAGATGCTGGGAGAGTTGGGCGGGCACAATGAACAATAAACTGCTCAGTACAGCACAAGTTATTAGTGGCAGATGAAAATCTACCTGATACAGCATGGCCGCAGCAGGCGGCCCTATCACGTAACCAATAGCCGGAGTGGCCGTCATTAGTCCGGTGATCCTGGCCCGCAGTGCTCGCTTACAGTGCTGTGTGGCACTCGCCGTAACACTTGGATAGCCAATGCCGAGTCCACCACCTATGGCTACCATACCGGCATATACCGCATACAGGGCTGTTGCTATAGTAATTAAGGCATAACCCAGTGTCATTAGTATTGCAGCCGTTATCAGCGCGGGCAGTAACGCCAGCCAGCGCTTTTGCACAACAGTCCACTGCACGGTTAACGCCGCCAGCGCACAGCACATCATGGCGGTGCCAGACGCTTGTGCTGCTTCCACCGGGGTAAGTCCAAAGTGATCAATAAAAATAAAGCCCAGGGTTTGTTGCAGCATCGCCAAACATATAAAAATGACCACCGCGAACATCATTAAGGGCAATGCAGGTAAAATAAGCCCCGGCGCGGTGGGTGAGTCTGCACTGTCTGTGGCCTGCGGCGCGGCGGTTTCCTCGGGTAATTTAAACCAAACCAGTAGCAGCGCCAGGCACGTTAGTACAATAATGGCGTACAAGGGTGCAACCAGTCCGAAAACCACTAGCAGTCCGGCCAGGCCAGGCCCCAAAACCTGCCCCAGATTGTTTGCAGAGGTCACCCGACTTAACGACGCTACCAAATGTAAGTCTCTGGCGCGGGCGTAACCCATGATATAGCCCAGTGCCGCCGGCGGTGTCGCCGACATAATTGTCGACTGAGCCATGCGGGCAGCAAGTAAGCATGCAAACAGGCCATAGCCGGTTAAGCTTTGTTGCAGGCCAAGCCAGAATACGGTGGCAAAGCAAAACGTACCGAGCGTATATCCGCCTAACCCGTACAATAATGTGCGCCGGTTCCCCGCCCGGGCGGCGTAGCTACTCCAGCGCGTGGTACCCACAGCAAAGATCAAAGCAGAAGACGACAAAATAGTCGCCACCTGCAGTTCTGACAGCCCGGCTTCTCTGCCCAGAGAGGGCAAAATGGCCATCACCACACTTTGCCCCATGGCGGTGGCCAGCAGCGCAATAAACAGTACCAGGGTTACCATGGCAACCGCCCTGTCCTGAAGTTCAGCTTATCAGTGTCAGCGGTCACCCGATCAGCAGTTAACTTCAAATAACGCCGCCATGCCCATACCACCGCCAATACACATGGTGGTCACTGCATAGCGAGCCTTACGTCGCTGCGCCTCAAGTAACACATGCCCCACCATTCTGGCACCGCTCATGCCATAGGGGTGACCTACAGAAATCGCGCCACCGTTAACATTGAGCTTGTCGTTATCAATGCCCAGACGATCGCGGCAGTACAATACCTGCACAGCAAAGGCTTCGTTGAGTTCCCACAAACCAATATCGTTAACGGTTAAGCCGTGGCGTTGTAGCAACCTGGGCACGGCAAATACCGGTCCGATCCCCATTTCATCGGGTTCACACCCGGTGACCACCATACCGCGGTAAGTGCCCAAAACCGGCAGATTACGCTGCACCGCTTGTTTGTCTGACATCAACACACTGGCCGACGCGCCGTCAGAAAGCTGACTGGCATTGCCGGCAGTAATCACGCCGCCGTCAATCACCGGCTTGAGCCCGGCGAGCCCTTCAAGGGTGGTGCCCGGCCGGTTACATTCGTCTTTACTGATGGTGGTATTGACCATTTCAGTGCTATCTGTGGCCTTGTCATATTGCGCATGCACCACATCCATTGGCACAATTTCGTTATCGTAAATGCCATTTTGCTGCGCTGCCGCCGTACGTTGCTGACTCTGCAGTGCATAGTCATCCATTTGCTCGCGGCTTATTCCATAACGTTTGGCTACGATTTCGGCCGTTTCAATCATCGATAAATAAATGCCCTCATGCTTTGCCTTTAATGCTTCGCTGTGAGCGCGAAACTTATTCATGTGCGCATTTTGCACCAACGAAATCGAATCCAGACCGCCTGCTACCGCAACCGGTACGCCATCAACAATAATTCGCTGGGCCGCCATACTGATAGCCTGCAAACCCGATGAGCAAAAGCGGTTAATAGTGACACCCGAGGTGGTCACCGGTAACCCCGCCATGAGCGCCGCCTGACGACCAATGTTACCGCCGGTTGCCCCCTCAGGCAGACCACAGCCCATCAGAACGTCTTCGACTTCGGCGCCATCAATCCCTGCTCGTTGCACCGCATGGGCAATGGCATGGCCGGCTAATTCTGCGCCATGGGTGTTGTTCAGTGAACCCCGGTAGGCCTTCCCTATTGGCGTGCGGGCAGTACTTACAATTACAGCGTCTGTCACGATTATTCTCCTTGGTAATTACTTAGCCAGATCGGCAAATTTGCGCCCTTGTTCGGCGAGTTGTTTAAGTAACGGGGCAATCTCCCAGTCATCGCCGTAGCGCGATTTAAAGTCTTCCATATCCGCTACAATATTTTTGAGTCCGACGGTATCGGCGTAAAACATAGGGCCACCGCGGTAAACCGGAAAGCCATAGCCATAGATGTACACCACGTCGATATCCGAGGGGCGCTGGGCGATACCTTCGTCAAGAATAAGTGCTGCTTCGTTGATCAATGGATAAATCAGGCGCTTAACGATTTCCTCATCGCTAATGTCTTTGGCGGTGCGGTTCAGTGCAGCCATGGCCTGCTGAATGATTTCATCCACTTCCGGATCGGGGATCGGCGTGCGCGAGCCAGCTTCGTAGTGGTAATAACCTTTACCGGCTTTTTGTCCTAACCGCCCCGCCTCAACAAGACGGTCTGCAATGGCGCCATCGGTAACCGGTACGTCGTCGCCGCGCTCACGGCGCTCTTTGCGCACCCGGTAGCCCACATCAAGACCCGCCAAATCCCCCATAGTGAGGGGCCCCATTGCCATACCAAAATCGTACAGGGCTTTGTCGATGCGCACCGGTGCAACGCCGTCCAGCAACAAAGCCCCTGCCTCGCGGCCATAACCTTTGAGCATTCGGTTACCAATAAAGCCATCGCAAACGCCCGATACCACGCCTATTTTATTAATGTCTTTCGCCAGCTTCATGGCGGTGGCCATCACGTCATCGGCGGTCTTTTCGCCGCGCACGACTTCCAGCAAACGCATAATGTTTGCCGGGCTAAAAAAGTGTAAGCCAATGACATCTTCCGGACGGGAGGTAAACGAAGCAATGGTATCAATGTTCAGCGTAGAGGTATTACTGGCCAGAATGGCACCGGGCTTACAGTATTTATCCAATTTGGTAAACACGTCTTTTTTAACGCCCATATTCTCAAATACGGCTTCAATTACCAGATCAACACTGTCGAGTTCGGCGTAGGCATCCGTGCCCGACAGCAAGGCTTTTGACGCATCAGCCTGGTCCTGAGTAATACGGCCTTTGTTAACCTGTCCATCATAGTAGGCGTAAATATGTTCAATACCCCGCTCGAGAGCTTCAAGACTCATTTCGAGCAGCGTTACCTGCATGCCTTTATTCAGAAAGTTAATTGCAATACCGCTGCCCATGGTACCGGCACCAATAATGGCCACACTGTTAACCTCCCGGGTTGGCGTGGCTTTGTCCAGGCCCACGACGTGACCAGCCTGACGCTCGGCAAAAAACAGGTGGCGCTGAGCCTGGGACTGCGTGCCGGTCATTAATTTTAAAAACAGCTCACGTTCCTTTTTACAACCTTCAGCAAAATCGCATTCAACCGCGGCCTGCACTACATCCACGCAATACTGCGGCGCATCAAAGCCGCGTCGTGTTTTAGCCAGCTTGGCGCGGTACTCATCAAACACCGCCGGATCTGACACCGTCGCGGTCATATCACTGATGCGCTTGAGGGGTTGTCCATCGGCTACCACTTGTTTGGCAAAGGCAATGGCGTTGTCCAGCAAGTCGCCGTCAACCACCTTATCTACCAACCCGGCTTTGGCCGCTTCAGTGCTGCTGACCTTGCGACCACTGGTGATCATATCAAGCGCCAGTTCAACACCGGCAATCCGCGGCAGTCGCTGGGTACCGCCAGCGCCGGGTAGTAAACCCAGCAACACTTCGGGCAAACCGACTTTGGCTGACGCTAACGCCACCCGGTAATGACAGGTCAATGCCACCTCCAGGCCGCCGCCCAGGGCTGTGCCATGCAGTGCCGCAACGATAGGTTTTGAAATGGTGTCCATATCGGCGAGTAAATCAGGCAAGGCTGGCGGCTGCATGGGTTTGCCGAATTCGGTAATGTCCGCACCAGCAATAAAGGTTTTGCCCCGACAGCTCAGCACAATAGCCTCAACGCTCTGGTGTTGTTCGGCCTCGCGCACGCAGCTTTGCAGACCGCTGCGCACAGCAAACGACAAGGCATTCACCGGCGGGTTATCTACTTCAATTACAGCGATGTTGTCGACGATATTCATCGTTACAGCAGAAGTCATAATGGGTTTCCTGTATGAATTATTTGCCATCATAGTAACGCAGTGAAATCATTTTTGTAAAATACAATTTCACTATGCGGTATATAAATATCATTTTATCAAATATCAGAACATCATATAAAGCGGTTTAAAAAGGCGCCTGGGCAGCCAGAGCATGTTACTTTGTGGCAATTGTTAAGTTTATGTAGACAATTATATAGACTTTGAGTTTCGCTATGCGGTAGTATATTTCGCGAAACATGGATTTTGACTAATTTGAGGCGACTATGAAGAGCGAACAGTTTGCAGACTACGGTCAGGCACTGACTACCAATGAGTATTCCACGCCCGAGCCAAAGGGCGAGGAGGTCCTGATAAAAATCGATGCCTGTGGCGTATGTCATAGCGACATACACGTGTGGGATGGCTATTTTGATCTGGGCGGAAACCATAAAATTGATATGCGTGGCAGCCATAAACTGCCGTTTACGCTGGGTCACGAAATAGCCGGTGAAGTGGTTGCCTGTGGCGATGACTCTAGCGCTAAGATTGGCGAAAAGGTCATTGTTTACCCCTGGATCGGCTGTCAAAAGTGCCCACTTTGCAAAACCAATCAAGAACACCTTTGCTATCAGCCCCGCTCATTAGGTATAGCGGTAGACGGTGGATTTAGCGATCATGTGGTGGTGCCACACAGTAAATACGCATTTCCACTCAACAACCTGTCACCTGAACTGGGCTGCACCTATGCGTGCTCCGGTGTCACGGCCTACAGCGCAATTAATCAAATCAAAGATCTGGTGCAAGGTCGCCAGTTGCTGATTATTGGTGCGGGCGGCGTGGGCTTAAGTGGTCTGGCGGTCGCTAAAGCGCTGCTTGACTGCGAGATCATCGTGGCCGACATCGACGCCCAAAAACGTGAGCTGGCCCTTGCCGAAGGGGCCGACTCAGTTATCGACCCTTCAGATAAAAGTGCCCTTGGCGCTTTGATTAAGCGCACCTACGGTGGGGTGGCTGCTGCCGTTGATTTTGTTGGCTCTGACCGCAGTGCCGGTTTTGGCGTACAGGCACTTAATAAAGGCAGCATGCTGGTGGTGGTTGGTTTATTTGGCGGTGCCATGCCGCTTTCTATCCCCCTACTACCGTTAAAAGCCATCACCATTAAAGGCTCCTTTGTGGGTAGCCTCGATGATATGCATGCACTCATGGAACTGGTTCACGCCGGTAAAATCGCGCCGATCAAAATCTCGCAACGAGACATGTGCTGTGCCCAGCAAACCCTCGAAGACTTGCGTGACGGAAAGGTCGCTGGTCGTGTGGTACTGGTTCCCGACAACAACGGAGAATAAGCGATGAAAGCAATTGTATGTCATGATTTTGCGCCTCTTGAGCAGTTAGCCTTTGAAGACTGGCCAACGCCTGACACCGGGGCCGACGAAGCGCTGGTTAACGTGGCTGCCATCGGGGTTAATTTTCCCGATGCATTATTAGTGCAAGGCCTCTATCAGGCTAAACCCGAACGGCCGTTTGTGCCTGGCGCCGAGTTTTCCGGGGTTGTCGAAGCCGTGGGAGAGAATGTTACGCACCTTAAAAAAGGCGATCGCGTGGTGGGGCTTAGCACTCATTACAGTGCCTGCGCCGAGCAAATTAGTGTGCCGGCAGCGCGTCTCATCCCGGTGCCCGACCATATTCCTATGCAAGAGGCCGCCGGATTAATTTTAGCCCACGGGACTGCCCACTATGCACTTAAGCAACGGGCCAACCTGCAGCCGGGTGAAACCCTGCTGGTGTTAGGCGCGGCCGGAGGAACCGGACTGGCGGCAGTACAAATCGGCAAAGCCATGGGTGCGACGGTGATTGCCGGTTGCTCTACCGATGAAAAACTAAATCTGGCTAAAGAAAACGGCGCCGACGTCCTCATTAATTATAACAGCGACGACTTGCACACCCAATTACGCGAGCTCACAAAGGGTAAAGGGGTAGATGTGGTGTACGACCCTATTGGCGGCGAGCTGTTTAATGTTTGTAGCCGTAATATGGCGCCAGCCGGACGCCTGCTGGTGGTTGGCTTTGCCGGTGGCGATATCCCAAAATTTCCGGTCAATTTAGCGTTAGTCAAAGAATACGCGGTTGTCGGGGTATTTTTTGGTGCTTTTACCCGTCGCGACCCGGCCGCCTATGCCGACAACATGCGTGAGTTACTCGCCTGGTATAAAGACGGCAAAGTGCAGGTGCATATTGATGCCACCTACCCGCTGGCGCAAACCGCCGAAGCCTTTGCCGCCGTCATGCACCGCAAAGCCCGTGGCAAGCTCATTATTACCCCTTAATGGCTCTTCAATTACTTCACAAAACCTACCGAGGTAGCTATGCATTTTGAACACAGCGAACGCGTTAAAACGCTCCAGCAAAAACTTAACGGTTTTATGGATGACCATATTTACCCGCGCTTGCAACAGCATCGCGATGAAATAAAAGCCGGCCAGTTTCCGGTATCGTTTATGAGCGATCTAAAAGCCCTGGCCAGAAGCGAAGGGTTATGGAATTTGTTTTTGCCCGGTTTGCAGGACGATGAACCAGGCACCCGTTTGAGCAATCTTGAATATGCGCCACTGGCCGAGATTATGGGACGGGTATCGTGGAGTTCGGAGGTCTTTAACTGCAACGCCCCGGATACCGGCAACATGGAATTACTACACATGTTTGCCACTGAAGCACAGCGTGAAACCTGGCTCAAACCTCTGCTTAACGGCGAAATACGTTCGGCGTTTGCCATGACCGAACCCGATGTGGGCTCATCCGATGCCACCAATATACAAACCCGGATTGTTCGCGATGGTGACGAATACGTGGTGTCAGGGCGAAAATGGTATATTTCAAATTCTGCTCACCCGAACTGCCGGCTGTTTATATTAATGGGTAAGACCGATCCGGATAACCCCAATCCTCACCACCAGCAAAGTATGGTGCTTATCCCCAGGGATACTCCGGGGGTTAAGATACTGCGCAATTTGAAAGTAATGAATCACAGCAACCCACATGGTCACTGTGAAATTCTGTTTGATAACGTACGCATCCCCGCCAGTAATTTACTCGGCGAAGAAGGGCAAGGATTCGCCATGGCGCAGGCGCGTTTGGGCCCGGGCCGGATTCACCATTGTATGCGCTCCATCGGCCAGGCCGAACTCGCTCTGCAACTATTAATTGGCCGGGCCCAGGAACGTAAAACCAACGGCAAGTTTTTATATCAGCATGGCGCAGTAGCCGACTGGATTGCCAGATCGCGGATCGAAATTGAACAGGCCAGGCTATTGGTATTAAAAGCAGCGTGGAAAATTGACGAGGTCGGCGCTAAGGCGGCCGCAGATGATATTTCGCTGATCAAAGCACTCATCCCAACCCTGCACACCACGGTGGTTGACCGGGCCATGCAAACCTTTGGTGCGATGGGAACATCCGAAGATCTGCCACTGGCCGATATGTGGTCGCAAGGGCGCGCACTGCGCTATGCGGATGGTCCGGATGAAGTACATATCCGCAAAATAGCCCGCATGGAAATAAAGCGCAGCAACAACGAAAACATCAAATTAGATCATTTTTATTTTCGCCCTGAATATGACGAAATTATTTAAAAATGAACTATTGATTTCGCTATGTGAAACTGTATACTGCAAATGATGACTTAATAACCTTTTAACGGGCGTCACTTTTGCAGGATACAGTATTATGAATATTAACTTTTCCGAACAGGAACTGGCCTTCCAACAGGAAGTGCAAACCTTCTTCCGCGAAGAGCTACCAGAGGTAGTACAGGAACACATTAACAACGGTCTCGCCTTTAACGCCGATGTCACCGTTGCGTATCAAAAAGCGTTGTATAAAAAAGGCTGGGCAGGCACCAACTGGCCGGTAGAACATGGCGGCACCGGCTGGACATCCACGCAGAAATACATATTTCAAACTGAAATGGCCAAAGCTAAAGCCCCACGGCAAATTCCGTTTGGTTACTCTATGGTGGCGCCAATCATCTATACCTTCGGTAACGACGAACAAAAACAGCGCTTTTTACCCGATATTCTGGCTTCCAACACCTGGTGGTGTCAGGGCTATTCAGAACCCAACGCAGGATCAGATTTAGCCGGTTTAAAAACCCGTGCAGTGCGCGATGGCGATCACTACGTGGTTAACGGCACCAAAACCTGGACTACCTTGGGCCACCACGCCGACTGGATTTTTTGCCTGGTACGCACCAGCGAAGAAGACAGCAAACAAAAAGGCATCAGCTTTTTATTAATTGAAATGAACTCGCCGGGCGTGAGCGTTAAACCCATCATTACTTTAGATGGTCGTCGCGAAGTCAACGAAGTCGCTTTTCAGGACGTGAAAGTGCCCGTAGAGAACTTAATTGGTGAAGAAGGTAAAGGCTGGACCTATGCCAAGGTATTGTTGACGCACGAGCGCACCAATATCGCGGGCGTGGCGGTATCCAAGCAACGCCTTGATGCTTTGTATGACTTACTCGACACACCACCAGAAGGCTGCCCTGATCTCAAACACAATAGCGTGTTTATGGCCCGTGTATTACAGGTAGAAATGGAGCTCAAAGCGCTGGAGTTTACTGACCTGCGCGTGTTGTCGTCGGTTAGTACCGGCAGTGCACCGGGACCTGAGTCGTCCATTTTAAAAATTAAAGGCACGGAGATTCAGCAGGCGCTGGACGAGCTCTATGTGGAAATGGCGGGGATCTATGCGCTGCCCTTTGTTCCCGAGCAATATGACGAAGCCGGTTACGAACCGCGCATTGAGCCTTTCTTTGCGCCCAACGCCGCACCGCACTATTACAACAACCGCAAAGTCACCATTTACGGTGGCAGTAACGAAATTCAAAAGAACATTATTGCCAAGCAAGTGCTTGGTTTGTAAGGAGGATAAATTATGGATTTTGCATTAAACGATATCCAGCAAATGCTGCAGGACAGTGCGGATAAGTTTATCCACAATAAGTACGACTTTGAAACACGCCAGAAACACAGTAAATCAGAGTTAGGTTACAGTGAAGATAACTGGCAGTTATTTGCTGAACTGGGCTGGCTGGCACTGCCCTTCGAAGAGGAATTTGGCGGTCTCGACGGCAACGCCACCGACGTGATGGTGCTAATGACCGAACTGGGCAAAGGCTTGCTGGTAGAGCCTTATTTATCAACCGTCATTCTGGCTGGAAACGCCATTCAGCGCTGCGGCACTGCAGAGCAAAAAGAGGCTTTGATTGGTGGCATTGTCGGCGGCGAGCTTAAACTGGCCTTTGCCGCCTGGGAAGCCCAGGCTCCAACAGACATCAGCGCCATCACAACTAAAGCCGCGGGCAGCGGCAGCGATGTCGTGCTTAGCGGTAAAAAATCCGTGGTCTTAAATGCCGCCAGTGCCGACAAACTGGTTATTGCAGCGCGCAATGACAATGCGATTGGTCTTTATCTGGTTGATGCTGATGCAGAAGGGATCAGTGCCCATCACTACCCCACCAATGATGGCGGCCGCGCCAGCGATCTAACCTTTAACAATGTGAGCGCTACCCGCCTGGGCGACTCTGATGATGCCGAAGCCACCATCAATGCAGTGTTAAACGACGCCATTGTCGCAGTGTCTGCCGAAGCCGTCGCGCTGATGGATAAAATGCTCAAGGCCACCGTGGAATACACCAAAGTACGCAAGCAATTTGACGTTCCTATCGCCAAATTTCAGGTGCTGCAGCACAACATGGTAGACATGTTTATGGAATGCGAGCAGGCACGCTCTATGGTGTACTTCGCCGCTATCACGATTGGCGAAGGTGATGCCGCTGCCGCCAACAAAGCCAGTCAGTTTTTAAAGTGGAAAATCGGTCAGGCAGCGCGATTAGTCGGCCAGACAGCAGTGCAACTGCACGGCGGTATGGGCGTTACCGACGAACTCGATGTGGGTCACATGTTCAAGCGTTTAACCATGATCAACAGCCTGTTTGGCTCCATGGATTGCCACCTCGACAACCTGGTAAAACAACGCCAGGCAGCATAGGAGAACGCCATGAAAGTACTTGTTACGGTAAAACGTGTCATCGATTACAACGTCAAGATCCGCGTTAAGCCTGATGGTAGTGACGTTGATTTAACCAATGTAAAAATGGCCATTAACCCCTTTTGCGAAATTGCCGTGGAAGAAGCCGTGCGTTTAAAAGAACAAGGCATCGCCAGCGAGATTGTAGTGGTGTCAGTAGGTCCATCGAATGCTCAGGAGCAGCTTCGCACCGCACTCGCACTGGGTGCTGACCGGGCTATTCTGGTCGAAGCAGACGCGCAAACCGAATCTCTCAACGTGGCTAAGCTGCTGGCAAAAGTGGTAGAGCAGGAGCAACCATCACTGGTCATTATGGGCAAACAGGCCATCGATTCGGACAACAATCAAACCGGTCAGATGCTCGCTGCACTGTGTGATATGCCCCAGGCCACTTTTGCCTCAAAGGTTAACGTAGCGGATAACACCGTGACAGTCACCCGCGAAATAGACGGTGGCTTGCAAACACTGGCAATGAAATTGCCGGCTGTGGTGACCACCGATCTGCGTCTTAATGAGCCGCGTTTCGCAAAGTTACCCAACATTATGAAAGCCAAGCGCAAGCCTCTGGAAACGCTATCGCCTGAGTCACTCGGTGTAACGCTAGCCACGCATACCCGCTTAGTTAGTGTGGCACCGCCCGCACAACGCAGCGCCGGCGTTAAAGTGGCGTCGGTAACAGAGCTGGTAGACAAACTCAAAAACGAAGCCAAGGTGATTTGATATGGCCATTTTACTCATTGCAGAACATGACAATCAGGACTTAAAACCCGCCACCCTGAATACGGTATCCGCCGCCATTGAGCTTGATCTGCCCATTACCCTGCTGGTGATTGGTAGTGACTGTCAGGCGGTGGCCGAACAGGCCGGTAAAGTGAGTGGCGTCAGCGACGTAATTGTGGCCGACGACACAGCCTATGCGCATCAGCTGGCCGAAAACACCGCCAGGCTCGTTGCCGAACTGGCCAGTGACTATGACTACATTATGGCGCCGGGTACCACCACGGGTAAAAACGTGATGCCTCGCGTCGCAGCCTTACTGGATGTGGCACAGATTTCCGATATCGTCGCCATTGTTAGCGCCGATACCTTTACCCGCCCCACCTATGCGGGTAACGCCATGGCCACGGTGCAATCGCTGGACAGCAAAAAAGTGCTCACCGTGCGTACCAGTGCCTTTGACGCCGCAGGTATGACCGATAACAGCGCACCTGTGCAGACTTGCGGTATTGTGCACACCAGCCAGAGCGAGTTTGTTGACGAGCAACTAGCCAGGTCAGAACGCCCTGAGCTTGCCAGCGCCAGCGTGATCATCTCCGGTGGTCGTGGCATGGGCAATGGTGAAAACTTTGCCTTGCTGGAAAGTGTCGCCGACAAACTGGGCGCCGCAGTTGGCGCATCACGTGCAGCTGTGGATTCTGGCTTTGTACCCAATGATATGCAGGTGGGTCAAACCGGTAAAATTGTCGCCCCGGATCTGTATATCGCGGTAGGCATCTCCGGTGCCATTCAGCACCTCGCCGGTATGAAAGACTCCAAGGTGATTGTAGCCATCAACAAAGACGAAGAAGCACCGATATTTCAGGTTGCTGATTACGGTTTGGTGGGCGACCTGTTTAGCGTATTACCCGAGCTGGAAAACGCACTTTAACTCGGCCAGCGACCGGCATAACCTGCTGGTCTGCTATACGCCCAACTCGCTGTGACCGGCGCCTGCCGCACAGCCTATTTTATCACTAACCTGAGGATTCGCTGTGGAACGAGAATCGATGGATTTCGACGTTGTCATCATCGGCGCTGGGCCAGCCGGCCTCTCGGCCGCTTATCAAATCAAAAAAATGGCTAACGCCAACGATCAGGAGATCAGTGTTTGTGTGCTGGAAAAAGGCTCTGAAGTAGGCGCTCACATACTCTCGGGTGCCATTCTTGAAACCAGTGCCCTCGACGAACTTATCCCCGACTGGCAAACCCTCGGCGCACCGCTTAATACGCCGGTTACCCGCGATGAACTTTACCTGTTTAAAGACCATGAACGCGCCACCAAAATTCCCGGCTGGGCGATCCCTGCGCCGATGCATAATGACGGTAACTATGTCATCAGCCTGGGTAATTTTTGTCGCTGGCTGGCCAACCAGGCCGAAAATATCGGCGTAGAAATATTCCCCGGCTTTGCCGCTGCCGACATCACCTATCACGACGACGGCTCGGTAAAAGGCGTACTCACCGGTGATATGGGCGTTGCGAAAGACGGTACACACAAAGACGGTTACATGCCGGGTATGGCATTAAATGGCCGCTACACCTTATTTGCGGAGGGTTGCCGAGGTCATCTGGGCAAGCAGTTAATTGAGCGGTTTAAGCTTGATGAACAAAGCGATCCCCAGCATTACGCTATTGGCATCAAAGAATTGTGGGAAGTCGACCCTGCTGTGCATGAGCCCGGTTTGGTGGTGCATGGTTCTGGCTGGCCACTGGACGGTGATACCAGCGGCGGCTGCTTTATGTATCATGCTGAGGATAACCAGGTGGTGGTTGGCCTTATTGTTGATTTAAATTACAGCAACCCGCATTTGAGTCCGTTTGATGAGTTTCAGCAAATGAAACACCATCCGCATTTTGCCGCTGTACTGAGCCAGGGCAAGCGCATTAGCTATGGGGCCAGAGCCATTGCCAAAGGCGGTTTAAACGCGCTGCCGGAAATGGCTTTTCCCGGTGGACTGCTCATTGGCTGTGATGCCGGTACATTAAACTTTGCCAAGATCAAAGGTACCCATACCGCCATGAAATCGGGCATGCTGGCAGCACAAAGCGTTGTAAAAGCATTAAGCCAGGACAAAGAAACCGTAACCCTGAGCGGCTATACCGAAGCCTTTAAACAGTCATGGTTACACCAGGAACTGCACAGCAGCCGTAACTTTGGCCCGGCACTGCATAAATTTGGCACGCTGATCGGCGGCGCTTATAACTGGCTTGAGCAAAATCTGTTTAACGGCAAGGTGCCCTGGACACTGCACGATCGAACCCCCGATTACGCGCAGCTCAAACCCGCCAGCGAATGCCCGGCAAAAGACTACCCTAAGCCCGATGGCAAACTGAGCTTCGACAAATCTTCTTCGGTGTATATGTCCAATACCAACCACGAAGAAGATCAACCGGTGCATTTGCAGCTAAAAGACCTTTCGATTCCGGTGCAGGTGAATCTGCCTCGCTATGACGAACCCGCCCAGCGTTACTGCCCGGCGGGCGTGTATGAAATCGTCGAGGGCAGTGCCGGCCCCGAGCTACAAATCAACGCCCAAAACTGCGTGCATTGTAAAACCTGTGACATTAAGGATCCGTCACAGAATATTTGCTGGGTGGTGCCTGAAGGCGCCGGTGGCCCCAATTATCCCAACATGTAGGACGTGGTTATGAATGCGATTGAGCAGATTGGTGTAGTAGGAGCCGGTGCCATGGGCCGCGGCATTGCACAAGTGTTGCTGGGCTGTGGTAAACGAGTCATCCTAGCCGATGCCCAACCGCAGGCACTCAGCGATGCCAAAGCATTTATTGATAAAATGCTCCGCAAGCAAGCCGACAAAGGGCAGCTCGCTGAGATCACAGCCGAACAGGCGTTAGCTAACCTCACGCTCATCGACAGCAAGGCACTTGCGGCCATGGCTGACTGCAATCTGGTGGTTGAAGCCATCGTGGAGCAACACGAGGCAAAAGCGGCCCTGTTTGCCGAACTTGAGCAACACGTTTCCGACACCTGCATTTTAGCTACCAATACCTCATCATTGTCGGTCACCCGTCTGGCTGGCGGATGCCAGCATCCCCAGCGGGTTGCCGGCTGGCATTTTTTTAACCCGGTGCCGTTAATGCGCCTGGTCGAAGTTATTAGCGCCATGCAAACCGCAGCGCATGTCGGCGAACAACTGATTGCGTTAACGCGCGAGTTTGGCCATACCCCGGTGACGGTAAAAGACATGCCCGGCTTTTTAGTTAACCATGTGGGCCGCGGCTACGGCGGCGAGGCATTGCACATACTGGCCGAACAAGTCGCCGATGTGGCCACTATCGATCGCATTCTTACTACCCAGTGCGGTTTTAAAATGGGCCCCTTTGCCTTGTTTGATTTAACCGGGCTGGATGTTTCACATCGCGTGACAGAATCCATTTACCAGCAGTTCTACCACGACCCACGCTATCGGCCCAGCCCGCTGGCTGAATTGCGCGTACAGGCTGGATTATATGGCCGCAAAAGCGGTAAAGGTTTTTACGCATATGAGGACGGCAAGCCAATTGAGCCAACGTCTCCGGCAATACCGGCATATGCGCCCAAACCGGTTTGGATTGCCCGGGCGGATACCCCGGAAGCTCAGCAGTTAGCGATGTTGCTGGCCAGTACCGGGGTAACCATTGAAAACAATGTCCAGCCCTCAGATCAGGCGCTTATTTTAATCAGCCCCTGGGGCATCGACGCTACCAGTATGGCGCATCAGTTAGGTGTTGATCCGCAGCGCACCATCGCTGTGGACCCGCTGTTCGCCGAATCACCGCTGCGGGTACTCATGCGTACCCAATCAACCAGCGACGAATTTGCCGACAATGCACAGGCACTGTTCGCTGTTGCGGGTAAACAAGTTGCGACGATCAACGATAGCGATGGGTTTGTTAGTCAGCGGACGCTGGCCTGCATTATTAACATTGCCTGCGACATTGTACACAAAGGCATTGCCAGTGCCCGCGACGTGGATAGCGCCATGCAGCTTGGACTGGGCTATCCCTTTGGCGCATTTGCCTGGGCTGAACGCATTGGTTATGAGCGTGTCCTGACAATTCTTAATGCGCTGTTTGCTCAAACCGGCGATCCCCGCTACCGACCCAGTCGTTACCTGGTGCGGTGCGTGCTGACCGAATACCAACCAACAAAACAATAAAAGGTTTGCCTATGCAACATGCTTATATCTATGACGGATTGCGAACGGCCTTTGGTCGTCATGGCGGCGCCCTGGCGCATACCCGGCCAGACGACTTGCTGGCACTCTGTCTCAAGGGGTTACTAAGCCGCCAGGATATGCCTCTGGAAACTATCGAAGATGTGGTAATAGGATGCACCAATCAGGCCGGTGAGGATGCCCGTAACGTAGCCCGTCACGCAGCGCTACTGGCTGGCTTGCCGGTAACGGTGGCGGCGCAAACCCAAAACCGCTTGTGCGGCAGTGGCTTGTCGGCAGCCATTGAAGCGAGTCGTGCCATTGCCTGCAATGAGGGCGAGTGGCTAATTGCCGGGGGCGTTGAAAGTATGAGCAGGGCGCCCTTTGTGATGGCCAAGAACAGTCAGCCATTTGGCCGCGATATCAGTGTTTTCGACAGCACGATTGGGGCACGCTTTCCTAACCCGCAGATCAGCGCCAACTTTGGCGATGATACCATGCCGCAAACCGCCGACAATATCGCCCACGAGCTCAACATTTCCCGGCAGCAAAGTGATACCTTTGCCCTTGCCTCGCAACACAAATACCAGCGGGCAAACAGCCATGGTTTCTTTGCTGACGAAATACTGCCTGTGTCTGTTGCTACCGCGAAGCGACGGGTAATGAGTGAAATGACCAAAGATGAACACCCCCGTGCCGACTCAAGCGCTGAAAAACTGGCGTCATTGTCACCGCTATTTACCGGTGGCGTGGTTACCGCCGGCAATGCGTCGGGGATCAATGATGGCGCCGCGGCATTGTTGCTTGGCAGTCTGGCAGCCGGCGATAAGCTGGGGATATCACCACGGGCGCGGATTGTCGCCTCTGCCGTAGCCGGCGTAGAACCGCGGGTAATGGGGCTTGGCCCGGTGTACGCCATACGTAAAGCACTCAAGCGGGCTAAGCTGTCTCTTGATGATATGGATATTATTGAAATTAACGAAGCTTTTGCAGTGCAGGTATTAGGCTGTTTGCAATTACTCGGCATTAGCTTTGATGATGCGCGCGTGAACCCCAATGGCGGCGCTATTGCTGTCGGGCACCCTCTTGGTGCCTCGGGCATTCGCTTACTGCTCACGGCTTTGCGTCAGTTAGAGGCATCACAAGGGCGCTTCGCTGTTGTTAGCCTGTGTATAGGCGTTGGTCAGGGCGTAGCCATGGTAATAGAACGCGTTTAGTCAAACGCCTGTTAACGCGGGCATTTGTAAAGCCAGACATCCAGTGTATACTCAGGTTCAAAGAGAATATTCGCTAATAATATGAATAATTCGAAGCCTTGAGCACCCTGACAAACGCTACCTGTTTGGCTATTTCTCAGCAAGCTTAGAAAAAGAGTAACACTTTGTATGACCGAGTTTAGTGACCTTCCGCGTAAAAAAAATGATACCAACGACCGCAAGTTTATTGAGTCACTTGCCAGGGGACTGGATGTATTAAGGGCGTTTAGCCAACAAGGCGGCGTGCTGGGCAATCAGGATCTGGCCCGGATTACCGGCTTACCCAAACCCACCATCTCCAGAATGACCTATACCTTAAGCAAGCTGGGTTATTTGTCTTATTCTACGCAGTTGGAAAAGTACCAGCTGGATGCCGGCGTATTGGCGCTCGGTTATGCGTACACGTCTAATTTACAGGTTCGCCGGATAGCCAAGCCCATGATGCAGGCACTCGCTGATAGGGTTAACCTGTCGGTAGGCCTCACCATCCGCGAACGTCTTACCATGATTTATGTTGAAAACTGCCGTGGTGACGATGCCCAGGCGCTGCGCATGGATGTGGGTTCCAGCCTGCCTATCCCTACTTCAGCGGCGGGCCGTGCTTATTTGGCCGGCATGCCACTGGAAGAACGGGAAGTGGTGATGAAGGAGCTTGAAACCCGTGCCGGCGACAAATGGCCACAGCATAAAGCCAGCCTCGACAACGCATTTAAATGCTACGAAGAATACGGCTTTGTGACCTCGTTCGGCGAATGGGATCGCGCCGTCAACAGCGTTGGCGTGCCAATCCGCTTGCAGGACGGCCGCGTTATGGCGTTAAACTGCGGTGGACCTACCTATTTAGTCTCCGAAGATATGGCATTAAACAGCGTTGGCCCGCAGCTTGTTCATGTTGCGCGCGACATCGTAGGCACTGGCGTATAGCCTGTTTGCCTGCAGTGCGCCGCAAGCGCGTTGGCATTACAACACTCACACCGGAAACAATTGCTACATTCTCATATTGTTGAAGCGCTGAAACGCGGTGAGACCCGCAACCTAATCAATGAATCCAGATCATGGCCGATAGAAGAACGGTAGTCGATAATATCCCTGTTCTGACAGTCGTTGATCGCCCCGAGGCTTAACTGACTTCGTGTTCGAAGCGCATTCATGTAGTGAAAATCATAAACCATAAGGCCGATTGGCCTTTCCCCAAAAATAACACCATGACAGCACTTTGTGTAGCAACAGCGTGACCGGCGCACAGGCCTGGCGTTTTGTTGCTAAAAAGCAGGACGTAAATGGCTACATGAGTCGTTTACGGGGTTGGATGCCAAGGATGGATAGCCAGAAAGGGAAGTACAAAGACATAAAAACGGTATACTTATTATCTGAGTTCGGGAACTAATAAAAACTTACCATTTCCAATAGCGGTTATTTTAAAGAAGTATTTATAAGGATATTACGTGAAAAACACATTGTTAACGCTTGCGTTAAGCTCAACACTTCTGTCATTTGATTCATATGCCAGCGAGAGACCTTTTCTTGAATTTGGAGTCGGTATTGAATATGGGGGATTAGGAACTCAAATACACTTGCCGCTCCGTTTCGAAGATGTTGATGTTTATCTGGCCGCAGGCGTATTTTCTTATTCAAGCCGAACCAATGAAGAATATGGCTTTGGCGGAGGTTTTAATTACTATCTTCAGAAGCACCATTCAATCAATCTCTATTATGGCGTTTTGAATGAAAGAAGCTATTTCAATGAAAGAAACTACTTCACAGATCAGTTTGAGGTTAAAAGAGAACAAGATTATGGACTATCTCTAGGTTACAAATACTACTTTAACAATCGCAGTAAGTCTGGTCTTACACTCGGCGCCACATTAAACGTTTATGACGATGATACATATCCGTTTTTCAGCATAGGCTACAGGTACTAATTGTTCTCTGTTTAAAAGAGGCTATCAAAATAGCCTCTTTTTATGAAATATTCACAGAAGTAGTATCTTTCAACAATTCACGTCCGAAAAAAGATTGCGGCAAAAGTTTACGCTGATTGCGGCGCAAATTCGATGTCATAGCTGCGTGACGATAGCTATTGTCTAGCCGGGCGCAACTCACTAAAAAATTGCAGTTCAATTCTGTCTGGTACAATTTGCTCAAATATCCATATGGATATCGCTAAATTGCTACCGCATACGGCAACTCCCCTCGCGCTTTCGCATTAACTGTGACCTGTCTTTCTAATGTAAAACAAATGTTACTTGTTGTTGACATCCATCGTCTTAAGGAAATAAAATGAAACAATAATTCCACATAGCGAAATGATATATCGAAATGTATAATTTTATTAATCTTATGGCAGTCTTGTGTTTGTCTGGCCTGCTGCTGTTATCCTCGGCGGCTTACAGCCAGTCAGAGCAGTCACCAAAGATATTACGCATCGCATCATGGGGTCCGCCTCAGCATTTTTTGTCTCAGTCGCGCAGTGCCTGGATTGACGCCGTTAACGCGCGTGCCGGCGGCAGAATAAAAATTATTGATTACCCCGGAGGGCAACTCTACGGCCCTAAGGATATGCACCGGGCTGTGTCGCGGGGCTTAATTGATATGGGCGTTATCCTGCAACCCCGGCTTATGGCAACGGTACCGCTGTTGCAGGGCGTGTATCTGCCTTTTGCCTTCGACTCCATGGAGCAGGCCGCCAAGGCTTACAGCGGTGAATCGCTGGCGATCATCGACCAGGCCATGCGAGAGAAGAATCTGCAGCTCATTTACCCTAGTTTTAGCGGCGGTGTGGATATTTTTAGCTCCCGTGGGTTAATAAATACGCCAGCCGATATGAAAAACCTGCGCATTTTAGCCACCAGCCCCATGTTTACCGATCTGCTACTAAGATTAGAGGCTGCGCCTGATACCTCGATAGCTCAGAGCGAACAATACATGGCCCTGAAGCGCGGCGTAGCCGACGCCACTATTAACGGCATCGTCACCGGGTATTTCCAGCGCAATCACGAAGTCGCCCGCTATGTAACGAAAGCCAACATGAGCTTTCCCACTGTGTTACTGACTGTCAACCTGGACGTGTGGAACGCCTTACCTGAGGATATTCGAACCATCATGATGGAAGAAGGCGAAAAACAAAAAGCCTATTCACTCGCCGCTTCAGCCGCCATGGAAGCACGCTTTACCAACGCCATCGCAGAACAAGGCGGTATTTTTAAGGCCATGCCAGCCGCCACTCGCCAACAGCTCCAAACGGTAAGTAGTGGCGTGTGGCACGCCTGGGCCGAACAAAACGGCCCCCAGGCCCGTCGACTGCTACAACTTAATCTGCCTCAACCCGAACAAGCTGTGGAGTAGTATCATGCGAACTCATCGTTTTGCCTTTCAATACGCCATTGATGCCCTATGTAAAGCCGGTGCATGGTTAGCTGCCATTTGCCTTTTTGTGTTGGCGTTAGTGGTGTTCTATGAAGTGTTTATTCGCTACACCACCGGCCATTCCAGCAGTTGGATCAAAGAGTTTTCGGTGTATCTGATGATGGCAGTCGGCTTTCTGGCAGCGGCCTATGCGCTGCAACTGAACAGTCACTTTGCGATTACTTTTTTTGTCGACAGGCTCAGCCCGACCAACCGCCGGCGAATGCAGATAAGTACTCATCTCGTGGGTTTTTGCTATGCACTGATATTCGTGGTGAAGGGCGTCGATATGGTTAGCTTTGTGTATGCCATCGGCGATACCAGCACCGGATTATTACAAACCCCACTCTGGTTACCCGCCAGTCTCGTGCCGATCAGCGGCGTGTTACTGTGTTTGCAGTTTCTCAACCTCTGCATTGATAGCTTCACACAGGAGCACATGTAATGGATGGCTTAATGATCTTCCTTGGTATGCTGGTATTTATGCTGGTACTGCTGAGCGGCCTGCCGGTTGCTTTTGGTTTGGGCTTTCTGGCTATCTTACTGCTCAGTGCTTATGTGGGCCCTGATATTGCTACCGATATTGCCGTCGAAAAGGCCTATGCCGCGATTGACTCAGACATTCTGGTGGCCATTCCCCTGTTTATACTCGCTGCCCAGTTGATATCGGCCACCGGCATGGGCAAACGCCTGTTCGATGCCGCCGGAGTATTTTTATGGCGCCTTCGGGGTGGTCTGGGCGTAGCCACCATTGGCAGCAGCGGTATTTTTTCGGCCATGACCGGCTCCAGCTTTGTGTCGTCATCAACCATGGGGCTTATCGCTATACCGGAGCTGCGTAAAGCTGGCTACGGCGAAGCCAAGATTGCCTCGGCCATAACGGCTGGCGGCACGTTAGGCAGTATGATCCCGCCCAGCATTGTGATGATTGTTTATGGATACCTTACCGATGAGTCTATCAGCAAACTGTTTATGGCGGGTGTGCTGCCAGGGTTATTGCTGATCGCATTGTATTCGTTATTTATGATCTACACCGGTCATGCCGAGCACACCAAGCCCAGTGAAAAACCCTCACAACGCAAACGCCACGCCGTCAAAGAAGCGTTCTGGGGCATCATGGCACCGGTGCTGATTCTTGGTGGCATATACTTAGGTATTTTTACCGCCTCAGAAGCCGCAGCCGTAGCAGTGGTGTACTGCCTGATTATTGGTTTTTTTGTGTACCGCACGCTGAATATCAAAACGCTGTGGGAGCAACTGATGGCCGCGGCGGTAACCTCCGCCATGGTGACCATGATCATTATTGGCGGCGCTATCTTAGGCCACAGCGTGATTTTTGGCCGCATACCACAGGAAGTGCTGAGCGCCATTATTGCGCTGGATATCTCGCCTATCGCATTGCTGATTATCATTAATCTGGTGCTTTTTGTGTTGGGCATGTTTTTAGAAGTGCTGGCGCTGATGTACCTGGTGATCCCGTTACTGATACCAGTGATCGCGCACATGGGCTGGGATAACATTTGGATCGCGGTGATGCTGTTAATCAATGTCAACCTGGCGCTTATCACGCCCCCTATGGGCGGCGTACTCTATGTGGTTTCACATATTGGTAATATGCCCCTGGGCACCGTTATGAACGGCGCGCTAATGCCTATAGGCTCGCTGCTGCTGGTACTCGCCCTCACCCTGCTGTTTCCGGGTTTGGCACTATGGCTCCCCGGCCTGACCGGCTAAGGTCTCCACAATTCCAGACATCTTTACGTTTATAACAATATAATCTGTTTATACCGGGCTACCGCTTTAATAGTGGTAGCTCTTTTTGATATTGTTCGGCAGAGTAATAACCATAAAGGAATGATTTGTGTGTGGTCCATCTACATAGGAAATTTAAAAACAGGGAAGAATCATCGTAATGAAGAAATTTATCTTAGCTTTAGCAATAGTAGCCGTCGCCGGACTATTGTATTTTTACTACTCAGAACACGTCTCACCCGATAAAAACACTAGTCTCAATAGCACCTCACCGGCAAAAAGCGACAAGGGGAGTGACACTGTAATTCCAACTACGGGCAAAAAATCAGCCTCACAAAAGCTCAAAGAACTAACCACAGCTAATGCCCAGTGCAAAGAAAGTCGTTTGGATTTTAATAGTCAGGTTAGAAATATCCATCAAATTCTGGTTCAGGCACTCGAACAAGAATTAAGACATGGTAAAACAGTGCGCGAGCTATTGAGTTATTCTGACCAATATAAAACGTTTTACCACAGCTATGAAGACTTACTTCTGCAAGCACAAACCAACATAGAGTCTGAAAAATACCAGTTCACCACGTCTCCCGGGATCTTAAATCATTGGCGCGGTCTATCAGTCATCGACAACTTTTCGGCTGAAAACCTGCCGATCATTGTGCAAGGATTACAGGGATTAGAGGGTAAAGCTCTGGGCCTAAGCATGAACTTTGCTCTGAACAGCGAGATGACTAAAACAGATATATTCGCCTTGCTCGAAAACGATGAAACCTTTAATACCTATTTGCAATCTCCTCTCGCAGTGAACGGCAGCCTGGTATTGTCACCATCTATTTTATTTGTATTGTCGGGACAAAAATTAAGTCTTGAAGAATTCGAACAAGCCGTATCGTTAAAAAATTTCAACGTTAATGATGTTGCTGCTGCCATTCGCAACGATTTGCCGTATGACTATTTAGCTCTTCTTATAGAACAAACCACCGCACTGGAAGATATGCCGGTGATAGCACAAAGCCGTCATGACGCCTATGCAAATTTGGCTGATCTGGCGGCGGCCAGACATAACGTAAAACTGCTTCAACTATTAGCAACTTATGGTGTGCACCCAAGTAACGAGTTAGGCATCATCACAGGGCTGGATATAGCCATAATCAATTTACCTGATGAACCGGATGCTTATACCGATGCAGAGCGCTTACCGGATAGATATCTGGCGACGATAAACTACCTCATGGATAAAGGCTACAAAGCGCATGGCTTTGATTATGAAATCAATAACGAACCTACCATTATCTTTGAAGCGCCAAACAGACAAACTTTTCAATTATTCCATCAACTGGCACCAGACATTAAAAAAGCGCTGCGTCAGGCAGATCTTGTCGAGACCAGTTATTATATACAACAGGTTCCAGCCGATAATTCAAAGGTATCTAAGGCAATTGACGCTGTGGAGCAAAAAAAAGCCGCGTTAAATGCGCAATCAGCGTCTTGTGCTTCGATAGAAAAAGCATTGTTGGCTGAAAAAGGTTTTATGGATCACCGTGAAGTCTATGCGCTGATTAAACGTATTGCGAAAGAAGGTGGCAACACAGCTGAAAGATTACATGATATTGATCCGGTGCTGGTTAACTTATGGCGCAAAACCTCATTACAAGGTTACACAGGCCAAAACGGACAAAGTGACTTTGTTGCAATGCTCAAAGCGCAGCAGTTTCAAAAAGCCCTGGATTACAGTTCATCAACGCCACTGACTGAAGCTGAAACCGATAGTTTGATATTTGCACTAGTACAACATACAGAACAAGCCCTACCAATCTGGCAGGCCAGAGTAAACCCATTGCCACCATCAGACCTGCTGATGTTTCAGCACCTGTCGGTTATCAACTGGCAGAAGCTGAAAAATGAAGGCTTCGATTTTGGTGTTAAAGATAAATTTGGCAATGATCTGTTCACTGCTGCCGCGTTAAGTTCCCCGGAAGCAGTAGAACTTTTGTTAAACATTGATCTATCGCCGGTGCTGGATAACCTGGGAGCGGATGCTGTCGATCTGTTACTCGAAGACAGTTACAAAAATGGCCAGCTTCATGAAAGCCTGAGTCTTCTCATTCCAGCAATAAAAAACGTTGAGCCCAACCATTACGCTAGAGCTGCCAGACTCAAAAAGTTCTTTCCTGGTGAATATGAAAAGCTAGTTCAGCTCGATGACCGTTTTGAAGTTGCGAGAGGTACAAAAATGAATGAGTTCAGATGGAGACGTTATTAACTTCAGGCTTTTAAATGATCACAGTTATATACTCGTATTCTACATTCCTAATGTAATCTAGCTATTATTGGCCGTGGAATTAATAGCTTGGCACTGCAGCAGGCATTGGCGATTTCAGGCATTGTGAAATCTGCTTTTGCCCCCAGATTTAGTTTTTCACAGTTTAAAAAAAGGCCCACAAATGACCCGACATTTTGAACAAGCAGATGGTTTATGTGAAGAGAAGGATCCGGCAACAAACGGATTTGTGTTTAACCAAACCATGCTGCGTATTGCCGATCCAGTCCGTTCACTGGACTTTTACACCCGTATAATGGGCATGACGTTATTACGCAAACTCGACTTCCCGGAAATGCAATTCAGCTTGTATTTTCTTTGCGCCGGTGAAGACTTCAGCGATATCAGCGATGATGTTGCCAAGCGCACTGAACAGACATTTGCCCGTCCGGCAATGCTTGAGCTAACCCATAACTGGGGCGATACCGCAGAATCAACAAGCTATCACAACGGCAACAGCGATCCCCGCGGGTTTGGTCATATCGGCTTTCATGTGCCTGATTTAGAAGGCGCCTGTCAGCGCTTTGAAGAGTTAGGTGTTGAGTTTCAAAAACGTCTGGCCGACGGCAGCATGAATAACCTCGCCTTTATTAAAGATCCGGATGGTTACTGGATTGAAATTTTTGATGCAAAAGGCATGGCCGCCGTTAATTAATAGCGGATCAGCGCGGCTAAGTGCACTTCTTGATGACAGCTTTGTGATGATGGCTTTGTGGTCGCGGCTTTTGAAATAACGTTGTGCTGAACCGGGCGAACACTGTTTGTATAGGTCTGCGTTGCAATAACGCAGCCCTGCAAAGCGTGTATCGAGTCGCCCGCTAAGCGGTTGGTCGCTCAGGTACCTGCGGGGATCGTTGCATTACTGCGGTAACGAAAAGTCCCCTCGCCAAAGGCCAGCAGGTTACCCTGCTCATCTTTGACCTCCCCCGAGGCGCTGTAAATTTTGCGCCCTCGGGCACGCACCCTGCCGGTTGCTGTGACGACACCGCTATTGCACTGGCCGGTAAAGGTAGTTGTTAGCGACAACGTGACCGAACGCCTGATAATTTTCTCATCCGGAAAATATATCCCGGACTGGGCACAGGCAATATCCAGTAAGCCCGTGAGCACGCCGCCATGAATTACGCCAGCCATATTCAGATGCTTCGCTGTCACCTGCATTGTCAGCGTGGAAAATCCCAACCCCCAATCATGATGCTGATAATCCAGTACCTTATGGTAGCCGGTTTCCATCAGCTGGTAGGCAATATCAGGCAGTGTACCTGACTGATTATTCAGCATCGTTGTGCCATCCCAGTACTGATTTCACCTCGAGGAAATCTTCCAGGCCGTATTCGCCCCACTCTCGGCCATTGCCGGATTGCTTATAACCACCAAAGGGGGCCTGCAAATCGGGCTTGGCATCATTTAAATGCACCATGCCGGTTCGCATCTGACTGGCCACGAGTCTGACTCTGTCTACGTCAGTACCCGACACATAACCACTTAAACCGTAAGGGCTGTCGTTAGCAATACGCACCGCGTCGGCGTCATCCTCGTAGCCAATGATGACCAGTACCGGGCCAAATATTTCTTCCCGCGCTATCGTCATATCATTGGTGACATCGCTGAAAATGGTGGGTTTTACGTAGTACCCGGTCTCAAGTCCTGCGGGTTTACCCAGTCCTCCGCAGAGCAGTGTGGCCCCTTCATCGATGCCTTTGGCAATCATTTCCTGAATTTTCTCAAACTGGCGTTGATGTGCCACGGGGCCAATGCCTGTTTTATCACTGGTAGGGTCGCCCACCGCCTTTATTGATGCCTCTCCCACCGCTTTCGCCACCGCAAGTGCTTGTGGCAGTAAACTGTTTGGCACCAGCATACGGGTAGGCGCGGTACAGGTTTGCCCGCTGTTGGCAAACACCGCTTTTATGCCGTTGGTAACAGAGCGGGTGATGTCGGCATCGTCCAGAATAATATTGGCCGATTTACCGCCCAGCTCCAGTGCCACACGCTTTACCGTGTCGGCAGCGGCTTTGGCAACCTGAGTACCGGCCTGAGTAGAACCGGTAAACGAGATCATATCAATATCGGCATGGCGGCTCATGTAGTCGCCAATTTTTGCCCCGGCCCCCTGAATTACGTTAAACACCCCCGCGGGAACACCTGCCTCGTGGAGTATTTCAGCCAGTAACGCCGCACTCAGGCTGGCATCCTGACTGGGCTTTAACACAATGGTGCAGCCTGCGGCGAGGGCCGGTGCCACTTTGCATATCACCTGATTCATCGGCCAGTTCCATGGCGTGATAAGGCCCACTACGCCGATGGGCTCCTTACGTATTTCTGTGGTGCCCTGACGCTGGCTGAAGGCAAAGTTTTTTAACACGTTCAGCGTGGCTGCAAAATGACCGAGGCCCATAGCAGCCTGGGCACTTTGACTCAGCGATGCCGGCGCGCCCATTTCCTGGGTAATGGCTTGTGCAATCTCGGCAAAGCGCTTTTTATAACCGCCAATAATGCGTTCAAACAATGCCATACGCTCTGCAACCGGTGTCTTCGACCAGCTGCTGAATGCCCCTTTCGCGGCGTCGACAGCGGCATCCACATCACCGGTATCGCCCATGGCCACTGTTGCATACTGTTGTTCGGTAGCAGGGTTAATTAGCGGTCGGGTATGGCCATTGAGCGGCGCCACCCATTGGCCATTGATATAAAACTCTGTAGTGTTGGCATTCATGTGATGTCCTTTATTTGCTAATTCAAAGCCGCCTGATGCGCAGGTTGACGCAGTTCAGTGAGTATATTTGCACCCGGCTCATCGACGTACAAGGCGTTTACGGCCTGCGGACGAAGCGCTTGTACTTTTTGTTGGTTGATAGAGCGTTTATCCGACATTTCACCACTATCCATACAGGGCGGTGTGGTTAATATTAATGCCCGCTCAATACACACAGACGCGCCGCTGTGTTGCTCATTATGTTGCCGGAGCGATGTTTGAATACGCGCCATCACTCTGGGGTGTTGCGCCAGTTGTTCGGTGCTGGCTTCTGCCAAACCAAACACCCGGCGTACCACATCTTCATTTAGCCAAATCAGTAGGCCCAGATAGGGTTTATCCTGCCCCGTGATCACCACATCAAACACCAGTGGTGCCAGCTCACTGAGCAAATCAATACGTAACATACTGGTGTGTACCCAGGTACCATTGAGCAGTTTAAAGTCTTCGCTTACGCGTCCGGCAAACTGCAAACCCAGCAGCGGTTGCTCAGGATCAAGCCAGCGCACTGCGTCGCCGGTATGTAAATATCCTTCATTGTCGAACGCCTTACGGTTAAGGTGCTCGCCGTTATAATATCCGGGCGTAATCTGCGGCCCTTTTACGCACAATTCATACTTATCGTCTTGCGGAATTAACTTTAACGTTGCCCCGGGTAAGGGTAACCCAATGCTGCCCATCTTGCTGGTAGACCAATGCACAATAGTGGTAATTGCGGTACTTTCAGTGGCGCCCAGCGCTGTGATCATAGTAATACGCTGGCCGGTTGTCCGGATAGCCAGCTGCTGGAAATGATCAAAGGTTTCCTGTGGCATATCAGAGCCCCCATAACTGCACCACTCAAGCTTATGGAAAAACGCTTTACGCAGTTCGTCATCACGCTCCATGGCATCCACCAGTAACGCATACACCGCTGGTACAGTGGTATAGCTATTCAGTGTGACGCTTTTTATGTTTCGCAGTGTTTTTTCAAAGAGTCCTGGCAGTGGTTTACCGTCGTCAATATATAAAGTACCGCCATTTTTGATTACCCGGTTAACGTTTTGATTGCCCCCATAGGTATGATGCCAGGGCATCCAGTCGAGTAAGATGGGCGGGTTATTGACCTCATCAACATCAATAATGGTGAGCAGTGAAGCCTGGGTGAAACACAAATTAGTGTGCGTATTGATGACCCCCTTGGGGTCGCCGGTAGAGCCGGAGGTAAACAATATTTTAGCAACGTCGTCGCCTTTGATCCGCGCAATCGACTCGGCAACGGCCTCGGTTACCGTCGTTGTTACGGCATCAGCGAAGGACACTGCCCCAATATCATCCGGCGCACTGCCCTCGGCGTACAGGACAGTACAATTGTCTAACGACAACGCCCGCAGGGCGCGGCTGTAGTGCTCAATATTTTGCACAAAAATAACTTTAGGTGATAACTTTTCAGCAATCGCTTTGAGTTTTGTAAAGTCTTTCGACAGCAACGAATAATTGGGTGAAATCGGCGCTACCGGGAAGCGTGCCATCATACCGGCTAAGTTAACTGCACCATGTTCCAGGGTATTGTGCGAAAGGATCATCATGTTACCAGGCTCGGGACCCAACGATATTAACCACTGCGCTATCGCCTCCGCCTGACGGTCAATTTCCTTGTAGGTAATATGAGTCCACTCGGGGTTATCGCTGCCATCGTCACGTCGCTCTGCTAAAAATGACCGCTCAGGAAAGGTTGCTACGGTGCGTTTGAGCATGGCAATCAAATTCGGGTAGCTGTTTTTTGGCGTGCGACCACAATCTACAATTAAGCAGCCATCCTCGCGACGCGTTACTGCTACTTGTGGTGTCGCCCACGGATTTTCTTTAAAGTCGGGTAAGTCAGTCATATGGCATCTCTTTTTTAGAATTTGCAAAGTCGGGAATTACGGCGATACCTGTAGCAAATGGATTGGCCTGATTGAGACACTGCACGGCAATGTGACGGCGGCGCATGGTGGCAATATCCGTTTCAGCGGCAGTGACCTGCTTGTAGTCGTGCTCAAAATCTAGCCAGTAGTAGTGTCGGTTGCGCGGATCCATTCGTTTATCCACCAGCACATTACGAATACTGCCCTCGCTGCCTTCACACCAGCTGATCCCTTCAACCTGTTGCGCGGGAACCGCCGGAAAATTCACATTGACACAGGGCGTTTTAGGCCACTGACATTGCAAAAGCTGGCGCACAATGATGGCCGTAAACGTGATCGCGTTATCCCAGAATATGTGCTCGGGATGTTTAAACGCCTGACTTAATCCAATGGCCGGCACACCAAACTGAGCAGCCACTTTTGCAGCGCCTAACGTGCCGGAAAAATTCACCGCATCGCCCACATTAGCGCCGCGGTTGATGCCACTTAAGACCAAATCAACGGGCCCTGGCACAATATCTTTGAGCCCCACCAGCACGCAATCTGCCGGCGTACCACTCACCCCATAACGGTGGGTATCGTACGCCTGCACACGCAGCGGCGTATGCAGGGTTAATGACTGCGCTTGCCCTGAACAGTCTTGCTCAGGTGCCACCAGATACACCTCGTCAGCGAGCGCCGCGGCTAACCCAAATAAGTGGTTCAGCCCCACCGCATGAATACCATCGTCATTGGTCAGCAAAACACGCTGGCACAGCTTGTTTGCAAACCTGTCCATGGCCTTGAAATCTGACGGCGCTGTCATACTTTCATGCCCGGCATATTCAACGAGGCGCTGTTGCCACCATCTACTGCCAGCGCCTGGCCGGTAATGTAGCTGGCGTCATCACTGGCTAAAAAGGCAATGGCAGCGGCCACTTCCTGAGGCTGGCCGGCACGTTTTAACTCACAACGCTCACCAAGGCGATGCTCGACGCCTTTTTCCCGGGCGATAGCAAAAAAAGGCGATGTCATGCCGGTTTCTATTAGCCCCGGACATACCGCATTCACCCGGATATGCTTGCTAGCCAGATCGCAGGCTGCGGTCTGGGTAAAGTTGATCACTGCCGCCTTTGACGCACTGTAGGCATTACCACCGGCACCGGAGCGTAATCCGGCGACCGAGGCGGTATTAACAATAGCGCCGCCCGACGGCTGCTGACCCATATAGCGGGCAACATGGGACGTCAACGCCACGCAGCTATACACATTAACTGCCATCACCTGCTGCCACTCGGTGAGATCCTGTTCATCGGCCAGCTTACGACTGCAGGCTATACCGGCGTTGTTGCATAGCACGTCAATTCGCCCGAAGGTATCAAAAGTCGCCTCCACCGCATCGACCACCGCGGCCTCATCGGCAACATCGAGCACCCTGGAAATAACCTTGGTATTCGCCGGGAGATCTTCAGCAGTGGCTTGCAGGCCTGCGGCATGCTTATCCAGCAGCACCAGGCCGGCAATATCCTCGGCGCAAAAACGCGCCGCGATAGCAGCGCCGATACCACTACCCGCGCCCGAAATAATAGCGACCTTATTGCTAAATCGTCCCATGCCGTTAACGCCCTTTTTTGCGATTTTGTTAATTTTGAAAAATGCATCATTGCACAATGTAAATGATTTGTTTATTCTGCTATACGAAACTAGATACCGCAAGTGAAAATAAATGATTATTATTGAATCAATGGATTTACTCAGTGAGTACCGGGGCAAATTACTGGGTAGCAGTCGCTGGCATACGGTTGAACAACGCCTGGTCACGGCATTTGCTGAGGTGACCGATGACCATCAGGGTATTCATCTGAACGCCACCGATGCCCGCGCGGCAGGCTTTGACAAACCGATTGCCCACGGCTACCTGCTGCTATCTTTATTACCAGGCATGGCACAACAGGTGTACAGGGTTAAAGGCGTCTCCAGCAAAATTAACTATGGCCTGGAGCATTGCCGCTTTATCAACCCGGTGATGGTTGGCGCTAAAGTGCAGGCACAATTTGCCCTGCACGACATTCGACCCAAACCTCAGGGCATCCTGTTAACCGTTGATGCCACGCTGAATATTAATCAGCAGTCAAAGCCAGCGCTGGTAGCGCGTACCCTGGCCCTGTTGATCCCATAAGCACTTTAATAAGGATTTATTATGCAAAACTTATTTTCTCTCGCCGGCAAAGTGGCCTTAATCACCGGCTCAACCAAAGGCATTGGTCTGAGCATTGCCCAGCACTATGCGTATGCCGGTGCCAGGGTGGTGATTTCCAGCCGTAAAGCTGAAGTCTGTGAAGAAGTTGCCCAAACACTGAAAGCCGAAGGTTATGAGGCCATCGCGATCCCCTGCCATATTGGCGACAAAGCGCAATTAGAAGCGCTGGTGGCACGCACCCTTGATACATGGGGAAGCATCGATATTCTGGTGTGTAACGCAGCCACCAACCCGGTGTACGGCCCGCTGTCTGAACTGACTGACGCCGCCTGGGATAAAATTATGGACACCAATGTTAAAAGCACATTCTGGCTGTGCAATATGGTGCTGCCACATATGGCTTCGTCTGGCGGCGGCACAGTGATATTACTGTCGAGTATCGCCGCCATAAAAGGGAACGATAAAATTGGCTGTTACGGCATGTCTAAAGCTGCCGAAGCCGCACTTACCCGCAATCTGGCGGTAGAATGGGGCCCAAAAAATGTGCGCGTGAACGCGATTGCACCGGGCATAGTGGTGACCGACTTCGCCAAAGCACTGGTGGAGGATCCCAAGCGCAAAGCAATGGTAGAAAATCAAACGCCTCTGCGCCGCCTGGGCCAGCCACAGGATATCGCCGGCATCGCCCAGTTTCTGGCCAGCGACGCATCGGCTTATATGACCGGCCAATTACTGGTTGCCGATGGCGGCACCACGATAAGTTAGGAGCTCACGTGACGAATCATCAGGCAACACTGGTAGACGTGTTACCGGCGCATAATTTTGAGCAGGCAGCGCTGCAAGCGTACCTAGAAGCGCAACTGGGAAGCACCTTTAGCAGCTTTTCTGTGCTGCAGTTTCAGGGCGGGCAGTCTAACCCAACCTTTAAAATCAGCGCCGACGACCATGTTTGGGTATTACGTAAAAAACCGGCAGGTAAACTGCTACCGTCTGCGCATATGATCAACCGCGAATATCAGGTAATGGATGCGTTAAAAAACACTGCCGTGCCAGTACCAACAATGGTTTGTTATTGCGAGGATCCGACCATCATTGGTACCGAATTTTACGTGATGCAATATATCCCCGGCATGCTGATTGAGCATCCCCGCTGCGACGGCTTACCGGCAACGACAGTCAGCAAGCTCTACCAGAGTATGGCCACCACGTTGGCACGCTTACACAGTGTGGATTTAGCGGCTGTTGGCTTACAGGATTATGCGCGCGGCGGCGACTACTATGCCCGGCAGATCAAGCGCTGGAGCGAACAATACAGCAAAACTTGTGAGCCCCCCGCGGGCGGTGAAGCCGGTGGCGAGGCTATGCGTTTTCTAATGGACTACCTGCCAAAGAATATTCCGGATGATCCGGCCACCTGCCTGGTTCATGGTGATTATCGCATTGGCAACTTGCTGTTTGATGAACAACGCCACGAGGTGTCGGCAGTGCTCGACTGGGAACTTTCCACGCTGGGCCACCCGCTGGCGGATTTAGCCTATTGTTGTATTCCCTATCACCTGCCGGCGAATGACAGCGGTACCAAAGGTATTGTGGGTTTGGATCTGGCAGCACGTGGCATCCCCTCAGAGCAGGCGTTTATTGACGCCTATTGTAAGGCCAGTGGTAGAAGCGGCATTGAACAATGGCCATTCTATGTTGCCTTTTCGATGTTTCGCCTGGCGGCAATTTTACAGGGCGTGTATGCCCGCGCTATCGCCGGTAACGCCAGCTCTGCCAATGCGTTAAACGTTGGCGCAAGAGCGGGTGTGCTGGCTACCACCGCCAAAGCACTGCTCGATTAACACTGCGCCACCGGCGCTCGCTGCGTCAAGCGCCCGCTGGCGAGTATATTGAAGCGATAAGTCTTAACCAAAAAGTATGACCACGGTTTACAACTGCCGCTGAATACTGGCCAGCAGGAGAATCTCCTTACTCAGGTGAAGATAAATGAAATGTCGGTAAATCCATAGTTTAGTAGCATTTGCGCTTGCAGACTCATAATCGGCAGGTCCCCTGTTCAAGTCAGGGTGGGGCCACCATTTTTTCTACTCTTCGACGATAGTTACTACTCCCGAATTCATATAATAAGTGCACCACTCATGGTTAAACGGTGAGGAGAGATCAACTGCCTGTTGGTGGTACCTCTGTGCTACTTATAGATTAGCGTCATCTATTCTAAAGTAACAGTACAATCCACGATTTAATGACTTGATTGAAAATAGAACAGCGTATATATTATATGCATACCTTCGACTAGGAGCATCTCCAGTCACAAATGAAGGTCCCTACGAGCTATGAGTCATATTACAACTGCGCTACGATGTTTTGGGAATCAAAATATTCGTAGCGCAAGTATGTAATGCAAACTGTCGTGAGTTTACTTCTCCCTCTTTCCGCTTTCCATCGTAGCTTTAATGACTTATCAATAGGTCTAGCGCTATTTCAATGTAAATATTTTGTTTCCTTCAACTTGTGATATTGTAAGAAGACCCATCGGCAGAAAATACATCTGAATTGATTTTAAGGAATAAGGTATTTAGGTATGAAAAGGAGCTTTGAAGAAATCTTCATTTCTACATTTCACAACAAGGTTTCCTTTGATGAGTTCTTGACGCTGGACATAGAAAGTGAATTTAAAAAAATCCCACTTCAGAAAAGAACTGTGTATGCTCCTAGCTCGAAATTAAAACAGATCCATAGATTCCTTAACCATGCAGTTTTTGAATACGCAGAATTCAATAAAGACGTTGTTTTTTCATATAGAAAAGGGGAGTCAACAAGAACAGCTGTAAAAAAGCATGCTAATAATCGCGTATTTTACCAAGCAGACATTAAGGACTTTTTTGGAAGTCTCAAGAAGGAAAACATCCTCCATACAATTGAAGTACAACTAGAAAACACTCCTGTTCTCGACATCGTAGATTACAGAGATAGACTCCTGGATTTAACAGTGGTTGATGACCATATACCTGCGGGATTCGCAACCTCTCCAATTTTGAGCAATCTCTGCCTTTTCGAATTTGACAACGCCCTAGAGAATATATGCAAGAAAGAAGAATTAACTTACACCCGATATGCTGATGACATTATAATCTCCTCTCAAACCGATGCTTTTCTACCAGAAATAGAAGAAAAAATTCAAAAATTACTAAGCAACAAGGTTAATCCAGAGATATTTTTAAACCTGGCTAAGAGAAAAGTACAACTGCGAGGTCAACGGATTAAAATTTTAGGCTTCAACATTTTGCCCAATGGTGTAGTAACGATTCCAAATAAAGACAAGAAAAACGTTGAAACCATGCTTCATTTTTTTATAAATGATGAAGAAAAGTTTAAAGATTATGTCAGCAAAAATATCAAGTCAAATAGTGATGGTGACTCGTCGCTCAGGGATATAGGAATTTCTTCTCTATCAGGAAAACTGATATCACTCAATTCGATGGACAAAAATTATATTTCAAAGTTAAAAAAGAAATATGGAAATACGGTCATTGACATGTTTATTAGGAAGTCGGTGAAATAAGATGGACTTTGAAGTAACCATAAGAAATGTACAACACATTAAGTCCCTCGAATTCAAAACCAATCTTGCCATTCATGGCCTAACCTGCCTAGCAGGTGAAAATGGGGTTGGGAAAACGACTCTCATCAGAGCTATACGAAATCTTTCAACACATAGTACTTTCGTAGAGACAGCTGCACCTTACATTTTTAATGATGAGAGCAAGATCTTCTATCAGTGGGCCGATTTTAATTTTGAATTCAGTTTCAATAAAAAACTTTCAATAGTCGATACAAAGCAATACATCAATGAAGATGTTATCGATTCAATTGTTGTAGAACTGGCATTACCTCATGGAGAAAGATTTCATCACTTCAGAAGATTAAGCGATCTTGATGAGGAGATAAGAAGCAAAATTGCCATCGGTGATTATTCCACTCCAGACGATCTAATAGAGTTCCTCAACAGAGTTTATCAAACGACCAGATTCTCAAACTTAAAAAAAGTAAAAATTAAAAATCAAGAATACTATTTTGTTTTAAGGGATGAGGATGAAAGATTTTATATCAGAGAGGATTACTTTAGTTCTGGGGAGTATTTTGTAATAAGTCTATTTAAGCATATTAAAAAGAGAAAGACGCTTATTGTAATTGATGAAATTGACATTTCTCTTGATGCCCGCGCACAGGTTCACTTAATAGAAAGCTTAAGAGAGTTCTGCAAAGATTATGAAGTGAATATAGTTTTCACTACGCATTCCCTTGCTCTTATGAAGACTCTTCTTCCAGGGGAAATTTTCTATATGGAAGCAAATCAAGAATCTGGAAAAACTGAGATTGAATGCCGACCATATGAGTTTGTGAAAAGCGTTATGTATGGGTTTAAGGATTATGGAAAATATATTCTTACAGAAGACAAGCGATTAGCGCATTATTTACACTTTCTTATATCAAACAACGAAAGTACTGTTTTTCATGAATACCAAATAATTCATATTGCAGGCGCTTCACAAGTAGTTGACTTGATTGACCGCAATGAATCCCAGAACTTCTTTTCCAGTAAAGAAAATGTGTTAGCTGTTCTCGATGGAGATCAGCAAGAAGAAAGGTATGTCCAAGACAGGAAAGACGTCCTTTTACTACCTTTCCCAAGCATTGAGAAAGCTATATATGAAAAATATTTGGAGGGAGATGAGCAATTACCCAGAGTTGACTCAATTGAGGGTGGGAACTATAGAAAGAAAGCGAGCAACCTATTTTGGAAATTGACAAGAGTTCACGCTAATACCCAGCATCGAAGTCCTGAATGGCTTTACAACTACCTAGAGGAATTAAAGTCAGAAGAGGTTAGTACCTTTCGGGAAAGTATAATGAAATTCTTAAATATATAGATTGTGGATGCCATGTATTTTGAGCATAAGAAAGCTAACTATAGATAAACTTCCGTAATCTCAGGCCTGAAGTGACCCATCTCTTGTGAAACAGTTTCCAGAGCAACAGCTCGCCTAAACCCTAACGCCATTAATTCGCTCATACGCTCTTGCGCATAGCTATGTCGCAAGCCATGGGCACCAGTAGAGAAAAAGAGAGCACGCTTGGATGCTTTACTAAACGAGTCTGACCATCGCTTCCCTGCCCCAATATCTTAGCGCTGAAGGTAGTTTATTCTTCGGTCTCTGACAGTAACTGGATTGTTAAATCTGCGTTTTTCGAGTTGCACTACCAAGTCGTTAGGAATTATTACGTGGCGTATCACCCCGCCTTTACCCTGAACCGTGTACAGCTGGCCTTCGCGCCCTGACCATTTAAACTCCAAAGCTGGACGCTTATCAGGGATTCGCTCTTCTGCTCTGGCAAGCGTTAGAAACTCATGAGTTCTTAATCCGGCAGCATACGCAATTTGAGTTGAAAGTTGATGTATATCACTTTGATGTTCGGATACTGCTTGAGCCTGTGCTGACGTGTAAGCTGAATTTGAGACTCATAATCGGCAGGTCCCTCAAAACACCTGTCGATTATCTGCAGTGATAAACATCGATATCTGCGAAAATCAGCGGCATTCACAGAACGCGTAAACTTTACGATACTCGTTCAGTCCACTCTGGCCTTTTCATAATTTCGTTTTCGTACCTTGCGATATTGTAAACTACAGCCGTTTACTCCGGTCCTTACTATCAGGAGGATGCCGCACGACCGCGGGTTTACCGTAATGACGACTTTTGCCCGAATAACCAGAGATGATACTTGTGCCTGGGTGTTATGGCCTTTTTTGCCGTTTTTACGTAATAACCCGCACAGATGTGACAAAGGTAAATACAATGCAAGTAAACAGCGACTTTTCTCAGCGCGTGGTGGTGCTACCCGAAAACTATAAATATATCCCCTCGCCTCTGAATGGCGTGAGCCGCATGATGCTCGACCGTGCCGGTGGCGAGGTTGCCCGCGCCACCAGCATCGTGCGCTACGAGCCGGGCGCGGGTTACAGTGGTCATACCCACGATGGCGGCGAAGAAATTCTGGTGTTGTCGGGCACGTTCAGCGACGAACACGGCGACTATCCCGCCGGCAGCTACTTACGCAACCCACCGGGTAGCTCACATACGCCGTTCTCTGCCGAAGGCTGCACGATACTCGTTAAACTCTGGCAGTTTGGTGCAGATGACAGCGAAAAACTGATTACCGACACCACGAGTGGCAGCTGGCTACCCGGTCAGACTGACGGGCTGAGTGTACTGCCGCTGCATGAGCATAACGGCGTTAACACAGCGTTGGTGCGCTGGCAACCGAATACCCGGTTTGGTGGGCATACGCACCCCGGCGGCGAGGAAATCCTGGTACTTGAAGGGGTGTTTAACGATGAGCATGGCAGTTACCCGGCCGGCAGTTGGTTGCGTAACCCCCGCTACAGCCAGCATACCCCGTTTACCCGCAACGAGGGGGCGCTGATTTACGTAAAAGTAGGTCATATGGGCGCAAACTTACTGGGCGATCGCTTTATAGACTAACAGGCTGACAGATACAGGCCGATGATCACCGGTAAATAGCTAACCAATACGGTGGTTTTAATTGGTTTTTATTATCAATACGCGGTTTATCCTTAACTGCTGTATAAAATGCCAGCAGTTAGCCAACTGGAATGTATCAGTAGATGACCAGATAGTATACTGTATGAGAAGAGGCTCACCGCAAAAAATGGTGAAGTCATCACTAAAATAATAATGAAACACCAAACTTCTATTTAGGAGTCATTTATCAATGTCAATTGTGGTTAAAACATTGTCGGAACAGGCTTACGAAATTATTCGTGAGCGTATCCTTGCCAACGATATGTTCCCGGCAAAACCAATTCGTCAGGACGCTCTCTCTCAGGATCTGGGAGTCAGTAAAATCCCATTGCGCGAAGCCCTTACCAGGCTGGAGCAGGATGGACTATTAGTATCGCACCCGAACCGGGGTTTTATTGTCAGGCCGCTGAGTCTGGCTGAAGCCGAAGACGTGTTCCAGTTGCGCACAACACTGGAACCCGAAGCCGCCGCTCAGGGTTGTAAAAAAGCAACCGAGGCTGATAAAGCCAAGCTAACAGAAATTTTTCAGCGCTTACAACGCCTGGCTTACGACATTACGCCGGAAGCGGTTACCGTTAACCGGGAATTTCATTTGGCGCTGTCAGCACCGGCCGGGCGTAACATCACCCAGGAGTTGCTGTTTAAAGTGCATTTGTTGTCGGAGCGTTATGTCAGACGGCATCTTGAGCCGCCCGACCGTGAAGCCGCTGCGTTTCGTGAGCACGAGGAAATCTATAACGCATGGATGAACAAAGAGCCGAAAATGGTGAAAAAGCTACTTAAAGAGCATACTCACAGCACCTTACTTGATTTACGCGGAGAGCTGTTTGAATAACGCGTAATCATAACAAACACCCAACGGGCGGCATGGCCGCCTTTTTTAATAATAAAAACTTACTAAACTTACACGTTAATCCTCTGAATTCGGGTCTTGTTTAACGTTTGCCGTTATAATGGCGCAACGAGAATTAAAAACAGCATTACCGGAGTATTCTCCATGCAAGGTCACCTCCCCCTTTTTACCCTGTTGTTGTCAGCAATGATTACCTTAAGCGCTTGTAGTAGCTCAGCGCCATCGGCCCGGGCAGACGCCGAGGAACGCTCAACGCCCTACACGTTAAAAAGTGGCGGCGCAGTGCCTGAGCTGCAACAAGGGGTAATACTTAAGCATGCCGAATTACATTTTGCGTTTGATTTTACCAACGAAGTCTTATTTGGTGATGCCACCCTCACCCTCGATGGCAGCACACCACAACCGTCACTGTCGGTAGACCTGGATACCGTGTTTAACATTGATGGCGTATGGGTAAACGGTGAGGCCGTAGCGCCCCGGCATTTTTACAACAACAATGGCGAATTAGTCATAACCCCAGCCTCGCCTTATCAGTATCCGGTAGCCGTTAAAATTAGCTACCATGGCCATCCTCGTACACCGCTGAACGCGCCCTGGGATGGCGGTGTAATGTGGGAGCAAACCCCGCAGGGCGAACCGTGGCTTGCTACCGCAGTGCAGGGCGAAGGCTGCGACCTGTTCTGGCCCTGTATCGACCAGCCTATGGGTGAGCCTGAACGCGCTGATCTGTATTTTACCGTGCCAAAAGGGTTAGTGGCTGCCAGTAACGGCGTTTTGCATTCCACCACAGAAACCGACACTACCGTAACCTGGCACTGGCAAACAAAATCCCCCCACAATACTTATGGTATTGCGATGAATATCGCCCCTTATAAGGTGATTCAAAATACCTATCAGAGCATCTACGGCAACAGCTACCCTATCATGTACTATCACCTGCCGGGCAACGACGAAAAAGCCCAGCGGCTGTTTGATGAAATACCCGCTATGCTGACCTTTTTTGAGCGTATGATTGGCCCCTACCCCTTTGCTGATGAAAAAGTCGGCGTAGTACAAACGCCCCACTTAGGCATGGAACATCAAACCATTAATGCTTATGGCAACGATTATAAAAAAGATGAGTTTGGCTTTGACTGGTTGTTGCAACACGAGTTTGCCCATGAATATTTTGGTAATCAGGTCACCAACGACAACTGGGATCACATGTGGATCCACGAAGGACTTGGCAGTTATATGCAGCCTCTGTACGCCCAGTACCTTAATGGCGATGTGGCGTACAAAAGTTACCTCAATAAACAGCGTAAAGGGCTGATAAACACTCACCCGCTGGTGTCGAACAAAACCATGGAAGTAGAGCAGGTGTACGAAAAGGGTATCGGCCCGGCACTGGACATATACTATAAAGGCTCATGGATAATGCATACGCTGCGCTATCTGATTGGCGATAACGCATTTTTTGGCGCCGTAAAAGAACTGGTTTACGGCAGCGCAACGCCGCAGCCAGGCAGCTTTACGCCTCTTTACCGCAATACCAACGATTTTATTACTATTGTGAATAACATCACCGGCAACGATTTAAGCTGGTTTTTTAACGTTTACCTGTATCAGCCAGAGCTGCCAGTGTTACAGCAAACACGTACCAATGAACGTTTAACCTTAACCTGGCAAGTAGCCAACAACGCCCCCTTTCCGATGCCCGTTGAAGTATCGGTAAACGGTGAGGTGACCACGTTGCAGTTGCCTGACGACAATAGCGTGCAAGTCACACCACAGGATGTAGTGATTGTCGATCCGGACGGAAAATTACTGCGTTTCGAAGCACGCTATGATGCTATCAACTAAAAACCGTAACGCCCTCCCGACAGCGCAATTTAAGCGCTGCTGTGTCGGGGGCATAATTTAATTGAAGCCTGCCGTAAAAAGTAGGGGATTTAGCTGAAATTGCCACCAGGTACTTGTTGTTTTTGCGCCGCTGCGTAACTATTACGCTGCAATACTTTTATATAAAAATAATACAACGACAGACAGGAGCTAGCGGTGAACTTAATGAAGTTAACCCTGATTGTAATGCTTGCAGGATTAAGCCTGCCCACTGTGGCTAAGGTAAAAAACTATCCTCATCCAGACGACAGCGCACCCTATTCATTAGCCACTCAGGTAGATAACATTGTGTATTTATCGGGCCAGGTACCGCTCGATGAAAATGGTAATATGCCAGAGACGATAACCGCGCAGTCACATCAGGTAATGAAAAACATTAAACGCACACTATCGGACATTGGCCTGGCCATGGAAGATATTTTCAAATGTACGGTCATGATTGACGATATTCAGCAGTGGCCTGATTTTAATGCCGTATACGTTACTTATTTTAGTCGCGGTCAACTCCCGGCGCGCAGTGCGTTTGGTGTGGATGGTTTACCCATGGGCGCGATGGTAGAAGTAGAATGCATGGCACATAAGCGACGCATGTAGAACCAATCAACCATTGTTTATCTTTGCGGTGCATTCAATGCGATGCGCCGCTTTGTTCGTACAACGATGTTGGTTACCCCAAATTTCGGTTACACTACGCACCGATGTCATACCAAACGCCAGATACCCCACTCGAAATACTCTTTGAAGTAAAAAAGAGTAAATTTTTTGCTTTTGCCGCAGCAGCACCAACGCGTGATGCGGCCATGCAATTACTTGCCAACAAGAAAGCCGAATACCCCGATGCCCGCCATCATTGCTGGGCCTATTTATTAGGCAACCCAGCCATGCCTGTGAGCGTAGCTTGCGCCGATGACGGCGAACCCAGTGGTACTGCCGGCAAACCTATATTAAATGTACTGCAACACAAAGATGTGGGCGACATTATGCTCATTGTTACCCGCTATTTCGGCGGCATAAAACTGGGCGCTGGCGGCCTGGTGCGGGCCTATTCAGGCGCGGCGCAACAAGTTATGGAGCAGCTCAGCGTTGTGCAACATATTGCTTTATCAGAGTTAGTCGTTCAGGCTGATTTTAAACACGAGCAGTTTATTCGCCACTGGGTAACCCAACAACAGGGCGAAGTAAGCGATTGCCAGTATACCCATGAAGTCACCATCCAGGTCGCCCTGCCCGCACCTGCCGTAGAAGAATTTAAAGCCATGTGCCGCAATCAGGGTATACATATCGTGACTGATAAGGTGGCACAAGAGGTTTAAGGGAGTACAAGCGTAAAACAAGGGGTAGCTCCTTTTACCTTCCTCAGGTGGTCGCAGGCACAGCGCACACTTTACCGATCTATTCCGCGCTAAGCGCCGTATGCATGCTTTTAGTGTACAAAATTTACGAGTCTAACTGATAAACCTCCCCCGTATGGTTTTTTGCCTGGAGGCTCACTCACGTCACCAGCGTCAAATTGTAAGGAAGCAGTATGAAAGAGAAGCAGAACGCTACGCCAGGTCTATTGCTTGCACTAACGCCTGTTGTATTGACACTCATAATATTGGGTACACAGATATTTTATTTTGGTGTATTTGAACCCCATATCCCCCTGGCTATCGGTGTGGCACTGGCCAGCTTTGTGGGTATCTACCTTGGTCTGACATGGGAAGATATTCGGGCAGGTATTTTCAATGTGATACATGTGGCGTTGCCATCCGTCAGCGTACTTATTGTAGTGGGTATGATCATCGGCATATGGATTGCCAGCGGCACAGTACCCACCATTATTTACTACGGATTAAAAACGCTTTCCCCCGAGATCTTCCTTGCCGCAGGCATGGTGATATGTGCGGTGGTCGCCGTGTCGCTCGGCACGAGCTGGGGAAGTGTAGGCACCGTTGGTTTGGCTTTAATGGGTATCGGTGACGGGTTCGATATTCCCATGTACTGGACTGCCGGCGCGGTGGTGTCTGGCGCGTTTTTCGGTGATAAGGTATCGCCCCTTTCTGATACCACTAACCTCGCCCCCGCAGTAACCGGCACAGATGTGTTCTCTCACATTAAAAATATGATGGCCACCACCATTCCGGCCATGGTTATTGCTTTTCTGATTTATGTTGGGGTGGGTTACTTTGTTATTGATACACAAAGCGTATCGTTTGAAAAAATAGAAGGTATCACTGCCGCATTAGAGGACAATTTTTATATCTCTGCATGGGCGTTACTGCCTGCTTTAGTGGTAATGGTACTGGCGCTTAAGAAGTTCCCGCCACTCCCGTCGCTATTTGCAGGGGTTGTCGTGGGCGGCGCATTTGCCATGATTATGCAAGGGCAAAGCCTGCAGTCGGTGTTTGACTACGCCAATAACGGCTACAGCATTCAAACGAATATCAGCGAAATAGACAACTTGCTTAATCGTGGTGGCGTGCAATCGATGATGTGGACAATATCACTGGTGCTGATTGCCTTAAGTTTTGGTGGTGCACTGGAAACCACCGGCTGTTTAAGAAGCATTATTAATACTATAAAGGGCAAGGTAAAAACCTTTGCCGGTACACAGGTTGCAGCGGTAGGCACCGCGTTTTCAACCAATCTGGTGGCAGGCGACCCTTACTTGTCGGTGGCATTACCCGGGCGCATGTTTTCACCTGTTTATCGCGGCATGGGATATTCAACGCTGAACTTGTCGCGAGGCATTGAGGAAGGCGGTACGCTCATGTCACCCCTTATCCCCTGGAATGCCGGCGGTGCGTTTGTTATCTCTGCCCTTGGCCTTGGAATTTCCGGCGCTAACCTGGAAAACTTACTCTACATACCACTGGCTTTTGCTTGCTGGACAGCGCCAATCATAGGCATATTTTATGCCTTCGCAGGCTGGTACTCACCCAAAGCAACTGACGAGGAACGCGAAGAATGGGAGTCGTCAGGGGCTGATATTGCAAAGTTTAATGATGATGGCACGCCGGTGGCAAGTTAGGGTGTTATGAAATCGGACTGGTTCAAATTCAACTAAGAGCGAAAAACTGACATTGTCCAACTTAGTCGTACAGTCCGATTGAACTCACAGCAGAGACTGTAAGATCTTCTGTGTAAGTGGCTGTTTATCATAGTGATACGCGGTCACTGTACATAATCATAAACTGACTCATGGCCGCTTTCCAATCTCTAATTGGCATTGTCCACCTCTTCGATATCTGGTGGAGCTCCAGATACAGTATTTTCATCACTGAATCGTAAGTCGGGAACGACCGTCTGGTCTTGGTAATTTTCCGTAAACTAGCGTTCAGAGATTCGATGGCATTGGTGGTGTAAATGACCTTACGGATTTCTGGCGGATAGTCGAAGAAGACGCTCAGACGTTCCCAGTTATTGCGCCAGGACAGACTAATCGTTGGATGTTGGTCATCCCATTTTTCAGCGAACTCTGCCAGGGCCAACTCCGCTTCAGCCAGTGTAGCTGCGCCAGGTAAACCGATTTGTTCTGTACCGCGCCCGAATCCCGGCTACGTACCACCAGGCAATCTAAGTAAACCACAGGATACAGCGCGTCCAGTGGCCGCTGTTGCCATTGCTTTACTTCATCCATCACTTCATTGGTAACTTGAGAGATAAAGGTTGGTGAGACTTCTACGCCGTAGGATTCCTCGAAATGGGCCTGGATATCGCGGGTTGTCATGCCTCGCGCATACAACGAGATGATGCGGTCATCGAAACCATTGAGCTGCTTGTCGCCTTTCTTGACCAGCTGCGGCTCAAAACTGCCATTGCGGTCACGTGGAATATCCAGCTCGATTTCACCGTGCACAGAGCGCACCTTCTTACTGGATTTACCGTTACGGGAATTGCCGGAGTTTTTACCCTCCGGTGCATGTTTGGCGTAGCCAAGGTGTTGTTCCATCTCAGCGCTCAACGCTCGCTCAGCAACCTTCCTGGTCAGTTGCTTAAGTAATCCGGCTTCGCCGAGAATATCGTCAGGGGAGTTACAGCCTTCAAGAAGCTGATCGATCAGTTTGTCTGATATTGGCATTCTGTATTTCCTCTCAACAGGTTAAGAATGCCACTTACACAGATATTTTTACACTCTCGACTTCGGTTTTAACCCACGCGTTTGTCGGCCTTACCGGGCTAAAACTAAGGGCAAGGTTGAGCGCTTTAACCGTTACCTTAAATCCAGCTTCGTCATACCGTTGCAAGCAACGTTAAGAACCTCAAGCTTACGCTTGGATGTTCAAACCGCGAACGGCTATGTCGGACGCTGGCTTACGCAGGTGGCGAATGCACGGGTTCATGGTACGACCGGAGAGGTGCCAAACCAGCGTTTAATAACGGAGCAAGAGGCGTTATTGCCGTTGCCGATGAAGATCGGCAGTGCATACCAGCCACACGCATCGTGTCGTGTGCCAACACCTTACGAGAGCTTGCAGCACCCACTTAGTGTCTATGACCAGATGTTGCGAGGTGCGCATGAACTTACAGTCTGAGCGCATTGCCGATGCTTGCCGGCAACTTGGTTTATACGCGTTGCCTGAAGCCTGGCCATCAATAGCTGAGCATCACATCGCTCAGGAAGGCTCGTATGCGGACTTCATCGAGAAGCTCTTAGCTGAAGAGCTTAAAGCCAAAACACAACGCACCAAGGCAACCCTGCTCAAGTTCGCTGGCTTACCCAACATAAAAACGCTTGAAGAGTATGATTTTAACTTCGCCAGCGGCGTACCTAAAGCACAGCTGACAGAGCTGTCTGGCCTGAGCTTCATAGAGCGGCATGAGAACGTAGTCATGCTCGGACCCAGTGGCGTTGGTAAAACGCACCTGGCCATTGCGCTTGGGTATAAGGCCATCATGGCCAGCACGAAAGTGCGCTTTATCACCGCCGCAGATCTGATGCTGCAACTGGCGACAGCGCATAATCAAGGCAAGCTAAAAACGTACCTACAGCGCGTTGTAATGAGTCCAAAGTTGCTCATCATCGATGAAATCGGTTACTTACCGTTCGGCCGTGAGGAAGCCAATTTTTTCTTTAACGTGGTAGCAAAACGCTATGAACGCGGCAGCACATTACTGACCAGCAACTTACCATTTAGTCAGTGGGCCGCTGCATTCGCCAACGATACGACATTAACAGCTGCGATGTTAGACCGCCTGTTGCACCATTGCCATGTGATTCAAATCAGTGGTGAAAGCTATCGGTTGAAGGAAAAAAAGAAGATAGGCATTGCACCGATACTCGGTGAAATTTAATCCCAAGGGGGTCAGAATTATATTGCCGAATTAACTCCAAAGGGGGTCAAATTTAAACTGCCGTTGACACAATCATAACTCTTTGTCCTAATGCTAAATTTAGCTCCAGATTCTAAATATACTTCATGAAGGTAAATATTCGCAGTGTCGTTGGTAAGTTTACAAGAATGGTCAAACAAAACTCCATTCTCAACTTCAACTTCTGACAATTTATTTTTGACGTAGAAGAACAAAAACGACATTGAAATTGCTAACAAAATAATCAGCTCAATAAAACGTCGTTTTGAGCTGGATTTCAACATCTGAATCATAAACTGACATCCTTTATTCATCGTTTTCTTCAGGCTTTACAGGTGTCAATTCGACCTTATCGTAAAAGTTGCTATTTACACTACCCGCTCCAAGTACTGCCGCTTCCACAGTCAGTTTCGGCACCTTGCCTTTTAGACTTGCGTCAATCCTACTCATAATGAAGACTGTGACTGTCCTATTTGCTTTTGTCCTATTTGTTTTTTTTGTCCAATTTGTTACCTGCATTTGCATGGTCGAATTCAATCAGAACTGACAGCCACACCAGCTCAACGAGCACAATCTCCTGAGCGTTACGTCAAAGCTATCGGCGACCGCGGCATACGCACAATCATTGATCTTTTATGGCCGATATGTTGGCATTGCAGGAGCGTTATCACAGATAACGCTCCTGCAATGAGGTATTTTTATCCAACTGGAGTAACGCTATGACAATTTTAGCTAAAACATTCGCACTATCACTCGCTGTCGCTGGACTATCAGCCATGCCCGCTCAGGCACAACAAGCTGAGCAATCCACAGCTCAGACCGTGCGCTTCGATGATGTCACGCTTGAAAAGTTTACGGTAGCGATGACCGCAGTCCAGAAAGTCGCCAACAAATATCAGGTGCAGTTAAAGGAAGAGCAAGCCCCTGAAAAACAAAAGCAAATCCAGCAAACAGCTAAACAAGAAATCGTCACGGAAATTCAGGATGCTGGCATAAAGGTCAAAACCTACACCACCATCGCACAACTACTACGCAGTGACGAAACCCTGCGCCAACGGATTATTGATATTGCCAATGCAAATGCCCAGGACAATAGCTAACCAGATTAGCACCGGCACCGCGTTGCTCAAGGGGGGTTCAGCCAGCCCCCGGCATGGGGTAAATGTCAACGATTTATGAATGCAGTTTATGAAGGGCACGAGTGTGTCCTTCCCGCCGAATGCTTACTTTATCTGAAGCGGTTGCACGTGATAGCCAATCCGGGAAATTAAGCTGTGATTTGCTAGCTCAGGGACAAACGCTTTATGGAAAAAATATAGACTTCCCAGATTACCTCGAACGCATCACGCCCGATGGCAAGAAATCTCTCGGCCATTGGCGCAATGGAGAATTTCAACAAGTCATCAGCCTTCTGTAAAAACAAAGCCCCGCACGAGCGAGGCTTTGGATTCAAAGCTCTATAGTTTTTTATTAGGTAAATAGTCAGATTTCTACCCTATATATTTCTTAACAGTCACGTAGTATGCCGAACCTCACTTTTTTAAAACCAAGACAATTATTGACACCCCAAAAATCACTGCTGAAATATTAGAAATTAGGTACAGCATCTCATCTTGTATAATGAACATTACAATACCCTCGGTTATAAATGCGAATCCTAGGATAAAGCCTAATATATTAAAAATTAATTTACGTATCTTTGATGAGGTATTATTAGCGTTTTCGCTTGTCATTGTACCGTAATTCCTAATCCACAGTTGATATTTGCCCCAAAAACATAGCCTTGTGAAAAAAATCCTACAGCTTTTATGCCATTTCCTGCGCCTTTTAGTATTGAATTTAGGCCAAGTATTCTTCCTCCCGTCCTCGGAGAGCCGCTTCTCCAGTATTCAGGTTCATAATTCAACATTGACGTACCTTTAATGCTTGCTATCCTTTGAGTTCTGTTAGCAACTGCTGTAGCTATTATTTGAGACGAAGTAGGTACACTCAATATTGCTGTGGCCCTAGCCACATCATAAGAAGCACCATAGTTATCTGCTAAGCATTGGTCAATATTTTCAATCCTACCTTCAATACGCCCAATTTCTGACTTTATGTTCTTTTCAATCTCTTTTAAATCTTCATTAATTTGCTTTCTTATGCTACTCATTGCTCTTTGGGCAGCGTCACCAGTTAAAGTAATTTTCTCGGTTATACCTGCTAGTGTAGGCATTCTTTGGCCAAGAACTTCAATGCACTCGGTTTCTTGTGGATTGCATGAACTTGTACCCATAGGATCAATCAAATTCACAGGATCATTGCCAACGTAAGTGTACCAATTCATTCCATCCCCATAACCCACAGGGTCAGTCTGAAGGAAGCGCCCGAGCTTTGGATGATAAATCCGTGCTTTGTAGTACATTGTTGGAGACCGCTCCTAAAGTCCCCTAAACTTCTCCAATTTTAGTATCACAATTCAAACAGAATACTTCTCACTTAGCTGCGAAGACCAAGTATGGCGAGGGGTTCACGCGTTTGAACGAAAGCTCACTGAACCTAAATCTCTCAAATATCAGCGCTCAATATCTACCAACAGCTCAAACCTTCAGTGTACAAGTGTTCGCTGAAATATTACACTGGGTATTCATTTGATCAGGGAGTTCTATGACAACAGTCGCTAATGTTACTCAGCGTGCCTATTCAGTGGCAGAAGAATGGCTCAACAGCATCAGCCATGGCCTGGGCTTTATCGCAGCCATTGTGGGCCTGGTATTTATGCTACTGCGCGCTGAAACTTCGGTTAGCATCACCGCGTCGGCTATTTACGGCACCACACTGGTTTTTATGTTTCTGACATCGACCATTTATCATGGTGTGACGCACTCCAATGCCAAAGGCTTGCTAAAACTGTTTGATCACAGTTCAATCTACTTACTGATTGCTGGTACCTATACCCCACTGACGCTGGTTGCCATCGGCGGCAGTCTGGGCATCGCCGCTACCGTATTCATCTGGCTGCTGGCTATTGCCGGCGTCACCTTTAAGCTTATCGCCCGGCATCGTTTTCCTAAAGTGTCGGTGCTCACCTATTTAGTGATGGGATGGTTCGCAGTAGGCATTATTTACCCGCTTTATCAGGCGTTGCCACACGCAGGGCTATGGTTAATAGTGGCGGGCGGATTGTGTTTTAGTATTGGCGTATTTTTTTACGTTGCCAAATCTAAAAGATACACCCATGCCATCTGGCATTTGTTTGTGATTGGTGGTTGCAGTTGCCATTACTTTTCAATTTACTATTATGTGCTGTAACAGCAACCAACCCGATAACTGAGCTATGAGCACTAACCTGACCTGGTTTACATTAGGTAATGGCCGCCTCACGCTAGGCGCGCGGCCAACGCCAGACTACCTTGAAAAATTGCGTGATCAGGGGATTTCTCATATTGCTTCCATTCAAACCTCTGATGAAAACAAACCTCAACTCAAAACGGATGTCGAAAGCAAAGGCCTTAAGTGGCTCTGGTTGCCTTTTAACGTTGCCGATATGTTTGTCAGTAACGACACTGAAAAAGCCTTTTTACAACAGTATCTGGCAGAGGTCGCGCAAACACTTCGTGAGGGAGGCAGCGTTTATTTACACTGCGATGGCAACTGCGAACGCTGCCGGTTATTTTTGTATGCGCTGTGCATCCACCAGCGCATCCCCGCTGGCAGCGCCTACAACGTCGTGCACAGTTTTGGCGGCGATAAAGCCAATCAGTTATCGCGCCGGGAATTACAACAAGCCGCCGCCATTGTTAGTTAATCTAGCTAGGTTTTATTGTTGTCTGCCGTTAATTCACAGTACAACTTATCAATAAGAGTGGTGAGTTGTTGAATTTCTGACATATTCAGATTTTGTATCTGGCAAAGCAATTGTTTGGGAATCGCGACGGCCTGCGCCTTCGCTGAAACGCCTGTCTCAGTCAGCATTACCTGCTTAACACGCCTGTCATTATCGCTTGGTATAATGGCTATTAAGTTTTTTTGCTGTAACTTTTTAAGAATAAGGGTTAACGCGCCTGCATCAATTCTGCATTTATCAACCAATGCGGAAATTGCCAACGGTTGCGTTTCCCATAAGGCCAGCATCACCAGGTACTGTGGGTAGGTTATATCCAGCTCTTTTAACAGTGGTCGGTATGCGCGGGTAAAAGCGTTCGACACAGCATAAAAGCGGTGGCAAAGCTGATTATCCAGCTTTAGCAAATCATCTTCGGTCATTATTAGGTTACCTCTGACAACTATTTTGCATGCAAAGTAGTTGTCAGGCAACCTATAGTTTGCTACATTTATTTTGCATACAAAATAATTCACAACCCAGAGGAAACAATTATGCATAAATTAGATGAAGTTCTGTATACAGGCGTAGCCACTGCAACAGGTGGTCGCGACGGCAAAATTGCATCAGACGACGGTCGTCTAGAAGCCGGCTTGTCTGTACCTAAAGGTTTAGGTGGTGATGATGGCAAGGGCACAAACCCAGAGCAAATGTTTGCTGCCGGTTATGCTGCGTGTTTCATAGGTGCGTTAGGTTTTGTTGCCGGACAAGAAAAAGTAAAGCTTCCTAAAGATGTAAAAGTGACCGGTGAAGTGGGTATTGGTCCTATTGCGACCGGTTTTGCTATTAAAGTAAAACTGACGGTTGATCTTGGCGATGTGGATACCGACAAAGCCGCGTTGGTTGAAAAAGCCCACGTTGTTTGTCCTTACTCGAATGCCACTCGTGGCAATATCGAAGTTGAATTCGATATCGTATAACACGCCAATTTTATTGCACTCGCTTCGCAACCAATGCCTGGTTTGCCTGGCGTAATTGCTCCGCGCATGAGTGCAGGCCGTGGTGGCAACAGGTTGTTGTTGCCACGGCATTTACCACGCTATTTTATGACTTCCTCTACTCAGCGCGTCGCGCACTTTACTCAACCGAACAATACCTCTCTGCGGTACGTTTAAGAACGTTTGGTCAATGGCTCACCGCCCCCTAGCTTACCCTTTTCTTTAAGTCCTGCGGCTTAGCGTTGTCACTGGCAATTCGCGCCCTTATCTATATAATAGATTAAAACAAAGAATAATAATCGACAATACAACTATGAAATGGCCAAACCTAAAACACCTGCATTACCTGGTAACACTCTATCAGGAACAGCATTTTCACCGCGCCGCACAGCGTTGTAACGTGAGCCAGTCGACGTTGAGTACGGCGATTCAAAACCTCGAAGAGCACTTTGGCAGTCAGTTATTAGAGCGTGAGCATAAAACCTTTGTGTTTACCTCGCTGGGCATCGATGTGGTGGAGCGCGCTCAGGTAATTTTGCAAGAAGCCGGTGAGCTGGTAGAGCATGCACAAAACGCAGGCAACTGGCAGCGCGGCAAATTAAAATTGGGGGTTATTCCAACCATCGCGCCCTTTTTATTCGAAGCCATGCTCGGCGCGTTTAATGCTTTTTTACCCGATATTCAGCTGGAGCTGCAGGAAGACACCACCGCCAACCTGCTGCAACAACTTACTGATGGAAGCCTGGACTTACTGGTGCTGGCATTGCCTATGGCAACGCCGGGTTGCAAACAAATGGTGCTGGGTCATGATCCGTTCCACCTGATTGCCCACAAAGAATTAGCGAACAAACTACCAACCCCGCTCGATATTGCCAACCTGCCCAAAAAAAGTATCTTTTTATTGCAACAGGAACACTGCATGACCGGTCACGCTGTCAGTGCCTGTAATTTGCAGCACACCGACCAAATAAGCTCGCTGGCGGCCAGCTCGCTTTATACCCTGGTGCAATTGGCCAACAGCAAATTAGGCTATACATTTTTACCCGAGCTAGCCATTAATCAAAAAATACTGCAAAACACCGACTTAACCTCGTTCGCAGCCGAAGACAACGCGTACCGCGAAATTGGTTTGGTGTGGCGTTCAGGGACTACCCGCATGCGCTTGTTCCGCCGGGTTGGCGAAATCATTTCGCCCCTCTTACCAGTGCCTATCTTAAAATAATTTGTATCAGGGCAAACTTTTTTGCCCTGCCCCCCGACTATACCCACAACACAATCATAAAAATGGGAATAACCGGTGTTTGAAAAGCGTGATGAACAACTCATAGAACAAGCATTAAAAGGGCATAAAAAGGCCTGGTTCACGCTAATCAAACGTTACGAGTCAGCGATTTACCAGTACGGCGTGCGCATGACCGGCAACCCTCATGATGCCGCCGACTTAATGCAGGATATTTTTATTGCTGTGTTTAAAAGTTTGTCGAACTTTCGTGGCGACGGCAGCTTTAAGGCCTGGTTGTTTCGTATTGCTCACTTTCGATGTATAGAATTTTACCGGCGTAAACGCCCGGATTCACCGCTGGACGATACTGAAGAGCTCAGCTGTGACCGGCCTACACCCGAGCATAAGTTAGTCACTGACACAACCAGTCAGTCGTTAACCACTGCCATGCAACGTTTGCCGCTGGCACAACGTGCTGTTATTGAACTGAAATTTTTTGGTCAGTTTACCTTTGATGAAATCGCCGATCAGCTGGGCTTATCGAGCAATACCGTAAAGTCCCGGTTGTACAGCGCCTTATCAAAGTTAAAGCTGGATTTGGAGGTAGAACATGGTTAATTCAAACCCTGAGTATTTATTTGCTCAATGGCTCGAAAACAGCCTGACACAAGATGAACGCGCCGAGTTTGAAGCGCTGTGTATACACGATACTGAGTTTGCCAAACGCGTTGAAGCTGCCACTGCGCTGCACGTAGCAGCTGAACAATTTAGTGCGCCCGCCATGCCAGCCTGGGATAAAAACGCGACGTTTATCGCGCCAGATAAACCCCGGTGGTGGCAGTGGCAGGGATTACCGGCGGTCAGTATGGCGATGTCGGTTGCGGCAATGGTCATGGTGATCAGCGGCTTCTCCGTACAGGTAGATAATGGCCGGGTGACAATGAGCTTTGGTCAAATAGCCCCCCAGGGCCCCACCGAAGCAGAAGTCGCCGCGCTGGTTAACGATAGACTCAATGACTATCAACAGTCGAACCAGGCCATGTTTACCCAGTACGTTAATGCATTGCAACAACAGCAACAGGAAAGCAGCACTCAACTTGCCCAGTACTTGCTTACCTCCAGCCGGCAAGAGCGCCGCGAGGACTTCGCTGAGCTAGTGCAGTTTATTAACGACCAGCGCAACGATGATCAGCGCTATTACGCGCGGCAGTTAACCCAACTACAGCGTGAAATTAATTCTATCGACGATAGCTACTCAACTGTTACCGAATAACCCGACATTACAGGAATCTGGTATGACAACATTTGCAAAAGCCGCGCTACTTGGCTCAATAATCAGTAGTACGCTCATTAGCCCTGTAACACAGGCGCAAGATTTAAATGAACTCGACCGTCAGCTAACGATTATGTCGGGTGTTATCGAGACCGCGTTAAAGCAGGACACACGCAAAAATACCGTGCGATACCGCAGTATTGATGCCACCTATCTGGCCAAACAAGGTGTGGTATTTACCATTAATACCGGCATCAAGGGACGGGGATTCAGTTTCGGCCAATTCGTGAGTAGTATGCCACCGCCACCACCGGCTCCTGACGCACCGCATTCTGAGGCACACTCTGAGTCAGTACATGTGATCAGAAGCGACAACTTTGAGTTTATCACCGAGACCGACTGGGCAGAAACCGCAGAGCGCGTGATAAGCAAAGTCGAGCGTATTATTAACGATACCGACGATCGCCTGCGCGAGTTTCGCAGTGACCACCGCGAACTTGAGTGGGAAATGCGTGAGCTGGAACGACGCAATCGCGACTTAGAGTTTGAATTGCGTACGGCCGATAACGAGCGCCGCAAAGAAGTAGAAGCCGAAATAAAGGAAGTGGAAAAAGAGTTTGCCATGCTGCAAAGCAAAGAAAAGCAAATCACCGAAAAAGCGCAGGCACTGGCGGCCGAGAAAAAGGCTGAGATGGCAAAACAAAAACAAGCTGAGGAAGAAGCTTATAAAACCTTCCTGGCTAATTTTGAGGCCAGCATTGGTGACACGCTTTGTAGTTTTGGTGCCGGGCTACGAGAATTACCCGATAACGAAAACATTACCTTTGTACTGGATAATTTTGCCATGAATAACGAAGGCAAAACCGAAGACAAGGTGTATATCTTTAGCAAAAAAGACGTCAAACGTTGCGTTACCGAAGATATATCCCCCAGTGACATTCTGGCTAACGCGCAGGTATATTCCTTTTAACGGACTTGTAACAGAGCCGGGAATGCGATGCTCGCGGAATGGTTGGTATCGCATCTCGCCGTATTTACCCCTTGTACCGGTCTTATGCCGGTACATCACCCCCTCAAAAGCACGTGTAACAGCGACGATGCGTTAAATAACGGCTGTCTTTAAAATAAAATCAAACGCCACAAAAATAAAAATAAATCATAAATTTCATAACCCTACCGCAAAGCTGACCTTAAATGATGCTAAATAAAGCCCTTACGCGGCAAAATAAACTTGATCACATAACTGTAATATTGTAAATTTAAAGAGTGAAGAACTAACAAAGGGGGCTTACCATGCTAAAGGCATTCACAAAAATTTTTAAACGCAAGCACCCATACGCAGTCGCCGCCTACGTTGGGCGCAAAAATGCACAACGTATTCTGGATTGTAAAATCGAGAAAAAGTCGAAGCTTCTGGCACACGACTAGCACTAGCATATGGCTCCGTAAAGGAGTGATGGCATTTGGCATTACAAATGTCATTCAGCTGTAGAGAAAATCCGATGATATCATGTCATCGGATTTTTTTATGTCCCGCATTTACTCATTTATACACCTGGCGATGAAAGATGCGCCGTGTTACGCCCTACCGGTGGTATTAAGCACCGGTTATCAGCAAGCATCACGCCTGACATTGTGTGAGCTTGCTTGTTGAGTAATGCTCCTCGACTGAGTACCTACCCACCCTGGCGTCGAAGTTGCCGGCTTAAAAAGACAAATCCCACTGCAGGCGGTAACGCACTTCATCTACCGAACCCAGTGCGACTTGTTCGATATCAAACTGGGTAATGTCGGCAGTGAGTTTGTTATTATGCCCGTTAAAGAACCAGTTAGCCGCCACTGCGCGTTCAAAGTGCTTCTCATCAAGCAGGTTGTCTGTTTCGTGGTAAGTGGCGTAACGCAGGGCCAGCTCTAACGGTTTAGGCCACCACTCAAAGGCGGCATGTCCAAAGTAACCGGCCTGCACATAGAAGCCACGGTAATCTGTTTCAGCATCCTGCTGTGCGCTGTCGGTGATGGTTTTCTCGTGGTACTCACCCTGCGCGTTCAGGCCACGGTACTTGAGCGCAAAATCAATGTTGTACTGATCGATCTTATACTGATTGGCAATCCCGGCATCAAACCCTTCCAGTTGACCACCTGCCGACGATGAAAAGCGCGTAAAGGCACTTTCATTAGACGAGTACGCCACGGCGACATTGGCCTTTAACGACTGGCTAAATTGCAGATCGCTGGCTTTGAAGCCAAAGTTTTTACCGGTAATATTCCATTGTAACCGGCCATAGTACAGCGGCGCGCCGCCATCGTTACGGTTGCTGCCTAAACCATTGCCCGTACCAATACCCAGCCAATAACTAAAGCTGGTCATATCCTGGCCGCCCAGATCGCCATATATCGCTGCGCCCTGCTGACGGTCGATGGTAAAAATGCGATTTATAATGGAACGGTCGAGCAGCTGCTGGCCGCCACTACTGATACTGCGCTCTCTGGAATACTCAAACTTCCACTGCCCGGCCTTAAATTTAAGCCAGTCATATTTTTCAACATTCACAGTGTAAGTAAGCAGTCGACTGTTGACGAAGTCATGCTCAATGGCAAATTTAAGCCATGGTCGGTAAGCGTGGCCTTTAATTTTTAAACGCGCACGGTTAATGCCAAACTCATCGCCGCCCGACGAGTAACTGGTGTAATCATCCAGTGCGGTCGGCTGGCTGTCAGAAGGCGTTGCGAAACGTGATTGGATACGCCCTTGTATTTGCATTTTAAAGTTGTTGTCTGCGGTTTCAAAAGTAAAACCATTTTTTTGGTAAGAAACCGATGCATCCAGTGGTTCGGCACAAACACTCTGACCAACCAGCAAAACGGCTAAAAGCGGATAATAAAAATATCGTATTTTCTTCTCGGCAATCACAACATCCAACTCTTATTAACATACAGTGACTAATAAGGAACCGGAGTCTAAGGATTGGCCCGGCATTGTCAAATAAAATTCATAAAATTTTAACTAAAGTGTCATATTTTGGTGGTTTATCCAGTTTGAACTCTACGGAGCTACGGTTCGCGCCATTGGACTAAGTTGTTAGCGCGCCACAGCTGCTGGTATGCAAAGGCATGAACGCCCCAACTAACGGCTGTGAACGCAGCGTGACAAACGTGAGAGACTCTACGCAAAAAAGATGGGGGCAAATCGAAGAGGGCTGCAAAGTAAAACGCGTGGACCAATATGAGCCACGCGTTAAAAACGTAAATGCCTTTGCAAGGCAGACTGTGCTGCTATACGCCGAAGACTGCTTTCAGGAAGAAGAAACAAATAATCGACAGCAATGCACCGGCAGGCAGGGTTACAATCCAGGATATCGCAATGTTGCGCACGATACCGAGGTTTAACGCTGACACACCACGCGCCAGGCCCACCCCTAATACGGCACCGACCAGCGTTTGTGTGGTAGAAATAGGTAAGCCGGTACCAGAGGCGATTACCACGGTGCAGGCTGCGGCCATTTCTGCCGCAAAGCCGCGACTGGGTGTCAGATGCGTGATCCCTTCACCAATGGTGGCAATAACGCGGTGACCAAACAGTGCCAGGCCAGCCACAATACCAAAACCACCCAATGGCAGTACCCAGGGGGCTAATTTAGCACTTGAGGCAATTTCTCCGCCAGAGGAGACCACACTTACGACTGCAGCCAAAGGACCAATGGCATTGGCCACATCGTTTGAACCGTGCGCAAACGCCATACAGCAAGCGGTGACTATCATCAGTAATGCAAACACTTTCTCAACGTTAGCACGTTGCGTTTCAACATTCGCCGAGTGGCTGTAGTGTTGTCGGTTAATGAGCCATTTACCAATCAGTGCAATCAATACCCCAATACCAATGGCTACCACGTAACCCGATGTAGAAGACAATTCCAAACCGACATGCTTTAAGCCTTTCTTAATGGTCACCAGCGCCATAACAAAGCCGGCAAAGCCCATATATATGGGTACATACCGGCGTGCATTAGCAAACGGCGTTTCGGTGGCAAAAATGAGCTTGTGGGCGCTCATAAAAATAAGATAGGCAATCACCCCTGAGATGGCCGGGGTAACAATCCAGCTGCCGACAATTCCGCCCACTTTACCCCAGGCAACCGCATCAACGCTGACACCAACGGCGGTAAAGCCGACAATGGCACCAATAATCGAATGGGTGGTTGATACCGGCCAACCAAGGTATGAAGCGACCGCCAGCCATATCCCGGCGGCAAATAGCGCAGAGATCATCCCCAGTACCAGGTACTCAGGAATATCAATAAAATAGGCGCTGTCAATAATGCCTTTGCGAATGGTTGAGGTGACTTCTCCCCCTGCCAGATACGCCCCGGCAAATTCAAATATCATCGCAATGAAGATAGCTTGCTTGATGGTCAGGGCTTTAGAACCAACAGAGGTGCCCATTGCGTTGGCAACATCGTTTGCACCAATGCCCCAGGCCATGACGAAGCCAACAACGGCGGCCATGATAATCAGAACCATGCCATAACTTTGAATAATATCCACTGACAGTTGCTCCCGTTGTGCTTAGCTATTTGACGTTAATTGTCGTGTTTCGAACTGTACCAATTGCGGCTGTGCAGAAATTGCTGTTCTGCTGTGCATTGGCAGCGGTGTTACTATAAGCATCATTTTCGGTTGATTTTTATACTACTATTTTCGGTTGCGGCGAATCATAGCGTAAAGTGCCGCCCAGCCAAAGGGTAAATTTAACGATTAGCGGTAATTTAAGGACACACTCGTACTGTTTGGCCATTTTTGCACCAAATGTTTCAGTTTTATGACAACCGGCTGATAATTTGCCGCTATCTAGCTTAGATCATCGAGTTTCTGTTGCAAGTTTTCCAGCGGCATGTGCCGCACGTCGCGGCCCCGCGTTAACGACACGATGTACTCGCAGATATTTTTACAGCGATCGCCAATTCTCTCCAACGAACGCAATGCCCACAACACCTCCAGCCAGTCCTCCATGTCATCATTGGAGCGCGCCATTTCCAGCGTAGTGAAATTCAGCAGCGCTTTATATTCGCTATCTATTTGATTATCCTGCTCATAAACACTCAAAGCAGCCTCTTCGTCCTGGCGCGCAAAGGCGTCAAAGGTACCGCTCATCATCGCCTTCACCTGCTGACCAATTTGTAGCATGCTGCTTTTGATGGATGCCGATGCGGGGATCTTATTACGGGTAACCAGCTTGGCAATACGTTCAATTTCGTCGCCCATACGTTCAATATCGGTAATGGCTTTAGAAATGGTCATGATAAGGCGTAGATCGCTGGCCGTGGGATGGCGCTTGGCGATGATCCGTAAACACTCCTCGTCAATCTGAATTTCCATGGAATTTACTTTCAGATCGTTAACAATGACCGTTTCGGCCAGGCCGGGATTATTGGTGTTGATGGCTTTTAACGTGTCGGTCAACTGCTGCTCTACCTCGCCGCCCATGGCCATAACCGAATTACGCAGATTCTCCAGTTCAATATTAAACCGGCCTGAAATATGAGTGTTAAGTTCAACCTGTCGCATTATTGGGTTCCTGTGCTCCGCATTAACCGTAACGGCCGGTAATGTAGTCTTCGGTTTGTTTTTTATCGGGCATGGTAAACAGCGTATCGCTGTCGCTGTACTCAATCAGCTCGCCCTGGTGCAGGAAGGCAGTGTAATCGGATACCCGCGCGGCCTGCTGCATATTATGGGTGACAATCACAATGGTGCAGCGTTTTTTAAGCTCTGCCATGAGTTCTTCGATGATCAGGGTGGTGAGCGGATCGAGCGCAGACGTAGGTTCATCGAGCAACAGTATCGATGGTTTTAATGCCAGCGCCCGGGCAATCACCAGGCGCTGTTGTTGTCCGCCTGACAAGGTCGTTGCCGGTTCAAAAAGACGATCTTTTACTTCATCCCACAGTGCTGCTTCGATAAGGGCTTGTTCCACCGCATCATCAAGCTGGCGGCGTTGCTTAACCCCTTGTAAACGCAAGCCGTAACACACATTTTCATACACACTCATGGGGAAGGGATTAGGCCGCTGAAATACCATACCCACCTGCGAGCGCAGCAACGAGAGGTTCTCTTTTTTGCTGTTGATATCACGCCCGTCGATAATAATTTCACCCTCAGTTTTGCTGGTATCAATAAGATCGTTCATACGATTAAAACAGCTTAACAGCGACGACTTGCCACACCCCGACTGCCCTATAAAAGCAGTGATACGGTGTTTCGGAATACGCATGGTAATATTGTGCAGCACATGCTTTTGGCCAAAGCGTAAATTCAAGTCACGCACATCCATAGCAGATTGCTCAGGTGACAACCTGGCTAAGTCCAGTTGTTCCCGTTCGAACAGTTTCAGCATCGTGCTAATAACCTCTCAAATAGCGTTTACGCAAACGTCGGCGCAAAATAACCGTGACGATGTTTAATACAAATACCACTAACAGTAACAATAAACAGCTGGCAAACATAAGTGAAGCGCTGCGCACGTCTGTTTGACTGTGAAACGCGCCGTCGTAAATTAATACCCCTAAATGCATAAACTGCCGATCGAGGTGAAAATACGGAAACTCACTATCAAAAGGCAGATTCGGCGCAAACTTAACCGCACCGACCATCATCAGTGGCGCGACTTCTCCTGCAGCTCTTGCAATGGCGAGTATAACGCCGGTCATAATCCCCGGGCTGGCCATGGGCAGTACAGTATGCCAGATGGTTTCCAGTTTGGTTGCCCCTAACGCGTAGCTGCCGGCCCGTAAACCTTCTGGCACGCGTTTAAGCCCTTCTTCGGTTGCCACAATCACCACTGGCAGGGTAAGAATAGCCATCGTCAGTGACGCCCAAAATACGCCCGGAGTCCCCATGGTAGGCGCTGGCAGCGAGTCACTAAAAAACAGCTCATCAATACTGCCACCCACGGAATACACAAAAAAGCCCAGGCCAAAAACGCCGTAGACAATGGATGGCACACCGGCCATATTGCTGACGCAAATACGGATCACTGAGGTAAAGTGGTTATTGGGCGCATATTCAACCAGATATACCGCGGCCAACACCCCAAAAGGGGTTACCAGAATGGTCATCACAAATATCATCAGGACGGTACCAAACAGGGCCGGAAATACGCCGCCGGCGGTATTGGCTTGTTTGGGTGCCTGGGTAAGAAAGTCACCAACCCCCGACCAGACCAACTTGAGTTTGCCCAGCACATCCAGCTGCCCCGGATAGCTGAGCCGGGCAATACTGTCGATGGGTATCACAAATTCGGCGCCATCACTAAACCGTGTATGAAGCTGGTATTCACGAAGCTGAGTCTCAAAACGCAACACTTCCTGCTGCCAGTGGTCAAACGACTCATAAAGCCGCAAGCGGGCCGGCGCATTGGCTTCGACCTCTTTTAAGTCGAGCTGCGCCAGATTACGGTGAATGGGCGCGAGTCTTGTTTCTCGCAAGGATTCTATTTGCTGACGAATATGACCGACGGTATCACGCACTTCCTGAAAGCGTTGCAATGATGCTTTCTCGCCGTTCGGCAGCAAAATATCAATTGGCTGGCTAAACACCCGGGTACCGTCGGTCAGCAAAATATTGGCCGCCAGCGGCGCGCTACTCACCTGCCCCATATTATGGCTTTCAATTAATACCTGACGACCATAGGGGTGGTGTTGATCAGAATACTGAAACAGCACTTCGGCAGTTGCGTTTTGCTGAGCACTATTGATATGGCGCTCGCCAATTTGTGCGTAAACGTTTTTCACTTCGCCGGTCGGGGACGTAAAGGTAATGCTCTCTACCGGCCGGGGCCAGAAGTAATCAACGCCCCGCAGCGTAATGAGCCCCAAAAGACAAACCAGTGCAACCACTAACAAGGCGGCGCAGAACGCCCCCAGATTAATGACATACGATTGCTGTTGACGATGACTGAGCAGCTGACGAATTGACCACTTACCCATAATTAGCAACCTTACGCAACCGCTGCCGCAGCAGTTCAGCAAGTGTATTCACCACAAACGTAAAGCTGAAAAGAATACAAGCAGTTAAAAATAACACCTGATAATGAATGTTACCCACTTCGGCTTCGGGGAGTTCAATGGCCAGGTTAGCAGTGAGTGCCCGCAACCCGGCGAGCAAATCCCAATCGGCAATAGGCGTGTTGCCTGTCACCATCAGTACAATCATGGTCTCGCCAAACGCGCGTCCAAAGCCTAACATCACAGCAGCAACAATGCCGGGTAATGCCACGTGCAATACTACCCGACGCAAGGTTTGTAAACGCGTCGCACCAAGGGCATAAGACGCTTGCTTTAAACTCGCTGGCACTCCACTTATGGCATCTTCAGCCAGCGAATAAATGCTCGGCGAAATAGCCAGACCCAGCGCAATGGCTACCAAAATAGTTGTTTTACCTACCGGCACCTCAAAGGCATTCGCAAAGAAGGTGAAATCATCCAGGCCCAGCCACAATAAAAGCAATTCCGGCGCCCACACCACACAGACATAACCAAATAACAAAATGCCGAGCGTTGGAAACAACACTTCGGCAAAGGTTTGCAATTTGCCACTTAAGCTTTCGGCAATGCGGTGCTGTACCAACGCAATCAGTAATAACATCACGGGCAAGGTGACCAGAAACACTGCAAACGAAAATAAAAACCGTTCTGCCAGCGGTGCCAGCCAGATGGCGGCAATAAAGCCAATCAACACCGAGGGCACGGCTTCGAGCATCTCAATGGTGGGTTTCAAACTGTCACGCACCCGCGACTGGGCAAAATAAGCCGTATAGACAGCCGCACCAAAAGCCAGCGGAATAGCAATCAACAATGCCAGTGACGAGGCTTTTAAACTGCCAATCAGCAACGGCATCAAACTCATTTTAGTTTCCTGGTAGTCGGTGGCGCTGCTGGTTTGCCAGATCTGATCGGCGTTGGGATACCCCTCGTAAACTTGTGGCGCGAACAAACTGTTAAACGTGGTCAGGCCGCCCATATCATTAATGTTCATTTGCAGATAATTATTACCGCCATAGACATATAACCGCGAGTCGAACCAGCTTACGCCAGTGGGCTGGATTGCCAGCGGGATGCGTTGAACGATGTCGCCGCTGACCCGGTTTATAAGCAATAGCTGATGCTGGTCAGTAACTAAGGCCAGGCCATTGGTACTGGCATGAGAGGCCATCGCCAGCGGACGTTCGCCAGCTTGCAACGAAAGCGTATAGGTAGGCTGATAGCGCAAAACACCGGCCTGGTTGTAAACACTGAGCCGCATCAGGGTATTATCGGACAACCCTACATACAGCGAGCGATTTTTAACGATGGTGTCTGCCCAGGTAATATCGTGCTCAAGCGTTACCTGATCTAAACGCTGGTCATACTGATCCACAAATGTGAGCGTTGCGCCGTTAATTAATACAATTTGGCTGGTATCGGGCAACATGACTATACGCTGCGTTGCCGCATACTCGTGACGGATAATTTGCGCAGGATTATCGCGGTTGATCCACTGGATAATTTGGCTGTCAGCTGTCTCTACCTGCATGACAATCCAGCGTTTGCCCATTGTTAACTGCCAGCCTAGCTGCCGCTCCCAGAGTCCTGCGGGCAGTGCAAAAGAAATTTCGCTGGCCACAGCAGGCTCAACAACTCTGTTGTGCTGCAAAGGCCTGTTAGCGGGTGGCACAGGAAGCAGTCTTACCTGACCTGATGCAGAAACATCAGTCACATATGCTTGCCCGTATGACGTGACTGCACCTAATGTATGAGAGCAGGGACGACGAACCGAGTCGCGCGCAGTCAACTGGTTGTCGTGCATTCGCGCCAACCAAATCCCGCATTCCTGGCCGGCAACTAACGCCGCCTGGCCATTGCTGACATCGCCAACGTATAAAAACTTCCCTTGTTCGGGCGCGGCAACCTGATGTTGTGCTTTAACACTGGGGGTCTTTATAACCCCGGAAGCCTGAGTAAACAAATGCCATATAAGAATTACCATGGTCAGCAGCACAACAAACCCAAAAGCGGTGATCACATACCGGGCGATTTTATCGCGGCGATAGCGCTTTTTGAGGATACTTGCCTGTTGAGCTGCTACATTCATGATTTAGAACCACGATTTACGTGAAATTGCACTGCCCAGCAGTGTAAGTTGTGATATTTTAAGATCAAGTGAAAGTTGCACCAATTCTATTAAATTCCTGTACCTAAAGCCGCGCTTTATCACGCAGGAAGCAATAACAAAGGAGTAAGAGGATGAAGCCTGTCATCTTCACGATTATCGGTAAAGACCGGCCCGGTCTGGTGGATGCCGTTGCTAAGAAAGTATACGAATATGGCGGTAACTGGCAAGGCAGCAGCTTTGCCCATATGGCCGGTCAGTTTGCCGGCTTTGTTGAAGCTCGGGTACCAGGTGATAAGCATCAGGACTTAATTACAGCGTTAAACGCCCTGGAGGGATTACAGGTTCAGTCGCAGTCGGTGTCCGAAACCAGCGATACCGCTCATGATTTGCTCACTATTGAGGTCATGGGGAATGACCAGCCTGGCATTGTGCAGGAGATCACCAGCGTATTGCACCGGTTCAGCCTTAACATTATGCACTTTGATTCCACCTGCGAAAGTGCGCCTAACTGGGGCAGTGAAATGTTTAAAGCCCGCCTGCAGGTTAAAGTACCGGCAGAGGTAAATCAGGATGACGTTAAAGATGCCCTTGAGGCAGTGGCTAACGATTTGGTGGTCGATATTACTACCACTCTTTGACGCAAAAATAACCAGGGCCTTACAAGGCCTTTATATCGTCAACAGCCTGTCACACTTGGCTGGCACATTAACGCCTTTTTATCTCTGTAGAAATAGCGATTTATTAATATGGAACCAACCGATTTATACTACCCCAAGGAACTCAGCTGGCTGTCATTTAACGAGCGTGTGCTGCAGGAAGCCGCCGACGAAAATAACCCAGCCGTAGAGCGCCTGCGATTTTTAGGTATTTATTCGAATAATCTGGACGAGTTTTTCCGGGTCCGGGTAGCCGATGTTAAACGGCTCATTCTTATTGCTCACAATGAAGATAACGAAGAAGAAGGCCGGCGTCAGCGTCAGTTGATGTTCGAAATACAAAAGAAAGTCAGTGAGCTGTCTAAAAAATTCGACAAGATCCATAACCAGGTAGTTAAAAATCTGGCCCGCTACAATATTCATATATTGCAAAAGCACCAGCTTAACGACTACCAGCGTAACTGGGTGCGTAACTATTTTGTCAATAAAGTACTGCGCCATATTGCACCGGTTCTAATCGATAAAAAAACCGACCTGCTCAGCCGCTTAAATGGCACAGCCGTGTACTTATATGTCGCTTTGCGACGTGAAGGTCGTAACCCGCGCTTTGCTGCGCTGCAGATCCCTACTTCAGAGATTTCGCGTTTTCACCTTATTCCGCCAGAAAAAAGCCGTAAAAACAAACATATAATACTGCTCGATGACATGATCCAGCTGTCGATTGAAGACGTGTTTCGCGGATTTGTAAAGTTTGATACGCTCGAATCGTATTCATTTAAAATGACCCGCGACTCCGAATACTCAATTAACGACGAGATTGACGAAAGTTACGTAGAAAAAATGTCCGAAAGTATGAAACAGCGCCTCATCGCTGAGCCCGTGCGGGTTATCCACGATCAGGATATGCCCCAGGACATGGTCGAGGATCTGCAGAAGCGGCTTAAGGTAACCAAGCTTGATACCCTCAATGCCGCGGGCAACTATCGTAATTTTAAAGACTTTATTGGCTTCCCCAATGTTGGGCGTGATTATCTCGAAAACAGTAAACTACCGGCGATTGATAGCCGTGACTTTTCCCGTTACAACACGGTATTTGATGCCATTTCAGCCCACGATATCCTGTTGTATTACCCCTATCATCGTTTTTTACACTTTACTGAGTTTGTGCGTCAGGCGGCGTTTGACCCTAATGTTAAATCCATCCGTCTGAACATCTACCGGGTAGCCAGTCAATCGCGCATTGTCAGTTCATTAATTGATGCGGTTGATAACGGTAAAAAAGTGACCGTGGTGGTAGAACTGCGCGCCCGTTTTGATGAAGAGGCCAATATTGAATGGTCTAAACGCATGACTGACGCCGGTATACGGGTTGTGTTGGGCGTACCTTCGCTAAAGATCCACTCTAAATTATGTATAGTGTCACGCGAGGAACGCGGCAAATTAATGCACTATGCGCACTTCGGTACGGGTAACTTTAACGAGAAAACTGCCAAGATTTATACTGACTTCAGCCTGTTTACCAAGAATCAGGAAATGGCCGAAGAAGGGAATGCGGTATTTGACTTAATCAACTACCCGTATCGCCGCTATAAATTTCAGCACCTGCAAATTTCACCGTTAAACGCACGGACCAAAATACAATCCCTCATTCGCCAGGAAATACAGTTTTTGAAGGAAGGCCACGAAGCGGCCATCACATTTAAAATTAACAACCTGGAAGACAAAGAGCTGATTGATGATTTATACCGCGCCAGTCAGGCCGGTATTAAAATTCGCGGCATTGTGCGCGGTATGTGCTGTCTGCGGCCGGGGATTCCGGGCCTGAGTGAAAACATTACCATCACCTCAATTGTTGACCGTTTCCTTGAGCACCCCCGCGTGATGATTTTTAATGGCGGTGGCAACCGAAAGGTATTTATCTCCTCGGCTGACTGGATGACCCGCAACATGGATAATCGTATTGAGGTAGGCGCGCCAATATACGATCCTGCTCTACAGCAACGGATTGTTGATATTATGGAAATTCAGTTTAAGGATACCCTCAAAGCGCGGGTTATCGACAAAGACCACCTAAACCTCTATGTTAAGCGTGGAAATCGCAAAAAGCTGCGTTCTCAGGAAGAGATATATTCATATTTAAAACAGGCTGAAACAGATAAATGACAACCCAGCATGAGTCACTCGATAGTGTAGACAGCCGCGAATCCAGCAAAGTTGCCGCGTTGGATATTGGCTCTAACAGTTTTCACCTGGTGGTGGCCCGTATTGTCGCAGGCTCGGTGCAAATACTGCACCGCGTTAAACAAAAAGTGAGACTTGCAGAAGGTTTGGACAGCAAAAATGTATTGTCTGACGAAGCCATGGAGCGAGGCCTTGAAACCCTGCGTATTATTGCCGCAAGCCTGGAGGGTTTCGAGCCTGACTCGGTGCGTATTGTAGCTACCTACACGCTGCGTAAAGCCGTTAATGCCAATCGGTTTATTTCTGCTGCGCTGGAAATCATGCCCTACCCGATTGAAGTGATTTCCGGGCCTGAGGAAGCCCGCCTGATTTACTCGGGGGTGGCGCATACCAATCATGACAACGGTCAACGATTGGTCGTGGATATCGGTGGTGGCTCAACCGAATTTATAATCGGTGAGGGACTCACATCAAAACTATGCCGTAGTTTGCAAATGGGTTGCGTGAGCTTTACGCAGCGGTTTTTCGCCAACGGCGAACTCAAAGCAAAAGCGTTTGAGCGGGCAATCACCGCTGCCGAACAACAAATGGAGCCCATAGAAGAGCGTTACCGCCGTTTAGCCTGGCAGCATTGTTTAGGCACCTCTGGCACCATTAAAACCCTGTACAATCTGGTACAAAAAACTGACAACGAATCTGGCATGCAAGTGCCTGTGACCTTAAAAGCCCTTAAGCAGGTTATGAAGCAGTTTATTGACGCCGGTCATATCGATAATCTTACTCACCCCGCCATCAGTGAGGATCGCCGAAAAGTGATTCCCGCCGGATTATGCGTGCTCATCGCAATATTCAAAGCGCTAAAAATCGAGGAACTTGAATACTCGCCAGCGGCGCTGCGAGAAGGCGTGCTTTACCAGATGGAAGATGAACTGCACAACAATGATATTCGCGGCCGGACGGCGGCGAGTCTGGCGGTCAGGTACGATGTCGATACTACCCAGGCTAACCTGGTGCTCGGTACAACCAAACGCTTATTCAGTGCTGTTCAACAGCCATGGAAGCTCAATCATAGTGACTACCCGGCAATTCTCGGCTGGGCGGCGTTGCTGCATGAAGTGGGCTTACAGATTAACACCCGGGGCGTACAACGCCACTCGGCGTACATACTACAAAATATAGACATGCCCGGGTTTAACCAGGCCCAACAGGAATTACTTGCAACACTGGTACGTTTCCACCGTAAAAAAATTCGGCTTCCGGATGTGGCTGCTTTTACCCAATACAGTAATGAGGAAATTGGCCGTTTAATTGCAGTGTTACGTGTCAGTGTATTACTCAATATTAAACGCCAGGAAAGCTTTTTACCCGAGTTTAGTGTCGACGCCGATAAGCACAGCCTGACCTTAACATTTCCAGAGGACTGGCTGGCCTCAAAGCCGATTATGGCTGCAGATCTGGAACGTGAAAGTCACTATTTGAAGGCCGTCAACGTTACGCTAACAGTGAGCTAATAAACAACTCTGCCCAGCCAATCAGGCTATACCATAATAACCTGATTGCGGCCTTTCGCTTTGGCATCGAAAAGGGCTAGATCGGCGTGTTTTACTGCACTTAACAAATCTGCGTTATCCGGCATTTCAATCACCCCAAAGGACGCAGTGAGTGAAATAGTCACATCACGCGCCGTAATTTTGGTTTCGCTAATTGTTTCGCGCAGGCGTTCGGCCATGAGCCTGGCCTGCTCACCGTCACACTGCGGCGATAAAATTAAGAACTCCTCGCCGCCCATCCTTATCAGGGTGTCTTCCAACCGTAATTGCTCCTGAATGATTTCACAAAAGCGTTTGAGGGCAATGTCGCCCACTACGTGGCCATGCTCGTCATTGACTGATTTAAAGTGATCGATGTCACATGCAACCACCGATAGCACTTCGTTATTACGCCGGGCATGTGCGCTTAATTTCGGCGCGGTTTCGTAAAAGAAGTAGCGATTTTTAGCTCCCGTCAGCGGGTCGGTATGCACCAGAGAATGTAACTTGACCAACAGGGACTGCAAAATGTTGGCGGCAAAGGACAGCATAAATGTCAGCATAATAACCAGAATCAACGCAAAGGTCGCCGTAAGATGATAGGGACTTTGCGGGGCAATGTTGCCCAGGTAAACCGGTACCGCCACCAACACCATCAACAATACGAGCCACAAAACGCTGTATAAAAGTCGCGATCCGAAGGTTTCTTTATTGAGCGATTGCTGTACCCGTTTTTGGGCCAGCCAAACAGGAAACGCAATGCTGCTTAGCGCCAGCGCGTGCGCGAGCCAGGGTTGATACTGCGCAAACTTCAGGACCAGAGTGACGCCTATCAGGATAACAATGTGCAGCGCCGCCGCATATTTCTTAATGCGCGCAATTTCATGGCCATAACGTTTATTGACCGACATCAGCAGCAAATACGCGCTCAGCGTCGCCGCGCCATACACTCCGGGCAAACCAATATTGCCATAACCATTTTGAGCGAGCCCTTGAAACGCCACAACTAACCAGGATGAAAACAAAAACCATCGCGCGTAAACAACTGATTTCGCTTTAAGATGATGACGGGGAGTAGGTAAAGCAAACGTAAAGCCGATGCCAATAAAGGCTACGACAGCAAGCAATCCTACCTGGATGAACGTTTGTGTGTACTGCATTAAACTGTGCGTCCTTGCCTGATGTTTAGTTGCGCATTAACCAAAACATAAAAAGCCTTGTTAATTTTGAATAACAGAATATAGACCATTATTTGTACTTTATCTATTGCTTGTTTCGCTAAAATCGTATTCTTAAATTGACAGCGAAATATGAAGAAATAAAAACACTTCGTCAGGTTATGAATAGCGCTTAATACGTAAGACGTTTTAAAACAGACCGTAAAAATCACAAAATAATTTTAGACAGTAACCACTGCACATAACCAAGCGCGAGGCGGTTCTGGCAGAAAGCGTTGTCTGCTGTTGTGCTCGGCAGTAAAGCAGGTTGAAAGCAAGTTGAGACTGACGAAATAGTACCATCAGGGCAGTCGCGGTGATTGCAGCAATCGCTGGATTATTTTTGGGCTGTTAACGTCAGCAAAAACCGACCACTAACAGTGGTTAGTAGTCGGTGAAGCATGGTTAGGCAGGTATTAAGTTAGCGATGCCTGGTAAATACTCTCAATAGCATCGTTCAGACTCTTCTCAAACTCATCGTCGCTTTGCTGCGCCGAAACTCCCTCTGTAAGAGCACGGGAAAAACTGGCTATCACGCCCTGATTGTGGGCGAGTTTTGCGTTAGCTTCATCACGGGAGTAGCCGCCTGAAAGTGCCACCACTTTTATTACGTTAGGGTGATCCACCAATTCCTTATAAAAATTGGCCTGTTCAGGTAACGTCAGTTTTAGCATGACCTTTTGATCGTCAAGCAAATTCAACTGCGTCAGAATTTCCAGCTTCAGTAGGGCCTCGGCAGCCGCTTTTTCGGGGCTGTTAATATCCACCTCAGGCTCGATAATAGGCACAAGACCAGCAGCCAGAATTTGTTTACCAATGGCAAACTGCTGTTCTACGATGGCTTTTATGCCGTCATGATTAGCCAGCTTTACCACTGAGCGCATTTTAGTGCCGAACACATCCTGCGCATTCGCTTTAGCCAACAGCTCATCAAGTTGCGGGATGGGTTTCATCAGCTGCACGCCATCGGCTTCAGCTTCGAGACCTTTATCGACTTTTAAAAAAGGAATAACACGCTTTTTTTGCCATAAATAGCGAGCCGATGACAGCCCTTCGATATCGCGATCCAGCGTATCCTCAAACAAGATTGCGCCAACAACGCGCTCACCGGAAAAAGCGTTACAAGTAACAATACGGGTACGCATGGCATGCACCATATCGAACATTTCATCATCGCCAGAATATTCTGACGCTTCGATGCCGTATAACTTCAACGCTTTTGGGGTACTACCGCCACTTTGATCCAATGCAGCAATAAAGCCTTTTTGGGTGTGAATTTTATCCAGCATAGCTTGCTGAGCCTGTGAAGCCATTGGCAACACTCCTTATTTTTATACCGTTTTATAACGGTTGTAGGGTTTAGAGAAAGCTTTTTTCAATAGGCATGTTTGTCCCGTCTGCCGCGATTCATCTGGGGTGACAAATGCTGTTGCGGGACAAATCCTGCGTTATCCTTGTGCAGGTCACAGCGGCATATTATTATTGTTATTGTGCATACCGCTGTGGGGTACGTCTTACTCTGTTAGCGGTTTTTTTCTTCTAATATCGCTACTGCAGGTAAGGTTTTCCCTTCCAGGAATTCCAGAAAAGCGCCACCACCGGTTGAGATGTAAGACACTTTGTCAGCAATTCCGTATTTATCTACTGCTGCTAGCGTATCACCACCACCAGCAATTGAAAACGCATCACTCTCTGCAATAGCCTGTGATAACGCTTTTGTTCCATTAGCGAACTGATCAAACTCAAAAACCCCCACCGGACCATTCCATACAATGGTACCTGCATTCTTGAGAATATCTTCTAAAGCGGCTGAACTGTCGGGGCCAATATCGAATATCATATCGTCATCAGCGACGTCAGAAACGCCTTTAAGTTCGGCCGCGGCATCTTCTGCAAAGGCTTTACCGGTAACCACGTCAGTCGGTACCGGAATATCACCGCCATTATCCTGCGCTTGTTTAATAAGACGTTTGGCTTCGTCAACTAAATCCATCTCCACCAGCGACTTCCCGACGTTGTGCCCCTGGGCCGCAATAAATGTGTTGGCGATACCGCCACCCACAATTAACTGGTCGACTTTTTCCGCCAACGACTTAAGCACTGTCAGCTTGGTGGATACTTTAGAGCCGCCCACAATAGCTACCATGGGACGCGCCGGGTTATCTAACGCTTTGGTTAATGCCGCGAGTTCGCCGGCCAGTAACGGCCCGGCAACAGCTTGAGGCGCAAACTTAGCCACCCCATGGGTGGAGGCCTGCGCACGGTGCGCTGTGCCAAATGCATCCATAACGAACACATCACATAACGCTGCGTATTGTTTGGCCAATGTTTCGTCGTCGTTTTTCTCGCCCTTATTAAATCGCACGTTTTCGAGGATCACGCATTGACCCGGCGCAATGTTTACGCCGTCGAGGTAATCTTTTACTAAGGATACGTCGGTATCGAGCACATCATTAAGGTAATCAACCACCGGTTGTAATGAGAACTCGTCGGCTGGTTCGCCTTCTGTGGGGCGACCAAGGTGTGACATCACCATAACCGCAGCGCCACCTTCCAGGGCTGCCTTGATGGTCGGCAGCGACGCTTTAATTCGCGCATCCGAGGTCACTTTGCCGTCTTTTACCGGCACATTGAGATCCTGACGAATCAATACACGTTTTCCTGACAAATCAATATCAGACATGCTTGGGATTGACATAGCGTTTCCTTCTCATTTTCGTTAAATTCAAAAAATTATTTGGTTCCTGTCTGGTACATAGCCAGCGCGGTATCTAACATTCGATGTGCAAAACCCCATTCGTTGTCGCACCATACCAGAGTTTTCACCAATTGACGGTGGCTCACTCTGGTCTGTGTACCATCTACAATACACGAATGCGGATCGTGGTTAAAATCTACCGACACCAAGGGCTCTTCGGTATAGTCGAGTACACCGGCAAGTCGCCCGGTACGAGCACTACTGAGGGCTTGATTTACCTGCTCTATGGTCACTTGCGTTGCCAGGGTAACGCTCAAATCCATGGCGCTAACGTTAATGGTCGGTACGCGCACCGCGATAGCTTCGAACTTACCGGCAAATTTCGGCAATATACGCTCAATACCGCGCGCTAAACGCGTATCGACCGGTATAATTGACTGGCTTGCTGCACGGGTACGACGTAAATCCGGATGGTACGCGTCGATCACCTGCTGATCGTGCATTGAGGAATGAATGGTGGTAATCGTGCCGCTCTCAACACCAAAGGCTTCATCGAGCACCTGAATTACCGGCACAATACAGTTGGTAGTACATGAACCGTTCGACACCACGGTGTGCTCCGGCAACAGTGTATCTTCGTTGCAGCCATAAATAATGGTGTTGTCCATATCCGGCGCACCCGGCTGCGAAAACAGGACTTTTTTAGCGCCAGAGGCAATATGCGCCAGACCACTTTCTTTGTCAGAATACTGTCCGGTGCATTCCAGTACAATATCCACCGCAAGATCAGCCCAGGGCAACCCGGTAATCGTGTCCTGGTGGCATAACTGAATCACATCACCTGCCACGGTGAGTTTATCGTCATTCAGCTCCACATGACAGGCAAACCGACCATGGGAGGTATCGTATTTGAGCAGGTGCGCCATGCCTTCTGGCTCCGCCAGTTCATTAATAGCGACAACCTGTATAAATTGATTGCGGCCACTTTCATACAATGCCCGCAGTACATTCCGGCCTATACGACCAAAGCCATTAATGGCGATTCTTACCATATTTTTTTAGCCTTCAGAGCGCCATGTTCCTTTGGTTCCAGCGCTACCTCTACTGCTGCTTCAACAGTAATGTTGCAATGCCTGAAACATATCACCGGCAAGCGCCGGCCCGCTAAAAATAATTACACTTACTTTTTCGTCACAACAACCGACATTTTATACTCGCTTTTCTTGATCGCGCTATCGCAGCACTTACACCCGCTCAGCGGCCTGCTTTATCCACTAAGCTAAATACGCTGCCCTTCAGTTATTCCTGCTACAGTTAAGTCCGCAGTACCAACTTACGACGGCCAGTTACGCTTTATCAGGCTCAGAGCCATATTGTTACCTACCGGCCAGTGCAGTTCAATGTGTTTTCGATTTCCCGGGTGCATTTTAGCGTTACCAGGCAAACTCAAGGTTCTGCAGGGCTAAATCGAGGGATAAAATGGTATTGCGCACGCGCAATGTCGCGATCTGCAAGCGCCATTTTGCCGGTTACTGTCAAGATAACGTAACAAATAGACTTTTAGACGTCCAGAAGTAAAGACTGGTATTTATCATTTTGCTTGCTACAATAGTGTTCATAATGTTGATTGCAATATCACGACCAGCAAAACCATATAGGTGATTTTACAGTATATGCTTAGCAAGCTGGGTTTGTAACAACACCCCAATTAAGACATTTTATTTATACGGAGCATGTATGGCAGCCCATTTATTTACGTCTGAGTCAGTTTCTGAAGGACACCCGGACAAAATAGCCGACCAGATTTCCGATGCTGTGCTCGATGCAATTTTACAGCAAGATCCCAAAGCACGTGTTGCCTGCGAAACGTACGTTAAAACTGGCATGGTGCTGGTTGGCGGCGAAATTACCACGTCGGCCTGGGTAGATATCGAAGAGCTTACCCGCCAAACGGTTAAAGACATCGGTTATACCCATTCCGATATGGGCTTTGATGCCGAATCCTGTGCCGTGTTGAATGCCATTGGTAAACAGTCACCAGACATTAATCAAGGTGTGGACCGCTCCCGCCCGGAAGAGCAAGGCGCTGGCGATCAGGGCTTAATGTTTGGCTACGCAACCGATGAAACTGACGTACTTATGCCTGCTCCCATTACGTACTCACATCGCTTAGTGCAGCGTCAGGCTGAGTTACGTAAATCCGGTAAGCTTGACTGGTTACGTCCGGACGCCAAAAGTCAGGTAACTTTCATTTATGAAGATAACAAACCTGTAGGTATTGATGCGGTAGTGCTCTCTACCCAGCATTGCGACTCAGTATCAACAAGCACGGTGCGCGAAGCGGTTATGGAAGAAGTGATCAAACCGGTATTGCCGGCTGAGTGGATCACAGCGGCTACCAAGTTTCACATTAACCCGACCGGTCGCTTTGTTATAGGTGGGCCAATGGGTGACTGCGGCCTGACCGGGCGTAAAATCATCGTTGATACCTATGGCGGTATGGCTCGTCATGGTGGCGGTGCCTTCTCTGGCAAGGATCCATCTAAAGTTGACCGCTCTGCTGCCTATGCCGGACGCTATGTGGCAAAGAATATCGTTGCAGCGGGCTTAGCCAAGCGCTGTGAAATTCAGGTGTCATACGCCATTGGTGTGGCAGAGCCCACCTCAATCAGTATTGATACCTTCGGTACCAGCAAGCTGGATGAAGCAACACTGGTGGCGCTGGTGAAAGCACACTTTGATCTGCGTCCTTACGGCTTAATCAAAATGCTGGATCTTGAACGACCTATCTATCAGGCCACCGCAGCCTATGGTCACTTCGGGCGTGAACAGTTCCCGTGGGAATCTACCGACAAAGCCGAAGCACTTCGCGCTGCCATTGGCTAAGCATCCATGGCTGAGGTTATTGGTGCGCGCTGCGTACCGATAATCTCATTTAAACCATACTCATACTCGCCTTTGCAAACGTATCTGGCATGCCAAGCCTGGCAAGCTGCTCGTTTTGATATTCGCGTCGATGGGTGACTTCAAAATCGGTAAAATCCGGCGCTAAAAACCGTCGACAGTCGACCTCGCTGTCAAACTCGACCGCGGCTAACATGAGCCCTTCGAGATGTTGTCTGAACACATCCACGCTCAGCTTGTAACCAAGACGCTCAATTCGATAACGTGATTTCTCGATCCTCATATGCTGCGTTAGCGGCCACAGATCGTTGAACTGTTCATCGGAAAGAGAAATTTCGGCCTCCGTTACTTTCAGCCGTTTGCCTTGCCTGATGGTCATCGTGTACTGACCGCCGTAGTCACTGATGTGCACCTGACGTTCATTGTGCACAGTCAGATACCCTTCCCTTACACACACTGATCTTTTTTTTCTAAGCAGCCCTTCAGGTAAGTAAGTAATAACAAACTTCCTTTCATTTAGCCGTTGGTCTCGCATTAGCTGTTCCTCAATTGGCGTATCCTGCGCCGCGTCGTTAATGTCCTTGTTGCCTGAGTCCTGAAAAGCAGTTAATACGTTAAATTATCATTATTAAGTTGCGTTGAAAGTATTTAGCTTATTGTTATAAAACAGACTCGATGAACTACTGTTACTTGGCAACAACCTGGCTACACAGCATTGAGAGTCGAGTCTTAAATTTAGTTGAGTATTCGCCACAATGCTAAAAAATAAATAACAAAGTGCACATTTTTTAACCGCCACACTTGTATAGCGATTGAGAAAAGCTATAGTTTATATAAAGGGCGGGTAACCGAACCTGACATTATAAGTCACTGTATAAGCCACTATTCTCGACGGAACACCATACAAATGAAAGAGCCTAAACTTTGCTCGTTAATCGTTAGTCTGGTTGCGGGTCTACTGTACTCATTATCGGTAAGTGCGGCGTCTTCGCTGGCAAACAGACCGTTGCTGATCAGCCCGGTAGGTAATGACGACCACTTTATTGCGTATCAGAGTAAACGATTACCCAAATGGAACTTTAGTCTGCAGGTAAATCGTTCTTATGCTGCCCGCTTTGGCAACCTTACCCCTTCGGTGCCTATCGTCGTATCTGGCGTCAGAGCTTACAGTCTATCAGCCCATCGCGCCTTACCGTTAAATGCACCGCATTGGATTTATGCGACTATTCGGTCAACCCAATACACGACTTCACCTCAAACCCAGGCAATGCCATTGTTAGGCGAGCATGATAGGGCCGCCAGTGTGGGGTGGCAGTTTGGTGAGTTGCAAGGATTTGGCATGGCAGTGGGGTATGAATACCGTGACATCGGCGAAGAAGATGTTAATTCGTTAGTGATGGGCGTTCACTATTACTTTTAATTAATCTGCAAGCATAAAGTCTACCGCCGCGTTGGCGTGCAATTGGGTTGTATCGAGCAGCGGCAACTCAACATCCCCGGCTCCTAAAAGCAAACCGATTTCTGTACACCCCAGAATAACCGCCTGCGCACCTTCTCTGGCAAGGCGACTAACGATAGTCTGGAACTGCTGCCTGGAGTCGGGGTTAATATAACCAACGCATAACTCCTGATAGATAACATCGTGCACCCGTTGACGGTCTTGCTCATCGGGCGTCATCACGGTTAAGCCGGCGGCGTGTAAATGCTGACGCAAAAATGGCGCTTCCATGGTAAAACGGGTGCCGAGCAGCCCAACCGTCTCCACCTCTTGTTGCTGGCAGGCGGCAGCGATAGCATCGCCGATGTGCAGTAAGGGGATACGCACCACCGTTGAAACTTCATCAGCCACATAATGCATCGTATTGGTGCAAATAATCAGACCGTCAGCACCTGCTTGCGCTAACTTACCCCCGATTTGTGCTAACTTCTGGCCCAGCGCAGCCCAGTCACCAGCATGTTGCAAGCGCGCGATTTCAGCAAAATCGACGCTATACAAAATAAGCGGCGCACTGTGCAGACCGCCCTTTCTGCGTTTAATTTCGTTATTGATGTGCTGATAATATAACGTGGTAGATTCCCAGCTCATGCCACCTATCAACCCTAGTGTTTTCATTGTCGGTGTTCCTGAATGCAGACACTTAGCGCCATTCAGCCGTTGCCCACCGCCAGTTGCGAGCGAGTAGGCGGGGCTAATGGCCGGGTTTGCACAAACGTTTGCTGAATAATTTCGGCATCGGTACTGGCGCGGTGTCGCTTGCCGTTAAACCGTGCCACTATTCGGCTTTTAACCGCCAGCCAGTGTTCCATTTGATATTCGTTCAACACATACTCTAAGGCACGAACGTTAAAGGTCATCTCAATGCCTGAGGCCGCAAAAAGCTTAATAAGCCATGGGTGGTCAACCACCCACCCATCGGAATAAACGGTTGAATTAGCTAAAAAATCATTTAACTTTAAGCAAACTTCATGGCCATCAGAACCGAATTCATGTAAGTGCTCACGGGTAATTCCATGCAGTGCTTCAGCCTTGTCATCCCAATGTGTCCAATGCTCAAACGGCTTGATGAGTCGGCAAAACCGTGCGCCGTCGCTGCGAATGACACCCACTTCGATAGGGTAACCATGCGAACCAAACCCGCTGGCTTCAACATCGATAATTGTTGGTATTTGCATACTGTTTACTTTGTTAATCACTACCTTAAACCTAGTTTGTTATATATCAGATGCAAATTTGTTCCCAGATGACGCTGGTTATTGTTCTGTTACATTTTCAACACTAACCAATTTAAACAATTACTATGCCACAACAGTATCAACAGGATCGATTGCTGACTTTGCCATCTGCATACGCCTTCCTGTTGATTGTATTGCCTTCGACGAGGCTGTATCTGCTATTTCTACTATAGTTTAGACGCCGCTATTTGCCAGTATTCGCGCGCTATGCCACACTGCTTGTCCGTACTCCTCAGAACCTCAATACTATGACATCGTCACTCAACCGGGTTACCGACACCACCACCCGACATTTTCGCTTTTTTGATTTCATGTTAGCTGCGACCTGTATATTGATTGTTTGTTCAAATATTATTGGCGCTGGTAAAGTTGCAGAAGTTGCCGGATTCACCTTTGGTGCCGGCGTGATATTTTTTCCGCTCTCTTACGTACTCGGTGACGTTCTCACCGAAGTGTATGGCTATCAGCGTGCCCGCAGAGCTATTTGGGCCGGTTTTTTTGCCGCAGCCTTTGCGGCATTTATGGCCTGGTTTATTACCGCAATGCCACCCGCCGCCGGCTGGAATCAGGATGTGGGTGGTATTAGCCGTCAGGAAAGTTTCGCCATGAACTTCGGCCAAGCACCGCGTATTGTACTGGCCTCGGTACTGGCCATTTGGCTGGGCGAGTTCACCAACGCCTTTGTCATGGCCCGCATGAAAGTGCGAAGCCAGGGAAAAGCGTTGTATCAGCGTACCATTGGATCCACCATCGTGGGCCAGGCGGTAGACTCAGTGGTGTTTTACCCTGTGGCATTCTGGGGCATCTGGAGTACCGAGTTGATTGTTACCGTCGCGCTTACCAACTATGGCTTAAAAGTACTCTGGGAAGTTGTTTTAACACCGGTTACTTATAAAGTAATTGCCGTCCTCAAAAAGGCCGAAGGCGTTGACGTGTACGACGAGCACACTAACTTTACGCCTTTCTCTTTAAAATAATGTCAGGCTTGCCTGATTTGAGAAAAACACGCCAGCGAGTGGGGGCTGGCGTTTAACCGATAAGCTATCGCCTTACCCAGCGCTTAACATAACCAAAACAAGCCGTTTAATACGGATTGTTACATCATCCTAACTGCGCCAGCGCGTTGCTCAACTGACGAATTTCGGTGGGCGTTGTAAACACCTGAGGCGTTACCCGTATGCAGCTACCACTGGCCAAATCGTGTCGGCCAACCGTAAACACGCCAAATTCTTCTTCCAGGCGCCGCTGCAACGTATTTACCTGCTCACGCTGGGACTGACCGGCTAACCGAAAGGATCCCATGCCACTGGCTGATGCCGAGTCGGTAGCCCCGAGAACCTCGATATGGGCCATTTTTCGGGCAGGTTCAACCCATAACTCCCGCAAATAGCGCAGTCTCGCCATTTTGGCAGCCGGCCCTACCTGCTGGTGAAATTTAAGCGCATGAGGAACAGTTAGAAAGGCCGCAAAATTAGCGGTGGCCATATGAATACGCGCACTTACCTTACTGTTATCGGGGTCGGACTCCCCCGGATAGGGTGCCACTTTCTCAAGGGTACCGCGACGCATATACAACGCCCCCACCCCGAGAGGCGCACCAATCCATTTATGTACGTTAAATACGGCCCAGTCGACACCGAGTTCAGGCAGAGTAAAATCAATTAATCCCCAGGACTGGGCGCAGTCGCAAATAACGTCGACACCATGCTGTTTGGCAATCGCCGCAATTTGCTTTACCGGCAGTATTAACCCGTGTTGATTAGACACATGGGTAAGGATCATTAACTTAAGATTGGGCGCACCCGTTATGGCGTTTTTGTAGGCGTCGATTAACTGCTGCTGATTAGCTTGCGCGGGTAACTCAAGCGCTATGCCATTGAGGTCTTTTTGCTCACAGATAGCAGCCATGGTGCGTTTGAATGCCGGATAATCAATATCAGCCCACAACACACTGTCGCCCGGGCTGAGTCCCTGGTATTGAAACAATAAGTTATGCATAGCCTCAGTGGCATTGCGGGTAAGGGCTATTTCATCGGCTGCAACCTTAAGGGCGTCGGCAATGCTGGTAACGGCTTCCTGAGCATCTGCATACCAGTCTTTACGGGCATAATAAGAGAGCTGCTGATTTACCATTTCGGTCAATTCAATATAAGACTGCTCTACCGGTATGGACATCTTTCCCCAGTAACCGTGTTCAAGGTTCACAATACCCGCGGCCTTTTTATAAAACGCACTAACTGAACGCCAGTAGCCTTCGTCAACTGCCAGCTCAAAGGCAGACACATTGGGGTCAGGTAAGGCTGGCCATTTATTGGCGAGGGCCCGGGCACTTACCAGAGAGCCTGAAAGTGCCAGAGACCGCTGGAGAAGCTGGCGGCGGGAAACAAGATGGGCTGACATGAAAGAGCTCCAAAATAGTGAATTTTTGTATTTTTTATACGATTGCACTATTGGGATTTAAAAACAATTAGTTACCCGTGGGTTTCGGCCAAATAACGCAATTTATAGATACGCTGCAATATTACAATAATAAGAGCGCGAGAAGATTGGAGGTCGACAATATGGGCCTAAAATTTGACTTACCAGCCATTCACGATACAGTGCTGGGCAATGGATGTGTGACTCAGGGTGTCTTGAAGAGCAAAATTGATATGCTGGTTAAGACTAAGACTGTATCAGTCGTTTTCAAATGGCGCTTTACATAAAACAAGGATGTAGAATGAAAAAAATTCTCCTCGCACTTTTACTTTTCGTGGTCGTCATTGGTCTGGTGGGACCAAAATTTGCCGGCAACGCCTTTAACCAACAATTAGATGATTTTGCTGACAAACTCAGTGAGCAACCATTCTATAAAGCAACTGTGGAAGAACGTGTTCAAAGTTGGTTCTCAACAACCGCTTCTTTGGCTATTAGCATTGATATTGCGCAGTATGGAAACTCATTAAACACAACGGAACAAGCCGTACTGTCTTTTTCTGTCCCGATTAAAGCGCAACACGGCCCTTTGTTAACGCAATCGGATTTACGGCTAGGTGTGGTCGACTGGCAGGTTAATATAGCGCTGGCAGAACACGTCGCGCAGCTAAAGATGGCAGGTGATAGCGAGTTTATCTACTCTGCCGAAGGGTTTACCAGCTTATTGGGTACAACGTCTTACAGCGATATTATTCCAGCGTTAACCTATACGGAGCCACAAAGTGGATTTACCTTATCGATTACCGGCTGGCAGGGCCATGCACGCTTAACCTCTGACTCTATGGAGTATAAAACTGAACAACCGTTGTCGTTGAAGTTGGCGACACAAGACACGCCCATAGCCTCTTTCGACAATATGTCTTTTGATGCAGACTTAGCATCGGGGTTTATGCAGGCCTGGAAACAACCGCTTTATAACGGTGAAGCGTCATTGCGTATTGATACCATAACCATGGCTAATCTCGCGACCAGTGAGGAAACGAAAATCGAAAATATCGTTGTGGATTCGGTCACCAGCTATGACGACACTACTGAGCTGGGCAGCATGTTGATTTCATCCAGAGTAACAAGTTTTGTCAGTAGCGCGATGGCGATAAAAGACATCCAGCTTGATGTTGAAGTTGCCAATCTGCAACGGAATTTCCTGACAGCTTATCAGCAACTCTCGGAAGATATCATGAATGCCCCGGACCAGACAGAGAGCCTCTTTCGTGAATTTATTCAAAGTGCTGGCCTTGCGCAGTTGCAGGCTAGTCCCGAACTGAATTTTCCGGTCATTAAGGGAGTGATTAACGAGTCGAAGATCAATGGTTATGCAAACACCAGACTGGTCAACATTCAGACGCTGCCAGACACCATGGAAGACCCGGCATTTTGGGCTGAACACGCATTCATTGACGCTACATTGAATGCAGAAGAAGGCGCCGCATTATTCATCGCTGAACTCATTCTAAAAAGTCAGCTGGGCGCTAATCCCCAGTTTGCGCAAATGAGCGATGAAGAGCAGAAAGCGTTAATAGCAGAACAATCACAAGCCACCATTAACGCGTTTGTTCAGCAAGGGATGCTAAGCAAAACAGATGCGGGCTATGAAATTACATTTAGCATGGAAAACGCTAACGCCATACTCAATGGCCAACCCATGGGATTGCCTTTCTAACGCTGTAACAACTTTTTAAGAGGTGATAGGAGCAACACTGATGCATTATTGCATTCGGGATCCGCGCTAAGCCCCGGAAAACCAATCCAGGGCGGAAAGTAAAAGTCGGAGTTGGCCGTAAGCCGGGTTCTGTTCTCTTGCGAGTGGCAATCATTCCTCTAGGCCAGCAATCGCTCACTGGCTCAAGCAACCTACCCGCTCCCCGCACGGGCCGTACGTATAGGGAGCCTATTTGGTCTTGCTCCGGGTGGAGTTTACCATGCCACAAACTGTTACCAGTTGTGCGGTGCGCTCTTACCGCACCCTTTCACCCTTACCGGCGCCGAAGCGCTTAGGCGGTATACTCTCTGCTGCACTGGTCGTCGGCTCACGCCGCCCAGACGTTATCTGGCACCCTGCCCTATGGAGCCCGGACTTTCCTCCCCTTTCTTGCGAAAGCGGCGATTGCCTGGCCAACTCCGGCGCGCATTGTAGCTAAGTTCGCCACCGCGCGCCATGGCTTATTTGGCTGGCAGATCAAAATAAAGCACATGTAAACCGGTAGTCTGGCTCACATCAACAGTTTCGCCCGCAGCAAAGGCAACACCATCACCGGCCGAGACGTTTTCGCCATTGATCAGAGCACGGCCCTCCACCACCTGTAACCAGCCAATGCGATTTGCGTTGCCGGCGTATTGCCAAGGACTGTCATCAGCCAGTTTACCGGCCAGCACCTTAATGTCCTGATATACCGGCAGTGAATCACCGCTACCATCAGCAGAAAATATCAATGTTGGTGCCTCGGCGGGTGCCAGCAACTGAGCAAAATGCTGTTGCACATAACCCGGCGCAACATTCATTTGGTTGGGTACAACCCAAATTTGCAGAAACTCCACCACACCTGTTTTGCTGTGATTAAATTCGCTGTGCCGAATGCCTGTACCGGCGGTCATTTTTTGCACGTCGCCTGGGCGAATAACCGATTCATTGCCTTCGCTGTCTTTATGGGCAAGTTTCCCTTTTAGCACATAGGAAATGATCTCCATATTGGCGTGGCCGTGTTCACTAAAACCGCCGCCTGGTTGCACCACATCCTGATTAATAACCCGCAGCGGTCCTTGCCCCATGTAGCGCTCATCGTAGTAATGACCAAAGGAAAAAGTATGTTGCGATTGCAACCAGCCCAGGTTGACCTGGCCCCGCTCACTGGCTTTACGAATGTTCATAGCTTGCTCCCGTTAGTTGACAATGACATAGTAGCAGCCTTAAATAACGAGACAATATACATACCATTGACTACACTGTCGCACATAATGCGACAATCTTACTGTTAATAGCCAATACTTACTGAGTAGCCTTTTATGGACAAGCTCTCTGCTATGCGGGCGTTCGCTACTGTAGCGCGACACGGCAGCTTTGCGGCGGCAGCACGCAAGCTCGGTTTATCCCGCTCGCAAATAAATCGCCAGGTCTTATGGCTCGAAGACGAACTGTCGGTAACCTTGTTTAACCGCACGACTCGCCGGGTCGATCTCACCCATACAGGCCAGGCGTATTTAGAAAATATCCTGCCGCTGCTGGATAACCTGACCAATACCGAAGCGCAGTTACAACAAAATCAGCAAGCGCTGTCTGGCACTATAAAGATCAATGCTCCTATGTCGTTTGGGCTGGCGCACTTAACACCGGTTGTCCTGAAGTTCATGCATGAATATCCGCATATTCAGGTGCAGCTGGACTTATCGGATGAAAAACGTGACCCGCTGTCGAATCAGTTTGATATGACACTGCGTATTGGCCCACCAGAGCCAAACCCCGCCATGATTGAACACGACATTACCCACACTGAGCGCTATATTTGCGCTGCACCGGCGCTATTACAGCGCATTGGTCCGCTTTCATCGCCGCAGCAACTCATTAACCTGCCTTGTTTGCAGTATGGTAATTTGGTGCACGGCAACTATTGGGATTTACTGCATCACAACAAGCCGCAGCGGGTGCGAATTAACGGCGTAATGAGCTCTAACAATGGTGATGTACTGAAACAAGCGGCACTGCAGGGCGTGGGAATTGCCATGCTACCGAGTTTTATTGTGGGTGATGCACTTGCCAGCGGCTCATTAATACCACTCCTGCAAGCCTGGCAGCCCGCCCCCCTGCATATTTCACTGCTTTATGCGCCCAATCGACACATGGCGCTTAGATTAAGTGTATTTATAAAATACATTCAGGCCGCATTCGAAAACATCGACTTCTGCTCCGAAAGTCATCATTTGTACAATAAATAGTTAATAAATAATTACTGTCTGCCGATAGCACCTTGTACACCCGTTTTGAGAGGCCGGTGTAATGAACAGGAAGTTAGCAGCGACGGCGCTTCAGTAGTATCGCGACAGTATCGCGACTGCAGATTAAACACTCCTGTTTATTAATAAAAATAATAGAGTGTAGAAGGGACGATATGGGGCTGTATGTTAATACCAATGTATCAGCGTTAAATGCACAGCGACAATTATTTAATTCGAGTAATGCCCAGTCAAAGGCACTCGAACGCCTGTCGTCTGGCTTCAGAATAAACGGCGCTTCCGACGATGCGGCTGGTTTACAAATATCTGATCGCATGACATCGCAAATTAGCGGGCTAAATCAAGCGGTAAGAAATGCCAACGACGGTATATCGTTAACTCAGACCGCAGAAGGCGCATTAGAAGAAACCACCACTAATTTACAGCGTATCCGGCAATTGGCAGTGCAGGCCAAAAACGGCATAAACCGAACCGAAGATAACGATGCGCTGCAACAAGAAACCGATGAACTACTGAACGAAATCAACCGAATTGCGAATACTACTTCCTTTGCCGGCAGCAACCTGCTGAAGGGAGATTTCAGTGCTTCTTTCATGGTTGGCGCCAATGCTGGACAAACAATTAATGTTGGTTTAACGCAATTTTCGGGTGTTGGCTTTGGGGTCAGCGGATTGGGTATTAGTGGCTTAAACTTATTAACCGGAGCCAGTGGCAGCAGTGGTTCAAACCAAATCGATTCCAGCACCATTACGGGGGCATCTACAATTAATGCAAATGCCACATACTTCAATATCTCTGATTCAGACATTGGCGCCGGTCAGTCTGCTGAACCGGGCACCTATAATTATGCTGTAAGCAGCGACGGCGGCGCAACTTACCAGGAAATAACCGTTGAAATTGTAGACGGTGATTCCGATGCAACAGTAAGGAATTTTCAGGATGCATTTGCTGGTGCCGGGATTACTACGACAGTCAATGTCGTGTCACCCACTCGCTCGGATGGGATAAATGGCAGCACAGAATTCTTAATCGTTGATCGCTCTGACAATCCTGGTGCTGGCTTTGGCGGCAGCTATGATGCTCCCGATGTTGCAGCTAACTCAGGCGATACTAATAGTGCCATATCACTTATTGATGGCGCTATATCACGTATTGGCCAAGTGCGTGCCGACTTGGGTTCTTTACAAAACCGCTTTCAATCCACCATTCGTAATCTGTCGAATATAGTCGAGAATGTAACAAGCGCCCGCAGCCGCATTCGGGATGCCGATTTTGCCGCAGAAACGGCGGGCTTAACGAAGAGTCAGATTATGCAGCAGGCCAGTATCACTATTCTGTCGCAGGCAAATCAACGCCCACAGGCAGCGTTATCATTACTGGGATAATGAGTCGGATAAGATATAGTGCGATACCTGGACGTCATAAGCGCAAAATAATCAGCCCACTTAAGAGTGGGCGCACCTACATCTCACAAACATTCTGCAACAATCAGTTAACATAACCCATGACTGGTTTTTCACTAATGATCTGTATTAAAACAGCAATTATGATGCATGGTAGTTATACGCTCTTGTAAAAAGGAAAATATGATGCAGATTAAGTATTTATTGGCAGCCAGCCTGCTAGGTCTTGTAAGCCTGTGTGAGGCACAAACCGCTGATTTTGTGACGTGGCCTAATGGGGCTAAAGCCGCAGTCAGCCTGTCTTACGATGATACCCTGAACAGCCAGCTGGATAACGCTATACCAGCATTAAATAATTATAACCTGAAGGGTTCATTTTATTTAAGCGTTTCTAATGAGCCACTGAGTCTGCGGATGGAGGAATGGCGACAAGCTGCCAAACAAGGTCACGAACTCGGCAACCATACCATTTACCACCCCTGTCGAAAAACGCTGCCTGGCAGAGACTGGGTGGCCGACTATGCCGATTTACACCGTTACAGCCTGCCACAGCTAGAACGGGAAATCGCTACCACCAACACCTTCTTGCACGCCGTTGACGGCCTTACTGAGCGCACTTACATCCCGCCCTGCATTGATTTGGCGGTTAACAATGACAATACCAGTATTAAACCGGTATTGAGCAAGTACTTTGTTGGCGTTAAAGGCGTCCCTATGCACTTGCCCCCGGAGCAAATCATTGATCTAATGCCGTCGGGGGTGAGCGAACAGGCATTAATCGCGTATGTTGAAAAAGCGGCTCAAAATGGTCAGTTGGCCAGCATCATATTTCACGGTATTGGCGGCGACCATCTGTCGGTATCGACCGAAGCCCATGAAGAATCGTTACAACACCTGGCCAGTCATCCGGAGCGGTTCTATGTTGATTCTTTCATCAATATTATGTGCCACGCCAGAGACTATAAAGAGTAAAACTAATAACAGTTAAAGCGTTAACATTTGCCACGCTGTATTGGAAATACCTAACAAAAAACCCACTTAAACAGTGGGTTTTTGGGCTGCTTTAAACACTATGCCGAAGACTTAGCAACGGAAAATATTTAGTTAGGCGTGATCGCGTTATGATACACGTCCTGCACGTCGTCACAGTCGTTGAGCATATCCATGAATTTTTCAAACATAGGCATGTCTTCTTCGCTGATTTCCACTTCGGTTTGTGGAATAAAGCTGATTTCCTCAGCGTCGAACTGCAAATCCGGTTTAGCATCGGCCAGCGCTGTTTTCACTTTGTAGAATTCAGTATGGGGCGCGTATACAGTGATCTTGCCCTCTTCGCATTCCACATCGGTAACGTCAACGTCGGCTTCCATCAGAATTTCTAATATCTCGTCCTCGTCGTCGCCGGCAAACACAAATACAGCCTGATGTTCGAACATGTGCGAAACCGCACCCGGGGCACCAATTTTGGCGCCTGTTTTGGTAAAGCAATTACGCACATCGGTAATGGTTCGGTTGTTGTTATCAGTCAGGCAGTCCACAATCACCATGCAGTTACCCGGGCCAAAGCCTTCATACCGGGCCGGTACGAAATCTTCACCAGCACCACCAACGGCTTTGTCGACAGCTTTGTCAATAACATGGCTGGGTACCTGATCTTTTTTGGCTTTTTCGATGAGGCGCTTCAGCGACAGATTAGTATCCGGATCCGGCCCGCCGTTCTTTGCACAGACGTAAATTTCTTTACCGTACTTAGAATACACCTTGGTTTTAGCGCCAGCCGTTTTAGCCATGGCGTTCTTTCTTACTTCAAATGCTCTTCCCATCTCATGAATCTCTTTGTAAAACTTGCTAATTCTTGTGCATAAACAGGTCGCTTAACGACCAGATTAAAGGGGGCCGGTGTTAACCGTTTATTGCTAATGCAGCAGGCCTTGACTCTGCTACTCAACGTGTGGCCCCAGAGTTTAACGGCTTTTGCCGCTTAAGGTAAGTGCTCCGTGGCCAAATAATCGTGTGACTGCATTTCCTGTAAACGGCTCAGACAGCGCCTGAACTCAAAGCTTAACATGCCGTCGGTATACAGATCCTCAAGGGCAACTGCCGCCGACATAATGAGTTTGACATGACGCTCATAAAACTCATCGACCATAGCGATAAAACGCCGTGCAACGTCGTCATTGCCCTGTCCCATTTGCTTTACATTGGCCACCAACACGCTGTGATAACAGCGGCTCAGTTCGATGTAGTCCGACTGACTACGTGGCCCCTCACACAGCTCAGAAAACTCAATCATCAGCACGCCGTCGGCGTCACGCAGTGTTCGCAACTGACGATGATTAACCTCGATACTTTCGCCACTGGTGCCTTCATCCGGCGCTAACTGGGTAAAATAACTGTGTAAATTTGATGTCGCCTGCTCATCGAGGGGGTAGTGAAAAATTTCAGCCTGCTCCAGGGTGCGCAAACGGTAATCTACACCGCTATCAACATTTACCACATTGCAGTGTTTATTAATGAGCGCAATAGCCGGCAAAAACCGAGCGCGTTGTAAGCCATTGCGATAAAGCTCATCGGGCACAATATTTGATGTCGCCACCAGCACAATGCCCTGGGCGAACAGCGCTTGCATCAGCGTGCCCAGTATCATCGCATCGGTAATATCCGAGACAAAAAATTCATCAAAACAAATGATGCGCGTTTCTTTAGCAAGCTTGGCTGCAATAATATCAAGCGGATCTTGTTTACCGCCCAGCAGTTTAAGCTCGTCGTGCACACGGTGCATAAAACGGTGAAAGTGCACGCGCATTTTATTTTCAAACGGCAAACAGTGATAAAAGGTATCAACCAGATAGGTTTTGCCCCGCCCCACACCGCCATAAAAATAGATACCCTGTATCGGCGTTGGCGGGGTTGTAGCGCCAAACAAGGCTTTAACTTTACTGGCAAAGCCCGACGGGGAAGCTGGCTGCGCAATTAACGCCTCGTAAAGGCGTTGTAACTCACGCACCGCGTTTTCCTGCGCAGGATCATGCTTAAAGTCGTCGCGCTTTAGGTCTTGCTGATATGTTTGCCACGGCGTCATCGCCTGATTTACTCCTTCGAGAATGCCCCTATGAATACTGCTGCCAAAACCCAACAATACTATTCGAATGAGTATGTTATAAAACGTCGGCAGTATTCATACCGCGTATTTTTGACCCTGGATTGGTCACACCTGTAGATTGGGGCGATATTATGCCCTAATTCGCCGTTAACACCAATTCAGTGCGACGAATAAACCAAATATACGAATTGACTCGCGTCGGGATGCCTTACAGCGCATTAAGTAAAAGCACCGGCACGTTCGTTCTGGTAACATTTTGCCACAATCAATCCGCGCAAAATGCGTTAGCTCTTGCTATAGTTTCAGTAATGCATACTATGCAGTATCTGTCGCAGTAAGACAGCAGGCCTCGCTTTCACTAATCTGAGCTTAGCGCCTGTAAAACAGTAACATTGGAGAAAAAAATGGAAGTGGTTATCCCCTTAGCAATGCTGGCAATCGGCTTAATTATTGGTTATTTCGTGGCCCGGTTTATGTACACCAAAGAAGGGGCGGTAAAAGCGAATCAAACAGCAGAGAAAGCCATTAAGGAACTGCTCGCTCAACAGTCTCAGCATCATGTTTTTCAGGTGAAACAGTCTATAGAGACTATTGAAAAACAATGTAATGACCTTAAACAGAGTTTATCTGAATACGAAGAACTGTTGGATACCGCGGATTCAGATGCTACACCAGCCGTTCCGTTTTTTGGCGAGCATACAACCGCTTACCTGCGGAATAATCTAAAAGGTGTGGAAAAGAGTAAACAAAATGCTAGCAGTGACACCCAACCCCGGGATTTTGCTAATCACAGTTCAGGGTTATTTGTCGGCAATAAAGCAACATCTGCCGCAGACAAAGAATAACAGCGGAACTTTTTAGGCAAAGGTACAGTCTGTGGGAAGGTAGTTGCAAACCGCAATGAGACTAGGAGTGTATGTGTCTATGAATAAGTCTTTTCGAAAGCTTGTGCTGGTTACTGGTGTTGTCGCCAGTACAATCGGTGTACCAGTTTCCACTCAGGCTGCTCTTCCTTTTTTTAACGACAGCAAAAAAGAAGTCCCGTCGCTGGCCCCTATGCTCGAAGAAGCCATGCCAGCGGTGGTCAGTATCGCCGTTGAAGGCACACAGACTTCGCGTCAGGAAGTTCCGGAGATGTTTCGTTACTTCTTTGGTGGCCCGCCTGAGCAAACCCGCGAGCGGCCATTTCGTGGCCTGGGCTCCGGGGTAATCATCGATGCCGAAAAAGGCTTTGTGGTAACCAATGCCCACGTGGTCGATAACGCCGATGAAATCACTGTCAAGCTGGCTGACGGGCGCGAGTTCTCTGCCAAAAAACTTGGCGCCGATGAACAAAGCGACGTTGCGCTGTTAAAAATAGAACCTGATGATCTTACCGCTTTGCCTTTGGCAGATTCTGACGAAGTACGGGTAGGTGATTTTGTAGTCGCCATTGGTAACCCGTTTGGTCTGTCACAAACCGTGACCTCCGGTATCGTTAGCGCTATGGGTCGCTCTGGGTTGAATATCGGCGGCATTGAAGATTTCATTCAAACCGATGCGGCCATTAACCGCGGAAACTCCGGTGGTGCACTGGTTAACCTGCACGGCGAATTAGTCGGTATTAATACCGCTATTTTTGGTCCAAATGGCGGCAATGTGGGCATTGGTTTTGCCATCCCGGCCAATATGATGAATAACCTGGTCGAGCAAATTGCTGAATTCGGCGAGGTTCGCCGTGGCTTGCTGGGTATTTTAGGTAGCAACGTTGATCAAGGGTTAGCCGAAGCGATGAACTCTGAAGTCAACAAAGGTGCCTTCGTCAGCGAAGTACAACCTGATTCAGCGGCAGAGGAAGCAGGCATCAAAGCCGGCGACATCATTGTCGCGATCAATGGTAAGGAGCTTAATAGCTTTGGCGAATTACGCGCTAAAATTAGCACCATGGGTGCGGGTGCTAAGGTTGAACTGACCCTGGTTCGCAAAGGTGAACGCCTCTCTGTAGACGTTGTATTAGATGACGCAACGCAAAAACAGGTGGTGGCTGAACAAATTCATCCGGCATTACAGGGCGCCACGCTAGTCGCAGGCACTGACCCCGACGGTAACGAAGGCATACTCGTCAGCGAGGTAGCCGAAGGCTCACCTGCTGCCCGTATTGGTTTACGCGAAGAAGACATTATTCTGGCAGTTGGTCGCCAACGGGTAAGCAGTGTTATGGAATTCCGTGACGCTATTGAGAATACCAAGGGCGTCATTGCAATGAATGTTCGCCGCGGCAACGCGTCGTTGTACGTGGTTATTCGCCAGTAGCGTGTTGTTAAGATAACGCTAAGTTTAACAGGCGGCCTTTGGCCGCCTTTTTATTGTTGGTTGGGTTTACTGCGGCGTTTGTTTTGCGCACAACGGATATACATTTATCGTCACTCGCTGAGCGCATTTACTATCCCCCAATCAATCAAGCACGCAGAAAAAGGGTAAACATCATCTGGCTAGCGGCATCAGGTTTGAGTCGGTCATTTACTTTCACGCAGCCTGCTGAAAATGTTATGCTTATGCTAATAATAAAAACCTCTGGGCTGCTCTTCACGTCTTGCTCTTTAGCAGCGTGCCTTATGAACTACCCCAGCGCATTACACAATAAGAACTCACGTGGCGAGCAAACAGTTTTTTGTATTTATAATTCGATCCGTATTTTTAGGGTTAGTTGTTGCCCTGCTGATATTGTTTTTAGTGCCGGATCTTCGTAAAGGCACCGGATTCGGCACCACCTGGTTTGCCCCCACGCCGCAAAGCGCCAAACGCGAAACCTACTACCCGGCGTTAAGCCGCTCCGCCCCTGCCGTAGTGAATATTTACAGCGTGAGCATTGAAAATAACCCCAATTATTATAACCGCACCCGGCAGCGCACCAGCCTTGGTTCGGGTGTTATCATGACCGAATCAGGCTACATTTTAACCTGTCATCATGTAATTAAAGACGCCAGCAGTATCTTTGTGGCACTGCAGGACAACCGCGTTGCCCAGGCACAAATCATTGGTACTGACCAAATTACTGATTTAGCAGTGCTGAAAGTCAACGAAGACAACCTGCATGTTATTCCTCAACTTGAGGAGCCAGACTTGCGAGTGGGCGATGTGGTCATGGCTATTGGAAATCCGTATAACCTGGGGCAAACCATAACTCAGGGCATCGTTAGCCGCGCCGGGCGCACCGGATTATCCAACAGTTATGTTGATTTTATCCAAACCGATGCGGTGCTAAACCAGGGCAATTCCGGCGGTGCGCTGGTCGACAGCAACGGCTATTTAGTGGGTATTACCAACGCCAACTTTCAGGTACGCGATGAGCGCCGGGGTACCTATATTGTTGATGGTATTAACTTTGCCGTGCCCTACGAACTGGCAGTACGGGTCATGGAGTCCATCATAACTAATGGTAAAGTCACCCGTGGTCAGTTAGGTTTTGTCGGTGAAGAATTACGTGGTGGCCCGGGTATTGAAGTCAAAGCGGTTTCGCCTAATTCTCCCGCTGCACAGGCCGGTTTAAGACCTGGTGATATTATTATGTCAATCGATGGTATACGCTTAGAAAGCGCTTCAAAGGCTCTCGACATGATTGCCGAGACGGCGCCGGGAACAGTTTTAGAACTGGAAGTCAGCAGGAACGCGAGAACTATGACTATTCAGGTCACTGTTGCCGAACTCATTATTTAGTCATCAGTAAAACATTCGACGCCGGGGCGGCATGGCTGGGGTATTGAGTTAAAAGTTAAACGGCTAGTCGGCCCCGCCGACCAGCCTGTATACTTGGGCTATTCGCTTGCCCGCGACACCTTCGCACCCAATCCACCTAATTTACGTTCAATGGCCTCGTAACCGCGATCGAGGTGGTAAATTCGGCTGATATGAGTTTCACCTTCAGCAACTAATCCGGCAATGATCAGACTGGCTGATGCGCGCAGATCGGTTGCCATCACCGGCGCACCTTTCAGTTTAGACTCACCTTTGCTCACTGCACTGTTGGTTTCAAGCGCAATTTCTGCGCCCATCCGCTGCAACTCAGGCACGTGCATAAAACGATTTTCAAAAATAGTTTCGGTTATCACACCGGTACCGTGGGCCACCGCATTAAGGGCCACAAACTGGGCTTGCATATCAGTAGGAAAACCAGGGTGCGGTGCGGTTTTTACTTTTACGGCGGTCAGTGGTGTCTGAGTGCGATCCAGTTCGATCCAATCTTTACCAACGGTAATGACAGCACCAGCCTGTTGCAGCTTCGACAGCACGGCATCAAGGGTTTCAGGCGCAGCATTTAAGCACTTAATATGACCACCGGTCACTGTCGCCGCCACCAAATAGGTGCCCGTTTCGATACGATCAGGCAGTACCCGATAGTCACAACCATTGAGCGTTTCAACACCATGAATACGAATTTTATCGGTACCGGCACCCGATATTCTGGCACCCATACTGTTCAGGCAGTTCGCAAGATCGACAATTTCAGGTTCGCGCGCAGCATTCTCGATGACGGTCTCGCCGTCTGCCAACGCTGCCGCCATCATCAAATTCTCGGTCGCTCCCACGCTCACGATATCCATAAAGATACGTGCGCCTTTTAAGCGCCCGTCAACGCTGGCCCGGACATAGCCTTCGTCAACGTTTATAACGGCGCCCATTTTTTCCAGACCTTCGAGGTGCAAGTTAACCGGACGAGCCCCAATCGCACACCCACCGGGTAACGACACATTGGCTTTACCTAACCGGGCAAGCAGCGGGCCAAGCACTAAAATGGAGGCGCGCATGGTGCGAACCAGATCGTAACTGGCCGTGTCGCTGGTCAGCTCTGCAGCATGCAGTAATACCGTGTTCGCTTCCTGCTGCTCTACCCCAACACCCAGATCTTTAAGTAATGCCTGTGTTGTGCTGATATCGCGTAGCTGGGGAACATTGCTGTAGCGACACGGTTGAGCAGTTAGCAAACTGGTCATCAATAACGGCAGTGCCGCATTTTTTGCACCCGAAATAACCACCTCGCCTTTAAGCGGCGGGCTTTGTTTTATTATAAGTTTATCCACAAGCGGTTCCTGGTGGGTTACTGCGGCAAGTTGAGCAGGCGCTCGCGCTGCCAGTCTTTTTCGGTATAGGTTTTTATGGAAACCGCATGCAAGGTGCCATTGGCAATCAATGCATTCAGGGGGGCATAAACGACTTGCTGACGTTTCACCCGGCTCATATCGGCAAACGCATCACTGACAGCAATCACTGAATAATGTGAGCCATCGCCTTTAACATGAACTTCGGCTAACGCCAGCTGTTCTTTTAATAAGGTTTCTATCTCTTTAGTGTCCATAGACTCTTAGCAATAATTAGGTGTATTTACTCGATGGGCAACAGACCATCAAGTTCGCTGATTTTTGCCAATTTAAGCATTTTTTCGGGCAGGTTGCACAAGGTAATTTTAACCCCTTGCGCTTTACCGTCGCGAATTGCATTTAATGTCCAGGCCAGACCCGCAGTATCGACCCGCTCCACAGCGCTGAAGTCCATCAAACACTGGCTGGCGTCGCGATACTGTTGCTGCTCATTACTACTGAGCGATTTCCACCAGTCCTGACTCAACGTTTGCCTGTCAAGAGCACCGGTTAAACTGATGGTTTGTTTGTCATTCACGCTTCGTTGCCTTGTCTTTTGCTGCCATCCAAAGACTTGAGTTCGATTGGTTTGGCAATACGCTGGCGCATAAGTTCAATGACCTTCTCGATGCCTTCGGTACGAATAATCTGTTCATACTGCTTTACTTCGTTTTGCAACATGCTAATGCCTTCAGCAACCATATCGTAGGCTTTCCACTCGTCACCTTTGGTGTTGCGAACTTTAAAAGCCACATTGATATCCGGACGTTTTCCGTCGCGAATTATTGCGCGCACTGTCACGCTTTTGTCGTCTTCAAAGTCACCGGAGGGCGCAAACAGTACTTCCTGATCGTCATAGTAACTCAACGCATCGGCATAGCTGGTCACCAGATACTGACGAAACACCCGGATATACTCAATCAGCACGTCCTGGTCGGCCTTTTTAAAGTTGAAATGCTTACCGAGTACCTTAAAGGCACTGTACCGATAGTCGATATAGGGTAGTAATTCTTCTTCCATGATATCGCGCAAAATTTCCGGATTTTCGGCAATTTGCTGCTTGGACGCTTTTATGCGTTCAAATGTTTGGTTACCAACCTGTTCAACCATTTCATAAGGGTTTTTGGTATTCACCGCGTTCTCTTGAGCGCTGACGGGCAAGATCACCATCAGCATGAGTGTAAATAAAACGCCTAATTTTGCTTTCAACTTATCTCTCCTAACCAACAATTCGACTGTTATATCAGACCGACTTTGCGCCACTATTATTCTTCACTGTTACGACTGAACAGAAACTGACCAATTAACTCTTCCAGTACCAACGCCGAACTGGTGTCCTCGATATAGTCACCATCGGCCAGATTTTCTACCCCTTCGATAGTAAAACCAGGTTCAAAACCAACATACTGCTCGCCAAGCAAACCAGATGTTAATATCGACGCCGAACTGGTTTCAGGAAATTCGCTGTAGGCTGCTTGAATAGTCAACTCCACGACCGGCAAATAGTCATCTCTGTCTAACTTAATATTACTTACGCGGCCAACCGTAACCCCGCCAACTTTTACTGGTGAACGTACTTTCAGGCCACCAATGTTATCGAACTTGGCGTACAGGGTGTAAGTGTCACCGTCTGACGCCATGGTTTGATTAGCCACCTTCAGGGCCAACAATAACAAGGCAGCCACTGTCATTATGACAAACACACCCACCATTAATTCCGTTTTATATCGATTCATATCAACTGCCCCTTATTCAATACCAAACATCAGGGCGGTGAGTACGAAGTCCAACCCTAATACTGCCAATGACGAAAACACCACCGTTTGTGTGGTTGCCTGACTGATACCTTCGGAAGTTGGTATCGAATCATATCCTTTAAAAATGGCAATCCAGGTCACAACTAAGGCAAAGACGAGGCTTTTTATAACGCCGTTTATCACATCTTTGTCCCAATCGACTGTTGATTGCATGATTGACCAGTAACTGCCGGCATCGACACCGAGCCAGTCAACCCCGACTAAGTGGCCGCCTAAGATGCCCACCGCCGAGAAAATAATTGCCAGCATTGGCATTGCGATTATACCCGCCCAGAATCGCGGAGCGACTACCCGGCGTAACGGATCCACCGCCATCATCTCCAGACTACTGAGTTGTTCGGTTGCTTTCATTAAGCCTATTTCAGCAGTTAAAGCCGAGCCTGCCCGGCCAGCAAATAACAGCGCGGTAACCACCGGGCCCAGTTCGCGTAGTAACGACAAAGCCACCATGGGGCCAAGGCTCCCCTCGGCGCCATAATCGGTGAGAATGGTGTAGCCCTGTAGCGCCATCACCATGCCAATAAATACGCCCGAAACTATAATAATCGCCAGCGATTGCACGCCCACAACATACAACTGACGGATCGTCAGTGGAATATTCTTAACACTTGGCAGCGCGAACAACGCCCCAAACAGCATGACGCCAGCACGGCCACACGCAGCCACACGCTCGATAGTTTGGCGACCGATATGTTGAATCCAGTTCAATCGCTTTCTCCCAGAAATGCACTGCTTAACGAGTCTGAAGGGTAATGGAACGGTACCGGCCCGTCAGCTTCGCCTTGTAAAAACTGTTGTACCAACTCTGAATCGCTGTCCTGAATTTGCTGCGCCGTCCCCTCGCCGATTACGCGCTTGTCGGCCAGAATATAAATATAATCGGCAATAGTAAGTACTTCAGTGACATCATGCGTCACCACAATGCTGGTTAAATTCAGTGCATCATTGAGTTCACGAATGAGTTTTACCAAAACGCCCATCGAAATTGGATCCTGCCCGGCGAACGGCTCATCATACATGATGAGATCAGGGTCAAGCGCTATCGCTCTGGCCAGGGCTGCCCGACGCGCCATACCGCCAGATAATTCACTGGGCATCATTTGCGCCGCGCCGCGTAGCCCTACGGCCTGAAGTTTCAGGGCAACTACCGTTGCTATCAACGACTCAGACAGACTGGTATGCTCGCGCAGTGGAAATGCAACATTGTCGAACACCGACATATCAGTAAATAGCGCGCCGCTTTGAAACAGCATGCTCATACGCCGACGCGTCTTGTAAAGTGCCTTGCGACTCATTTTATGAATCGACTCTCCGGCAAAGGTCACGTCGCCCTGATCAGGTATTAACTGCCCACCGATGAGTTTTAATAAGGTGGTTTTCCCGATGCCGCTGGGGCCCATTACAGCGGTAATTTTACCTTTGGGCACACGCATTGATATGCCGTCATAAATAAGACGGTCTCCGCGTGAAAAAGTCATGTTGTTTACGTCGACTATATAGTCCATGTTGCTTCACATTTCCTGTGCTGGCTCCCGCAGGATCCCAATTATTTGCCAGCCTGCTGGCGGTTACATCTGTTTGTGGATTTAACTACTTTAAACCGCATCGTCACAATTGTACGTGGAATGCGTTGTTTTGACTAAACCGAAAAAGTTACAATTTATATCATGGCAATTACGACCTGTAGCCGCTGTGCTTAGAGCCTGTGGGGCATTATCCCCGAAAAGAACGCTAAGGTCCGTTACAAATAGCGAAGTTCACCGTTCTACGCTGTAGAATCATTACCTGGCGAGCCACTTTTTCGGCTGCAAAATACGCTTATTGCTTACATTTTTGCATTTTATCATAGTAGAACTAAATTACATACATTCATGTAGGTATAATTAATAACGAATTGTTTGCTAAAAACAAAATATAAAAACAGGCCTGCATCCCTTTGCTAATCAGGGTCACATAACGCACAGTAAAGCGATTTCCTGAGTACCGTCCCGGATCGCCAACTTGGATCACTAACTTGGATCGCCAGCCTGGATCGCCCATCCGGCGCATCAGCCAGTCATATTCGGCTCGCCTATGCGTAAACTAGCAAAACGTGCTGTCTGAATTAACGTTACCGTGACGCTGAAAGATAAGACCGGACGTTTCGAAATTTATTCACAGTTAGAGGCTGTTAACCTCCATAGCGCTGTATTCTGATAATGTTGGCACAACACCTATTCATAAACGGTACTGACTTCGAAAGGATCAACCAGCAATTATAATTGTCTCAAGCAAAACATAGGAATACGCGTGTTTTTTTGCGAGAATACGACTTTCCCAAGCAAGCAGGTTCTTTAGTGATATTACAAGTTGCTATTTTTCTGGCAGGGCTGGCCGTATTGAGCTGGAGTGCCGACAAGTTCGTTTATGGGGCATCAGCGTTGGCCAAGAATATTGGCATATCGCCGATGATGATCGGTCTTACCATCGTTGCCATGGGCTCTTCGGCGCCGGAAATTGTCGTCTCAGCCGTCGCGTCTATTAACGGCAATCCTGATACCGCTGTAGGCAATGCACTTGGTTCCAATATTACCAATATCGCACTGGTGTTAGGCATCACCGCTCTGGTTAAACCCTTGCTCATTTCCTCAACGACACTTAAACGCGAATTTCCTGTATTGTTGGTGATTAACCTGATAGCCGTTTATTTTCTGCACGACAGTAAGCTTACCTCCGTAGAGGGGATTATTCTGCTCCTGTTGTTTATTTTTGTGCTGGCGGGTATGGCCTGGCTTTCCTTATTGGTAGATAAAGGCGACCCACTGGCAAACGAAGCCAGTGATGAAATTCCAACTCAGGTTGAAAACGGCGTGGCCGTGATGTGGATAGGCGCAGGTCTGGTACTGCTGCCGCTGAGTGCCCAGTTTATGGTCGACTCTGCAGTACATATCGCACAATATTTTGGTATTAGTGACTTGGTTATTGGCTTAACCATAATCGCGCTTGGTACCAGTTTACCCGAGCTTGCCGCAAGCGTTGCCGGTGTTTTAAAAGGCGAGCATGATCTTGCCCTTGGTAATGTTGTAGGCTCGAACATATTTAATTTGCTGGCGGTGCTTGGCATGCCCGGGCTGATTTCTCCCGGACTACTCGATGTGAATGCCGCTGAGCGAGACTCGCTGGTGATGCTCGGACTCACTTTATTGCTGTTACTATTTAGCTTTAATTTCCGTGGTACACGGTGTATCAATCGCGTGGAAGCAACCATTTTGGTGGCGTGTTTCCTTGCTTATCAGTACTGGTTATTTGCCTGATGAAACCACAACAACCCACTTCTTTTATCGCCTCAGCCCAGCGCGTAGTGAATATTGAGCTCGCCGCTATCGCTGCGCTGAATGACAAATTTGATGATAACTTCACCCAGGCGTGTAATTTATTACTCAACTGCGAAGGCAAGGTCGTGGTATGCGGCATGGGTAAATCCGGTCATGTGGGCAATAAAATCGCCGCAACCCTGGCCAGTACCGGTACGCCGGCTTTTTTTATGCATCCGGGAGAAGCCAATCATGGCGATCTGGGGATGCTGGGCAAAAAAGATATTCTGCTGGCGATCTCTAATTCTGGTGAAACGGTGGAGCTACTTAACTTGCTGCCGGTGGTAAAACGCCTCAATGTACCTGTAATAGCCATGACCAATCGCATTAACAGTACTCTGGGTAAACATGCCGACGTGGTGCTTGATATTGGTGTCGAACAGGAAGCCTGTTCACTCGGCTTAGCGCCGACAACCAGCACCACAGTGACTCTGGTGTTAGGAGATGCACTGGCGGTAGCCTTGCTGGATGCCAACGGATTTACCTCAGATGATTTTGCGTTGTCCCATCCGGGCGGCAGCTTGGGCCGCAAACTGCTGCTTACGGTGGCCGATATCATGCTTAGGGGCGATGAAATCCCCTTAATACATGAACACGCGACGGTTTCTGATGCTTTACTGGAGATATCCAAAAAAGGGCTTGGACTTACTGGTATAGTAAACCAGCAGGGTGAATTATCCGGCGTCTTCAGCGACGGAGACTTACGCCGTTTACTCGACGCCAGAGTCGATATCCATGGGACCCGCGTTCATGACGTTATGACCCGCGGCTGTAAAACCTCGCGGCAGGAAGATTTAGCTGTTGCCGCATTAAACCTCATGGAAAATCATAAAATCAGTGCACTGTTAGTAGTCGATGACAAGATGCACCCTGTAGGGGCCTTTAATATGCATATGCTACTCAAAGCCGGAGTACTGTAATGACGACCGTCACAACCCTGTACGATGTATTACCAGAAAGCTTGTATAACCAACTGCGCAACATTGCGTTGCTGGTGTGTGATGTCGACGGGGTTTTTTCCGACGGTCGGATTTACCTGGGTAATCAGGGCGAAGAACTAAAAGCATTTCATACCCGAGACGGATACGGCGTTAAAGCGCTGGTAAACAGCGGCATTGACGTGGCCGTGATCACCGGACGCCGTTCGCAAATTGTTGCCGAACGTATGCAAGCTCTCAAGGTTAAACATATTATTCAGGGTGAGGAAAACAAAGCCGACGCTTTGGCAGCCCTGCTCAACACTCTGCAGTTAACGCCGGCGCAAGTTGCAGCGGTAGGTGATGATATGCCTGACACCGGTATGTATGCGCACAGTGCAGTGAACATTGCCGTAAAGGATGCACATCCAGCCGTGTTACAGCAGGCCAACTGGATTACCACTCAACGCGGCGGGTTTGGCGCAGTGCGTGAAATTTGCGATACCCTGCTACAAGCTAACGATGCGCTGGACGGCATACAGGGAAGCAGTGTATGAGTAGACTCGGTCTCATTATTGCTGGCTTATTTATTCTTGCGGCATCGCTCTACTTACCGACATTTTTAACCGAAGAGCCGGTTGTATTGCCCGATCAGGACGTGTTAGCGCTGTCGCCGACGTATAAGGCGCGCAATCTCACAACCACATTATTTAATGAGGAAGGACTGCGTATCCATCAGGTATTTTCTTCATCTATGGAAAACTACGAACAATTGGGTTTTATATTGTTCCAAAAGCCGCAGTATACTGTTTATCAGGATGCTGACGAGCCGCCCTGGCAGGTCGTCGCGGCAGAAGGCACCTTGTATGACAATAATGTGATTCAACTCGAAAAGAACGTTGATATTGTCAGTCAAAATCCGGCTGATTTTGTTCAGCGGGTCACCACGGACTACCTGGAAATCGATTTGGATACCCAAACCATGGTGTCAGAGGCCAGCGTAGAAATATCCGGCCCTAACTTCATCATATTAAGTAACGGGTTACGCGCTAACCTGAAACATAAAACTTATGAGTTAAATGATCATGTGCAAACGACTTATCAACCTGCTAACTAGTGCATTATTAGTGCTTTCACCTGCACTGGTGCTAGCCAAACAATCAGACTTTTCGCAAAACTTAGAAGTGAAATCAGAATCGCAATTTATGGACGGCAAACTTAAGAAAACCGTTCTGGTTGATAATGTCCAAATTACTCAGGGTACGTTAAACATTCGCGCCGATCGGCTCGAAATTGAGGGTGAGCAAGGCAAAGGTAAAGAAATATTCATTGCCACAGGACGTCCGGCGTATTACAGCCAGCAACTGGATGATGGCAAAGTGGTGGAAGCTGAGGCGTTTGAAATACGCTATGAAGTAGCAAATCGAACTATCTCACTCACAGGACAGGCAAAGCTGAATCAAAATGCCCGTACCATGACCGCTGAATCGATTACCTACGATATGGAAAAAGAACAGTTTAAGGCTACCGGGTCTGACGATGGTGACGGCCGCGTTACCACGATTTACAGTATGGAACCCGATGACAGTGCGGCCAAAAAAACCGACAATGATGAACAGGATGACGATAACGAATGACCACCCTGACCGCCAAACATTTAGCCAAGTCGTATAAAAGTCGTCAGGTAGTTCGCGACGTTAGCGTTGAGGTATCGACCGGGCAGATTGTGGGCTTGCTGGGGCCTAATGGCGCCGGTAAAACCACCACCTTTTACATGATCGTGGGCTTGGTACCGCTGGATAAAGGCGACATTCGCATTGATGACATGGATTTAACCCGTCAGCCCATGCATGAGCGCGCCCGTCACGGCATAGGCTACCTGCCTCAGGAAGCGTCCATATTCCGCAAGTTAAGTGTTTTTGATAATATTATGGCGATATTACAAACACGCAAAGGCCTGAGTTCGGAACAGCGATTAAATGAAGCCAATGCCCTACTTGATGAATTCAATATTAACCATATACGTAATAGTACCGGCATGAGTTTGTCAGGTGGTGAGCGCCGTCGCGTTGAGATTGCCCGGGCACTGGCAGCGAACCCCAAATTTATTTTGCTGGATGAACCCTTTGCGGGTGTTGACCCAATTTCGGTTAATGATATAAAGAAGATAATTCAACATCTTCGTGACCGTGGGATCGGCATTTTGATTACCGACCACAACGTCAGGGAAACCCTGGATGTTTGTGAGATGGCTTATATTGTCAGCCAGGGAGAACTGATTGCTCAGGGTAGCGCAGAACAGGTGTTGAGCAATCAAAAAGTGAAGGATGTATACCTGGGTGAGCAATTCAGGCTATAGTTAGGGACAGGCTGCCAAACAATAACGTGACAACCACCATTGTCCATTTCAATAACAAGCAAGGCGTTAAGAATAGAAGTAGATGAAACCATCTTTACAGCTTAAATTTAGTCAACAACTCACTATGACGCCACAGTTGCAGCAGGCCATTAAACTGCTGCAGCTTTCTACACTGGATCTTCAGCAAGAAATTCAGGAAGCGCTGGATGCTAATCCTCTGCTTGAAATCGAGGACAACAGCGACAACGATATCGTCGAGACCAGTAAACTCGATGCTGAAGCTGATGCAGCGGCAACTGCCACCAGCGATAATAATTTAGACTCCAACGAAGCGCTGGAAAAAAACGAACTGCCTGACGAGCTGCCTATCGACAGTACCTGGGATGAATATTATTCAGCATCGTCGGCACCGGCACCTGGCCCTTCCTCGTCAGACGACGATCAGGTTTTTCAGGGCGAAACCACCGATGACATCCAGGCTCATTTATTGTGGCAAATGCGCCTGACGCCATTCAGTGAAATCGACCGTGCTATTGCTATCGCGATTATTGATTCGATAGATGAGTCAGGATATTTAACCGTTTCAGTTGAAGATATTCTCAACAGCGTCAATACTGATGATATGGAAGAGCCCGTTGAGGAAGACGAAGTTGAATGTGTCCTTAAGCGCATTCAGATGTTTGACCCCATCGGCTCCGGTTCACGTACCCCGCAGGAGTGTCTACTGGTTCAGCTTAAACAATTTGCGCCGGATACGCCTTGGCTAAACGAAGCAAAAACATTGATAGAAGATTACGCCGATCTGTTGAGCAGCAAGGACTACCGCACACTCATGCGTAAGTCGCGGCTCAAAGAAGATGATCTGCGAGAAGCCATGCGTTTGCTACAAACACTTAATCCGCGTCCTGGCAGTGCGTTGATTACCCAGGAACCTGAGTATGTCATTCCTGATGTCTCGGTTAGCAAGAAAAAGGGCCGCTGGGTGGTAGAACTCAACCCGGATAGTCTGCCTAAACTGAGCGTTAATCAACAGTATGCGGCAATGAGTCGTCAGTCGAGAAATAGCGCTGACTCACAGTTTATCCGCTCGCACATGCAAGAGGCTAAATGGTTCATAAAGAGCCTGGAGTCACGCAACGACACACTGCTTAAAGTTGCTAACTGTATTGTGCAGCAACAAATGGGCTTCTTTGAGCATGGCCCTGAAATGATGAAACCAATGGTGCTCAATGACGTAGCTGAAATGGTTGATATGCATGAATCAACCATATCACGGGTGACCACGCAGAAATATATGCATACCCCACGCGGTATTTTTGAGCTTAAATACTTTTTCTCAAGTCACGTAGCGACTGAATCGGGCGGCGAATGCTCATCTACCGCTATTCGTGCGTTAATAAAAAAATTGGTTGCTGCGGAAAAACCCAGCAAACCTTTAAGCGACAGTAAAATTGCCCAATTGTTGGCTGATCAAGGTATTAAAGTTGCTCGGCGAACAATAGCAAAATACCGGGAATCACTTTCGATTCCACCGTCTAACCAACGCAAGAGCCTTATCTAGGCAGAAATATAAGGAAGACGAACTATGCAAATTAATCTTACAGGTCATCACGTTGAGATTACCGATTCTTTGCGTAACTATGTTGATACTAAATTTAGCAAACTGGAGCGTCATTTTGACCACATTTCAAATGTCCATGTGATATTGAATGTGGAAAAACTGAATCAAAAAGCTGAGGCCACCATGCATTTAAGCGGTGCTGAAGTATTTGCGTCGTCAGAAAACTTAGATATGTATGCAGCGATCGACGCTATGGTAGACAAGCTTGATCGTCAGGTCATTAAGCATAAGGAAAAGCTCAAAAAGCACTAGGCCCCTAACCCTATGAATATAGAAGCCTTAGTTAGCCTGGATCGCACTGAATGTGCGGTCCAGTGCAACAGTAAAAAACGCATACTCGAAATTATTAGCACAATTGCTGCACAAGCCAATCCGGAAATCCAAAAGGACGAGGCCCTCACAGCGCTGTTGGCTCGCGAAAAAATGGGCAGCACGGGCATCGGCAATGGCATTGCACTGCCACACGGACGGCTGGCCGGCCTTTCAGAAATTACCGCCGTTGTGGTAACCACCAAACCGTCTATTGCATTCGATGCGATAGATGACAAACCTGTCGACATCTTTTTTTCTATATTAGTGCCAGAGAACCAAACTGAAGGACACTTGCAGACACTGGCAACAATTGCCGGTAAACTGAGTCAAAAATCCATCGTAAAGACTATTCGGAACGCCGAAACGAAGGAACAAGTTATTGCAGCGCTGTGCGACAACACCGCCCAGTAAACAGTAATACCACAAGGAGTCTGACAGTTCATGAAGCTTATCATTATCAGTGGTCGTTCGGGCTCGGGGAAGTCCGTTGCGCTGCGCGCACTGGAAGATCTCGGTTATTACTGCGTTGACAACATCCCGGTTAACCTGCTGCCGACCCTGACCCACACGGTAGCCGATGAATACGATCAAGTCGCTGTCAGCATTGATGTGCGCAACCTGCCAAAAGAGCCTGAGGATCTGGTTGAAATCCTCGATTATCTGCCCTCATCCTGGGCTATGACTATCGTTTATCTGGATGCCAGCGACGATATGCTGGTAAAACGTTTCAGCGAAACCCGCAGGCTTCATCCACTTGCCAAATTAAATATATCCCTGGCAGATGCCATCCAGGCCGAAAAAGATCTGTTAGCGCCGATTGTCGAGCGGGCCGATCTGTATATCGATACCGATCGCTTGTCGATTCACCAGTTAGCTGAGTTAATTCGTGAGCGTATTCTGGGTAAAAAAAGTTCGCGGTTGGTACTGGTATTTGAATCCTTTGGTTTTAAACATGGTATCCCCAAAGACGCCGATTATGTCTTTGATGCACGGTTCTTACCTAATCCACACTGGGAGCCAGACCTAAGGCACCACACCGGCCTGGATTCACCCGTTGAAGCTTTTCTCGGTTCACAGCCCATCGTCACTAAGTTTATCTGGCAAATTCAGAATTTAATCACCACCTGGCTGCCGCATTTAGAGCGGAACAATCGCAGCTACGTAACCATTGCCATTGGCTGTACGGGTGGTCAGCATCGCTCCGTATTTGTAGCTCAGTCATTAGCAAAACTGTTCGCAGATAAGCATCCGGATGTGCAAATCCGTCACAGGGAGTTGAACCGATAATGCGTGTAGAGAAAACCCTCACAATCGTTAACAAGCTGGGCCTGCACGCGCGCGCAGCCACCCAGTTAGTGCAATTGGCTAATCAGTTTGATGCGCAGATTACCCTCATTAAAGGCGAGCAGGAAGCCAATGCCAACAGTGTACTGGGCCTGATGCTCATGGAAAGCCACCAGGGTGAGCAGGTCGATGTGATCAGCGAAGGTCCTGATGCCGAAGCCGCCATGCAGGCTGTCGAATCGCTGATCGCCGGGCGCTTTAACGAGGCTGAGTAGCAGGGAGTCGTCACTCCCTGTGGTTTAACGATAGGCGTCAATATACGCCTGAATTTGCCGGTCCAGAAGAGCCAGTGGCAGCGCCCCATTCCCCAGCAACTGTTGATGAAACTCACGGATATCAAACTGATTACCCAGCGCCTGCTCGGCGCGCTCACGTAATTCAAGTATTTTTAGCTGGCCCATCTTGTACGACAACGCCTGGCCCGGCCAGGAAATATAGCGGTCCACTTCGGCGCGCACGTTGGCCATCGATAATGCGGTATTAGCCGCCAGATAATCGATTGCCCGGGCCCGGCTCCACCCTTGCGAGTGAATGCCCGTATCGATAACCAGTCGACACGCTCGCCACATTTCATAGCTTAACCGGCCAAAATGCTGATACGGCGTTTCGTACACGCCCATTTCAACCCCTAAGCCCTCAGCATATAACCCCCACCCTTCACCGTAGGCACTTAAATATAAGTCACGACGAAAGTCGGGGACATTTTGCAGCTCCAGCGACAGTGCGTTTTGTAAATGGTGCCCCGGAACCGCCTCATGTAGCGTTAACGCCACCATTTCGTAGAGCGGACGTTGGTCGAGGTTATGTGTATTCACCCAGTAAGCACCGCCACGAATGCCGTCTAAGGGCGCGGAGTTGTAGGATGCTGTAGTGTAATTTGGGGCAATTTCCTTGGGTACTTCGACAATACCATAGGGTTGTCGGGGCAACGTGCTAAAAAACTCCGGCAGCCGGTATTCAATTTTTTTGGCAATAAACGCAGCTTCTTTCAATAGTGCCTCGGCACTTTGTGGGTAAAACTGTGGATCGGTGCGCAAAAAGGCAGTGAACTCGTCCAAACTGCCGTTAAAACCAGCCGCCGCCATTTGCGCCTGCATAGCTTCCCGCAAACGCTTAACTTCAGCCAGACCTATCTGATGTATGCGTGCCGGATCGCGATCTTCTGTGACGTACTGACGAATTGCATGGCGGTAATACGCCTCGCCATCAGGCAACTGCTGCGCGCCCAGACTCTGGGTAGCAGCATTTAAGTAATCCCCTTCAAGAAAGGTAGCCAGGCGGTCAAGGGCCGGTAACGCATGCGCTTTAATCGCTGAGCGCCCCGCTTCACGTAACTGCAGGTGCCGGGCATTACTGAGTGTGGATGGAAGCTTTGTAAAGGGTTCATACAAGCTGGTTTGGGTTGGATCTGACACCACCAGTGCCCGGACAGTCGGGGCAACGCCCTCAACCACTACTTTGGCATGCACAAAACCATCATCGATCCCCTCGCGCATATTGGCGATGTTTTCATCAATATAGCGCTCGATATCCTTAATACGCGCAATATAGGCTTCGATATCCGCCTCGGTACGCATCGACAGCCCTTTGCTGGCGCCCAGTGCCCGGCTCCAGAACGAATAGAACGTGTTAAACGGAATGCGCTGTAAATTGAGCTGATTTGCTTCGATACTGTTAACCAGTAACCAGCGCAGTAAAGCGTGATTTACTTTGTCGGTGGCGCTCAGCGCTTGCGTATTAATGCTATCAAGTTTAGCGACCAGCGCCTCTTCAGTGCGCAAACGACGCGCCCGATCTGATGCGGTAACACCCGGCAAACGGTTACGGTAAGATGCGTGACCAAAGCGGGCAGCAAGTATGGGATCTTCTGCCAATTTATACTGCCAGTGCTGTTCGATAATACTGGCAAGGCGGGCGCTGTTATTCTCCGTCGTCTTTGTCAGCGACGTGGCCGGTTCAGACGCCTTCGCAGCGTGGTTTGAAACCGGGGTAGACTCACACCCCGTCAATCCGGCCAATACCAAACAAGGCAATATCCAGACTATTTTAATATTGCTGAAAAAATAACAGACTCGGTGTCGCATTGGTGCTCCTGGCTCAAAACTTTCTTGTGCGTTAACAAAGTATTACTGTAGCACAGCCCCCGGCGAAGCAATAAAAAAGCCCGTCAACAATAGGGTAAATTGCATTGCGCCCTGGGTATATCTATTAGGGCTTGATCGATTGCCCGCTCATTGAGGACATATAAAGGACTGTTTGTTTGCCCACCAGGGCCACTTTATGCCACCCACTATTTTAACCGGGGTTGTCAGCCGTGATTATTCATCAGCGCTAGCCGGAGCAAGATTTAAATTTAACTACGGTATTAAACATTACAATTTCTATGCCTTTTAGGTCTAAATCTGATTTATAAAAAGACAAGATGGAATAAAAAAGTCTATCACTGAGCGCTTAAACCATGACAGAATCGCACCACTGAGTTACCCTTGTATTACTTGCCAAAATTCCAGGAAGATTAGGTGGCAGACGCCCTCGAAGCAAAATCGGCACGCGGCCAATTACGCGATATAAACCAGGCACTTGCCGAAGGTAGATTTGTATCCGTTAGAAAGCAGCTACATGAAATGCCCGCCAGTGACGTAGCGCTTATTCTGGAGTCCAGCCCAACGAAAACCCGTGATGATTTGTGGGAATTACTCGACAGCGATTTTCACGGCGATGTAATAGAAGAACTCTCCGAAGAAGTGCGTAATGGCATCATTGCCAAAATGATGCCGGCTAAAGTTGTCGATGCGCTTGAGGATATGGACACCGACGATCTCGCTGAGACGCTGTCCAGCCTGCCGGATGAAGTGCTACAGGACGTATTACAATCGATGGATGCTCAGGACCGCCAGCGCGCCGAGCAGGCCATGTCTTACGGTGAAGAAACCGCTGGCTTTATCATGAATACCGATACCATTACGCTGCGGCCTGAGGTGTCGATAGATGTGGTACTGCGTTATCTGCGCCTGAAGGGCGAACTGCCGGAAAATACCGATACCTTTTATGTAGTCAGCCGCACCGACAACCTCGTGGGGATTGTTCCGGTGTCACGCTTGCTGACCACCGATCCGGAGGCCCGGGTCGTCGATGTGATGGAGGAAGAGCCCGAAGCGATACCGGTGAACATGCCCGACGATGAAGTTGCCAGTATGTTTGAACGGTATAACTGGTTGTCAGCACCCGTGGTCGATGACAAACACCGCCTGGTAGGGCGTATCACCATTGACGATGTCGTCGATATTATTCGTGAAGATGCTGAACACTCGATGATGAGTATGGCTGGTCTCGATGACGAAGAAGACACCTTTGCCCCCGTCCTGCAAAGTACTAAGCGGCGCTCAGTATGGTTAGGAGTAAACTTGCTGACCGCACTGATGGCAGCGGCAGTGAGTGATCTCTTTGAAGCTACGTTAAGTCAAATGGCGGTATTGGCTATTCTCAATACTATTGTGCCAAGTATGGGCGGAGTAGCGGGTAACCAAACCCTGACCCTGGTCATTCGTGGTATGGCCCTTGGCCATGTAAATCAATCTAACTCCCGCTGGTTAATCACCAAGGAGTTTGCTATTGGTTTATTAAACGGCGTGATTTGGGCTGTTTTAATTGCCTCCGTTATTGCCGCCTGGAAACAGGATCTTACGCTGGGAATTATTATTGCCTTTGCGATGCTAATGAATATGATAGCAGCCGCGGTATCAGGCGCCACCTTACCCATTATTATGAAAAAGCTACGCATAGACCCGGCATTGGCTGGCAGTGTTATTCTGACCACCATTACCGATGTCGTCGGTATCTTTGCCTTTTTAGGTACCGCCACCCTGTTCTTAGTGTAGTGCTATTTTATTGGAAATTAGATTAACCTGAAACGGTAACCGCATACTGATGCGCCAGGTGTGTTTTGTGTATTGAAACACGCAGCGGCGTTGTGTTGATGCTTCAAGGAGATAATGAATGGTAATAACCCGGTCTATGTTACTGGCAACTGTTGCGGTGTTGGGCCTAAATGCTTGTCTCTCGCAACCGAGCGAAAAAAGCAGCCCGGCCAACACCCCGGAGATAAGTTCCACCGAACCAAAGGTACAGGCCACCGAAACGCCTGGATCTGAACAGGATCCCTACCTGTGGTTAGAAGAAGTCGAAGGTGAGAAAGCCCTTAACTGGGTGCGCAACCAAAACCAGCGCACCCTGGCAGAACTTCAGGCTAATCCGGTTTACGCCGACCTGGAAGCTAAGGCTCTGGAGGTAGTTAACTCATCAGAACGTATTCCATATGGCACTATCCGCGATGGTTATTTATATAATTTCTGGCAGGATGAAACGCATGTACGTGGGCTGTGGCGTCGCACTACGCTCGCCAGCTACGCAACCGAAGTGCCAGAATGGGAAACTATCCTCGACTTCGACAAATTGGCTAAAAGCGAAGATAAAAACTGGGTATACAAAGGCGCTAACTGTTACACCGCACAAGCAAAAGCCGATTATAAATGCCTGGTAAGTTTATCCAATGGTGGTAAAGATGCCGTGGTAATCCGTGAATTTGACCTTGCCACCAAACGCTTCGTAACAGATGGTTTTACCTTACCTGAAGCCAAATCCAGCGTGGCCTGGGTTGATTACAATACACTTCTGGTGGCAACCGACTGGGGTGGTGATGGTACTACACTGACCGAATCAGGCTATCCTTCCACGGTGAAACGCTGGCAGCGAGATACACCGCTGAGCGATGCCACACTTATGTTCAGCGGCAAAAAAACCGACGTTGGCGTATTCCCTTATACCCAGGAACGTGACAATGGCACCCGCCTGGAAGGGGTTGTGGTCGCCCCCACCTTTTTTACCCGCGAGAACTACATTTTCCCGCAAGGTGGTAATGATGCAGTTCGTTTACCCCTTCCTGAAAAGTCCGATATCGTGGGGTTATTTGAAGGGCAACTGATATTTACTATCAAACAGGACTGGACCGTAGAAGCCGGTGGCACTGCCACTCACTTTTCAACCGGTAGCCTGCTGGCGATGCCGTTTACCGGCAAACCTGACATTACAGAGTCAGGCATGCCAGAAGTGATATTTGAGCCAAACGACCGTCAGGCCATTGAAGGTGTCTCCATGACCAAAGGCCAGCTTTTGATGACCCTGAGCGACAACGTCGTCGGCAAGGTTTTTGCCATCACCCGAGCTAATAGCGATTGGCAATTGGAACAACTCGATCTACCTTTCAATGGCACCCTGTCGGTCTCCTTTGCCGATAAGGATGAAGCAACCGTACTGATTAATTACGAGGGGTTTCTCACGCCCGACTCATTAATGAGTTACTCGCCACAAAACGGCGAAATAAAAACGTTAAAGCGTCTGCCTGGGTGGTTTAACGATGACGATCTGGTGGTAGAGCAAAAAGAAACGAAGTCAAAAGATGGCACACTCATCCCGTTTTTTGTAATCCACAAAAAGGGCATTAAGCACGACGGCAAAACACCAACGCTGATGTATGGCTACGGCGGCTTCCAAATATCCATGCGTCCAAACTACAGCGGACTACGGGGAAAGCTCTGGCTGGAACGCGGCGGCGCATTTGTATTAGCCAATATTCGCGGCGGCGGTGAGTTTGGCCCCAAATGGCATCAGGCCGGCCTGAAAACCAATCGCCAGGTGATTTATGACGACTTCATCGCGGTAGGCGAGTGGCTGATTGACCACAAGCTGACCTCTCCCCAACATCTGGGTATACAAGGCGGCTCCAACGGTGGGTTACTAATGGGTGTCATGCTCACCCAGCGTCCGGATCTCTGGAACGCCGTAATTGTGCAGGTTCCGCTGCTCGACATGCTGCGGTTTCATCTCTTGCTGGCCGGTGCCAGTTGGGTGGGCGAATATGGCTCTCCTGATGTGCCGGAAGAGCGTGCATGGCTCGAAAAAATGTCGCCGTATCATAATTTCGATGCCGACGTTGATTACCCGGAACCCTTCTTTGTTACCTCCACCAAAGATGACAGGGTGCATCCTGGCCACGCACGCAAAATGGCCAAACTATTTGAAGCCACCGGCAAGCCATTTTTGTACTACGAGAACATTGACGGTGGTCACTCAGCGGCGGCGAATCAACAGGAAAGTGCAAAACGGGCGGCACTTGAGTTTACCTACTTAACTGAAAAGCTTATGACGAAAAGCACTCACTGAGCGCCTTAAACGTTCAACACCGTCTGTTTACTGACAGACGGTGTTTTGCTGTGAACCGGTTATTCATTCGGACTGGCTCTGTCCTTTCTGCACACCAGGCTTTTTTGTATTTTATGCGGTTTGAACCATCTCCAAACTCGCGCTGTTAAACTTGTAGCCCACGCCCCAAACTGTTTCTACCAAATGGGCACCGGCCCTGGTTTTGTTTAGCTTTGAACGCAAACGATTAATATGACTGGCCACTGTGTGTTCAAAGCCACCATAGTGATATCCCCATACCGAAGAGAGTAATTGCTCACGCGAGAACACCTGGTTCGGATGACTGGCTAAAAAATGCAACAATGCGAATTCCTTAGCCGTTAAGGGTAGCACCTTGCCGTCTACTTCCGCGCGATGGTAGCTATTGTCGATAGCAAAGCCACCAATTTTTACCGGTTGCTGCATCGTCCGGGATTTATTCTTTGTCAGTTCAGCCCGGCGCAACTGAACGCGCACGCGGGCTTGTAACTCGGCGGGGTTAAACGGATATTCAATATAATCCTGTGCCCCCAACTCCAAACTCATTATTCGCTCAGCGTCACAGCCCTGACGGGCAACAACAATAATGGCGCAATCCGGCGCGTCACGCTGAAGTTGTTGAATCGTCTCATAGTGATTGGCAAGTCGCGAAAAGCTGTCGAGGATCACCACCGGATACTGCTGCTGTACACAGCGTTTAACTGCCTGTTCAGTAGCACCGGTCACATCACATTCAGCGCTCACCCGCTCAATGCAGGCAACGAGTGAGCGGCTCTTAGTGCGGTCATTGCTAATAACTAGAATCATTCCTTCTCCGTTCAGCGATTTCCCCTCAGCCAGCGCTGAGGGAACCTTACATCTGCTAAACAGACCGGAAAGACTTCATATTTATTACGCAATTAACCCTGCTGTTTATTGCACCCGCGTAATTGTTACTTTAACCGCTGGGTTATCAAAACGGTGCGCACTTGTCAGCACTGACATCGTTAAACCGTCCTGAGCAGAGACAACCCCGGGATGAAAACTCACTACATCTGCATCATCGCGCGCACTGTTGAAACCTTCACCGCCATCAGCCGGTCCCGGAATAGTGCCAGCAGCCTCCGAGTTAGCTTCGGTACCGGCATCCAGAACAGGTAACAGCACAGTCATGCTGCCGTTCAGGGCTAAATCAGCCAGGGCGTGGCCGCTTACGCCGGCAAAGGCGTCATTGGTGTTTACAAACATTGTTGCCACACTGATAAACGACTCAGCCTGATCCGTGACCGTTACCGTCAGCGTGTCACTCATACCCGGCCCAATCGGTTGCGCGCCCGACACTGTTGCATAAAAGCTTTCATCGCCAATAAAGTCGCTGTTGTCGCCGCCCTCAGCGAGCACTTCAAGTGCCACCGAGGCAGCTTCACCCAGGGTCCATAAGGTCCTATCATCGTGTAATGCAATGCCCACAGGTGATAAGGGCTGGCCCTTAGTCAGGTTCTGTACGGTAATATCATAGCTATAGGAAACGGGCGCCGGCTCAGGAACGGGTTGGCTCGGGTTGTTGCTGTCACTACATGCGCCGAGCGCCAAACAACTCAGGCCAATCGCTGACAGTGATAATCGCTGTTGTAATAGCATATGACCTCCTATTCCGATACCGTTACAGTAACCCTGGCCACGGGATTTAACCAACGCTGCACAGTGTTAGACACATCACTCATACCACCCTCGGCATCATCATCGCCCAGGTTACCAGGGTGGATATGTACGGTGTCATTGGTAATTTCGGCGGTGACACCACTACCGCCCGTGCCCACTAAATCTTCCAGTGGCGGCGGTACAGGTAAACCAGGAACACCCGGCGCGCCGCCGCCGCGAATTTCATCATTGGCTTCAGTGCCAGCATCATAGGCGTTGATATAGATGGTATAAGTACCGGCTTCTGTGGGGATCTCCCAGCTATTAAGACCAATAAACCCATCATTGGTTGGCAACATCATTGCCACAATCGATAACGCAGTATTGGTATCTGCAGTAGACAGCGTGGTACTAGTTGTCGCCGTTGGCATTAATAAACCGCCTGCCGGGTTAATGACATTGTCAGCGCCCATGGCCTCGGTGGCCTCAGCCAGACCGGTGATGTTGCCACCTTCTGCCATTTCCTGTAATTCGGCACTTGCTGCCTCGCCAACATTGAACAATTGCTGCCCGGGCGTGTGGGCCGCGATAAGAATGGGCGTAAAATAAATACCGCGAGTTAAGTTCTGCACTGACACTTCAAGCTCTGCGGCGTGCAGAGCGGGCGCTATGGCGGTGACACCGGCAGCCAATAATACGGATGTAAGTTGTTTTATTTTCATGAGCTTTCCTTTACCTTTCTGCTAGCTATCCAGCAATGCGTTGCTGGCGACGCTTTGATTAAAATCAGTCACATCGAACACGTCACAGCAACGAGCGTGTTCGACCTTGCAGATTAATTTTGCGTGGCAAAACTCGCGAAAGTATCACGAATAGTTCACATTTTTTAAGCCGCGCGGATTCGTTACGGCGCAGTTGGTAGTTGGCAGTCAGAGGTTCGCGGTTAAGCAGGGCGACGAGTCAGATAAACAAGCGGGGAGCCAAATCTAATCCGTGATTGCTCAGTAATGGCAATAAAAAACCGGCTGAGAGGCCGGTTTTATTCGTTGTGAAATACTGCTACCAATAAAATTATTTAATAATTTTAAGGTTTGGCTTACCGCGATTTTTAGGCGGCGTCTGGGCAGGTACTTCAGTATCCTTTTTGACTTCTTCGACTGGCGGTGGCGGCTCGCTTGCTGAACTGTCTTCAGACAAGGCTTCAGCTTCGCTTGCAAAGACAGTCCCTGCGCCGTTTTCACGGGCATAAATTGCCAGTACTGCTTCACATGGCATGCTTAAACTGCGAGGCTGACCACCAAATCTGGCCTGAAACGATATACCGTCTTTGTCCAGATAAAAGTTCACACAAGCCGATGGCGAAATATTCAGTACTATCTGGCCATCTTTGACAAACTCTTGTGGCACATCAACCAGACTATTTGTGGCATCCACAACAATATAGGGCGTTAAATCATTATCAACAATCCAGTCGAAAAATGCTTTTAACAAATAGGGTTGGTTAGACGTCATTTGACTCATAATGGATTATGAATTTCACGTTCCTGATCGGTCAGCGAAGCTTTGAACGAGCTACGCGAGAAGATCCGGTTCATGTAAGCAAGAATATCGTTCGCACCTGCACCCGTCAGTTCAATGCCAAGGGCCGGTAAACGCCATAACAGAGGAGCCAGGTAGCAATCAACGAGACTGAATTCTTCACTCATAAAGTAAGGCATTTCGGCAAAAACCGGCGCCAGACTCAGCAGTGCTTCGCGCAGATCATTGCGCGCTGTCGCAACATCACCTTCACCGCGGAAAATTTGCGCAGCCAGACTGTACCAGTCCTGTTCAATGCGATGCATCATCAAACGGCTCTGTCCGCGTGATACCGGATAAACTGGCATCAGAGGTGGGTGAGGAAAACGCTCATCAAGGTATTCCATGATGATATGAGACTTATACAGCACTAACTCACGATCAACCAGCGTTGGTACGGTTCCGTAAGGATTAAGATCCATCAGATCTTCAGGCAGTTTAGTGGGATCAGTGTAGCTAATCTCTACGCCGACGCCCTTTTCGGCCAATACAATACGCACCTGGTGACTGTAGATATCAATCGTGTCTGAGAACAACGTCATTATTGAACGCTTATTCGCGGCTACGGCCATTCATTCTTCTCCGAAATACATTAAACGATCTTATCCGGACAACTATCAGCCACCCGGATTAAAGTAAAAAGGGGGCGAGAAGCCCCCTAGCAAACATTATACTATAAAACAGTTGCGATTAGTGCACGTCTCGCCAGAATTCTTTCTTCAGCAAGTAAACAAACACAAACAGCACCAGGATAAACATTAATACCCATTTGCCCAGCGCCTCAGACTCAAGACGGAAGGGCTCGCCGGTGTATTCAAGGTAGTTAACCAGATCGAGTACGGCTTGATCGTACTCGGCAGCACTCATACTTCCGTCACCATCACTTTTAATACCAACCTGACGAGTAACCATTTCACCGTCAACCATCGCTTGCTCTGTCGCTTTGCGCGGCGTGCCTTGCAGCGGCTGTAACACGTGCGGCATACCTACTTCAGGAAAGACCGTATTGTTAACGCCGAACGGACGTGACTCATCAACATAAAACGAACGCAAATAGGTATAAATCCAGTCTGCACCGCGAACCCGGGCAACCAGGGTCAGATCCGGTGGCGCGGCACCAAACCACTGGGCGGCAGATTCGGCTGGCATAGAACGTTCAATGTAGTCCGAGACTTTGTCTCCGGTGAACTGCAGGTTTTCCTGTGCCAGCTCTTCCGGAATACCCAAGTCGTTAAACGTACGCTGATAACGCTGATATTGCTGACCATGACAGCCCAGGCAATAGTTCATGAACAACTTCGCACCACGCTGTAGCGAGGCTTTGTCGGTCAGATCGTAGTTAGCTTTATCAAGGTGAACATTACCACCAGCGGCTATCGCCATTCCCGGCAACAACAACGCCAGAATACAGATTATTTTTCTCATTTAGGGATCCTCTCTGGTACAGGCTTGGTGGTTTCATTTTTGCTGTAAATAAACATCAGAATGAAGAAACCGAAATACATGACCGTTAAGATCTGTGAAGCAGTTATCTTCCAGTTCTCCTGCGGCGTACCACCTAAGTAACCCAGGAAGATAAAGACAATGGCAAACACAATCAGATTGAGTTTGTGCAAACCACTGCGATAACGCCAGGACTTCACAGTACCGCGGTCAAACCAGGGCAACAGGAACAAGAAGATAATGGCGCCAAACATAGCAATAACACCAAACAGCTTGTCAGGTACCGCTTTAAGAATGGCGTAGAACGGCGTGAAATACCAAACAGGGAAGATATGCTCCGGTGTTTTCAGCGGGTTAGCAATTTCAAAGTTTGGATGCTCAAGGAACTTACCGCCCATTTCTGGCGCAAAGAACATAATGTAGGTAAAGCCAGCCAGGAAAATACAAAACGCGACCAGATCCTTCAACACAATATGCGGGAAGAACGGCAATACATCATCAGCTATATCGTACTTGCTGGTGTAATATTCATGGATCTCAAATTTGGTTTTTTCTGATTCAGGCAAACTGCCTTTCTTGTGTTTAATCGCAATGCCGTCAGGGTTGTTTGAACCCACTTCGTGTAATGCGATGATGTGCAGGAACACTAAAATAACAATCACCAGCGGCAACGCTATTACGTGCAACGCAAAGAAGCGGTTCAGGGTAGCGCCGGAGATAACATAATCACCCTGTATCCATTGCACCAGATCGGGGCCGATGACCGGAATGGCACTAAACAGCGACACGATAACCTGCGCCCCCCAGTAAGACATCTGTCCCCAGGGCAGTACGTAACCCATGAAAGCTTCGGCCATCAGCGCCAGATAAATCAGCATACCGAAGATCCAAAGCAATTCGCGGGGCTTCTGATAGGAGCCATAAATCATACCGCGGAACATGTGCAGATAAACCACAATAAAGAACGCCGACGCGCCGGTACTGTGCATGTAGCGGATAATCCAGCCATAGTCGACTTCACGCATAATGAATTCAACTGAAGCAAAAGCGCCTTCTGCAGTGGGGTTAAAATTCATGGTCAACCAAATGCCGGTTACGATTTGGTTGACTAACACGATAGTGGCCAGGAATCCGAACACATACCAGAAATTCATGTTTCTGGGGGCTGGATACTGGATAGCATGCATGTTGGCGACACGCATTACAGGAATACGTGCTTCAATCCAGGCTAAAAATGCTTGCATGTTACGCAACCTCCGCTTCTGAACCAATGATCACTGTTGTGTCATCAACAAACTGATACGGTGGCACAACCAGATTTAATGGCGCCGGTACGTTTTGAAACACGCGACCCGCCATATCAAATTTTGAACCGTGGCAGGGGCAGAAAAAGCCTTCAGGCACGCCTTCTACATACTCTTCGAAGGCACCATCTTTAAGGTGCTGTGGAGAACAGCCCAAGTGAGTACAGATGCCAACCAGAATAAGATATTCTTTTTTAAGTGAACGATACTGGTTTTGTGCAAAAGCAGGTTGTTGTTCGTTTTCTGAGGCAGGGTCACGTAACTTGTCTTCGTGCTCGCCTAACTCGGCAAGTATCTCAGGGGTACGACGTACAATCCATACCGGTTTACTACGCCACATAACACGCACCAACTGACCAGGCTCAATTGCACTGATGTCAACTTCTACATCAGCACCGGCCGCTTTGGCTTTTGCACTCGGATTCCAGGACGCAACGAAGGGCACTGCTGCACCTACTACACCCACACCACCTACAACCGATGTCGCAACGGTCAGGAACCGGCGACGCGGATTGTCTTGCGGTTTGTCATCACTCAGCGCAGACTCTTTTGCATCTACAGATACATTGCTCATCCACTTTTCTCCAGGTTTTGGATAATATGAAAACCCGCCAACACGCTTGGTAAGCGCATTTAACAGGTATTCATTAAACTTGTCGTGCCCACCGCCCCTGACTTGTTAGGCAAAGTAGCGATTTCACACGAAAGATTGTCATTATTTTCGACCGAAAATGATAAAAGAAAACCCCCTCAAAACACAAGGAATTAGTGGAATTAACTGGATAAATATTTGTAAGTTTTCGACTCCAATCATTAGCTTGAGACTAAAGTCCTGGTTAGTTACCCGTTATTGCACTAATTATTTACATTAATTTATCACAATAGCACCCTTCGTGCTTATCTGACGCTGTAATGTTGTTTTCGCTGTCAGTTTCGATGATTAACCGTTGTACACTCAATACGGCAAACTATAGCACTTCAGACCAATTAACAGGCATAAAAAAACCCGGTAATAACCGGGTTTTTGATATCGTAAAACGTATTAACGTTTTGAGAACTGTGGACGCTTACGCGCTTTATGAAGACCCACTTTCTTACGTTCTACGCGACGTGCGTCACGTGTTACGAAGCCTGCTTTACGCAGTGCCGGACGAAGTGTTTCATCATATTCCATCAGTGCACGGGTAATACCGTGACGAATAGCGCCTGCCTGACCATTTGTACCACCACCAACAACGGTGACGTACAGGTCAAACTTTTCAGTCATTTCAACCAGTTCTAGCGGCTGACGAACAACCATGCACTCGGTTTCACGACCAAAGTACTCGTCTAGAGCACGTTTGTTTACTGTAATGTTTCCTGTACCTGGACGCAGGAATACACGAGCAGTAGAACTTTTGCGACGGCCTGTGCCGTAATATTGAGTATCTGCCATGTGATAAGCTCCTTAAATGTCCAATACTTGAGGTTGTTGTGCAGTATGCATGTGTTCAGCACCTGCGTAAACTTTCAGCTTACGGAACATTGCACGACCCAAAGGACCTTTAGGCAACATACCTTTAACCGCTTTTTCAAGAACCATTTCTGGCTTGTGAGCGAGTAGCTTCTCAAAGTTAGTCTCTTTAAGACCACCAGGATAACCAGAGTGAGCGTAGTACATTTTACCCTTCGCTTTGTTACCGGTTACCGTAATTTTATCAGCATTAACCACTACGATATAATCACCAGTGTCAACGTGAGGTGTGTACTCAGGCTTATGCTTACCACGTAAACGCAGTGCGATTTCTGAAGCTAAGCGACCAAGAGTTTTGTCTGTGGCGTCTACCACGTACCAGTCACGTACTACCGTTTCTGGCTTTGCAACAAAAGTTTTCATTTTTAAATTTCACCCGAAAATAATTCGTCGTTACTTGATTTAAACCAGTTTTAATTCATATAAAACCACTCTAAACCACCTAAAATCAATGTGATGACCCCTTCGAGTCCGTTGATTCTTCCGCCTTCCCACAGGCGGGTGTAACTGGGCAGGGCGCGAATTATACAGGATTTGCACAAAAAGCGAACCCCAATGTACAAAAAAATATAATTGGCCTAATCACCTTCTATACCCTAATCTACTGGTTTGGCCTGTTGTGATATTAGTGAGTTATGCTATCGATACGTCTTTACAGTGTAATGTTGTTGCTTTTAGCGAGCATGAAGGCCAATAGCGACCCACAGGAAGTTATTTTTACCCGCGCCTTTGCCGACAAAGACTATGGCCACTATCACGTCAGTATACTCAAGCGAATCCTCGAGTTAACGCCCGAATATGGCAACGCCATCGCGCTCCCCCACCCGCACCCAATGCCGCAGGCCAGGCAAATTCTGAAACTGCAAAATGGCGAAGCACATATCATGTGGAGCGCCACATCTGACCAGCGCGAGCAACAGCTTTTGCCGGTTCGGTTTCCGCTTTTGCAGGGCCTTGCGGGTTATCGTGTATTAGTGATTAACGCGTCCCGTCAGGACCAGTTCCCCGCCACAATGACTTTTGAAGCATTGCAAGGCTACGTTGGAGTTCAGGGTGATGACTGGCCCGACTTAAAAGTACTGCAACATAGCGGGCTAAAAGTAGAAGGAGCGCCATGGAGCTTGTGGTTCACAACGATGTTTACGTCCGTAGATAAAGGCCTGGTCGACTATTTTCCACGTAATGTCATTGAGGTGTTTAACGACTTGGAACGCCACCAACAAAAACATATAGCGCTCGAACAGAACTGGCTGATACGTTATCCAAGTTATGAGTATTTCTTTGTTTCCCCCAAATACCCGGCGTTGGTGGCACGCTTGTACGAAGGCCTGTACATAATGTTAAAAAATGGTGAACTGCAGCAGTATTTTGAAAAACAACCGGGTTATCAAAGTGCCATGACGCTGGCTACCGCAACTGACAGGCAGCACTTCGAACTGGACAACCCCAACCTCACGGTGACGTTTGAACAACCGTTATGGACAGTCGACCCTCGCCCCATGGAAACCTATCTTCAACGCCAGCAAGATCTCAGGACGCCTTAGTCTCATCAGCTTTAACCTGTTGCCACAACGCCTCCAGCTCGGCAAGTTCGAGCCCGTACAAGCTTCCATGGCGGGCCGTTGCAAGGGCTTCCACCTGACCAAAACGGCGACTAAATTTAAGACTGGCACGGCGCAGCGCGGCGTCCGCATCCACCTGACAATGTCTGGCAACATTAACCAGCGCAAACAACGCATCGCCTATTTCTGCTTCCAGGGCAGCATGGTTTATTTGTTTGACCGCTAACTCAGCCTGAATTTCATCGATCTCTTCGCGAACCTTGTCTAACACCGGCGCAAAATCCGGCCAGTCGAACCCAACACGGGCGCACTTTTTCTGGATTTTTTGCGCATACATCAGGGCTGGCAAACCAGTGGGTACGCTATCGAGCAAGGCCGCAGGTGCGGGCTTACCGCCACTTTGCTGTTGGCGCTCGGTGGCTTTTATCGCTTCCCACTGTTCAGCGAGCTTTGTCTCATCGGTCATTGCCCTGGCAAAAACATGTGGGTGGCGACGGACCATTTTGTCGCTAATGGCATTGGCAATAGCAGTAAAATCAAACAGCTTTTGCTCGGCACCAATTTGCGCATAAAACACAATCTGAAACAGCAAATCGCCCAGTTCATCCTTAATGTCATCCGGTGCATTGCGTTCAATGGCGTCTACTGCCTCGTAGGCTTCTTCTAATGTATAACGGGTTAGCGACTGCATGGTTTGCTGCACGTCCCAGGGACACCCGCCGTCAGGAGAGCGCAGCCGCGCCATGATCGTCAGCAAGCGCTCCAGCGCACCAGCGGGATCAATTGGTTTTGCGTCTGACATCGACAATATCCTTTAACTGTCTCAGGTTATTAATCAGACGGGTTAAGCTGGCCACATCTGACACTTCTACCGAGATCGCGATAAGTGCCGTTTGATGGCGTTTGTCACTCAGGCTGTTGACGCCCAGCAGGGCCACCCCTTCATTGGCCAGCACGGTGGTAATATCACGCAGTAACCCGGTACGGTCATTACATTCTATATCAAGATTTACCTCGTACCCCACATTGAGATCCTGCGACCAATTCACTTCAATCTGGCGTTCAGGGTGTTGGTTGAGCAGATGCTGCAGTTGATCACAGGTTTCTTTGTGAACACTCACCCCACGGCCCTGGGTGATGTACCCTAATATGGCTTCTCCCGGCACCGGATGACAACAATTAGCCAGCTGACTCATTAGGTTACCTACGCCCTGCACCACCACACTATCGGGCTTATTATTGCCTCTGGCCGCTTTACGGGTTTTTAATTTAGGGCTGAGTTCTATCTCTGGGGGCGGCGCCTGAATTTGCTGTAAATAATGCACCACCGACATCACGCGTACATCGCCGGCACCAATAGCAGCGTGCAGTTCATCTACCGAGGGCACATTAAACCGCTCACAGGCATCACTGGCCACTTTGTGAGATAACCCGGCGCGGTGCAACTCACGTTCGAGGAGTTCTTTACCTGCCTGCTGGTTTTTCTCTTTATCCTGTTTCTTAAAGAAGCTGTGGATTGTGGCGCGGGCTCGTGACGAATGTACATGGCCAAGCCCCGGATGCATCCAGTCGCGGGAGGGGTTGGCTTCTTTGCCCGTGAGTACATCCACCTGGTCACCGCTTTGCAACTGATAGGTAAACGGCACTATGCGGCCATTAACTTTAGCGCCAATACACCGGTGACCTACATTGCTGTGGATATAATAGGCAAAATCAACCGGTGTCGACCCCTGAGGTAAATCAATCACGTCGCCACGGGGAGTAAAGACATAAACGCGATCGTCAAATACCTGGCTGCGTAATTCTTCAACCAGGTCACCGGATTCGGCCACTTCTTCCTGCCACAAGAGGATTTTACGCAGCCAGTTAATACGCTCATCGTACCCTGACACCTTACCTGTGCTGCCTTCCTTATATTTCCAGTGGGCCGCGACTCCCAGCTCCGCATCCTGATGCATTTTCTGCGTTCGGATCTGAATTTCCACCGGTTTGCCTTTGGGTCCGAGAATAACCGTATGAATAGACTGATAGCCATTGGCCTTAGGCGTTGCAATGTAGTCGTCAAATTCTTTGGGGATATGCTTAAAGTGGGCATGTACGGTGCCCAGCGCGGCGTAACAATCCTGCAGCCGCTCGGCGATGATGCGTACCGCCCGAATATCAAACAGTTGCTCAAAGGTCAGGTGTTTTTTCTGCATCTTTTTCCAGATGCTGTAAATATGCTTGGGTCGGCCATACACCTCTGCTTCGATACGCTCGTTATTCAGCAGTGTTTGTAGCTCCTCCACCATACTATCGATATATTCTGCCCGCTCGCGCCGCTTGCCATCGAGTTGCTGAGCAATTTGTTTGTACGTTTTGGGGTGCAAATAACGAAAAGCGAGATCTTCTAACTCCCACTTAAGCTGACCGATTCCCAAACGGTTAGCCAACGGCGCATAAATGGTTGCACACTCGCGCGCCACCATGACACGGGTTTCTTCGTCAGCCTTTTTGACCTGTTGCAGTGCACAAATCCGCTCAGCCATCTTAATGACGACAGCACGCACATCTTCCACCATCGCTAACAGCATGCGGCGTATGCTGTCGATGTGCTGCTCATCCGGCGCCGACAATTTACTGTCAGATTGCTTGCGGTTATGCAGCATGCGAATGGCTTCCATTCGCCGCACACCAATAATCAGCTGTTCTATTTCTTCGCCAAAGTTTTCCAGTACCTGGGCATCGGTTAATTCATGCTGCTGACAATAAGGGTAAACCAGCGCTGCTTGCAGGGTCACATCGTCCATATTGAGCTGATGGAGTATTTCCACCATCTCCTGCCCCACTAACAGTTTGTCGGGCATATGCGAGATGTCACGTAACTTCTGTGCCGTGGTATCGGATAAGTTTAAGCTCGCCAACCACTTTTCAAATGGCGGGCGTTTTTCCCCATGCGCAGTTCTGGTAGATACCATTTTTACCTCTTACCCCTGATACTGCCTTTATATTCCAGCAATGCCATCAATTCAACATGTTGGGTATACGGAAACATTTCCATTAAGCCGCTTTGTACTAACTGATAGCCAGCCGCCAAAAGCACCGCAAGATCCCGGTTAAAGGTTGCCGGATTGCAAGATACGTACACGACTTTCTTCACCTTGCTGCGCGCGATGTGTTCACACGCCGCTAACGCGCCTTCCCGCGAGGGATCGAGCAACACTTTATGGTAATTTTTTATCTCAAGAGTAGCCAGCGCAGCGGCGTCACTGAGATCGGCTGCGCACCATTTTATGTTTGTGATGCCTTGTTTCCGGGCAGTTTGTTGCCCTCGTTGCACCATCGTAGCGATGCCTTCCACGGCGGTCACCTGCTTGCACCGTTTAGCCAGCGGCAGGGTAAAATTGCCTAATCCGCAAAACAAATCCAGCACATGATCGTCGGCAGCCGGTGACAACCAGTCCAGGGCCTGCTCTATCATGGCCAGGTTTACCTCGCGGTTAACCTGCACGAAGTCTTCGGTGCTTACCGTTAACTTAAGTTGCTCAGCGGTATCACAGTAAAGTGCGGGGGTTGGTTGGTACACAACCTCGGCAGTATCGCCTAAATCAAGGGTAAGCGTGAGCTGATGCGCCTCAGCAAAGGCCTGTAACTTTTGCCGATCGTCGGCGCCGGGCGAGCGGGTACAGCGCAACGTGACACCAATTCCATTATCGGCGTTGAGCAAACTGATATGTCCCAAATGAGTTCGGCACAGCAACCCTTGCACTAACTGATGAAGCGGCGGTAACAGTTGGTTGAGACTGTCGTGCAACACCGGGCATTGTTCAACATTTACTATCTTATCGCTCTGCTGCGACCGATACCCCAAAGCCAGCGGCTTACCTTTGCGCGCATCAATGGCCAGGCGGGTTTTACGCCGGTAACGGGGCTGAGGGCTACTAATGGGCACCGTCCAGTGGATACTCTCAAGCTTATGCTGGCGCCGCATTTGACTGTCCAGCGCTTCCTGTCGCCAACCCAGCGCGGCATGCGGTGTGACATGTTGCAACTGACAACCGCCACACTGCGTATACAGCGGGCAAAACGGCTGCTGGCGTTCATTTACCGGCTCGACAACCCGCTTAACATGCCCTTCCCACAATTGTTTTTTTTGTGCCGTCACCGTCACTTCGCACACTTCACCCGGCAATGCCCCGTCGACAAACAACACCGGCTTATGATTACGGCATACACCGCGGCCGCGGGCATCCCAGGCATCTATGGTTACCGTGACGTTGCTGGCCTGGTGCGGTTTTCCTCGCTTACCGGGCTTGTTATTCTTGCCGTTGTTGTAAAAGCTGACCATCGCCGTCGTCCAGGTTGTTAAGCGGTTTCCAAAATAACAGTGGCTACTGCGTAATGCTGTTCATCCGACAGCGACAAATGCGCCCGGACTATTCCCCGACATTCGCATTGACGGGCAAATTCACCGTCAAACGCTAATAGCGGCGCGCCATGTTCATCGTTACTTACGCTCAGCTGTTGCCAACCAATGCCCCGACCAATACCCGTACCCAGCGCCTTGACGGCGGCTTCTTTGGCAGCAAAACGTTTTGCCAGATAGCGGACAGGTTGCGTATGCGCAACAAAAATAGCCCACTCGGCATCGGTTAACACCCGACGCGCCAAGCGGTTTGACTGGGGATCTTCCCTTTCGAAGCGGGCAATTTCAACAATATCGGTACCCACGCCGGCAATGGCCATGGCTGACTCCTGCGCTTAAGAAAACTGAGCTTGTAAGCGGGCTTCCTGCATCAGGCGGCGCATATCAGCAACCGCCGTATGCAAGCCGTCAAAGGCAGCGCGGGCAATAATGGCATGGCCAATATTAAGCTCAATGATTTGCGGTATGGCCGCAATAGGCTTGACGTTATGGTAATGCAAACCATGGCCGGCATTCACTTTAAGGCCCAGTTGATCGGCATACTCTACGCCACGACGAATTTGCGCCAAATGAGCCAGTTGCGATGCTTCGTTGGTTGCATCGGCATAATGGCCGGTGTGAATTTCAACAAAAGGGGCTCCGGTTGCTTTGGCCGCATCGAGCTGACGCTCATCGCCATCAATAAACAAGGAGACTAAAATATTCGCTTCGGCAAGACGCTGGCATGCTTCGCTAACACGACTGAGGTTACCGGCTACATCCAGGCCACCTTCGGTGGTCAGCTCGGCGCGTTTTTCGGGAACCAAACAACAAAAAACAGGTTTCACCTGCTCAGCGATACTGAGCATTTCGTCGGTCACCGCCATTTCAAGATTGAGTCGGGTATTGATTGTTTGGGCCAGAATAGTCACGTCACGGTCTTTAATATGCCGGCGATCTTCACGTAAGTGCACGGTGATCCCGTCGGCACCAGCGCGTTCGGCTATGTCTGCAGCATGCACCGGATCGGGGTAAGACGTACCACGGGCATTGCGCAAAGTGGCGATGTGGTCAATATTGACGCCAAGTAGAATATCTTTCATTAACAGAGCCTAAAGTTAAGTTACCTGAATTGTACCAGCGAATCAGCGTGAGGCCAAAAACAGCTCCCTGCTTTTCAACGGTTTATCACCAACAAAAGGGTGCAGTGCAATGCGGCACAAACGTTTGGCAGCCGGTAAGCTTTGCTGGTTGAATATACCGTCTTGCAGCAATAACAGTTCACTGCCCTGAAAACTCAGGCGCGAGGGTTGTTTTACCGCACAGAATCCAAGTTCCGGAATTAACTCATAATGCAAGGCTGGCTCCAGCGGCTGCTCGGTTGCCGCGTCAGTGGTAAAGTCGGGCATCACCCCCAGCTCCTGCAGCAACGCCAGTTCATACTGGCGTAGTACCAGCGCCGGACTGTGCGGCGTTTGTTGAAGCCCGGCCAGGGTTTCGCCATACCGGCCATACAACTCAGGCGTCTCCACGGCGTTAGGCAGCACACGATTAGTTAATTCATTGACATATAAAGCGCAATACAACGCCTCGCCGACGATAGTATTCATGGGGCCAGCCGCTTCAAGTTGACTAAGATTTTTTAAATCCGCTTTGCCGCTGAGTTGAATACGCAGCGACTGAAACGGCTGCAATAAACTGCGCCGGTCTGATTTTGCACTGCGCACCCCCCGGGCAACGGCACTGACCCGCCCCAGCTCAAGGCTGAAAAAATCAACAATGAAACTGGTTTCCCGATACGGTCGGCGATGCAGTACATAGGCATTAAGCCAGCCTTGAAGCATAGTAAGCTCTCGTTAAGCGCGTTTAATTCTGACCACTTTCATTTGCTCAAAGTCCATACCGGCAATTGATTCTACCATGGGGTAGTAGGTCATGTTGACTCTGGCACCGGTTAACCCCTGATAATGCTTAGTGCGTTTAAAAACAAAAGGCACATCGACATTTTCTATCATCACTGTGTGACGCACCCACTCGCCTTCTTCCCGTTGCACGTGAGAGACGACTTTGACATTTTCACTGTGAGTGAGTTGCTGATGGCGCTTAAGTAATTTATCTACCGTCATAAGGGGCGAGAGCCTCGACCAATAATTGTAACGATTCACGTCCCCGATAATAATTCACATCGAGTTGATACGCCAACTGCACGTGTTTTATCGACGCATCCGGCCATACCTCGGTATCGACATTGAACGCGATGGCATCAAACTCTTCGCCACTGTCAGGGTGAGCCAGCACCATTTTTAAATGACAATCGCCGACAATGCGCTGGTCAATAAGCCGAAAATCACCGTCGAACAAAGGTGGATGAAAACCTTGCCCGAAGGGACCTGCCTGGCGCAACGTTTGCGCCAGCGGTAAGTTTAACACGTCGGCGTCAAGCGGTCCGTCACTTAAGATCACGTTTGGATCATCAGCCTGCTCCAGCGCCTTGCTCACGTGGGCGGTAAAGGCTTGCGTGAATGCGCTAAGGTTAGCAAGGGGCAACGACAAACCGGCAGCGGCGGCGTGTCCGCCAAACTTGTCAATAAGACCCGGCGTCGCCGTGCTCACGGCTTCCAGTATATCGCGAATATGCACGCCGGCAATTGAACGTGCCGACCCTTTGATGGTGGTATCGTCCTGGCGTGCAAACACAATAGTCGGGCGCTTGTACTCGTCTTTTAAGCGCCCCGCAACAATACCAATAACGCCCTGATGAAAGCTCTCGTCGTATAACACAATGGCCTCTGGTGGTGCGCTTTCGTCAAGACGAATACCGGCCAGCACCTCCTGCGCCTGTTGCTTCATTTCCTGTTCAATGGTGCGCCGCTGCTGATTAAGCCGGTCGAGTTCGGTTGCTCTGGCACGGGCTTCCATGGGATCGCTGCATACCAGGCACTCTATGCCCGCCGCCATATCATCAAGGCGTCCGGCGGCATTTAACCGTGGCCCAACAACAAACCCTAAATCGGTGGCACTAATGCGTTGCGGGTGCCGCTTGGCTACGTCCAGCAAAGCGGTGATGCCGGGTCGGCAACGGCCAGCACGGATGCGCTGAAGCCCCTGATGCACTAAAATTCGGTTATTTTGATCAAGCGGTACCACATCAGCAACGGTGCCCACCGCCACGATATCCAGTAAATTGGCTAAGTTTGGCGCGGGCGTACCACGCTCATCAAACCAGCCACGTTGTTGCAAAGTTGCCCGCAGGGCCAGCATTAAATAAAAGGCAACGCCAACGCCAGCCAGATTTTTGGAGGCAAAACGACAGCCGGGTTGATTCGGATTAACTATCGCGGCGGCAACAGGCAGGGTTTCGCCAGGTAAATGGTGATCGGTAATAATTACGTCCATGCCCAGCGCTTTGGCGCGCTCGACTCCCGCGTGACACGAAATGCCATTATCTACCGTGATAATCAGTGGAGTACCGCGTTGGCCAGCCAGCTCGACTATCTCCGGCGACAGCCCGTAACCAAAGTCAAACCGGTTAGGCACCAGATATTCCACCGCGGTGGCGCCCATTTGGGCCAACGCTAACAGACACAGTGCGGTGCTGGTTGCGCCATCTGCATCGAAGTCGCCGATAATGGTGATGGGTTTACGGTGAACAATCGCATTGGCAATATGCTCTGCGGCTTCTTCGCAGCCCAGTAGGTCACGATAATGCAGCAGCGCCTGTGCATTCGTAGTTAACTGTTCAGTAGCGCTAATATCACGGCCACGATAAACTCGCTCAATAACCGGATGCAAATTTGCATCAAATGCCGCGGCTAATGACCGGCGACGGATTGGTAATCCCATAATGTACTTTTATTATCGAAATGTGGTTACGAAAATGGCGCTGCCCGAACACGAACTGCGCCATTATTGAGTTTATAAGTACGCTTACCGCTTTACCCTGCGGCTTGCTCCAGCGCCATCAACAGCTGTGCTGGCGGCTGATAGCCTGGAATGACGCTGCCATTGCTTAATACAATGTTTGGTGTGCCGTTGACACCAATACGGCGACCAAATTTAAACTGCTCTGCGATATCGTTTTCACAGCTTGATGGCGTAATACTGCTACCCCCTTTGGCATTTGTCATGGCTTTCTTGGGATCGGCAGAACACCACACAGACACCATTTCGCGATACACCGGACTGTTTAGTCCGGCGCGCGGATACGCTAAATAGCGCACAGTAATACCAGCGTCATTGTATTCATCGATTTGTTCGTGCAGCTTACGGCAATAGCCACATGTGGTGTCGGTGAAGACCGTCACTACATATTGCTCATCGTCGGCTTTAAATTCGATAACAGAGTCGTCGAATTGCTTAAGGCCTTCGATGCGCATATCAGCCAGCGCCAGCTCGGTTTCGTTGCGCATCTCTGCATCCAGGTTATACACCCTGGCCTGCAACAAATAAGTGCCGTCTTTACTGACATAAAACAGGCCATTTTCGGTGCCTACCTGGAGCAGCCCGTCAACCGGTGAATCGGCAATTGAGTCGACACGCCATTTTAATGTGGTTTCAATTTTTGCTTTAACGCTATCAGTATCGGGCGCGTCGGCCAGCACATTTGCCACCACACTCACAGAAAAAACACTTACCACCGCTGCCAAACCGCGCAGAAAAACCTTCATTCATTCGCTCCTGTAAAGCCAGCCAGATTATTTATGTATCTCTGACCGTCATTTAACGTTCAACTTTTTTACCAAATATTACCAATAAGACCGGGATCAGACGGTTTAATTCGTTCTAGTGTAACAAAAAATCGCATGTTGAATACGCCAGCCACCGACAATATTATTTCATTCACAACAAAACACCCCCGGCTCCCCTTACCCTCTGGGGTGATGTGCATCTATCAGGTTTTGTAATCGCTCGGTCGCGACATGAGTGTAAATTTGTGTTGTCGATAAATCACTGTGGCCTAAAAGCATCTGCACCACCCGTAAGTCGGCGCCGTGATTTAACAAATGTGTGGCAAACGCATGGCGCAGGGTATGCGGTGACAACTCAGTACGGATGCCAGCTTTTACCGCGTAGTATTTTATACGGTGCCAAAAGGTCTGGCGGGTCATTTGCACGCCGCGCTTACTCACAAACACAACATCGGTGTGATGCTTTAGCAACGCAGGACGCGCGCCAGACAAGTATTGTTGCAGTGCATCCAGCGCGTTTTCGCCCAGTGGCACCAAGCGTTCCTTGTTGCCCTTACCCATCACTCTCACCACGCCCTGGTTCAGACTGATTTCGGATAACCGCAGGCCGGTTAGCTCACTCACCCTGAGCCCGGTTGCATAGAGTACTTCCAGCATTGCCCGGTCACGACATTCAATGGGCTCGTCGGCGTCGGGGGCCTCAAGCAGCGCATCCACATCAGCCTCGCTCAGCGTACCGGGTAACTTTTTTGCTGCTTTAGGAATTGCCAGTTGCGTAACCGGATTATCCTCGCGCAGGTTTTCCACCACTAAATAACGAAAAAACTGCCGCATAGCACTGATATTACGCTGCGTGCTGCGTGCAGAGAGCCCCTGGCGATCGCGAAATGCCAGATAATCCTGTAAATCGTGCAAGGATACCCGCAATAAATCTGGCCCCTCAGCCAAACACAAAAAACTGCCCAGGTGGCATAAATCGCGTTGATAACTCTGCTGGGTATTATCACTGAGGCCCTTTTCCAGCCATAACATCTCAATGAACGCGTCAATTAACGCACTGTCATCATGGCGCGGTGCGGGCAGGGCAACACTCATTTAAAATTCCGCTGCTGTTTTATCATTTCGTAGGCAGCCTGAATATCCTGCGCTTTGCGCTTGGCGATTTCCATGGCTTGTTCCGGCAAGCCTTTCGAGGCAAGTTTGTCGGGGTGGTGCTCAGACATTCGTTTGCGGTACGCTCGCTTAATGGCTTTTTCATCATCTTGCGCGGTGGCGCCTAAAATAGCATAGGCATCATCGAGAGAGGGGCCGCTGGGTTGATTTGAGCGACGCTGCTGATGGCCCTGCCCGGTGGCACGAAAGCGCACCTCGGCCTCAAACATGGCGATCAGATAATTCAAATCGCGCCGGTTAAAGCCCAGCGCTTTAGCCACTTTTTCCAGTACGAAATATTCTTCAGAGGCCAGGCGCCCGTCAGCAAACGCTGCCTGAATTAATATCTCCAGAAACACCTGCAGGATATCCCGCCGGCCATGACACGATTCGTGCAGTTGGGCAAGAATGTCATTGATTGGAAAGTCGCGCTCTTTTCCCTCCCGAAAGGCCTGCTGAGCCTCGTACCTGGCTTCGCCCTGGAGCTGCATATCGTCCATGAGGTTGGTGGCAATTTTAATTTCAGACGGGGTTACTTTACCGTCTGATTTCGCCAAATGACCGAGTGCCGCAAATAAACTGTGAAAAAAGATAGCTTGCTGTTGCAAGGCATCCTGATTAGAGAAAAAACGGCCAAAACCGCCCACCCGACCAAAATCCTGGCTATAGCCCTTGTCGAACATATAGCCAACCAACAGCCCCAGAATGGCACCCGGTAACTTTAAAAACATCATTCCAAAGATAAAGCCCAGTACTCTGCCCCAAATTGGCATGAAATCCCCCAGAAAATTTAACCCGACCGGCACAGTTTTGATGTGACGCCGTCGCTCTATAACCTTTTTGTGGCTATTCGCAGAGCTTAAAACCAGCACTATAACTAAAGGTTCAGTGCTTTAGAAGACGGCCTCTCATCTGTATTTGGCTATGAAATGGCGCTAAGGCATGAATTTTTCGTTTTTTTTACGGTCTTTAGTTGGTAATTGACGACGAAGTGCATAGAATTAGCGCCTTATTTGAATATCACGACGCTGGCCATCTGCAAGAAGAGCCTGAGAATTAAACATTGCTGTTGAATAACTCACAATACGGTAAATCGAACGGTAAATCACTTTGCCGTGCCGCCTGGCGCACTGATGCGCATTCAGCGAGCCATTCTGAGCGCAAAACCAGAGGCTTGGTGCGTGTTGGTATGTTGTGGCTGATTGTGAGCATGCCGGCAGTATTGCCAACACCGGCAAACGCGCAACAGCCTGACCTCGCGACAGACGCCCTGTGTGTGATGACGCCCGCGCCGTTTGACAGCAGTCAGCTCATGCAAAAAAGGCAGATTGCGGTCACCTCAGACACTGCTGAGATTCTCGAAAATGAGTTTGCCAGTTTTAACGGCGATGTAAGTATAGTCACCGACAGGGCAATTATTAATGCTGAAACAGCCAAGGTCTCTGAAAATGGCAGTGCGCTTAATGCCAGTGGTAATGTGCGCTACCAAAGTGCGGAACTGAGCGTCCAAAGTGATTATCTGAACGTCGACTCAGCCCGGCAAAAATTAAAGTTAGAAAATACGCTATACCAGCTGACGGGCTTTGTGGGCCATGGCACCGCAGGCGAAATTGACATTGGTGTGGATCAGGGTATTTCGCTGCAACAAGTCAGCTTTACCACCTGCCCGATGAACCAACAGGACTGGCGTCTGGAGGCGTCAGAGATCAGCATTGCCGCCGGGGAGACTCTCGGCGAAGCGCGTCATACGCGCTTTTATATTGGCGATGTGCCATTACTTTACCTGCCTTACTTTGCATTTCCGGTCAGTAATCAGCGCCAGTCTGGCCTGCTGTTTCCAATAATCAGCAGTTCCACAGCGACCGGAGTTGGCTACGAGCAGCCTTATTACTGGAATATTGCGCCCAATTACGACATGACCATTTCCCCGCGGCTAATGAGTAATCGGGGCCTGCAGTTAAAAACCGAATTTCGCTATTTAACCGCAGAGTCGAGCGGTCAGTTGCATGTGGAGTATCTCAATAATGATACCCGTCTGGCCTCAGATGACAGCCGCTACTTTTACCGTTATCAACATCACGGTATGTTAAGTGACAACTGGCAGCTCAGCGTTGATTACAACGGTATCAGTGACAACAATTATATTGTTGATTTGGGTTCGGATTTTTACAACCGTTCCGATACCACCATTAATCAAACCGTTGGCCTGGATTACTTTAGTCAGGCACTGGATTTCAGTCTCTATGTGCGCGATTTTGATACCCTTGGCGATTACGAAGCCATTTATCGTGCACTGCCGGAAGCGCGGCTGCAATGGCGCAGCGATATTACCAGCCTGCTGACCTTTACACTGGACTCAGAACTGGCCTATTTTGATAATGCCCAGCCATCGCAACCCAATGCGCTACGCTGGCACATGGCACCAACCATCGCCTTGCCTTATCAGCGTTATTGGGGAGAGATTACCGCTGAATTAACGGTGATGAACACTTACTATCGCCAAAAGAACATCGCCAATACTCAACTCGACGAAGAAGTGAATCGTACCCTTAAACAAGGCCGGCTGTTTAGCACGCTCTATTTAGAAAAAACGGACAATCTGTTTGGCAATGATGTTACGATCACCCTTGAACCTAAAATGCAGTATTTGTATACCTCGTTTGAGGATCAATCGAACATTGGTTTGTACGACACGACCAACCTGCTCACTGACGTAAATGGATTATTTCGCGGCCAGGAATTTACCGGCCTTGACAGAATCAGCGATAACGATCAAATTACCGTTGGCGTAACGTCGAGAATAATTGATGCCGCCAACCGGGAACAATTCGTGGTGAGCTTAGGTCAGATATTTTACTTGTCTGACTCCCAGGTAACCACCAGTGTTGATGATCGCAACCGTTCTGCGCTTGCTGCAGAACTGGACTGGCGTTTTGATGATAGCTGGTTTGTGCATACCACCATGCAAATTGCGACCGACAACGATAAAGTCGAGCGTAGCAGTATGGTATTGGAATATCGTAAGGATGCACAGCGGTTGATTCAAATGAGCCACCGGTTTGTGCGTGACTTATCTGGCGAGATGATTGAGCAGATGGGGCTTTCAGCGTCCTGGCCAATCGCCGAAAACTGGCAGGTAGTTGGCCGTTCATATCGGGATGTGGAACGAGACAGAAGCATCGAAAACTATTTTGGAGTACAGTATGAGTCCTGTTGCTGGGCGATTCGTATCGTCGCACAGCGAAGCCTGACGAATCGCTATGATATTGTTGGGCAACAAAACACGGATGAGTTTGACACACGTATTGGGTTGGACTTTATATTTAAAGGAATCGGCTCATCACGGTCCAACCGAGCCATGCTCGAGGATGGCATGTTCGGCTACCGTCAGCCGTATGTGTTAAATTAAATGCGCCGGTAACCTGGCAATATTCACAACAAGCAAGAGAGTTTATGAAGTATTTTATTCGGGGTTTGTTTTTAAGTCTGGTAATCAGTTTACCTGCCTTGGCCCAAATGCAGATGCTCGACAGAGTCGCTGTTATTGTCGACCAGGGGGTCGTGCTGGAAAGCGAAGTCAGAAAACTGGTCAGCGAAGTAAAAGCTGAGGCCGCTGCCAATAATCAGGAATTACCCTCTGATGCAGCGCTGAGAACCCAAGCCATCGAACGTTTAATTCTGAGAAATTTGCAATTGCAAATGGCCGACCGTATGGGGATTCAGGTGAGCGATCCGCAGCTTGATCAAACCATTGCTAATATTGCTGCTAATGAAGGCGCAACCGTGCCACAAGTGCGCGAAGAATTAATGCGCCAGGGGATCAGCTACGACGACTATCGCGAGCAAATTCGTGAAGAAATGATCATGGGTGAAGTGCGTCGGGCTAATGTCCGCCGTCGTATTTATATCACCCCGCAGGAAATCACCAACTTAGTCGATGTGATTGACCAACAAGGATCTGAACAGGCTGAATATGAGCTGGGCCATATTTTAATAGGGTTCCCACCTGATTTAACTGACGAAGACGTTGCCGAAGCTCGTGAACGTGCTGACCGGGTATTGAAACTGCTGAACGACGGCTCCGAATTTGCACGGTTGGCCATTGCCGCATCATCAGGTTCGGAAGCATTGGATGGCGGTAATATGGGCTGGATGAACATTAATGCCATGCCATCGCTGTTTGCAGAAGCCGTGCAAGGCAAACGCAAAGGCGAACTCATTGGTCCTATCCGCAGTGGAGCTGGCTTTCACATATTAAAGATTATCGATACCCGCGGTATTGAAGTCGTTGAAGTTGAAGAAGTTAAGGCGCGCCATATTTTGATTGAACCGTCTATTATTCTGAGCGAAGAACGTGCTAAAAACATGTTGCTTAAATTTAAAGAGCAGGTGTTAGCAGACGAAGCCGACTTTGCCGAACTGGCAAAAGAACATTCAGCTGACCCGGGCTCGGCGCTGCGTGGTGGTGATCTGGGCTGGGCAAACCCTGAAATGTACGTGCCTGAATTTAAGCAATCACTGGCCACCCTGGAACCCGGCGAATACAGCGATCCGGTTCGTACCCAGCATGGCTGGCATTTAATCCAGTTACTGGATAGACGCATCGATGATGCCACAGAACAACGCAAGGAAGATAAAGCCTATCAACTGCTGTTTAATCGTAAATTTGCAGAAGAAAGTGAGAACTGGTTACGTGAAATGCGTGACTCGGCTTATATCGAAGTCCTTAGTGATTAAAAATTAAGGTCTGCTTATGACACCTCTGAAAATTGCCGTCACGCCAGGTGAACCCGCTGGTGTGGGCCCCGACCTGATCATTGAACTGGCTCAACAGCAATGGTCAGCGCAACTGGTTATTTTTGCCGATGAGAACATGATGTTAGAGCGCGCTAATGCGCTCAACTATCCTCTCAAGCTAACGCCTTACGTATGTGGGGAAAACCGGATTCAGGAAAAAGGCGAGCTGTTTATCCAGCCAATTCCTGTTTCCTCACCGGTTGTCCCCGGTGTACTGAACAGTGACAACGGGCACTATGTGGTTGAAACGCTGCGACAGGCGTGTCAGGCCAATATCGAAGGCGATTTTGATGCCGTTGTCACCGGCCCGGTCAATAAAGGCATCATTAATAAAGCGGGCATTTCGTTCAGTGGTCACACCGAATTTTTTGCCCATCAGTCAAATACCATTGATGTGGTGATGTTGCTTTCCACTGAGGGTTTAAATGTCGCCCTGGCCACCACCCATATTCCCCTTGAATATGTGTCGCGGGCGATCACCCGAGAACGCCTGCATAAAGTTATTCATATCATTCATACCGATCTGACGCTGAAATTTAATATTACCAAGCCACGCATTTATGTGTGTGGGCTCAATCCGCACGCCGGTGAGGATGGTCATATTGGCCGCGAAGAAATTGAAACAATATCTCCGGCACTCGATGAGCTTCGCGAACAAGGCATTAATATTACTGGGCCATTACCCGCCGATACAATTTTTCAGCCAAAATATCTGGAAAATGCCGATGTCGTATTAGCCATGTACCACGATCAGGGCCTGCCTGTGCTAAAATATAAGGGCTTTGGTGAGTCCGTTAATATTACCCTGGGTTTACCCTTTATTCGTACGTCGGTCGACCACGGCACGGCATTGGATCTTGCCGGTAAAGGCCTGGCCGACAGCGGTAGCTTTACCAAAGCAATGAATAAAGCAATTGAAATGGCTACCATTAGAAATGAATAAAACCCATTTAGGTCACACCGCGCGAAAGCGCTTCGGGCAAAACTTTCTTAACGATACTTTTGTAATCGAACAGATTGTCGACGCAATTAACCCTCAAAATGGCGAGAACCTGCTAGAAATTGGCCCGGGATTAGGCGCACTCACCGATCCGGTGTGTGAACGGGTTGACGCGTTGACCGTTATTGAGCTCGACCGCGATTTGGCTGAGCGATTACGCCATCATCCTTTTCACGGTGGCAAGCTGACCATTATTGAACAGGACGCGCTGACGGTCGATTTTACGCCACTTGCCAAAGACGACGCACCGCTGCGGGTATTTGGCAACCTGCCCTATAATATTTCGACCCCGATTATGTTTCACCTGTTTAAGTACGCTCATCTTATTCGGGACATGCATTTTATGCTGCAAAAGGAAGTGGTAAACCGACTTGCGGCATCGCCGGGCAATAAAAACTATGGTCGCCTGTCGATTATGACGCAGTATTATTGTCAGGTGCAGCCAGTGCTTAATGTGCCACCTGGTGCTTTTGTACCGCCACCGAAAGTTGACTCAGCAGTGGTTCGCCTGGCACCGCATAAGCAACCACCCGTGGATGTTGCTGATGTAAAAGTGCTTGAACGTGTGTCTACAATGGCGTTTAATCAACGCAGAAAAACCATTCGCAATAGCCTTAAAGAGTGCATCAGCGAAACACAGTTACTCGAGCTAGGCTTGGATCCAGTGCGACGCGCAGAGACTTTGTCGCTCGAAGATTTTGCCAATATTGCCAATTGGGTACACAAACATGACAGCATCGAAAACTGAACACAACCCGGCAGAACTGGTAACGGTAAAAGTCGTTACCCGGCACCTTCCCGAGCATCTGCCGTCAGACAGTGATAAATTCGCCTTTGCCTACCAAATTACCGTCATTAATAATAATACTTATGACGTTAAGCTGACTCACAGGTACTGGCTGGTAACCGATGCTAACGGCAAACAAACTGAGGTCAGTGGTGAAGGCGTGGTCGGCAAAAAGCCAATCATCACCCCGGGTGAGAGTTTTCAATATACCAGTGGTTCAGTGATTGATACCGCGGTGGGTACTATGCAGGGTTATTACGATATGACAGCAGCTGATGGCGAAAGCTTCAAAGTGCAAATTGCGCCCTTCAGACTTGCTCTGCCAAATATTATTCATTAATTCATGTCTACTTATATCGTCGGCGATATCCAGGGCTGTTATTCCGGACTCCGCAACCTACTCAACGCGCTGGCGTTCGATCCTGCCAACGACACCCTCTACGCGGTTGGCGATTTAATCGCCCGGGGCGAAGACTCCCTCAGTACTGTTCAATTACTACGGGATTTAGGTACCAGCTTTAAATGCGTATTAGGTAACCACGATCTGCATATGCTGGCGGTGTCCCAGGGCATTAAAAAAGTCAAAGACAAAGATAAGCTAAAACCATTACTCAACTCCCCTGCCCTGCCAGATATTATTGACTGGTACCGACAGTGGCCGCTGGCAATGCGCATCGACGAGCATCATACCATGGCTCACGCCGGACTTTATCCCGGCTGGTCAGTAGCGCAAATACTCGCGTTAAGCGACGAGGTAAGTGACCAGTTAAAAAGTAATAACTGGCAGTCGCTGCTGAAAAACATGTACGGTGACGGTCCGAAAAAATGGCAGGATAAGCTCACTGGTATCGAACGCCAGCGCTTTATTATCAATGCCACAACCCGGATGCGCTTTATTAGCAAGGGCAGTGAATTAGACTTAAAAACAAAATGCGCACCAGGTGCTGCGCCCTCCGGGCTCAAGCCCTGGTTTGATGTCAACAACCCACAATTGCCGTCATCACACACAATTGTATTCGGCCATTGGGCTGCGCTGATGGGTAAAACTGACTCGACCCAATTTTTAGCCCTGGATACCGGCTACGTGTGGGGCAATACTCTGACGGCCTGGTGCAAAGAAACAAAGCAAACAATTTCGGTAAAAGCATAAACTTTTGGTGAAAGCTTCCGATAAAAAACAAAGCGCCTACCTTGTATTAGTAAAGAAAGTCTCTAATACTTTTGTATAGCCTTTAAAAGATTGGTATAAATGAACATGCAGTATAGTTCCTCTTAGCTGTAGAATGTAGGTAAATAGGGTTCGCATAGAGAGGAAGCTATGCGTGTAGCAACTATAAATACCAGACACCCGAACAGGTAGCGTTCAACTTTGTTTGGCATACAAAAAACTATAAGACTGCTCTGGGAGCTAAGATGAATTTAACAGTTAAAGCGAGAATCATACTCGGCTTTGTTACAATAAGCGCACTACTTGTCATTATTAGCCTGGTATCACTTGGCAGCCTTCGCTCAGTGCAGCATGACGTTGGGGAAGTGAATACCGTTGCCGTGCCAACAGTCATAGGTAGTAACACACTAAAAGCCTCATTTTTAAACATGGGCCGGCTTACCTTTGAAGCATTTGTCTCTGATGAAATTGACACGGTTAAAGAAAAAGAAGCCCGGTTTGAAGATGCCAGTCAACAATTTAACGATGCTTACACATCGTTGGCGGTCACAGTTAAAGGCGACCCGGAACTGAGCGCTGCGTTGCAAAGCGTCAACAACATTTCCAAAGACTATTTAACCACAGTTACTGGCTTGTATCAGAATCACAATCAATTTCTGGCGCGCCGTAACGACGTAGAAAGTCGTCTCATGGATGTTGAAGACAACGCTGATGATGCATCAACTTACTTGCTCGATTTCAGCGATTTAGATGCAGTCGCTAATAATAGTAATCTGCGCAGAGCCTCAGAATTGGGCGCCGAGTTGGAAACCCGTTTGTTAACCCTGATCACGGTGACCTCTGACTACATCAAAACGCAAACGTTGGTGCGCGCCGACACGCTTGGCAACGAAGTAAAGTTTGCCGTAGACGCCATCAATGAGCAGCTCGATGCTTTATTAGCCGCAGCCAACGGTCAGGACAGCTCAGGTACACTAAACGAAGTTGAAACCCTGGTGCAGGGTGCGATTGACGCCGTAACGGGCAGCGATGGGGTAGTTCAGCTGCACGTGTCGCGGTTGAAGCTGCGCAATCAGGCTGAACAAGCGCTGGCAGCATCTGAAGATATGGCCGCACAAGCGGTAGCTGAATTGGAAGATTTACTGCAACTAACAGACGCCAAAGTAAAAACACTGGAGCAGCAGGTCACTAGTAGCGTGAGCTTTGGCACCACACTGGTACTGGTCATTGTGGTGGTATCACTGGTGATGGCTGTGTTTACCGGCTTTAAAACCGTTAATGCGATTACGGTGCCCCTGGCCAAAGTTAACGAATTACTCAATGTCGCCTCTTCGGGTGATCTGACCCATTATCTGGATGATTCCAAAAAAGACGAATTTGGATTATTAGCCAAGAACTGCAATAAGCTCATTGGAAGCCTGAAAGAGCTTATTCGCGGCATTAATGTTCGCGCTGAACAGTTGGCTGCAGCCTCCGAAGAAACTTCAGCAGTAACTACTCAGACCACTAAGTCTATTCAGGATCAAAAAGCACAGATTGCCCATGTTGCGACAGCCACTACCGAAATGCATTCAACGTCGCAAATGGTGACACAAAACGCCGAAAATACCCTGCTTGAAATTCGTAACGCTGACCATGAGTCGAATAAAGTTCGCGACATTTCATTGGAAAACAAAGCAACCATTGAAGTGCTTGCCCGCGACGTGGATGAAGCAGCTCAGGTCATTCACAAGTTAAACCAGGACAGCGCCAGTATCGGCAGTATCCTGGATGTGATTCGCGGTATCGCCGATCAAACCAACCTGTTAGCACTGAATGCCGCCATCGAGGCCGCCCGTGCAGGCGAGCAGGGTCGTGGTTTCGCAGTAGTTGCCGACGAGGTTCGTACCTTGGCCAGCCGCACACAGGAGTCCACACAGGAAATCAACGCTATGATTGAAGTGCTGCAGCAAGGCGCTGAAAAAGCGGTAGCGGTGATGGATCAGGGTAAAGAGCAAACGGCCAAGTGTGTTGAACAAACGGTACTTGCCACACAAGCACTGGATATTATCTCAGAGGCGGTCAGACGCGCACATGACGTCAGTAGCCAGATTGAACAGTCGGCCAAAGAACAAAACCTGGTGTCTCAGGATATTAGTGAGAAACTGGAAACCATTGTGGGCATCGCCGAAGAAACCACAATTGGCGCACAACAAACGTCAGAGTCGAGTGAAGAGGTTGCCCGACTGGCCGAAGAGCTGCAAAGTTCAATCAGACAATTTAAGGTTTAAAATGCCTCTTGTGCCTGGCTATACAAGGGCTACGCAGCGTTGCTGCAGACCTTTGCTATCTAACGGCTAATACCTTTATACAAAATCCCGGCAAATGTCGGGATTTTGCTTTACTGGCAGGCGCTGCACAAAGCGTCAGCATATTATGACAATATCCAGAGCCTACCTATACTAATTGCCTCCCAATAGTTTGCATCTCTCCCGCAGACAATTATTTAAAGCATTGATTTGAAGACCTTAAAAGTTGCATTCGGGGCACCTTTGCCGCTCAGCAACATGTAATATTATAAGACCAGAAACACCACGACCCATCTCACCTTGTCCCTTGTGCACCCAGCAGCACCCAATATAAATCATTGTTTATAAAGACATTGATTAATTTGTTAGTTTTTTTAACAAACTTAACTTTTTATATTTACTTTTTGAATCAATTTATTAACAATATATTAAATCATACAATATTATCTATAAATATACTTATTGAGAGAGGATTGGGAAATGTCTACGCATTTTGATCAAGCGACTAAGTTTATCAGGCACTGCCTGAGCGCTACCCTTTTGCTGTTTTGCGCAACGCTGGCAGTTCCGGCTTATGCCAGTTTTGTAAACACGGATTTTTCGAGTGGATTCTCTGCTTGGGAAGGCAACGTTAACGATACTGATCTGGGTGATATTTTCGCTGATTACCCTGACAATTTTGCCCTCAATGGCTCAAGTGCAACCTTAATAACCTCGGCAGGCGAAATTGAGGATTACTGGCTCATCTCCATGTATCAGGATGCAGTACTGGCCAGCCTGGCGCCCAATGAGTCGCTGTGGCTATCGCTGGGCGTCAGCGCCCTGCTGTCTTCCGCAGACGATTTCTTTTTTGTTCAATTGCGCGACCTGAATACCAATGATGTCATTGATTTAAGTACCGGTGGCTCCTTTGATATCAGCAGTATGACTGGGGGTTCTGTGACCTTTGAATTTGGCGTCATTGACAACGATTTTGTCTTAGGCGACGAATTAACCGTCAGCAATATTAATTTTAATGTGACCACAGAAAGTGTTCCAGCGCCGGCAGGAACACTTTTTGTGTTATTCGGCTTTGGATATTTGATGTGGCGAAAAGGTAAGGCTTAACCGCCTTTGTAAATGACCTTAACGTTTTACTCAGGAGCATACAGGTATGCAAAATTTGTTTATTCAAACAGTGATGAAGGGGCCTCAAAGAGTCCTTAAAACATCCATTGGTATCGCCGCCTTAACATTTTCTTTTGTGCAGCCCGCATTGGCTGCGTGGGAAATTGTTAACGGAGCCAACATTCAACAGGGCCGCCAGGTATATGTGCGTGGCACAGGGTATTATACTGACAATCAAATCGACATCAGTGCAACAGCGCTGACCAATGAAGACTTGCGCTTAGTGGTCACCAGCAGTAGCCATGATATCACCAATGCCGATGGCATTACCGAAGAGGGTATGCCTTATTTCGCTGTTGATGATGTGAGTGAGGCCATTCGCATTACCTTCGCCATGCAGCGCGCGCGCTTCAGCTACAATACGGCGCTCTACGCGGACTTTGGTGAACCCGGCTCACCTGATCCCACGGTAAACGGCCCGGTGTCATTTCAAAATGCCAGTGTTCATGATCCTTCGGTGATAAAGCTGGAGAACGGCGAATTCTACGTCTTCGGCTCGCATCTGGCGGCCGCAAAAAGCACTGACCTGGTTAACTGGCAATTGGTTGCCGGAGACGGCGTCGAAAACTCACCGTTCTTTGATACCTATGAAACGGTTGCAGCCGAGGGCATAGCCTGGTCTGGTGGTACCGTTGGCTCATGGGCGGCCGATGTGATCCAACTTGCCGACGGCAACTATTATTTTTACTACAACCACTGTGCCTCACCGGACACCGGCTTATGTGATGCCTCTCGTTCATACCTGGGCATTGCCGTTTCTGACAATATTGAAGGCCCTTACGAAAACCTGGGGTTATTCTTGCGCTCTGGTCATGTCGGCGATGAAAATCCTGGCATTAATGGCCAAAACTACAACGGTAATATTGACCCTAACGCGATTGACCCCGATGTCTTCTTTGACAAGGATGGCCGCTTGTGGATGGTTTATGGCTCCTATTCCGGAGGCATATTCGTGATGGAAATGGATCCGCAAACCGGCTTCCCGCTGCCTGATCAAGGCTATGGTACCAAGCAAATGGGTGGCTTCTACGGTTCGATTGAAGGACCTTACATGCTCTATAGCCCCGAATCGGATTACTATTACTTATTTACCTCCTTTGGTGGCTACGAGCAGAACGATGGTTACAACATGCGAATTTCTCGTTCACGCTCACCAAACGGGCCCTTTGTCGATGCCCAGGGGCAGGATATGATCGGCGCCAGCGGCGGTTGGTCAAACCTTGAACCTTATGGCGTTAAGCTCATGGGTGGTTTCCTGTTCGACGTAAATACCGGAGAACCTGGTACTGACAACGGCTACATGGCGCCGGGTCATAACTCAGCCTATTACGACCCCGAAACCGGCAAACACTTTGTTATTTTCCATACTCGTTTCCCTGATCGTGGCGAAGGTCACGAGATCAGGGTGCATGAATTGTTTATTAACAGTGACGGCTGGCTGGTTGCGTCCCCTCACCGTTATGTTCCTATTGAGGGTGATAACATTGTAGATGAATTCGATTTACTCGGTACTTACCGGGTCATCAACCACGAAAAAGACATCAACCGTGAAGCGAAGGTATCTCAATACCTGCAGTTATTGGCTGATGGTCAAATTGGTGGGGCCTTCTCAGGCAGCTATATACTGGGCGATACAAATCAGATCACCCTGATGATCGACGATGTAGGCACATTCGAAGGCGTTCTTGCCTGGCAATACAATGACAACATCGACACCCTGGTTCCTACATTTACTGCATTGGGTGAAGCCGGCGAGGCGTTCTGGGGAACACAAATTCCTGCGATGAGCAACGCAGAAGCGGTGGCAGCTACCGTTGGTGCTCTGCAAGTGCCGGCCACTGCCAGTAGTGATATTGACCTTCCAACACAAGGCGCATTGGGAGCTACGATTAGCTGGTCGTCAACCAACAACAGTGTCATTGCCACCAATGGTACACTGACCCGCCCAGCCCCTGGAGAGTCTGATACCGAGGTCACCTTAACGGCAACCGTAGAACTCAACGGTGAGATTCAGCAGGTTTCCTTTACCGTTGCAGTAAAAGCCCGCAGCCAGTTTAATCGTGTTGCATTATTCCAGTTTGAGGGAGACCTCAGTGATAGTTTAAATACTTTCGGTGACGGTATATCAACAGGCAGCACGCTTAACGAAGCGGGAGGCAATATACAATATACCTCTGGCGAATCTGCCCAAGGTTTGTTGCTCGATGGAGCCACGGGCGTTCGCCTGCCAGATGCACTGATTACCAACAATACTTACACGGTATCGATGTGGCTCAATCCTTCGGCGGTAACCCAATTTACTACGGCTTTCTTTGGTGCTGCCGCGAACGATAACTGGATCAGCTTAGTTCCCTGGAGCTGGGACGACAACACCATGCTTTGGCGAGGCAGCACTGCCTGGTATGATGCCACTGCTGGTCTGCAAATCCCAACCAACGATTGGAGCCATATCGCCTTTAGTATAGAAAACGGTAACGTGAAGCTGTATGTCAACGGCAACCTGGTGTTTAACGATACAGGCTTTGGCGATGTCTTTACCGGCAATAACGCCCTGTTCTCACTGGGTGTGAACTATTGGGATCTGCCTTATCAGGGCATGATTGATGAACTTGCAATCTATGACGACGCCTTATCACAGGAAGAGATCGTGGCCCTGGATATCAGCAGACTGTCTGCTGCTGAGATGGTTACCATCGCTGCCGACAATCTGTCATTGGGCAAACTTACGGCATTAAGGGAAGATATTACCTTACCCGGACTAGGCCTCTTTACTGCGCAAATAACCTGGACATCATCAGATGAGAGCGTGATCAGTAGCAGCGGCGAGGTAACCCGGCCGGCTGAAGGTGAGCCTGACGCAACGGTGACGCTGACCGCCTTAATCAGCATTAACGGTGAGCAGCTGGAGCGACAATTTGTAGCCACGGTGAGTTCTCTGGGGCCAATTCAACCCATCGCTGAGTTCAACTTCGACAACAGTGACTTAAGCGATGCACAAGGTAATTTTGCTGCAGGGGCTATAACGGGCAATCGCATCGACGTTGCCGGTGGTACAGAGGCCTATACGTTTGGCGCCCGCAACGTGGGTATTGTACTAGACGGTAACACCGGGGTGAATTTGCCGGCAAACCTCATCACTGATAACACCTATAGCGTGTCAGTGTGGTTAAACCCAGCAGCGTTAACCAGTTTTACCACCGCGTTCTTCGGCTACGCCAGCCTCGACAGCTGGGTAAGCCTGGTACCACGCGGACATGATGGTGTGGCACAAAATACCATGGTGTGGTCTGGTACCGCGTGGTATGACGCTGGCATTGGCAGCCAAATTCCGGCCGGTACGTGGTCTCATCTGGTATATGTGGTCAATGGCAATAACCTGACTGTCTATTTAAACGGTAATGAGGTATTCGTGGGTAGCGGTTTCCCTGATGTGTTCTCCTCCAGTGGCAGCAACGGATTCAGTATCGGTGTTAACTACTGGGATATCCCGTTTAACGGCGTGGTTGATGAACTGCGGATATATGATGAGGCTATCTCTGCCGAAGATGTGCAGCAACTCAGTGTCCTCGACTAAATACGCCAATTATGACGCTAAAAACGGCTATCAGTGATAGCCGTTTTTTTAGCAATCTGTAACCACCTTGGCCGAAAGCGAGCGCCGTTGTAGTGATAACGCTACTTTTTCCTCTCTATCCATGCCCGATGCCGACCTGCCACTCACCGCTGTTTAATATTCCTACCGTCATATTTATGTTATCTGACTGTCACGATTGGTTCATGAAATTGTCTTTAAATCCCAGTAATTTACGCCTGAACTTTGCAATCGTAAAACACCCACGGATGTTTGCATCTCTTATCTAGGAACACACTATGAACTTTTCCCGTACATTACTGGCAAGCGCCATATTAAGCGCCTGTACTTCGGCGTTTTCTCCAGCCTGGGCACAAACTCAGACAACGCCCGATAACGCGACAGAGCAAAACAACAACAATGATTATATTGAAGAGATAACGGTTACCGCACAAATGCGTGAACAATCTCTAATGGAAGTGCCGGTGACCATGGATGTTATCTCAGGTGACTACCTGAAACGCACTAATACCATGCAGCTGGATCAACTCGCCCGGGTATTGCCCAACGTGCAGATTCAGGAACAGGCCGTAAGCTTACCTTCTTTCAGTATTCGGGGGGTTACCGACGATGTTTCCTCGGTGTCTGCCACGCCCCGTATTTCAGTGTACCAGGACGGTTTTGATATCAGTAAAAAGACCGTTGCCAGTGTCGCCTTATACGACATCAACCGGGTAGAGGTACTAAAAGGACCGCAACCCACATTGTTTGGTGTGGCGGCGGCCAATGGCGCGATGAGTATTCATTCAGCCCTGCCAGAAGATGCCAATACCGCCAGAGTGCAACTCGGGTACAACAGCGAAGACGGTCAGGAAGCCGAATTTATGGTTAACCGCCAGGTGAATGACAACAACGCCTTTCGTATCGCAGGCTTATATCGCGAAATGGATGGTATTGTGGAAAACCAGGCCTGCACCGATAAAGCCTACTATGGCAAGGCTGACACCTACGATCATAATGGCAATGCTGTAAGTTGCAGTAGCGAAGATCTGCAAGGTACCTCTGTGCAGGCGATCAGAGCCACCTGGCGTTCACAATTGGACAAACTTGAACTGATTGGTCGCGCTTCGATGGAGTATAATGATCAGCCTGGTATTGCGTTTAAATCAGGGTCGATTGCCCCGAACGGCGGCGATACCAGCCCTTACACCGCAGCCGAATTCAGTATGGGCGATGAACTGGGTATTGAGCGAACGCTGCAGTCTTACGATCTTACTGCTACCTATAACCTGAGCGACTTTTATACACTTCGTGCCGACGCCTATTACAAAGATGTAGAAGTGTCTGAAGGTTTCGATGCAGACGGTTCGGCTTTGCGCATTCAGGATGCTTACTTTGATAACGACGCAAAACTAAAAGGCGGTTCAGTACGTTTTGTTTATGATGACTTAGACCGCTTTGCCGGATTTATCGGTGCATCGGTTAGCCAGGATGACTCCATTATGCCTTATACCGCCATGGTCGATCCCTGGGTTCGTGGCACCTTTGATGCAGTGAAGGCTTCACTGGAGCAAGGCTCATCTATTCCCCTGAACCAAAACATTGCAACCGATGCCACACTCGAGGAAATTGAAGCCCTGCGCGCGATGTTGGTCGCAGCACTGTTTAATGCCGACGGCTCGCCCATTTCAAACCCTGACTTTCCCCCCATTTTACTCCAGGGTCCCTATATATTTGAGGCATCACTGGATATCGTGTCTTATGTTGCCGAGGCGTCTTATTACATCACACCAGAATTAAATGTTACCGCCGGGCTGCGCTATATTGATGAGTCGAGATCATCGACTAACACTTACACGACAGCAGCCGGCGCGTTCACGTTCTCTGGTGAGGGCGACTTTAGTGATACGCTGCCGCGGGTAGCCGTCAGCTATGATGTCAGTAATAACTGGAACCTCTACGCCAACTATGCCAAGGGCAGACGCTCTCCCGTAGTGAACGTAAACAGCGATAGCAGTGTAACGATCACAAAAGCTGAAACCGTTGACAGTTTCGACGTAGGACTGAAATACCAAAGCCGCGATTTTACTGTTAGTAGTGCGCTATTTACTTACCAGTACAGTGACTATCAGCAATCCTACACAGACATAGAAACACTGCAGTCTTTTACTGTAACCGTGGGTGATTCAACAATGTCTGGCTTTGAAGCAACCGCTACCTATCATCCCGACGACAGTTTCCGGGTAATGGCGTCACTGGGCTTACTCGATGCCGAGTTTGCCGATGAAACTGCCGATGGCAGTGAGTTCCAGTATGGCGGCAACAAGTTCCGCCTGGCACCGGATGTGAGCACCGCGCTTAACATTTATAAGCGCTTTGACATCGACAACTGGGAGTTAAGCCTCAACTGGACAACCACTTATCAGTCAGAAGTTTTCTTCGAGAGCAGCAACTACCCCGGCTCCTCTCAGGAGGCCTATTCACTCACCGATGTCGCCATTAAACTTCAGGCACAGAATTCACCCTATGCTTACGAAGTGTATGCCAACAACTTATTCGATGAAGAATACCTCATCGACGCGGGAAACACCGGTGGCGGTATTGGTATCCCCACGAATGTTCGTGGTATGCCACAAATCCTCGGCGTTCGCTTTTACGCTAATTTCTAACTGCACAGGCAGTATTCAGCGAGCTTGAAAAAGCCCGGCCTTCAAACGAAGCGCCGGGCTTTTTTATTACTCACAGCGGATGGAATGCCTGAATTATAGATACCGCTGACAAGGCGACAACCTTGCCAGCATCTGGCAAGGTATTGGCTAGAGAGCCTCAGGCAGTATTTCGGCTTGGTGAGTGGCGGCCACTTTTGCCTGCGGCTGCATAATTGTGTCAACAAACACCCAGGTTGCGGTGGCTTTTTGCGGCGTGAAATGCACGGTTAAATAGCCGCGCTGATGCATGTTGCAATACTGCAGATCGGTAACTAAAGCAGGTAAATCCTCAGCGACCTGACCGGCAACGTCGGCGTCCATTTGCAGGTAACTCTCCATACCGGGTGACGAGACACTGGATACGCCTAATTCGACTGCTGCAACCTCGCCCTCTTCGGTAGTCAGCAGGCTGTGCCAGGCATTGTGCGTATCACCTGCAAGGGCAATAACAGGTTTGTCACAATCGGCAAAGGCGCGCACCACACGCTCGCGCTCAACAGGGTATCCATCCCAGGCATCCAGGTTGTAAGCCATTTTTGCCTGCAATGTTTGCGTATCCTTTGCAGATAAAACCTCTCCGGTATTCTGACGGCGCTGTAAGTCGGCCAGGCGTTGAATATTAGCCGCGATTTGATCACGGGGCACGCCGGTAAAGACGGCACTCGGAAAAAACATTCTGGCCATCAGCAACTGTTGACCAACTACTTGCCATTGAGCCTGGCTCTGCGATGACGCTAACGAATTGATAAACCAGTCGGCCTGTGTCTTACCCATGATCGAACGGTCAGGGTCAAGCAAGTCGGTTTTAAACCGTTCGGTATCAAAGCGTTTGCCATCGGCATCACGATAATCGTTGTAGTTAAGTTGCTTATCACGACCAATGACGCGCGTATCGAGCATATACAGGTTCACTAAATCGCCGAACCGGAACTGGCGGTAGATGTGCGGCTGACTTTCACCTAGGGGCGGACGAATAGGCAACCACTCAAAATAGGCCTGAATGGCTGCAGCCCGCCGAACAAAAAAATCGCCCTCGTCAGGCGTATGGTTTTCGGCCCCCGCTTTGTAGGTGTCATTAGCAATCTCATGGTCGTCCCAGACAACAATAAACGGCTTCCGCTGGTGCAAAGCCAATAAACCGTTGTCATTACGGTACGTAGCATAGCGATTACGATAGTCAGTAAGAGTGTAAATTTCACCTTCGTTATCAGCCGCCAGCGTGCGACCAATCTCTTGCGCGTGCTCAGTGGCGTAGCCGGTGCTGGAGTACTCGTAAATGTAATCGCCTAAATGCAAAACATAATCAATGCTGGCGTCATCGGCAGCGAGTTGATAAGCGGTGAAATAGCCCGCAGGATAGTTAGAGCATGAAAATACAGCAAGGTTGACGCTTTCTACATGGCCGGAGGGTAAGGTCATGGTTTCCCCTGTAACCGATAACTGATTGGCAGTACGAAAACGGTAATAGTAACGCGTAGCAGGTTGTAAGCCCTTAACATCAACCTTAACCGTATAGTCGCGGTTTTTTTCAGCTTTGCTATCGCCACTGGCAATAATCGTCGAAAAGTCGCTGTCGGTAGCCAGTTCCCAACGAATTACCGGTGTTGAGGCGGTATCCGGTACAGCACGAGTCCAGATAATAACCGCATCAGCCAGCGGGTCGCCACTGGCGACGCCATGGGTAAAACGCACATTGTCAGATGAGAGCGATTGCGTGGCGGTACAACCCGCCAAACCGGTGCTGATAAGCAGGCTGCTGCCCGCTGCTGAAGTAAATTTTATAAATTGTCTACGATCCATAACTTGCTCGGTGAAAAGTGAGTGAAAAGATAATATGGAATATTAACAAGCATTTATGACGATTAAATGGCGGCCAGAATAATGCCCACGACAGCGCGAAAAATGTATTGAGAGTCAGTTTGTTGCCCGACCATTCCGACAAACTTCATAATTTGGATCAAGTGTCGCTGTTTTTGGACGTCCGGTATCAAACGAAACGGACAATTACGATATATGTGGGGTACTTTAGCGCAACAAAGGTCTTAAGAGTTTTACGATGTCTAATACAAAACTTCAATTAACGGCTTTCATATTCACATCTTTTGTGTTGCTGAGCGCCTGTCAGGAAAATCCACCGCCTTATGAGCCCACGCCAGCTGAACTTAATGTCACCATTAATTCAATAGAACTTACCGGGTTAACGATTAATGAAATTACCCGCTTAAGCACTGCTAACAATTCAATACTCAGCGTGGCGGCAACCTCGGGTGGTTTATATTTGCTTAATGGTAGCAACTGGCAACCGGTTACTTCACAACGCTGGGAGATACAGGATTTTCTCGCCGTCCAAGACGACCATTGGCTGGCAGTCGTAGGGGCCGACAACAGCAACCAGTCGATGCTGATCCGCAGTTTGGATAAGGGCAGTCACTGGAGCACGGTAACCAATAACTTTGGCGGCTCTGCAAAACCCTCTGAGATGACGCCGGAACCCATTTATCGCCTGGCCAGTAATGCCGCTGGTGATAAGCTTTATGCCGTGGGTACCCAGGTACTGGCCGAATCACTTGACGCCGGCACAACCTGGCAGGCAATCAGTGGTATCTGGAATGGCTTTGCACGGGGCTACCGTAGTCTGATTAATATTCCTCCGGAGCAGGCTGTGGATAATACCGAAATTTTCTTCTATGGTGGCCAGGGCGCCATTGAAAACCCGCTGTTAAGACGCTTCGATGTTATCTCGTCGTACCCCGACAGCTATACCGAAGGCAGTGAAACCATTATGGATGTGACAGGTGAAGATCTGCTTCCGGTTCCCTCTACGATCCGCTCAATCGTGCCGGTTACCGCTAAAGAAGGCGACTTCGTAGCCACTGGTGAGGGCGGACTCATTCGTACATTCGATAACGGCATGACCTGGCAAGCCCTACGCACTAATGACACATCACGATTTTACTTTGATCTGATCATTCACCCGGATCAACCAGATTTTTGGGTCACAGCCGGATGGAACAAAAACTTTGAAAATCCGCAACCCTTCATTGTTGAAGTTAGTCTTGATAGAGGCGAAAGTTGGCAAGAGTTTGAGTGGAAAAATTACGATGGCGATGCCATTTTCGGTGGAGTAAGAAGTATGGAGTGGGCAGACCCTGACGCCAACCAGGTCCACTTCGGCACCACCAGGGGAGGCATTATAACCGTTAACATAACAGTGCCCTGAGTTAATGAAGGCCTCAGCCTATACGTTAGTCAAAACTGATTTTTTTACGCAATTTCTTACGTTGGCTGTTGGCTTGTTTGGCTTCTTTACGACGCGCTTTAGCGGCTCTGCTTACGCGCGTTGCACGACGCTTTTTTTGCACCTTGGTATTGCTGATGATCCACTCTTTAAGACGCTCAATGGCGTCTTCCCGGTTTTGCTCCTGAGTACGAAACTGTTGCGCTTTGATGACCATCACGCCTTCCGTCGTCAGGCGACTGTCCCGGCAGTCCAGCAAGCGCTCTTTGAACTGCGCTGGTAACGAGGAACCGTGTATGTCAAAACGCAAGTGGATGGCCGAACTCACTTTGTTGACATTCTGGCCACCACTGCCCTGGGCGCGGATCGCCTGAAGATCAATTTCGCTGTAGGCAAGGCAAATGCCAGAAGTTATTTGGATCATAGCAATTAGGTTGTCACTTACAATTGAATAGCTGTTACAGCGCAATACTATCGTGATGGCCACTTTATTCATAGTCCCAGGATGCCAGACATGCAAAGTCCTCATATGCAGTACAGATCAAGCGCAGTCCTCGCTGCGGTCGAAAAAAGCCCCTGATGGTTTTTTATTAGACAGACTCCGCGCCTGATTATAATGTAACCGCACTATTATCTGTTATATTGGTAGACAACAGCAGACCAGGAACCACAACAGTGCTTTGTTTGATACGTGGGTCATCATTGTTATTGATATTTTTATCAGCCGTAGTTGCCACGTCGGTAATTGGCGCGACACGTAATTTAACGCTGATTTATGCTGCCGAAATGCCGCTTATTGATGATCCCAATGGCAACTACGCCCAGCTTGCTACCTTACTAAAGCGCAGCCGTGACGAGCAGCCAACCGTATTTTTGTTTGGCGGTGCCAGCTTAGCGCCCAGTCTGTTGTCATCACTTGATCGTGGTGCGCACGTTATTGATGTGCTTAACAGCCTTGAACCCGACGCCATGGCGGTTGCTAAACGCGAGTTCAGTTTTTTTGAAGATGAATTATCACTGCGCGCCTACGAGGCGGCGTTTCCGATCATCTTAAGCAATGCGTATGACCCGGCCACCCAGGGAAATGTCGATGGCCTCAGGGAACAGCTCATTATCAACCAGAATAACGTTAAGGTAGGCGTTATTGTGGCTCTCCATGAGTCGGTGATTGCTGAGTTCAGGTTAACCCGCTTACAAGTCAATGATGCCCCTGATGTATTCTACGAGCAAGCCCGGCAAATGCGTGAGTCAGGGGCAGATATTATCGTGCTGATGGTGTCAAACGACCACCCGTTTTTGAACCAGATGCTTGAGGATTCAACTATCGATTTGGTGTTAAGGACCGATCCTCATTTCGACCAATCCAATACGCTGATGGCAGATACATCGCCGGGTTATGTCTTTGTGACGCAACGAAGTACTGCTGCGGTGCTGTCTTTGTCCTGGCAGTCAGATACCGCCGCGGATGTTTCCCTCAACGTTGATCAGGTGCCTTTAAACAGCCTGCCCGAAGAGCCCGCCATCGCGCAGCAAATTAACGCTTACACAAAGCGAATTTCGGCATTACTCAAAGAGGAAGTAGCGGTTCTTAACACCGCAATGAATACGCAACGTTATGCAGTGCGCACATCTGAAAACGCCTTCGCGAGCCTAATAAGCGATGCACTGCGTGAGGCCAGCCATTCTGATGTTGCCATCATCAACGGTGGTGCAATTCGCGGCGAGCGTCAGTATCAGGCAGGACATAAATTAACGCGTGAAGATGTGACCTCCGAACTGCCCTTTCGCAGCCATATAAGAGTACTGAAGATTACCGGGCAACAACTGTTAGCAGCGTTAGAAAATGGAGTCAGTGAAATTGAAAGCGTATCCGGGCGTTTCCCGCACGTATCAGGCATGCAGTTTACCGTTGACCTTAGTGAACCGCCGGGACAGCGTGTGAAGCATCTGTTAGTTAACAGCGAGCCCGTTAGCAAAACAGCGGTATATACACTGGCAACGTCGGATTTTCTGGCCGGCGGTGGTGATGGCTATGAGAGTATAAAAGAGGCAGAAGAAGTGCCCTTTAGTCAGCAAGTTACGCCACTGATAGTGGACATAGTCATCAGTGTATTCAAGCGTCAGCAGCAGCTTTATGCGCCATCAGGTGGACGCATCGCTATTTCTTCAAATACTAGCGATACCAATAATTATGACTGAGCAGCCCTCTCGCACCAAGGCGCTGAATACCAGTAAACGGCTATATTCACTGGCCACTATTATTAATATCAGCCTGGTCACGCTAATTGGTGCCATTGCCGTGCTGGCACTGATCACCCTGCTAAAGCTTAAATCTTTTGAGGAGACGTTAACCTCAATTACGTCAGAGTCGTTGCCGAGCGTGATTAACGCCGGGCAACTCTACGCGCAAATGAACCTGTTGTTATCGGTAACCGAACAGCTTTCAATGGCTAATTCTGAAGCCATGCGACGTATTGCATTAAAGGCAATAGACCAGCAGTTTTCGGGCAGTGATTATACCGGCGTAATGCCGCAAAACGGTAACTACGTTCTTGTCCAGGTAGCATCGATTAAGCGTGAACTCGACGAACTCAATAGCTTAGTGATACAAAAAATTGAAGTAAATAACGATATTCTACGTCAGCAGATGCACCTTTATGCCTTATTCGACGAAATACAAACACTGCCTGTATTGCTATCCTCTGCGCCTGAGCATCCGCACTGGCAAATGGACTTTGCTAATGCGGTGATACTGGCCGGCGAGTTACTGACTTTGGATCAACTCAGCCTGATTCGTCAGCAACAGCAACGCTTAAGCCGTCAAATTGTCGCGATGTCAGCGCTGACAAAGAACAACCCGGTTGCCAAAAAAGAAAACATACATGCCAAAATTCAACGGTTTGAAGAGATTGTTCTGGCCCCTGACAAAGGCCTTGTAGCACTGCGTCAATCGCAACTTAAAATTCTTGGTAGAGTGCAAGGCAGAAGTAATTTAGTGCGCAATTTAATTACCGATTATGCGCGGTTAAATGAGTTTGAGTCGCACCAACTCAATGAAGCAGTACTTGCGCGCGCAGCGGATACCACCTTGTTAGTAAAGCGTCAGATAAAACAAGTTAGCTCGATTTTCTTTGTGGTACTGCTGGCTTATATTGGCTTTGCGGTGTTTATTCACCGCTTTGTTGTCAGGCGGCTAAAAACGCTCAGAAACCAGGTGTTACAGCGAGCTGGCGACCATAATCAGGTGATTACAGTGTCTGGCAATGATGAAATAACAGAGCTCGCGAAGAGCTTTGAGCAGTTTGCTCATACCATTGAATTACAAAAAGAAACGCTTGAAGAAATGAGTATGAACGATGCGCTGACCGGCATTGCAAACCGGCGCGCTTTTGACGAGCGCTATCATCAGGCACTCTCCATGGCTTCACGGCAGCGCACTCCCTTAGCGATTTTATTACTTGATGTCGATTACTTTAAACAATACAACGATAACTATGGTCATAGTGAAGGGGATCGCTGTTTAAAACAGGTCGCAGACTTATTGAAGTCACAGTTGCCACGCAAAACCGATGTGATAGCCCGCTACGGGGGCGAAGAATTCGCCATTCTCCTGCCTGATACCTCGCAAAACGGTGCGGAGTTCGTTGCAGAGCAAATTCTGGACGCCTTCAAAAATGCCCAGATCCCGCACGACTACAGCGGCGTTGCTGATCATGTCACCATTAGTATTGGCTTAACACGCAGTCAGGAAATTAACGGTATGCTGATCCCGCCCTCTATCGAAGAAGCGGATGAAGCACTGTATTTAGCTAAACGACGCGGACGCAATTGCTGGGTGAAATATGCCCCCCCGCTACCACAATAAAACGGTGCCAAGCGCTTCCGGTAACCATACCACAAGCGCTTTGACCGAGGTTACTCACCTATCGCGGTATATAGCGTTTATTCAAACAACGCTTTATGCAATACGGTGACAATTTCACTGCTGTCTGCTTCATTCACCAGTAACGAAATATTATGTGGGTTAGCACCAAAGCAAATCATACGTAAATTGTAGTCAGACACCGCAGCAAAAATCTTACTCGACACCCCTTTACCGGTTTGCATGTGATTACCCACTACGGTAACCAAATCAAACCCGTGCTCTACTGTCACGTCGCAAATGGTTTCCAGCTCAGCAATGGTTTCACGATTTAACCGCTGGGCTACAGAATTCGCTGGATTGTCCAGGGTAAAAGCCACCGATATCTCAGAGGTAGTGACCAAATCAACACTCAGCTTATGCTTAGCAATGATCGCAAACACCTGTTGCAAAAAGCCCTGAGCGTACATCATCTTGGGTGTTTTAACTGTCACCATGACCTGCTCTTTACGGCGTGTAATAGCGCGGTAGGACGGCTCATGCTGACAATCCCTGACAATCCAGGTGCCCCCTTTTGCTGGTTCTTTGCTGGAACCGACAAAAACCTTGATATCTTTACGTACCGCTGGCTCCATGGTTGCCGGGTGCAATACCTTGGCACCAAATGTGGCCATCTCGGCAGCTTCTTCAAAACTTAATTCAGGCAATGGATGGGCGGCAGCGGTGATACGCGGATCGGTGGTATACACACCGGTAACATCGGTCCATATTTCACAAACCTCAGCGCCAACCGCTTCGGCGAGCAGCGCCGCAGTAAAGTCTGAACCACCACGACCCAGCGTAGTAGTACGGCCTTCACTATCGGCGCCAACGAATCCCTGGGTGACTACAATGGCCTTGTCAATCTCAGGCTTTAATAATTGGTTAGCACTATCTGCAATAGCCTCTAGCTGAGGTGCCGCCGCGCCGAATTCACTGTCGGTGTGTAACACCTTACGCACATCAAAATTAATGGTCGCAACATTTTCTTCGGCCAGCACGGCACTGAACATCAGTGATGACATGCGCTCGCCCATCGAAAGCAACTGATCCTTCAGATCCGCGCGGTGCAGTATTTCCTCATGAAACGCCAGATTGCTCACTTCCTCCAGTAAATCATCGAGCTTAGGCTTTACGCTGGCCTGATCTTTCAGTTCTTTGAGTATGGCGTGCTCAATATCGGTAATCGACTGACATATTTCAGCAATCTGCTCCTGGGTCAGCGCCGTATAGGCCAGACTGACTAAGTGATTGGTGACACCGGCCGAAGCGCTGACTACAACAATGCGTGTGCCGGGGTTTGACGCAACTATGCGCGCACAATTTTGCATCGCTGTATAATTGGCAACACTGGTGCCGCCGAATTTTGCAATAGTTAACGGGTTGTTGCTCACGTTGTTCTCCGTATATCCGCTGATTGTGACTCAGCGTTATGGATTGACAGTAAACTGATCGCCAACATGAATATCATGCTCGGCAAACCAGCCTTGATTCATTTCGAGTGCGTACCTCACCAACGTTGACGCGCCAACAGATGTCAGGTCCTGAGGCTGCAGCGGTTTAATATCAGTGATTACGCCGTTTCTGTCGATAAATGCCACATCCAGTGGAATAAACGTATTCTTCATCCACATACTGGCTTGTTTTTCCGGGTCAAACTTAAACAACATACCGCAGCTACTACACAATGTTTTACGAAACATCAGACCCTGAACGCGCTGTTCAAAAGTTTTGGCGTATTCTACTTCGAGGTTTATGTCTTTGACTGTGACTCGCGCTTTCTCAAATTCGACAGCGCTGACATTGCAGATGCCTAATAGCAAACTACCAAGCAGCACGATGGCAGCGATGAATTTTGATTTTATTATATTGCGAGTTTTCATTTTTTTTCCTTTAACTTAAGCATAAAAAAAGCCGGGCCCTCACGGTGCCCGGCTTGCTAGTTTATATGCTAAGTCAGGCAACATTCAACGTCGGAATGATGTTTGCTTTGGCTTCTTCTTCCGCTTTCTTGAAACTGTCCATTTTGTCGAAGTTCAGGTAGCGGTAAACATCGGCTGCCATTGAGTCGATTTTACCTGCATATTCCATATATTCTTCGGCAGTAGGAATACGGCCAACAATTGCACCAACCGCCGCCAGTTCTGCAGAGGTCAGATACACATTGGCGCCATCACCCAAGCGGTTCGGGAAGTTACGGGTAGAGGTAGAAAGCACCGTCGCGCCAGCGTCTACACGTGCCTGGTTACCCATGCACAATGAACACCCGGGCATTTCGGTACGTACGCCTACACGGCCGTAGATGTTGTAGTAGCCCTCTTCCATCAACTGGGCTTTATCCATCTTAGTAGGTGGAGAAATCCACAAACGGGTTGGCAGTGTCTTACCGTAGTTATCCAGCAGTTTACCAGCAGCACGGAAGTGACCAATGTTCGTCATACAAGAACCGATGAACACCTCATCGACATGGTCGCCAGCGACTTCAGATAATGTTTTGGCATCATCCGGATCGTTGGGGCAGCATACAATTGGCTCTTTGATTTCAGACAGGTCAATCTCGATCACTTCTGCGTATTCCGCATCAGCGTCGGCACGCATCAGGCTTGGGTTTGCCAGCCATTCTTCCATCTTCTGCGCACGGCGCTCAAGCGTACGCGGATCGCCGTAACCTTCGTTGATCATCCAGCGTAACATGGTCACGTTAGAGCGCAGGTATTCGGCAATGGATTCTTCAGAAAGGTTGATAGTACAACCGGCTGCAGAACGCTCCGCTGACGCATCAGACAATTCAAACGCCTGCTCTACAGTTAAGTCTTCCAGACCTTCGATTTCCAGGATTCGACCTGAGAACTGGTTGATTTTACCTTTCTTCTCAACTGTTAGCAGACCTTGCTTAATACCGTACAGCGGAATAGCGTGTACCAAATCACGTAAGGTGATACCAGGCTGACGTTTGCCTTTAAAGCGCACCAGAATTGACTCAGGCATATCCAGCGGCATAACGCCTGTGGCGGCTGCGAAAGCAACCAGACCAGAGCCAGCCGGGAATGAAATACCCAGCGGGAAACGTGTATGAGAATCACCGCCAGTGCCCACCGTATCAGGCAGCAGCATACGGTTTAACCAGCTGTGAATGATACCGTCGCCCGGACGTAAACTTACACCGCCACGGTTCATAATAAAGTCTGGCAGCGTATGCTGGGTGTCGATATCAACCGGCTTAGGATATGCCGCCGTGTGACAGAAAGATTGCATGGTTAAATCGGCGGTAAAGCCCAAACACGCCAGATCTTTAAGCTCATCACGCGTCATAGGACCCGTGGTATCCTGAGATCCCACCGTGGTCATTTTTGGCTCACAGTAGGTGCCAGGGCGGATACCGTCAACACCACAGGCTTTACCCACCATTTTCTGCGCTAAAGAGAAGCCCTTACCGCTGTCGGCAGGCTGTTCAGGCGTACGGAATAAGTCAGTTGGGCCAAGACCCAATGCCTCACGGGCTTTGTCGGTTAAGCCACGACCAATGATCAGGTTGATACGACCACCAGCGCGCACTTCGTCAAGGATAACCTTAGACTTGTAGCTGTACTCTGCCAGCACTTCACCGGTTTCGCTGTTGGTTATTTTACCTTCATACGGGTAGATATCGATGACATCACCCATGTTCATTTTTTCTACGTCGGCTTCAAAAACCAACGCACCGGCGTCTTCCATGGTGTTAAAGAAGATGGGTGCCACTTTGCTACCAATACACACACCACCACCGCGCTTGTTCGGCACGCCTGGCAAATCTTCACCAAAGAACCACAATACTGAGTTAGTCGCCGACTTACGCGAAGACCCTGTACCCACAACGTCACCCACGAAGGCGACCGGATGGCCTTTTGCTTTAACCTCTTCAATTTGCTTCATCGGGCCTTTAACGCCGTGCTCTTCTGGCTCCAGGCCATCACGGGTCATTTTATAAGCGGCCAGGGCGTGCAACGGAATATCCGGGCGAGACCATGCATCAGGTGCCGGAGACAAGTCATCGGTGTTAGTTTCACCGGTAACTTTAAACACTGAATAGGTGATTTTGTCAGCCAGGGTAGGACGCGACGTAAACCATTCTGCCTCGGCCCACGACTTGATTACGTCGGTGGCGATGGCATTTCCTGCTTTGTGTTTTTCTTCCACGTCGTGGAAGGCATCAAACATCAGTAAGGTATGCTTGAGTTCTTTTGCAGCCAGTGGCGCCAGGGCTTCATCGTCAAGTAACTCAACCAGCGTGATAATGTTATAACCACCGTGCATGTTGCCCAGTAATTCAACACCCTTTTCTTTGCTGATCAACGGGCTGGTGTCTTCACCTTTAACAATTGCGCTTAAGAAGCCCGCTTTAACATAAGCGGCTTCGTCTACACCAGGAGGTACTCGCTCAGAAAGCAGTTCAAGCAGAAATGCTTCTTCACCGGCAGGTGGATTTTTCAGTAATTCGACTAATCCAGCTACCTGTTCCGCATTCAACGGTTTTGGTGGAATTCCTTCGGCAGCACGCTCTTCTACGTGTTTGCGATAATCTTCTAACACGATGTTTTCCTCATGGTTATTCCTGCATAATTTGACGGTCTTGGAGCAGGAAGTGACTATTTAAACGCCGGAATTATAACGGCATATATAATAAATTTGAATGTTTATGCACTTTCGCACGTTTATAGCCGCTATTCAGGCAGACTATTAACGTTTTCTGCTTCTGACGGGGTTAGCAATAAAAAGAAAAGCAGACTACCGCAAACTGTGTTCCGGGACCCCTTCATCGCGTAACGGCGAAAAGCGCATGAGCCGACCGCGTTCACCGTCGGTCAATACATAGATTGCCCCGTCACGCCCCACAATCACGTCGCGTAAACGTTCATTTATAGTAGCAAAGATTTGCACCGCCGACATGGGATTTTGGTCCAATGCCACGGCATACAGTGCCTTATCTTTAAGGCTGCTCACTAACAGGTGATTATTCAGTTCCGTAAACAAATCATCCTGATACACCACCATGGATGAAGGCGCAATGGAGGGGGTCCAGTTCAGGAGCGGATCGGTCATGCCCGGATATTTGTCAAAGGGCGTAATTTGCGCCCCTGAATAGTCTTCACCCAGGGTAACAACCGGCCAGCCATAGTTATTGCCAGGGCTTAATAAGTTGATTTCGTCGCCACCCGCCGGACCATGCTCATTTAACCAGATTTTGCCAGTTGAAGGATCACGCACTAAACCCTGCGGGTTGCGATGACCGAGCGTGTAAATATAACTTGCGGGGGTGTGTTCAGCGCTATAAAACGGATTGTCCTTATGCGGTGTACCGTCAGTGTTAAAGCGCAGCACCTTGCCTAAGTGACTCTGTTTACGTTGCGCCTGTTCGCGGTAATCAAAGCCATCGCCACTGGTTAACAACCAGCTGTTATCTGGCATTTTCAACAAACGACCGCCAAAATGGACCGGCGTGTCCTTGCCGCTGCTGACTTTAAAAAGCGTTGTGACTGTGGGGTTATCGCCGATTAACCTTGTGGTGCCAAAGGCCAGGTAATTGCTCTGCGCAGTGCCAATCGCATAACTCAGATAAACTCTGCGCGATTCAATAAAATCATCACTGAGCACGATGTCGAGCAAGCCACCCTGGCCGTCAACATAGAGATCTTTAATTTCCAGCGGGATTTCCTGACGCTCCCCGGCATGGGTATATTCGACGATAATACCGCTGCGTTCAGTTATCAGCCAGCCGCCTAATGGGTTCTCCACGACAGCCCAGGGATTTGTTAAGTACCCGGCGATCTGGGTTTGATGAAAATTACCCGTAAGCACAGGTGGAACATCAGCATAAACAGGCGATAACAACAGTATTTTAACTGCCAACACTAAACCTGCTATACATGCACTCTGTCGCTGTAACGCTTTGATCATACCTATCTGACTATCAACAACTTGTACTGTGCAGCTTAGCATGAAATTATACGATTTGTGTTGCGCTTTATTGCAAGTAATGTTGTTATCATCGCAAGATGGCGGGTGAATATCGAAGTGTCACCATGCCTGCCGTTTAGCGTTATTTTACTGTTTATAGCAATGTAGTTTGAGAGATGTTCCATGTCGACAAATGAAATGGTTTACGAAGTTTCATCAGATATTAGTCCTTTCACCAAAGTCGGGGCGCTGCTGATTGCATGGCTGGCAACTTATACCATTGCCAGCCTTTCACAATCCCAGTTTGTACTCCTCGAACTTAGCGCGTTAGGTGTCAATATTAATGGTAACTTATGGCTTAAACATATGGTGCTCGACTGGTGGGGACTACTGCCAAAATATGGTTCCGCGATTCTCGCCTCGCTCGCTATTGCACTGCTTATAAGTGGCCGGCTCGGCCATGCATTGAAGCTTCGCAGCAATTGGTTACACCCGCTCGCAGGCGCTGTCGCCATGTTAGCCATGCTCGCCGTGATGCATCCTATTATGGATGTTACCCTGATCGCTGGCACACGTTCTCTGCCGGCGCAAATATGGCAAGCGCTTGCAGGCGGCATAGGCGGGTTACTGTATAAGTTTCTGCGTCAGGATGTCGCACGCTGGATTGTTCAGCGGCCACGTCAGAATGCGCTGCTGTGAAGCCTTCTTTAGTCAATTTAGCGTCGTTTGCAGCACTGTTACTTACCGCGGCGCGTCAATGTAAATAAAGGCCGTAAACAAAAGTCGTAATCAAAAATCACTGCTCCCGCTGTTGTATTTCAAAAACCTACCGTAGCCAGTCTTCTTCGCTATATTTAGCTTCCCACTGACTGCGCTCGTAACAAGCTCATCATAAAAAACAGGATTTGTTCTTGATGCGACCACATCACTTCTATAATATAAATGATAATAGTTATCATTTATATTTAGATTTTCATTCAAAAGTATGCGTTTACCTTTATCTCTTAAGCTACCTTTTACCAATCAGCTGGTCTGTGTTTTATGGTGCCTGACTCTTCAAGCAGCGGAAGCACACTCACCCTTGCCAGAGGATAATACCGAAACCATCGTGGTAACCGGCACACGCACACCCAAACACTTGTATAGCTCGCCAGTTAAAGTCGATATTATCAACCAGGCTACAATCGAACGCTTGTCGCGAGGTACTCTGAAACAGTTACTCGATGTGATGCCTGGTGTGGTTGTTACACGCAACCGCAAAGAAGGTTATACCATACAGTTACAAGGCTTTAGTGCCGACAGGGTGCTGGTGCTAATGGATGGGCAACCCTTAGTGGCACCGACGGGCTCAGCCGTTGATATTGACCAAATTAGTGTTAATAACATTAAACAAATAGAAATTGTTCGCGGCGCGGCATCAGTACTCTACGGTAGCTCGGCCATGGGCGGCGTCATCAACATTATCACCTACACGCCGCAGGAGAGAACCGTTAGCCTTACGGCAGAACTGAGCTCCTATGCCGACAACGCCATCGAAGATGAGTGGGGCCAGCTATACCGTTTGCAGGCCAGTGATAAGCTCAGCGGCTGGCATAGTAGTCTTAATGTGCAGTATATCGATGATCCTGGCTTTAAATACAATCAGCACAGCGCGCTACAACAAGGCGTTGCCAGCGACAAGACCTTTATTCACCTCGACCTTAAACGACAGTTTTCATCGGTAACGGTGTCGACGAAAAGTCGCTGGCTGGATGAAAGTCGATTCAAGGTACTATCACGGCTCCCAGGGCAATCTGCCACGCTCAATTATTTATCCACAGTCAGGCAATGGCAGCAAGATATAATACTTGCTCACGATAACGACTGGCAGATTAACACCCGGTTGCTAGGTCATAGTGAAACCAGTGGTAATAGTAATGGTCTACGCGATACCACTATCTCTATGCAGGAGATCGACGCCCAGCGTGTCTGGATGGGGAACAATGAATGGATTGCCGGGGTTACCGTTCACCAGGATCAACTTGATCAGCAAAATCTGGCCACAGGCACGGTTGAAGTTGATAACGCCGAACGCCAGTCAGTAGAATCATACGCTCAGGTCAATACCTCCTGGCAGTCGCTACAAGGACTCCTCGGCAGTCGTATCCAGTACGACAGTGACTTTGGCTGGCATCAGGCCTGGCGCGGCAGCATTAGCTATACCCCTCCAACAAAGGCTAACAACTGGCAACTGCGATTCGGCATAGGCCAAAGCTACCGGGTACCGAATTTAAAAGAACGCTACTACATTTTCGACCATAGTAATTTAGGTTACATGATTGTAGGCAATAACCAACTGGTACCCGAAACCGCCAGTAATGTGACGGCCGGATTGCAATGGCAATCTCAGTGGCACAGCGATTGGCAGTTGACCAGCGATATCAACCTTCACTATACCCGCGCCAATGACTTTATCGACACCATCGCCTCAGCAGACCGCTCCGCTGAGGCCGGCATGGATGTGTATGTATATACCAATATTGCCAAAGCAAGTTTGCAGGGATTTGATTATGCTCTGACAGCGCAGAACAACCAATGGCAGCTGCAACTTAATTATCAATACCTCGACGCCCAAAATAATGACGATGAACGATTAAGTGAACGCCCCCGTCACCTGCTTAAACTATCGGGCACTTACCATTTTTCCACCATCAATGCCGACTTACAACTCTATGCCGTAGGGACCTTTGATGAAGCACCTGACAACAGCTTTACCGGCATTCATACCAACGATTCAGTATCACTCAACGGTCAGTTTTCTCAACAGCTAACTGCTCATTGGCGATGGCAACTCGGGGTCGAAAACATGTTCGACCAACACCAGTCCTCGCAATATACCCAGCAGGGACTTTTCGATGCCCGCGGCCTCACGAGTCGCCGGGTTGTGCTAACCAGCACTTATCAATTTTAACTTTCAGGAGAAACCATGAATTATCGTGTCACTATACTTACGCTTGCGACCATTCTGACGTTAACAGGCTGCGGCGGCAGCTCATCTTCCAGTCCCGAACAGCCAGAGACACCAGAAACGCCGACCTCCCCTGCTGAAGGGCAAATTTACGGGCCGTTTAGCACCGGCACCAGTAGCGAGCCAGAGACGGTTTACTTTGATCTGGATAGTCAGTCCACTGTGGCTTTAACGACGGCAGAAGCCGCGACTGACACAACCTGGGATATCGCCTTTCAGCGCACCAAAATATGGTTAAACACCTCTCAAGAAACCCCCGTCAGTATGTTTAAGACGGCCAACAACAGTGACTTTTATGATGCCGACGGTAATCCTGTTGCCGAACTGTTTTTGGCCGCTACCGCAGAGTCTGAACTGGCTGACTATGAGGCGGTTACGCTGGCCGATGCGCCGCCACCTGAAGCATTTACCACCGACGAGCAAGGCGCGGTTATCGGTGACAGCTTCTACCACTATGATATGACGACACATACTGTAACGGCCGCTGACGATGTCTATTATATTGTCAATTCTGACAGTAACTTCACTCGCTTTCGGGTGACGGATATACAGACGACCGGCAACCTTATCGCAGAAATCACCCTGGCTATCGCGCATCAAAGCATGCTGGACGGTCAGTCTGAATTTGCAGATGAGATAGAGTTAACGCTGCAAACCGAGGCATGCGGCAACCACACTTACATTGATTTTGATACCCAAACTACCGCCACCGTCGCTGAGGACTGGGATCTTATAATTAGCTGCGGTGATGGCGGGGCTGAATTCGAGCTGACCCTCGCTGATGACGCGACGGTGATAAGAACCGATGGCCAGACCTACGCTGGTATTGATTCACAAGCTGCCCCCTTCATGGGCTTTACCCCTGATACATATACCGAATATGCCTTTGATGAAACGCCGTGGTACTTCTACGACTCCACCACGCATCTATTGTACTCGCAGTTTAGTGTGTATCTGATTAAGGCCGGTGACAATACCTATAAATTTCAGATTACCAGTTACTACGATGATGCCGGAACCTCTGGTAGTTACAGCGTGAGAGCCGATCTGCTAGCCGCTCAGTAATCTTTGTACCGTCTGACAGGCTGACTACACACTGTATCCAGCCTGCTACCAGGAGCACATTTAATGCTTAAAATTATTATCTTTGCGATGACTTTGCTGCTCAGTCCTTTTGTGCAGGGCGAGTCAATGCGGATTGTCTCGGCCGGGGCCAGTGTAACTGAAATCCTCTTTGCGCTCGGACGCGGCGACTGGGTGGTGGCCACTGATAACACCAGTATGTATCCACCAGCCGCGATACATAAAACCAAACTCGGTTATTTTCGACAACTGAATACCGAGGGCGTATTGGCACAACATCCTACCCATTTACTCGGCGCAGCCTCTACCGGACCACAAAGCGTGTTGAAACAGCTGTCGAACGCAGGAATAGCGGTAAATATATACCACCAGCCACGCACCATTGATGGGTTATTCGCCACGATTAATGAAATCAGTCAGCACGTAAACGCCAGCGAGTCCGGCGCGACATTGCTTAGCCACATAAAAACGCAGATAGCCACCGTCCTTCACCAGGCGCAACAACAGGGTATTCAGGGCATGAGGGCATTATACGTAGTGGCCAGTAACGACCGCGGGTTGACTGTCGCTGGTAGCGATACACTGCCTGATTCGCTGTTCAGCGAGCTAGGCCTGGTGAATATCGGTGCCGAACTCCACGAATTTAAGATTATGGATAACGAGAGTATTGTCTCGGCAAACCCGGATATCGTTATTATGGCCAGTCATTTTGCCGACGGCGAGGCTGCCGCTCGCGCACTGTGCAGCCACCCGGCTATTGCCGTCACCAACGCCGGACAACACTGTGCTGTAGGCGAGATATCCAGTGCGATCAGTCTTGGTTTGTCGCCGCGTATCGCCGAGGCGTTGCGCAAGATAGTCTCAGTGGCCGCCGCCCAACACCAACAGGCGCGCAATGACTAGTCTCACTTCGATTGCCGGTAAAGCCCGGGTCGCCAGGTTAATTCATCAACGGCACCGTCATCGGGCTTTATGGCTGCGTGCGATTAGCGTGGCTGTTCTTGTAAGTGGCCTGTTATCTGTAAACCTTGGCAGTGTAGAGTGGCAGTGGCAAACGTTGTGGCAACTCGCCAGCAACAGCGCCCCCCTTAGCTCCCGACAAACTATGCAATGGTATGTATTTTTGGATCTTCGCTTACCTCGTACGCTCATGGCGGCTTGTGTTGGCGCGTTGCTGGGTATGGCGGGATGCGCAATGCAAGGGTTGGTGAGAAACCCCCTTGCCGATCCCGGTCTCATTGGTATTTCCGGAGGCGCCGCGGCTGCCGCTGCGGCCAGTATGGCGCTGCCCTGGACTCTGAGCAATTCTATGGGCACTTTGTCCACCACCCTGGCCGCCTTTATGGGTGCCCTGGCTACCGTAGCCTTAGTATTGCATATGGCCAGGCGCCCTAACGGCATTGCAGTCAGCACCCTGATTCTGGCTGGCGTTGCCATCAATGCCCTGACCGGCACCATTATTGGCGCGCTAAGCTATGTTGCCAGCGACGACGCACTGCGGCAAATAAGCTACTGGACCATGGGGAGTCTGGCAGGTGCAGAATGGCGCCAGGTATGCCTGCTGGCGGGCTGCTTACTGATTAGTAGCAGTGTATTTATGTTAAGTCGTAAAGCGTTAAATTTGTTTGCGCTGGGCGAACAAGAAGCGGCTTTTCAGGGGCTGAATGTAAAACGCTATAAATATTACCTGCTCTGGACAGTGGCCTTTGCCGTGGCCCTTTGCACCGCATTGTGCGGCATCATAGGTTTTATTGGCTTGGTCATACCGCATATTTGCCGCACGCTGATTGGTGTTGATCATCGTTACCTGATGCCAGCCAGTGGCATTTTAGGCAGCGTGTTGCTGATCCTGTCAGATTGTTTATCACGGAGCCTGTTAAGCCCCATGGAAATACCGATTGGCATTATTACGTCGGCTGTCGGCGCGCCGTTTTTCTTGTATTTATTACTCAAAAACAAGGAGGCGCCACTTGACTGAAGATATCATGACCCTCAGTGACGTGACGGTATCCCAGGGCGACCAGCTGTTACTCAGGCACGTCAGCGGCACCCTAACGTCAGGAACGATGACCGCGATTGTGGGTGAAAACGGATGCGGTAAATCAACCTTGCTGCGTTTACTTACCGGCACCCCAAACCATGATGCGTCGGTTAGCCTGCTTGGCCGGTCTTTGCAGCAATGGACGTTAAAAGACATCGCCAGACACCGCGCCGTCATGCAACAAACTCCTGCCTCTCCGTTTGCTTTTATGACCGATGAAATACTGCTACTGGGTCGCAGTTTATACCACGAGCCCTTTGTCCATCGCTTGGCCTGGATGGAGCAAGTAGCGCAATGGTTCGAACTGCAGCCTTTGCTCAATCGCGATATTCAAAGACTATCCGGTGGCGAGCGCCAGCGTATTTTTCTGGCTAAAGCAGTCATGCAGCTATTTAGCGAAAACCAGGCTGTAACAGACTCTCCTGACTTACATGGTAAGTTACTGTTATTGGATGAGCCCACATCAGCCTTAGATTTGCGCTATCAGCGTCTGGTCATGGAGCAACTAGGTTACCTGACCCGACTGGGCTTATGCATTGTATGCATTAGTCACGATATTAACCTGGTATCGCCATACTGCCAGCAAATGTGGGTGCTTGGCGAGCAACGATGTATTGCTCAGGGCTCGCCCGCTGACGTACTCACCCTGCCGGTATTAACCCGATGTTATCGTACCGCTGAAATAGAATTAATCCCACGCCCCGGCAAACCACCGCTGGTGGCTCATTAATTATAGGACCATATTACCATGTCAATGAAGCAACTCTCTCAAGAAGCAAAACAGTTGTGCCGGGCACAGCATTCCGGGGTACTGAGTACCCAGTCAACGTCGATGCCTGGCTATCCTTTCGGCTCAATTGTCCCTTTTGTGATAACCCACACCGGCGATGTTATTATTTATATCAGTGATATCGCTTTGCATACCCGCAACATTAAAGCTAACGATAAAGTCAGCCTGACGGTTTTCGATCCGAGCGAAGAAGACTCTCAGTCAAATGGCCGGGTGACCATAATGGGCGACGCCCAACTGGCCGATTCACCAGACAATGCAGAGCTCTACTTCCGCTTATTTCCGCAAGCTGAAGCCTATCAGCACACCCACGACTTTCATTTTTATAGGATTAACGTCGCCCGGGTCAGGTACATTGGTGGTTTTGGTAAAATACACTGGATCAATCCTGAGTACTGGCAAACCGAAGAAGCATCGTGGCACAGCCAGATAAACGCCATGATATCGCATATGAATGAGGACCATCAGGATGCTATGCAGCTTATTTTGCGTCATTACGCCAATGTGAGCAGCGATAAGGTGACCATGATAAGTGTATTTAGCGACGGCGCGCACTATTGTACAGAACGACGGAAAATCGTGTTTGTTCCTTTTGCCGGGCATTGCGATGACGCCACAGCCATACGCAAGGCACTTGTGAGTCAAACCAATACGAGCCGCGAAGCGTTAGCAACTGCCGACTAGCACTGTAAGCCAGGATGTGGCGCGCTGAACTATAGCGGCCACGTCAGAACGTGTAGCAATTTCATCATGACTTTAGCGAGAGTCTGTTGGTCAGCGTCGCTACTGATTATTCTTTCTGTACTCTTCTATTTTTTTGAAATGCTCTAACACCTGTTCCCGCAGCTTTGGTGGTTGTCTGGCTAAAAACGCATCCGCCTTAGTCTGGCTATACCGGCCGTAGCTGCGGTAAATATTGCTGGCTAAACTTTTCAAGTTGTCGGGCTCAGTAACTAACTGCAGGTTGTCTTCGGCAAATTGCGGATTTCGGAAACTCGCTCTTTCAAGCACATCACTAAATAACCCGTCTGGGTTAATATCAGATTGTTTTTGGAGCCAATCGATTGCTTTTTGCGGATTCGTTGCACTGAGTGTTTGCGCAACCAGTTTGGCCCGGCCCTGCCTTTCACCAGGCTCAGCTCTTTGCATATAGGTCTCAACAGCAGTATCTGGATCTTTGAACATCCAGTTGCGAAAGACATTTTGTTCGAGCTCTTTAGCGCGGGCATCGTCGCCCAGGGATTCAATTTTAGCCAGCGCTGCATAGGGGTCTTTATCGATCCAGTTGCTCATAACGATTTCCAGTGCCTGGTCATTATCTAAGACTTGCACCTTTTCCAGCATAAGCTCAAAGTCCTCGGTGCTATCTAACGCGCTGACAGTGCCGCGAATGGCCATATCAATTTCTTTAAAATTATCGCTGTCCAGCGACGTGGTCAGGTTGTTCATGGCCTGATTAAGATCCTGCCGGGCGATACTAGCAAACAGGCCGTACAGAACAGGACTTCCCAGCTCATCGCTGAGCGTCTCTGAAGGTTGGTTTATGTACCAGTCAAGGGCTGCCTGAGGGGCTTTTTCTGCCCATACTGCCAATACGGTCGATGCAGCCATTATTTTGCTGCGGCCACCTTCGAATTGCTGAATCACGTAATCCATTGCCTGCATGGGCGCTAATTCAGCAAGCCGACTCAAATAGAGCTGTGTTATTTGCATTTCACCCGATGAGCTGCCAGTTCCAAGCATATCAAGGGCATCGGTCACTTGCGCTACATCAAGCAGCTCGACTAACTGGTAAGCCTCAACTATTTTCGCCATCGACGAGGCAAATCCAGTACCTTGCAGCAATTGCCGGGTTTTATTAACTACATCATCCACCGACAATACGGTAGCGGGTTGATCTGCTTCCGAGCTCTCTTGCTGCAGGGCATCTACACGGGTTAACAACGGCTCCTCTGCGCCAGCACCGCCCCCCGCAACGCCAGCAGTTTGCTGGTCCTTTGGAACATTAGTGTGCTGACTAGTTGGCGCTGATAAGTCGGGAGCAGAGTCGAGGTCAGAGTCGACTTGGGTCGCCCCAAACCAATACGCCCCGATAAGAGAAAGTAACCAGAGCGCGCCAATGCGTAATTTCATATTCAATCCTTTGATGACAGCTAAGCGTGCAATCCAGCGAGCACGACAACGAGTAAACCCGCATCGTTATTCTACGGTGTGATTTACATTTATTAAACTGGTGTTTTCAGTATCGCCAAAGCCGTCAGGCCTGAGGGATGAAATACTTATATCGAGATATCTTCAGCTAAAAAGCCCAGCGACGAACGACTGCCCCGCAGAAGCACTTTTTGCCCCGGGCGAAGCGATTGCCATTGCGTCCTGGAGGTTATTTGACACACATAGTTAAAAAACTGACCATCATATTCTTGCAGGTAAATTTTGCCGTTACAGTGTTTACGCCGATAACGCTGAGGTAAGGCTGAAATGGTTACCTGCTGCGATGCAGGTTTGGAATTCATCACGTAAAGATGTAATGCAACCGGGGCACCACGAAAGGTGGCCAGCGCGACAAATATCGCCACTATTAGTGCACCACCCAGTGCACCGTAGAGTCGCCGCCTTGAATTCACAGTCATGGGGCGTTTTCCTCTCGCCAGCAAGTTCGCATTGGCTTTGCGCAAAAAGTCGGTACGCAGCATATACCTGCAGGTCAGCGCGAACGCAACGATTGCCACTATCCACGCTGCCCACTTAAATGGCGCCACCATAGCGCCATTGAGCAAAAAGGAATGAAAATAGACCGGCAATAACATAGCACCTACTACTAGCCCGGCAAATACCATGGCTAGCGTTCCCAGTATTTTGCGCTGTGCTTGTTCAACTGTTTCCGGTTCAGGTAGCAGAATTTCATCTTCAGGAAGCGGCTCACTGGCCTCATTGTTTTTTTTCTCAGCGAGTAATTGTTCAATTTGTTCGACTCGCTGCGGAAATCGCGCTTTGTCGATAGTACCGAGTGCTTCTTCAAGATCAGATTTTGAATAATTGCGGTAATCAATGGCCATTTTATTTGCTTAATTTACACGTCGATAAGGTATAAAGATATACTGGCTAAGGTGTTAATATATCAGAGCTTAATATTTCCGAACAATTAATTAACTGATTTTAATGGGAAAATGGATGACTTTACGGCTGATCGTCACGCGGATACGAGTAATTTGGGAGTCGCTATCAACCAGTTACTGGTTTATTCCCCTACTGATGATGGGCAGCAGTGCGGTAATCTGCTATACCTGTTTGTCGGTTATTGAGCGTGCATTTTTACCCGAGTTTTTAAGACCGCTTATTCCGTTAGTAAGCCAGGAAGGTGTGCAGCAATTGTTATCGACTGTTGCCGGCGCCATGATCACCGTTACCAGTATCGCTTTTTCGATGACATTGGTGTCACTGACACTGGCGTCAAACCAATTTGGGCCGCGGCTAATCCGTAACTTTATGCACGACCGTAATACGCAGGCTGTACTGGGTATTTTGGTGTCCACTTTCCTTTTCTGCCTGATTTCATTGCATCATCTGTCTTCGATCAGCAGTAATCAGGACGCCATTTCCATGCTGGCCGGTGTGACCACGTTTTTGGCACTGCTTGACTGCGTAACCATCATTTATTTTATTCATCACGTATCACGGTCGATTCAGGCCGATCATGTGATTGCCGACTGTGTGGCTCGCTTTGAAAGTAATATTGATTCGCTGTTACCAGTAACAGAATCAGCGTCTTCCTTTCGGGCCATTACGGAGCAATGGGCAATTCCACAAAGTGCTTTTTCGGTAACCGTGCAGGCGCTAAGTAATGGCTACATACAAACCATCAACTACGACAGTTTTCTCAACCAGACCTCGACCGCAGTCACCGGTTGCGAACTTCATGTTCGCAGCGGCGATCATATATTAATTGGCGAAGCATTATTTACCGTCTATTGTAATCAGCCTATGACTGAAGGTGATTTCAGTGAACTACGCAAGGCCGTGATGTTGGGCGCAAGCCGCACGCCCATTCAGGATCCGGAATTTGCCATTAGTCAGTTGGTGGAAGTGGCCTTACGCGCTTTGTCACCAGGTATCAACGATCCCAACACAGCCATCACCTGCATCGACAAGCTCAGCGGCATTTGTATGCTGATAGCGGAACGTGAGTTCCCTGCCATTTGCCTCATGAACAACGACACCCAGGTATGGCTAAAACGCCGCACGTTCACCTTCCCAGGAGTCATCGACACAGCGTTTAGTCAGATACGGCAAATGGGTGCAGGCCATGTAGCAGTTCTCATCCATTTGTTACGCAATCTGGCCAGTTTACGCGCTCGTTGTAACGGCACGGCAGGCGTGGCTATCGACAAACACGCACACGCAATTGATGAAAAGATGCAGCACTTATCGCTGGGTACCAGCGATACTCACGATTTGACGATTGCCATGCTGCCATTTAAATCGGCCTGAAAGCTGGCAATTATGGCATCAGTTTAAAATCGAGCTGCACAACATTATGTTGCGCCAATACAGGCTCGCCATTCTCAAATTTGGGGGCATAGCGCCATTGCTCAATGGCCTTCAGGCTTTCTTCTATAAACTGTGAACTGCCTGAGTTAGCTAACACTTGTGGGTTGACCACAAAACCTTGTTCGTCAATATCAAACTCAAAGCGAACGTAGCCTTCGGAGCCCATCCTTGCCGCCGCAACGGGAAAATCAGGATTTACCCGGTAAATAGGAGTAGGATCCTGTTCGTTGTCCCATGGCACCATTTTACCGATTAACTGACAATGCTGCGTGGCCAGCTCATCTTCACCCATACGAGAATACGCCTTCACTAAGCTGGCGTGGGCATTCAGCACCCAGGGGTGCGTGTAAGATAAAGCACTATCGACACGTTCAGCGACATTACTAAACAAGGCAACCGCATCATCCAGATCGTCGCTCGCATAGTGGACTTTGGCGAGTAAAACCTGCAGGTGCAATCCCCGGTAATCGTTGTCAGGCCATTGCGCCTCAGCTAATTCTATTCCTTCCTCGAGCAATTTTGTGAGCTTAGACAGTCGCACCGGGCTCTTGCTACTCTTTGACACCAAACTCAACACACTATAATAAATGGCTGCCGCTTCAGCCGGGTTTTCTTCTTTGGCATCGTCAAGGTCATTCAGCAGCGATTTGTAGGAACGTAATTGATCCCGGAGTTTGGAGGCAGAACTATGAGCGTATTTACCGGTATTTTTAATCGCGACCACTTCAGTTCGCAATGCGAAGGTTTCAAGCGCGTATTCGCCAAACTGGGCTTCACTCCAGTTTTGTAACGTTTCAAACTGGTCAATTGCCGCCGTCAAATTGTCAGCAGCACGCAGCGCATTACCCAGATTGTAATGGAGCGCATAATAGTTATCAGCATCAGACAGGGTTTCTTTACTGGCTAGTGCCAATGCCTGTTTTGCATAATGCACGGCGTCTTCAGCCTGCTGCTGTTCCATGGCACTTTGATATGCGCGATAGGCATCGCTAAAAGATTCAACGGCGGTGCTGTCGGTGTCAGCATTAACATAGTTAACGCTCAACAATGCCACCAGCGCGACAATAACGGTTAGGATTCTCATAATGCACTCCTTGCAAGAATAAATTCTAACTGTACTGATTTTTACTGCTCACTTCAATCTACAGCACCGGGTAAAAAAAAGCCGGTTTTAAAAAACCGGCTTTTAATGCATAGTTCTGTAACAGTGCTGTTGTTAGGAGCCTAATTCAGCCTGAATTTGCTCGCTACTGGATTTTTCTGACTCTACAAACTTCGACCATTGCTGAGCCATACCACGACTCGACTGGTACTTTTCGGCTTCGGCCAGCACATCGAGCGCTGTGGCATACTGCTTTTTATTATACAGTGCCATGCCTTTTATCAGATACGGGATGCCAGGATTACGCAGTTCGCCTTTGTTCAGGGCATTATCCGCCGCAGTAATCGCGTTATCCCATTTTTCCATATTGAGATAAATTTGCGCTAACTGTGCATCTAGCTCACCGTCATCGGCTAAACTGGCTGCCTTTGCCATCACCGGCACCGCTTTGTCCTGCTCTTTCGCTAATGTCCAGGTTTGCCCCAAAAACTTAAGGTTTCGCAGATTCTTCTCCAGCACGCCATCGTTGAGCGCCTGCTCCATTAAGCGCGCGCCTTTATACGGTGCTTTATGGTAGTAATACAGCTGAGCAAGGTTAAAGATATCGGCTGCAGAGGTTACATACCCCTGTTGATAAGCGGCTTCCATTATCGCCAGCTGCTTTTTCTCCTCACCTAACTCACCATACATACCGGCCAGTTGGATCCAGTATTTCGGCTCATTAAACAGTTTGACCATTTTAACCAGCACGTCTTTGACCTTTTCAGGCTGCTTAAGCTCGTAAAAAACGGCGCGTTGCAGAATAAGCCAGCCTTCGTCGGGGATCATGCCTTCTTCTTCATGGCCTTTAATGGCCTGTGTAATAAAGTCAGCGGCTTCAGCATACTGTTTATTCTGATAGTACGCCTGCGCTTTGATCACCAGATTTTTAGGCGGTATTGCGCCGGTGTTGAGCGCTTCCCACCGCTCCAGATAATCAATACTGGCCGCGTAATTACCTTGCATCAGATTTAACTGTGCCAGGCTGAACAGGGTGCTCATTTCAAAACTTTCCGGGATAGGTTGTTGTTTAACTACCTCGGCAAAGTTCGCCAGTGCCTTGTCGTATTGCTCGTCATTGTAGTAAATAAAACCATAAAAATTATACATCATGGCCAGCTCGTAGCTGTTCATCGAATCGGTTTTACTTTTTACAAGATCCAGAATGTCTATCGCTTCTGGCAGATTGCCCCCATCGGCCGCGGTTTGAGCACGAGCTAACTGCTCGTAGACTTTAGAACGCAGCGCCGGCGTGCGCCGGGTGGGCTTGTCACTGGCTTTTTGCTCCTGCGCGACAGCGCTGGTTGCCAGCATCGAGCTAACCAGAGTCGCACTGCCGGTCAACAGTAAACCCGTAACGGCCAGAGACAACAGGGATTTAGAAAGTGTTTGCTTCATACCATCATTATCCATCTATCTGGAAGGTGATTCGGTTTTGCACGCCCGATACCGCGGTCGCCTCGCCATTAACGACCCGGGGTTTATATTTAAACTTCATGGCAGCATCCATAGCGGCCTGTTCAAATATACCTTCAGGGTTGGCTTCTACTACGTACACATCTTTCACTGCGCCTTGCTTGGTTACTGTGAATTCAACAATAACAAAGCCTTCGATACCGCGCTGTAGTGCGCGTCGTGGATACACCGGAGCGACCTTAACGATGGGCAAATACTCGCCATCACCTGACTCAAGAGCCAGACCGCCGCCTTCCAGCGCCATACTGTCGCCGACGTCAGCACCAAAAGCCATACCAGCGCTATCGGCGTCCGGATTGGGCGAGTCCATTTGCGGTGACTCCATTTGTGGAGGTGGCTCTTCCGGCTTGGGCGGCTTACGCGGTTTACGTTCTTTCTTCTGCACCTGCTCTTCGGGCTTTATGCGCACAAAATCCAGCACACTGCCTTTTGGCGGCTCAGTTAAAGCACTGCCGCCCATTTTAATCAGCGACTGCATTAGAAAGAACAATCCCAACGTAATCGCCAGTGATACAACAAATGCGATTAAAAATCGTGACATGGTCTGGCTCGCTTATGGCTCTTGCGCTGCAATCGACACATCGTAAACTCCGGCTGCCCGGGATGCGTCCATGACTTTGATCAGCGTGTCTGTCGTTGCCTTTTTATCGGCCTGAATCACTACTGTCCCTTGCGGGTTCTCCGCATGTAAACGCTCAATGTTGGCTTGCACAGCACGTACATCGATGCGACGTTTGTTAATCCAGATTTCACCCTTGTCTGAAATCGCAATCAGCACGTTGGCGCGATCTTTTTTCACTGCGGTGGCTGCCTCGGGACGGTTAACATCAATACCCGCTTCTTTGACAAATGATGCCGTTACAATGAAGAAGATCAACATGATGAAAACAACGTCCAGCATGGGCGTCATATCAATGGCGGCTTCTTCTTCGTCCACCAGGTTTTGAAAATGCTGTTTCATAATTCTTTATTACCTTACTTATGGGGTTCGTCGTTCATTTTGTTGAACAACGTACCCACGGCCTCGCTTTTTCAGCGCTTAATCAGTGACTCTTCTAAATGGGCGCGTTCGGTTTTTACTTTGCGGTTCAACCAGGTTGATGCAAATACTCCCGAAAGTGCCCCAACCATACCCGCCATAGTAGGAATGGTTGCTTTAGAGACACCAGACGCCATCGAACGGGCATTGCCTGAACCTGAGATAGCCATTACATCAAAAACTTCGATCATGCCGGTTACGGTACCCATCAAACCGAGCAGTGGACACAAGGCCACCAATGCCTGAATAACCGGAATACTGCCATTGAGTTTAATGGTCAGTGACGAAATCACCTTAGAGCGGACCTGTTCAGCATTCCAGGACGTTCTGTCGTCCCGTGCTTTCCACATGGCCACCGCCTCTTTGCGTAAGTTTTTGTGCCAAATCAACAGGTAAAGCGCACGCTCGAGGATCAAAAGCCACATCACGAATATCAGCAGTCCGATGACCAGGAGTACCTGGCCTCCGGATTCTGTAAAGTCACGTATTGCTTCGAGAAACTCGATCATAATGCTTAGCTCCGCTCAGCGCGCTCGGCGATGACACCCGCCGCTTGTTCCTGCAGAATGTAAACAATATTTTTACTGCGCGTGTTGAGCATGGCGTACAGTAAGGTGGTAGGAATAGCAACCACCAGACCCAGTACCGTGGTGACCAGTGCAGTTGAGATACCGCCCGCCATCAGTTTAGGGTCGCCGGTACCGAACAGGGTAATCGCCTGGAAGGTATTGATCATACCGGTAACCGTACCAAGCAGACCCATCAGCGGCGCCACTACTGAGATTATTTTAATGATGCTCAGGTTACGGCCCAGTTTAGGAACTTCAGCCAGGATAGCTTCAGTTAAATGCAATTCCAGCGCTTCTGTGTCGGCGTTAGGGTGCTCTTCACGTACTTTGAGGACACGGCCCAGCGGGTTGGTGGTTTTTATCTCTTTCGATTTAAGCTGGCTGTTAACCTTGGTACGGATGATGGTCAGGGTGAACAAACGCTCAATTGACAGCAACAAACCAAAGGCACCGACAATCAAAATGATGTAACCAACCACACCGCCTTGCTCTACGCGCTCTTTAAGGTTAGGCGCCTGCACCAGCAAGCCAAGAATCGAGCCGCCCGTCGGGTCAATACCAAATTTCACCAGTTCACCGTTAGAAGCTTGTAGTTCTGCAGCGGAATCACCGTAGCGATCAGCAGGCTGGCGAATCAATTCAGACACGGTGCCGGTCACGCCGTTGAAGTCTAAGTACTTACCATCAGCAACCAGAGCGAAAGGTCCAACGCGAACCACTTCTTTGTTCACTTTGGCACCACCCGCTTCCACCACATCGGTGTTAAACTTGGTCACTTTGCCGGATTGAGTCATTTCACGCTGAATTTCAAACCATACCCGTTCGATTTCGTCGATCGAGGCCAGTTTTGAGCTTGAGCCCATGTCCTGCGCCAGTTGATCTAAAAACTCAGCACGGCCCGGGATCTCAGCCGAAATAGTCGAGTTGTAGAACTTATTCTTAGTATCGCCAGCCACTTGCTGCAGTACACCAAACAGTTCTTTTAATGAGCCCAAACGCGCGGTTAGCGCTTCATTTAAGTCCGCCAGCTTGAATTCATTTTGTTCAAACTGGGTTTCCAGCTGTTCTGAAGTTTGCAATGTACGTGCACGCAGTTGCTCGGTTTCGCGCAGAATACGATCCTGCTCGGCACGCTGCGCCATAAACTCTTGTTCACGCTGTTTATTTTGCTGGGTTTGAGCAAACTTGCCTTCTTCAAGCTGTTTGAGCAAGGCATCAAGATCCAATGCACGGTCGCTTTGTGCCATGGCCCCTAAACTGATGCTTGCAGCAGCCAGACCAAATACGATTGTTTTAAACGATTTCAACATCTGTTTCGTCCTCTTAGTCTGTAATCGCAACAGGCAGCATCAGCAAATCAGGTGCTAGCTGCTTTTTGGCCATACGTAACGCTTTAGTTACCTGTGTGCGGTAAGAGCTGTCGAGCTCTTCCCACTGACGGGTTTGCTTGTTCCACACGCCCTGTGTGCCCGCGTCACGGGTTTGGTAAATCAGTGCAGTACGGCCCAGGCGTAAAAATTCTACGTCACGCTCCTGCCCGTTGATTTCGTGCAAGCCGGTGTAGGCTTCCATGGTACGGCCATAATCCATCTCAACCTGATAGGCTTCCATCACGCGCCGGAATTTTTCAGATGCTGCCACGTCGGCCCGGTCCATCATGCTCTTGAGGCTGGCAATGCGGTCACTGCGCTCTTCGGGTAAAAATGGCACATCCAGTTCAACAAACTGCTCCAGACCATCGATCATACGGATCATTAACGGTGTGATTTGACGCTCAATCACCGATACTTCGTCTATCGCCGCATTCAGGTCATCCATTTCCTGTTCCTGATTAGCGATCTGTTTTCTTAACTGACGGTTGTAGATCTCTAATCCTTCGATCTCTTTGTTCAGCGTTTTAAATTGCTGCAACTTGCTGTCAATTTGGTCTGTGATGCTATTAATTTTTTGCTGCGACTGGGCAGCAGACTCATTAATTTCCTTCGCGGCATCAATAGCCGGATCTAACCCCTGCTCTTGTGCAAATGCTGCTGCCGACATAAGTGCCGTGCTGAGCATCAAAGTATGTAAAAGCTTCATAAAGAAAAACCTTTTATTAAACGAAGTCGGAATCTCCGACGATCTAAAATTCTGCGCGTAGCATAGGGGCTTTCTATGACAATTTTATTACATAACTGTCATAAACCGACTTGATTGGTTTTTTACAACCTCTTCAGCGCACTCAAAACTGCCCGCTATGGCACGCCTGGTTTCAGGAAGGTAAAAAAAAGCCCGGTAAACCGGGCTTTTGTGTGGTTATTTAAAACTCATATTTAATGCTGGCACTAATACCTGTACCAACCGTTTCCTGGCGTAACAGCAGGCCTTCCTGCTCAATTTCCTTATCGTCGTTGAGGATATTTTGCAGTCGCAGTTTAATCGTTGTATTAAAGTCCGGGTAATAGGTATACACAAAATCCAGTGAATGGAAGGGGTTTTCTATACCGTCTTCAAAACCACGTACACCCGGCGCAATAACCCGCTCACCAAAGGCGTTGTATACCAGCGAGGCGGAATGTTCACCATTGTCAGAGTCCCAGCCCAACTGTACGTTAGCAACCCACTCAGAGTGACCCACTAAACGGCGCTCATCGTTTGTGATAGTTGCTGTAACGGTACCGCCATAGGCCTGACGCGCTTGTTGTGAGAACAGTGAGTTTTGGTCGTCACTGCCAATCTTCACTTCGGAATCTGACAACGTCATATTACCGGAGAGGAAGAAGTTACTCAGTGAGTCGTCAACAAAAGTTAAGTCATGTAAAAATTCAACTTCTACACCATACAACTCACCGGTTTCGGCGTTCGCCGTGAGTAGCTGAGGAACCCCTTCACCGCCGTCAAACTGCACCATCTCAATCGGGTTTTCCATATCCTTATAGAATACCGCGACCGATACGTTGTTGCCTTGCGACATGTACCATTCCCAACGGAAGTCCACATTGGTCAGTTCGGTTTCAACCAATGAGGGCGAGCCGCGCACTAAAAACTCAGTCAGCGGATCGATAAAGAAGGTGGTACTGATATCGCGCAGATCAGGGCGGATCAGGGTCTGACTGACGTTAAACCGGTACTGAGTCTCTTCACTTTGAATATAGGTTAATGCCAGCGACGGTAAGATATCGTCTTCATTATAAATAGCTTCGACAATGTCGGCGGTGTCCAGCGCAAATTTATCCGAATGCTCAACAAACGGAATAGAGACCTGCTGGAACTCTTCCCAACGCGCCCCGCCGCTGATGCGCCATTTATTATTGAAAAAGGCATCGACCATTAAATAACCAGCCGTAAGCTTGCTTGCCGCAGAGTATTTATCGCCTTCACCGGTGTTATCCTGAAACAGGTTACGACCGGTAGAGCTGGTGTAAAAGTCGTCGTTGTAGATATTTTCTTCAGTAAAGATCTGATCAAGGCGATTACCGACTTTTAAGTCATCACTGATGGCGAAATTACGGATCATCAAATCGATGTTATTGGCATCCCGGGTTTTTTCGTAATAGTCAAAGCCCGCTTTAAACTCAACGTCATAGCCCTCACCAAAGACCGCGGTCGACACGTTGAAGCCATAGGTATCCGACTCGTCATCGAGCACCTGAAACTGACGGTTCAGGTTAGTTCCCGGAGTATCATCCAGGCGCTGCAGCTCCAGATTACCCTCACTGTCGTAGAACTGCTGGAAGGTCGCTTCTAAGATGTCGGGAGCCTCCCGCGAGGCCCGGCTGGTGCCCGCGTACCAGTCAAAGTATACACCGCCCAACAAATCTAAAAAGTTATGGGTACCCTTTAACTGCGAAGACACCATTTCACGTTCTTCAAAAATAATATCAATGCGGGTGAATTCCTCGACCCCCGGTACCGACTCACTGTCGTCAAAATACGAGCCGTCACGCAAACGATCTCGCATGTCATGCAGGATCATATTGACCAGTTCAACCTTGTGGTTACTGTTGAGTTCGTAACCGACGTTGAACATACCACTCCAGTTGACCCGTTGCTCGGTAGAAATCATGTCACGGTACTTGGTAAAACGCGGGTTTTCCTGACCGCCACCAATATCATTACCCAGTTTTTCTTCGGTGATCAGCCACTGATTGCTGTAGGCAACCGTCGCCAGAAAGCCTAGTACGCTGTCGTTATCAAACACATAATTATTACCCAGCGTGGCACCCAGTGACAGGTTCGGATCGGCTGATTCTTCGGTGGGACCAATATCCCAGTTAAACGAGTCTAAGATGGTTTGCGTTTCGGCTAACGTGCGCCCGGAGCGTCCTTCAAAGCCAGCAGAACCTTCGGTATTGAGACCCGCTTTGATTATTGCCGGCAATGCACGCGTGCCATCATCACGACCGCTCCAGTCATTACCGCCACCCGGATAAAACAGGCCGTCATTGCTGCTGTTTTCGGTGTTCCAGCCGAGGCCGCCGCTGATATTAAAGATAAAATCAGTCGGGATCGATTTAGTACGGATATTCACATTACCGCCACCAAAATGCCCAGGCATATTCGGCGAGAAAGATTTTTGTACATTAAGACTTTCAATAATACTGGATGGAAATAAATCCAGTGGTACCACCGAACGCGTCGGATCGGGGCTTGGCACCGTCATGCCATTTAACTGGGTGCTGGAATAGCGCTCACCCAAACCACGTACATAGATAAACTTGCCGTCAACCAGGGTCAAACCAGTCACCCGGCGTAGCGCCGCTGCAGCGTCACCGTCACCGGTGCGGGAAATTTGTTCAGCACCCAGGATATCGGCAACGAACGCCTGGTTTTGACGCTCCTGAAGTACAGCTGTCGCGGTACCTTTTAAGCGTGTGCCGGTAGCAACCACTTCTTCGATCGCTTCTTCTTCACTCTGCTGTGCTAACACAGTACCTGGCAGTAAAGATGAGCCCAGTATCGTGGCGATGGTCAATGATAAACGACCTAATTGCATCACTGACTTATGGTTTGTTTTCATTTCTTAAACTCCTATGGAACTGTCGTCTGCTTTACCTTTAACAAGAAAGCTAAGGCGCAGTGCGCCTTAGCTTTAACTTTCTTTGTCAAGGTTTTAGTCTTGCAGACCAACAGTTACCCAACCCAGCGTCCAATCGGTTTCACCATCGAAAGCGCCTTGATAATCAGTGCTGTCGAAGAACACGTCCAGCGTTGAAGCATCAAAACCTGAGCCTAACAGCGTTGAATCGCTGGCCGGGAAATATCCCGTTGCAGTGAAGTTCAGTTCAGCTGCCGATGCGGCGATAGTGTTGCCTTCCTGACCGGTAAACCACGCTTCGGTAGATTCACCACCGATGGTATCGCTACCAAAGGCGCTGGCCGATTCACATGCCACGGTAGAGTGGGTCACAGTGAGGCTACCGTTAGCTGCGTTAGCGATGGATTCATCACCATTGACGCGCAGACAGTTGCTGTAGTCAGCGCCACCGGTCACTACCAGGTTTTTAATTGTACCGGCAGTACCGTTACGCAGACGCACCCCGTTGGTACCCGCTGAGCCAATAATCGTCACGTTCGACACGGTTGGTGTGGTCAGTGGAGTCCAGGCCGGATTGTCTTCGTTGTTGTCGGCTTCAAAGGCGTTGTCGCCACCGTTAGTACCTTGCTTAATGAGCACATACTGGGCATTACCAGTCCAGCCAAATGACCAGTCCAGTGAATCATCGCCAATGGCCGTCAGCACCAGGTGGCTTACGCTTACCGTGCCGCCAAAGAACTCAACACCGTCATCAAGGTTTTCATGAACCTGGATATAATCGACTTCAGTACCGCTACCGACACCGGCAAACGAAATACCGTTTAATTCATCACCGGCGGCCAATGCCATACCAGCATGTTTCACGGTCACGTAACGCAACGTACCAGAATCGTCTTCAGGGTTGTTACCACCATATAAGCCGGCATCACCTTCCGCGCTCACACCACAGTTGGCCAGTTCATCGTCAGACGTCGCGCCATCATCACCGGTGTTACACAGGTTGGTTGGTGCATTACCCAGAATTACCAGTCCGCCCCACTGACCAATTGAGGTTTCATCACCCTCGAGATCTTCTGAAGAGGTAAAGGTAATTGGTAACGTAGCGGTACCTGACGCTTCGATTTTCGAGCCACGACGTACCACCAGAAAGTCGTCACCGTCTTCACCAAATACCGTGGTACCGCGCTGGATGTAAAGCGTTGCACTCTGGCTGTTGTCTTCACCCACTGCCGTGCGGCCTTTAATAAGCCAGTGTGCGTCGTTGGTCAGCACTACGTCGCTGGTAAAGACCGTATCTGGCATCAAACGATAGACCGGCTTGTCGGTAATGGTAGGGAAATCTGCCGATACGTCGGTGACCAGGCCTTGCGCAAGTGCACTGGTAACATCAGCAGGAACTGAATCATTCACGGCAACTGTCCACCCTTCCATCCAGTTGGTATCGCCGTCAAAGGCGCCAATGTACGAAGTAGGCAGGAAGAAGTCGTTTTCTTCTGACATATCCACACCGTTACCCAGAAGCGGTGAACCAGAGCGAGGCGTAAAGCCGTCGTTAGAGAGCATCAGCGCATCAGCAGAAAGCACGCTGTTACCAGTTTGACCAGTAAACCAGGCTTCAGTAGAACCACCACCAATACTGTCAGAACCGAAGTTGCTGTCCGCTTCACAGGCGACCACACTGTTTTCTACCGACAGGCTGCCGTCTTCTGCGTTGGCAATGGATTCTGCACCGTTAACCCGCAGACAGTTTGAGTAGCCTTCGCCAGCCGTTACAACCAGGTTACGAATCGTACCGGCAGTGCCGTTACGCAGACGCACACCGTTGGTACCATCAGCACCAACAATGGTCACGTTAGAAATAGTCGGCGTCGTCAGCGGTGTCCAGGCCGGGTTGTCTTCGTTGTTATCCGCTTCAATGGCGTTATCGCCACCGGCTGCACTTTGCTGGATATACACATTTTGTGCATTACCGGTCCAGCCGAATGACCAATCCAGAGAGTCATCACCAATGTCGGTCAACACGATGTTACGAACACTGACTGTACCACCAAAGAACTCCACACCATCATCGAGATTTTGGTGCACCTGAATGTACTCAACTTCAGTGCCTGAACCGATACCTGCAAACGAGATACCATTGAGTTCGTCGCCCGCAGCCAGTGCACGACCTGCATGTTTGACCAGCACGTAACGCAGCACACCTGAGTTATCCTCTGGGTTGTTACCGCCGTACAGACCAGCATCGCCCTCGGCTGAAACGCCACAGTTAGCCAGTTCGTCGTCTGAGGTAGCCGCATCGTCGCCGGTGTTACACAGGTTAGTTGGCGCGTTACCCAGTAATACTAAGCCGCCCCACTGACCGATAGAGGTTTCTTCACCTTCCAGATCATCAGAAGAGGTAAAGGTAATTGGTGCATTGGCGGTACCGGCTGCATTAATCTGTGAACCACGACGCACAACCAGGAAGTCATCACCTTCTTCACCAAATACGGTAGTACCCTGCTCAATGTAGAGCACGGCGCTGTCGGCATTGTCGTTACCCACTGCGGTACGGCCTTTGAGTAACCAGTGCGCATCATTCGTCAGGGTTACATCGCTGGTAAATACCGTATCTACCGCCAGTGCGTAAACCGGCTTGTCGGTGATAGCAGGGAAATCTGCTGACACGTCGGTGGCCAGACCTTGTTCGAAGGCGTTATTAATATCGTCAGGGAAACCGCCATTCACAGCAACTGTCCAGCCAGCCGTCCAATCGGCCGCTGCAGGGTTAAAGGCACCGATGTACTGACCGCCACCAAGTACCAGTGGCGAGTCTGACATTGGCATATAGCCATTGTCTTCGAGCATGAGTTCGCTTGTTGCTAGTACGCTGTTGCCGCTCTGACCTTCAAACCACGCCTGGGTGGTATCGCCGCCAATAGTATCGCTACCGAAGTTATTCGCAGGCGTTTCGCAGGCAACAATTGAGTTGGTAATGGTTAATTCACCAGATTCTGCATTGGCGATGGCTTCAGCACCGTTTACGCGAAGGCAGTTCTGCGCCAGGGTTGAGCCGGTTACCAGTACATTAGATAACACGCCGGCGGTACCGTTACGCAAACGCACACCATTGGTGCCGTCAGCACTGACAATAGTGACGTTGGAAATTGTTGGCTTGGTCAGCGGTAACCAGCCTGGGTTATCTTCGTTGTTATCCGCCTCAATCGCGTTGTCGCCGCCTGCGGCGCTTTGCTGAATATAAACATTGGTGGCGCTACCGGTCCAGCCGAATGACCAGTCCAGTGAATCATCACCGATGTCGGTCAGTACCACGTTGCTGACGCTAACGGTACCACCGAAGAATTCGATACCGTCGTCAAGATTTTGATGCACCTGAATGTGATTGACAGTGGTTTCAGAACCCACACCGGCAAAAGAGATACCGTTAAGTTCATCACCCGACGCCAGTGCCATACCGGCATGTTTAACCACTACATATTCCAGGGTACCAGAGTTATCTTCAGGGTTGTTACCGCCATACAGGCCAGCATCACCTTCAGCTGATACACCACAGTTGGCTAATTCATCATCTGAAGTTGTGCCGTCATCACCGGTGTTACACAGGTTGGTTGGTGCATTACCTAATAACACCACACCACCCCACTGACCAATTGAGGTTTCGTCACCCTCAACATCTTCAATAGAGGTCATCACGATAGGCGCTGACGCCGAGCCAGAGGCTTCGATTTGAGAGCCACGACGGACAACCAGGAAGTCGTCACCGCCTTCACCGATCAGAGTCGTACCGGCTTCGATGGTCAGTACGGCAGAATCAGCGTTGTCATTACCAACTGCAAAACGTCCTTTGATAATCCAGTGGATATCACTGGTCAGCGTCATATCCTGCGTAGCAACAAGATCAGTATCTAAGCGGTAAACGGGCTTGTCCGTAATGGCTGGATATTCGCTTGATACGTCGGTGGCAAGGCCTAAAGTTGCCGGCGTATCAACGTCTGGCGTGGTCGGCGTAGTTGGAGTTGTTGGTGTGGTTGGTGGAGTTGTTGGTGCAACAACCTCGTCACCTTCATTAATATTTATGTCGCCACCGCAACCAGCAAGGATAAGCGCTGTTGTAATTGCACTTACCTTAAATACATTACGAACTGCCATCGATATCTCCCAGAAAAATTCATTTTTAGATTTTAAGACGGTGCAAGACTAATAGAGAAGGGTGACAGTTATGTTACAAGTTGTAATTTGCTTTAAATTTTTTTGTATTTTGCAGGTTTTATGCTTATTCGGCCAATGATTGCACCGCCCGGATTTTTGTATCTGATTGAATTTAAAAACTAATTGCTGACATTTGCGCCGTACGCACCCGAGGTTTGAGCGCCCTCTGTAATGCGGAAAACGGTCAGTTTCGGTCTCTGAACCACTTGGTGATCACTACTTTATTGCCCTCGACGACCGGCTCGGCAACGTGCATCGACTGCACATTGGGCGTGCCGTCTGGGTGTAAATTATTCCATAGCAAGGCCTTGCCGGCCTCAGGCGTCACACTGATATCCAGATGAGTAAACGTCGTGCGGCCACCGCTAAAGTCGTCGTTTAAATAAATCATGCAGGTCCAGGTTCTTTGTCCCCGCTGAGCACAGTGCTCGATATATTGAGATGTACCGGGCGGAAAAAAGTCATAGTGAGCGTGGTAATACTGGCCGGGCGCATAATGCTGGGCCTGAATCACTTCCCGCTCGCCTGCGCCAAGCCCTAACAGCTCGACGATGCGCGCGTTCACCGCGCTGACTATGGGCGCATTAAACGTTGACAGTTCACACGTGGTGGACGTACGGATGCCGGCTGCCGAGGGGGCACCGGCGACAGTAGACGGTGTGAGTTTTTCTGCCGATAATGCCACCAGTTCGTCGCATTCTGCGGCACTGAGAAAATTATCGATGGCAAACAACTGCAACGCCTGAGTATCACAAAGGGGTATATAGGTAACAGCCGAATCAGGCATCAGAAAACGTGGTTGCGCTAGGGTGTGATAACGCTCGGCAGGCCGCCGAAAGCGGTAATTTTTAGGTAAGTTGTTGCCCAAAACAGATTCAATAACCGTTTGTGCAAAGCCGTTATCTTCCATTGTACCGGCGATCCTGGCCGGTTGCTGCCCGGTTATCAATGAGTCCAACACCCACTTTTTCCACTTTGCGGTGAGAAACGCCATCCTATCAGCCGCCCTGGTAAACAGAGTCCTGCAGCAATTGATTGGTGCCCATCAGTTGCTGTCGCTGCCGGTTCAGTAATTCGGTTTTGATCGGAAAGTAGCCATCCTGTGACACCATTCTTTGTCCTGTTTCAGACAGCACAAACAATAAAAACTCACTCACCAGTTTGGGTAAGGGTTTATCCGGGGGTTTGTTGACCACTAAATACAGGAACCGCGTAAATGGGTATGTTTGCTCTCTGACGGTATCCATATTAAGCGGCACCAGTTGCGCTTTACTGGTGCCCAGGGGTAACGCTCTGACACCAGCGGTTTTATAGCCGTAGGCTGCATAGCCCATGCCGCCTTTACTGGAAGCCACAGACAGCACCACTGAGGCAGAGCCAGGTTGTTCGTTAACCGACTTGGTAAAATCACCATCGCACAGGGCCATAATCTTGAACAACCCGTAGGTGCCCGACACCGAGTTACGGCTAAACAGCCGTATTGGAGCCTGCTCACCATAGGTATCGATACCAAGTTGATTCCAGTTGCTAATAGTTTGAGGGCCGCCGCAGTAGCGGGTAACAGAGAAAATGGCATCAACTTCTTGCAGAGTGAGACCATCGAGCGGCGTTTGCCGTTCAACAAATATAGCAATGGCGTCCAGCGCCACTTTAATCACCGTTGGCGGGTAGCCATGGGCCTGGGTAAAGGCGCGGCGTTCACTGGGTTTTAAATCCCGGCTCATTGGCCCGATGGTAGCGGTGCCTTCTGTTAGTGCCGGTGGCGCGGTGGAAGAGCCTGACGCCTGGATTTGAAACTTCACATCCGGGTAAATGTTTTTGAATTCCTGTGACCACAGCGTCATTAAATTTGCTAACGTATCGGAGCCCACCGACGTAATATTACCGGCCACTCCTGGTTTACGCTGATATTCCGGCGTTTCTGCCCATCCCGACAAACTCAGGCTCAGCGCCAACAGCGCTATTAAATACCGCTTCACCATGCTAATTCTGACTCGCAATCATTTCGGCGCCAACTTCGAAGAAAAATTCACTGCCCTGGCCTACCCGGCTGTTGATTTGTAGCTTCGAATTATGGTGATTAAGCACATGTTTGACAATAGACAATCCTAATCCGGAGCCGCCGGTTTTTCTTGACCGAGCCTTATCAACGCGATAAAAACGCTCGGTTAAACGCGATAAATGCTGCTGTTCAATGCCATCACCATTGTCCTTCACTAAAAACTTACCGCCGTCTTTATTATACGACCAGTACACGTCGATTTGCCCGCCCTCGGGGGTGTAGTTAATGGCATTAAATATCAGGTTAGAACAGGCGCTGCGTAATTCTGTTTCGATACCATAAATGCGCGCGCCTTCAGCCAGATGGAAGCGGATTTGATGCCTTTTTTTCTTGTTTAATGCATCCGCTTCAATTTTTATTTGCTTTAACATGGCCGCCATATCCACGGTATTTTCATAAATCCGTTCAGAACTCGCCTCAATACGCGACAATACCAACAGATCTTCTATCAGGCTTTGCATGCGCTGCGTTTGCGCGCCCATTTCGTGATACGCTTTTTTGATAAACGGATTGGCGTGTTCGTCGCTGTCAGGCAGGATTTCCAGATAGCCGGTGATAACAGTGAGCGGCGTTCTGAGTTCATGGGACACGTTGGCCACGAAGTCTTTGCGCATTTCCTCGAGCTGCGATAAACGGGTGACATCGCGGGCAATAAGCAACAGGTGCTCTTCGCCATAGGGCATAATCCGGTATTCAAAGGATTTCATCGAATTCAGTGGCGAGGGCACTTCAATAGGAAAGTGATATTTACCGGCGTGAAAGTACTCAATAAATTCGGGGTGACGTATCAGGTTGTCGAGTCTGCGACCCGCATCAGACGGCCAGCGCAACCCCAGTTCAAGCCTGGCCAGACGGTTACACCAAATAATACAGGCGTTGGCATCCACCACAACGGCGGCATCGGGTAAGGCTTCTGACCCTTCCCGAAAACGCTTCACCAACGCGCCAAGTTCTTTACGTTTATTACGGTTACGTCGCTGAAGGTAATAAATCCCTTCGTAGATATGTTCCCATAAACCACTGACCGCGGGGGGCGACATTTTGCGGCTGTGCCACAGCCAGCGATTTAACTTAAACAGTTGCCAGTAGTTGACCAGCAACAATCCGGTGGCGCCCAGAGCAACCGCCAGCAGCATGTCATCGACATACCAGCCAACCAGGGCAAAAAATAATAAAAACAGACAGAGTCGCGCAACTGACTTGATCCACGAAAAGGGGTAGTACATCCCGAATAATCCTTTTTTTGCGCGACACTAAAAAAGTAAAATGAGGCCGAACTATACCTCATCAGGCTGCCGGTTTACAGCTTGGTAGAGAATCGGTATCCGGCTCCCCTGACGGTCTGTATCATCGCGTCGTGCCCTTTACCACCAATGGCTTTGCGCAAACGGCGGATGTGCACATCAACGGTACGGTCTTCAACGTAAACATTGGTTCCCCAAACATTATCAAGTAGCTGTTCGCGACTGTAAACACGCTCAGGATGGGTCATAAAAAAGTGCAGTAACTTGTACTCTGTTGGTCCCATATCCAGCGGTTCATCATCGGCTGCAACACGGTGCGAAACCGGCTCCAGTTTCAGGCCATTAAACTCAATGGGTTGCTCATTTGAGGTGGGGGTAACCCGGCGCATTACTGCTTTTATTCTGGCCACCAGTTCCTTGGGTGAAAACGGTTTGGTGATATAGTCATCGGCCCCGGCATCAAGCCCGCGAATTTTATCGTCCTCTTCACCGCGAGCGGTAAGCATAATAACCGGAATATCACGGGTAAATTCGTGCTGTTTTAATACTTTAGCCAGTTGAACTCCGCTGCCTCCGGGCAACATCCAATCTAACAAAATTAAATCAGGATAAGGCTCCACCAGTTTCTGCTGAGCAATATCGTAATCTTCCGCTTCAATAATTTCGAAACCTGACTGCTCCAGGACAAATGATAACATGTCGCGGATAGGCGCTTCGTCTTCAACTAACAAGACTCTTCTTGACATAGATTTTTTCCAGCTCATAACAAAACGCCGCTATTATTATTGGGGTGTGTGACAATTTTATTAAACGATTACATAAATATGTCAAGTTTGTGAACATTTTTACCGACAAACCAACCATCTTTTGTGCCAGATAGATGACACGATAATGCCGCAATGACTTGTCTAATCAGTAATTAACACATATTCTTTGTTAAGTTCAGTTTTTGATCAGTAATTTTATAGGTTGCAGATGGCATCAGTGCAGACAGGATTGTCGAGAAAGTTACTCACCCGAGTATTGTCGGTTTACTTCTTCCTGACCTTTATCGTTACTGTTGGGCAAATTTTTACTGAGTATATGAGCACCAAAAGCCATATCGAGTCAGAATTGCAAACCCTTAAGAACACCTTTTCCACCAGCCTTACCCGCGCTATATGGGAAGTAAACCTGCCTCAGGCGCGCTCCATTGCCGAAGGGTTAATGGAGCTGCCGATCATTACCGGGGTACAAATACGCGATGAGAATGGCGAGTATATTGCTGATCTGGGGGTGACCATTGCCCAGGCGCGCGCGCCCATCACCAGCGGCGAGCTGGAAGATCACAACGGCGGGCTCTTTAGTTATGGCTTTCCACTCATTTTTGAGTTTTCTAATCGTTCTTCGACCGTAGGCGATGTCACCCTGTACTCCAACTTTGACATTATTTTTGGTCGTATCGAAATTGGCATCTTCTTCTTAATTGGTAACGCCATCGTTAAAACAGCGTTTTTAGTGTTTCTGTTTATGACCGCTTTTAGGCGTATGCTTTCTGATCCGCTGATGGAAATCACTCAGCAAATGAGTGCTTTTAACCCCGAGAGACCCGAAGAGTCGAAAGTGTTTTTGCATCTGGAAGACGAAAACGAACTGCGCTTACTGCAGTACTCCTATAATCAGGTCATCGATGACCTGATTGTATCCCAGCAGCAATTACACAAAACCCAAAGCGAACTTCAGCGCGTAAATAAAAAGCTCGACGATCAAAATCTCTTGCTGGAACAGGAAGTCGCCAAAAAGACTGCCTCGCTAAGTCAAATCATGTTGGATTTGGAACGGCAAAAAGATGAGCTCATTGTTAATCAGCGCGAATTGCGCCAGGAAAACGAAAACCGCCAGTATGTTGAAAACGTTCTGCGTGAAAAGAATAGCGAACTCGCCAAATCAATGGAAAACCTGAAGCTCGCTCAGGAACAGTTGCTCGAGTCTGAGCGTATGGCGTCGTTAGGCGGTCTGGTTGCTGGGATTGCGCACGACGTTAATACGCCGCTGGGCGTTGGCGTAACCGCCGCAAGCTTTCTCAATGAGCGTCTGGGAGAAATTCGCCAGGATTATGATAATAACTCGCTGACGAATAAAACCATGGCGTCTTTTTTAGACGAAGCGGAGCAAACCACCAACCTGCTGCTGACTAACCTCAACCGTGCCTCAGAATTAATTACCAGCTTTAAACAGGTAGCGGTTGACCAAACCAGTGAAGCCGAACGCGTTTTTAACTTAAAGACTTATTTACGTGAAATCATGTTGTCGTTAGCACCCTCATTTAAACACAAGCAGCATGATGTGAGCATTAATTGTCCGGACGAGCTTTATATCCGCTCAGCGCCGGGGGTTATTGCACAAATCGTTACCAACATGATTATGAACTCCCTCATCCATGGTTTTGAGCATCAGACGGTAGGTAAAATAACCATCGACGTCAGCCAGGATAAGGACGACGTTGTGATGGTTTACGAAGACAATGGCTGTGGCATTCCGGCCAATCAACTCAAGCAGTTATTTGAAGCCTTTTTTACCACCAAGCGCAGCCAGGGCGGCAGCGGCTTAGGCACCCACATTATGTATAACCTGGTGACTCAGGCATTGGACGGTAACATTGAAGCCTTCAGTGAGCCGGGTAAGGGTTTACGCTACGAAATACGTTTTCCGGCTCGAACCTGAGCCGACCCGGTCCTATAGCAGTTGCGCTCAATGCATGCCGCTGCTACCCTTTCGGCCTTTTCTTTCTATTGATTCGATATAACACTATGTGGTTTAAGAACATCAAAGCCTATCGGCTTACTCAGCCCTTGTCGTTAAACGACGACGCCTTGCAAACTGCCCTCAGCGAACATTCGTTTCGGCCATGCGGCAGCCAGGAAAGTGCGTCAATGGGGTTCGTCTCGCCATTGCATTCGGCAGATCAGCACACCTTACTGTTTCACCAAACACAGTTGCGCTACTGGATTACCCTTAAAAAGCAGGAACGCCTGCTGCCTACCTCGGTGGTAAACTCAGAGCTGGCCGACAAAGTTGCACAAATTGAAGCGGAAACCGGCTCGCCGGTGGGTAAAAAAGCACAGTCTGATTTAAAACAGGAAATCATCACCCGCTTGCTACCCCAGGCTTTCTTAAAAAATACCTATACCCACGGGTTTATATCGATTTCTGATAATCTGGTCGTGGTGGACGCCAGTGCCGATGGCAAGGCCGAAGCGTTTCTTGCTATGGTCCGAAAAGCGTTGGGCTCGCTGCCGGTAGTACCACTGGTAAAACACAGCCTGCAAAGCGAACTGACCCATTGGTTAACGGCACGCCCACCGGCAAGAATTGAACTCCTCGAAGAGGCTGAGTTTAAGTCAACCGACGACGTTGGCAGCATTATTCGCTGTAAAAATCAGCCGCTGGATAGCGACGAAATAAAACTCCACCTTGATGCCGGCAAGTTAGTGCAAAAAGTGGCGTTTGAGTTTGATGAAACGCTGGAGGCGATTATTCAGGAAGACGGTGCGGTTAAACGCATTAAGTTTACCGATCGGATCAAAGAAGAAACCCAGGATATCCCCAAAGATCAGGTGGCTGCGCGTCTTGATGCAGAATTTAGTCTTATGTCTGCTGAGCTTTGCCTGTTTGTGAACTTTTTATCCGAGGCACTTAACCTCGATAAAGACGCCTGAGCAGGTGTCGGCGTTGGGCCAATCAGTTAAATTGGCTGGCCCGCATTGACACGCTGTAAAACGCTCTGCCATTGACGCAGGGTTAAATTACGCCAGACACGCTCTGCCGGCCCCATAGTAAAATGCGCCAGCCACCACTTAGACACCCCCAGCTGAAACAGCCAGATGATGATCACCACAGCCGACAACGATACGCGATCGAGCTGCGCAAACAAGCCCAGACCCCACCCGTAAAAAATGGCTGTGCATATTATAGTTTGCAGCAGATAATTCGTTAGCGCCAGGCGCCCAACGGCCGACAGATAATTTGTCATTACACACCGCCAGCGCGCTGTATGGGTGGTTTTTACCAGCCAATTAATGGCACACATATAGCCCCAGGCCATGATTAACGCCCCCCAGTAATTAGGCTGCCGGTATAACGTGAACGCCTCAGGCACAATAAAGCCGTTAACCAGCAGCACCCCGGAGCCAAACCCGCAGACCAGGGCGCCGACGAGAATGCCGGTTAACGCGTTGCTTTTATAGAACACAACACTGCGCTGCCCCTGTAAAATACCGGATTTCAATAACGCGATACCCAGCATCATAATGCCACATATTCGCAACTGAATTATCCACAGGACATTGATGTGAAAATCAAAAGTTGTGCTGACCCTAAAAACCGCCTGCTGCCACCAGGAGCCGGTGTAAGCGGCAATTTCCTGTTGCAGTAACGCCATTGGCGGGGCCAGTTCACTGGCTAGCTCCTGTTGCTCTGCAACACTCATGACGCCCCATGCCACATAAATCAATAACATGAGCAACGTATAAATAACTTGCAAGGCAAAGCCCCAGACACACAAACGCCGAATACTCCAAAAACGACATGGATAAATCAGCACGCCAGCAATGGCATAGGTCACCAGTATATCGCCCCACCATACCCCATAGGCATGCAACAAACCGATCAAAAGCAGCCAGAACATGCGCCGACGATGGCGCTTCTTCGCATCCGGGTTATCCGTCTGCCGCTCTGCCATCAACACAATACCGGCGCCAAACAGGCCAGCAAACAGGGTATAAAATTTTTCAGCAAAAAACACGTCGCTCAGCATCCATTGTGTGATGTTGTCGAAACTGAGCTCTCCCATAGCGAAGGGATTAGTGTATATCGACTCAGGGTAGGCAAAGGCTATAATGTTCATCATTAAAATGCCCAGCAACGCTAAGCCTCGCAGCGCATCCAAGCTTATATAACGCATGGGGGTCATTGTAGTAGCAGCGGCTGAAGATTCGCTCATTACTCGTCCTTAAGTATGTATGCTCAAGCGTGGTTACTCACCCGGCCCGGCGCTGGAATGGGCATTCGCATTGGTATAGCAAATCACGTCGGTAAAGCGCGTATAGCCGCTATCGTCCTGATAAGCATGGGGCTGGTTAGCGGCAAACCTGCAACTGTCTCCCTCCTGCAACAAATGCCACTGCCCATTAAAAAATAACCCTAATTGACCCGATTGTACAACGATGTGTTCATAAACTCCCTGCGCATGGGGTTGTGACCACTGGCAATGCCTTTCACTGATGGTCAGTTCGAACATTTCCATCTGCGTATCGGCCTGATAAGTAAACAGGGTCTTCACTTTGAAAAACGCATCACCACGGCCAGCGTCAGCCCCTTGCTGACTGACTGTTGCAGCGCCTGGCAGCGTTGTCAGCTCCGAAAACGAACAGCACAGCCCTGTGGCTATTTTCCATAACGTTGCCACCGTAGGGCTCGACTCAAGGCGTTCAATCTGGCCCAACATCGCTTTAGAAACACCGCTGGCGTTTGCCAACTTGTCGAGGCTCCACCCGCGTTGCTTGCGACGGGACTTAATTTGCCCGGCGATCGTTTGTGTCAGTTGCTCTGTCATTTGTGGTTCAATATTAAAAATATCATGCCCATTGTGCGCTATAACGCACAATGATACTCTTTTGTACACTATAACGCACATTACCTTAACTTTACCGTCGTAAGCAAACGTTTGGAGCGACCATGGATAATCCATTAAAACTGAGCCATGTGGCGGCAGGCCTGACTGCCGTGATTGTTGGCTATAGCAGCTCAGTGGTCATTGTGATTGAAGCGGCCCGGCAGGCCGGTGCCAGTGAAGCACAACTTATCAGTTGGTTATTTGTGCTTGGCCTGGCCATGGGCATTAGCTGCTTGTATTTTTCGTTTAAATTCAGAATGCCAATTATAACGGCGTGGTCGACGCCGGGTGCGGTATTCTTAATTTCCACGGCGGGCGAATTTTCCCTCGCGGAGGTCACCGGCGCCTTTATCGTAGCGGGCCTTCTCAGTTTGCTCGCCGCTCGCAGCAAACAACTCATGCGGGGTATTGAGCGTATCCCCCCGGCGCTATCCGCAGCGATGCTGGCCGGCATACTATTACCCTATTGCCTGGGCGTATTTAGCAGTGCTCAGGAGTATCCGATACTCGCTCTTATATTCATCGCTATTTATTTACTCGGCAGCCGCTGGTTTGCACGTTATTTGATGCTGGTACTACTGGTAATTGCCGCACTGGCTGCCGTTTATCTTCGGCCGGGGGAATCGATGCCAATGCAATTTTCGTTGCCCGCACTTGAGTGGGTGATGCCGGCATTTTCACTCGCCAGCGCAGTGAGTATTGGCGTGCCGCTGTTTTTAATTACCACCTTGTCACAGAACCTGCCAGGGATAAGTATTCAGCATAGCCATAACTACCAGCCCGACAACCGTTTTGTGTTAACAGGCTTAGCGTTACTGCAGTTATTGTCGGCGCCATTCGGTGGATTTATGATCAATCTGGCAGCCATTACTGCGGCGATCTGTATGGCTGACAACGTCGATGAGGATCCGGCAAAACGTTATCTGGCAGGCGCTGTTGCAGGGGGTGGCTATTTGTTAGCAGGGTTATTCGCAGTAACGATTACGCTACTTTTTTTGCAGATGCCCGCGGTGGTCACCAGTTTGCTGGCCGGAATTGCCTTGCTCTCCACCTTACAAAGCAGTCTTTTGCGCGGCTTTGAGGATCCCCCTTTGCGGCAAAGTGCATTGTTAACCCTGCTCTGTAGTGCGTCTGGTTTGACTTTGTTAGGCATTAGCGCGCCGGTATGGGGGTTACTGATAGGGATAATAACGCTGTGGCTGCATCCTCATTGGCAAACACCAGCCGCCAACGCTAAAAACTCAACGCCTAATCAATAAGATACTGTTGTGTACTATTTGGTCATACCCGCGCAAAGGTATGACCAAACGGAGGCTGACCTAAGCGAATACCTGTTTTGCTGCGGAACGCATGTCGGCAAACTCATCCGACATTAACACGTTGATATCCTCAACCACACCGCGCTGAATAGCGAGATTTAAAATGGCGTCTTTTTGGTTATCGACCTGACCGGCCAGTGCCGCGCCTACTCTTACAAAGTCGATGTAGGTCAGTTTATCAGGAATGTACGACAAGTCTTGCCAACGTTCGGCCACTACCACAAACTCATCACCAAATTCCCAGTCGCGCATAATGCTGCCACCAATGCGGTGTGAGAGTTTATCTATCGCATCATCCAAAAAGCCGGGGCTGGCAAAGACTTCTACGTGACGCTCCGCCTCGGTAAGAATAGGTAGCACACCAATACTGTGCACCAGGGCAGTCAGCGCCATGGTATCAATACTCATATCGCGCTTTTTGGTGCGTGCAATGTACAACTGCAATGTTGCCATGGCGTTGGCCACCACGTCGATGGTTTTAGCCCATTCGTTTTTCATGTACTGACCGACCAGCTCATTTTTAGATACGAACAGTTGTTCCATTGCCAGCGCTGTGGCGATATTTTTAATTTGCCGTAAACCAATGCGCGTAACCGCTTGCGAAACAGAGGTTACTTTTACCGATCGCCCCATGTAAGCACTATTAGAAATCTTGATCATTCTTGCACTCAAAGAAGGGTCCTGAGCAATAACTTCTCCCATGCCTTGCAGGTTTATATCCGGATCATCGGCGGCTTTACGCACCTTCAGAGCAACTGCTGGTAAAGTAGGTAATACCAACGTGTCATTTTTTATTTTTTCAACAAGTATGGTGAGTAGCGCATTTTGTGTAGACATATTCCAACCTTCGTCGATTGCTAATTTATACTCGCCCCGAAGCCGGCTTAAAAACAGCCAGACACTCCCTGCTATTGGTACGTCGGAATAATCGGGTTACGAGTGTGATCTTACAATAGCATAACGTAAACGCTTGTCATGCAGTAAAGCCGGAAACAGCATTTGACAGCTGTCTTCAGCTTTCTGCTTACGACGTTTCACTTTCACTGCTAAAATCAGTATAGCATCTGCTTTAAGGCTTGGTTATGCTAACAAGAAAAAATGTAATCCCCTTAAAATAACAATGATTTAACCCCAAAACAGGTATCCCAAATGGCTATAGTTTCAAATCGAAAGCGCGCCTTGTCTGCATTGATTGGAGTATTGCTGCTCGGCGCTTGCTCACCGCAAAACAGTATCAAAAGCAACACAACGCCAGCCGCAGAGCAACTGATAGTAGAAGACAGCCGACTGTCGATTTACCACCCGGTCCCCTTAACGGCCGACCTGTCGGATTTAAGTGACAATCAGCGCAACATGCTGAGTTTGCTGATCGATGCCTCAAAAATAATGGATGATCTGTTTTGGCAACAGGCGTTCTATGGCGATAAAGACACTTTTTTGAACCAGTTTGAGCAAGCTGATGTGCGCCGCTTTGCCGCGATTAATTACGGCCCGTGGGATCGTTTAAACGGCGATAAGCCATTTCTGAGAGGTTATAGCGACAAATTTCCTGGCGCAGAATTTTATCCGGAGGATATGACAAAAGCCGATTTTGCCGCCGCCGAGTTTGCCAATAAAGACGGTTTGTACTCTGTTGTAGAGCGCAACGAGGCAGGCGAGCTTACCGCCGTTGGCTACGCTGACAAATACAAAGACGAGCTTACCGAGGCGGCATCGCTATTGCGGCAAGCCGCCGAGCTGGCCGATGACGCCACTTTTGCAGAGTATCTGACGCTGCGTGCTGATGCGTTGGTCACAGACAACTACTACCCGTCTGATATGGCGTGGATGGATATGAAGAGCAATCCGATTGAGCTGGTGATTGGCCCCATCGAGACCTACGAAGATCAGCTTTATGGTTATCGCGCCGCGTTTGAATCCTATGTATTACTAAAAGACATGGCATGGAGCGAACGTCTGGCCAAATACGCGCAGTTTTTACCTGAATTGCAGCGCGGTCTGCCAGTTGCTGACGCGTATAAGCAGGAAGAGCCGGGCTCCGATGCCGATCTGAACGCCTATGACGTGATTTACTATGCAGGGCACGCCAATGCTGGCAGTAAAACCATCGCCATTAACCTGCCCAATGACGAACGGGTGCAACTGGCCAAAGGTACGCGTCGCCTACAACTTAAAAATGCGATGCGGGCTAAATTTGACCACATATTGCTGCCTATCTCAGAGGTGCTCATCGCACCAGAGCAGCGTAAACACATTACCTTTGACGCGTTTTTTGCCAACACCATGTTTCATGAAGTCGCCCATGGGCTCGGTATTAAAAACACCATTAATGGGAAGGGTACGGTTCGTGCTGCGTTAAAAGAACATGCCTCAGCACTGGAAGAAGGCAAAGCCGATATTCTGGGCTTGTACATGGTGCAAAATCTACTGGAGCAGGGCGAGATCACCGAAGGAACACTGGAAGACTATTACGTGACCTTCATGGCAGGTATCTTCCGTTCGGTACGTTTTGGCGCGTCGAGTGCCCATGGCAAAGCCAATATGATCCGCTTTAATTACTTTGCCGCAGTGGATGCGTTTGATCGCGACGAAAATGGTTTGTACCGCGTTAACATGGATAAAATGTCGGCGGCGGTGGCGTCGTTGTCGGAGTTGATTCTTACCCTGCAAGGCAACGGCGATTATGACGGCGTTGCAAAACTGGTGGCCGACAAGGGGTTAATCAAACCCCAGCTTGAAGCAGACCTGGCGCGTTTAAAAGCCGCCAGCATTCCGGTGGATATTGTCTTTGAGCAGGGTAAAGCCCAGTTAGGCTTAGAGTAATTAGCAGGTTATTGGCAACGGGTTTTAAAAGGCTTCTATGCCCCTAACCCGTTGCCATCCCGCTTTAGGCGATTCCGGCATGACAAGCGGGCCAGCGACCCGTAAATCACTCTAAATGCTTGGGCTTATCGGTATAGGGCGGCCAGCCCATCATTTTACCGGCCAACACATGCAGATGGATATGATAAACCGTTTGCCCACCAAATTCGTTGCAGTTCATCACGGTGCGAAAACCTTCGGTGGCAAAGCCCAGCTCTGCAGCCAGCTTGGCCGCAACTGTATACAAATGCCCTACCAGCGCTTCGTTGTCTTCGTTAATATCATTCACGGTGGCAATCTGCTTTTTAGGAATAACTAAAAAGTGAATGGGCGCCTGGGGATTAATGTCTTTAAAAGCCAGCGCCTGATCATCTTCGTAGATAATGTCAGCAGGGATAGATTTATCGATGATCTTATCGAAAATTGTTTCAGCCATTTACAGCATCTCCTGTATTCAATGATTGGCGACTACCAGAGTATAAACCCGATCAATACGGCACCAAGTAGCAAACGATAAATAACGAACGGTAACATACCTATGCGTGCTATCCAGCTTAAAAACAGGAATATGCATAAGTAAGCACTCACAAACGAAAAGCCTGCCCCATAGATAAGTGCCGACCAGTCCACCGCGTCGTTAGCCTGCAGTAAATCTTTTACCGATAGCAGCCCCGCGCCCAGAATTACCGGTATCGACAGTAAGAACGAAAACCGTGCCGTGCTTTCTCTGTTCAGCCCCAACATTAAACCGGCCGTCATAGTGATACCCGAACGCGAAGTCCCCGGGATCAGCGCCAACATTTGTGCTAAACCGATAAAAATAGCCTGTTTAAAGGTAAGGGTTTCAAGCTTTTGCGTATGCTTTGCCTTTACATCGGCATACCAAAGTAACAGGCCAAATATAATAGTAGTGGCCGCTATCACTGCCGCACTGCGCGCATGGATTGCGATAAAATCTTTGAACATATAGCCCGCGATCACTGCCGGTATAGTGCCAATCACCACGCACCAGGCTAACTTGCTATCGGTGGTTTGCTGACGAGAAAAACCATGGGTTAAAAACGCCCCTGACATTTGCAAAATGTCGCGACGAAAGTAGATCATAACGGCCAGCAGACTACCCACATGCACGGCTACGTCAAACGCAAGCCCCTGATTACGCCAGCCTAGCACTTCGGCGGGTAAAATCAGGTGAGCAGAACTGCTGATCGGTAAAAACTCAGTGAGTCCCTGAATAATGGCTAAAATTATGATTTCAAAAAGCGTCATGCTGAGGGTGAACTCCATTCAAATACCACGGGTTTTATGGGCTGGGATGCCTGATCAAATGCTTGCCACAACTGTTGATAGGTGCAGCCGGTTTCCGGGTGAATTTGGTTTGGGGCAATATCCACCAGTGGCTTTAATACAAAAGCGCGTTCGAGAATTTCGGCTCTGGGTAATACCACAGGATGCTGACAAATCACTTGATCAAAACACAATAAGTCGAGATCCATTGTGCGTGAACAGTGTTTTTTATACCAGTCTTTTCGTCCGTATTCAGCTTCTAATTGCTTGAATAGCTGGTAAATTGCAGCAATATCCATTGATGTGCTGAATTTAGCCACCCAGTTATAAAAGCCGGGGCCTTCAAAACCCAGCGCCGGGCACTCATAAACAGGCGATACCACAACGTTATTAAAGTGTTGATGCAATAGTTGGTATGCTGTGCGGGTATGGAATTCTCGTTCAATGTTTGAACCGACTCCAACAAAGACTTGATGCTGACTCACGCGTTAGTCTCAACCTCATGGCTTATGGTAATACCAACCTTATTAGCATCGGGTAAGATACCCGGCTTTTCAATTCTCAGTACTATTTTATACAGGTCAAAACGCGCACATACGGCTTCAATAATGGCGTTGCCAAGGGCTTCGAGCAGCTCAAACTGAGCGTCTTTTCCTACCTGCTTTACTGTTTCTGCTACTGCTGCGTAGTTGATGGTATCGGCCACATCGTCAGATTTCATCGCCGCTTCAAGATGCGCATTAATCTGCAAGTCTACGATCAACACCGTTTCCTGCGTTCGTTCCCAGTCGTAAACACCAATCAAAGTGGGAACTTGGAGGCCTTCGATAAAAATTGTCTGCATGGTTTTGTTAATCCTTTTTTGCCAAAGTATAGCACCGCCAGGCTCTGTTTAGCACCTCATCACAGTCGCCATAAAACCTCAGCCATAACACCACAAAATCTGGCGTTACCCACAATATTTTAGTAGGGTGAGAGCACTTTTTGTTCATGCAGAGACTCGGGCATTGACTGCACTAAGTTTGTTAATGGTTGGTGTTGCCTATTTAGTGGGTTCAGTAAGCAGTGCGGTGCTGATTAGCCATGCATTTAAACTCCCGGATCCACGTTATCATGGCTCTGGTAACCCTGGCGCAACCAATGTGCTTCGGTTAGGCGGCCGGGTACCGGCATTATTGGTATTACTGACCGATGTTTTAAAAGGTACTGTGCCGGTTTATTCCGCTTTTTTTATGGGGATCACTCCCCTGGCCTTAGGGTTTATCGCCATTGCAGCTTGCCTTGGCCACATATTTCCACTCTATTTTCACTTTAAAGGCGGTAAAGGAGTGGCTACGGCGTTTGGCGCTATGCTACCCATTGGACCACCATTAGCCGGCTTACTGGTAGCAAGCTGGGCTGTTACGGTATTTATTTGGGGCTACTCGTCGCTTGGCGCGATTATCGCTGTGTCGCTGGCGCCTGTCTTTACCTGGTTTATCAAACCAGAATATACCTTGCCGGTGGCGATGTTATCAGCGCTGATTGTGTTTCGCCATCGAGAGAACATTCAGCGCTTATGGCGTGGCCAGGAAAGCAAAGTCTGGGATAAGGGAAAAACCAACGAATAGCAAACTATTGGCTAAGGTCGCGCGCCGCCATTTGCTCAAGGGCATAGTCAAGACTGGCGGCAGACACCCCGCCCACGTGACGATACAGTAATTTTCCATCGGCCGAATAAAATAGCGTTGTCGGCAATACGGCAACCCCCAGTGCTTTACTCACCGTGCCATGCTTATCCAACAACACATTTTCAAGCTGTAACTGCTGTGCAGAAAAAAAGTCCTGCACCTGCTTAGCCGACTCGGCCTGATTAATAAAAATAAAGTGGGTGTCCTGATATTGTTGCTGAGCGTTTGCAAGCACCGGCATTTCGCGTTGGCACGGCGGGCACCAGGTTGCCCATACATTAATTACCACCGGCTTATCGTCAAAGCTGGTCAGCGACACGACCTCACCCTGAATATCCAAAAGGGTCAGCGCAGGTATTCTCTCTGTTTGGTTATACAGATTAACGCCAACGTAAACCGGCATTATACAAAGTGCGGTGAGCCCGATAGTGGTGATAACAGGTTTATAGATGAGCGGATTGTTTTTGATTTTAACCATGAGGATCAGCGCTGCCGCCACGAGGCCGGTATGGGGCAAAAATCCACCATCGCGAATATCAAAAATTGACCAAATCTGAGTACTGTATTGATCCCACATACGCCAGACAAACCCTGCCCGGGCGCCAACAAGTGCAACAACAAACAGTGTTAAGAGTGTGTTTTCAGTGGCCTGGCGCAGCCGTTTTTGTTTTGTGACCCAACGTACTATGAGCAATGACAGCAGCAACGCCCCCCACACAAGGGCGTAGTCAATAGCCAGCCCCAGCGGACCAATCGACACGCTATGCAACGCGTTTTTCGCTTATAAACATAACGTACTCACTGTTCAGGCGGGCAAACACGATACGCGGCTTACTCCGGGGCATATTAGTCTGTTGTCACCAGGGCCTGATTCAGCACATCCAGTTCACCATCTATAGGCGTGAGCAACTCAAGACCCAATATCTTTGCCAGTGCGGGATAAACTTCGAGGTTACTGAATCGAGGCAGGCGCTCAGCGTTTTTAAATGACGGCCCATTGGCAACAAAGATGGCGCCCATATCCGGATGCTCCGGCAAATAACCGTGGCCCCCGGGGCCAATCCGGCTGTTTTTGTCTTTGGCGAACCTGGCCGGGGCATCAATAGTAATAATAATATCGCCAGAACGCTGATTCCGGGGCATATGATAATGCTTGCGTTGCGCTTCATCGAACACGCGCACACCGGGCAGCTTGAGTGCTCTCAACGCTTCGTATTGCGCCGTTATCGCCTGCTCTTCGACGCCGTCTTTGGCATAAAGCAATATCTGTTCGCCCTCATTGAGCACCAAAAAGTCATCGCTGATATTGAGCTCGTCCTGCAATATAACCTGTTGTTTATCCACGCTGGCCATACCATGGTCGGAGACCAACACCAGATTCACCTCAATGGGCAATGCCTGAAGTCGCTCAAACAGCTGACCTATCAGGACATCCATCTTTTGAACCGCAGCGCGGGTTTCTTTAGCGTCGGGACCGTAATCGTGTCCGGCTGTATCGACTAATGAAAAATAGCTGGCGATAAATACCGGCCGGGTGGCTTCAGGATACCCTAACCACTCGATAATCTGATCGACACGCTGCTGATAATCGGCATATTTAGAGTAATGAAAATAATAGTTTGGCAACTGCCCGCCGATTAATGCATCTGACTCGGGCCAAAAATAAGTGGCAGCGGGATAGCCATGGGTTTTAACCAGGTTCCAAAACGGCATCGCCGTTATCCACGAACTGTCTTTACCACCTTTGCCCATGCCATAGTAATCGTCACGGGTCTTATCATAAAAGCGGTTGTTAACGATACCGTGGTGAATTGGCAATAAGCCGGTCAGCAGTGAAATATGGTTAGGAAAGGTATTCGCCGGATAAACAGGCTGCATACTCTCTGCCCTGACGCCGGCCGCGGCAATCGCGCCTATCTGTCGGGCCTGGTGCTTTTCGATATAATCGTGCCGAAAACCATCAAGAGACACCAGTACGATATGTTGGGTTGGTCGCTGTGCTGTGCACATACTGCTGTATAAACACAGCAGTATGCCGACGCTGCCTAGAATTCCTTTTTTCATTATTTCCCACTATTATTATAGAGCGCCAAAGTACCACCTAACTCTATGACAGCGGTGTTAGAGAATCAAGCGGCCAGCGCGGTACCACAGACTCAGACAGCGCAGTGGTTTGACCGGCTTTTAATCGTTGTAAACCCGCATAAGCAATCATGGCACCGTTATCGGTACAAAAGCTCAGGCCCGGATAAAACACTTCTCCGCGTACATCGTTCATCAGTTTGGTCATGGCGCTGCGTAATGCTGTATTGGCACTCACACCACCGGCAATAACCAGACGCTTTAATCCGGTTTGCTGCAGCGCGCGTCGACACTTAATAATTAATGTATCGATAACAGCTTCCTGAAACGCATAAGCAATATTGGCTTTGGTTTGTGCATTATTATCGGCATCGCGAATGGTATTTGCGGCAAAGGTTTTAAGCCCGCTGAAACTAAAATCAAGACCGGGACGGTCGGTCATGGGGCGAGGAAATTTATAGTGACCAGGCTCGCCCTGCTCAGCGAGCTTAGCCAATAACGGACCGCCGGGGTAATCGAGTCCCAGCAATTTTGCCGTTTTATCAAAGGCCTCACCGGCGGCATCATCAATGGACTCCCCCAAAAGCTCATAGCTGCCGATACCATCGACCCTCACTAACATGGAGTGACCGCCTGAAACCAACAGCGCTACAAACGGGAACTCAGGGGCTGAGGCTTCAAGCATGGGGGCCAGTAAATGGCCTTCCATATGATGAACGCCAATGGTCGGAATATTCCAGGCATACGCAATAGAGCGTCCAACCGACGCGCCCACCAGCAGTGCTCCCACCAAACCGGGTCCGCGTGTGTAGGCTATCCCGTCGATATCCGCTTGAGAGGAATCGGCATCATCCAGAGCTTTTTGAATGAGCGGTATAATTTTGCGCACATGATCGCGTGATGCAAGCTCCGGCACGACGCCGCCATAATCAGCATGTAATTTTACCTGACTATAGAGAGTATGCGACAATAATCCTTGCTGATCGTCGTATACGGCGATGCCTGTTTCATCGCAGGAAGTCTCAATACCTAACACTCGCATATGCTTTGTTTATCCTGTGGTTTTGTTCGCGGCAAAGTTTACCCGAAATGACTAAATCAGACCACTGAATGCCGGCTCATCAATAGGAAAAGAGCAGGAAGTGAGGAATTTGGCTGTTTTTTTAACACCGGGGCTTTACATCAGGCGCTCAAATGATTAGAATTTCGCACCATTTTTAACCCGGGTGGTTTAAAAGTACCAATTTTTAACCCGGAAATCCGTTATGTTTTGAGGTGAAATTTTAATGCCCATCGTTAAAGTTAGAGAAAACGAGCCATTTGACGTAGCACTGCGTCGTTTTAAGCGTTCTTGTGAGAAAGCTGGTGTTCTGTCAGAAGTTCGTCGTCGTGAATTCTTCGAAAAGCCAACCTGGGAACGTAAGCGCAAAAAAGCTGCTGCTAAAAAACGTCACCTGAAAAAACTGGCTCGTGAAAATGCACGTCGCGTAAAACTGTACTAATACAACACGTACACGATTACGCCGACAAAGCTTAAGCTGGTTAATTTTAGAGTAACTAATGGCACTTATTGACGACCTGAAATCTGCACAGAAAGACGCAATGCGAGCTAAAGACAAGCTTCGTTTGGGTACTGTGCGCATGGCGTTAGCGGCAATTAGACAACGTGAAATTGACGAGCAGGTCACAATGACCGACCCCGATATTCTGGCCGTATTAACTAAAATGGTTAAACAGCGCCAGGATGCCGCAGCGCAATACGATAACGCCAATCGCGACGATCTGGCGCAAACAGAGCGCGCGGAAATAACAGTGCTTGAGTCTTTTTTACCCCAGCCTCTCAGTAACGAAGAACTCACTTCGCTTATTGATGATGCTCTGGCATCTACAGGTGCCAGCGGCATGCAGGACATGGGTAAAGTAATGGGAGTGTTAAAACCCCAGGTACAAGGCCGGGCCGATATGGGCGCATTAAGCGCCCAGATCAAACAACGTCTGGGATAACCCCACCCTTTTTGCACGTTGACACTTAGGTTAGGCATAGCATGCGTTGCGCTGACCGCATATCCTGATAAAGTAACTGCAACGACTAATACTGGCAGCATATAAAAGTTATGGCAGGTAAGATCCCCCGAGAGTTCATTGATGATCTGCTCGCCCGTACCGATATTGTCGAAATTGTCGATAACCGCGTGCGGCTAAAAAAAGCAGGCAAAAACTATTCGGCCTGCTGCCCGTTTCATGACGAAAAAACCCCTTCATTCACGGTAAGTCAGGATAAACAGTTTTATCATTGTTTTGGCTGCGGTGAGCACGGCAACGCCATTTCATTTTTAATGGAATATGACCGCCTCGACTTTGTGGAAGCCATAGAAGAACTTGCCCGCATTCATGGTTTAGACGTACCCCGAGAGCAAGGCAGTAGCCGGGTTGTCAGCGACCACACCAAACAGCAAAACGAGTCTGACTTTCAGTTAATGGAAAAGGTTACACGCTTTTTCCAGCATCAGTTTAAACACCATAGCCAGGGTAATAAGGCGGTTGAATATTTAAAGCAGCGTGGTTTGTCGGGTGAAATTGTCAAGCAGTGGGAAATTGGTTATGCGCCCCCTGACTGGGATGCCGTGTTAAGCACTTTTGGCAACGATAACAGTGTTCGCAAACAGTTGATTGACCTGAAACTGGTGAATCAAAATGACAACGGTAAACAGTACGACTTCTTCCGTGACCGCATTATGTTTCCTATCCGCGATAAACGCGGCCGTGTTTGCGGCTTCGGTGGCCGTCTTATGGATGGAAATGGGCCAAAGTATTTAAATTCACCTGAAACCCGTATTTTTCATAAGGGTTATGAGTTGTTTGGCTATTTTCAAACCCGCCAACAACGCAATCTGCAGCGGATTATGGTGGTTGAAGGCTATATGGACGTGGTGGCACTAAGTCAGTTCGGTATACCCTACGCCACTGCTGCATTGGGCACCGCGACAACCCAGGATCATATGACCATGCTTATGCGCGGCACACAGGAAATTGTGTGTTGTTACGATGGCGACCGAGCGGGCCGTGATGCTGCCTGGCGGGCGGTCGAAAATGCATTGCCGGTACTAAAAGATGGTATTCAGCTGAAGTTCTTATTCTTACCTGACGGTGAAGATCCGGACACAATGGTACGGCAAATTGGTAAAGAGGCCTTTGAACAACTGGTTGCCGATGCCGCGCCGTTGTCGCATTTTTTCTTTGACACACTGCTGAAACAGCATTCAGTGGGCACGCCAGAGGGCAAAATAGCCCTCAAATCGGCTGCCCAACCGTTAATTGATCAGGTTATCGGTGAGCAACAAAAATCGATGCTCAGTGAAGAACTCAGCAAACATGTGGGGGAATATGACCGCTTTAAACTAGACCGGGATATACGCTCGGCTAACGCTGGAGGCCGAACAGCTCCCCCTTCACAACGCAATAACAATATAAATAAAACCCGTTTATCGCCGATAAGCGTAATGATCAGACTGTTATTAGAACATCCGTCATTGGCCACCCAGTGCGAGGAAACTGTGCAGCCGGATTTTCTGGAGGGATCAGGTATCGCCGGGCTCCAGGTTTTGCAGGACGTATTTACGTTTTGTATCGCAAATTCACAGGCGAATACCGCACAGGTGCTTGAAAACTTCAGAGACTACCCTTATTCATCTAATCTGGGCAGGTTACTTATTCAGGAACATTTTATCGACGAAGCGGACGCACCAAGGGTATTCAGGGATTGTTTTGCACGTTTACTGGATTTGCATTTTGATAGCCGTATTGACCAATTGTTATCGAAATCCAGAATTCAGTCTCTGACAAGTGACGAAAAACAAGAGCTCACCTTGCTGATGAAAGAACGGCAAGGCCGCTGACAACTAATCTGACCGAATGGTTAAAATTTAGCGCGCTAAAAATAGCCGCCAGAGTAGTCAAAATAACAGCATTTCTGTTATACTAGTAAATTCGCTGCCGTCGTCGCAAAGGCAGGTAACTAAACGTAAACCAACAAAAAGCAAGCCCGTATCGATGCAGTATCACACTGAAGTCGAACGATCATGCCCCCGACAGCAGTTGTGCTTAAAGGGGTTGTTGCAATGGTTATTATTTGAAAAGTGTAGGGTATATGGCGCAAAGCAAGCAGTCTCAGATTAAACTCCTGATTGCGAAAGGTAAAGAGCAAGGGTATTTGACATTCTCTGAAGTCAATGACCATCTGCCTCAGGATATCGTTGATTCCGATCAAATAGAAGATATCATCCGCATGATCAATGATATGGGGATTCAGGTGTCGGAAAACGCACCGGATTCTGATGAATTGTTGATGCAGGAAACGACCACTGACGAAGAAGTGGCCGAAGCTGCCGCTCAGGCCTTGGCTACCGTTGAAAGTGAAATCGGCCGCACCACGGATCCCGTTCGCATGTACATGCGTGAGATGGGAACCGTTGAACTGCTTACCCGCGAAGGCGAGATTGAAATTGCCAAACGGATCGAAGACGGTATCAACCAGGTCCAGTGTTCAGTTGCAGAATACCCCGAAGCAATCACCTATTTGCTTGATCAGTGGGATCTATACGAAGCCGAAGAAATACGTCTGAGTGATATTATTTCTGGTTTTGTTGACCCTGATAACGAAGCGGATATGGCGCCTACCGCTACGCACGTTGGTTCTGAGTTGTCACAAGAAGAACTTGATGACGAAGACGACGACGATGATGACGATGATGACGAAGAAGAAGAAGATACCGGCGTAGATCCGGAAGAAGCGCGTCAAAAGTTTGCCGAGCTTCGTGATCAATATCAGATCGCCCGCAAGGTAATCGAGGATAAGGGCCGTACACACGCAGCCGCGCGCAAAGAAATTAACGCGCTGAGCGACATCTTTAAAGAATTCCGGTTAGTACCTAAGCAGTTCGATCGCTTGGTGAGAAATATGCGCGAGATGATGGACCGCGTGCGTATTCAGGAACGCCTGGTAATGAAATATTGCGTGATGCACGCAAAAATGCCTAAAAAAGATTTCATCAAAGCTTTTGCTGGCAGCGAAACCTCTACCAAGTGGTTAGACGAAATTCTTGCCGGTAACGCAGCTTATGCGCCCGCCTTGGCAGACTACAAAGAAGAAATTGAACGCAGTGTTGGCAAAATTTGCCAGGTCGAGCTTGAAACAGGCCTGGTCATTGCGGATATCAAAGACATCAACCGTCGCATGTCCATTGGTGAAGCCAAAGCACGCCGGGCCAAAAAGGAAATGGTGGAGGCGAACCTGCGTTTGGTTATTTCAATCGCCAAGAAGTACACTAACCGTGGCCTGCAATTCCTGGATTTAATTCAGGAAGGTAACATCGGTCTGATGAAAGCGGTTGATAAGTTTGAGTATCGTCGCGGTTATAAGTTCTCGACCTATGCCACATGGTGGATTCGTCAGGCTATTACCCGCTCGATTGCTGACCAGGCGCGAACAATTCGTATCCCTGTACATATGATCGAAACGATCAACAAGCTCAACCGTATTTCTCGCCAAATGCTGCAGGAAATGGGCCGCGAGCCGACCCCTGAAGAGTTGTCTGAGCGCATGCTGATGCCTGAAGATAAAATTCGCAAGGTGCTGAAAATCGCCAAAGAGCCGATCTCTATGGAAACGCCAATTGGTGATGATGAAGATTCGCATCTGGGTGATTTTATCGAGGACAGCACGATCATTCAGCCCCTCGATTCTGCCACGGGCGGTAGCCTCAAAGATGCTACCCAGGAAGTACTGGCGGGCCTGACAGCACGTGAAGCCAAGGTGCTGCGCATGCGTTTTGGTATTGATATGAACACCGACCATACGTTGGAAGAAGTAGGCAAACAGTTTGACGTAACCCGTGAGCGGATCCGTCAGATAGAAGCCAAAGCCCTGCGTAAACTTCGCCACCCAAGCCGCTCAGAACAACTACGCAGCTTCCTTGACGAGTAACATCACGCAATAAAAGCAAACATTATAAAAGGCCAGTCTCATGACTGGCTTTTTAATACCCCACTTTCCCCGGACACCCATCTTAACTCCCCTTTTACCGAGACACCCATGTTAAAAAAGACAATACCAAGACACCCACCTCAATCCTTTGTTTAACAGCACATCCACATTAAGTATCTCTGTATTATTCAGACCAGGCTGGATTTTCTAAAAAATATGCAAGCTGTATAGTGTTACGGAGTGGTTGTGCGGGGACTAAGTCACAGGCACCTAATTTAAACACCTACAACCCATGGTAAATTTAGTAGTATCGATTGAGAGAATGACTTCAGTAGAATTGATATTAAGCTGATTCAAATAGTTTTTTTGCTTGAGATATCCCTCGTATCCGTTTTAAATTTTTGTGACGCTTAAAGCGTGCCATCGCATTGCTTGCTCCAACTACATAGCAGAATCGTTTCTCAATCTCAGTGGTCAATAACAACCAACCTCCATTAGACAGGCCCAGAAGATTCAATATGGGTAAGCCAATAACCTTTTGGTCATGCGCCTTTGTTTGTTGGATCATTAAAGCGGTATTCGTCACTAACTGACAATAATCCGTTAGGTTAAAAGGCAGCGCATCTTTATTGAATGTAACGCCATTGTCATAAAAAGCCATCAAATCGGGTGGCTGAGAAAATCCAGATTGCCTAGCCTTCAGCCGTCGAAAAATACTTGTATGTTTGGACTCGTCCACAGCATGAGCAACCTTCGCCCTTATGGGGTTTAGATCCACATAGACCATACACGTGAGTACCGCCTTTTCATCTAACAATGCTTGTGACTTAAACCGCCCTTCCCAAAATCGTCCTGTGCATTCATCTTCTGCATTGGCGGCACGAGCTATGTATTCATTGAGGTTTCGCATAAACCAACTGATATCGAATAACCGCTGACGATAAATTTCCGCCGTCGCCTCCACACTCATCATTTCAGCGTCATTTAAGCTCTCCCGGGCCAGGTATTTTCGAGTCAGAAGCGTTCCTTTGTGTAATTTATGCCACTGGATCAGAACCCTTCTTACTGACCATTCGCGGGCCTTCGCTGTATTTACATGAAGCACCACATGAACATGATTGCTCATTACGGCATAAGCACAAACATCAATGGCAAAAACGCCAGCAAGCTTAAGCAGTCTCTCCTCAACCCAGGATTTCCTGTGTTCGAAACTTTTACCGGTATATTTATCTTTGCCACACAAGTAACTACGCCGAACGCATCTTGAAATACAATGATAGAAAGGAGTATCAGTAAGGCTGATTTGACTACTGCGAGTTTTAGGCATTGTTCAATGTTTCCCTGGTCGATAAATACAAATCTAACTTAAACGAAGCACGGCTTAGATGAAGCTGATCGCCGGACCAGATTATTATGGAATGGGTGTCTCTATAACCTATCTCTATAACCCAATAACATTCAATAACCCTTTGCAAAGCCTTTTCGTGAAACGCTATAAGTTGTTCATATACCGATACATTTAAAAGATTAATTAAAAGCTGGATGCGTTGGGTGTCCTGGTAATTATTATTTCATTGAAGGTAATATGTTGTGGTATTTGACGAGGCCGGTAGTGTCAGCGTTTTACAAAAAATATTAATAATTCAAAGGACAGAAAATGCCAAAGATGAGATCAAGATTTAGGGGTACGTTACTCCTGGTTTTATTTTTTAGTGCGGTAAATAGTTTCGCGGCAACCGAATATCAAAAACCGTCAGAAGCAATATTGCAGTTGGTTGATGTGAAGCAAGCCCCGTATTTTTTGATGAATGAAGCGGAAGATACAGCGCTGATGCTGTACCGTGATGCATATAAAACAATCGAAGAATTATCAGAAGAAGAATTGCGACTGGGTGGATTACGCATTGACCCAAAAGCCAATATCGGTAGCCGAACCACTTTTTACAATGACATAAAAGTACGTCGAATTGATACCAATCAAACAGTAGATGTTAAAGGATTACCGGCCAACCCTCGTCTGGCTAACTTTACCTGGTCTCCTGATCAAAACAGAATGGCTATGACCCATAAAACCCCAGAAGGTATTGAACTCTGGGTTATTGACTTAAATTCAGCCGCAGCGAAGCGCCTAACCGGTCCGGTGCTCAATGCCAATATGCGCGATGTGATTAATTGGTTTGCTGACAATCAATCGCTACTAGTAAAAGTGGTACCTAAAGACCGTCAGCCTCTTATTAATTCCAAAGCGGCTACGCCATCCGGCCCTACGGTATCGGTAAGTGATGGCAAAAAAGCGCAGAATCGCACCTACCAGGATCTGCTTAAAAACCAAAATGATGAATATAATTTTGAGCAGCTTACCCGTTCCACACTGACAAAAGTAACTCTCAAAGGAACAATGTCGCAATGGCTTGCTCCCGCCATGTTCGGCGATATCAGCTTTTCACCCAATGGTGAATTTGTGCTCGTCACGCGTTATCAAAAACCTTTCAGTTACCTGGTGCAATATAATCGCTTTCCTTCCGTTACCAGCGTTTATTCCAGTAAAGGGGATTTAGTCAACGATATCGTGGCTGTCCCGTTAATTGAAGATCTGCCAAAAGGGTTTATGGCTACACGTAAAGGGCCTCGTGCAATCCAGTGGCGCAACGATAAGCCGGCGACCGTGGTTTATGCAACAGCATTGGATGGCGGCGATCCGGCAAACGACGTTGAATTTCGCGATGAGGTGTTTCAGCTGGCAGCGCCATTTGATGGCGAGCCGGAGTCATTACTCAAAACCATTAATCGCTTTTACAGAATTTCCTGGTTAAACAACAACTATGCCATTGCCGAAGATTACTGGTGGAATACGCGCAACACCAAAACCTATGTCTTTAACCCGTCGAATAATCAGCAAGCGCCGGTTATTCTTGACGACCGAAATTATCAGGATGTATACAGCGATCCCGGCTCCTTTGTAACCGAGCGCAACGAATTTGGTAAAAGCGTGTTAATGATGCGCAATAACACTGTGTATCTGCTCGGCGATGGCTATTCTGATGAAGGGCAATTCCCCTTTTTGGATAGCCTTAACCTGGACACCCATGATAAGCAGCGTATTTACCAATCGCCTTACACCGACAAACTCGAAGAACTGGATGATTTTAACGCTGACGAAGGCCGTCTCACGGTCAGTATCGAAGCAAAAAATGAATATCCAAACCGTTATTTTCGCGATATCACCTCCGACAAGCTAACCCAAATCACGGACTTTGAAAATCCATTCAAAGCCATTCAGGACGTGCATAAAGAGGTAATAAATTATCAGCGAGAAGATGGTCTGGAGCTCTCCGGTACACTCTATTTACCAGTAGGTTATGAGGAAGGTAAGCGCTACCCTATGATTTTATGGGCGTATCCGCGAGAGTATAAAGACCAAAGCAGTGCTGGCCAAAACACCAATAATCCCAATGAATTTACGTATCCGTTTTGGGGATCTCCCATTTATTGGGTTAATAAGGGCTATGTCGTGCTCGATGATGCTGCGTTTCCCATTGTTGGAGAAGGCGAGGAAGAGCCCAATGATACCTTTCGCTCACAGTTAGTGGCGAATGCCAAAGCAGCCATCGATGCCGTAAACGAACGGGGATTAATCGACCCTGCCCGTGTTGCAGTGGGCGGCCACAGCTATGGCGCCTTTATGGTGGCTAATTTACTGTCTCATTCAGACTTGTTTGCAGCCGGAATAGCCAGAAGCGGGGCCTATAACCGCACTCTGACACCTTTCGGGTTTCAGTCTGAAGAGCGTTCTTACTGGGAGGCACCGGAAGTCTATTACACTATGTCGCCCTTTATGCATGCCGATAAAATGAAGAGTCCGCTATTATTGATTCACGGCGAAGCCGACAACAACAGTGGCACCTATCCCATGCAAAGTGAACGCTACTTCAATGCTTTAAAAGGTCTGGGCGCTACAGCACGCCTTGTTATGCTGCCCAAAGAGTCACATGGCTACCGGGCTAAGGAAAGTATCCTGCACATGTTGTGGGAGCAGGAACAATGGCTGGACACCCACTTAAAAGCAAAATAAAACAGCTTAACTTTTAATAATGCCGGGAGTGCCCGGCATTATTAGTTTTTCCTTACGTTTTTCCAAAACCACGGCAATGGTAAACATAATCAACATAACAGCAAATGCCACGAATGACAGCATCAAAGCGCCAGATTCATCGCTCACCGCAACCACCATCCCTGATAAGGCGGGTGCCAATGTACTTCCAACACTGCCACTGAAAAGCATCAGCGTGACCAACATGGGCGGCGAATCAGTAATTTGTTGCGTGCCAACTGAAATCGCAATTTTGTAAATACAGGTTGTGAGTAAGCCAAAGGCGATTCCAAGACTAAGAAACAGCGATAAGTCACCCAGTATTAAAAACGCACAGGTAAAACACACCGCCAGCGACGACACCGTAAGCAACATCACGCGGGTGGGAACCATATTGACCAGGACAACCGACAGCAATAAGCCAAATATCGAAAAACCCCAGTAATTTCCTACAATCTGCCCGGCTGTTTTTTGATTGGCCGAAAACTCCACCATTAAATAATTGGGCGCCCAGGTTAAAAAGGTAGTTTGGGCAATTAAATATAAACAGACACCCACCGCAAAACACATTACCCGCGGCGTGATAATGCGCTTAAATTGTGCGGCTGCATTGTCGCTATCCTGCGCGCCTTGATGTGGATTAGCGCCCTGCGTGTCTGGCAGTGTACTGGTAAAAACCAACACCAGAATGAGTACCGCTAACAATGCCACCGCAATATAACTTAAGCGCCAGTCAAGCTTTTGCACCAGGAGCCACCCTGCCAGCGTAGGAAAAATATATCCGGCCGCACTAAACGAGCAATCCGTGGCAATAAACGCCGAAGCTCTGCGCTGGGCGCGATATATTCGGGAAATAATCACGGCTCCGCCCGACAAGCCACATCCACAGCACACTCCCAGTCCAAAAAGCACGGCGCCAAGTATTCCAAAACCATAGCCGGGAAGCGCATACAAGCCCCCCATCAGCAATAAGAACGTCACGTAGGTAGCGCTTAGCAACAAACCTAAACTAAAACGGGTATACAAATACATCGAAATACACGTGCCAACCAGCGCGCCCCCGGTTAACCACGAAAATACCTTAACCGCCTCGGCAGCGGGCAAACCAAGCTGCCCGGCAATGGCATTTAAAATAACCCCTGCCTGCGTCAGTAAGCCAGACATCACCATGTAACTCATGAACGCAATTAGCGTAAGCCGAATCTGATTGGTCAACAGGTTAACTCCTGATGTGCCGAAGCTGCCTTAGCCAACACGCTATGATTCATCTGCATAACCTGCTCCGATGGCATTAAATGGCATCTTTAATTCCAGTTCCGGCACTTGTAAGCCTATCCAGGCTGGAAATGTATTGCTATTCGGACCAGGAAACACACTGTATTCATTTGCCCACGGGTAGCGGTTTATCGCGGCTATCACCTCGGGAATTAACCGCTGTGCTTTGGCGCCGGTAATCGACAATACTTTTTCTGGCCTGGCGCCGTACCAGTAGCGATCGGGCGTGGGTGTCTGGTAATGACGTACCGCCGGATTGCCGCTATCGACTCGCCAGCCAACCACTTCATAGACCTCATACTCGGCAGCATCCCGGGGCTTAAATGCTATCCAGGTGTGTACCGCAAACCAACCGCGCCAACTAAATGCATCGGCTGCGTATACTTCGATTACCGCCTCTTTGGTTAGCATTGGGTTAGGTGCAATACCGGCCGGCTCGCGATTAGCCGTTCGCCAGTCACTGCTGCTGCATGCAGTCACACACACCAGACACGCCAACAGGCCTATTGTTTTAAGGTTTACCACCAGTGATCACCATGTTTATTCCGAAGTTAAAATTATCTAATCAGTCGGCGAAGTATTATGCAAGTACCAGCAGACCAAAGGCGTCCTCGTCAGGATAAAGCGACGTTGGCTAAACTGGTAATTCTGTATTGAAATCAGCATACTGAAAAAAGTGAGCTAAGGGAGAGTACAGTGATTTGGATTGACTACACCATTATTGGCGCCTACCTGATAGGTTTATTGGCCATGGGAGTGGCGTTTCGTCATCAACGAAACAGTAAGGATTATTTTCTCGGAGGGCGCACAATCGCCTGGCCCGCTCTGGCGCTGTCGGTTATGGCGACGCAGCTCTCTGCTATCAGTTTTATTTCGGCGCCGGCCTTCGTTGGCCTACGCGAGGGTGGCGGCTTAATTTGGTTGTCTTACGAGCTCGCCCTGCCGATTGCTGTATTGCTCATGCTCTGGCGCCTGCTACCGACATTGCATCAAAGTGGAGTAATTAGCGTCTATGATTTTTTAGAGCGTCGTTTTGAACGTTCTACCCGACTGCTCATCAGCTTTGTATTTCAGCTTAGTCGTTCCTTCGCCACGGCAATCATGATTTACGCTATTTCATTGATTTTGCAAGGCACAATGGGCCTCGAACAATGGCATAGTATTGTGCTGATTGGCGTGATCACACTTATTTATTCAGCGGTAGGCGGTATGAAAGCCGTTGTGTTTGGCGATGCGGTACAAATGATCCTCATTCTGGCAGGCGCGTTAACCTGCCTGGTTGTGGCTCTCGATGCCATCGGCGGCATAAGCAGTGCCCTGGCATTGATCAATCCTCTACGCTTCGAAGCGGTCAATATCGACACCTATGGTCTCGCGGGGAATGACTTTGGCTTGCTGCCAATGCTATTTGGTGGCGTAGTCTTGTATGCGTCTTACTACGGTTGCGACCAGTCGGAAGCGCAGCGTTCGCTCTCGGCACATAGTGTTAAAGACTTACGGAAAGTGATGTATACCGTGGCTATCAGCCGCTTTCCTATTACGCTTATCTACTGCGCAGCAGGCCTGGTCATTGGTGCTTTGGTCATGCAATCGCCCGAACTACAAGCCCAGATCCCCGCTGATCAGCCAGACTGGATGATGCCGGTATTCATTGTGAACTACCTGCCGCCGGGCGTTATTGGCTTGCTGGTAGTCGCCATTATGGCCGCTGCGATGTCCTCTCTGAGCTCAGCCATTAACAGTCTGGCCGCGGTAACTACCGAAGATTTTTGTCGTTATAAGGGGCATGAACCGAGCGACGCCGAATATATGCGCTTTGCCCGGTTTGCGGGCATTGGCTGGGGCCTGGCTACGCTTACACTGTCTTTATTTGCCGGTGATATTGCCCCCACCATTATTGAGGCCATCAACAAAATTGGCTCGGTGTTTTATGGGCCGGTGTTAGCAACATTTTTAGTGGGTATTCATAGCAAATCCATTACCGCTAAAGCTGCTAATGTCGGATTAATGATGGGTGTCTTTGTAAATACGTTTTTGTGGTTGAGTGATAATCCGATATTTTGGTTCTGGTGGAATGCTATTGGCTTTGTGGTCACTGTAATGAGTGGGTTGCTGGCCAATAAACTGGTGCCGGCCAGCAATATCCCAACACCACAGCCATCTTTTGGCGGCCTCACGTGGCGTATGATAATGGTGCTCGTGGTGTGGTCACTGGCTTTGCTTTTTGTTGCCACTAACTTATCTGCCTGGTTGAGCTAACGGTCAATTTCAGCTCATCAAATACACAAAAGCCCGCTTTCGCGGGCTTTTGCAATATTTCACCAATTTCAATTATTACAATAATTCGGCGATTCTGACTATTTCAACAATCTCAACTGATTCAACAATCTCACCAATTTGCTCTGTTACAACACTGGCAGTGTGATGGTTCCCGACTCGGTCACGCCGGCCTGAGTCTGGTACTCATAGTGAAAGGTCATGGTATTAGCGTTTTCAGGTTTATTATCGCTGAGATACTCAGAAATACTAAGAATGTATCTAAACTCACCTGACTCCATTGTCGTGCCCCTAACATAGTTATAATACGAATCTCTGACAATGTTTTCATTCTCTGCGACATCGAGCCCAATGTAACGGCTATACCTCACGTTACCGTCGAAGACGATTTCATATGAAGCGTAATCAGTATATGCCTGACCATTCTCAGTATAACCCACTAAGGTCATCAAAAAGTAATTGAGATTCTCAATGCTGGTTGGCAATAGCAAACTAACTCGCTCTCTGCTCTCGATTGCCGTATTGGCTTCACCCGCGGTATTTTCAGCAACCAGCAACGCACCGTTTGAATAGTAGTTGCCATTATCTAATATTACATCGCTAATACTAAACTCCTCATCACTAGGATTTACTGAGGTGGTAAACGCTTTATCATCACTGTTCAGGTTAACTACCTCGCCACTGGCTATCGAAGTTAACTCGTTAATGGTGTAGTTATATACCGTATTGCCAAGTAATTCCGAATCGGGTGTTAAAATAAGCTGAGTGTTATTTTTGGCCAGCTCAACACTTACATTTGCGTCTTTTTCAGCGGTTTGCACGCGGGTATAACCTGCCGGTGTGGAATCCTCAGTGCTGGCATTACCCGGAATGACTTCAAACTCCTCATAGGTTAACATCACACTGTCGGCCGATAATGTTACTGGCTCAGAGTAATACACCGAATAGCTATAATCTTCCGTCGATAAAAACGAAGCCACCGTTTGAATGTTACCGTATTGCGCAGTAGTTTCGCTGGCAATCAGTATTAAGGAGACTGATTCGCTATCAATAATTTCATAGTAGCTATTGGACTTATAACCACTGGTACTAACAGCTAAACGACGTACTGCATCAGATGAACTTTCAATACGGTTGAAGTTGATTCTACCAAAGCGATAACTCACATCACCTGCACTAAAGACAGGCATGGTAATTCTCGAGCTTCCATCAAAAGGAATTGTCAGCGTATACACTTGCGCGGCTTCATCATAGGTTGCATCAATGTCATTTTCGTCATTATAAAACGACGCACCACTGATCACATTGCCATCTTCATCGAGCAGAGTCAGCGTAACTTGCTTTTCTTCCAGAGTATAATCTGTTGCTTTATAAAGCGTATAACTGGCTTGTTCAGACAAGCCCGACGAGTAGAGCATCAGGAAATTATTTTGAATATTACCATCGCTCCCTTCGACCCCATTAAAGTCAGCTTCGCCATTGTTATCACGATCGATATTGGCACGTAAGTTAACGGCGAAATCTTTCGGCAATGTAACGCTGTAGAGGCCGGTTTCTTCGTCAAAGGTACTGGTATGGGCATAACTATCTGCCGTACTGTACTGGGCTACACCAAGGTACGAATCACCACTAAACTCTAACCCGGTGACTGGCATACCTGTGTCACGGTCAATTATGCTAAAACTGATCTCCACCGGCACCGAAACCTCAAGCACACCTAAGTCTACATAGACATCATTTTCTGGCGCGCCAGGGGTGGTCATAAAAAATGCGCGATCGCTGTAGCTACCATCAGAGAAGGTCACCAGCAGCGTCAGATCGCTGCTAGGCGGCAGATCCTCAATCGTCACTTTGCCGTTGGTTGCTTCGATACCATCAACTAATACAGTATCACCTTGCAACACCTGAACCCGCATGTCAGAGCTGGTTACTCTGGTATCCTGATAGGTATCTTTTATTACAGCAGAAAAGCTGACAGTAAACTGGTCTTGTTGAGCAAGTAAGTCATTTTGATCTTGCAGGATTTCGTTTTGTTCACGCAATGATTCAACAAGCTCTTGATTGGTGTCGTCTTCGACTTCCAAACAACCTGTTAATGACAACATTGCAATAAGAGAGAGGGGAGCTAACCGGGTGGTATAACACATGTTCTTGCATCCTTGATTATAAATTAACACATCAAGGACAAGACAATACCTCGCCTCCTGCGAGCACTCAGCAGCGCTGGCCGAATGCTGAGTTCAGCATTCGCTTCATCCTTGAATTCAAGCCAGCATAAACGAATTAACGCCAAATATCACCTTTTATTGATATTTGTTCGTTGTCGCCCGCGCCAATAAACGCAACTAACAAAACAACGCGCTATTCGCCTTTCACGTAAGGCATAGCTTTGTCTAACTCTTCCAGCTTATGGGTACGCTTAAGTGGTGAACCGGTATTGCGGGCCATCCAGTAATAGGCGGTAGGTACGATATACAGCGTTAAAAATGCCGATACCAGCACCCCTGAGAATATCACCATGCCTATTGCTGCGCGGCTTTCTGCGCCCGCGCCTGAGGCTATCACCAGTGGAATACTGCTAAATACGGTGGTAAAACCAGTCATGACTATAGGGCGTAAACGCATCGCCGATGCCTTGCGCAGCGCTTCTTCGAACTCTGTGCCCGCGTCTCTGAGCTGGTTAGCAAACTCTACAATCAGAATACCGTTTTTGGCCGCCAGGCCAATCAACATGACCAGCCCAATCTGGCTATAAATATTGAGTGACATACCGGCAAAATACATGCCTATAAACGCGCCCAGTAAGGCCAGCGGCACCGTCATCATGATAACCAGCGGATGCACCCAGCTTTCAAACTGGGCAGCCAGAATAAGATAGGTAATCGACAACGCTAGCAAGAAGACAAACACAAAGGAATTACCTGATTCCTGATACAGCTGTGACTCACCTTTATAGTCTATCGAAACCGAATCGGGTAATTCAGTGGCCACGATATTCTCCAGATACGCCAGCGCTTCGCCGAGGGAATAATCATTGGCTAAGTTAGCTGAAATGGTCACCGAGCGCATACGGTTGTAGCGATTAAGCTGCGCTGAGGTGGCCTGTTCTTTAAAGCTCAGTAAATTGTCGAGCGGGATCAGTTTGCCGGTATAACCGGAACGTACATAAAGATTTTCTATGCTATCCGGGCTTCTGAATTCAGCCTCAACGCCTTCCAAAATCACGTCATACTCTTCGCCGCGGTCTAGGAAGGTTGATACTCGTCGCTGGCCCAGCATGGTTTCAAGCGTTCTGCCCACATCGCTAATCGACACCCCTAAATCAGCGGCGCGATCGCGATCAATTTCAATCAGTACCTGCGGTGAGGTCGACTTATAATCCGAGTCAATACGAATGAGATTGGGGTTTTCAGAGGCTTTTTCTATGAGGATATCGCGCCATTCGGCAAGGTTTTCGTAGGTGTCGCCCTGCAATACAAACTGTACAGGCCGGTTAAAACCGCCGCCGCCAATACCTGAGCGCATAATGGCAAAGGCGGTCACATCGGGGATCACACTCAAGCGCCCACTGATTTCGTCCATAATTTCAAAGCTGCTGCGGTCGCGCTCATCCCAGGGTACAACGCCTACCACCACGATACCTGCGCGACCGCCCCACCCTGGTGCGCGCACCAACACGCGGTCAAGTTCGCCGGCTTCGCGGTATTCCATAACAATATCTTCAATTTTACGCAAATTTCTGGCGTTGCTCTCAAAGCTGGCGCCTTCTTGCGACTGCATGGTAATAAAGAAATTACTACGGTCTTCTTTAGGGGTAAATTCGGCCGGAATACGCTCGTGGAGCTGATAGATTGCGCCCACTGCCAGTATTAGCAATAACACCATCATAATTGGCTGGTGAATGGTTTTACCCAGAGTATTGTAGTAGCCACTCTCTAGTTTTTGGAAACGTTTATCCAGCCAGCTACCAAATCCGCTTCGTTCGCTTTTACGCAGCAAAAGCGAGCCCAGCATAGGAGACAGGGTGAGTGCTGTGACGCTGGAAAACGCCACGGCAGCCGCAATGGCCAGGGCAAATTCGGTAAACAGGCGGCCCACATTGCCATCTAAAAATACCAACGGCACAAACACGGATATCAATACCATTGTCGTCGCGATAACGGCAAACCCAACTTCACGGGTACCACGGTACGCGGCCAGTATGGCCGGCTCACCCATTTCAATGCGGCGGTGAATGTTCTCCAGCACCACAATCGCATCATCAACCACCAGGCCAATGGCAAGCACCATGGCCAGCAGCGTGAGCAGGTTGATTGAAAAGCCTAGCGCCAGCATCACTATAAACGCCGCTATCAACGATACCGGTACCGTGATCGCCGGGATGAGCGTTGCACTTAAGTTACCCAGGAACAAATAAATTACAATCACCACCAGCAACATGGCAATACCGAGCGTGTTGTAGACCTCAGAGATCGACTGCTCAATAAATACCGACGAGTCGTAGCTTGAGACAATAAAAATGTTGTCGGGCAACGTTTGCTTGATGCGCTCGATTTGCGCCCGGGCGGCACGGGCCACTTCCAGGGTATTGCCCTTCGATTGCTTGATGATACCAAGGCCAATCATATTAACCCCGTCACCACGGAATTCGGTTTCATCCTCTACGGCGGTGAGTTCTACCTTGGCAATATCGCCCAGTCTGACCAGGTAACCTTCAGCGCCAACTGCCACTGTCAGCGCCGCAAAATCATCAGGGGTTAAAAAGCTACGTGCTACCCGCACCTCAAAATCACGATTTAACGACTCAACCTGACCGGCAGGTAACTCCACGTTTTCAGAGCGAATGACAGCTTCGACATCAGCCACCGTCACATCCCGTGCGGCCATGGCTGTGCGGTCGAGCCATACTTTCATGGCATAAGTCCGACCGCCGCCAATGCGCACCCTGGCGACGCCGTTTACTATCGACAGGCGGTCAACCAAATAACGCTCAGCGTAATCGGTAAGCTCCATGGTATTTAAGTTGGTACTGCGAAGGTTAAACCACATGATGGGTTGTTCATCAGAGTTCGATTTGGACACTTCCGGCGGATCGGCCTGATCAGGCAAGTTATTCAGCGCCCGGCTCACCCGTTCGCGTACGTCGTTCGACGCGGCGTCAATATCGCGTGCGAGTTCAAACTCTATGGTGATATCAGAACGGCCATTGCGGCTGGTAGAGGTAATATTTTTGATGCCCTCGATACCGCTAATGCGATCTTCCAACAATTGGGTGATGCGGGTTTCAACGATGTTAGCTGACGCCCCCGGGTAATTGGTATTAATACTCACGATAGGTGGGTCGATATCCGGATATTCCCGCAACGACAACATCGAAAACGACACTATGCCAAAGATAATAAGCAGTAAGTTTGTTACCGAAGCAAAAACCGGCCGCTTTACCGATACATCAGATAACCACATATTTAGCTCTCCAATGTATCGCTATTGAGTACTTTAACCTGAGAGCCATCGCGCACGCGCAAGGTGCCCTCAATAATAATGCGCTCACCAATGTTCAGTCCTTCAACAACCTGCACCCAGCCCGGGCGACGTTCGCCAATTATCACTTCACGCTCACGCACTACGTTGTTTTCAGCAACCACATAAACAAACTGCTTGTCGGCATTGGGTACCAGCGCCTCTTCCGGCACTACCAGGGTGTCGAGCACTTGTTTTTCAATGGTAACCTGCATGAGCATGCCGGGGCGAAGCTCAGCCTGAGGGTTGTTGATAACCGCACGGGATAGAATCGAGCGGGTAACCGGGTCGACCCGCGAATCAATAGCGACAATTTCGCCACTGAACTCACGCCCCGGATACGCTACCGATTTCGCGGTGACTTTTTGCCCTACCGCCATGCTGGCGAGGTGATTCTCCGCCACATTAAAATCAACTTTGATAACACTGAGATCATCCAGCGTTGTAATCACATCGGCGGGCCGAAGAAGTGAGCCCACACTTACCTGGCGTATACCGAGGCTACCGCTAAATGGCGCTTTTATTTGCAAATCGGCAAGTTGTGCATTGGCCACCGAAATTTGTGCATCCAATGACTTTACCAGGGCTTGCTGCTCATCAAGCAACTGCTCAGACGCGGCACTGGTGCGGGCCAGGTTTTTAATACGTTTTAGCTGGCGTTTAGCTTCTTCCAGGCTTACCTGCAACTGCGCCACTCTGGCCACTTCTTCGACATCGTTTAACTGCACTAACAGCTGCCCTGCGTCGACTTTATCACCGTCTTCAAACAAGACCCGGGTAACGGTGTCGGTAACCTGCGCAGTCAATGTTACCGACTCGTTGGCTTTAGCAGTGCCCAGCGCATCAATTGTCACCGGGAACAGTCTTTTTTCCACCGCAAATACCGTCACCGGCGTTTGTTTTTGAGCACTTTTTTGCTCGCTGACTTGTTGTGGCCAATTGAGATATGCCAGCAATCCAATCAGCAATACCAAACCAAACAACAACGGTGACAGCTTTTTACCCAATGCCATAATGAATCCTGCTATAGTGACGCTACGTTTTGGTTAAAACAAGCAGACGTCGGAACCTGATAGTGAATGTTTTTTAGAGGTTTAATTCTACCTGATAACGCAAAGCCGGGGGCGCGTTTAACAGCTATTTTATGGGTTTTAACGCTTTTAGGCTGCCAGCCCGAGCGTCCAGCTACGCCAATGTGCAGAGTGGCGCATGATGCTACGCCCTATTCAGGGTCGTCCATGGTCAGTGAGGCGGCATGTTTAATTCGTACTCACGACACTGTTTTAATGGTCAGGCACCGATCATCGGCGTTGCTAGCCTTGCCATCCGGCGCCGTTACCCTACAGGAGTCGCCGCGCTGCGGCGCACACCGGGCAGTGTGGGAGAAAACCGGTCTGAATGTAGAAGTTGGCCGGTTATTAACCCATACCGACTCAGGCAACCCCGTGTTCCATTGCCGCAGTGAGGTGTCCCTGGCCGATTTGCCCGCCAGGTTCGAAGCGCCTCATTGGGCAAGCAGCAAAATTACCCGCATAGAAAGGGTCAGCCCTTTTGAGCTAAACCAAGCGCAACTGCATGAGCCCGACACCTTTATTCCGGTACGCGACGCATTTGTTCTCGCTCCGTCTCACATCGAATGATTCTGAGCTATGTTATTTTGCTCAATTTACTGCGGGCTTAAGGCATTTTTACCGACGAAATAGCACCCTAAGCATGCTGTCATCATCAGTTATGGTTTAAAGGCGGACATATCGGTGTTACAGGCAGGGACTAAAGTAAAAACCCGGCACGGTGGCCGGGTTTTATAGTAGCAAGATTAGTTGCGGTGTAGTCTCATTACGAGCTCGCCAGAGCACTATCGAACTCCTGGTTAAACCAGCGTTTAATCATGAATTTCTCATAAGCAAATGGCTCATTGGTGCGAAACCGCGCAGTGCTGTTCATAAACGACATATCTTTAATGCTGACCTCAGCCGATTTCATCACCTGTCCGCCCTCTTTCAATTCATAACTAAAAGCCATACGCGGGATAAACATCGACTCAATAATGCGAATGTCGCGGGCCCCCATGCCAAATGTTGGCCAAACCTGACCGGCCAAATCCAAATTCGTGACCGTTACATTTAACGTCTGCCCTTCCGGTAGTTGTTCAGCAAGTTTATTGAAATACTCATCCAGTTCTTTGAACACACGCTCTCTGAAGCGTTTGCGGGATTCATTGCCTGGCTTTACATCGGTATAAGACTCAGGCTCCTGCCAGGTAATCTCTACCAGCGGTTGTTCTTTCGATGAATTATCTTCGGCATAAACCCAGCCCGATAAACATGCTAATGCCGGGATTACAAACCATTTTGTGGCCAATTTTTGCATTGTTGACTCCTAGCAGATACGTTGAAATTGAATCTGTTACAGATAGCGACATTCCGATCAGTGACTAACACATTAACGCAATTCCGCCGTTATTGGGTAGTTAGAACACAATAACGCTAAAAAGTTTAATCCAAAAATAGTACCCGCTCACTGAACAGATTCTGAACGGGAAAAGAGGACGGGCCTGTCGATTGTCATGCTAAGCGTCCTTCTGACCGGAGCCTAAAATGGCGGAGCTATCAATTTCGGTGCACATTGATGCCAGTGTCGCGCCATAGACATAAGGGTTAATGTCATTGTTGATACAGTACGCATGATAAAAATACATGGTTTGCGCTCGTGTCGACAGTACTGAATCAACGTATTCCTGTTGATAAGGCCGCATAGCTGAATACTGTGCCGCAATCCCTTTTTTGATATCAGCAAGTTGCGCTCGCTCTTCGCGCATCGCGATTTCGGTCATCCAGTCACTCAGACTGACCTGAACATCCGCGAACAAAGACTGGACGAAGGGTAACTGCAACACCACCACTAAAATTGAGATTTCAATGATCAGTACAACTGAACGAAACATACCTGACGATACTCCTAAACTAATAGGATGAGTTTACTCAACAACGACATGTAAAAAAATCATGTCTTTTATACTTAGTTATAAAAGCGTTATAGTCCCGCGACAGTCAGTCTCACGAGCGCGTCTCTTGCCAGATAAGTATAAACCTAAAACTCATCAGGTGGCACTATGTGTGCAACGGTATGAAATGTTATAGACTATGCGCCGCAGTGAATTCTGAGCGACGTTAGTGGTTGTGTTTGATCTATATTAATTAAAATTAATATACCCTTTGGTAAACTACTACCGTAATCTTCTTCTGTTCAAATAAAGGTAGTCTAATGAACGATCAAATTCCGGTGAAGAACGTGAGTCCGGTAAAAGTTCACAAGCCAAAAAAGGTTGATGAGTCTAAGCGATACAACTCGCGCAGCCGGATATACGTTCGCGCAGTTAAAGGCCCGCTGGAAAGTTTCCGGCGTTTTTTTGGTTTCTTCTTTATTGCATTATTTGCAGCAGTACCGTGGATTCAGTACGACGGTCACCAGGCTGTACTGCTTAACATCGTTGATCAGCGTTTTACCATTTTCTCGCTAACATTGTGGCCGCAGGATCTGACATTGTTAGCATATATCTTTATTGTATCAGCCTTTGCGCTGTTTTTTGTTACCACTTTTGCTGGCCGGGTATGGTGTGGTTTTATGTGTCCCCAAACTACCTGGACATACATTTACACCTGGTTTGAAGAAAAATGTGAAGGTAATCGTAATAAGCGTATTAAGCTTGACGAGCGTCCAATGGACGTAGACAAGTTTTTACGTAAAACAGCGAAACATTCGGCCTGGATAGCTGTTGCACTGTTAACCTCACTGACCTTTGTTGGCTACTTCACGCCTGTTGGCTCGCTATTTATTAACTTCTTTACATTCGACGTGGGCTTTTGGGCTGGATTTTCGGTGATATTTTTTACCGTTTGCACCTATGCAAATGCCGGCTGGATGCGTGAAATTATGTGTACGCACATTTGCCCTTATGCGCGCTTTCAATCTGCAATGTTCGACAAAGATACCTTTACTGTGTCCTACGATCCAAACCGTGGTGAACAGCGCGGCCCCCGCTCCCGTAAACTGGATCACGGCGAGCTGGCCGACAAAGGCCTGGGAGACTGCATAGACTGCAACCTGTGTGTGCAGGTGTGCCCCACCGGTATTGATATTCGCAACGGACTGCAGTACGAGTGTATCAACTGCGGTGCCTGCGTAGATGCCTGTAATGGCGTCATGGAGAAAATGAATTACCCTAAAGGGCTCATCAGCTTCACATCCGAACATGAACTGGCTGGCGGCACCACACGAATCCTGCGCCCCAAGCTGATTGGGTACTTTGTGGTGTTGCTGGTAATGACTGGTTTACTGTTGGCAGATATTGTCACCCGCGTACCGCTTGAGGTTGATATCATCCGCGATCGCAACTCCTTGTACCGTGAAAATAACAACGGCGATATTGAAAATGTATACACCTTAAAAGTGCTAAACAAATCACAATCCACGCATACCTACACGATTAAGGTAGAAGGTTTCCCCGAATACGAGTACATTGGTGAACAAGTTGTGACTGTTGCAGGCGGCGAACTGTATAGTTTGCCCATATCAGTGGCAACCGACCCGCAAAATTTATCAGAGCGGGTCACTGAAATTTACTTTCATGTGTCAACAACGGAAGCTGATGGCAGTATCGTTGAGGTCAGTGAGCCTTCCAAATTCCTTTACCGATAGAGAAACCATGAAAGAGAGTGACTTTACTTTTGCCGAACTGTCACCCGATACGATTCTTGACGCACTTGAACAGTGCGGCATTTATCCGCAGTCCGGCCTGTTGGCACTCAACAGTTACGAAAACCGTGTGTATCAGTTTTTAAGTGATGAACAAAAGCGCTATGTCGTAAAGTTCTATCGGCCGGGCCGTTGGTCTAACGAGCAAATCCTCGAAGAGCATGCCTTTAGCCAGGCCCTGGCTGATGCTGAAATTCCGGTGGTGGCGCCATTAGCCCATGACGGTGAAACCCTGCATGCCGCGCATCAATACCGGTTTGCCCTGTTCGACTCGGTAGGTGGCCGTCAGTTTGAACTGGATAACCTGGATCATCTTGAATGGATGGGCCGCTTTATTGGCCGGATGCACAAAGTAGCCAGCAGTACCCCTTTTGCCCATCGCCCTACCATTACCATTGAAAGCTATTTAACGCGTCCGCGCCAGACTCTGGCGCAAAGCACACTGGTGCCAGAGAATCTGCACACCGCGTTTTTTACCATTCTTGATCAGGTCATTACCCTGGCGACGAATCAATACAAACCGTTTGGACTGATTCGCCTGCATGGCGATTGTCATGCCGGTAATATTTTATGGCGTGACGGACCGACTTTTGTCGATTTGGATGACAGTCGTATGGGGCCTGCGGTACAGGATTTATGGATGATGCTCAATGGCGACAGACCGCAACAACAGCTGCAGTTGGAAACGCTCATTGAAGCTTACGAAGAGTTCTGCGAATTTGACAGCCGTGAGCTGGCCTTAATTGAGCCCCTGCGTGCCATGCGAATGGTACACTATATGGCGTGGTTGTCTGACCGTTGGCAGGATCCGGCCTTTCCACGTGCCTTTCCGTGGTTCGCCGAGCAGCGCTACTGGGAACAACAGATCCTTGCCCTCAAAGAGCAATTTTCCGCCTTACAGGAACCGCCACTCACCCTTGGCCCCTACTATTAACGCTAAAGGCTTACGCCTGTCAGCCTGCAGCTAAAAACAGCGGTTCTTTGCAACTTAGCCATATCTTTTCACTTTTAAATCTATCGGTTTACGGTGCATGCCGATATAATCACGCCCGCAAAGGTGCCTAACACTTTCACGTTAGGATAATCGGGAAGTGAGTGAAAGTCTCACGCTGCCCCCGCAACGGTAATCACGCAGTTAGCTGCGATTCCCCTACGCCACCATTTAGTTGGGAAGGCGGGAATAAATATTTGTGGTCGGAAACGATCTGAATAGGTTTGAGAGCCCGGAGACCGGCCTTTGCCCGACGGCGGCACCGCGCCGCTTTTCATTCATCTTAGCGCTCGGCGGGAGTGCAACAAGAGAACAATTTATGACAATTCGAACTATTCCCTGCGCCATCGCACTGGCATGCGCAGCAAACTTTGCCTGTGCCCAGGACTCTGCAGTAGAAACCATTACCGTTACCGGCTCTCGTTTACCGGTAAACTTAAGTGATTTAGCCGCTTCCGTAACCGTTCTCAACGAAGCCGATATTCAGGCTTCCGGGGCCACCCAACTTACCGATCTGCTGCGTGGAATGCCTGGCATCAGTATCAGCCAGTCCGGCAGCCCGGGCGCGTTGGCTGAGCTGCGCTTACGCGGCAGCGAAACTAACCACCTGTTAGTACTCATTGATGGTGTGATTGTTAACGACCTAAGCCAGGGTGGCCTGGTCGATTTTGCCCACCTTACGGCAGCCAACATTGCCAAAGTTGAGCTCCTGCGTGGCGCGCAAAGTGCGCTATGGGGCAGCGGCGCGGTAGCCGGTGTTGTGAGTATCACAACCAAAGGCCACACACAGCCATCAGATTCAGCCTCGTTAAGCGCTGCGGCAGGCAATGGCGGCACCTATCGCGGCGCCGTATCAGCCAGCCATAATGTCGATAACCTGAGTGCGTCATTTTATGCCAATCGTTTCAAAACCGATGGCGACAACGTATCGCGAACCGGTACCGAAGATGATGGATACCGCAACACCACCGCTGGCGCCAGCCTCAACTGGCAGTTAGCCAGCCAACACTCGCTCAGTGCCAGTGTACGCGTGGTAGACTACCAAAACGATTATGACGCCACAGACTTCTCCACGGGGCTGCCTGCCGATGCAGACAACGTCACTGACGGCAAGCAACTCACTTCATCGGTGCAATGGCATTTTAGCGTGCCGCAACTGGGCTATCGCAGTGAGATCAAAGCGCAGTATCATAAAGACGATAACGACAACCTTACCGATGGTGTTGATGCGGGCGGCACAACTGGCGAACGTAAACAGCTTAACTGGACCCATTTTTTTGATGCCGATGTCGCAAATTTTGCCATTGGCGCTGAGTTATTAAAGCGTGAATTTGAACAACGCGGCCCGGCGACCTATGGCGATCCCAATTATCGCGGTGACGATAACACTTCCAGTGTCTTTGCCGAACTCACTGGCTGGGGAACTGAGCAGCTTAGCACCCAGTTCAGCCTTCGTTATGATGACAATGAGCGTTTCGACAAAGCCTGGAGTTACCGAGCCGGTGCACGCTACTCCTTAACCAGACAGGTATCGGTATTTACCAGCGTTAGCCAGGCGGTTAAAACCCCGAGTTTTACCGAACTGTACGGCTATTATCCGGCAAGCTTTATCGGTAACCCTGAATTGCAGCCCGAACAAAGCCGCGAGTATGAATTGGGCTTGAGCAGTGCTTTTACCGATGAGCTCAGCGCGCAGCTGAGTGTGTATTCAACTCGCCTTGAGCAGGAAATCGTTAGCATTTGGGATGCTGACAGTGGCTTAAGCTCGGTGGCTAATACAACCGAAGATTCACGCCGTGATGGATTTGAAGCCTCGGTTGAGTGGGTCGCTGACACCTGGCAGCTCACTGCTCATTATACCTACCTCGATGCAAGTCAGGGCGACGGTAGCAATCAAACCGTGGAACTGCGCCGCCCCAATCATACCGGTTCAATCATCTACCGTCATTCACTGCCGGTTCAGGGTTTGTCTGCTTATATTAAGGCTGACTATACCGGCGTACGCAAGGATACGTTTTATCCGCCGTGGCCGGCATCGGCACAGACCCTGGATCTGGATCCCTATTGGTTAGTCAGTATGAACGTGAGTTATGCACTAACTACACACTGGGATCTTGGTTTGAGAGTCGATAACGCACTTGCGCAGGAGTACGAAGACATTGTAGGTTACAGTGGCACCGAGCGACGTTACCTGGCACAGGCCAGCTACCGCTTTTAACGTCGCGCGTTAATCGTGATAAACGTCGCCTGGTCGCCACCGACTAGGCGAATAAAAACCGCTGTGGTACTCTGCGTTTTTATATTGATTTGCAATGAAGGATAATACCCGAATGAAGAAGTTTGCTTTATGGGCTGTACTGGCAATGTTGGTTCCACTGCACGCTTATGCTGCTGACAAATGGCAGGAAGGTACTCATTATGAAGTACTTAACAAGCCATTAAGTGATTCACCACAGGTAGTGGAGTTTTTCTCTTACTGGTGCCCACACTGCTATCGTACTGAGCCATTCGTTAAGGATCTTAAGGCCGGGCTTGAGCAGGGCGTAAAATTCGAGAAAGTCCACGTTAACTTTATGCCTAATGCCAGCAAGGAAGTGCAGGATGAGGTGACTACCGGCATGCTGATGGCAAAAGCGCTGAAGCAAGAAGATAAGCTAAGCGGTGCCATTTTTAATTATATTCACCGCCAACGCGCCATCATTACCGGGCTCAAAGACATTCGCAATATCTTTGTGATCAACGGCGTTGACGGCGAACAGTTTGACAAACTGGCGACCAGTTTTGGCGTTCGCTCGATGTTGGGTAAAAACAACAAAATCGTTGAAGACTATCGCGCTGAAGTGCGTTCTGTTCCGACATTTATTGTGAATGGTAAGTATAAAGTGCAGTTTACCCGCGGTGCATCCACTGAAGAGCGCATCGAGTTAATTAACTACCTGGCAACTGAAAAAGACTAGCCTGCAGCTCACTGGTATGCCGGGTCCCCGGCATACCATCAACGCATTGTGAAACGACCGATAACATAGTCGGGCGTTTTTAGTTTTAGCGCTCGGTTTGCAGGTTTTAAGACGATTACCCGCCGATTAGGACTATTAACACGGCCCGCATTCAACACCATCACCCCGCCTATTCGTTAGCCAGCATGACTGGCAAAGCACGGCTAGCCCCTCATAAACTCTACAGCTTAATAAGTAGTAAGCGCTCGCTCCCACCTACTGCCTCGAGTTAGCGCTTTAAGCAGCACTTGTGATGATTGTTCTTACCTTAAATTAGCCATAAAAAAAGCGCCTTACGGCGCTTTTCATAAATAACATTCGCTTGGAATCGCTTAGGCAACCATCGCAGCCTGTAGCTTTTTCATTGCGTTCTTTTCAATTTGACGAACGCGCTCTGCAGACACCTGATACTTATCAGCCAAATCCTGCAGCGTGGTTTTATTGTCGGCTAACCAACGTGTCTCAATGATATCCTGACTACGGTCATCCAGGGTTTTAATCGCTGAATGCAAACGCTTCGTGGCGTTACTATCCCAATCATCGTTAATGACCGTGGACTCTACGTCTTCAGATTTATCTTCGAGGAACTGTACCGGCGCGAAATTAGAATTTTCGTCATCGTCGGCGCTCAAATCAAAAGCCTGATCCTGAGAGCTCATACGTGCTTCCATTTGCAGCACTTCTTTGGTGCTGACTCCCAGCTCTCTGGCCACGGTTTGCACTTCTTCGTGACTAAACCAGCCAAGACGTTTTTTAGCTTTGCGCAAGTTAAAGAATAATTTGCGCTGTGCCTTGGTTGTTGCCACTTTTACGATGCGCCAGTTTTTAAGCACAAATTCATGGATTTCAGCTTTGATCCAGTGCACGGCAAATGATACTAAGCGAACACCTACGGTCGGGTCGAAACGCTTAACCGCCTTCATCAGGCCAATGTTACCCTCTTGGATAAGGTCGGCTTGTGGCAACCCGTATCCTGAATAAGATTTAGCAATATGTACAACAAAACGAAGGTGAGACATTACTAGTTTACGCGCAGCGTCGATGTCTTCATCTTCCCGCAGGCGAAACGCTAACTCGCGTTCTTCGTCGGCGGTGAGCATATCAATCGTACTTACTGCCTGAATATACCCTTCAATACTTCCATTGTGCGGTACAGACAGCGCCATTGATTGCAAGTTTTTGCTTGTAGTCACGCTCATAGTCACCTCAAAAAAATCCTAAGCACATTATTATAGCAAAAAAACACTCTTGTGCGAAGCATGTGCAAAGATTAAACAATGTATAAATACAGCGGTCACCGACCTTCAGATTGTTCAATCAAACAGTATATATAATGTCTCTATACCTATAATACAAGACCCTATTTATACAAAAAAGTTTCATTTATATGTAATCGTTTATTTAACGTACTTTTATGAGTGCGAAAGCGCAATACATAAGCTGAAGTCGCTAATCGTTAGCGTCTATTCAATAGCACTGGTGCAATGAGCACAACCGCATTACGTTGAGTAACATTATGAGGAGATTGAGGGAGGTTTACCGGCTGTTGAACGCGCAAATATTGCCGGTAATGCCGCAGCAGAGGTGAATGTGCTGCCGCGATACTAGTCCACGTAGACAGCGTAGGCGATGCTGCAGTAGTGCAGCCTGCTTAATGGCGCTGATTATAACGACTGGCGCACTCATAAGATAAAGATGGCAAGCATAAATATGGCGTTGCGGCATAACAAAAGATGGATCAAACTTTAACCTTCGGGTACAGTTTTAAGCATAAAACTATCTATTTAAGATATGATATAAGGGTAATCATTACATGTTCGCTTTTATTGCTCGTCAGCCAATCCTCGACCGTGAGAAAGATTTATTCGGTTATGAATTGCTGTTCAGAGATGGCAAGTCAGGCGCTTACCCTGTTCATTCAGAAGAAAAGAGCCGCTACATCATTGAGCACCATTACACACTCGGTCTTGATGACATATGCTGCAACAAAACCTCGTTTATTAATTTTCACAGTGACACCATCATTACGGGCTTGCCCCCCGCGATCACACCAGATTCCGTGGTCATTGAGTTATCTGACTATCAGGAACACCAATCGGCGTTAATCGATGCATGCAAGCATGTTAAACAGCTTGGCTTTAAGCTCGCTATTGATGATCCGGCTATGGTCAGTGGACAGCATTCTATATTTCCGCTTATTGATATTCTTAAAGTCGATGTCAACAAAGCCAATTACAGCGTTATTGAGAAGAACATACCGCGCTTTTTGCAGTCCAATATTCAACTGGTCGCAGAAAACGTCAATAATCACGACGACTTTGTTGTGTGTCGCGACTTAGGGTTTGATCTGTTCCAGGGCTATTTTTTTGCCAAACCTGAAGCAACAATTCAACGCCAGCTGCCTGCCTCAAAAATGAACCTGGTTGACTTGATGGGGGAAAGCGCAAGTTCTCAGTTTAACCTCGAACGTATTAACCAGATTATTGAGCGTGATGCGGCGCTGTCCTTTTTGCTGTTAAAGTTCATTAATAATCCCACAATCAACAAACGATATAAGATTATTTCCCTCAAGCATGCCCTGAATTATATGGGTGAGGTCGAGATTAAAAAGTTCATTGCGCTGTTAGCAATGGCTCAGCTTGGTGATGAAAAACCGCTGGAATTGCTGCATATGTCGTTGGTCAGAGCAAAGTTTTTTGATTTGCTGGCCGAAGAGCGTGGCATTCATTCCGATCCGCCGATCGGGTTTCTCATCGGTCTGTTTTCGTTACTTGATGCGCTGCTCGATCAGGAAATGCCCGACATACTTCGCCAATTGCCGCTAACAGATGAAATTAATGACGCGCTGCTGTCTCAGTCATCAGAATTTAACCATTATCTCAAATTGGTCAGGGCGTTTGAAGGCGCCTTATGGATGAATGTTATTCGCGAGGCCAAAGAACTCAACATCGACCAAAAACACCTGCATAGCCTGTACAATCAGGCTATTGTCTGGGGCAACGGCGTGCGGCAAACCGTGTCTTCTTATTTTCCCAGAAAAATCATCACCGATTAGCGCCGGTTAACCTACCCCGGGTGGCGTAAATGTTATTTAGCATACTGCCTGAACAGGCAGTGCGTAGCCTTATTCCGACTCAATATTGTGAGTGCGAACCGATTCGATAAGTTCTGGGAAGAACGCCATAAACACCTCTTCAAACTCCGCGTAATGGGCATGCACCTCCTCGATACTGCCATGAAAACTGTGCCTGAAACGAATGCGTTCGGCGGTGCGGTCAAGAGCTTTATCGACCCCATTCAGGTGGTTATAAGTAGTTAACCAGCGATATTTAAGCATACTGTTTACTACGGCCTGCATTCGCTGAGGCATCACGTGCAGACGGCTGTCGAGGCGGTGGTAAGCGTCACAACAAAAGTTGTTCAATGATTGCTGAGAATAGTGCTGCCAGTGTTTAATCAGAAAATGATCAAACAGGATATCCAACATAATCCCGGCATAGCGACGACGTCGGGCTGATACCCGTTTTTTTGCCGTTTTAACGAACGGATGATTATCGGTAAACCTATCGACATGAACATGGTTGGCCACCCCGCTTTGTACTGCTTGCGGGTAGGTACTAACATCCACACCGCGACGAAAGTCGCCAAGCAAGTTCCCAAAGTAGGAGTCTGCTGTCGGTTGAGCTAAAAACAAATGTGCCAAGAAGTTCACGGTGTGCGGAAGGTCTCCCTGCGAAAGCTAAGATCTTACTTGTATTATTGGGTATGGCAAGGATTGATAAATGTTCAGGGGATGCGTTAAAAATAAGCGGCATTGTGAATGACTTCACAACACCACTTATTGGTTGGAAACGATAACCGCATACATTTAATGTATGCGGTGTTGAGCGTTCAGTAACGCGGCCAGCCGTTGCTATCCCAGTTAAGCGTACTGATAAGCAATTTTGGTACGCCATTGTCGGTGGCGTCATACGCATGGCGTACCATCACGTCGGTGTTCACAATATCTTCACCGCCCGGACCGACCCACTGAGAATTGCCTGCATCAAGAATGCTGCCGCCACCCTGCATCATATCCTGACCGTTCTTGTCCAGGTACGGCCCACGAATATCGGTGGAACGGCCATAAGCTATCCGGTAGGTACTATTTACCCCATCACAACACTTGCCCAGTGACACAAACAGATAGTAATAACCCTGACGGTAAATCAGGGCCGGCGCTTCAATACCGCCGGAGCGACTGGCAATGCTATATAAAGAGCCAAAAGGTTTCATGGTAACAGGGTTAATGCGTGTCACCTTGATACCTGAATTCCAAGACCCGAATGCCATCCAGGGACTACCGTCTTCAGCCACCACCAGCTCAGGATCAATGGCGTTATAGTTGTTACTATTGGTGGTGTTAACAACCAAACCATCGTCCCGCCAGTTACCGCTAAGAATACTGGGCGCTGAGGCTAAACCAATTGCTGAAACCCTGGAACCAAAGGTAGAAATAGAATAATACAACCATGTACGACCGTTATATTGCTTTAGGTCTGGCGCCCAGACGTCTATACCATCGTGATCAGGTACGTAATTGTCCCACCAGGATAAGCCATTAGGAAATACAGCCTGGCCGTCGTTCCAGGTAACGCCATCGTCAGACCACTTACCGGCAATGCCTGGACCAGTCTGGAAAATCCACCACATACCATCTTCATATGCCAGGGTTGGATCGTGTGTGACCAGGCTACCGGTCAGTGGCCAGTGGTTGGCAGCGCCATTGGTAGTAGAGGGATCAAAAGGGGCGTTTTCCACGTTTGCCAGCTTGGTTAATTCCCAGCGCTGTGCATCGCCTCCCCAATATTCCCACTGAGAGATATTAGCGCCATCTGAGGTGTCAAACCCATACAGATCTAACGCTTTACCTGTGTGTTTATTGATAAAACTGACCGAACCATCACCGAGTTCGTTAATTTGCCAGCGCTGACTGGCAAGGCCCTGATCTTCAAACTGCGCGACGTTGGCACCATTGGCAGTTTGCCAGTCATAAACCTCTAACGCTTTACCTGAATTGAGGTTAATGACGCTGTAATAGCCATCTGACTGTTCGGCTATCAGCCACCGCTGGGTGTTATTGCCGTTGGCAGACCACTGAATGACGTTCGCGCCATCATCAAGGCTGGCCGAGCCAACTTCCACCAGCTTGCCGCTGTGTTTAGAGGTTATAGTGTAAACACCGTTGTCAATTGCGTTAGCGTAATCACCACAAAAGCCCAGCGCTAATACGCAAAGAACCCTTCCAAGTAAAGGTAATCTCATCCCGTTTAATCCTATTGTATTATATTACTATTATAGTGTTGATCAATTGTTAAAAAATGACAACACAAAAAACAATAAATTAACAATAACGGCATTTTAGCGACGATTACGCACTCTTAGGGCCGGCCGCAGCGGCATAATTCGCGCGCTACCCGCCCAATTTTGCATGATATGTATGATAAATAAGGAAAGCATGTGTCGCATATAGCACACAATTGCTTTTAAGTAGGTGGATAAGATGGTACTGCGTTTAACGGGGTTCTATCTGACGCACATGGCGCTGCACGGAAATCAGTGAGCCAACTAACCCCAGCATGACCGACAAAAACAGCATGGTCAGTAAGGCATTGCCCGTCAGCCCGGTAATATGGAAAGACTTGTCATAAAGGCTCGCAAAAGCCTGGATACTGCTATCCATCCACCACAATATAAGGATCACAGCCATCCATGCGATAACACCGCCCAGCAGCCCATACCAGAAGCCAGTATACAAAAACGGACGATGAATAAAGCTGTCTGTGGCACCTACCAGTTTCATCACCAGTATTTCATCGCGCTTATTAAGGATATTCAGCCTGATGGTATTACCTACAATAAGAATCACTGCCACAAATAGCAATATCCCGATGATCGTGACCATTTCGGTGGCAATTTGTAAAAAGCCATACAGTCGTTCCAACCATTCTATATCGAGCTTGCCAAGATCAACTTCTCGCTGCTGCTGGAGCTTTTCCAGCAATAATTTCGCTGCTGTGGGCGCCGTGTGTTTTTCGCCCGGCGTCACTAAAACCACATCTGGCAGAGGGTTTGATTCGAGATACTTCACCGCATCTCCCAAGCCGGATAACTGCTGAAATTCCTGTAGTGCGTCATCGGCGGGCACATAGATGACTTTGTCGATCTCTGGCCACGTCTGTAGTCGGGTAATGAGTTGTTGAGCATCGGTTGCACTGGTTTGGGCTTTCAAAAACAGCGATATTTCGGCCGCCTGTTCCCACCCAGCGCTGATCTTTTCGGTGTTCTTAACCAATATATACAAAGTGCTTGGCAGTGTAATACTCAACCCCAGCACACCGATGGTCATCAGCGAGGCTACAGGTTGGCGCCACAGGTCGCCTAAACTGCCCAGAGCCTGACGCACATGATTAACAAAGAACATGATAAAGCGCTGGCCGACATTAACTTTGCGCGAACTGGCGCCCTGGCTGCGCCCCTTAAATAATATACTCACTCTTCATCCTCCAGGTCAGTCAGGCCATCGGTAATCATTTTACCGTTTTTGAGAGTGAGGGTGCGGTAACGCATGCGGGCAATCAAGCCTAAGTCGTGAGTGGCGATTAACACCGACACCCCAGCCTGATTAAAATCTTCAAATAAGCGAATAATTTCCATTGATAGCTTAGGATCGAGGTTGCCGGTTGGTTCATCAGCGAGCAGCAGCGGCGGCTTGTTAACGACCGCGCGCGCAATCCCCACCCGCTGTTGTTCGCCGCCCGACAGCGTTATGGGTAAATTGCGCGCTTTATTGCGCAAATCAACCATTTCTAATGCCGCGTCCACGCGCTTGGCAATTTCTTTATGGCTGTAACCTTCAATCACCAGCGGCAAGGCCACATTGTCAAACACACTCTTGTCCATCAGCAGTTGGTGACTCTGAAAAATCATACCGATGTCGCGACGTATGTAGGCGATCTGGCGGCGTTGAATAACATTCAGATCATGACCGTTGATCAATACCCTGCCAACAGTCGGGCGTTCCATGATACTGATTAATTTAAGCAGCGTGCTCTTACCGGCACCGGAATGGCCCGTTAAGAAGGCCATTTCGCCTGGCGCGATATGAAAATCCACTTTGGACAACGCCCGTTGTCCGCCGGGGTAGGTTTTACTTACCTGCTCAAATTTGATCATCGAGGATCCTGACTACTTAAATTATTATTATTCGCATGCTCAGCAACTTACACTAGCTTTTTTCGCCCTCGCTGAACAGCGCTTCGATAAATTCATCGCCATTAAAACCGCGCAAATCATCAATGCCTTCACCGACGCCGATATAACGGATAGGAATGCCAAACTTGTCTGCCACGGCAAAGATAACACCACCTTTGGCCGTACCATCTAACTTGGTGAGAGTAATGCCGGTTAACCCTACCGCCTGGGTAAAGAGTTTTGCCTGACTAATCGCGTTCTGACCGGTGCCAGCATCCAGTGTCAGCATCACCTCATGGGGCGCGTCTGGGTTCAGCTTTTTCATCACCCGCACCACTTTTTTCAATTCTTCCATGAGGTTATCTTTGTTCTGCAAGCGTCCTGCGGTATCGGCAATCAGGATATCCACGCCGCGGGCCTGAGCAGACTGCAGTGCATCGTAAAGTACCGAGGCACTGTCTGAACCGGTTGGTTGGGCAATCACCGGAATACTGTTGCGCTCTCCCCATACCTGCAACTGTTCAACTGCCGCGGCTCTGAACGTATCCCCTGCTGCCAGCATGACCTTTTTGCCCTGCTGTTGGAACTGTTTGGCTAACTTACCAATGGTGGTGGTTTTCCCCACCCCGTTTACCCCTACCATGAGAATAACAAAAGGTCCTTTTGTTTTATCATGCCGGGCAATAACCTCTGGCAGCGGTTGCTCCACGTCATTGAGCAGTTGGCGCAATTGCTTTTTCAGTAATTCGTACAAGGCGTCGCCGTCTTTTAGCTGTGAACGCTTGGCCCCTTCAACTAATTTGTCGATGATTTTCTGGGTCGTATCCATACCCACATCGGCCACCAGTAACTGAGTTTCAAGATCCTCATAGAGCTCATCGTCAATGGCTTTACCCCGAAACAAGCCAACAATACCGCTGCCTAAATTGCTTTTGGTGCGAGACAAGCTCGCTTTTAAGCGACCAAACAATGACGTTTTGGGTTCTGGTTCTGGTTCTGGTTCTGGTTCTGGTTCTGGTTCTGGTTCTGGTTCTGGTTCTGGTTCTGGTTCTGCAGGAGTTTGCCCGGCATCGACGTCGGCATTCACTAATATCTCCGCTGGCGGCGTAATGTCAATGCTTTCCGGCTGCTCTGCGGTATCTCCCCGCGTGATTATTTCCACTTTATCAGATTGCACCGACGGCGCTGCTTCACTACTTGAATCTGTTTTCGATTCCGCTTCAGCCTGGTCTTCTTGTGGCTTTTCTTCGGGCTGCTCGGGTGCCGGAGGCGGCGCTTTATCCTGGTTTTTGTTTTTACTTAACCAGCCAAAAAGTTTCGACATTATTTAGACAATTCCTTACTGAGAATGCGCGACTGCGGTAAACTACACTACTATCTATACATAATACCATCGACAGGTACAATGAATCGAGTAGCAAAACACAAACGCCGCCCCGCCAGGCCAACTGGCAGTGTCAGATTGATCAGCGGCCAGTGGCGTGGCCGGCGCCTGCCGGTGCTGGATGCGGAAGGATTAAGGCCAAGTACAGACCGTACCAGGGAAACCCTGTTTAACTGGTTAATGGCTGATACTCAGGGCAGCAACGTGCTTGATGTCTTTGCCGGCTCCGGCGTGCTTGGCCTCGAAGCCTTGTCCCGCTATGCAAATTCCGCCGTATTCATTGAAATGCAGTCCGGTACCGCACGACAACTTGAGCAAAACTTAGCAACACTGAACGCCAGGGCTGATGTGCATTGCGGCAACGCGCTGACAATTCTGCCAACGCTGGGGAAACAATTTGATATTGTATTTATCGACCCTCCTTTTGGGCAGGATCTGGTCAATAGCACACTGACACTTTTACACGCCCATCAGCTGTTGGCCGATAACGCCAAAATTTATATCGAGCAGGAAGTCAACGGACCAGCCATTGTGTTGCCACCAGGCTGCCATATGAGCAAGCAAAAACAGGCCGGCCAGCTCACTTACTGTCTGCTCGGGTACGCTGAGTAAAACGTCCGTTACTGTGAAGGGTTAAGTTCGAGCCCGATGTTGCTAATCCCTTCACTGCTCGCAACCGATTTCAAGGTGGCTACTTTTTGCGTAATCGGCCCTTTACCGTCTAGCACCGCCAGTAACTCCTGCTGAATAGCAATTTCAAATTGCATCAACGGGTGATCTTTCACGTCATCATCGGTGGCTTCGCCTGTGGCAAGCAGGTAGGCTTCAACGCTGCCTTGCGAGAGTTTACTGACGACAACCGCGCCATGAGGATCGACTTTTAAAATCAGATTGATGGCTGACGACATGGCAATCGCAGCATCCAGTGCCGGATAAACCCCGTAAGAGTCGAAGTCGGCCACATCCGGGGTGGCTTCTTCGACTTTTTCTAACTGAATCGCAAAGTTAATTTTGCTCTTTGGACTGACTAACGATTCCCAAATTAATGCCAGGCAATTGCCGAGTGTATCCGCATCAGCAAATTCGCTTAATTCACAAAACAGCCGGTAATTGGGCTCCATACGCTGCAGCAATGCTGCACTGAATGCAATGGCATCGGTTCCTTGCAGTGCCCGGACCTGAGCAAAGGTGGAGAGTTTTTTAGTCACAGTATTGCCTGTTTAACAGAAGTAAGTGGGTACTATGGTGAGCATATTAACTCACCTGTGAAAAATAGGTACCCACGCCATCTAAAAACATCTGAATCGCAATCATAACCAGGATCATCCCCATCAGCCGCTCCATGGCGGTTAAACCACGTTCGCCAAGGAGGCGGTGGAAGGCTCCGGAAAACAGTAAAATCGTTGCACTGACCAACCAGGATGCGCCCAGGGCCAAAGACCAGTCAGCCATACGGTCGGGGTTTTGATTAGACAACAATATCAGCGCCGCCAGCGTCGATGGGCCGGCGATCATCGGTATTGCCAAAGGTACAATGTAGGGTTCTTCGCCGGCCGCCAGACCAATAGGACTGCCACCCGCCTGGGGGAAAATCATTTTCAGCGCAATGAGAAACAAAATGATGCCGCCGGCAATGCTGACCGTTTCTTGTTTGACGTTGAGGAAATCCAGCACAGCCTGGCCGCTGAACAGAAACACATAAAGGATGACTAACGCAAAAAGGAGCTCGCGGATGAGCACCACACGTCGCCGTTTAGGCTCAATCATTTTAAGTACCGACATAAATATCGGCAGATTGCCGAGCGGATCCATAATTAAAAATAACATGACCGCGGCTGACCAGGTGTCCATGAAAAAGTGTCTCCTATAGCGATTTTAACTGTGTAACAACCTGTCAGGATTGGTGTATGCTCAACAACACAACAGTTTATTTCACAAAAATTAATTTTTGCGCTTTACTTTATAACGTCAATGCTAACAAATAGGTAATAATAATTATGAGTTTAATGACAGTCCAGGAAGTCGCTGATTTCCTTAACGTTCAGGAAATCCGGGTTGAACGCCTACAACGCGAGAGCTTGCTGGTTGCCAAAGATAACGATGCCGATGGCAAACCACTGTTTGACAGTGACGAAGTGCAACGTTACAAAACACTGGCAGAGCGATTAGGGGGCATATAACCCCCTGTACTGCAAGTGCCCGGATTACGCCTGCATGAACGCTGCGATGGTTGACACGCCAGCAGCCGTAGCGCCTGCCGGCATTTCTGCTGTAGCACTGCCATGGTACGCCGCGGCTAAGTCCAGATGTAACCAGTTTTGCGGCTCTTGCACGAAGCGCGACAAAAACCCTGCAGCATTCGAGGCTCCGCCACCACCACCGCCTTTTTGCGGACGACTATTGGCCGTATCTGCAAATGCAGACGGGCATTTTTCCTGATGCCATAATTCCAGCGGCAAAGGCCAGAATTTTTCTTGCTGAGTATCAGCCTGCGATAATAATGACTGGCTCAACGCGGCATTTAAACTAAAGACCGCATGATAGTCATTGCCCAATGCAACTGTGGCAGCCCCGGTCAGGGTCGCGGCATCGATAATACAGCCCGGATTTTCCTGTGAAGCAGCAATCAGGCCGTCAGCCAATACCAGTCTTCCTTCTGCATCGGTATTAACAATTTCTACGGATACGCCGTTTTTGTACGTCAGGATATCGCCAAGCTTGTACGCATGACCACTTACCAGGTTTTCGGCGCAGCACAAATACAATTTAACGCGCTTTTTGAGCCCTTGCATTATTGCCAATCCTAACGCACCGGTGACTGTCGCGGCGCCGCCCATGTCACATTTCATATCCAGCATACCTTCGCTGGATTTTAAACTGTATCCGCCACTGTCAAAGGTAATCCCTTTGCCGACCAGCGCATAAGCAACCGCCTCGTTGTCGTCACCCGACGGGTTGTAATCCAATTCCAGCATAGCCGGCGGTCTCTCACTGCCGCGGCCCACATTATAGATGCCAATCCAACCTTGTTCGGCCAGCGCTTCACCACTGATGATGTTATATTTTACCGCCTGTGGGTTAAGTGATGACAGCCATTCGGCGCTTTGTGTGGCCAGATCCATCGGTGCCAGTGCTTCGGGCGTATCGTTAGTCAATTTGCGGGTAAATTGTCTGGCTGCAAACGTTTGCTCTACCGCCGTTAAATCCTGGTTGTCGCAAAAATGCACCTGTCCGCTATTTCTGACTTTGGTAAAACTGATGGCAAAAGCGATTTGCTCAGCCGGCGTCCATTCACCCTTCAGGGTTACTGATGGTATGCCTAAGGCATCGATTTGACGTGCAGCTTTGCGCACAATGCGGAGCCGCTCAGTACTATCGCCGAGATGAATAGTTACTTCGCTGCCGGTTACACTGATTAAGGCTTTATCGCCCCAATGCGAATCCGCCGGGTTGGTCGTGATCTTCACCTTCATGTCAGTCATAATGCTCCTTACTTAATAATGTCAGGTATTTCAATGCAGTTTACTTCACCTTTGTTGCGCGGCACACTCCTGCGGCGATATAAACGCTTTTTCGCCGATATTGAGCTCGATACAGGTGAGCAAATCACCGCGCATTGCCCCAATACAGGGGCAATGACAGGCTGCGCCGAACCCGGCTTTACCGTGTATGTCAGCCCTGCCAATAATCCCAAACGTAAACTAAAGTTCACATGGGAACTCGCTGTCACTTCGGATAATCACTGGATCGGCATTAATACGCACCATGCTAACAAATTAGTTCAGGAAGTGTTGGAACAACGTCCACCATCGGTCTTCGGTCGACTACAGAGCATCAGACGTGAGGTCACGCCGCCGTCGGGTTCATCGCGCTTTGACTTTTGCCTTACCCGGGCTGACGATTCGCTGCTATATGTCGAGGTTAAATCGGTCACACTGGAAGTCGCCAGAAAAGGCTATTTCCCCGATGCGGTCACACAACGCGGCCAGAAACATGCTCTCGAACTTGCTGAACTGGCAAAACAGGGGATCGCCACGGGCTTGTTCTTTTGTGTACAACATACCGGTATCGACAGCGTTCACCTGGCTGAGCATATCGACCCGGTTTACGCCGACGCCGTGCGCCACGCAGCCCAAGCCGGCGTGGATATCGTGGCCATGGGGTGCCAAATAAGCCAAGAAAAAATTGTTTTAAATCAACAGCTACCTATTATTTTGTAAAAAAAGAGTTGATTTTTAAAAAATGGACGTCATATTTGCGCCTTGCTGAAATATGCATGTACCTGTTGGTACAGCCTTGGGCAAACAAATTAGCTAATGTTTGCCTCGATCAGTCAAAGACACTTTACGTTGCCTGTACAACACTATTCTGCTATAGATTATCGTTTATTGCAGGACATTTAGGGTGTCGAAGTGTAGGAGAAGTGACACATGCCAGCTGAAAAAGAAACCAAGTCCCTTGGTCTATTGGCACTAGCCGGGCTCACCCCGTACCAGCCAAAAGACGACGAAGAATATATGAACGATGCTCAGATGGAGCATTTTCGTCTGATATTAAAAGCCTGGCGTAACCAATTGCGAGAAGAAGTTGACCGCACGGTTACTCACATGAAGGATGAGGCTGCCAATTTCCCGGATCCGGTTGATCGCGCCGCCCAGGAAGAAGAGTTTAGTTTGGAGTTGCGTACCCGTGACCGCGAACGCAAGCTCATTAAGAAGATTGAAAAAACACTAAAGCGTATTGAAGAAGACGATTTTGGCTTCTGTGACTCTTGCGGTATAGAAATCGGCATTCGTCGCCTTGAGGCACGCCCCACAGCCGATCTTTGTATTGACTGTAAGACCATGGCAGAGATCAAAGAAAAACAGCTCCAGGGTTAACCCCTTGCAGTGCCGGTTAGTGCTAAGCAACTAACCGGCGTCGTCACTTACGCCCTCATACCCGGAACATTGCGGTAGGCGGTGTGGCAACTGAGCTACTCGCAATAAAATCCATGCTCTACATTACTCCGGCCCGCCTGAACTCAACCAACAGTAAGCAATCAATACACCCCTTTGCCGTTTTTTATCACCGTAATAGCATTGGCAGGTGTGCAAAGGTACTTATTTTATTTAATCTGACGATGACAGCCTGATTTGATCCGGGTACTAAAGTGCAAGCTATCAGGCAATCGAAGCAGTGAAAATTATTACTAACGCGTTAAAATGTTTATGCCCTGTAAAGTTTTAATGTGCGGCTTTCGCCCCCCGACAAACCCGTTCATACGCTGTCTGATACCTAAATAGTGGTCATTTACGCATAAAATTGTACTTAAATGGCATGAAATTATTGTCGACAGGGCAGAATCTACCTATCATAACGGCTCTGATAGATAAGGAGTAGTTACCATCATCACCCGTGTTCTGGACAAGGTAAAACGAGCATTAAGCAGAGACACCGAACAACCGCCACTGACAGGCGTGGTGATCCCGCGTGCTGAACATAATATTTCACGCGCCGACATCAGCGACAATGCACTCAAAGTGATGTACCGGCTGAATAATGCAGGTTTCGAGGCGTATCTGGTTGGTGGTTGCGTGCGCGACCTGATGCTGGGACATAAGCCTAAAGATTTTGACGTGGTAACGAATGCAACGCCCGAACAAATCAAAGGTTTGTTCAGAAATTGCCGCTTAATTGGCCGTCGTTTTCGCCTTGCCCATATCGTGTTTGGCCGCGAAATTATCGAAGTGGCCACCTTTCGGGGCCATCATAGTGACGATACCGCGCTTGCCAAACAAGATGAGCAGGGGCAGCTGGTTCGCGACAACGTATTTGGCAGCATAGAAGAAGACGCCGAGCGACGCGATTTCACTTTCAACGCCATGTATTACGAAGTTGCAAACTTCACTGTCACCGATTTTGCCCAGGGCGTAAAAGCGATAAAACGCCGTGAAGTTGATCTGATTGGCGATCCCGATCTTCGGTATCGGGAAGATCCGGTACGCATGCTGCGGGCCGTGCGTTTCGCCGCCAAACTGGATATGACGATTAATCCGCGCACCGCGAAACCGATCAATGAACTGGCTCACTTACTATCGAATATTCCACCGGCACGACTGTTTGAAGAAATTCTCAAATTGTTTTTATCTGGCAGTGGCCTGAAGACATTTCGTTTGCTCAAACAGTACAAGTTACTTGAGCCATTGTTTCCTATACTGGCCAAGGTTATCAATGCCCCCGACAGCCGTGAAATGGCGTTGATTGAGCGGGTCCTTGAAAATACCGATGAAAGGGTGAACACCGGCCAACGTGTTACGCCTGCGTTTTTAATTGCAACCTTGCTCTGGTACCCGGTAGAAGAGCACGCCACAAAATTGCAAGCTGAGGCCGGCCTGAATAGCCATGATGCCTTTAATATTGCGATGGGAGATGTACTGCACAGACAATCTCAACGCATAATGATACCCAAACGTTTTAGCACAGTGGTTCGGGATATCTGGCACTTACAGCAGCGCTTGCCACGGCGTTTTGGTCGCCGTGCGTATCAACTGTTGTCACACCCTAAGTTTCGCGCTGGTTATGACTTTTTGCTAGCACGAGGCGAAACAGAAGGTGGTAAAATACTCGAATTAGCCGAGTGGTGGACGCAGTTTCAACAGGCAGCACCTGGTGCACAGAAAAAGATGCTCACCAGCCTGCGCCAACAAGAAGGTAAAGCCCCCCGTAAACGCAAGCGGCCAAGCAAAGCAAAATCGAATAACCATGCTTAGCCATACAAGTATCGTTTACATTGGTCTGGGTAGCAATCTGGGTGACTCAGCAGGACAGTTAGGATCGGCGTTGTCTGCCATTGACGCGTTGTCCGATACGCAAATTGTTAACACCTCGTCATTTTACCAAAGTAAACCAATGGGGCCGCCTGATCAGCCTGTTTACGTTAACGCGGTAGCGCAACTAACCACGGCGCTGGCGCCCCATGAGTTACTGAACGAACTTCAAAAAATCGAGTCCCAACATGGTCGTGTTCGTCAGGGAGAACGCTGGGGGCCAAGAACACTCGACCTGGATATACTGCTATTCGGTAACGAGACGATTAAGACCGACACATTAACCGTTCCCCATGTCGGTATGTCAGAACGTGAGTTTGTATTGGTACCACTGTTTGAGATTAGCCCGGAAATGGTGATGCCCGACGGTTTGCCACTATCGGTATGGGTCTCGCGCTGCTCTTTGGATGGCCTAAAGCGCCTCACTTCTTTTAAAAAGCCGTAATTTAGGTATAGTGCCCACTTTATTGAACGGGGAGAATGCCCATGAAAAAAATCACCATTTCAACGCTGTTAGCGCGTAAGCAAGCTGGCGAAAAGATCACCGCCCTGACTGCTTATGATGCCAGTTTTGCCAAACTGTTTGATGAGCAGGGCACAGAAGTACTGCTGATTGGCGATTCTCTCGGTATGGTTCTACAAGGTCAGGACAGTACCTTACCTGTCACAACGTCCGATATTGCCTATCACACCCGAGCGGTGGCCGCCGGCGCAAAAACATCATTCATTGTAGCCGATATGCCATTTATGTCTTACGCCTCAGCAGACCAAGCATATGAAAATGCCGGCACGCTCATGGCGGCCGGCGCCAGCATGGTTAAACTGGAAGGCGGCAGTTGGTTGTGCGACACCATTACTGGCTTAAAACAACGCGGCGTGCCGGTATGCGGCCATTTAGGCCTGACGCCTCAGTCGGTAAATGTGTTTGGCGGTTTTAAAGTTCAGGGACGCGATGCCGACAAAGCGCAGCAACTCATCACCGATGCCTTAGCACTTGAAGCCGCCGGAGCACAGATGCTCGTTCTGGAATGTGTGCCGACCTCGCTGGGCAGGGAGGTTAGCGAAAAATTATCAATACCGGTTATTGGTATTGGTGCAGGCGTTGATACCGACGGCCAAATCCTGGTGATGCACGATATGCTTGGTGTCAGCGCCAACTATATGCCCAAATTTTCCAAAAACTATTTAAGTGAAACCGGTGATCTGCGCAAAGCCGTTACACTGTATTTAGAGCAGGTTAAAAACGGCGAATTCCCCGGCCCAGAACACAGTTTTGAACAATGATGCAATTTATAGAATCTCTCGACATATTACGCCAGCTTCGTCAGCAATGGCGACAGGGCAATCTGCGAGTCGCCTTTGTACCGACGATGGGCAATTTACATGACGGCCATATTGAACTGGTAAAGCAGGCCAAAGCACGCGCCGATAAAGTGGTAGTGTCAATTTTTGTCAACCCTATGCAGTTTGGCGCCAACGAAGATCTCGACGCTTACCCACGCACGCTCGATGCTGACCGCGCCAGGCTTGAGGCGGAAGGCGTTGACGCATTGTTTTTTCCGGCGGTCAGCGATATCTATCCACATGGACTTGGTGAGCAAACCTTTGTGGAAGTGCCGGGCATCTCTGACCTGCTGTGCGGAGCAAGTCGACCCGGTCATTTTCGCGGTGTCGCCACTATTGTTTGCAAACTGTTTAACATGGTACAGCCCGATGTGGCCTGTTTTGGCGAGAAGGATTATCAGCAACTTCAGGTAATTCGTACCATGGTGGCTGATTTATCCATGCCAATAGAGATTGTCGGCATCGCCACGAAGCGCCAGCAAGACGGCCTGGCGATGAGCTCGCGAAATGGCTATTTAAGTAACGAGCAGCGCACCACTGCCACCACCATTTATGCCACCATGCAGACGATGCGTGATGCCATTGTTGCCGGCCAGCAAAGCTTAAGAGACATTGAAAAAACCGGCCAGGCGCAGTTGATTGGCGCGGGCTTAACCCCTGACTACGTTACAATCGCGAACGGCCGAACCTTAAAACCAGCTCAATCCGATGACGTTAAACTGGTTATATTAGTTGCCGCATATATGGGTAAAACCCGGCTTATTGATAATATGCAAATAACGCTACATCAGGCCTGATGTAGCGCTTCACACTGACTGTTCGCCATAAGCTGCTGCCACACCAGGTTGCGGGCTGCTATGGCATGCTGCTCTTCCAGTATGGCCTTAAGATCGCGGGTGTTAGTCAGCGGATTCGCCAGCACCACCCGAAACACCGTAATCGGATATGCGCCATATTCCGGGCTTTCTAAACGGGTACGGGATACGAACGATTTCCCGGCCTCACGCTGTAACTTTTGCACGTTAACCACTAAACGATCGACCTGGCTGTTAAGCTTTTTGGCGTCTTTTTGGGGTAACGCTGACAAGCACTGTTGAATTTTAGCCGGGCAAACCCGATAGGTCAGAATCGACAACGTCGGTGCTGTTACCAGCTCAAAATCCGGTAACGCATCAATCATCGCGGCATACTTTTTGGCCTTTTCGATGCTTTGATTAATCAGTAATTCATAACCTCTGCGCCCAATAATGTGCAATGAAGAATACACCATCATTGCCATGCCATTACGCGAGCCTTCCAGGGTCGTGGCGCCGAGATCCTTTGAACCTTCCCGTAGTATGTACTGGGCGTGGTGGCGGACCGCATTGGCGTCTTCAGGGTTCTTAAACAGTGCCATGCCCGCGCCCATGGGCACGTACATCTGCTTATGCGCGTCAATGGTGACCGAGTCGGCACGCTCAATACCTTTTAAGATCCCGCGGTAAGACTTTGAAAACAGCGTTGCGCCGCCCCAGGCTGCATCAACATGAAACCAACAACCCAGTTCTTTTGCCACATCGGCCAGTTCGTCGAGCGGATCAACGTGCCCCGTTTCGGTGGTGCCACCAATACCAATAATCGACAACAACCGATTGCCCTGTTCCTGATACTCGCGACCTTTTTTCAGCGCAAGTTCGGGATCCAGTACTTGCTCAGGACACGGTAAGGTCACCAGATTATCCCGGCCAATGCCAAGCACATCGACCGCCTTTGATAAGCTGTAGTGACCACGCTTTGAACACAGCACACCGAGGTTATTAATGCCATAATGCCGATACGCACTCGCCAATCCTGCGCGAGCTACACCGGCAAACTGACCATCAGGCCCCAGGCATTTATTGCGGGCTACCCACAGCGCGGTAATATTGGCAACTGTGCCGCCGGAACAAAACGCCCCCAGAGCATGCCGTGCGCTGTGTAAGTATTGTGTATAAAAGGGCTCGTCCTGCTCATAGACCAGATTGTGCATCATCCCTAACACCTGGCGTTCGAGTGGGGTAAACGCTTTTGACGTTTCAATTTTTACCAGGTTTTGGTTCAGGCCCACCAGCAGTTTGGCCAACGATAAATGGAAATACGGCAAGGCCGACGTCATGTGCCCGATAAACGTTGGAGAGTAGGTGTTAACTGAATGTGCGACCAGCTTTTCCAGCAGGTTTTCAGCATGGGTCGAAACAAACTCCGGAGACTCCGGAACCACCGCATCGGCAAAGTCCTGCTCAACCTCTTCCAGCGAGGTCTTCTTAGTCACCACATGCTGCGACAAGAAATCAAGAATATTGTCGGAAAGGTGTTCTTCAATTTGTGCCAGCTTGGAGTCTTTGTGCTCTGGCTTGGTAAATACCCGAAACAGGTGTTTCAAGCTTACTTGTGCTTCACCCACACTGTACACCTCTCAACTTGAAAATGATAACTGCGCCTTGGTTACGACCGTCTGCTACAAATAAGCCAGACCGCTCCGGTCACAGTACCCTTATACGGTATCGCCTGAAACCAGAACTGTAAGCTTAGCGCAGGCCTTTCAGAATCTGCGGACTTTAGCGCAGATAAGCCTTCACGCCAATAGCAGCGTTACATTCTGTATCAAATGACGCTCTGTGAAACCGCGGGTTACACGAACCTAACAAATGTTGATTATAAAGATTTTACGGCAGAAAACCCATGAAAATCGTCACACTCTGGGCTTATTCGGCAATCTTAGCAGCAATATCGTTAATTATACGCGTCTTAACCGCCAACAGACCTGGCCACTGTTGCGATACTTGAGTTCGAAGGGCGTTATCGCGCGGCTGTGCTTGGGAACCTCGGTGATTTCACACTGCACGCCATAGGCCGCCGCCGCCTGGGCAAACTCCTGTAAGTAGATAAGCCAGTTACTTCTTACCTCCAGTTGTGGTGCCAATGCCATCAGATCCGGCATGGCAGGGCTGGCATGCCAGCGTTTTTGCACCTGAGAAGGCTTAGGATAGGGATTCGGATAACATAAATAATGGGCTTTGAGTTGCCAGGCGCTGCTATCTGCCGCGCCGCGCAGCAATCGCCAAAAGTCGATGACATCAGCCCGTACCACGCGGTAATTCGTTGCTGCGCTTTGGTAGTGCGAATGCTTTGCAACCCGCAGATCAGATTTATCTAAGCCAATGACCCTGGCATCACTGAACTGCTCGGCAAGTCCGGCAGTGCTCTGCCCGACCCCACAACACGAATCAAGAATGATATCGCCTTGCCAGTCACCCAGCCAGGCCATTGTTTCATCAAAGGCATCCCGGGTATGCTTGTGCACGGGCCGGCGATTTTCAGTTTGCTGGTATTTGGCAACAATCGCATCGAGCTTTTCATGAACACCCGGTTGCTGACTTTCTACCCGTCGGGAATTTCCTTGCATTGTTTATGTTCTTATTCCGGTGCCGCGTTTAAGTAATGTATAAGCAATCAAAAACAAAGCAACATTAAACAATACCAGCAACCCCATTGCGGCAGTAATATCGACGTCTGACACCCCTAAAAATCCGTATCTGAAACCATTTACCATGTATACAATCGGATTGACTTTACTGACCATCTGCCAAAAGTCAGGCAACAGTGTTAATGAATAAAACACACCACCTAAATAGGTCAGAGGCGTTAACACAAAGGTCGGGATGAGACTGATGTCATCAAAGGTTTTGGCAAAAATACCGTTGACCAGACCGGCAGTGGCAAACAGCGTCGCGGTGAGGAGCAACGTCAGCACAATGACAATAAAATTATGAATTTGCACATCAACAAAAAACATCGACACTAAGGTGACAATTAATCCAATCAGCATTGCCCTGGCCACCCCGCCACCGACATAACCGAGAATAATCACCGACGTAGGCACCGGTGCGACCAGCATTTCTTCGAGATTTCGTTGAAATTTAGCACTAAAAAATGATGATGCAACATTGGAGTAAGCATTGGTAATCACCGACATCATGATAAGGCCGGGAACAATAAATTCCATGTAACTAAAGCCGCCCATCTGGCCAATCCGCTCACCAATCAGGTTCCCGAATATAATAAAATACAAGCTCATCGTAATGGCGGGTGGCACCAGGGTTTGTATCCAGATGCGCAAAAATCGGGTGCATTCTTTTATCCAAATTGTGGTCAGCGCAATCCAGTTATTTCCAGCAGACATTAAGCAGACTCCTTACGCCCGGCTTCAACCAGACTGACAAATAATTCTTCCAGACGGTTGGCCTTGTTACGCAAACTCATTACCTGTATACCCTGCTCCGACAGTTGACTGAATACGGCATTTAACCCGTCGGTCTTCGCCACGTCGACCTCCAGCGTTGAACCATCGAGCAGGCGGTGTTCAAACCCTTCCAGCGTGACGCGCTGAATGTCGCCTTGCAGATCCAACACAAAGGTTTCGATATTGAGCTTGGACAACAGCGCCTTCATGGACGTGTTCTCAACAATTTTTCCCTTATCGATAATCGCGATATTACGACACAACATTTCGGCTTCTTCGAGATAATGGGTCGTCAGAATAATGGTAATACCCCGCGCGTTAATCTCTTGCAAGAATTGCCACATAGAACGGCGGATTTCGATATCAACCCCCGCGGTCGGCTCGTCGAGGATCAGCATTTTGGGTTCATGCATTAAGGCACGGGCAATCATTAACCGGCGCTTCATGCCCCCTGATAATTCCCGCGCCCGGGCATTGCGTTTTTCCCAAAGGTCGAGCTGGGTCAGGTATTTTTCGGCCCGTTCATGGGCTATCTTGCGCGGCACACCATAATACCCGGCCTGATTTAACACAATCTGCAGCACGGTCTCAAACTGATTAAAGTTGAACTCTTGTGGCACCAGGCCTATGCACGCTTTGGCCTGTTCTTTCTGTGTATCCAGATCATAGCCAAACACTTCGACCTGACCAGATGTTTGATTCACCAGTGAGCTAATAATACCAATAGTGGTGGATTTACCGGCGCCATTGGGACCCAGCAGAGCGAAAAAGTCGCCTTCATTGACAGTTAACTCCACCCCTTTTAAGGCGTGGACTCCGCCACGGTATGTTTTAGTTAAGCCTGTTATTGTTAACGCTTGCATGCTTTATTCCGAGCTTATTGTAATGATGCCATTAAGGCAGGAAACTGCGATAACGCCTGAACACGTCTACCACGTGGAAACAAAATTCGGCGGTGCAGTTAAATTGCTCACCGTAAGACGTTTTGCCGGCCGCCCACGGCGAATGATTTGCAGCCATTGATATAGTAACACTTTTTTTAATATCAAGGGGCTAAGGCTAAGTTCGTTACCGGATCCAACTGGTAATGGTGAATCATCAGATAATGTAGCCATAACGTGGTTGCAACCAAGTGGAAACGCCTTCATTACTACCAGACTACCACAACGCGGTGATTGACTGACACATCCTCAGCGAACTCCGGGCGGGTGTTATGCCCAGCATTTAGAGCCAACAAGGCTGCTCACCTCAACGTTAATGTTCATAAACGTATTGTGAAAGAACCTACTAGTGGTATGGTTACGGTTAAGTATCCACAAGAATACAGAAGTTAAAGAGCACAGATGTTTCAACTGGCCTCCAAAAACCTGGCGTCCAGCAATATTTTGATTGTTGACGACGATGAGATAAGCAGCACATTGATTGCGGCAATTTTAAGTGAAGTATGTCAGTGCTTTACCGTTTCTAATGCGCTGGATGCATTGGATTTTTGCGAGAATAACCTGCCGGATTTGATGGTGGTAGATGTCAACATGCCAGGCATGGATGGCCTCACTTTGTGCAAAAAAATAAAACAAAGCAAAGCAACTGAAGATGTTCCGGTTATTTTTATTACCTCGAATACCGGCGAAAACTCACAAAATGACTGCTGGCAAGCAGGCTGCAGTGATTTCGTTCCCAAGCCGGTTATCGCACAAACCTTGATACACCGCGTAAAAAATCAGCTACTAAGCAAATTACGTTTAGATGCAATAATGAAAATGACCTTTCACGACTCTCTGACCGGTCTCTATAACCGCAATTACATTACCCAGGAGTATCCTATCCTGGCGCGCCAACTCAACCGTGATCAGCAGCCACTCGGGCTGATCATATTTGATGTGGACAACTTTAAGCAGTACAACGATACCTATGGCCACCTGCAAGGTGATATCTGTCTGGCCCGCGTCGCAGATGCAATGAGGAAATTCGGCCGGCGCGCAAGAGATGCTTTGGTTCGCTTTGGTGGGGAAGAATTTATTGCCTTACTGCCCAATACCTCACTCACCGATACAACCAGGTTGGCTAATCAGATTATCCAGGCGGTATTTAATTTAAACATCCCGCATACAACCTCGTCACTAGGCCGGGTAACCCTGAGTGCCGGGGCGGTAAGCGTGCAAAATTTTGATCAGTATGTATTGGATGAAGTCATCGAACAGGCTGATATCAACCTGTACGATGCAAAACTGGAAGGTAAAAATCAGGTCGTTGCCAGCTAAACTTTTGCAGCCCCTCCTGACTTAACGACGGGCTGTTAACGTTGCATCGGCCTCGCCTAACTCAATCACGACCTTGCGATCAAAAAATGTCCCTTCGTATTCCTTATACCGGCTTTTTTCCTCACCTACAGCCAAAGTAAGCACTTGCTTTTTATCTACTCCCTGATTAAGCAGGTACTGTTTTACACTGATCGCTCTTTGCATCGACAGCGCCTGATTATACGCGGCATCACCGCGCTGATCAGCATACCCGGTTAAGCGTGCCTGTAGCGAAGGATACCCTTTTAGTGCCCTGGCGATTAAATCCAGTTGCTGCTGGTAGTCGGGCGCAATTTGATGGGCACCGGTTTGAAACTGAACGCTACTTTGTAACGTGATGGCTGGTGTAACGGTTTCCTCTTTAGCAGATGCCGGTGTGAGTCTGGCTTGCTGCATCTGTTGCAATTGACTGCGCATAGCCAGCAGCGATTGATCGCGTTCAGACAACAGTTGTGATTGCGCTGACAAGCGTTGCTCCCTGGCCGCCAGAGCTTTGTCCTGGCGTACGTCGTTGCCGAGCATTGCCCCCATCATCCCGGCCACCGCAGCGCCTGCCGGACCAGCCACAATAGCTCCAATGACAATACCGGAGCCTAAGCCTATTTCTGGCGCATGTTCATAACCGGTTTTTTGCTCAGCCGCCGATACTGCAGCAACGTGGGCAACATATGACATCGCGAATACCGTAGAAAGAAGTGTTTTACGCATGGTGATTTCCTTTTGGAGTTAAACATTGTGTGGTTGACTGAGGCGTATTACACCAACGGGTTCTGGCAATGCGCTATCTAAATCGGGGCAATGTAATGGATAATAAAGCACGATCAGGCCCTCGATGAGGACATGCACATTAACGCGATGCGCCAACACGGCGGCGTTGCGACTTATTCCGCAGGGCAATCATGGCAAAAAAATGGCAAGGTGATGGAAATTGTGTCGAACTTACACCGCAATACAATAACTAAGATATAGTTGTCGGCAAGAAACACACAGGAACAAATAATAATGCCAAGAACCATTGCCATTGTGGAAGATGATATTGCTATTCGGGACAATTACACCGCCGTGCTCAGCGGACAGGGTTACAAGGTTCAGGCGTATGCCGATCGTCCCACTGCCAGCCATGCTTTCAGCCAGAATTTACCGGATTTAGCAATTATCGATATTGGTCTCAAAGAGGAAATGGAAGGCGGTTTCTTACTTTGCCAACAGCTCAGGCAACTGTCGCAAACCCTGCCAATTATTTTTTTTACCGCGCGTGACAATGACGTTGATACCATTAGCGGCTTGCGGATGGGCGCCGACGATTACCTCACCAAAGATATTAGTATGGCGCACTTAACGGCGCGTATTGCTGCATTGTTTCGCCGCAATGACTTGCTGGCAACGCCCAAACTTGACTCGGAAACTATCCGACTGAGTCACTTAACGGTGGATGTTAACCGCATGACCGTGAGCTGGAAAGACATTCCTGTTGCACTCACCGTCACCGAATTCTGGATGTTGCATGCGCTGATTAAACGCCCGGGACACGTTAAAAGCCGCCAGCAGCTTATGGACGAGTCGCAGATGGTGGTCGACGACTCCACCATCACTTCGCATATTAAGCGCATGCGTAAAAAGTTTATTCAGCTTGATGACAGTTTTGATCATATTGATACCGTGTACGGCATGGGTTATCGCTGGCAGCAGTAAGTCGTAACGAGGAATTACATAGCGTGCAGGTACGATTTTCAATTCGTTTACAGTTGTTGGTGCTGTCTCTGTTTTTGTTTGCTATTCCCTGGCTGGGTTATAAGTACGTATGGGAACTGGAGCAATACTTACGTATCGGTCAGGAACAAACCATGATTGGCACAGCGCGCGCCGTGGCGACTGCCTTGCATGAGCGTCCGGCATTGTTTGACAGTCAGTCGGCCTATTTGCAGGACGTGCGTCCCGGCACCGATCTCTATGCCCCGCCTATCGAGGTACCCATTCAGTTAGACGGCCGGCTGCAGGAGTGGCGGGCCGTTTCACCCCTTATCCAATCCTACGATGACCGCAACGTAGTCACCTGGTTTACCGAGCAGCCGCTTGACGTAACACTGAAAGCGCAACACATGGTCGGCCGCTATGAACAGTATTTTTATGCCATGTTTGAAGTCACCGACGATCAGGTGGTATTTCGCGCCCCCAACAGCTTAAGCGTGGATCGCTCCGATCACTTGCTGATTGGCATGCTCGACACCCAGGACACGCTGCATCGCTATATTATTTCTCCCTATCAGCCAGGCTGGGTAAACGCCTATCAGTTGGATGACAACCCCAGTCGCTTCAGAGCGGTTGAAAACGCGCTGGATATTCAGGGACGCTGGGAGCTCACCGAAAAAGGTTATAACATTGAATTACGCTTTCCCATTGATATGACGTCGGGCGCCCTGGCATTTGCACTGGTGGATGTCGATGACCAGATAAGCCGCCAAAAACGCTATGCGGTGGGTACCGCTAACCCCAATCAGAGTGATGATTTAGGCACGGTGGTAACCCCTTCACCAGAAATAGAACGGATATTATCGGGTCTACGCTATGCCGATTCACGGGTATGGGTCATCGACAAGCATAAACGGGTTCTGGCAAGGGCAGGGTCAATTCAGTCATCGCCTGGTTTAAAAGCCGAGAATAGCGAACAGGCAAGTAAAGACTGGTGGAACTATATCGAACAACAATGGTTGCTGCCTTTGTACTATCAGATTCTTACCCGGCCCCCCGGCGACTTTGTTGACGAACTGGCCGATGCCTATGCACTGGCAGGCAAAGATATTAATCAGGCCCTCAGCGGGCAGTCAGACTCGTTATGGCGCTTAACGCCCGACAACAAAGCCGTTATTTTGTCTGCCGCCTACCCTATTTTTATTGGTGATTCAGTGATGGGGGCGGTCGTTGTCGAACAGACAACCAATGGCATTCGTACCCTGCGCAACCGCGCCCTTGAGCAGCTTTTTCATGTCATACTCGCCGTGATGCTATTGGGTACCTTTGGTCTGCTTATGTTTGCCCACCGTATTTCGAGCCGTATTCGCACCCTCAGAGACAATACTGAAGCTGTTATCGACGCCAATGGCAAAATCGTCGGCACACTGCCGCAAGTAAAACAAGGCGATGAAATTGGCGACTTATCGCGCTCATTCAGCGCTGTGTTGAGTCGATTACAGCAATATAATTCTTATCTGGAGAACATGGCGTCGCGACTGTCTCACGAGCTGAGAACGCCCATTGCAGTGGTGCGCTCATCATTAGATACACTGACTCAGGTACAAGACGCTAGTCAGCAGCAGGTGTTTTTAAGCCGCGCTCAGTCGGGGATCAGCCGCTTGAGCAGTATTTTAAACAGTATGAGTGAGGCAACACGGTTAGAGCAGGCGATCAGTCAGGAAGACCGCGAGCGTTTCGACGCGGTCAGTGTCATTAGCGGCTGTGTTGAGGGGTATAAGCATGCCTATCCACGGCGGAAGTTTTCAATAAAATTAAGCTGTGACACGGCAGAATTATGCGGTTCACCCGACCTGATTGCCCAAATGCTGGATAAGGTGATTGCCAATGCTGTGGAGTTTAGCCAGCCTGACAGTACAATTGCCCTGCACCTGTGGCAGGAAAACCGCCAGTTTAAATTAAGCGTTACCAACACCGGGCCCTTGCTACCGCGAGGCATGCATGAAGAATTAACCCAATCGATGGTATCAGTAAGAAACGACACAAACACTGCTGACGGGCCACCACACTTGGGATTAGGGCTCTATATCGTTAGCATTATTGTCAGTTTTCACCGCGGCACTATTGCCCTGCAGGATTTGCCGGATAATACCGGTGTATGTGTCGTAATTGGGTTACCATTACATAAACATTAAGCCCGGCACCGCCTGTTTCAGGGCAGATCACGCCGCCGCAATCAGATAAGAGGTAAGGTAGAATTATGAACGCAGTCGATCCACGCATGATAGCGCTGGAAAATCAGTTTAAACAACTACATGTACAATTGTTTGATACCTTCAGCCATGCGCAGTCAGCGGTCATGACAGCGGTTCAGACCGGCCAGGACATTACGTCAGACAACGAAGACTACCAGCAGCTAAAACGGGACTTTCAAGTTACGACCACGGTCTACCAGGGGATGGGAAGTTTGCCCCAACATATTGGCGCAACCAAAACCTTAATGCAGCGCGAAGATGTGTCCTGTTTGCATATGACCCAGGTGTGGGCCGCGGCCGTAAGCTCACTGTGCTGCGACAGAATGCTCGCTATGGTGCCTGAAGATCTGCGTGACGAGCCGACCATTACCGATGAATTAAAACAAAAACATGCTGAGCATACCAGAATGTGGCAGGAGCGCCTGTACAACGCATAGACGGTTACTTATCTTTGCCACCCGCTGTCATACTGCTGTCCGGGGCGTTTTTAAACATCATCTGCCGTTTGCGGCGGTGCATCATGTAGGCGAGACGGCGCATACTGACATTGGTGTCTTTTTCATCGACAATGTCGACCCCAAGCAGGCGTTCGAGTAAGTCTTCCAGGGTCAATACACCTTCCAGACCACCGTACTCATCCACGACTAACAGCATATGGATATGGCTTTTCAGGAAGTGATCAAAGGTCACCGACAGCGGCATAGAACCCAGCACTGTCACCATGCTCATGCGGTAACGGCTCAGCGTAGTATTCCCCTCTCCCTTAGCTTGTGCGACCAACAAATCTGAACGCATTACAACGCCGGTTATTTGCTCACTGTCATCGCTTTCGTACACCGGTATACGCGAATACTCAATGTTGCCATGTTTATGAAAAAACTCGGTCACTGTCAGGTTTTCCGGTACCGAGAACACCTGAGTACGGTGGGTTATGGCATCTTTAACCACCAATTCGTTTAAGCCCAGTAAACTCTTTACAAACGACGCCTCGTGCTCCTCCAGTTGGCCTTCTTCACCACTGAGTTCTGCCATCGCATGCAACTCGGCGCGATTCAGGCCGCGTAACGGGCTTTCCTCTTTAAAGCCTTTGGTTAACCATTCTGACATGCGGACAAAGGGCCATAAAATAACCACCAGATATTTTAAAAAGTAGGCTGTTACCGGCGCTAGCTGGCGCCAAAAAGTCGCCCCCAGAGTTTTAGGAATAATCTCTGAAAAAATTAATATTAGCAGCGTAAGAATCGCTGAAATCACGCCCAGATAAGCATCACCAAATACAATAGCGGCCTGTGCACCGGCCCCTGCAGCCCCCATGGTATGAGCAATGGTATTTAACGAAAGGATTGCCGACAGCGGCCGGTTTATGTCGTCGGTTAACCCCCGCAGCACCTTGCCACTGGGTTTACCGTCTTTTTCAAGTACCGAAATATAAGCCGAGGATACGCTTAAAACCACCGCTTCAGCAATGGAGCAAAGAAACGAAAACCCCAGCGCGATGACCACGTATACCAATAGTAAAATCATTAACAGCAATCCATTGTTCTAAATATGGAAGCCACTATTATGAGGCCAAAAACAACAGTTACAACCTTAATAAACATTGGCTGAGCAGTTTTACGCAAATCCACGTTTTCTCGCTATGCCTGTGTTGCTTCGAACAGCGCTGTTGCCTGAAGAGAAACCAAACAACGTAAAGTATCAGGAGGGAGTTCCGCATTTAACTGGCACTGGCTTGTTCGCACCAGACTGAGACCATGACAGATTCTGTAACAAGATTAAATGCCAACAATAGGTATACGTGGTTGTTTTTCCCGGATCTCTCCCTACATTCTGGTTAATGCAATTAACCTCATAAATAGCGAACAATCGTTGCAGTTATTGGCTAAATTGAACGTCTATATTCCTACGTCCGGTCTGAAACGTTTTACTACAATGAAAAAAGGATTTCTCGTGAACAAATTTTTATTACTCTTCTTTCTGGTTCTGACACTCGCCGGTAAAGTTTCACCCTCGATTGCGCAGGTCACGTGGCAACCGGCTCAGAAAATTGAATCATCATTTCTTAATGAAAGCCGTTCATTCCGCGTATCACTGCCCGATAACTACAATAAAACCCCCTCTGCGCAGTATCCACTATTATTGATTTTGGATGGGCAGCGCTACGGTGACGTTGTTGCCAACAACGCACGATTTTTATCCCAAACCGGGGATATTCCACAGCATGTCATTGTGGCGCTGGACTCAGTCAACAGGTTACGCGATTTTACTCCTACAGATTCATCTGCTTGGGTAGGTGATGGCGGCGCCAACAAATTCTTAGCTTTTATAGAACAGGAATTAATGCCCAAACTCGTTAAGAAACATCGTGTTGGCGCTCACAAAATCCTATGGGGACAGTCACTGGCCGGATTGTATGTGATGTACCATTTGTATACTGCACCGACAACTTTTGACGCTTATATGGTGAATGACGGAGCCCTCGATTGGGATGGGCAAATCGTTGCTGAGCACTTACAGGAATATCTGGCGGGTGCACACCGTCCAAAACAGTTTCTATACTTTAACAACAGCTTCCTGATAGACGACGTTCCACAAGAGTTTAAATTTATTGAGCCGTTGAAAACACTGTTAAAAAACAATGCCGGAGAGCAGCTTCGTTGGGTACATGAGAATTTATCCAGGGAAAGTCATGCAACAATTCCTTTAGTTGGTAGCATACAGGGGCTCAGAGCACTGTACGAAGGGTACCGCATTCCTGAATCCATTATATTTAGCGGGCTGGAAGCAATAAAAACATATTTCGATGGCATAAAGAACCGCATCGGGGCGAGCGATAAGCTTCCGGAGGACGCACTGTTAGCATTAGGGTTTCATACGCTTTTTGCCGATCCTGCCTCTTCCGTTGACGTCTTTGAGTATTGTACTTCTTTACATCCAGATTCTATTGGAGCCTGGGAAGGGCTGTCTGAAGCCAATGTGATGCAAGGTAATGTCGATGCGGGTATCCACGCGATAGAGCAGGCTATTCGTGCCGCTAAACGCACCCAATCACCAGAGCAGTCCCGTCTGGTAGAACACAAAAATACGCTGATATCAGAACGAAACAATACAGACTAAGCAGTTACTTCTGCTTTGTATTCCGGTAGAGGTGCCAGTCAGGTTCTGCGCCTGATGCCCTCTACTACCAAAGATTAATTAACAAAACGCCACTTTCTTGTTACAATTTAATCACATTCGATAAATACAGAGGTTCGAATCATGCTTAAACCAAGACTTTCAGACCAAGTGGCCCTGGCGTTATATACCCTCTCTTTGTTGGTTATTACCGCAGGTATTTTCAAAGCATATTTTTAATCGTTAACACGTTTTCCCATTCCAACTCAAACCAAGCCCAAGGTAATCCCCAGGCTTGGTTTTTTGTAGCAACAATTGCCATAACCTCGCTCTGCGAACATCAGCCCCGGCGATTGATACCACGTTATCAGAGCATATAGACACCGACTAATCCGGCCAAACAGCCATATAACAGCATAATACCCGCTGTGCGTTTGAGTATTACGCCATCTTGATTGGTTAATCCCAAAATAGAGGTCACTGCCACAATATTATTAATGCATACCATGTTTCCCATGGCCGCGCCCACCGATTGCATGGCCAGAACAGAGGTGACAGAGAGGCCCAACTGCTCAGCAATAGACAGTTGGATGCCTGCAAATGTTAGGTTCGAGATGGTTGCAGAGCCAGAAAAAAACGATCCCAGCGCGCCAAGAAATGGTGCAAAAAAGTCCCAGTGGGATCCTGTGAGACTGGCCAGATGATTACCCAGAATAGTCACCGGGCTCATTGGTTCAGACGTATCACTGTCCTGCAGCATCATCAGGTTTACAAATACCAGCGCCCCCAAAAGTGCCCAAAAAGGGCCCGCTATTTTGCTTATCGTATACCGGCTAACGGAGGCTAAAGCCTGACACCGATGCAAGTAGAGGGTGAGAACGCCAACAATCATAAACGGCAATATTGATGGCACATAAAGCAGACTGTGCTGCCAGCTCTGAGTCGTGTCAAAAATATCTTTGAGGGTCAGCACTAACGAAGCGCTGATACCAAATTGCCCCATATAGCCGAGATCAATCAGGACTGCAGGGTCAGCACTTTGCAACACTGTCTTGAGACCCAATTGCTGGATTCGGGTAACGATTAATACTAGCACGGTTGCCCACAACGGAAAGGTAGCTTTCACTAATGCGGCCGGGCGCACAGGTCGTTCTTTTTGAACAGACACATTGGCATTATCGAGTGTCTGCAGGCCAATGTTTTGTTTCGCCAGTATAATGGTGATAATCAACCCCACCATACCACCAATTAACGACGGAAACTCGTTGCTGTACTGGCTGATGATCAAGTACGGAAACGTGCATGAACACACCGATAACAGAATAAATACGGCGTTACTGAGTAGCTCTTGCTTGTTTTTGATTACCAGGGCAAGGCCGGCGAACACCACAAAGGGGGCTGCAATAGCATTGATCAACGCGGCCTGCCACGCGATATCGGTAAGTTGCAAAGCGGTTAGCTCAATGACTGAGAAGCCGAACCAAATGGGTGTACCCACTGCACCAAAGGTAACCGGTATGGTATTGAGTACCAGACAAAACATAGCGACCCGCAGAGCAGGCAACCCCAGACTAACAAGCACCGGCGCAGCAATAGCCGCAGGCGTACCAAAGCCACTGGCGCCCTCAATAAGAAAAGCAAACGCCCAGCCAATGATCATGAGCTGGGCAATGGGGTTTCGGCTAATTCCATTGAGCCACAGGCGTATGATAGCCAGGGCGCCACTGACTTCCATCGTTCTGAACAGGAATATAGCACCGGCAATAATCGACACCGGCGTTAAGGCCATGAGTAAACCGCTAACCACCGTGGCATGCACCAAAGTGCCATCAAAACGATATACCAACAGCACAACAACATAAACAACCAGCGCGCAAAGCGGCAGAGCACGACTGGATGCCATACTATGTTTTTTACTCATTAAATAAATGAGTAGCACAATGGGCAAATAAGCAAATGTTAAATGAAGCATAAAGCCTGGCCCGGCTATGTCTGGAACTCAGCGTATGCTCAGTATGTCAGTTTCAATCAGCGCTTTAAACCAGTATCAGGTCAATTAACCCTAAACAATATCGTAATTCGCCCGGCCGTGACTTTTAACCTGATACATACTTTCGTCGGCCTTAGCCAGCCAGTAATCCAGGGATTTGCTGGCGTCTTCTGCAACGACCACTCCGATACTGGCTGATAACGTCACGCTGGTATCATGGGCAATCATAATCGGCTCCTCTATACTGTGCAGAAGAGTATTGCAGAGTGTACTCAGCGATGAATGAGGTAAGTAGGGGCGCTTAAATCCCACCACAAACTCGTCTCCCCCCCACCGACAACACACATCCGACGGGTCATTAAATAGCAATTTTATTCGTTGACTCACTTCAGTCAGGACTAAATCCCCGGCATCATGGCCATAGGTGTCATTAATAGGCTTAAAGCGGTCCAGGTCAATCATCATAAACACTTTAACGTTGTTAGTTTCAGTGTCATCGAGTAAATACTGAAAACGCACTTCACCGCCTAAGCGGTTATAGAGTCCGGTAAGCGCATCATGCTGAGCCTGGTAACGGACTTCGGCCTCGCGCTCTTTACGCTCAGTAATATCATTCACAATCACCTCAAAGAGTACATCATCCTCATCTCTTAACACCACGCGCTGATCTGACACTGCCGCGAATAAACAATGAACCCAACGCCGTTCTCCGGCACTTTGATAAGACAAATCTAATGATACGGGCTTTATATCGGTGGACGATTTCAGTGAAGTGATGACACTGGCAACCGTTTCTGCATCATCAAACATTTCAATGAAATCTTTAATCGAGAAATTACTACCGACGATGCTATTAAACTTGGGGTTTTCAATCAGTATGCCTTTTTTGGTGGAAATGAGCGCAATTCCGACTGATGCTTTGTCGAACAACAAGCGCAATTGCTGTTCGAGCTTCTCGGTATGCACTCGTAATTTTCGCTCCGCCAAAAAGTTACTGCGCACAGCCCGGATCAGGCCATTGATTTGCTCAATGAGAAAACCCAACTCATCCTGGCGCGCGTAATCAATGTTGATTTTCTCCAGCTTGTCCGGACTCGACGGATCGACATTTTCAAAGGCATTTTTCAGCTTAACTAGAGGGCCGGATAAGGTGTACTGAAGTGTGCCCGCGATGGCAAGCGTTATAAAAAACGACACCAGTAAAATCTGCAGCGCGCTGCCTTTTGCTTCTTGCAGTGCTAACTCTCTGATAAAAGCAGCATCGGGGTACAACTCCAACTCCCCCATCTTCTCATTGCTGATAAAAGGGTGGTAAAGCATACGGACAATTGGCGTGGTTGATGGTTCGCTGCTAAGGCTTGTCGCCAGCACGCTATAGGTCGTATTAATGCGCACATTACCGACTAAATCATTGAGCACTAAGCCACTGGTGATTTCACTGGCCAATTCCTCATCTTCTACATAAACTGCGATAGCTGCGGTTCTGGCCGCGCTGGCGGCGAGTTGATTGACTAAGCGATAACTTAACGCCTCTTGTTTTTTTAGTGCCAGACTAAACACCACGATACTGCCGGCTACGGATAGAAAGATACCAATCAGGGCAACAACCAGAGCCATCCTGACGTTTAGTTTTTGCGTAAAAGGCTGAAAAGTAGTCATGGCAACCTTAAAAAATAGTGCTTAGATTGATACTTGCCACAGTGATGTAGCGCTTGTTACCAACACTTACTTCCAGGTCACTGCCCCAAATGCCATAGCCCGGGCCGCTTATTTGATAGCGAGCCACTTGTCCTTTAAGGGCCCAGCGCTCATCAATATCCCAGCGAGCTCCAGCAGTAACAGACTGCTGCTGCATTCTTGATATATCCAACAAGTTCTGCGAGCCGCGGTGCATTCGCGAGAGTGCCTGACGTCCATCCCGCGTAGGCACACCCTCGTAGTCAGGCTCTGCTAAGACAGTGCGTTTATCTGTCGTATTCAATTTAGCCAGGGTGATGTAAGGGGTAACATCGCCATAAATATAGCCAAATGTGGTATAGCCATAGGCAAGGTTATTCAGTAGCGCCCAATCAATATCTAACATGGCAACTTCTGACATAAGCAACCAGGTACCATTATTGTAGTGATAACCCAGCGCAGCGTAGGTGATTTGCTTCCCTTTAAAATCTATTGCCCTGGCAAAGTTACCTGCAGTCGGCCACCATGATTCAGGGATCGACGGTAATCGCCGTTGAAAGTCATTCAGGCTGCCAAAATAGGAATCTTCGCCATGAAAATGACTCAGCGTCGCTTTGATCCCCCAGCTACTGGTTTCAAAACTCAACGAACCATTTACCACCCGTTTGTATTTCAACCAGTAGTCATCGCCAGTACTGGCTATGTTCGCCTGACTATCTCCGTAGGCAAACGTCGCCTGCATTATGCCGGTGCTAACGGATTTACGGTACTCCAGTTCAGCACCATCAATGTAGGAGATATTCGACGAGGGGGTATAAAACTCCGTTGGCGGACTGGCCCACAGGGTACTGTAACCTACATTCAAATATTCGGAAGTCAGGTAAGCATTGTAGTTTAATCGACCTAACCGCGCAGACCAGTTGCGATTAAAGCGATAACGCACAAAGGCCATCTCAAGAAAATCTGCTATCGAATTATTATGCTTATGCTCAAGCAATGCCTGCACAACAATATCCAGCTCATCGGATACCTGGTAGTTAATCTGCACCCCTAATAACGAATTAGTTTGCCAGTTTATGCCCGCCTCGGGAATGCGGTCAAGCGACGACTGAAAAATCAGTTCATCGTCATTACTGGTGGTAAAACCAGCCGTAGCGAAACCACTTACTTCTATGTCCGCTGTCGCTATGGGCGTTATCATACTCAGGCCAGTGAGATAAACCAGCATGATTACTCGCCGGGCATTATTCCAGAACAAGAACAATTTTCATCTCCTCTGAAACGCGGCTGGCGGGAAGGTATGCCAGGCCTGTTGGGTTGTCCAGTATAAACCGTATACTTTGCTGCACGCTATCAACTTGTACCGGTGGCTTTGCCCGTCCGGAGAAGACCAACCGGGACCAATAAGCGTTAATTTGCTTTTGATTTTTGCCGACTAAACGTTGGTAAAAGGTACCTCGAAGCGCTGGGTTACCGCTGTAATCGACAGGTTGAACTCGTTCGCCATTTTGCAATACATCAAACCGACCCATAAAAACGTCAATCAATTCCCGTTTGCTGATGGACTCAATGCGGCTCGCGCCAGAGACTGCCACCACAATATCACCTTCACTGGCCATAGCATGCATATCCAAAAGTGTTATTGGCATCATCAGTGCAAAAAGGCATATCTGTTTTAATGTCATCAATATTAAAAACTTAAAAAGCTTGCTTAAACAATTTGTTAGTCCAATCCTAAAGATAGTCGGTAACCGAAATTCTTAAAGGTATCTGGGCACTTTTTAAACACGCCAAATAATTGCTGCCGGTCAAAATAACCACCACTTCCACCTACCTTGAGCCAGCATCTGTATATCATTACGACAGGGCGAATGTTTACGGCTCTGCAGTGTCTTCATCCAAGACAGTCAACATTGCTGCATAGGCGCTCCCTGGTGGCGGCACCCAAAGGGAGGCAGACATAAAAAAGGCCGCTTACGCGACCTTTTTTTGGGTTGGTGTTTAAAACTATCGATTAAGCGATAATTTTAGAAACAACACCAGCACCTACAGTACGACCACCTTCACGGATTGCGAAGCGCAGACCTTCGTCCATCGCGATTGGTGCAATCAGGTCAACTACAAACTTCAGGTTGTCGCCTGGCATTACCATTTCTACGCCTTCTGGCAGCTCAACAGCACCAGTTACGTCAGTTGTACGGAAGTAGAACTGTGGACGGTAACCTTTAAAGAATGGCGTATGACGGCCACCTTCGTCTTTAGACAGTACGTAAACTTCCGCTTCAAACTTAGTGTGTGGCGTGATTGAACCAGGCTTCGCCAGTACTTGACCACGCTCTACGTCGTCACGCTTAGTACCACGTAACAGAACACCTACGTTCTCACCTGCGCGACCTTCGTCAAGCAGCTTACGGAACATTTCAACACCGGTACAAGTTGTCTTGGTAGTATCTTTGATACCTACGATTTCAACTTCTTCACCTACTTTAACGATACCTTGCTCAACACGGCCTGTTACAACAGTACCACGACCTGAGATTGAGAATACGTCTTCGATTGGCAGGATGAACGGCTTATCGATGTCACGCTCTGGCTCTGGGATGTATGAATCCAGGGCTTCACCTAACTCAACAATCTTCGCTTCCCAGGCTGCATCGCCTTCAAGCGCTTTCAGTGCAGAACCCTGGATAACCGGCAGGTCATCACCTGGGAAATCGTACTCTGATAACAGTTCACGAACTTCCATTTCTACCAGCTCAAGCAGCTCTTCATCATCAACCATGTCACATTTGTTCATGAATACGATGATGTAAGGTACGCCAACCTGACGACCTAACAGGATGTGCTCACGAGTCTGAGGCATAGGGCCGTCAGTCGCAGCAACTACCAGGATCGCGCCGTCCATCTGAGCAGCACCGGTGATCATGTTTTTAACATAATCGGCGTGTCCAGGACAGTCTACGTGTGCGTAGTGACGAGTTGGAGTGTCATACTCTACGTGTGAAGTAGAGATGGTGATACCACGTGCTTTTTCTTCTGGCGCATTATCGATTTGATCGAATGCTTGCGCAGAACCACCGTAAGTCTTTGCAAGAACAGTAGTGATTGCTGCTGTCAGAGTGGTTTTACCGTGGTCAACGTGGCCGATAGTACCCACGTTTACGTGGGGTTTCGACCGTTCAAACTTTGCTTTTGCCATTTTTCTCGTTTCCTAAGTTAAAAGTCCGCCCCAATAGCAGACCGGACCGAACCTTCAAATATTAGCTTCGTGCCTCAATGATTGCTTTCGCCACGTTGCTGGGCGCTTCTGCATAGTTGAAGAACTCCATTGAGTAGGAGGCGCGCCCCTGCGTGGCTGAACGCAGGTCAGTAGCATAACCGAACATTTCCGAAAGTGGCACCTTTGCCCGAACAATTTTTATTCCGGCTACGCCTTCTTCCATTCCTTCAATCATACCACGGCGACGGTTAAGGTCGCCAACAACGTCACCCATCCAATCTTCCGGAGTGGTTACTTCAACATTCATCGTGGGCTCCAATAAAACAGGATTCGCTTCTGCTGCACCTTTTTTAAAGCCCATTGAACCGGCGATCTTAAACGCCATTTCAGAAGAGTCAACATCATGGTAAGAGCCGTCAAATAAAGTTACCTTTACATCGAGAACAGGATAACCTGCCAGCACACCATTTTGCGTTTGCTCCTGAATACCTTTGTCAACCGAAGGAATAAACTCTTTAGGGATCACGCCGCCAACAATTTCGTTAACGAACTCATAGCCCTTGCCTTCTTCCTGCGGTTCAATACGCAGCCAAACGTGGCCAAACTGACCGCGACCGCCTGACTGACGAACAAACTTGCCTTCAACTTCTACTGTCTTACGGATAGTCTCGCGATAAGCGACCTGCGGATTACCAACGTTACATTCCACATTAAACTCGCGTTTCATGCGGTCAACGATGATATCGAGGTGTAATTCACCCATGCCAGATATAATCGTCTGGCCGGTTTCATCATCCGTTTTTACCCGGAACGAAGGGTCTTCAGCGGCTAATTTGCTCAGCGCGATACCCATTTTTTCCTGGTCTGCGGTAGATTTTGGCTCAACGGCTATCGAAATAACCGGATCCGGGAATTCCATCCGCTCCAGTGTGATCACGTTGTTCGGATCACACAGGGTGTCACCTGTGGTGACGTCTTTCATACCGATCGCAGCGGCGATATCACCGGCACGCACTTCTTTTAATTCGGCGCGGTCTTTAGCGTGCATTTGCACAATACGGCCAAAGCGCTCGCGCTTTCCTTTGACAGGGTTAAATACGGTATCACCGGTATTTACCACGCCAGAGTAACAGCGGAAAAACGTCAGCGTGCCAACAAACGGGTCGGTGGCGATCTTAAACGCCAGGGCTGAAAACGGTTCGCTATCATCGGCGTGACGCTCGCCTTCGCTGTCGTCTGGTAATATGCCTTTGATTGCCGGCACGTCATCCGGTGCGGGCAAATAGCGCACAACGGCGTCGAGAACCGCTTGTACACCTTTATTTTTAAACGCACTACCGCATGCGGCCAGCACGATTTCATTTCTTAATGTGCGAACACGAAGACCTTCATGAATTTCTTCTTCAGTCAGTTCTCCGCCTTCTAAATACTTGTCCATCAGTTCATCGTTAGCTTCTGCGGCCGCCTCAATCATTTCTGAGCGGTATTTTTCTGCTTTGTCTAACAATTCAGCCGGAATCTCTTCGTAAGTAAAGGTCATACCCTTATCTTCGGCATTCCAGTTAATGGATTTCATTTTAATCAGGTCAATCACACCGCTGAACTCTTCCTCGGCGCCGATATTAAGCTGAATGGGTACACAGTTGGCACCTAAGCGCTTACGGATTTGACCAATAACCCGTTCAAAATCCGCCCCGGCACGGTCCATCTTATTCACAAAGACCATGCGCGGAACGTGATATTTATCTGCCTGTCGCCAGACAGTTTCTGATTGAGGTTCAACACCAGAAGACCCGCAAAATACCACTACCGCACCGTCCAGCACACGCAATGAACGCTCTACCTCAATGGTAAAGTCAACGTGTCCTGGGGTATCGATAATATTAATGCGGTGCTGATCAAACTGTTGCTGCATCCCGGACCAGAAACAAGTGGTAGCCGCAGAGGTAATCGTAATTCCCCGCTCCTGCTCTTGTTCCATCCAGTCCATGGTTGCAGCGCCATCATGCACTTCACCAATTTTATGCGATAGCCCGGTATAAAAAAGTACGCGTTCCGTTGTGGTAGTTTTACCCGCATCAACGTGCGCAACAATTCCTATATTCCGATAGCGATCTATTGGAGTCTTACGTGGCATACATCTCTCTCAGTTAAACGTTGATTACCAACGATAGTGTGCGAACGCTTTGTTCGCATCGGCCATACGGTGTACGTCTTCACGTTTCTTAACCGCTGAACCTTTGTTGTCACTTGCATCAAGCATTTCGGCAGCCAGGCGCTGAGCCATTGACTTTTCGCCACGTTTACGTGCCGCTTCTACCATCCAACGCATACCCAGTGCATTACGACGAACAGGACGAACTTCTACTGGTACCTGATAAGTTGAACCACCTACACGACGTGATTTAACCTCAACAGTAGGACGAATGTTGTCCAGTGCTTCTTCGAATACATCTAAGTGTGCCTTGCCGGTTTTTTCAGCAACAATATCAAGCGCACCGTAAACGATCTTTTCAGCTTTCGATTTCTTGCCGTCGAGCATTACGACATTCATGAATTTAGCAAGTAATTGTGAACCAAATTTTGGTTCTGGTAGGATTTTACGTTGACCTACGACTCTTCTTCTTGGCATCTTCTATTCTCCGTGGAATTCAGGGATAACCCAAAACTCAATTAATACAGTTTGGCCTTACTAACGGAGAACCGTTAAGACTTGGGCCGCTTGGCGCCGTACTTAGAACGGGCCTGTTTACGATCGTTTACACCGGCGCAGTCAAGTGTACCGCGAACTGTGTGATAACGAACACCTGGCAAGTCTTTTACACGACCGCCACGGATAAGCACAACGCTGTGTTCCTGAAGGTTATGGCCTTCACCACCGATGTATGAAGACACTTCAAAACCGTTGGTTAAACGAACACGACATACTTTACGTAATGCTGAGTTTGGTTTCTTAGGCGTAGTGGTATATACACGAGTACATACACCACGTCTTTGTGGACACGCCTGCAGTGCAGCTACGTTGCTTTTTTCAACGGGCTTTCTGCGTGGCTTGCGCACTAACTGGTTAACTGTTGCCATTAACTAGCTCCTGATTAAAAACTACAAAAACCCGGGCATTTGTCCGGGTCGATTAAATGCGACTTTTGTTCATCGCCAGACCATATGCTCGTTACGATCTGTGCGGCGTTGATAGTAAAAACCGCGCCGAATTGGGCTGGCTCGTTGCCGGTTACCTTTTTTCGGGTCGCGGAATATTAAAGATCAATGCCTTTGCTGTCAAGCTGTACAAAGGTTAACCACGGAATTAGCGTGTATTTCCCCTGCTACAGATGAAAAATGGGGCACCATCTTACGATGATGCCCCACCTGCATTACTTCGCTTAATCTTCTGACGAACTGTCTGAAGATACTTCGGCGTTCAACGCTTCCGTTAATGCCTGTTCTGCTTCAGCAGCAGATACTGACATTTCAGCTATTTCTTCGTGACGACGTTGTGCACGTTTTTCGTGATACGCAAAACCGGTACCCGCCGGGATCAGGCGACCAACGATAACGTTTTCTTTCAGACCACGTAAGTCGTCTTCTTTGCCCTGTACCGCCGCTTCGGTGAGTACGCGAGTGGTTTCCTGGAACGATGCCGCAGAAATAAATGACTCTGTCGACAACGAGGCCTTAGTAATACCCAGTAACTGTATTTCATACAGTGCAGGTAATTTACCGGCTTTTTCCATTTCGCGGTTAGCAATCTTAACCGCAGCCACTTCCACTTGCTCGCCTTCGAGGAATTGTGTATCGCCAGGCGCAGTAATCATACACTTACGCAGCATCTGGCGGATTACCACTTCGATGTGCTTATCGTTAATTTTTACGCCCTGCAGACGATAAACTTCCTGAACTTCGTTGACGATGTAGTTAGATACCGCACTCACGCCGCGCAGACGCAGAATGTCATGTGGTGACTCAGGACCATCGGCAATAACTTCACCTTTTTCAACGTTCTCACCTTCGAATACGTTAAGCTGACGCCATTTCGGAATCATCTCTTCGTACGGGTCGCCGTCTTTCGGTGTTATTACCAAACGTTTCTTGCCTTTGGTTTCTTTACCAAAACCAATCATACCTGAGATTTCTGCCAGGATAGCCGGCTCTTTAGGCTTACGCGCTTCGAACAAGTCAGCAACGCGCGGCAGACCACCGGTAATATCCCGTGTCTTCGAGCTTTCCTGAGGTATACGTGCCAGCACGTCACCTTCGTTAGCCACTTTACCGTCAGCAGCTTCGATTGTGGTAAAGCTTGGCAGACGAATTTCCTGCAAACCATACTCTTCACTTTCGAGGATCAGCTTCGGTTCTTTGGCATTAACCTTAGATAAATCTTTAACTACTACACGGGTCAGACCGGTCAGTTCATCCTGCTGCATCTCGGTATTCGAGTCGTCAATATCAGCAAATGATATTTTCGATGAACGCTCAAGCACGATCGGGTGACTATGCGGATCCCAGTTAGCGACAACATCACCGGCTTGCACCGCTGCACCGTCGTCTACTGTCAGAATCGCACCGTAAGGCACTTTATAGCGCTCTTTCTCACGACCCTGCTCGTCGGTCATCGTCAGTTCTGTTGAACGCGATACGATAACCAGTTTACCGTCGCTATTCTTAACAAATTTGGCATTGTGCAGTTTCAGGTTACCGGCAGTTTTTACCTGTACACTGTTTTCTGCAGACGCCCGCGATGCGGCACCACCAATGTGGAAGGTACGCATGGTAAGCTGAGTACCTGGCTCACCGATAGACTGTGCGGCAATAACACCCACAGACTCGCCGCGACCAACCATGTGACCGCGTGCCAGGTCACGTCCGTAACAGTTAGCACACACACCGTAGTCGTTATCACAGGTGATAACCGAGCGTACCATCATCTGGTCAACGGAGTTTTGCTCCAGCATATCTACCAGATGCTCATCGAGCAGCGTATTACGCTCAACCAACAGTTCGTCGGTACCCGGTGCATAAACATCTTCAGCAACTACACGGCCCAATACACGCTCACGCAGTGGCTCTACTACGTCACCACCTTCAATCAGCGGTGTCATCAGAACACCTTCGTAAGTACCGCAGTCATCATTGGTAATAACCAAATCCTGTGCTACGTCTACCAGACGACGCGTCAGATAACCTGAGTTAGCTGTTTTAAGGGCGGTATCGGCAAGACCTTTACGCGCACCGTGAGTAGAGATGAAGTACTGGAGTACGTTCAGACCTTCACGGAAGTTAGCGGTAATCGGCGTTTCGATGATTGAACCATCCGGCTTGGCCATCAGACCACGCATACCCGCCAACTGACGAATCTGTGCGGCACTACCACGAGCACCGGAGTCAGCCATCATATAAACCGAGTTAAATGATGCTTGCTCTTCTTCTTCGCCCTTGGCATTGATAACGATGTCGGTCTTTAAGTTATCCATCATCGCCTTGGCGACTTTTTCGTTGGCGTTAGACCAGATATCGATAACTTTGTTGTAGCGCTCACCAGCGGTAACAAGACCACTCTGGAACTGCTCCTGAATTTCGATCACTTCAGCTTCGGCTGCATCGATGATGTCTTTCTTGGCATCCGGGATAACCATATCGTCGATACCAACTGACGCACCAGCGATCATCGCGTAGTGGAAACCGGTATACATGATTTGGTCAGCAGCGATTACCGTATCTTTCAGACCCAGAGTCCGGTAACAAGCATTCAGCAAGGCTGAAATTTGCTTTTTACCCATTGCCTGGTTGATGATTTCAAACGGCAAACCTTTAGGCAGAATCAACGAGAATATAGCACGGCCAACAGTCGTATCGGTCAGCGTGACTTTTTCAGTCTTGCTGCCATCTTCCGCCACATCGTATTCCGTAATACGCACTTTAACGCGTGCGTGTAATTCGGCATGGCCAGTGCGGTAGGCTTTTTCAGCTTCGTGCGGACTGGTAAACATCATGCCTTCGCCCAAACCGTTAACTTTGTCACGAGTCAGGTAATACAGGCCTAATACAACGTCCTGTGAAGGTACGATGATTGGCTCACCATTGGCTGGTGACAGAATGTTATTGGTCGACATCATCAGCGCACGGGCTTCAAGCTGCGCTTCAATGGTCAGTGGTACGTGTACCGCCATTTGGTCACCGTCGAAGTCGGCGTTATAAGCCGCACAGACTAACGGGTGCAATTGAATCGCTTTACCTTCAATGAGGGTCGGTTCAAATGCCTGGATACCCAAACGGTGAAGTGTAGGTGCACGGTTCAGCAATACCGGGTGTTCACGGATAACTTCATCCAGTACGTCCCATACTTCCGGCGCTTCGCGCTCTACCAGCTTCTTGGCAGCTTTAATAGTTGTCGCCAGGCCACGGCCTTCTAATTTACCGTAGATAAACGGCTTAAACAGCTCAAGGGCCATTTTCTTAGGCAGACCACACTGGTGTAAACGCAGTGTCGGACCAACGGTAATTACAGAACGGCCTGAGTAGTCAACACGCTTACCAAGCAGGTTCTGACGGAAACGACCCTGCTTACCTTTGATCATATCGGCAAGTGATTTCAGCGGACGCTTGTTAGAACCGGTAATGGCACGACCACGACGACCGTTATCTAACAGTGCATCTACCGCTTCCTGCAACATACGTTTTTCGTTACGCACGATGATGTCAGGTGCCGCCAGGTCTAACAGACGCTTAAGACGGTTGTTACGGTTAATAACACGGCGATACAAATCGTTCAGATCAGAGGTCGCAAAGCGGCCACCATCCAGTGGTACCAACGGACGTAAGTCAGGCGGTAATACCGGTAGCACTGTCATGATCATCCACTCTGGCTTGTTACCAGACTGTTGGAATGACTCAAGCAGCTTAAGACGCTTGGTGATCTTCTTACGCTTGGTTTCTGAATTGATTGACGGCAGCTCTTCGCGCATCGCAGCAACATCGGCATCAACGTCGAGCACTTTGAGCAAATCGTATACCGCTTCGGCACCCATTTTGGCTTCAAACTCATCGCCGTGCTCTTCGAGGGCGTCAAGGTATTCTTCTTCGCTCAATAGCTGACTGCGTTCCAGAGTAGTCATACCCGGCTCAGTGACAACAAATGATTCAAAGTACAATACGCGCTCAATATCACGCAGTGTCATATCCAGCATCAGGCCGATGCGAGACGGTAATGATTTTAAGAACCAGATGTGTGCAACCGGGCTTGCCAGCTCGATGTGACCCATACGCTCACGGCGTACTTTTGTCAGGGTCACTTCAACACCACATTTTTCGCAGATTACACCACGGTGCTTAAGACGCTTGTATTTACCACACAAGCACTCATAGTCTTTAACCGGACCAAAAATGCGCGCACAGAACAAGCCATCGCGTTCTGGTTTAAAGGTACGATAGTTAATCGTCTCTGGTTTCTTAACTTCACCAAATGACCATGAACGAATCATGTCAGGTGATGACAGACCGATTCGAATATTATCGAACTCTTCGGTCTTGTTTTGTTGTTTTAGAAACTTTAATAAGTCTTTCACAATACTCTCCCGGCGGAGTCAGTCTCTATGGCCCGGTTACCCGGGCCAACTCAATCAATAATGGCGCACGCCTGCTTAGTGTTCTTCCAACTCGATATTAATACCGAGTGAGCGAATTTCTTTAAGCAGTACATTGAAGGATTCAGGCATGCCTGGCTCCATTCTGTGATCACCATCAACGATGTTCTTGTACATTTTGGTACGGCCGTTAACGTCATCCGACTTAACAGTAAGCATTTCCTGCAGAGTATATGCAGCACCGTATGCTTCCAGGGCCCACACTTCCATCTCACCGAAGCGCTGACCACCGAACTGTGCTTTACCACCCAGCGGTTGCTGTGTAACCAGACTGTATGAACCAGTAGAACGAGCGTGCATCTTATCGTCTACCAAGTGGTTCAGTTTCAGCATGTACATGTAACCCACGGTTACCGGACGTTCGAATGTACGACCCGTACGACCGTCGAACAACGTAATCTGTCCGCTCTCCGGTATATCCGCCAGTTTTAGCATCTCTTTGATTTCAGATTCACGAGCACCATCAAATACTGGTGTCGCAACTGGAACCCCTTTACGCAGGTTATCGGCAAGACGCAATACTTCGTGATCGGTAAAGGTGCTGATATCAACCTGCTGCGGGTTATCCCCCAGTGAGTAGATTTCCTGCAGGAAGTCACGCAGTTTCTGCATTTCTTCTTGCTCTTTGAGCATCTTGTCAATCTTCACGCCAAGACCGTGAGCCGCCATACCTAAATGGGTCTCCAGGATCTGACCGATGTTCATCCGCGACGGTACACCCAGTGGGTTCAATACGATATCAACCGGCGTGCCGTTTTCATCGTAAGGCATATCTTCAACCGGAATAACCGTTGAGATAACACCTTTGTTACCGTGACGTCCGGCCATCTTATCACCAGGCTGGATGTGACGTTTAACTGCAAGGTAAACCTTCACAATCTTAAGTACGCCAGGTGCCAGGTCATCGCCCTGAGTGATCTTGCGACGCTTAACTTCAAATTTCTTATCGAAATCGGCTTTAATTTCGTCGTGCTGCTGACCAATCTGGTCAAGATCGCTTTGCAGATCGGCATCGCTCAGCGGGATATCAAACCACTTCTCGCGTGGCAAGCTATCCAGCTTCGCCTGATCGGTACCAGCTTTGAGCAACAGGTTCTGCGCACGGGCAAAGATACCGTCAGCCAGAATATTGAATTCATCAGACAGGTCTTTCTTAACCTGACGTAACTGCATGTCTTCAATTTCCAGTGCACGCTTGTCTTTCTCAACGCCATCACGGGTAAATACCTGTACATCGATAACCGTACCATGTACCGAGTTAGGTACACGCAGTGACGTATCTTTTACGTCAGAGGCTTTTTCACCGAAAATAGCACGTAACAGTTTCTCTTCCGGGGTAAGCTGAGTTTCACCTTTAGGTGTTACCTTACCAACCAGAATATCGCCGCCTTTCACTTCTGCACCAATGTACACAACGCCAGACTCATCCAACTTGCTAAGTGCAGACTCACCGACGTTAGGAATATCAGAAGAAATTTCTTCCGGACCTAACTTGGTATCACGCGCAATACAGCTTAGTTCCTGAATATGAATCGTGGTGAAACGGTCTTCTTCGGCAACGCGTTCTGAAATCAGAATCGAGTCTTCGAAGTTGTAACCGTTCCAGGGCATGAACGCGATACGCATGTTCTGCCCTAACGCCAGATCACCTAAATCAGTTGAAGGACCATCCGCCAGTACGTCTCCGGCTACGATTGGGTCGCCAACATTACAGGTTGGGCGTTGGTTAATACAGGTGTTCTGGTTAGAACGGGTGTATTTATTCAGATTGTAAATATCGATACCGGCTTCACCGGCAAACATTTCATCTTCGTCAACTTTTACTACGATACGGCTGGCATCAACATAGTCGATAACACCACCACGCTTAGCGACCACGGTTACACCGGAGTCAACAGCAATGGTTTTTTCCATACCGGTACCTACCAGCGGCTTATCAGCGCGCAGAGTTGGTACTGCCTGACGTTGCATGTTTGCACCCATCAGAGCACGGTTAGCATCATCGTGTTCCAGGAACGGAATGATACTCGCTGCAATTGAAACGATTTGCTGAGGCGAAACGTCCATGTACTTAATGTCTTCTTTAGGCATTAAGGTGGTTTCACCACGGTGACGACATGGGATCAGGTCGTCCATCAGTTCAAGATTATCCGTCAGTGCTACGTTAGCCTGGGCAATCGCGAACTGACCTTCCTCAATCGCAGATAAATAATCGATTTCATCGGTTACTACGCCGTCGACGATGCGTCGGAATGGCGTTTCCAGGAAACCAAAGTCATTGGTACGGGCAAAGCTCGCCAATGAGTTGATCAAACCGATGTTTGGACCTTCAGGAGTTTCGATAGGACATAGACGACCATAGTGGGTCGGGTGTACGTCTCGAACCTCAAAGCCAGCACGTTCACGGGTCAAACCGCCCGGACCTAAGGCAGAAATACGACGCTTGTGCGTTACTTCTGACAGCGGGTTGTTCTGATCCATAAACTGTGAAAGCTGTGACGAGCCAAAGAATTCTTTCACTGCTGCCGAAATAGGCTTAGCGTTAATCAGATCCTGCGGCATGATATTATCAAGATCGCCTAAACTTAAGCGCTCTTTCACGGCACGTTCAACACGAACCAGGCCAACACGGAACTGGTTTTCAGCCATCTCGCCAACAGAACGGATACGACGGTTACCCAAGTGGTCGATATCGTCAACTTCGTCTTTACCGTCACGGATAAGAATCAATTGCTTCATTACCGCAATGATATCTTCTTTATCCAGGGTACCGCTGCCGGTCAGTTCATCACGGCCTAAACGGCGGTTGAACTTCATACGGCCTACTGACGACAGGTCATAGCGTTCATCAGAGAAGAACAGGTTGTCGAACAGGGTTTCTGCTGCATCTTTCGTTGGCGGCTCACCAGGACGCATCATACGGTAGATTTCTACCAGTGCTTCCAAACGGTTCGTTGAGCTGTCAATACGCAGCGTGTCAGAGATATACGAACCATGATCCAGTTCGTTGATGTAAAGGGTAGTGAACTCTTTAATGCCTGCCTGGCTCAATGCGGCCAGACTTTCCAGAGTCACTTCTTCATTAGCGTTTACCAGTACTTCACCGGTTTCTTCGTTAATGAAACCCTCGGCGTACACACGGCCGACCAGATATTCAACGGGTACTTCTAATTCGCTGATACCGGCTTTTTCCAACGCACGGGTGTGACGGGCCGAGATACGACGACCAGATTCAACCAGTACGTTATCTTCGCCATCAAGAATATCGAATTGGGCAGTTTCACCACGCAGGCGATCAGGCACCACTTCCATCATCATCTTGTTGTCGGCAATGCGGACCTGGATCTTGTCGAAGAAGGTATCAAGAATTTCTTCTGTACCCATTTCCAACGCGCGTAAAATAATCGTTGCAGGCAATTTACGGCGACGGTCAATGCGCACAAACAGGTTGTCTTTCGGGTCAAACTCAAAGTCTAACCAAGAGCCACGGTAGGGGATTACGCGTGCATTATAAAGCACTTTACCCGACGAGTGCGTTTTACCTTTGTCATGATCAAAGAACACACCCGGGGAACGGTGCAGCTGAGAAACGATAACACGCTCAGTACCATTAATGACGAACGTACCGTTCTCTGTCATTAAAGGAATCTCACCCATGTACACTTCTTGTTCTTTAATATCTTTTACAGTACCGGGTGCTGCTTCCTTGTCGAATAATACCAGACGCAGTTTCACTCTTAACGGCGCAGAGTAGGTAACGCCGCGGATTTGACATTCTTTAACATCAAAAACCGGTTCGCCGAGGCGATAACTCACATATTGTAATTCTGAATTGCCAGAGTAACTTTTTATCGGAAACACTGAACGGAATGCTGCTTCCAAGCCGTATTGACCGTCCGGATCGATATCAATAAACTTTTTGAAAGAATCTAGCTGGATTGAAAGAAGGTATGGAATTTCCAATACCTGTGGGCGTTTGCCAAAATCCTTACGGATACGTTTCTTTTCGCTATAAGAGTAAACCATGGGTTCCTCAGCCTGCTGATTTTAGACCCAACCTGTTGCCAATAACTTAACGGCAACAAACTTCCAGTACCCTTTCACAGGGAACAATCAATTAGCATACACCAAAATTTAACCAATTTTTAGTTAACTTGTTGGTTTATTACTTTATTTATTATTCCAAGTGGTGGCGCATGGTGTATACAGTCAAGGGTAAAAACCTGTACACCCTACAGCGCAAAAAGGCTGGTGGTCAAAAAAACCACCAGCCTGTGCCATTTCTGGCAAGCAATCTGCTAAAGCAAATTACTTGATTTCAACTTCTGCACCGGCTTCAGTAAGCGCTGCTTTCAGTTCTTCTGCTTCTTCTTTGCTTACGCCTTCTTTGATAGCTTTAGGAGCAGATTCAACTACTTCTTTAGCTTCTTTCAGGCCAAGGCCAGTCGCGCCGCGAACTGCTTTGATTACTGCAACCTTGTTTGCACCGAATGAAGTCATAACAACGTCAAATTCAGTTTTCTCTTCAGCAGCAGCTGCTTCACCAGCTACAGCAGGACCAGCAACTGCAACAGCAGCAGCAGATACGTTGAATTTTTCTTCGGCTGCTTCGATCAGTTCAACCAGTTCCATTACTGGCATTTCAGCGATCGCGTTTAAAATATCTTCTTTAGTTAGAGCCATTTTCTCTAAACTCCTGGGATTAAAATGTTAAAAAAATCAATATGCCAAAAACGCCAATTACTTGGTGTCTTTGACCGCCGCCAATACACGCACAAACTTGCCAGGTACTTCGTTGATGGTACGAACGAATTTCTCGGCAGGTGCTTTGAAGGTTGCAAGTAGTTTCGCAAGCGCTTCGTCGCGGGTAGGCAGAGACGCCACTGCATCCAGTTTTTCTGGACCAAGCAGACCACTACCAATCGATAAAGCAGTAACTTTAAGCTTATCGTTAGTCTTACCGAAGTCTTTAAAAAGACGAGCTGCACCGCCTGGTGCATCGATAGAGAAACCATAAATAAGCGGACCAGTTAAGGCGCTATCTAAATCTGAAAATTTGCTATCTGCTAACGCACGCTTGGCCAGAGTATTACGTACAACCTTAAGGTATACGCCTTGCTCACGGGCTTTTACGCGCAGATCAGTCAGATCGGCAACTTCCATCCCACGGTATTCAGCAACGGCTACGGATAGAGCGCGAGATGCAACATCGGAAACCTCTGCTACGATCTCTTTTTTTGCTGCTAAACCTAGTGCCACTGAGTTCACCTCTTAAAATCTGATTAAGCCAGTTATCAACCTAATCAGGGTTCACAGATTGATGTCTTCACCAATTGAAGACACCGCTCTACGGTGTTTTTATCCCAGAGAGTCTGAGTCCAAACCACCGTCTGCGCAGGCTTGCTTGATTAAGTGACACATTAGCGTAAAAGTTCTCTTACCTCTTTTACTGTGTCACGCCTGCGGTCTAGGACGGGAGCCAATATTCGCTGTGCGATATAATGGCTCCAACCCAAAACCGGAGAGAATACCGGTACTACATACCGGTAAGGGGCATTACAGGCCCACAGTACCTTTATCAAGAACAACGCCGGCACCCATTGTAGTGCTTAGGCTAACTTTTCTGATGTAAGTACCTTTAGCTGACGAAGGCTTAGCTTTCTTCAGGGCTTCCAGTAATGCTTCTAAATTTTCCTGGATTTGATTTGCTTCAAAAGCAATCTTACCAATGCTGGCGTGGATAATACCGTTCTTATCGTTACGGTAGCGCACCTGACCCGCTTTAGCATTCTTAACTGCTGTTGCTACGTCTGGTGTTACAGTGCCAGTTTTAGGGTTAGGCATCAGACCGCGTGGACCTAAGATTTGACCCAGTTGACCAACAACACGCATCGCGTCAGGGCTGGCAACAACCACGTCAAAGTTCATTTCGCCTTTCTTAACCAGTTCTGCTAAGTCGTCCATACCAACGATGTCGGCACCGGCAGCTTTAGCGGCTTCAGCGTTTGCACCTTGCGTAAATACGGCAACGCGTACTTCTTTACCCGTACCGTTTGGCAGTACTGTTGCACCACGAACGTTCTGGTCAGATTTCTTGGCGTCGATACCCAGATTTACAGCTACGTCTACGCTTTCAGCGAAGTTGGCAGTAGCCAACTCTTTAAGCAGAGCAACGGCTTCGTTGATGTCATACTCTTTAGTCGCATCAACTTTTTCACGAATAATACGTGCACGTTTAGTTAATTTAGCCATTCGATTAACCCTCTACCTTCAAGCCCATGGAGCGAGCAGAACCCGCAATTGTACGTACCGCCGCGTCCAGGTCAGCAGCTGTCAGATCCGGCTCTTTAGTTTTGGCGATTTCTTCCAATTGAGCACGGGTAACAGTACCCACTTTTTCAGTGTTAGGACGGCCAGAACCGCTCTTGATACCAGCCGCTTTTTTCAGCAGGTAAGAAGCAGGAGGCGTTTTAGTTTCGAATGTGAAAGAGCGATCTTCGTATACAGTAATTTCTACTGGTACTGGCGCACCTTTCTCAAGACTCTCAGTTTTTGCGTTGAAAGCCTTACAGAATTCCATGATGTTCACACCATGTTGACCTAATGCAGGACCAACTGGTGGAGACGGGTTTGCAGCACCGGCTGCAACCTGAAGCTTAATTAAGCCTGATACTTTTTTAGCCATTTTAAATGCTCTCGTTTGTGGGTCAGACGCCTTGCAGATATCGAGATTATCCGCTCAATCGGCTCCCCGGTTCCAATAAAAGGGGCGCGAATTATAGGCTAACAAATAGCCTGATGCAACCTCTTGTACAAAATAGTTTATTGATTATTAATAGCAAAAAAGCCTTATTACAAAATAATAAGGCTTTTCAATGTATTGCCTTGGTTTTAGCCTTTTTCTACCTGGCTGAATTCCAGGTCTACAGGCGTAGAACGACCAAAGATGAGTACCGACACTTTGACGCGGCTCTTTTCGTAATCCACTTCTTCGACCACACCGTTGAAGTCGGCAAACGGACCATCGGTAACCCGTACCACTTCGCCCGGCTCGAACAAGGTTTTTGGTTTTGGCTTATCAACCGACTCTTCAAGACGGTTCAAGATTGCATCGGCTTCGCGCTGCGAAATCGGCATTGGGCGATCTGAGGTGCCGCCAATGAAACCCAGCACGCGCGGTACACTTTTTACTAAGTGCCACGAGTCTTCGTTCATTTCCATTTCTACCAGCACGTAACCCGGGTAGAACTTTCTTTCTGACTTGCGTTTTTGGCCAGCACGCATTTCGACCACTTCTTCGGTCGGTACTAATACCTGACCAAAGTAGTCTTCCATTTCGTGCATTTTGATGTATTCAAGCAGTGTTTTCTTTACACGTGACTCGTACTGAGAATAGGCTTGTACCACATACCAGCGCTTTTTCTTTTGCGTCTCTTCAGTCATGTTTTACGCTCCTATACCCGTAATCAAACCAACAACCCAAACCAGAATACCGTCAATACCCCATAGCAGCAACGCCGCGATGATGGTGGCAACAATGACGATAAGCGTTGTCTGGTTAAGTTCTTGTCGTGAAGGCCATACAACCTTACGAACTTCCATCCGCGAATCTTTGGCAAACGTAAGGAAAGTCGAACCTTTGGTGGTAGTAGCAGCGATAAATCCTGCAATCGCAACAGCCACAACCGCGCCTAAGGCACGATAAAGTACAGACACTTCACCGTACATATAGTTTGCGGTAATAACGCCTGCCAGTAATGCAAACACGATTAACCACTTTAGCATGTCCATTGAATTGGATGGATTTTCCGTTTTTTCGCTCATTTCACGACCCTAGCAATACGGCTTTCTTCAAACTGCCCGCGCACGCACACAGCATTATTTAATTTGGCAGGGGTGGAGGGACTCGAACCCCCAACCATCGGTTTTGGAGACCGCTGTTCTACCAATTCGAACTACACCCCTATTTCCCTCATAATTAAAAGTGCCGGCGTTTAACCTCGCCACATTCTTAACTAATCGGGTTAGTATTCATCAACCTACAGACTGATTTTAATTACACTCACCTTGTGAAGTTTTTTCGTTTTTTAGTGAAAAAGTGCGGCTTCGCAAGGGAGGGACGCGTATTATACTTAAAGAGCCCCGAGATACAAGCGCTTTATTAACACAGAAACACCAGGTATCCGTGAGCACAGTCATTGCATTACGGGGCCGTTGTAAAGCCTGGCCGGTGAGTCTTTACAACAATACTGCTTATCGCTTGTTGTCGCTGCTCTGCGCGCTTCATCGGTGAAAGATATGATGTTGTGTGGCAGTAAAGTAATCCCTGAAAATCTGGTTAACCACATTACCCTGTGATGCCGCACTGATACCCAGATATGGGTACACCCCCACCACCGCCCGGGTAAGCTCAGCAACTGATGCACAGGCGCTGTTATGCACGGCCTTTACCACAATGTCGTCAAAGGTGGCGTGGTTGCCCGCCAGCTGTTCGCACTCACTGGCCAGTCGGCTCACTTCCTTATTGGCAGATGTAATGGCAGCATGCAATTGCGTTCTGACATCGGATTGCTGACACCCTTGCGTCTCCGAGTACAAATGCTCGGCCATGCCGATATAGTTTACCCACAGCGTGAGGTCGGCAAAGACTGCAAAATCCAGTTTATACAAGGGCTGCGGCAAGTACACCTTATCATAGGTAAAGCTCTGCCCGTCATCGACCTGTACATCGCTTACGTCAAAACTATGGGTTGCGGTAGCTTTTAAGCCCATAGTTTGCCAGTCCTCTGTTACCGTCACCTGGTTAGCAGGTAACACAAAGGATTTAACTACCTCCGTACCATCCGGGTTGGTGAGCGGCTCGCCGTTTTCAGTTAACGCGGCATTGAGTGTAAAGTGGGTTAAGTAGGGCGCGCCGGTCGCATAGCGCCAGTGCCCGTTCAGGTTATAACCCTGTGTTAGCCGATTTGCAGTGCCAAACACGCCGCCACTACCGCCCATTATCACCGGCTGACCATTAAATAATTGCCGGGCAAAATCGGGCTGTAAATTACCCACAAAAAAATTCGCACCGGCACACAACGTAACCGTCCAGCCTAAACTGCCATCTGTACGGGCCAGCGACTGCAATATACTTAACCCCTCCTGTAGCGCGCTTTCTACACCGCCAAAAGCCTCTGGCACCCATAAGTTCCAGAGATTCTGCCGTGCTATCCAGGTCAGGGTTGCATCTGAAAATGCCTGATGTTCAGGGATAGCCGGCACTTTATTCAGGTTCATAATAGGCTGTTTCACGTCGGGGTTATTGACTCCTTATACGTAAGACCGGTTAATCGCTCGTAGCGGCTTTTGTTGTCATTTTCACGGGCAGCTTCCGGCGATAGTTTTATGTGCGCCGGGAGGCCGGATTGCCTGATATTATTCAAGACCAATAAATCCGCCTGTTTGATGCGCCCATAACTTGGCGTAAATACCGCCTTTATCGAGTAACTCCTGATGTGTGCCCTGCTCCACTATTTTGCCGTTATCCAATACCAGCAGCCGATCCATTTGCGCAATGGTCGATAAGCGGTGGGCAATGGCCAGCACGGTTTTATTCTCCATGACTTTGTTGAGGCACTCCTGAATCGCCGCTTCAACTTCTGAGTCCAGCGCCGAGGTCGCTTCATCCAAAATGAGCAGCGGTGCATCTTTTAACAGCACTCTGGCGATGGCAATGCGCTGGCGCTGGCCACCGGAGAGCTTAACGCCCCGCTCGCCAACCTGAGCATCAAAGCCGGTGCGTCCATCCTTATCCGAAAGCTGCTGAATAAATTCAAAGGCCTCAGCCTGCTCAGCGGCGTTTACCATGTCTGCTTCATCGGCATCATTGCGACCATAAATAATATTGTCGCGTACGGAGCGGTGCATTAGCGAGGTATCCTGCGTCACCATACTGATTTGCGCACGCAACGACTCCTGATCCACCTGACTGATATCCTGGCCATCAATCAGAATTTTCCCCTCTGTGGTGTCGTAAAAACGCAGCAACAGGTTAACCAAAGTCGACTTACCCGCGCCGGAGCGCCCCACCAGGCCCACTTTCTCGCCCGGTTTAATATGTAAATCGAGGTTTTCAAAAACCGGCACCGGGTCGTGATTGTTGCCCGGGTAGCTAAAGCTCATGTTGCTGAACTGGATTTCGCCGCCGGTGACCGTTAGCGGGCCAGCTTGTTTAGCATTTTTTACTTCTACCGGCTGGGCGAGGGTATTGATACCATCCTGCACTGTGCCTAAATTCTCAAACAATGAAGCTACTTCCCACATGACCCAGTGAGACATGCCATTGAGACGCAGACAAAGGCTTACGGCTAGCGCAATCTCTCCAGGGGAGACAACCTGCTGCAACCATAAATACACCGATAATGCACCGATACTAAAAATGAGAATCGCGTTACTGAGTTCAACACAAAATTCTAAAATAGTGACAAGTCGCATTTGCGGATAAACAGTATGCAGAAACTTGTCCATGCTTTCGCGTGCGTAATTCGCCTCACGCTGACTGTGCGAAAACAGTTTTACTGTGGAGATGTTGGTGTAGCTGTCAACAATGCGGCCGGTCATCATTGAGCGGGCGTCGGCCTGATACTGAGACACTTCCTTGAGTTTTGGTACCAGTATGCGCAAAATCACCACGTAAACACCAAGCCAGATGATCAGGGGGACACTCAACCGCCAGTCGGCGCTAAAGATCAGCGCCACCATCGAAATGAAATACACCCCGATATAGACCATCAAATCAAGCAGCTTCATCACAGTCTCACGCACCGATAGCGCCGTCTGCATCACTTTGGTAGCCACTCTGCCGGCAAATTCGTTATGGAAAAAAGTCAGGCTTTGGCCCAGTAAGTAACGATGAGCCTGCCAGCGAATACGCATGGGATAATTGCCCAGCAGCGACTGGCGCGAAAATAGTGAACGTAACAAAATAAAGCCAGGAATGAGCACGACGATCACCAGACCCATACCGATTAAGGTGGTACTTTCCTGCTCAATAAAGGTGGACCGGTCTTTTTCGGTAAACCAGTCTACCAGCGTCCCCATAAAACCAAACAACGCCACTTCCAGTACGGCAACAATAGCGCTGAGCAGCGAAACGGTGAGTAAAACGCCCCACATTCCACTGGTGTAGTGTTTACAGAATGCCACCATACCGGCTGGCGGCTGGCCTGGCGGTTCGCTGGGGAAAGGATTAGTGAGTCGCTCAAAAAATGAAAACATCAGGGCCTATTTTAGTTGGTCAGGTGTCGTCAAACCCCAGTTGGCGGAGGATTGATTCAATATTATCGTGGTGTTTGGTCTGCCACTCATCCAGTGTCATGGCGCTGTCTTTGTGGGCGCGTTGTTGCGCTATTTCAAAGGCTTCAGCGGCACTGGCCTTAGGAATCACAGCAATACCTTCTTCGTCAGCGACAATGATATCACCGGGATGCACTGTCACACCACCACAGTTAACCGGCTGATTTAACGGATCAACGCATTTTTTTGCCCCGGGCTTGGGCACAACTCCGCGCGCATAAACCGGAAACCCCATTTCGCGCACTTCACCAAGGTCGCGGATAACGCCATCAATCACAAAACCGGCTATTCCTCTGCGCTGAGCAATGGCGCACACATTGCCTCCTGCCAGGGCAAATTGATCATCGGCTTCAACCACAATAATATCGCCCCGTTTAGCCCGGTATATCGCGGCGTGTAACATAAGATGATCGCCAGGCCGACACTTTACCGTAAAGGCAGGCCCACAGATGCTGGCGGCCGGTTGCCACAAAGCGTGAATAGCATAATCCATAAATTGTTCGCGGGGTAACGCATCGGCATATTCACAGACCGATACGGATGAATAGTCAGTGCTCATACTATTACTCCTGGTTAAATGCGGTTAGGTAAGAACCCCCACACTATATCAATCTGCCGTATGAGCGGCAGTTGTTCCGCTGTATGGTGACTATAAACAGCTGTGTTACAGTGCCGGCTAACAGCCCTTTTTTGCATGTTCAACATTTTTGGAAAGCCCGTTCTATGTCAGCACAAACCCCTCTTGTAAGCGCCTTCCTGTGTTATTCATTGGTGATCCTGCTAAGTGCGGGGGCACCCCGGCAATGGCTGCGCTACGTTGCGCCTGTTATTGCTATCTGGTTAGTTCATAGCATAACAAGCTCCTTTGTTTTCGCCCTGGTGGGCAGTGTTTATATTGGCCTGACTTACCTGCTAAGGACAATTGCCCCGGCGCGTCTTGCCAGTAGGTTTTTATGGCTATGCTGGGGCGTACTGACGTTGGGACTGCTTACCCATACGCTGCCCGGTTATCAGGGATTCATACTGGCCGCCAACGGCATGGTGAAACCAGACAGTGTTGCCGTAACGCTCTACGTGAATACCGATAAAGTGTTAGTCGCCTGGTCGGTAATGCAATGGCTGTCTGTATGGGGCAAAACATCGAAGCAACCGGTTCCGCGAGCGCTGCAGCTATCTTACTGGCAAACCGGGCTTGCAGCCGTTGCCGGCATTAGCGGCATCCTGTGGGGCGCGGTACTTCTCGGGCTGGTTAACTGGCAACCCTTACTGACACCGCTGATAGCAACCTTAATGGTATCCAACCTGCTCAATACCTGTGTCACTGAGGAATTGCTGTTTCGGGGTGGGTTACAACGTTTGCTGCAGCGAAAAATGACACCACTGGCCGGATTAATAGTTGCCAGCGCGGTATTTGGCGCGGCGCATTTTAGCGGCGGCGAATGGTATATGCTGCTGGCAACGCTGGCAGGGTTGTTATACGGCACGATTTATTGGCTAACCGGCCGTTTGCTCTGGGCTATTATCTGTCATTGGGGGCTCAACGTTACCCATATGCTGCTATTTAGCTGGCCAATGTTGCCATCAGCGTCTGCATAATGTCTGAACCATTCAGGGTCTTACCGCGGTAACTTCGATTTCTACCAAAAAATTAGGATTCGCCAGACCGGCGACCTGAAACGCCGAGCGCGAGGGTAAATTTGGCTGCTCCGGTGTACCAAAAAACTGGCGGTAACCGCGCATAAAACCGGCAAAATCCATGTTGCCATCCTGGCCGGGATCGCCCACTAAAAACACCTGCATTTTAATGACATCCCCCATGGTTAAGCCGAGACTTTTAAGGTTGTCATCGATTTTATGCAGCACATTGATGGTTTGTGTTTCAGTGTCACCATAAGCGGCTAACGTGCCTTGCGGCGCCTCAGGGTGACTCACTCCGGGCACCGCACCGCTTAAAAAAACCAGCGTGCTGGTAGCCGGTACTTCAACCGCTCTTAAAATCGGAAAATCTGAGCCGATGAGGCCATGGCGGGTCGCCGCGTCCTTGTTGGCAGAGATCGCTGTTGCCTGGTCGCAACCAGCAGCGCCAAATAACACCGCTACTAATAACGGCAGCAGAGCAAACTTCGTCGGGCTAAATGTTTTCATCGTATCATCCTCCTGATTACACCTATCATGCACGGTGAACATGCGCCCGTCCAGTCGCGCCGCCTGATCTGACCAAAGCACTTAAACGGCGAGGTTTTTGGGCAGGTCATTATTGTTGCACAGGATTAGCTCAACTGCTGACGGTTTGCCTGGCAATTGATTGGCAGGAAATTGATTGGCGGTCCTGGGAGTGACGGGTAACCAATAGTGACTGAAGGGGCATCAGACACAGCCGGACTCACCAAATGGCGATAAGCCCGCTCAGTGAGTCGGTCAGTTATACTCGGCGACTAAGCTATTTAATGCCGCCATTGCATTATGCGCATCACGCTGTGGCACAAAGATATGATCATGGTAAAACGCCGCGATGACGTTGGCACTAATCCCGACTTTAGTGAGGGCCTGCGACATCGCTGCGGTAAGGCCAACGGCCTCTAAGCTTGAATGAATTTCACAGGTAATACAGTTAAAAACAGTCTCATAGGTAAAACCCTCGGCATCGGCCACCGATTGCAGCAGCACCAGGGTAACCCCTTCTTTTTCGCGGAACAGCACCTTCGGATTTAAGCGCTCAAACACCTCGGTGTCGAGCACTAATACGCTGACAAAAACATAAGGCTCAGGCTGCAATATCGGCTTTAAGCCAACCAATAGCGTGGTTAAATCTGTTTCACCGACCATACAATCCTCCTTATAGTTTAAATGCTCTAACCCGCTTACCTTTAATCTTACCTTCCCGGAATAGTTTCAACGCGCGTTTAACGCTGCGTACTTTTACCGCAACGAAACTTTCGTTCGCCTGCACTTTAATTTTACCGATATCCTCACCCGGCACATCGGCATCTTTGGTGAGCGCACCTAAAATATCGCCGGGGCGCAGTTTGGCCTTTTTACCTTCGTTTAAGTTAATACAAACAAACTCGGGCGCCACAATTCGACTGGCATGAAAACGCAATCCCTGGGCGCTTTTCTTTTTAAAATCCTGTTTGGTGTGGATCTCAATGGCGGCCAGCAAACCATTTTCGCTTTCGCTCTTAAGGGTATACGCCGTGCCGGGTTGCTGAGCGCGTCCGGCGCGACCAATACGGTGAATATGCGCTTCGGGTTGCTCACTGACTTCATAATTTATAACGCAGTCAACACCGGCTATATCCAGTCCTCTTGCTGCAACATCGGTTGCCACCAGTACGTTCAGACAATCACTGGCAAAACGCATCAGCACACGGTTCCGCTCGACCTGTTCCATATCGCCTTGTATCGCCGCGGCAACAAAGCCCTCGGCGGCGAGCAGATCAGCCACTTCCTGGGCGGTTTTTTTCATCCGGCAGAAAACCATGGCGCTATTGGGTTGCTCGGTCGTCAGCAATGCTTTTAATGCTGTAAAGCGATGCTGATCATCCACTTCGTAAACGAGTTCGCTCACATTAGCCCGCTGTGCAGAGTCAACTTTAATGTTTTCCGGCTCGCGCAAATACTGTTGCGCCAACTCAGTCGTTGCCTCGCTAAACGTGGCCGAAAAGAACAACGTTTGCACCGGCTTTCGCAAGCCGCTGAAAATCACTGCCAGATCATCGGTAAAGCCCATATCCAGCATACGGTCAGCTTCATCAAACACGCGCACTTTTAAATGCTTCATTGAAATACGACGCTTTAAGACATGATCCATCACCCGGCCAGGCGTTCCCACAATAATGTGACAACCATGTCGCAATGAGGCAATCTGCGGGCCCATTGGCTGGCCGCCGCAAAGTGTCAGCACTTTCAGGTTGGGCATCTCTTTGGCCAACAACCGGCATTGCTCAGCGACCTGTTCAGCCAGCTCTCTGGTGGGGCATAGCACTATAGCCTGAACCGCATTCTTATTGGCATCAAGCTGTTGCAAACAGCCTGCAGCAAAAGCGAGGGTTTTTCCGGACCCGGTTTGCGCCTGTCCGAGTACATCTTTACCCGCCAGTACTGCGGGTAGAGTTGCGGCCTGCACCGGGCGAGGCTCGGCGAATCCGGCCCGTGAAATTGCAGTGATCAGTTCAGGACGTAGTCCAAAATCGCTAAATTGTGTGCTCATAAATAGATTATGCCAGTTTCCAGCTAAGTGTTTGACCAGCAAAGAAAGGTACCATATCGGTACCATCGGCCAGGGTAACCAGTTCAGGTACCTGCCAGGATTCTTTGACCAGTGTAATAGTGCTTTCATTGCGCGGCAGCCCATAAAAATCCGGGCCATTTTCGCTGGCGAAAGCTTCAAATTTATCTAACGCGCCTAATTGCTCAAATACTTCCGCATAAAGCTCGATGGCACTCCAGGCACTGTAGCAACCCGCGCAACCACAGGCGTTTTCCTTGCGGTGCTTAGCATGTGGTGCCGAGTCTGTACCCAAAAAGAATTGGGTCGCACCGCTGGCCACCACTTCGCGCAGACGGGCCTGATGTGTGTTGCGCTTTAATACCGGCAAGCAGTAATTGTGCGGACGGACGCCTCCCACCAGCAGATCGTTGCGATTAAGCAATAAATGTTGCGGCGTTATGGTCGCTGCGACGTTGTCTTTCTGGGCCAGCACAAAATTTGCCGCATCGGCGGTAGTAATGTGCTCAAACACAACTTTAAGCGCTGGAAAATCATTAACGATCTTAATCATGTATTGGTCGATAAACACTTTTTCACGATCGAATATATCGATATGCGATTCGGTTACCTCACCATGGATTAACAGCAACATGCCTTCTTTTTGCATTTGCTCAAAAACCGGATACAAGGCATCAATGCCCTTTACCGCGGCATCGGAGTTGGTCGTGGCCCCGGCGGGATAAAGTTTGCAAGCAACCACACCGGCAGTTTTGGCGGCGGTAATTGCCTCAGGCGTTGTTTCATTAGTGAGATACAAGGTCATCAGCGGTTCAAACTGACTCCCCTGTGGACGCGCCGCTAAAATGCGTTCTTTGTATTCCATTGCCAGCGCTGCGGTGGTGACCGGTGGTACCAGGTTGGGCATAACGATTGCCCGCGCAAAACAGCGCGCAGTAGCAGGTACGGTTTCGGCTAACATTTCATTGTCGCGAAAATGAAGATGCCAGTCATCTGGCTGACGGATGGTAATAGACTGCATAAAAAGCCCCAAATACTAAGCGCGTGGTTAAAATCAGTCGGGGATTATAGCAACTTTACCCGCAGGCGTGTTGAACTTTGCCCAACGTTTATCGCAAGCATGGCCGACGGGCTTCCTGACAGGCGCCGCAATTCAACAGGCAGCGGGAACAGCAGCCTCAGCATGCTCAAACAGGGCCGGCCAAACAGGACAGGCACTGAACATGGCTAACTTTATTTTGATAAGGCGCGCCAGCGTTTCTCCAACACAACTATCGCGAACAGATACAAAACAATAATTACCACCGGGATAGCTAAAAAGCGCTGTTCAGGGAAAAGGTACCAGGCACCGACGACCAGCACGGTTCGCAATACGCCATGCACAATGCCAATCCAATGCTGAATAATCCACGAAATGGGTAGCCACATTAAACCGGTAAGTACTCCTACAGACAGGGGAAGTGAAGTGTGGTCAAGCATAAAAAATGGAATAGCAATCGCATAAACCAGTACTGCCATGCCTACCGAATACATGAATAACGTATCAAAGGTATTTTTGGGGCGGGACTTGTCCAGAAAATCTTCGCCGGTTAACTTGGAGACCAGAATACCCAGATAAACAATGGAACCGGTGGCCACAAAGAGCAGTAACGATTTGCCCACTGGCCCTAAAAACAATGCACCAACCGCAACCACCGTCCAGGCGATTAATCCGGCAATAGGTGTGGCGATTAAACGTCTCGCGGCAAAATCTTTACGCTGTTCCTCAAGCGTCCTGTTAAGACTCATACTTTGTTCCTTATTTGGCTCATACAACCTTAAAAATAGCCGTTCACACTCTTCGGGCTGGTAATGTTAAACCATAGATGGTTGTAATAAGAAACTGATTGTCTTGTCTTCTTTGCTCAAACGCCGGATACACGTTATGACGCATTGCCATACGCTGTTTATAATCAACCTTTAACCTGATACTGAGATAACCATGCTGAAGATATTTCTGGCCATAATCGGATTACTACAATGTGCTGTTGTGGTAGCGGCAACACCGCCGGTGCTAACGGTTGCCGACGGTCTTATTGATACCACCAGACCTGACTCGCTGGGGTTGCCCCATGCCAGAGGCGTCGCGCACTACAGGGTATTTAGCGCCGCAGAAAAGGTCGCCCAATACAATCATGGCGCGGTATTATTTGCCTTTAAAGGCAAACTTTACTGTCAGTGGCAAACCTCTGCTAAAGACGAGGACGGACCGGATACCCATGTCACTTATAGCACCAGTCAGGATGGCATGGCATGGCGCGCGCCTTCGATACTGGCGCCCCAACGTGACGGCGCCATTGTTACCAGTGGCGGGTGGTGGTCAGACAGCAAAACGCTGGTTGCTTTTATTAATGTATGGCCTGAAAATCTCACTCCCAAAGCCGGACATGTTGAATATGCCCTGAGCCAGGATGGTGAGAACTGGAGTGAATTTAAGCCGGTCCTTAACAACCAGGAGAAACCCGTTAAAGGCATTATTGAGCAAGATTTAAAGTCATTGCCCTCTGGCAGAGTGCTTACTGCCATTCATCACCAGCCGGGCCTGGTTGCAACGCCTTTTTATACCGATGATCCGCTCGCCATTTCGGGTTGGCAGGCAGCAGACTTCAATAACCTGCCCTTTGACGGTAGTATCAGCCGCGAGCTCGAACCCTCGTGGTTTCTAACCCGTAATAATGAAGTGGTAATGACGTTCCGGGATCAGGGTAGCAGCTACCGGATACTCGCCGCCAGGAGCAATGATAATGGCCAGACGTGGTCGCCGGTTACTACCACCAACTTTCCCGACTCCAGGGCCAAACAAAGTGCTGGCAATCTGCCGGATGGCAGTGCTTACATAGTCAATAACCCGACCGGTAATAAAACAAGAATGCCGTTAGTCATCGCCGTGAGCCCAACCGGTGAGTACTTTACTTCAGCCTATATTCTGCGCGATAAAGATACCCTGCCTGCTATGCAATATGCGGGTAAATACAAACGCGCCGGCTACAGCTATCCCAAAAGCTATGTGTGGAAAAACGCCCTGTGGGTCAGCTATGCAGTCAATAAAGAAGATATTGCTGTAACACGACTGGATCTGGCTCAATTTATCAGTAGCGCCCAACGCTAGGGTTAAACGGCGCTAACACGTGTATTGTGAGCCCCGACTACAAGAAATTACCACTGCCGCTAAGCCGGGGCTTTTTTGCTGTTGTCGCGTAGTGATGTTGTTAATGCTTAAGCCTCACAGCTTAAAAGCCTGTGGTGAACAATATTTTTAACAAACTGAGCCTGACCAATAATCTGACTGCTATGCTTACACTGACATTCAGCGCTTAAAGTACGAACCTAAAAAAATGAATATCATTGTTGTTGAAGACAATCAGCAATCACGCCAAACCCTGCTGCGATTGTTGCGACTGTCCGGGTCACATCGGGTTGTCGCGTACCAACACGGGGCTGAAGTTTTAAACTCGCCTCACCTGCAAAAGTGCGATGCGTTAATTGTGGGGGTTAATTTAGCAACCACTTACTCAGGGCTGGAACTCGTTAGACTGCTAAAACGAGTCGGTCTGCTTTGCCCCTGGACCAAGGTTATTTTTGTGACTTCATCGGTGGTCGGTGTGCGCGCCAATATGCCGCTACTGGCGTCGTCGGCGCATGTGTTAACCACGCCTATTGAGGCAGAAAAACTCAACTATGCCTTAGCGGAAGTATTTTCCTTCAGGGCGCGTTTAACTCCGATTTGGCAGGCACTGCATGAGGCGAAGCTCTATCACCCGGCCGGGCTTATTTCACTCTTGAAAAAAGTGCCTCAGCAGTATGGCGATGACGCGACACTGCTTAAAATCGAACTGGCACTGCGCCTGTGGCGTCCGGCTATGGCGCTAAAATTAGTCAGTAGACTTAAAAACACCGAACTACGCTTATTGCACGGCTTACATCTGAGTTTTTTGTTTGGCGCTGAAATGCAGTTTAACGACACACTGAAAGAGGCAATAAACCAGCGACTGTTGCTCAAGAAAGTCGTTTTTTATCGCATGTTACTTAAACTGATGAATGGTGAGCTGGCCGGAGCACTAGCACTTTTCGATCAATTGCCCTACGCCGCGCTGGAGGCGTCTGAAGTCAGCTTAAAAGGTCAATTGATAGCACTGGAGGGAACCGTACAAAAAGGGATTGCGTACCTGTCTGCAAAACTGACCGCCCATGAGAGGGACCCGTTTTATCGTTCAACGGTAATAGTCGGCATGATGTGCTGCGCCATTATGGCCATGACCCATTACCCGCGGGAACACGCCTCATTTGAGTATTCGTTAAGTCAGTTAAACAGTCTGATAGAAAGTGAACAGTGGCAGGACGACAAACATAATTTTGCCAGTTTTATTCCTTATATAGAGATGGTCCGGGATACCTTGGCCCAAGTCAGAACCACCGATGAGCTGCTCGAACAGTTAACCCAAATGAGCACCCGCAGTAGCCAGCTTGAACCGGTGCAGTTGTTAGCGATCGCTTTGTGTTACCGGGAACTCAACGAGCATGCCCAGGCAGAACGTTTTTATTATGCACTGCTAGGGGCGATTTCACGCTCCGAAGTATCGGTAGAAGCGATTCAAATATTTCTGTTTACTGACTTAGTCAATATGCGCTTTTTATCGCCCGAAAAACTGAGCGTACTGCTGACCAAATTAGCCCAAAGAGCACAGCAAGAGCGCCAGGTAACACTCAGCTCATGGTTGTTTTATCGCGCATTCAAGCTCACGCCAAAAGCGCCGGAGCTGACCCGGTCATTTGCTGAGCATTTGTCGCTGTGCCGTCTCAGCGCTTACTGGCAATTTTCGCCAGCGACGCTGCTGAGCACAGTAACGCAAGCTCAGTAAACAATTTACTTAACCAGCGTCTGACTCCGCCACTTGCCGGGCCCTGCTAATCCCCAGTTGTGCTTTTTGCGTCAACGCAGTCGGCTGTGGCTGCCACCCGGCAACCTCATCTTCAATTTGGGCAATTTCTGCCGCGGTTAAACCTGCGGCAAGCTTTTCAAGCTGTGCCTCCAGCTGAGCAATACCAGGCATTATTTTCTGTAGCTTTAATATATTTGTGTAAGCAAGAGAGCGATTTTCAAGCTCACTGCCGGGTTTCATGTACACACCAATCAGGCTCGCCAGTGCGCGCGGCATGCCCTGTTCAGCGGCACGCTGGATCCATTTTATTGCGCTATCAATATCGCCACGTTGATAGTACAAACCTGCAACATCATTTTGTGCAAGACTATAGCCCGCTTGTGCAGCTACCAGCTTGTGTTCCAGGGCTTTATTAGCGTCAAGCGTCATGCCATCCAGCTGTCCAAACTGTCCGTTTAAGTAGCAGCCGACCTTGTAATGGGCCAGGGCGCTACCTTCTCTGGCAGCCTCAGTAAATAACGCAAACGCTCTTTGTGCAGATTTTTCAGTTCCGATACCGTTGTTGTGCATCATCGCTAAATGGTACTTCGCCTCAGCATTTCCCATTCGGGCTTTTTCAGCAAGACGCTCAAACAAGTCATTGGGGTTAGCAAAAACGCTAAAACAAGCAAAAAGCAACGCGTAAAAGAGGCATCTTAATAGCATGGTCATCTCCTTATTTCATGCAGACCGTGGAGGGTCGTTCTGTAAGGGCAGGGCCACGCCTCCCCCTTGAAACGGTATTCAGTGTATTACGGCTATCTGTTGAGCTCAAATTTTAACCAATAAATTGCAATTCAAACAGAGGCGTTTACAGAGGTATATTCAGCGGTATTGCGGATATCACGACCAGGATGTATTAGGTAGGGTGCAGGACAGGATTAAAACCCAGAGATATTCGTAATTAACACGATGCCGGGTGAACACGTCGACTTTTTCGCGTTCCGACCCGGCCGTAATGTTACTTTTTGGTGTAGGCAGCAATGATAACGATAGTTTGTCCGTTGACCTTGCCCTCAATGTGCAAAGGGTTTTGCGTTAGGCGTATGTTGCGCACCGGCGTACCGCGTTTGGCGGTGAAGTTTGCGCCTTTTACAGTTAAATCTTTAATCAGATGTACCGTATCTCCGGCCTGTAATGCTTCACCATTGCTATCAAGCGTTGGTTCGCGGTCATCAACACCGGCTTTAGCCCAGGCGAGTGTGTCGTCGTCCAGATACAGCATGTCGAGCAAATCAAGCGCCCAGGGTTCACCTTCCAACTGCTTCAGCATGCGCCATGAGACAACTTGCACAGCTGGCACAGACGACCACATGGCATCGTTCAGGCAGCGCCAGTGCGTCGCATCTATTGAACTCGCGTCTGTCAGTTGCGCAAGGCATGTTGCACACACGGCAATGGCGCTGTTATCTGACTCATCGGGAGACTCTGGCACTACATACATGCCCAGCCCATCGCTACTACCACACAGTTCGCAGGCCTGATTTGCCCGCTTAAAAACAGCCTGCTCATTTGCCATTTTAATCGTCCGCTCTTAATTACTAAATAAATAAAACGGCGAGTATAGCACAAGGTAAAACCTTTACGATTAACAATGCTTTCATTTATGTATTGCTATGATCTACCCAGATAAATTGTTCTGTGTCATAACCTAATGACCGGGCCTTTTGCACTAACATCTCAATCGTTTGTTCCGAGGGATGAGGGGTGCGCGCTAAAATCCACAGATAGGACTTATCAGGGCCAGTAACTAACGAATAGGTGTAGCCCTCCTGATCTAATTCAGCGATGACATAGCTGGCATAAAATGGCCCAAAAAAAGACACTTTCAAATGCCCGGTGCTGTCATCTTCAACAAAATAAGCCTTGCCCTCGGCTTCCTCCCACTGGTTAGTTTCGGCGTTGTACCCGCGATTAATGACTTTTATGCCACCATCATCGCGCATCGAATAGTTAGCAGTCACCTGTGACAGGCCGCGCTCAAAGCTGTGATCAAAGCGGGCAATTTCGTACCACTGGCCAAGGTAACGTTTAGCGTCAAACCCCGAGACAGGTGTCACCCCCTGCGGGACTGACGTGCAACCGCCAAGCAACAACAATGTGAATACCCAACAAATTACTTTTCGCATTTGGAATCCTTTAAATTATTATCATATGTACACTGTTAACAGATGATAATTACGCAATGTGAGGCAGATTGTATCACCGGTTTTTATTTGGCTTATTGGCTGGGACTGTTAGCATACGTATTCATTGGCCTGTCTGGTGCTGAGCAGTTAAGGTATCAGTACCGGAAGTAATCACTTTATAACAAGAATAGTAACTATGTTAACGACTCAATTTAGTCATGCTTCAAAACTCATTTTTGGTTGTATGGGTTTAGGTGGTAACTGGCAACACCAGCCCTACACTAAAGATGATTTACGACTCGCCACTGTAGCTGTTGAAAAAGCCCTCGACTGCGGCATTACGGTGTTCGACCATGCCGATATTTATACCAACGGCAATGCCGAAAAAGTCTTTGCGGAAGTTTTGAGCGCGCAACCGGACTGGCGCAACAATATGATAATCCAGTCTAAATGTGGCATCCGTTTTGAAGACAATACCGGTCCCAAACGCTACGACTTTTCCAAAGAATGGATTGCCGCGTCAGTGGAAGGAATTCTGCAACGTCTGCACATAGAGCAATTAGATGTATTGTTACTGCATCGCCCTGATCCATTGGCCGATCTGAATGAGCTTGCAGCGTGCTTATCGCGCTTACATGAGGCGGGCAAGTTTCGTTACCTGGGCGTGTCGAATATGCACCGCTATCAAATCGATGCATTAAAGCAACACCTGACTATGCCAGTTATTGCTAATCAACTGGAAATGAGCCTTGGTTTTCGCGATTGGGTAGAGGACGGTCTGTGCACCAACAGCCCGCTCAATGCAGACAACGGGTATACTTCCGGTACCCTGGAATATTGCCAGCAACATGCAATTCAGTTGCAGGCATGGGCACCATTAGCACAAGGTAAATATTCAGGTAATGGACCAGCAAACTGCCCGACCAGTCAGTTAGTGAATACCCTGGCCAGCGAACATGGCGTCAGCCCTGAGGCGATTGTACTGGGGTGGCTAATGCGCCATCCAGCGGGAATTCAGCCGGTTATCGGCACAACTAACCCACAACGAATTGCCGCCTGTGCTGAGGTTGCTAACCTGGCTCTGTCACGCGAGCATTGGTACCAGCTATTCGAATCTGCCCGGGGTCAGGAAGTACCATAATGTTTGCCAGTGTTCATCACGTTGCCGTTATTTGTAGCGACTATAAGGTCGCCAAACATTTTTACGAGAACGTGCTTGGCTTAACAGTAGTTGCCGAGAATTATCGCGCTGAGCGCGACTCCTATAAATGCGACCTAGCCCTGGCGGACGGCACACAAATAGAGCTTTTTTCGTTTCCGGGCGCGCCGCCAAGGCCAACCCGACCCGAAGCCCAGGGGTTGCGGCATTTAGCCTTTAACGTGGTCGATATCGACCACGCGATTGCGCATTTAAATAATCATGGCGTTGCCTGTGAACCGGTGCGCACCGACCCTTACACCGGCCGACGATTCACCTTTTTTACCGATCCCGATGGATTGCCACTGGAACTTTATGAGCGGTAACAAAGGTTATCGCTTTAGTGACTACCATACTCCTGAGACTCTATCTCTTTTAAGCGTTGCTCGGTGGGGTTAAACAAATAGTTGTAAAGCAGCCCCGCAAACAAGATAGCAGCGAACACAGTTGCCACCATAAATCCGTATTTAGCATCTCCGCCCATGACATCGCTGACCATGCCCATTATAAACGGCCCGGCAGCGGCACCTGCGGCGGTAAAAAATAAGATTACGCCAGCGACAGTGCCATGCTGATGCTTGGCAAAGCAACTGATCCCTTTTGAGTTAAAAGTAGGATAAATCACCGACATAAATATGCCGCTAAGCGGAAATAAAAACAGCGCCACCTGCTTGCCACCCAACAACCCGCCAACAAAACACACCACAATAGCGCCACTAAAGACAGCCAGAACGAGCGCCCAGTTGAAGTGGCTCATCATCCAGATGCCCACAAAACGTCCGCCAGCCCGCAGTATAAAAAACGCGGTAACCGAATATATAGCCAGCGTTTGCGCTGTCGATGAGGTGTAACAATCGTACGTGGCTTTAACACTGGTAGCGTCACACACCAGGTAACTTGGCATCCAAACATAGATAGCGCTTTCCGCCGCCACATACAAAAACGCACCGATGGAAAACCCCAGTGCGTAAGGGTTTTTCAGCAACGCGAAACTCTGCTTTACAGACACTTTTTCGACTTCACTGGAGTGAGATTTTTTATATGAGGGATACTGCACAAACAACGCGATTGTAATTAATAATGTGCAAACCCCTCCGGCAATGACGTACAACCACTGCCAGGCAACCCCCATGTGGATAAGATATGCCACGATAAGCGGTCCAATGATGGCGCCTACGCCGAAAAACGCCTCCGCGCCATTCATGGTAGAGGTATGCTGCCTGGTCGACGATGAAATATCGCCAATTAACGCCAGGGCACCGGTCTTAAACACCCCGACAGCGATCCCCGACAGCGTCATCAGGCTCACAATCAGTACAAAGTCATTAGCAATCATAAAGCTGTAACAGGCCACACCGAACACCGCCAGGCCCAGAATAATGGTGTTTTTACGACCAAACTTATCGGCCAGAAAACCCAACAGTAAGCCTGACATGGCAATACCTAACATCGGTAAAGAGTGCATCAAACTGGCCTGAGCGTTAGTTACCGAGAACGCCACTTTAACTTCTTTAATAATTTCACCCACTGAGTCAGATGTCATCGCAAACATCATAAACATTAAGTAGGTGAGCCATCGTATATAGCGAGTGTTCGATGTCATTTCGGTCATAATTGCTTCTCTTGGTGCCGGTTAAGACTAACGCTCGTTAGCCGCCTGTTCAGTGTAAACCCGTATGCATAGAGTTGCTGTAAGTTAAACCAGGAAAGAATTAACAATAAAACAACAAAAGCAAAAGCTTAATAAATTAACTTTAATTAAGAAAACAACTAAAAAACAAGACGCTTAGCTACAACTATTGAAAATTATTGACTTTGCCTTGTTAAAATATTGATAATTTATCTTAATCGTTTAAGATAAAACTAGCAAAACTCATTATTGCTGTAAACTTTTTTGTGAAACTTTTGTAAAATTCTTTTTTAAGAGTAGCGGGTGGAGAGTAGAAATGAATTACGCGGCATCTAGTAAGCAATGCCTTGACAGGATTTTACAAGGGTTGGATCTATCCTTCCTGTCTCAGCGCGACAAAAAGCTCTTTGGCGATCGGCTTAGATGCCACTTTGATGAACTGTTTAACCACTACATTGATGTCTACGGGCACCAGTATGACTGCTATTTCCACCTTTCTCAGTTAGTAATGACGCTGGCCCATGGCCTCAAAAAACGCAGTAGCAAGCTAAAACAGCTCGACAAAACCCGCTCTCATAACAACGCGCTATGGTATCAGCAAGAAAACCAGGTAGGTATGGCCTGTTATGTTGATCTAATGGGCCCAACACTCAAGGATCTTCAAAACAAAATTCACTACTTTAAAGCACTTGGCGTTACCTATTTACATCTGATGCCGCTGTATGATTCACCACAGGGAGACAGCGACGGTGGCTATGCGGTGTCGGATTATCGCAAGGTAAACCCTTGTCTGGGCAATATGAAAGATTTAGCCAGTCTGGCCAGCGCGTTCCAGGATGAAGGCATCAATCTGGTTCTCGATTTTGTGTTCAACCATACAGCTGATGAACACCGCTGGGCTCAGGCAGCGCTGGCAGGCGATAGCCACTTTCAGGATTATTATTACCTGTTTGACGACCGTGAAATCCCCGATCAGTACGAACAAAACCTGCGTGAGATATTTCCTCAGGTTCGCCGCGGTAGCTTTACCTGGAACGAAACACTACAAAAATGGGTCTGGACTACCTTTAACAGCTTCCAATGGGATCTTAATTACAGTAATCCTGCCGTATTTAATGCCATCACAGAGGAAATGCTGTTTTTAGCGAATATTGGCTGCGCGGCATTGCGCCTGGATGCTCTGGCCTTTATTTGGAAACAGATGGGTACCGACTGCGAGAATCAGCCCAAGGCTCATACGCTTATCCAGGCCTTTAAATGTTGCCTGCAAATCGCGGCGCCAGCGGTAATTTTTAAGTCTGAAGCGATTGTCCACCCCGATGAAGTGCTCAGATACATCCGCAATAATGAGTGTCAGCTGTCTTACAACCCGCTACTGATGGCATTGGTCTGGAATAGCCTGGCAACACGCAAAACTCGCTTACTAACAACGTCAATGCAAAAGAGTTTTACCATTCCACAAGACTGCTCCTGGGTAAACTATGTCCGCTGCCACGATGATATTGGCTGGACTTTTGACGATTCGGTTGCCCGCCAACTGGGGATTAACCCCTATGATCACCGGTATTTCTTAAATCAGTTTTTTACCGGCCGTTTTAGCGGCTCTTTTGCCAATGGCGTGCCGTTTGCCGAAAATCCCTCAAATGGCGACTGCCGGGTATGCGGTTCGCTGGCATCGCTATGCGGGCTGGAAGGCGCGCTGGCCAACAATGACCGTGATGAAACAGACCTGGCAATAAAACGTATTTTGTTAGTCCATAGCATTATTTTTAGTATTGGTGGTATTCCCTTGCTTTATTCCGGTGATGAACTCGGTTTACTTAATGACTACAGTTATCGCGATGATCCGGCCAAGCGCCACGATGATCGTTGGGTCAACAGAATCGCGGTTACCACTGCACATATCGACAATATAGAGGCGCCTGTTCAGGCCGAAGAGTCGTTGCATCGCCAGGCACAAAAGCGCGTATTTCAAACGCTTAAAAGTATGCTCAGCATTCGCAAATCCCAACCCTTATTTGGCGCCGCTCGCACGCACATACTGAGCACCGAAAATCAGCATTGCTTTGTTTATTGTCGGACGGCCGAAAATGACCACAAGATGCTGGTGGTATGTAACTTCAGCGAACAACCTCAAACGATTGATGCAAGTACGTTGAGGGTATTTGCTGAACCCTGCAGTGAAGACCTGCTATCGGGTGCTACCGTTAATAATAATGAACCGCTCGCATTAAGTGCCTACCAGCAGTACTGGTTAATTGGCCATTAGCGGCCCTGAGCCTGAATGCCGCGGTAAAAAAAGCGCGCTGATACCAGCGCGTTGTACTGTCATCGTTCATTGATCATTACACAGTATATCAATCAATATTTATTGGATTATTTTTTATACACATTCGCTACAACTGCTATAATTAGCAGTAGATGATCGTGGGGATTTACGATTGGCCAGGATTACAAAGAGGCGGACACAGTAAAACGTTCACTGTGGCGAACGGACAGATAATTAACCGTTATATTTTACTGGCAGGGCGGTACAGCTAGCTGAACCGCATAAAGGACGTCCTGTTGCGTGATAAAGGAGTAAATTAAGCGTGCAAAGTCAGTCATTACTGGAATATCGATGCCCCTGTTGTGGCAGCATTAACACTCTAGCCAAAGAGAGTGTTATCGATATGTACAAAGAACAACTCGAGTCCTGCAAACAATGTCACAAAAGACTCGAAATCATTGCGGCGACTGGCATAAACGACCAGATCAACCTTATCGTGTCTGAACTGTCCGACACGATCTATTAACGACTGACTATTAGCGACAGATACGCAGCCGCTGCTTTTAGCTTAGCGGTTGCTCTGCCACCTAACTCCCAAAAAATTCGCGGCGTAATTGTTGGTCAGCCAAAAACTGGCCGCCAAGCGCGGAAGTTTTGGTGTAAGAGAGACTATCGCGAATACCTCTGGCCTTAACACAATAATGCGTTGCATTAATGACTACCGCAACGTCTTCCGTGCCGGTCAGAGCCTGCAATGCCACCAAAACCTGCTGGGTTAAACGTTCCTGAACCTGAGGCCGTTGTGCAAAGAAACCCACCAATCGATTAATTTTAGATAAACCAATCACGGTATCTTTCGGGATATACGCCACACTGGCAGTACCATCGATAGTGACAAAGTGGTGCTCACAGGTACTGGTCAGGCTAATATCGCTGACCTGCACTGGTTGCGCGACCTGCATTTTGTTTTCTATCTGGGTCATTTTTGGAAACTTCCGGTAATCAAGACCAGAAAAAATTTCATCAACGTACATCTTCGCAATACGTTCTGGTGTTTCGGCCAGACTGTCATCTGCCAAATCCAGCCCGAGCGTTTCCATCACGTCCCGCATGGCGCGCTCAATACGCTGACGTTTTGCGTCATCGGTCAGACCATTTTCCACCATAGGTGTTTCCAGGCCCCTCGCGACCAAGGCTTCATGCACCAATAACGCTTCTTTGGAAATACCGAGCTTAACCGCATCGCGTACCACTACCGCTTCATTTGCTAACATTCAATTATTCCGTAATAACGACCAACGCATCTTATACTCTCTGAACAATAAATAAGGTTTAAAATAAACGACTAATTTATTGTTAAAACGATCTTCAATCCGTGTAAAGTCGTAATCAGTACCAAAATTATCGGAGGTATATTTTTGTCTTTACCTATTCTCATTACCGGGGGCAGCCAGCGACTTGGCCTTGCTGTAGCAGAGAGCTTACTTGCTCAGGATCAACCGGTCATCATCACCTACCGCCGCCACAAGCCCTCCGTTACGAGGCTGGAGGCTGCAGGCGCAATCGTGATGGAGGCGGATTTTAACACTCAGGCGGGCATTTCGCGAGCAATTGACAAAATTAAACAGATCACGCCAGCGTTACGGGGCATTATTCACAACGCATCAGACTGGGTGCCGGAAAATTCGGACCAAAGTGCCGGTGAACTCATGCAGGATATGATGATGGTGCACACCAGCGCTCCTTATCAGCTAAATTTAGCCCTTAAAGACGCACTGTTTGCCAGTGACGCAGCCGATATTATCCACATGACTGATTATGTTCAGGAAACCGGCAGTGAGCACCATATTGCCTATGCCGCCAGCAAGGCCGCATTACACAATCTTACTCTGTCGTTTGCGCGGGTCTTTTCACCCCATGTAAAGGTGAACAGTATCGCCCCGTCGCTGGTCATGTTTAACGACGATGACAGTCAGGAATACCGCCAGAGAGCGTTGGAAAAAAACTTACTGGGTCTGGTCCCCGGCCCCCAGGAAGCGGTTAAAGCGGTCAACTACCTGCTTGAATCAGAATACGTTACCGGTCAGACATTACATTTAAATGGGGGCAGAAACCTCAAATAGCCACTGGAATTAATTGGCCTGACAAATCAAGGGGCGTATAATTGTCACTCATCCAATTTAAACAGGATATGATGTGAATCTTGCACTTATTCCGGAATGGCAGTCCAGTGAGGCCGTTATTCTGGCATGGCCCCACGAAGCAACTGATTGGGCGCCCTGGTTAGAATCGGCCAGGCAAACCTATCTGTCATTAATACAGCATATTAATGACAGTCAGGCTGGCGTGATTTTACTCTGTCGCGAAAGCGATATGGCAGACATTACACAGCGACTCGTCGCTGATGCCAGAGTGTTATTAGTCGGCGCAGACTACAACGATACCTGGGCCCGCGACTTTACCTTTTTAAGTTGCGGCGAGCCAAACGCCCCCTACCCGGTTGAATTTATCTTTAACGGCTGGGGTAATAAGTTTGATGCCAGCCTGGACAATCAGATTAATCAACGCTACCTGGCACCGCTATGCCAACAACCGCTGCGCAGTGTCAGTATTGTTGCCGAAGGCGGCGCGCTGGAGATTGATGACAGTGGACACCTTTTATCAACCGCCTCCTGTCTGTTTAACCCTGAACGTAACGGCACCATGAGCGAAGAAGAGTATCGCGCGGTGTTCGCTGAGCGTCTGGGGTGTTCAGATATGACTATACTGGCCAATGGCCATCTTGAAGGTGATGATACCGATGGCCACATCGATACACTGGTGCGTTTTACGCCCGCCGGGGGGTTAGTCATTCAGGCGGCCGAAAACCGGCCTCAGGACAGTCATTACGAGGGACTGTCGGCCCTGGTGAGTGAGTGTCGCCAACAGTTCCCGGAACATACGCTGCACTTGCTGCCACTGCCGGCCATGTATAACGGTGACGGCGAACGCTTACCGGCGTCCTATGCGAACTATTTAGTTTGTAATCGGTCTGTATTGCTGCCGGTTTATGACCAGCCGGAAGATGCCGAAGCCGTACAGGTAATGCAAAGCGCTTTTCCCGAGCACCAGATTGTACCGGTAAACTGCGCCACACTGGTACAGCAATATGGCAGCCTGCACTGCATTACCATGCAAGTGCCGACAAACACATTAACCACTGACGTCATCCAACAATTACATTCAGGAGTGACCCGCTATGTCTGAGCGCAAGTTAACCGTTGGACTGGTGCAACAGTCTGTTGCAGATAACAACAAAACCACCAACTGGAACAAAAGCGCCGAGAAAATCGCCGAGCTGGCTGAACAAGGTGCCGAACTTATCATGTTGCAGGAGTTGCACAGCACCTTATATTTCTGCCAGCAAGAAGATACCGATGCCTTTGATCTGGCAGAACCTATCCCAGGCCCGGCAACCGAATTCTTTGGCGCAGTGGCCGAGAAACACAATATTGTGTTGGTGACTTCCCTGTTTGAAAAACGCGGCTCGGGGCTTTATCACAATACCGCCGTGGTGTTTGACCGTAGCCGTGAAATTGCCGGTAAATACCGCAAAATGCATATCCCGGACGATCCGGGGTTCTACGAAAAGTTTTACTTTACGCCGGGCGACATGGGCTTTGAGCCTATTCAGACCAGCGTAGGGAAACTCGGCGTACTGGTGTGCTGGGATCAGTGGTATCCGGAGGCCGCCCGCCTGATGGCCATGGCCGGTGCTGAAATTCTCTTTTACCCCACCGCCATTGGTTGGGACTTAAACGATAGCGAAGGCGAGCGCAAACGCCAGCATGACGCCTGGCACACCATTCAGCGCGCCCACGCCGTGGCAAACTCGCTGCCGGTAATCGTGGCCAATCGTACCGGGTTTGAGGCGTCACCGGTTGCCGGCGACTCAGGCATTCAATTCTGGGGACAAAGCTTTATCGCCGGGCCCCAGGGTGAAGTATTGGCGCAAGCCAGTGCCGACCAAGAAGAAACCTTGCTGGTTGAACTGGACATGACCCGCACCGAGCAAATCAAACGCATCTGGCCGTATTTTCGCGACCGCAGAATTGATGCCTACGGCGAGCTGGTTAAGCGCTGGCGCGATTAAGGGCTAACGGGTTTAATTAGTCGCAGTGCTAACTGCGTGGCGGCAACAAAACAACCCGCCCCTCACACAATAAGTAGCACTGGCGTTGTGTTTTGGGCGCCAGTGCTGTCAGCACCTCATCGTCAATCCGCAGGCCACCGGTGTACTGCCCCAGAGCCGGCATCAACATCAGTTTGTCGGTGGTAACCAGACACTTCCCGTTAAAGCGACGCGGCGGCGCAATAAATCTCCCCTTGGGGTGATAATGACCGACAATTTTTGGCTCGTCGCGGTTATCCGGTATATGCTGACAGGTAATACCAACTCCCGTTTGGGTCGTCAGCATCAGGTGCGGCACTACCTTACCGCCAATCGCCGCGGGAATATCCGGATCGTGATTACCTTCCACCCACAGCCATTCAGAGACTGAGTCAATCAGTGACTGCAACTGCTTAACATCATCCTCAATCAAACGCTCAAAAGCGCCTTGGTCATGAAAGCTGTCGCCAAGGCAAATCACCCTTTTAGGTTGATAGGTGGCGAGCAATGTCTTAAGCACTTCCAGCGTAGCGCGGGAGTCATAGCGTGGCACCGGCGACGCATATTGAGACAAATAGCTGCCCTTTTCAAAATGCAGATCGCCCACTAACAGGCAATCCTGCTCAGGCCAGTACAGCGCAGCCCGGCTGTCAATCAGCCACAACGACTGACAAAAGCGCAAGGGCAACAGTTGCTGACGGCTCATTAACTCACGCAATACAGATTCAGCTATCATTGTGTGTTATACCCGCTGGTTAGCAACAAACAAACGGACCTAGTCATCAGACAACAACGCCCTGATGTCATCCAGCATCGCTTCTGCCTCGGCATAAAGAGTGGCCTGATCCAATAAGGCCTGCTCCCCGGCCCCTTTCACTTGCTCACTGCGCACATCCAGCACAATCGGAATGGCCATCGGTGACACTTTAGGTAAATCCTTAAACTGAGTTTTACCGACAAAGCGGATCAGCATATCGGCCAGCCGGCGCAAATCAAGCAGTTCGCGCTCGGCATCGTCGCGGGCGACTTTCAGCAAGATGTGATCAGGCTCGTACTGGCGAAGCGTATCGTAGATCAGATCGGTCGAAAAGGTCACCTGCTTCATGGTTTTGCGGGTACTGTGATAGCGCTGTTCAGTAAGGCCGCTCACTATCGCAACCTGACGAAATGAGCGCTTGAGCATAGGCGCATTTAACATCCAGTCTTCGAGTTCATCGCCGAGTATATCGGGCTGAAACAAGCTATCGATATGAGCCTCGTCTAACGGCTTTAAGGCACAGATGGACAAGCCGTAATCGGTGACACTAAAACTTAAGGGTTTCAGACCAAGCTTTTCCATCCGCCGGGTAATGAGCATGCCCAGAGTTTGGTTGGCCTTACGGCCTTCAAAGGTATAGTACAACGAATAAAACGCCTGCCGGTAAGGAAACTGTTCAATGAGGATGTTATCAGCGCTGGGGATCACCGAAAACGCCTGTTGTAGCGACAGCCACTCCTGTACTTGCGCCGGCAGGTTTTGCCATTGTTGGGGGGTATTCAGCAAGGCACGTACGCCATCGGCCAGGTAGGTCGAAAGCGGCAGTTGCCCGCCTACGTAGCTGGGAATTTTAGGTTCTTTGCCTTTGTCGGGCCTGGCATGTAACTGCATATCCCGAATAGCTTCAAAACGCAGCATCTCCCCGGCAAACAAAAAGGTGTCGCCCGGCGTAAGCTGCTGGGCAAAATACTCTTCCACTTCGCCAATAATTTTGCCCTGATTACCACGGCGAATGCGTTTAACCTTGAGCTTCCCGGCCTCAACAATGGTGCCGATATTCTGCCGGTGACGCTGCACCACCCGCTGACTGGCAGGTTTAAAGGTACCATCGTCCAGAGGCTGTAAGCGCTGATAGCGCTCGTAAGCTTTAAGCGCATAGCCGCCATCCACACTAAATTGCCACAGGTGTGTAAACTCTGCGTCGCGGAGCCCCTGATAGGGAAACGCATCAAGGATCTGCCGGTATATCTCCTCCGGCGCCGCCGCCCTGGAACATAAGCAATTAATGATAAACTGCGGAATAATATCCAGTGCCCCGGACTGCACAGTGGCTCCGTCACGCTCGCCCGCACCTATGGCACTAATCGCGGCCTCACATTCCAACGCTTCAAAACGGTTAGCAGGCACCAACAGCGCTTCACTGGCTTCATCCAAACGGTGATTCGCGCGTCCGATGCGCTGCAATAATCGACTAACACCTTTAGGTGCGCCAACCTGAATAACCAAATCCACGTCGCCCCAGTCGATACCTAACTCCAGCGCTGACGTAGTGACAATAGCGCGCAGCTGGCCGCTGGCCATCATCGCTTCGGTTTTGCGGCGCTGCTCTTTACTTAACGAGCCATGATAGAGCGCAATGGGTAGCACCTGGCTGTTTTCACTCCACAATAACTGAAACAACAATTCAGCCTGTGCCCGGGTATTAACAAATACCAGGGTAGTACCGGCGTTGACAATCGCCTGATAGATATCACCAATTGCATATTTGGCCATGAAGCCGCCAAAAGGCATGCGCTGCGCCGAGGTGAGAATACTGATATTCGGTTTAGCGGTATCTTCAACCTGCAACAGACTAACCGGCTCACCGGTTGGCCCCAGCCAGTTGGCCACAAGTTCGGGCTCAGCTACCGTCGCCGACAACCCCACCCGCAGGTAGTGGGGCGACAGGTAGCGTAATCGAGCCAGTGCCAGGGTTGTAAAATCGCCACGTTTGTTGCCAATTAAACTGTGCACCTCATCAATGATCACCGTTTTGAGTTTACCAAATATTTGCGGGGCATCGGCATAAGAGAGCATTAGCATCAGCGACTCTGGCGTGGTTAACAGAATGTGCGGTGGGCGCTTGCGTTGTCGCTGGCGTTTGTGCGACGGCGTATCACCGGTACGCGTTTCAACGCGCACCGGCAGCGACATTTGCTCGATAGGCGCCATCAGATTACGGTAAATATCCTGGGTTAGCGCCTTAAGCGGCGAAATATAAAGAGTATGTAAATACTCACTATCAACATTTTGTAAATCAATCAGCGAAGGTAAAAAACCTGACAACGTTTTACCCGCGCCGGTTGGTGCGATCAGCAAGGTGGCCTGTCCGGTTTGCGCTCGTTGAAGCATCTCAGCCTGATAATCGCGCAGCGACCAGCCCCGGGCATTAAACCATTGATTAAACTGCTCAGGTAATGTCGACATGCACCGATCCTGGACATGCATTGAAGACAGTGGAGATTAACAGCAAAAATTATCCTGTAGGGCAGTCAGTAAGATAATAATACTACGCCTAAAGCCGGTGATTGGTTTATTGTTGCGATGCTGCTAACCTGCACTCATCTAATTCAGGTCTTTGATGATAAACACAATGAAACAGTCTGTGGTAGTAGCCGCTTTAACATTGAGCACACTGGGCGTTGGCTGCAGCGATGCACAACTGCCGACTATCGGCCGTACCCAGGGCGACGTGCCAATGCTCCGGTTGATCAAATTTGATGGTGACCAGCAATGCTATCGTTTTCTGCACGACGTTTTGTTTGAAGCGCCCTTTGCTGATGGTATGGCATATAAGCAATCTACTTGTTTGCATAAAGATAAAAAAATCGGCCGTAAAACAGCCGCAGAAGTTGCTGCACTGCACGTCTCGCTTACCTCAGACGGTGAATACTATATTGTCAAAAGTGGTTATTAAGTTGCACTGATACCTTTGGGCAAACGCCGCGTATAAGAAGCAAATTCACCGCTCATGTGGACCAAGCCCATTGCAAGTAGAGAACTGGTTACAACCCCGCGAACACGGGTTGTATTGCCTGCCCGCCGATTGCTATATCGACCCGACAGTGCCGGTCAGACAGGCACTGATTACCCACGGTCATGCTGACCACGCCATCGCCGGCCATGAGGACGTCATTGCGACTGCCGCAACACTGGCGATTATGCATACCCGCTACGGCATTGATATGGCCGGCAGTACCCAATCAGTCGATTATGAGCAATCCATTGCCATTGGCGCACACAAAGATCCGGTCCGCTGTACTTTTTATCCGGCCGGTCATATTCTTGGTTCAGCCCAAATCCTGCTTGAATACCGTGGCAGCCGGGCTGTGGTGTCCGGTGACTATAAACGCCAGGATGATCCTACCTGCCTGCCTTTCACGGCTGTTCCCTGCGATGTGTTTATTACCGAAGCGACTTTTGCCCTGCCGGTATTCAGCCACCCGCCCATCGAAAATGAATGCCAGAAACTGCTGGACTCGGTGGCACTGTTTCCTGACCGCTGTCATCTGGTAGGGGTATACGCATTGGGTAAATGCCAGCGCATGATTCTGGCCCTGCGGGCGCTGGGTTACCACAAGCCAGTTTATCTGCATGGCGCTCAGCGTAAATTATGCGACCTTTACCAGCAGTTTGGCATTGATCTCGGTGAGCTAATCGATGTCGCCACGGTAACGAATAAAGCATCGCTGGCAGGAGAGATCGTGCTCGCGCCGCCATCGGCGCTCAGCAGTCGCTGGTCACGTTCATTGCCTCATGCCCGCAAAGCCATGGCCTCTGGCTGGATGCAAATTCGTGCCCGGGCTCACCAGCGCCAGGTCGAACTGCCGCTGGTGGTCTCCGATCACTGTGATTGGCAGGCCCTGCTGGACACTATTGGTGAGGTTAATCCCCAGGAAGTGTGGGTAACCCATGGTCGCGAAGATGCCCTGCTCCACCAGCTAAATCTCAGTGGCATAAAGGCCCGGGCGCTGTCACTGGTGGGCTACAGTGATGAAAGTAATGAAGAGGGCGGCGATTAATGGAAGCCTTCAGCGAACTCCTCCAGCAGCTTTATTTCACCAGCAGCAATAATGAGAAGAGCCGCTTGTTACGGGACTATCTGGCGCGAACCCCAGATCCTGATCGCGGCTGGGCTATCGCAGCCCTGGCCGGCACCCTGAACTTTGAGTTTTTTAAACGTCAGACAATCAAATCACTCATGCTTGAACGCCTTGATCCGGCACTCTTTGCTATGAGCTACGACTACGTCGGCGAGATGAGTGAAACCGTCGCCCACCTGTGGCCCGACAGCACAGCGCCAATCATCTTACCCACCTTAAGTGAACTCATTGAGCAATTCCAACAGGCTAACCGCGAAGAAGTTAAAGCGCTACTGATCAAGTATTTATCCGCCATGACCCCGGCACAGCGCTGGTCGCTGCTAAAACTGGGCACCAGAGGTTTACGCGTGGGGCTCTCAGCCCGCAGTGTAAAGCGCATACTAACGGAATACGGTGGCGCACAGGTGCAGCTCAGCGACGTAGAGTCAATTTGGCACGCGGTAAAACCGCCCTATACGGAGCTGTTTAGCTGGTTGGAGGGCAATGGTGCAAAACCCGATATTCGCGGGGCTGTCACCTACCACCCGGTGATGCTTGCCCATCCTTTGCCTGATAATAATCCGGCATCACTAACCATCAGCGACTGGCAAATAGAATATAAATACGATGGCATTCGCGTGCAGTTGGTTATCACTGAGCAGGGCAAAGCGTTGTTCAGCCGCACCGGCGATGACATTAGTGCGGCCTTTCCCGATTTACTCGGGCATGTCGACGAGCCCGGTGTCATCGATGGTGAATTATTGATAATAAAAGAGGGTAAGGTAGATACCTTCAACGCCCTCCAGCAACGCCTTAACCGCAAAAAGCCCGGCAAAAAACTGATGACAGAATCACCGGCCGGACTCATGGTTTACGATATACTGATTAACGGTGACACCGCCGTTACCGACCTGCCCTTAGCCCAACGCCGTAAACAACTTGAGCAATGGCTGGTCAAACAAAATAGTCATCGCATGCTGTTATCGCCAGATATTAATGTCACCAGCCTGGCAAAGTTACGGGACAGCTATGCCAGCGCATCGGCGGATCCCGGCGTTGAAGGGCTAATGCTTAAACGCAAAAACAGTGTGTATCAGGCTGGCCGGCCCAGCGGCCAGTGGTATAAATGGAAGCGCGAGCCCAAACACCTTGATGCGGTTATCATGTACGCCCAACGCGGCCACGGTAAGCGGTCGAGCTATTACTCCGACTTTACCTTTGGGGTATGGCACGATGATAAACTTTTACCCATAGGTAAGGCTTATTCCGGCTTTACCGACGAAGAACTTAAAAAGCTGGATAACTGGGTACGTCGCAATGGCATTGGCCGCTTTGGCCCGGTCAGAGAAGTCAAAAAGAACCTGGTGGTTGAGGTGGCCTTCGATGCTATTCATCCGTCTAAACGCCACAAGTCAGGCGTGGCGCTGCGCTTTCCGCGCTTTCACCGCATTCGCTGGGATAAGCCCGCCAATGAAGCTGATACGCTGGATTCGGCTAAAGCGCTGTTAACTGACCACCAATAGTTATTCAATACGTGTAGAGCCCGTCAAGGTTGATTGTCCCTTGTCCGCCCTGGGTTTGGGTGGGAATGGTGCTCGAACCAAGTGCTTCATCGAAGTGGATCCCGCCGGCACCGGTTACCTGCACGATATTACCGATAACCGCCCCGTATAACTCACCGGCACCGCGAATATCAACGTTAGCAAAGGGCGCGTAGACAGCCGAGTAAATATCCGACGAGCCGCTAATCTCAATGCCTATATCTTCGTCGTTAGCAGACACATAGTTTGAGAATATCGACAGTGCCGGCAAGCCGGTGCTTGTCATCCCATGCTGTTGAATAGATATTGCGCCGCCGGTAAAGCTGAACCGCCCCTCAATATAGAGGGTGAGGCTGCTGCCGACCGCGATAGTTAAATCGACACCGCCGTGCATGGTAAAATCCTGGCTGATATAGACGATGACATCACCGCCGCTAATATCCAGCGTGCCATTTTGGCTGACACTCAGACTGTTAACCCGGTATGCTGACACCGTATTGCCTTCGACCATGAGGGTTTCAGGAGTCAGGATTGCGCTATTGCTGTTGTCGGTAAACACCCCTTCGCTGGGCGTCAGGCTATAGTTGCGTTGCATCCAGGGACCAATAGTCAGATCGGGCAGTACCGTAGCACTGCGTAAGTCAGCCATTGTGGCTTCAATGCCCAGTGGATCGCATTGTGCGTATGTCTCGCTGTCGGCACTACCAGAGTTGGGGACCAAAGGAATATCCGGATCGGTGTGAATAAAGCCACTGGTATCGCCATTCCAGTTGGCAGGTACAATCAGGCTGCCGGCATAGCGGAGCACGCCGGTCTCGATAACAGAGTTCCAGGTGAGTGTGGCATCACCGTCAGTTTCCACATCCCCATAAACGCCAACTGATGCCTGGGTATAGTTTCCTCTGGCGCGAACTGAACCACTGACCCGGTAACCGTACGCGCCATTGCCGCCCAGAATAGCAATATCACCGTTAGCGCGAATGTCACCCATAACCGGTGATGAACCCAGCAGGGTGACGTTACCAGTGCCAAGCACATTGCCTTGCACCGGAGAATTACCCTGTAATTCGATATCAGCGCCAGGGATAATAGTGGATACCGTGGCATTCCCCGACGCAATGCTGCTGGTGTAATTGCCGCGCGTCGAATCAAAACTATCGACCAGCCCCGACCCCTGCAAACTTACCCCGTTACACCCGGTTACGGCGCTGATAAACGGTGACGGCGAAACCGGACCGGCGGGCGCAAAATTGATCAGGCCGCCAATGACTTTTTCACTTTCAAAGCTGTTGCCAGTGCTGATCAACTCAATCGTATTGGTGTCGCGGGCAACCGCGACCTCAAAGACTGAGCCGTCGACGCTGCCCGTGCCCTGCAAAGCAAGATTTTGATTATTCAGCTGATTGAGCAATTCTTCTGCGCTGTTTATCGGCGTCGAAGATGTTGCCAACAGGTTTTTCAATGCGCTAAATACACTGTAAATCCCCTGTTCAGCGGCTAACTGTGCGTTGAGCTGCTTGCGCATGTTACCGCTCGTTCTCTCTTGCTGTATGTTAGCCTGTATGGTTTTAAATACGATAACACTGGCCATCAGCAGCAATAGCAGGACAAACACCAGCGTAAAACCCTGCGTTCGTGCAGCGAACCCCATTCTTGATCTGGACATCATCTCAGGCACCTCCGCTTAAAACCAGGGAATGCATGGCATAGCGCAACTCCACACCATTGGGAAAATTACCCGGCATGCCGGCGGTATTGACGCGCACAGCGACCATGTCATTGACGCCATTACCATTGATGTCCATTAACGTAAAGCCCAACTCGGTGACATTGGTTATCACCGGTATGGCGCCGCTGCCCTGGCCGTCGTCGCACAATATGTCTGGTGCGCTGAAAGAGTAAACTTCTGTTACGTTAGCGGTAACGCGATTGCCCTGACATGTCACGATTGGCGCCTGAGAGGCCGCATAGGTATGGGATATCGTCAGTTGCCCGGCGTTCAGTGTAGGCTGAGTACTGGCATTTTTAATGCTGCGGGAAAATACCTGCATGGCGAAACGAACCACTTCCTGGGATTCCTGCAGATTTTCGCTATCTTCCACCAGCCCCTTAATGCCCACATAGGCGGTAATAATCCCGGTAAGCAAAAATGAACTGATGAGTAATGCAACTAATAATTCAACCAGTGAAAAGCCTGCCGTACGGGCACTGCGGGTCGCTGTGACGTTTAGCATGAGGGCACTCCGGTTAAATTAGGGAAGCTGGCTTCGATGACCGCGGCATTGACATTACCGTCCTGCAGCCGTTCGTCTGCCCAGGAAACCGTGACCGGAAAATTTGTACACAGCGTTCCCGGTGTCCCCGTATTGAGTTGTAGTTGGTGGCTCGGGTAGGTTGATAAGCTGTCTGTATAGGCACTGTTAAAAGGTTTGCTGCCATCAAAGAAATTGTTGATGTCTGGCCAAATCGTCTCAACTGCATTGTTCCCTTCAACCAGCGCTATGGTGTAATTAAAGCTATTGTGCGCGTATTGCAGGGATTTTAATTGTGCTGCTGCCAACGACAATAAGCCCACACTGGCAACCAGCATGGTGATCAATGCTTCTATCAGGGTTAAACCTTGCTGTTTAGCTTTCATTGGCTTCCGTTTCCAGGCTAAGGGCAACTGCCCACGTTGGTCGTCATCTGGCCGCTCGGCAAAATTGTTAGCACGGAGCAACCTTCGTTATGCAGATTAGCCAGCGTAATTTGCACCGGCATCGTAGCGGGCGGCACAACGGATACGCTGCCCGTTGCGGCAATATTCAACTCAGGCACCTGACTGACCGACACGCCACCGTCAAAATTGCCGGAGTATACAAATACCTCCGCAGTGTCGGCGTCCTGCGCCTGCCAGCGTCTATTAACCAGTTGCATACTCACGTCTGTATTGCGTTTAATCGCCTCTGAGCGGGCCGCCTGATATGTTGCAGCGAGATTGTTGGTCATACTCACCAGGCGTTCTTTGTTAAGCATCGCGGCAAAGGACGGGACAACCAGCGTCGCCAACAGGGCAATGATGGCAACTACCGTCATCAGTTCCAAAAGGGTAAAACCATTGCGAGCAGCGTTTTTCATTAGCAGGTTAACTCCCCCAGCAAACTGCAGGAGTACGCAGCCCGGTGCTGTTGAGAGAGAGCGGCGTGCACAGCGTACCGTCCTGCCTGTCATTGCTTTGTGTAGAGCCGCTCACAGCGGTTGCGGTAATTGTATAGCCTGACGGAGCAGGCGAATTAGCGGGACCTGGCTGATAACTGATCGTATAGCCATCCACCCCACTTGTTGTATAAGTTGTTGGATAGCTTCCCTGGCGCGAGTAGACCCGTTCCAGCACCTGTGCATGTTGCATTAACTCAGCCTGAACACTCACTCGCTTACTTTTGGCAATATGTGACTGATAGACTGGTACCGCCAGCGCCATAAGAATGCCTATAATAGCGACAACAATCATCAGCTCTACTAACGTAAATCCCGGTGAACGCATGTGATAATTCTTAACTTGTTGGACAACGGCAAAGTATGCATATCACACTAATCAAATCAGTGTAACTTAGCAAAGAACATCAGTTGGTTAAGGTGATGTAGTGCGACGGTTAGGTATTTTTATTAATACCTTTCAGATTCATTGTCAATCTCACGGTTAAGGTCGCAACAGCCCAACTCAGATAGCAATCGCTTACTAGCATTGTTGAGCTTACGGTCGTTAGAAGAGGTTCAAACCTGAGTGCCCAGGAGGAATGTTAAGGTTGGTCAATTGAATAAGTAACCGCCTGAGCGCCGCGACTATTGCGCGACTTCGATGCGGTTACGGCCATTTTGTTTGGCCTTGTAGAGCAAGGCGTCCGTACGCGACAGCAGTCGCTCAAGCGGCTCACCGCCAATGTACTGAGCAGCACCAATACTGATAGTTACCTGTAAGTTTGGGCCGAGCGCCGAGCAGTCTATACCGGCCACCGCGGCGCGGATCCGCTCACTAATGTCTTTAACGTCAGGTATGCCGCTATCAGGCAGCAACAGTGCAAACTCTTCACCGCCCCAGCGCGCCAAAGTATCTGCCTGTCGGCAATGTCGATCGATTTCGTGCGCCACAAGTTTAAGTATTTCATCGCCGACAGCGTGGGTATAAAAATCGTTAACCTGTTTGAAGTGGTCAATATCCAGTAAGGCCAGACACAATGGCAATTGATTGCGACGCGCGAGTGCACATTCCCGCTCAAGTGCTTCGTCAAAAGCTCGCCGGTTAGCAAGCCCGGTAAGGCTATCAAGCCTGGCCTGTTGTTCAAACTCATGTGCTTGCCGCTTGATCTCTGCCAACAATGCCGAACGCTCCCGATCAACAGCCCGCAGATGATCTGCCTGTTGTTTTAATTCGAGAGTTTTAGCAGCGACCTGCGCCGACAGCAGCTCAGCGCTGCGTTTAAGACTTCGCAACCGCCAGCGATGGACCACAAAGACGAGAGCAGCGCTGGTAAGTAGCATTGCCAACCAGAATATCGGACGCTGCCAAAAGTGTGGCGCAACGCTGAAACTGTAGCTGGCATACTGCTCATTCCAGCTTCCCTGAGGATAGGCGGCGGTGACCAGAAAACGGTAATCGCCGGGTGGCAGGCTAGTATATTCAGCGGTATTATTCGTCCCGCGCTCAATCCATTCATTATCAAACCCCATCAATTGGGTGCGATACTGTATTCGCTGGGGCATAACGAAGCCTAACCCGGCGAACTGCAACTCAACCCGGTTGGTCCCAGCGGAAAGCCGACCAGCTTGCGCCCGTGGTATGGCTTTACCATTTACTTTAACCCCCTCTATGACAACCGGCAGACGCGTAGCTGCGAAACGTTCCAGTTCACCTGGGTCAACGCGACTAGCGCCTTTAGAGGTGGCAAACCAGATACTGCCATTGTGGTCCAGCGCGGCAGCCTGCATTGACCCACCATTAGCCTGGGCACTTTGCAGCCCATCGCTTTCACCAAAAAGTTCGTACTTCAGTGCGGTTGTCTGACCGGCCAAATACTGATCAATTTGGTGACGGTCAAAACGCATGATACCGCGGTTACTACTGAGCCAGATATTGTGACCCTGATCAATAATCGCCTGTAACACTTTATCAAAAGGCAGACCGGCCTTGCGGCCCAGCATTGTCATATGTGCACTGTTCAGGTCAAATGCCACTAATCCGCGATCAGTTGCCATCCACAGGATGCCAGCTTCTGGATCAGGGGTAAAACCAAACGCATATTTAGCGCCATCAAGGCTGCTAAAATCCAATGCTTTAATTTGTCCATCAGGATAACGCACCGCAACACCGCCGCCAGTGCCGATAAAAAGACGACCGTCGTGATGCAGGTATAAGGCCATTATGAAAGGCGTTGGCAGCCCATGCTCACGCGTAAAACTGTGCACGCCAGTTTCATCCACATAATTTAACCCCTGTCCGGTACCGACCCACAGACCTCCGCCTGGCCCAAAAGCAATAGCGCGGATTTCATTAGCTAACAAGCCATTCCGTCTGTCATACTGACTAACGATACGTCCGTCGCGCCACTGCACGATGCCGTCAGAATAAGTGCCAATCCACACAGAACCATCCGGCGCCTCGCGCAAGCTCAAAATAGACTGGCCCGCGCTCACCGCTGAAAGATCAATCGCCTCAACCTTATTGTTGCGAAGACGACTTACACCCTGACTGCTACCGATCCAGACACTACCATCGCTATGAGCCAGTACGGTGCGGATATAATCGCCACTTAACCCATGCTCCGAAGTGAGCGTTACAAACGGCGCATCCCGTAGTCGGAATAGCCCGCCGTTGGTTCCCACCCAGATGCTGCCCTCACGATCCTCAAACAACGAGAGGATACGATTATTAGGTAAACCTTTTGCCATACTCAGGGTTTCCAGACCGCGCTCGCTGTAGCGCAGCAAACCATGGTCCGTAGTACCAATCCAGACTTGCTTGCCGCTGACTAACAACGTGGATACCGGCAGATCTGATATTCCTGGTGCGAATACTTGCACTCTGCCAGACTCGTAGCGATAAAGGCCACGCTCTGTACCAATCAGCAAACTATCACCGTATCGTTTGAGGGCAAATACAGGAGCCTCAGGTAAACCGGCTACTGGCGTAACCAGTACCGTCTTGTCCCGATTAGTCAGGCGCACTAATCCGCTACCGGTGCCAGCCCAAACGCTACCATCATACTCAGCCAGTATGCTGTGTACTACATCGTTACCAACCCCTTCAGTGATTGCGAACTGTCGCCTTTCGCCGTCAGGTGCATGCCGAAACAGCCCTTTGCCCTCGGTTGCCAGCCAAAGGTTGCCCTGACTATCTTCTGCCACTGCATTAATCAGTACGTTGAGCTCAGGCAAGCTTTGCCACCCCATAGCAGCACGCTTGCTTATTCCTCCCCTTGCGCCAACCATGATTAGGTTGTGCTGCCGATCCCGGCTGATTGCGCGGATGCCAGAGTCAGGTAAACCAGTCAACTCACCACGACCGAAGACCCGAAACTCGCGACCATTAAAACGGGCGGCACCCTCCCAGGTACCTATCCACAAATACCCGTCTTCACTTTGCTGCAAACTATTAATGGTGTTATGAGGCAGGCCATCACGGGTCGTCCAGGTTTCCTGGAAATAATCGGTTAACGGCGCAGGGGCGGCATTTGATGACAAACAAAACGGCAGGAATAGTCCGGTGAGCACCAGACAAAGGATTTCCGCCCTAATTCGCACTGACCGTCGGGACAGGCTCTTTGCTTTAATGGACATTACTACTTATCCCAGATCCGCAAATGATAGCTGTGGCCGGTTGACCTTTTTGGTGTATTTTTAGATCTTTTATCTACCATTTGAGCAAGGCGGATGTTGGCAGGATTACTGATTATAAATCCGCGACATTCACCACGGTATAAATGCTAAACAGGATCTGCCCGAAGCGTCCGGAGTAAGGCTCTGCACCGCGGCACAGAGCATTGCGGTGACAGTACCGTTTCGCGATTAAAACACTGCCAGACAGACCAAAATCTATACACTGAAGACCAACCGAACCCATTAAAATATAATCGATTAAGAATACTTCAAATCAGCCAAAACGCAAAGTTAAATGCATTGATATCTGCGGTGCTAAAACCACTTTTTATGCCTTTAGCCCATGGGCTGGTTAACCGCTTAAACCGCCACTCCCCGGGGGATTTCATATGCTTTAAAAGGCGGGTACTACAACAGCACCTCCCACCAGCCACAGCACGGCCGCAGCAGATAATGACAGCATGATCACATCAGCAACCGAGCGGGTTGAGTCTGAGTCCGATTGCTGCATTTTCTTCATCTGATAAAAAAAGTACAGCATCACCGCTGATACCACCATGAACCCCAGATTCAGATAGAATTGATAATTAATGGCGAAAAAGTCGCGGTTACCCGGATCGATAGCGTCGGCGGTGTTTGGCAGCGCATCGAAAAAGACCAGTACATAATGCATCAGTAACGCGCTTGCCACGATGGCAACCAACATCACTATCAACATGTACAATGCCATTTTCCATCCGTAGTACTGTGCATTGATACGCAGCACCGGCAACACCACCAAATCAGAAAAAATAAATGCCATCACGCCGGCAAACGCAACCCCCTGACCAAATAACACAGCAGCCAGCGGTATATTCCCCATCGAACCAATGAAGGTAAAAAAAGCGGCAAACGGCGCTACAATGGTTTGTACCAGCACGGCCAGAAAGCCGGGATTAGCCGCGTTGTCACCACCTGAACCGATAAACAGTGTTTCAAAAAAAACGGTCGGTACAAACGCCGATATGATGCCGGCCACCGTAAACCCAATCAGCACGTCTTTCCATACCATTTGCCATTCCATGACATACTTCATACCGATTTTTTGCCAGCCTTTCTGACTGGTTAATGTCTGCTTCCAGTCAGCGCCGCCCTCGTCACTACTCGTGTCATCATCAGCGAGTCGCTGACGGGTCTGTTCTACCAGCCGCTTGGGCCGGGTTATCCGGATCAGCGCCCAACTAAACAGGATCAGTAATACACCGCCGACATACTCGCCACTGACAAACTGCCAACCTAAAAACACCGCTATCACCATGCCCAGTTCGATCACCAGATTGGTCGACGCCAGCAAAAAAGCCATAGAAGGCGCCAGTCCGGCCCCCTTCTTAAATAACGTTCGGGTGGTAGCCAGCGCGGCAAAACTACAGGAACTGGAGATGAACCCAAAAAAAGTGCCCAGCGCAATACTTTTAGGACCGTCCTTGCCCATGGTTTTTTGCATTCGTTCACGAGTCACCAGCACCTGGATTAAGCTGCTAACAAAGTAACCTAGCATAAAGGCCCACAATGCCATCCAAAAAAAACCCAGCGAGGTCGTGGCGGCCTCGTGCCAATCTTGTAAGAACTGTGTCATATCATCCTTTGGTTGATGGCTTCTGGTTTAAGCTTAAGGCAGTGAGCAGTAACATGCAAAGTCAGTCGCTAAGGCGTGCTCGCTTATAGCTGCTAAACACAAACCGGCTACCTCAACCGTTTTACCTTACACCGAGACTTCATTAATTAGCGGCGGCAATCATGTTGCTGTGGTATTTCGTTAGGATGCCAACCACGATTGCCGTCTGATTTAACCTTAGAAAAATGACAAGCCCTTGAGGTGTTAAGCGGGACAACTTTGTCAGGTAGCGACACCTCAAATTGTCGACTTTTTTTACACTCTTATATGCGCGCATCACACCTGAAATGCAAGCTATTGCTTTTTATCAATAAATAATTATGGCCTGTTAATTGCTGATTTAACTGCAATAAATTAGACAAGTCTGCATGGACTCCCTGCAGACTCATCCGGATACCCTGGTTCGCGAAGGAGCTGAACTTAAATGTTAAAGAAACTGCTGGTTAGTGTGTGTGCATTGGCTTTCTGTCACAATGCATCGGCGGCTTTGGTTAGTTACAATGGATATACCTTAAACGAGAGTACAAATATTGTTACTGGCGGCGGTTTACAATGGCTGCAATGGGATTTAACCATTGGCCAAAGCGTTGACGATGCCCTGGCAATTTATGCATCACAAGGCTGGACAATAGCCACTAACGTGCAAATGGCAGCGCTGTTTAATACTTTTGTATTTGGCGCTAATACGGCCCTGTACAACGGCTCCATTAATCCTGCGAATGTACCGGTCACTAATGGCGTCTGGGATACGGATGAAAATACCACGCAGTATACCTATAACAGAGACGGCGCAACTATCGCGACGGATCCTGAGAAACAGTTTGTAGCCTTATTTGGTCAGACCTATTTGAACTTTCCGACCGCGACGCAGGCGTCGAACCCTTACGAATATTCAGCTGCATGGTTTGGTATTGATCAGGACGGCGATGGCTTCCATAACGTTGCACGTGTGTCGGATGAATACTTGCGGACCGGCCAAACCGTTGCCAACCGCGGTCTGACTCGCCTGGCTAACGACTCAATTTTGGCTGAAGACATCGGCAACCAAACCGGCGTGGCCTTAGTGAGAGCAGCAAACGTTCCGGAGCCTGCGGGTATATTACTGTTTGCCCTGGGTATTTTAGGGCTTCGCGCAGTGCGCGGAAAACGCCGCACCGCATAAGCCTGGCCGATAATGGCCATAAAGCTTTCATGATGCAAAGCACACAAAAAACGCACTTACCTTAATGGTAGTGCGTTTTTTTATCCTTACGCGCAGGCCTGCACACAATCGCGATTCATTTTGGTCGGCCAGAGACGGTATTTATGCTCATGGCATACGCAAGGAAACTAAGTTTTGCGGCCTTGGTGACCAGGCCTACTTGTTGGACGCACGTTGATAACATTGAAGATAGTTTACCTGTAAAGAATCACATAGCCGCCACTGACCAGAAAAGGGATTCAGTTTCATGCCGGTTTCACAGACCAGTGTAAAATCCTCTGCCGCGACCCAGGCCGCAAGCTCACCCGGTTTAACAAACATTTTCCAGTCGTGAGTGCCGACAGGAAGATAGCGCATGACATACTCGGCACCCACTATGGCAATTACCCATGATTTAATCGTACGATTCAGCGTCGCTAACACCAGCATGCCCTGCTCATTCACCAGCCTGGCACACTGTTCAATCAGCGCAGGCTGATCAGGCACATGTTCAACGACTTCGGCATTAATCACCGCGTCAAAGGTCTGATTCGCACTGAGTAATTCATCCGCCAGGCAATGCCGGTAGTCAATCTCCAGCTGTGACTGCCCGGCATGGCGTTTCGCAACTTCAATGCTGGTGGCACTGGCGTCAATACCTGTTACCAGTGCACCGCGACGTGCCAGCGCCTCGCTTATCAGCCCACCGCCGCAGCCTACATCAAGAATTCGTAACCCTGACAGGCAGTCGGCTGCTTGTGGACTGCGCCCATGGTGACTGGCTAGCTGCGTAACAATGTACTCAGTTCGGGTGGCATTAAAGGCCAGCGCGGTTTTGTATTTGCCTTGCGGATCCCACCATTCACTTGCCAGTGCATTAAAGCGTGCCACTTCTTCGGCTGACACATTTTCTGTTGTCACCGGCTCACTTAACTCACTTTTATCAAGCATAGCCATTTACTCTTTTATTGAAACCGGTTGGGCGGCGTTGGTTTAACGCCGCGGGAACATGCCGGGATATCACCCGTTGTCCACATTAGCAGACTGTCAGGCTCACTGCGCTATCACAAGCGTTCGCTCAACTTGCGTATATCCTGATTAAGCGTTTTATCGTTCTGGCTGTAATCTACCGGGCAATCGATGACATGTACACCGGGTGTTTGCAGGCACTCTCGCATAAGCGGACCGAGCTCGTCGATTGCCGTGACACGGTGACCGCTGGCACCATAACTGTTGGCATATTCAACAAAGTCCGGATTACCATAATCCAGGCCGAAGTTATCAAACTCCATGTGCGCCTGTTTCCACTTAATCATACCGTAAGCGTCATCCCTTAAGATCAATACCACTACATGTAAGTTGAGTCTCACTGCGGTTTCGATTTCCTGACTATTCATCATAAAACCGCCATCACCGCATACCGCCATCACGGGTTTGTCAGGGTATACCAGTTTAGCCGCCATGGCCGACGGCAGTCCTGCGCCCATGGACGCCAGAGCATTATCCAGTAACAAGGTGTTGGGTCCGTAGGCCGGATAATTTCGCGCGAACCAAATTTTATACACGCCGTTGTCGAGCGTGACAACGCCATCGTCCGGCATTACCGCCCGCACCTCATTGACCAGTCGTTCGGGTAAAACCGGAAAACGGTCGTCATTGTCAGACTCGTTACGGTGCTTAACATAAGCGTCGTGTACATCTTTATAAAAGTCCCGTTTCCAGTGATCCTGCGGTGTCAGCCGTTCGTTAATTTGCCAGACGCTGTTGGCAATATCGCCAACCACTTCGAGCTGTGGAAAATACACCGGATCCACTGCCGCTGATTCAAAATTAATATGAATGACTTTTTGGTTGTCGTGATGCATAAAAAACGGCGGTTTTTCTACCACGTCATGACCGACGTTTATGATCAGATCAGCCCGCTCAATGGCCTTGTGCACGAAGTCGCCATCGGAGAGCGCAGTATTACCCACGAATAACGGATCTGACTCATTTAATACGCCTTTGCCCATCTGCGTTGTTACAAACGGAATACCGGTGTGATCAACCAGGCGTCTGAGCATTTTGGCGGTGAGCTTGCGATTTGCCCCGGCGCCGATAAGCAACAACGGCGAGGTTGCTTGCTCTATCATTGTTTTAGCACCCTCGACCGCTTTTTCTTCGGCCACCGGGCGGCGCGTCTGACTTGGTTTCAGCAGCGGTACTGTGGTGGTTTCGCGGGCAATGTCCTCTGGTATCTCGATATGTGTGGCACCGGGCCGCTCTTCGGCGGCAATACGAAACGACTCGCGAATAACCGAAGGGATCCGTTCACCGCTCACAATTTGGGTGGTGTACTTGGTGATCGGTCGCATCATATCGACCACATCCACCACCTGGAAGCGCCCCTGCTTACTGGTTTTAATGGGTTTTTGACCCGTGATCATCAGCATCGGCATAGCACCTAACTGGGCATAGGCGGCAGGCGTCACAAGGTTCGTCGCGCCAGGGCCTAGTGTGGCAAGGCATACACCTACCTTGCCAGTTAGCCGGCCGTAGGTCGCTGCCATGAAACCGGCGCCCTGCTCATGCCGGGTCAGTACCAGCTTAATCGATGAGTCCCTTAATGATTCAAGGAGGTCCAGGTTCTCCTCGCCAGGAATGCCAAATATGTATTCTACGCCTTCAGCTTCTAACGCTCGTACAAAGAGGTCTGATGCTTTCATATGCCGTCCGTTGTTATGAGTGAATGCTACTCATTGCTACGGCGCAACGGCTAAATAGTTTAGTTTGTGTGGTGGGTAAAACAAAAATGCCGGCCATCTGAACGACGTGGCAGATTAAAGTTTCGATTCCCAATCGCGGAGTTTTTGCTGCGTATTAGTATCAATCGCTGATTTATTCTGGCTAACCCAGTGCTTTTCCATGATGCGCACGTTGGCCTGGTTTGCCTTGTAGAAAAAGTCGAGCAAATCGCCGGCGAGTGGCACAAAGCCGAGGCCAAAATCTAACAGGCAGTTGCGCAGCATGACTTTGAGCTGCCCGTTGGGCAGCCCTAATTGTTTGCCGAGCATAACGATTCGCAGTGATAACAACAACATAACTGCGTCACCCACCCCGGGTATTAAGCCCAACAGGCCGTCGAGACCAATCCGAAAGTTAACCAGCGGCAACTTTATTGAGGTATCGAGGAGATTGGCGAGCCGTTGCGCTTTGCGAAGCGCTTTCGGCGCTGTAGCGTTGTCATTACTTTTGCTCATCGCGGACATCCGTGTTGTTTGGCAAGTTTAGCGCGCAACTCAACATCACTATCAACCTGCCAGCCGTGCAGGTTTTCCTGCACCATATCAAACAGCATACTGATATGTCCGGGTTCACTGTTGAGTGCCGGAATGTACTCATAGCGCTCCCCCCCGGCATGCATAAAGTATTCGCGGTTTTCTTCACCAATTTCTTCGATGGTCTCCAGACAATCAGCCGAAAATCCGGGGCATACCACCTGCACAGACTTAACGCCCTTTGCTGGCAGAGCTTTGAGTGTTTCATCGGTGTACGGCTTTAGCCACTCTTCCCGACCAAACCTCGACTGAAAGGTGGTCATGTATTCATCAGGGCCAAGGTCGAGGGCCTCGGCTATCAGTCGCGAGGTTTTTAAACACTCACAGTGATAAGGATCGCCATTCATTAAATATCGCTTCGGTATACCATGGTACGACATAATCAGCTTATCAGCCCGGCCATTGGTATCCCAATAACGTTGAATTGAGTCGGCCATGGCCTGAATGTAGCCGGGGCGATCGTGATAGTGACTGACAAAGCGCAGGTCAGGTAACCAGCGACGTTGCTTAAAATCCTGGGCCACCGCATCAAAGGTAGAGCCAACGGTTGAGCCGCTGTACTGTGGATAGAGCGGCAATACCAGCAGCTTGCGGACCCCTTTGGACAGCATGTTTTCGATAACATCGCTTATCGCAGGCTGACCATAGCGCATGGCATAGTCGACAATCACCTTGTCACCAAAGGTCTCCTCACAGCGTGTTGACAACGCCTCAGCCTGCGCTTTGGTATGCACCATTAAGGGCGAGCCTTGTTCAGACCATACCGTGGCATAGGCTTGCGCTGAGCGCTTAGGTCGAAACCGCAAAATCACGCCGTTCAGAATAAACCACCACAGCAAACGTGGCACTTCAACCACGCGCGGATCCGACAAAAACTCTTTGAGATACGGCTGTAACGCACCTTTAGTGGGTGCGTTAGGCGTACCAAGGTTGGTCACTAAAACCCCAATCTTGTCGGCTTGCTGATGGCTGAAACCCGGGTTACCGGCGTACTTCATATACATTCACTTCTGTAAATAATTAAAACCGCCCTTAATACGCTACAAACGTAATAATGGACTGCTATGGTTGATAATAGGTTGCCGCACCTGGCCCGACAGGCATACCTAATGCAAATACCCAAATATAAAACAGCAATGTCCATCCAACAATAAAGACCAGACTGTATGGAAGCATCATCGCAATCAGGGTGCCCATGCCCACATCTTTTTTATACTTGGCCGCCATTGCCATGATCAAACCAAAGTAGCTCATCATGGGGGATATAACATTCGTTACCGAGTCACCAATCCGGTAGGCCGCCTGAATCACTTCAGGGGCAAAGCCCACTAACATCAGCATCGGCACAAAAATTGGTGCCGTGACCGCCCACTGCGCCGACGCACTGCCTAATGACAGGTTCACCACGCCGCACATTAATATGAATAAAAAGAACACTTCCGGACCATCCAGCCCCAGCGCCTGCAATAGCGCAGCGCCTTCTACCGCCATCACAGTCCCTAGGTTGGTCCACTTAAAAAACGCTACGAACTGAGCGGCGAAAAATACCAGGGTGATATACAAGCCCAGTGAACTCATACTCTTCGCCATTGCATCAATAATGTCGCGGTCATTTTTCATGGTGCCTGCAAGCTTGCCATACACAAAACCCGGCACGGCAAAGGTCACAAATATAAAGGCCACAATCCCTTTTAAAAATGGTGAACCGGCTACTTCACCGGTTTCCGGGTGCCGCAAAATACCATTATCAGGCACGATGGTAAGGGCCAGTACGGCACACACCGCAACAAAGGACACACCGGCCCATTTCATAGCACGAATTTCGTGTTTTGAAGGTGATTCTATTTTCTGCCCATCAAGCCGTTCTGAGGCATCGCTGGCATCGTATTTCCCTAATCGCGGCTCAACAATTTTTTCTGTTACCAGTGTCCCCATGGTAGCCACCAAAAAGGTGCTGATAAACATGAAGTACCAATTGACCTCAGGCCCCACCACGTAATCCGGATCAATCATATGCGATGCCGCCTGAGTAATACCTGATAGCAATGGATCCACTGTCCCGAGCAGTAAATTTGCGCTGTAACCGGCTGAAACACCGGCAAAGGCGGCGGCTAATCCAGCCAGAGGATGGCGCCCCAGGGCATGAAAAATCATTGCTGCGAGAGGGATCAATACAACATAACCCAACTCTGACGCGGTATTGGAAATAATACCGGCAAATACAATAGCAAAGGTCACCATGCGTTTTGACGCATTCATTACCAGCGCGCGCATTGCCGTTGAGAGCAAACCTGAGTGCTCGGCAACCGACACGCCCAGCAGTGCAACCAATACCGTTCCCAGCGGGGCAAAGCCGGTAAAATTAGTCACTAATCCTGTGACTATACGCTGCAACCCTTCGGCGCTCATCAATGAAATCACTTTGATAGTGCCGTCCACTGCACGGCCTTTGGCGCCTTCGGGACGCGGGTCGATGACCGACACCTCGAAGTAACCTAATATGCCGCTTAATATAACAATGGCAACCGCAAGCAAAGCAAACAGGGTAACCGGATGGGGAAGCAGATTACCCAGCCATTCTACCGTGGCAAGAAATCGTGAGAACATGCCCTGGGGCGGCTGTTCCTGAGTATGTGTATTGGCATTCTGTTGAGTCAAAACTTATCCTCAGTCGTTATTATTATCATTTTTGCAATCAGAGATTGTCTGACATATTGAGGTTTCAATTTAATCCGTTGAGCAACCTTACTGATCACATTCTGGTTTGCCGTAACCAGTAACCATTTTTATTTTTTTCTGTCGTTAAAAACTGCCATGCCTAAGATTGCGCTACAGCGGCAGTATCTGGTTATGCAGTTTATCTTATTTCATTACTTTTTGGCAGTGTACGCCGGGTTTTGCCCATTTTGAGACATAAAAAAACCGGCTCAGGAGCCGGTTTTAGTTATTTAAGCCTTTGGCCTACTGGTCATCCCGACCATCCCGCGAATTCATATAACGAAAGAAGTCACTACTCGGCTCTACAACCAGAATGTCATTCTTACTGTTAAAGCTCGCGCTATAAGCATCCATACTGCGTAAGAATCCGTAAAACTCCGGATTTTTTGAGTACGTTTCGGCATAAATCTGCGCCGCTGTTGCGTCACCCTGACCACGCAGCTGACGTGCATTACGCTCGGCATCTGCCAGCATTACTGTGACCTTAGCTTCGATATTGGCTTTAATCACCTCGGCTTGCTCCTGGCCCTGCGAACGGTGTTCACGAGCCACGGCCGCACGCTCAGCGCGCATCCGCTGGAAGATTGAATTACTGACTTCGGTAGGCAGATTAATTTGCTTTACACGCACGTCAACGATCTCAATACCCAGCTCATCTGATGAACTCGCGGTTTGAATCATGGCTTGTTCCATTAACTCGGTCCGCTCGCCCGATACAATCTGAGCGATGGTGCGACTACCAAACTCGGTACGCAGGCCATTGTTCACTTTTTGCTTGAGCAGTGCTTCTGCCTGAAGCTTATTACCGCCATTGGTAGACAGATAATAACGGGCAAAGTCATCAATGCGCCACTTTACATACGAGTCAACAATTAAGTCTTTTTTCTCGGAGGTAACAAACCGGTCCGGCGCATCATCCAGTGTTTGAATACGCGCATCCAAATGACGAACAGAATCAATGAACGGCAGTTTATAATGAAGGCCGGGTTCAAACACTTTGGTATCGCCGGCATCATTTCGCTGCACTTTACCAAACTGGATAACAATGGCGCGTTGTCCTTCGCGAACAACAAACAGCGAGCCAGACGCCAGTACCACCAGGGTAATTAAAATTGCGATTATAAAATTTTTCATTGTGTCTTATCTCCCATCCCGGTTGCTACCGCTGCGCAATCCTGATGACGACGGTGACGAATTACCGGAGTTGTTGCCGGTCGAGTTCGCAACGTTGTTTTGCAACCCTTCTAAGGTATTGCGCATACGCTCTAAGGAAGTCTTGTCGGCGGCACCTTGATTTTGAGTGATCTTATCCAGCGGTAAGTACATGATGTTATTACCACCACCTTCACCACTGTCGATCATGATCTTGCTGGTGCTGGAGAATACCTGCTCCATGGTTTCGATATAAATCCGCTGACGTGTGACCTGCGGGGCCTTTTCGTACTGCGGTAAAAGCTCTTCGAAGCGGGCCACTTCACCCTGGGCTTCCAGAGTAACGCGCTCTTTGTAGGCTTGTGCTTCTTCGTTCATACGATTCACCTGACCACGGGCACGGGGTTCAATTTCCCGGGCATAGGCTTCGGCTTCGCGGATAAAGCGCTGTTCGTCTTCCTGAGCGGCAATCGCGTCATCAAAGGCGTCTTTAACCTGTTCTGGTGGGCGGGCATCCTTGAAGTTCATATCCACAATCGACACGCCAATATTGTACGGTGACAGAATACCTTCTAACTCTTCCCAAACCCGCTGACGGGTGACTTCACGCCCATCGGTGAGCACGTCATCCATTGTAGAGTGTCCCACAACATAACGGATGGCACTGTCGAAAGCCTGGCTCAGCGTACTTTCCGGACTGGTTACCGCGAACGTCCAGCGGAATGGATCCACCACCCGGTACTGGACTTCCATTTGTACATTCACCAGGTTTTCGTCCTCGGTCAGCATAGAGCCAGAGGATGTCTGGTAGCGAATGGATTGCACGTCGACCGGAATAACCGAGTCAACGAACGTCGGTTTCCAGCGCAAGCCAGGTTCAACCTGCGAGTTATATTCGCCAAAGCGCAACACAACCCCGAGTTCAGCTTCCCGGATTGTGTAAAACCCGCTGACAACATAAACAACAATTGCCAGGCCAGCAATAATGGCTGCACCGATACCACCCAGTTTTTTACCTGAGCCACCACCGCTGCCGCCACCCATTTTACCGAGTTTGCCAAACAGGTTTTTAAATACATCATCCAGATCAGGGGGACCTTGGTCACGTCCGCCGCGATTTTTCCACGGGTCGTTTTTGTCACCACCCGGCTCATTCCAAGCCATGTTAATACTCCGAAAAAATAATTATTTAATACTGAATTCTATTGTTTTTAGATTTAAAACTCGCTAAATCTTCTCTGACAAAAAATTCACTTAAGAAGCGTATTAATGCTTCAATACAAATTCTGACAATCCGTGCTCCAACCGTTTTTCCAGTCGGTTCCAGTCTGCTGCCGGCATACGCACATCGACCACCCAATCACCCTGGGCATCGTACTTCTGTTCGGCTATACAGTCCAGTTCGTAAAGCACACCCCGTAAACGACTCTCCGCTGGCGGGATTTTAAGCGTGTAACTTACCATGCTCTGGGCTACGCAGTCATTGATAGCCTCAAGTAATAATTCAACACCTTGTCCGGTTTTGGCCGATAACCATACACGAATAGGCGTGCCTTGCTCGTCGCGATCTATCTTGGGTTCAACTTCCTCAAGCTGATCTATCTTGTTACAAACAATTAATTGCTGAATCTCTCCGGCACCGATTTCATCCAGTACGGTATTAACCTCATCCATGGTCTCCAGATAGTTGTTTTCTGAGTAATCTACCACGTGCAGTAAGACATCGGCTTCCTGCGTTTCTTGTAACGTTGCCTTAAAGGCCGCAACAAGATCATGGGGTAAATGCCGGATAAAACCAACCGTATCGGCCAAAATGACCGGGCCGACTTCTTTCAAATCCACCTTACGCAAGGTTGGGTCGAGCGTCGCAAACAGCTGATCGGCGGCATACACGTTGGCATTAGTAATATGATTAAACAGCGTTGATTTACCCGCATTGGTGTAACCAACCAGAGATAATGTTGGAATTTCAGCGCGTTTGCGGGAACGACGTCCCTGCTCGCGCTGCTTGGCCACTTTTTCGAGACGCCGTAAAATGGTTTTGATACGTCCTCGCAATAAGCGACGGTCGGTTTCAAGCTGCGTTTCACCGGGACCACGCAAACCTATCCCGCCTTTTTGTCGCTCAAGGTGTGTCCAACCCCGGATAAGGCGAGTAGAAAGATGGCGTAGCTGGGCAAGCTCAACTTGCAATTTACCTTCGTGAGTACGTGCGCGCTGGGCAAAAATATCAAGAATAAGACCAGTGCGGTCAATAACCCGGCATTTAAAGACAGCCTCGAGATTACGCTCCTGAGAAGGTGAAAGCGAGTGATTAAATATAACCACATTCGCTTCGTGCGCCTTCACCGCGGCAGCAATCTCTTCTGCTTTACCTGAACCAACGAAAAATTTGGAATTGGGTGCGCTGCGGGATGTTGTTAATACGTCAACCGCATTCACACCTGCCGATGAAACTAGTAATTCCAGCTCAGCTAAGTCTTCACGACTATCTTCATCGGCAAAATTTACATGAACAAGTATAGCCTGTTCTCCGGCTTCATAACGGTCAAACAAGCGTGTTACCTTTGTTATTACTCACTTTTATTCTCAGAATCCCCTTGCGTACTTGGCATTGTAATCGCTCGTGCAGGCACGACCGTTGAGATAGCATGTTTATATACCATCTGACTCACAGTGTTTTTCAGCAGTATAACAAACTGGTCGAATGACTCTACCTGCCCCTGGAGTTTAATACCGTTTACTAAGTAAATAGAAACCGGAATCCGCTCCTTCCGTAATGCGTTTAAAAACGGGTCTTGTAATGATTGCCCTTTAGCCATTTCAGATCCTTAATTTTTATTATAAAACTGACAACTATGAAAAATTGTCCCAGCGCTCTAAATATATATCACACCAGAATTAAAGTGTGACTTTTGCAGTAATTTTAGTCAAATTATCTTTAGCAAATGTGTCTAGCCAGGTTAGATCAGACCAGCCTCTCAGCCAGGTCATTTGCCTTTTTGCTAATTGCCTTGTGGCAATAATACCTTTATCCCGCATCTGTGCATAGCTTAACTCGCCTTTAAGATACTGCCATACCTGGCGATATCCCACTGCACGGATTGCTGGCATGTCCTCATTAAGATCACCACGCTCAAACAGCGCTTCAACCTCGCTTATAAGCCCTTGCTCCAGCATCAGATCAAATCGCTGCTCTATACGACTGTGTAACACGGCCCGCTCAGTTGGCGCAATGGCAAACTGGTCTATCTTGTACGGGCATTTAAAACTGGTTTGTTTCTGCCAGTATGTTAGCGATTTACCCGAACTGCGATAGACCTCCAACGCACGCGTGATACGCTGCGGATCATTAGGATGAATGCGCTGTGCGCTGACCGGGTCAATATTCTGCAATTCTGCGTGCAACCCCTGCCAGCCATCTGCTGCAGCCTCAGCCAATATCGCTTCCCTTATCAGCGGGTCTGTCTTAGGTAAGGACGAAATGCCATTTATCAAGGCATTAAAATACATTATTGTGCCGCCAACCAAAATGGGTAAGCGCCCACGGGCGTGGATCTCTCCGATAAGGCGTGTTGCATCTGTCACAAAATCGGCAACAGAATAGGCTTCAGCCGGATCGAGTATGTCCACCAGCCAATGGGGCGCAACGGCCATTTCCTGTCGGGTAGGTTTTGCCGTGCCTATGTCCATATCCCTGTAAACCAACGCCGAATCGACACTGATTATTTCTGCCGGTACTTGTTCAGCCAGTGCCAGCGCCAGGCCTGTTTTACCCGACGCGGTAGGCCCCATTATGGATACCACTGGTCCCGTGTGACTAGTCATGTTGTACTTCTTTTTGTATCCATTGAATAAGCTTGTGCCGGGCAACTCCGTCACCATTACGTTTAATTATGTCAGTTTGCTGCGAAAGTGCCAGTTGTTCGAACCATTGCCATAAAAATACTGGCTTACTTTGCTGGGCCAGCAGCCCTTCCGTGAGGGTTTCCGTCAGTTGCTCGTTACTCGCTGGCGCATTATCAAGCATCAAAGGAAACAGCCCCGCCCAGGGTAATGACCTTAAATTGGCCGGCACCTTCATCAGCCTTGCTTTGCCGGCCACCATACTCACTTCAAAACCGGCTGCAGTCAGCGTCGAAAGTGTGCTTTCGGCTACCGACGCATGCACGGTAACCGGCATCAACAGCGGCTGTGCTACCGTTTCGGCACTCAGCATTGCCGCCACCCATAAAGGCATCAGCACAGCCGGTGTTAACAACACGCAGGCTTCGTCAAGACTGTAAAGCCGCGTTTCCCCCAGCATCAGGTAATTAAAACTCTCTGCACTTTCATCCGACTCATTACTGGCGGGCGTCATCAACGCCTGGTAATGCTGCTGGTACTGACCACTCACCCGTGACCCTGAAGACCGGGGTGAACGCCCCTGCAAACCGGTATTGCGAGGTGTTCCGCCGCCAGCATACTGCGACGCCGACGCTCGATGCTCACCAGGACTATGATAATGCGGCGCCTGTTCGTGCTGGTGTGACTCGCGGCGCTCTAACGGCCTGATATAGTCATGGTCTGGCTGCCAGGCAGCGCCGTTGTCGTCCTGGCCCTCTGGGTCGGCCCAGGATGACAAGGCGTCACATACTGTTTTACAAATAAAATCATGCACTAACCGGCTTTGCTGAAAACGCACTTCATGTTTGGCCGGATGTACATTCACATCAACCTCTTTAGGATTAATAGTCAGATACACGACAAACGCGGGTTGTTCGGCTACCGCCAGCACCGACTCATAGGCCTGGCGCAACGCATGCAAAATAAGTTTATCGCGCATGCCGCGGCCATTCACAAAGCTGTACTGACAGTCATTGCTGCTGCGTAACTGTTCGGCATTCCCCAGCCACGCTTCTAACTGAATCGACTCATAGTCACAGCGGGTATGAATAGCCTGCTCGATAAACGCCTTTCCGCATACCTGTCCTACCCGCACTGCAAGCTGATCAGTCCCGGTTGCAGCGTAACGCTTGGTGACTTTGTCGTTGTGGCGCAGAATAAAGGTCACATCGGGACGGCTTAGCGCTATGCGTTTTATTACATCTTCAATATGTTGATATTCGGTTTTTTCAGTGCGTAAAAATTTGCGTCGCGCCGGCGTATTGTAAAAGATATCCGCAACATCAATCGTCGTGCCATCAGGGTGGGCGGCAGGTTGTAAGGTCACCGCCATATCCCGCCCCTCACAACTTGCCTGCCAGGCTTGCTCCTGCGTCGCGGGCTTGGAGGTCAGTGTTAAGCGACTTACCGCAGAGATACTGGCCAACGCTTCACCACGAAACCCCAGCGACAGTATTTGTTCGAGATCATCCAGCGTGGCTATTTTACTGGTGGCATGACGGGATAATGCCAGTTCAAGTTCGTCTTTCACGATACCACTGCCATTGTCGCGCAGCCTGATGCGCTTATGGCCGCCTCGCTCAACGTCCAGTTCAATCCGGGTGGCGCCGGCATCGAGACTGTTCTCCACCAGCTCCTTAACCACAGAAGCGGGTCGCTCAACCACTTCGCCAGCGGCAATCTGGTTAGCCAAACGAGGCGGCAAAAGTTTAATGGACAAAAATAAATCCTGTTATAAATACCGGGATGTTCAGGTACTGGGGATCGTCAGCACCTGACCAATCCTAACCACATCACCATTTAAATTATTGGCGGCTTTGATGCTACTTACTTTGACATTATAGCGCTGGGCCAGTAACGACAGTGATTCTCCGCTGCGGACCTTATGGGTGCGATTATCGGCTTTCATCGCCGCCCACAGTGTACCGTCTGGCGGCATTTGGTGAAAGTAACGCTTGGTCGCACTAAATAGCGCGGTTGCCAGTTGTTGCCGATACTGTGCCCAGTTGAGGTTCTTCTCTTCCTGAGGGTTAGAAATAAATCCTACTTCCACCAAAATAGAGGGAATATCAGGGGCCGTCAGCACGGCAAGGCTCGCCGCCTGAGGTGAGCGTTTATGCATTCGGGTGATTTGTTTTAACTCGCCAATGACCTTGTTACTCAAATCGTAACTGGTGGTCATTGAGTGATCCATCGACAATCCCAGGATCGTTTCGGCCAGATAACGCTCTGATGCATTATCCGAGATCACTTCTGCAGCGCCGCCTAATAACTCAGAATGACGCTCGCTTTTCTCCAGCCAGCGACCCAGTTCACTGTCTGCCCGGCGCATCGATAACACCCATACCGAACCACCGCGTGGCTCAGGCTGCGTAAACGCATCAGCATGAATTGATATCAGCAAATCGGCTTTGTGTTTGCGGGCCACTTCGGGCCGGGCATTCGGTGATATGTAATAATCACCGCTGCGGGTCATTACTGCACGCATGCCTTTTTCGGCGTTAACCTTATCTTCGAGCATTTTAGCAATGCTCAGGGTAATGTTTTTTTCGAAAGAGCCTGCCGGCCCTATCGAGCCGGGATCTTTACCACCATGGCCAGCATCTATGGCAACAATAATGTCACGGTCACGACTGGACTGATTCATATCCATCACAACACTGTTGTCTGCTGACGGCGCTGAATCTTCCAGATCAACAACCAGTCGATGTCCCTTGCCTTCAGCCGGAGCAACGGCAAATAACGATGGTGAAGCCTTACGGTTTAACTCAACCACGATACGGGTTGAGTCTTTATTTTTGGGCGTGGAGTAACGAACCCGTTTCACCAAGGCGCCGGTTTCATCTGACCCCAGGGACGTATCACTGTTCGTATTGGCTAAATCAATAACCAGTCGATCCGGGTTTTTCAGGGTGAAATAGGTAAACTCAGGCGCACTTTTGAGATCAAAAACCAACCGCGTACTGGCGCTTGTTGGCCATACACGCATGTTATTGATATCGTTGTCAGCACTCACTCTTAACGTGAGTAAGCATAAACTTATGAAGAATAATAATTTGCCGCGCAACATAACTAGCCCTGGTCTTAAATTATATTTATCAGGCCGTAGACTTACCCGGAGTGCGCAAGGTTATGCCTACCGTTGCCCAGGTTGTTGCAGTCAAATTCGTTTACATTGCTGTAAAACAGTCTGCCCTGTCACCGATAGTGCAGCCACATTGAAGCGCCGCCCCGACTTATCTGGTTCTATACTAATCACTAAATCAGCTGCTGCCAAGCGTTCACCGCCATTTTGCGGCCATTCGATCAGACAGATCCGGTTTTTGCCAAAGTAGTCTCGAATCCCCATAAACTCAAGTTCTTCCGGATCGCTCAAACGATAAAGGTCGAAATGGTAAATATCCAGGCCATTTAGTGAATAAGGCTCAACCAGCGTATAAGTTGGACTCTTAACATTACCTGAATGACCCAGCGCCTGGATAAAGTGGCGACTGAAGGTTGTTTTACCCGCGCCTAAATCGCCCTGTAAATACACCACTATGCCCGCCGCGAGCTGCTGTTTTACAGCGCCGGCCAAATCACTGGCCAGCTTTGCCGTATCCTGCTCAGTGGCGGCATAAAACGCACTTTTTGCCATACTCATAATTACAACAATTTCTCCGCTAGCTAGGTTGCGCCGCTGCCACTTACTGATTCACCAGGGCACGCAAAGACTCAAATATATCACTGGCGAGCATGCCTCGCTGACCAAACTTGCTGGCGACTTCATCACCGGCTTTGGCGTGAATCGCTACGCCGTATTTCGTTGCAATATCCTTGCTCAGGCCCTGTGCCAGTAAGGAGCCCAGAATGCCACTCAGCACATCTCCCATACCGGCGGTCGCCATGCCCGGATTGCCATGCTGACATACCCAGGTTTGGGTTTCATTATCGATAATTGAACCGGCCCCCTTTAACACACAGGTGGCGTGGAACCGCTGAGCACATTGCTTTGTGCTGTTAAACCGATCGGCTTCGACCTCATCGACACTCATGTTAAGCAAGCGCGACGCCTCACCAGCATGGGGCGTGATCACGCAATCGGTGATGGAATAGGATAACGCATGCTTACTTAATAAGTTTAACGCATCCGCATCGATGACCATAGGTTTAGGATGAGTCTGACAATGTTTCATAGCCATTTCAAAGGCCTGCCGGGCCCATTCATCAAGGCCCAGACCGGGCCCGATGACCACACAGGAGGCCCAGTTAAGCGCGTCCTGTAAATTTTCATCAGACACCATTAATTCGGGTCGGCCAGCGCTGACCTGCACTATCGACGCTTCATGGCAGAACACTTTCACTAAGCCCGTACCACAGCGCAGTGCCGCTTCGCTGGCAAGTCGGATTGCACCGGCGGTGCCACGATTACCACCAATGCAAAGCAGTCGGCCATAGGTGCCCTTATGGCTGTGAATATCCCGGGGCGCCATACCTTTAAACTGCTCAATCGTTAACAAGGTAGCCGACGAGCGTGCCAGTTCGACAAACGTTTTACCGATCCCTAAGTCGTCGAAGATCAGGCGACCGCATGATTGTTTACCAGCCCCGGTAGTAAGACCCGGCTTAATACCGACAAATGTCACCGTGACATCGGCTTCGATGCAGCGGCCCAACGACTGGCCGGTATTGGCGTCTAATCCCGAGGGCACGTCAATACTCACTACCGGCTTATCTGACGCGTTAACGATATCGATGATGTCGGCAAATTCATTGCGAATGTAACTGTTAATGCCAGTACCCAGTAACGCATCGACAACCAGTTCACTCTTATCCAACAGGGCTTGACTAAAGGCTTCTATTTTCCCGCCCGCATCCAGCCACTGCTGTTGAGCAATGCCAGCGTCCCCCTCAAGAATCCGGTGCGGTTCAACGGCGCACAGGATCACCTGTTTACCCGCTTCCCTGGCATGTAGCGCGGCGATATAGCCGTCGCCGGCATTGTTGCCTTGCCCTACCATGACTAAAAACACATCCGTATTGGGCATCAATAACTGACACTGTTGGAACACCGCTTTACCGGCGCGCTGCATCAGCGTAAACATCTCAACGCCCGCTTGCTCAGCGGCTGTACGTTCATGTTCACGGACCTGGTCGGCGCGGTACAGTTTGTATGGTAAGCTATCCAGGAGTTGAGTATCTAGCATAGGCACATGTCCACTTTACATTCGATAGATCTGTTTAAATTGGTAGACGATATCAAGGCTTGGGCGTTTGCGCTAGGCTTTCAGCAAGTTGGTATCAGCGATATTGATCTGAGTCAGCACGAAGCTCACCTGCAAAAGTGGTTAGACAACCAGTATCACGGTGATATGCACTACATGGCCAGCCATGGCTTAAAACGTGCCCGGCCGGCTGAATTGGTACCCGGAACCGTGCGCGTAATATCCGTGCGTATGGACTACCTGCCGCCGGACGCCTCATTTGCTAAGAACCTGAAAAATGCTGATACGGGCTATATATCCCGCTATGCGCTAGGCCGTGACTATCATAAAGTTCTGCGTAAACGGCTCAAACAACTGGGCGAAAAAATTAAATCGCAGCTGGCGACCACCGAGTTTCGGCCATTTGTAGATTCTGCCCCCGTGTTAGAACACGCCATCGCACAAAAGGCAGGCATTGGCTGGACCGGCAAACATAGCCTGACATTAAACAAACAAGCGGGCTCCTGGTTTTTCCTTGGCGAGCTGTTTATTAATTTACCGCTGCCCGTCGATAAACCGGCGGAGGAGTCCTGCGGTCAGTGCACGGCCTGTTTAACGATTTGTCCAACCCAGGCAATCGTTGCGCCTTATCAGGTTGACGCAAGGCGCTGTATTTCTTACCTCACTATAGAGTACGATGGCGTCATCCCGGAAGCGCTCAGACCAGCCATGGGCAACCGCATCTACGGCTGTGATGATTGTCAGTTAGTATGCCCCTGGAATCGCTATGCGCCCCTCACCGAAGAAACCGACTTTCACCCACGCGAGGTATTGCATGGTCAGTCTTTACTGACGTTATTTGAATGGGATGAAAAGACCTTTTTAGATAACACCGAAGGCTCGCCTATTCGTCGCATTGGCTTTGCCAAATGGCGTCGAAATCTCTGTGTGGCAATCGGCAACGCCCCCTATTCAGAGGCTTATGTTGAAGCACTTACCAGCAGTCGAAAAACGGCGTGCGAGTTAGTCATGCCCCATTTAGACTGGGCGCTTGAGCAGCAGCACAGCAAAAGTCAGCAACAGAATAACCCTGACCGGCAAATCGCGCGGCTTACCCGTATCGTAGAAAAGGGCCTGCCACGCGACGCTTAGCGCTGCCGACAGGCATTACTTGTGATACTGAGCACTCAGGCGATGTACCGCCTCGACAAACACACCCGCATGCTCTGGTGGCACATCAAGATGTATACCGTGACCTAAATTGAAGACATGCCCTGAACCTTCGCCAAAGCCGGCCAGTATATGGGCCACTTCCTGCTCAATGCGGGCAGGTTGCGCATAGAGCATAGAGGGGTCCATGTTGCCCTGTAGTGCTACTTTGTCGCCTATCCGGGCCTTTGCCTCAGCAATGTCGATAGTCCAGTCCAGTCCTACGCCATCGCAACCGGTTGCAGCGATAGCTTCCAGCCACATTCCGCCGTTCTTTGTAAACAGGGTAACCGGTACTTTACGCCCCTCGTTTTCACGGGTTAAGCCGTCAACGATGCGATGCATGTACTGGAGCGAGAATTCCTTGTAATCACGCGGCGACAAAACGCCTCCCCAGGTATCAAAAATCATCACTGACTGGGCACCTGCGGCAATTTGTGCATTCAGGTAGCTGGTAACCGAGTCAGCCAGCTTAGCCAACAGTGCGTGCAATATCTGAGGCTCTGCAAAGGCCATTTTTTTAATTTTGGTAAATGCTTTGCTACCGCCGCCTTCGACCATATAGGTTGCCAGCGTCCAAGGACTACCCGAAAAGCCAATAAGCGGCACTTCGCCTTTAAGTTCGCGACGAATGGTTCTGACCGCATTCATTACATACTGTAATTCACCTTCAGGATCAGGTACGCCAATGCGGTCTACGTCTGCCTTGCAGGTGATGGGGTTTTTAAAACGCGGGCCTTCGCCAGTCTCAAAATACAGCCCCAGGCCCATGGCATCGGGAATCGTTAAAATGTCAGAAAACAAAATAGCGGCGTCTAAGGGAAAACGACGCAACGGTTGCAGCGTCACTTCACATGCCAGATCAGCATCTTTACACAGCGACATAAAATCACCAGCAACTGCCCGGGTGGCTTTATATTCAGGTAAGTAGCGGCCGGCCTGACGCATCATCCACACCGGCGTCACATCGACCGGCTGCCTGAGCAACGCTCTTAAGTATCGGTCATTCTTAAGCGCCGGACGCTCAACGCTACCACTTGTTTCTACCATGCTAATCCCCGGTAAAATGCTTACTGTCAAAAATTGGCGGCGAGTATATCAAGATTTATAGGATAGTGCGTAGTTATGACTCGATTGAATTAATTTGCCTTATTTGCTTGACTAATCAAATAGGGACTGCTAATACTAGTACTCATAACATACAGAGCTCGTCGACGGGCCCATACGCTAAAAAATTCGAACCCCGCTTTTGCGGGGTTTTTTATTGCTGGTAAGCACTCACATTTTTGTGCCGAAACGAAGTCCTTTCATACTCAACTTTCATACTCAACTTTCAGACTTAAATTGATGGGTGCAAACACGCGTTAACTGAACGGCGTGCCATGCTAAAACAACATTGCCCCTGAAGCCTGTCAGTAAAAAGGCTAGCCAGTTGCTCTGAGTCGCTCGCTAATTGCGGCAATCATTTTACCCGCAATGGAAATTTTGGGTGCTGTTAAGGGTAAGTCATTCACGTGGTACCAGTTAGCATCAACAATTTCCCGTTCATCGATCACAATGTCACCGCTTTCGTACTCGGCAAAATAACCCACCATCAGCGAATGGGGAAAGGGCCACGCCTGACTGCCAAAATATTCTAAATTTTTAATTTTGATACCGACTTCTTCAAAGACTTCCCGATGTGTGGCCTGCTCAAGACTTTCGCCACTTTCAACAAACCCGGCAAGAATGGAATACATCTGCGGATTGCGGTGCCGCACTCCCCTGGCCAGGAGCAACTCCTGGCCCCGGTGAATAGCAACAATAGTACACGGCGAAACCCGGGGATAGCAGCGATGTCCGCATTGATGACATTGTACTGCCATTTCCCAGTCAACGGGTTGGGTGTGGTATCCACAGCGACCGCAAAAGCGATGCGTTCTGACAAAATGGACAAATTGCCAGGCACGGGCGAGTGTTTCGAAAGTTAAGGGAGGCTCACTGGTCATGAGCTCTCGCAAGCTGATGCATTGCCAGCCATCAGGCGTAATGCTTTCGGCCCCTAAATCAACAACATACAAAGGATGCCGAAGCAATAAATCTTCTGCCTGTAATGATTTAACCTGATCCTGATAGTGATGAATAAAGGATACGTCAGTCCAGTTTAATAGCGGCAACAACTCACTGTCAGCCGGCACGATAACCTCGTCATTACTAAAAATAAGCCAGTACCCTGGTTGGCAAATATTATTTCCACTTAACTTCAACATACAATTCAACCTGATTAATTACCTGCTAATCATATCATAGCCCTTTGAAAACGCTTATTGCGAGGTAGCTTACGGCTGTTTGTGTTAATTTTGCTACCACTGTGTAAACTGTTATGTGCTTTTTATTTTGCACTGTCATTTGTGAGACGGTAAGGCGGTGTTATACTCATAGCAACTCGGTAGCAGACTCTTGAGGATATACAGAGTGTTAAATCAGGTCGAAATAGCAAAGCAACGTTGGGGCGGTGCCAATAAAACCATTGATGCCTGGCTGGATGAACGCCGCGAGCTACTGATAAAGTATTGCCAGTTAGCCGGCGTAAACGGTCGCACTCAGGGAGCACTCCCCGATATGGCTGAAGTAGACGAATTTTGCTCAATTCTGATGGATTACCTCTCCGTCGGGCATTTTGAAGTGTACGAAATGCTTGTCTCCGATGACCCCAAAGGACTCAAATTAAAGCAGCATATTTTCCCGAGAATCAGCGACACTACCAATATTGCGCTCGATTTTAATGACAAGTTTAGCGAAAAGTTTGATGTTGACAGTGCCCACAGTTTTGACGCCGATATAACTCGTCTCGGCGAGGCGTTAGTTGATCGTTTTGAACTTGAAGATCAACTTATTAAGCATATACATGTCACTGTCAACGACGCCGTGCCCAGCTAATCAACCAACCGGTAAATTTAATAGTTATGCAATTAACCCGTACTCGATCAAAATAACCGCAGCATGAAAAACACCACTATTATTAATAAAGCCAGGGCATACTGCGAACAGCGTGGCGCCCGTTTTACTCCTTTACGAGAGAAAGTGTATCAACTCATGCTGGAAAGACATGGTCCAATGGGAGCGTACGATCTTCTCGATAACCTCAAGGAAACTGAATCCGGTGCCAAACCTGCTACCGTTTACCGTGCCCTCGACTTTTTACTGGATTTCGGTTTAATTCATCGCCTTGAGTCTACCAACGCGTTTGTGGCTTGTTATCATTTTGGTTGTCACCATCCGGTACAGTTTCTTATCTGCGACAGTTGTGGCGACGTCTCAGAGATACAGTCGGAAGGGTTAAAAGAAACCCTCGACAATCAGGCTAAACAGTACGGTTTTAAAGTCTCCAAGCAAACCATCGAAGCACACGGATTATGTGCAGACTGCCAGGAAAGTGAGTCAGCTACTATGGGAGAACAACAACATGAATGCTGAGTTTGTAAACCCATTCATCGCCGGCTTGATGAATGTACTTGAAACCATGGCGCAAACGACACTGTCGCCAGGAAAACCAAAGCGTAAGCAAGATGATGTTGCGCGAGGTGACGTGTCGGGTTTAATCGGTATGGTGGGTCCAAGTATTAAAGGTTCACTATCGATCACTTTTGATGAAGCATTGATATTGAATATCATGCAAAATATGCTTGGCGAATCCTCCAACGAGATAGATGCAGAAGTTGCCGACATGGTGGGTGAAATCACCAATATGATTTGTGGTAATGCAAAGCGGGATTTAGCTGAGAAAGGTTACGAATTTGGCATGGCAACGCCCGTTGTTGTGTCGGGAAAAAATCACAGTATCAGTCACCAGGTTGACGGGCCAAAGATCATACTGCCATTTAATCACGACCTCGGAAAAGCCTACATGGAAATATGTTTTGACAAATAATAATTACTGGCACTGTGAAAAAATTACCCTGTCTCCCTATGCGCGTGGCTTTCATATTATCACCGATAAACTCATTGCGGCCTTACCGCAAATTGAGGAGGTTGAGATGGGCTTATTGCACCTGATGTTACAGCATACAAGCGCCAGTTTGACGATCAATGAAAATGCCGATCCATCGGTACGAAGAGATATAGAATCCTATTTAAATCATACAGTTGCTGAAGACACTCCGTACTTTATACATACCTATGAAGGCCCGGACGACATGCCAGCACACATCAAGAGTAGTCTGTTCGGTTGCCAGTTAACGATTCCTATTCAAAAGGGAAGGTTGGCTCTTGGCACATGGCAAGGTATAATCCTTGGGGAACACCGGGATAGCGGCGGTTCGCGCAGTATTATTGCTACCTTACACGGGCAGTCTGTCTGTACTTAAGTTACACAATTTGCATACTGGCACATACGTTGCTGTAAAAAAATATGCGCACACTTTATCGTTTACAACAGGAAGTGAATAATGAAAAAATCAACTCTCACATTAGCTTTAATCACTGCCGGATTAGTATCTAGCCCCTCATTTGCTCAGAGCAATGAAGAGAATTGGGTTGGTGTTTACGGTCTATACTACGGCACAGATAAAAGCAAACCAATCCCTACCGCACATTTAGATGATGGTTTTGGGCTTGGTGTCGAAGCTGGATTTCGTTTTGACCAAAACTGGGCAGGTCGGATTTCAGCATCTCATCTGGATATCAGCGGAAGCACCAATGGCGTTAGCGATGACGGCCTGATGCTTGGCGTTGACCTGATGTATTTCTTTAATGACTTTTACGTATTCGGTGGTGTATACGACCAGGATATCGGTGAAGGTTATGAAATGCTGGGTTACGGTCTGGGTAGACACTGGACTCTCAGCGAAAATTTATCTTTCGTCAGTGAATTCGCCGCCTATCGCGACATCGACGAAAGTTTATACGATTACGGTCTCAAGTTAGGTGTATCTTACACCTATGGTGGAAGCTCTGGTTCTTCTGCACCAACACCAGCACCGGCAACCGCAACAGTCTCAAGTGATTCAGACAATGACGGCGTGTCAAACGCAAACGACAGATGTCCAAACACACCTGCTGGTGCAAAAGTTGACAGTTATGGTTGTGAGCTTGATTCTGACAATGACGGTGTAGTGAACAGCAAAGACGCGTGTATGAACACGCCTGCTGGTGATGAAGTAAACGCCAACGGATGTACTGTGCTAACGGAAAAGGATGTATCGATCGAAATCCGCATCCTGTTTGCTCACAATAGCGCCGTTATTGAAGATCCGGACTCATCAGAAATTCTTGATCTGGTTGAGTTCTTAAAGCGCTATGGTCAAACCGATGCCCTTATCGAAGGTCATGCATCAGCGCCAGGTACAGCCGCGTATAACAAAGATTTGTCACTGCGTCGCGCCAATGCGTTAAAAGACTTGCTGATGAATCGTTACGACATCAGATCGTCTCGTTTAGATACCGTTGGTTACGGTGAAGAGCGTCTGTTGGATAAGTCTAATACCGCTGCCGCACACAGAATTAACCGCCGTATTGAAGTTAAAATTTCTGAAACGGTTGAAGTACCTAAGTAACACAAATGTGTTAGTTTCCAAATTAAAAAACGCCTGCATTTGCAGGCGTTTTTATTGTTACGGCTAAGTATTTAAAACCACATGAATACTGCCTTAAGTCACCGCTAACTTTCTTTGGTACTTTTCGTCAAGGTAGGCTCTGCTTTCAACCACCTCTTTTAGCTTTTCACATGCATGCCACAGATCGGCAAAGCTCAGGTACAACGGCGCAAAACCGATGCGCAAAATATCGGGCGCTCTGAAATCGGCAATAACACCAGCATCAATCCAGGCCTGACAAATCGCATAACTATGCTCGTGTCTGAAGGCTAACTGACTGCCACGCTCCTCCGCAATGAGCGGCGAAATGCAGGTTAATTCCTTTGTCAGCCCAAGCGTGTTAAGGGCTTCCAGAAAGAACTCACTGAGCGCGATTGACTTTGCCCTGACGTGTGTCATATCAATGTCGGCCCAAAGCGCCAGCGCCGCATTCAGTACGCTCATCGACAGCACGGGCGGAGTGCCTGAAAGGCTTTGCTTAATTGACTGTGAAGGTGCATAACTGTTATCAAATGCAAAAGGCGTCGCGTGCCCCATCCAGCCACTGATGGGCTGTCGAAAGCGCCGTTGATGGCGCTTGGCAACATAAATAAATGCCGGCGCACCCGGCCCACCATTGAGGTACTTATAGGTACAGCCAACCGCAAAGTCAGCGCCATGTTCATCCAGAGCTACCGGCACCGCACCCGCCGAGTGCGCCAAATCCCACACTACCAGAATGCCTTTCTTGTGCGCTGCTGAGGTGAGTGCCTGCATATCCAGCAGCCTGCCGGAACGAAAGTTAACCTGCGTCAGCAGTAACACCGCAGTGTGCTCATCAAGACTGCGCTCGATGTCAGTTTCTGCCACTTTAATCAGCTCGCATCGCTGCGTTCCTAACTGCTCCTGTAAGCCTTCGACCGTATAGATATCAGTCGGGAAATTATCTTCCGTGGTAATCACTTTATGCCTGTCGCTCTGCATTGCCAACGCGGCGCTTAGCACTTTAAACAAGTTCACAGATATGGAGTCGCAGCACACCACCTGCTCTGACCCGGCACCAATTATTGGCGCAATTTGCTCACCACAAATGGTAGGCAGGTCAATCCAGCGATGCTTATTCCAACTGGTGATCAGATCGGTGCCCCACTGCCCGGCCGTCACCTCGACCGCTCGCTCTCTGGCAGCAATGGGTAATGGCCCAAGAGAATTACCATCGAGATAAATAACTCCCTGCGGTAACGCAAATGCGCTACCAATCGATTTGAGGGGATCCTGAGTATCTAAGTGTTGCGCATCAGCTAGCATTTATTTTTCCTGCGTAAGCAATTCAACCAAGCGCCCAAAGGCATGTGAATTGGCATGTAAATAATCGAAGTGCCCGGCGTTCTCGACCATGATGGTATTTGCCCCCGGCAAGTGACTCTGGGCAACCGGAACAATGCTGTCGGCCGTCCCTTGTAGTAACGTCACTGGCATGGCAATGTTGGCCACCGACGGCGTAGCCTTTTCATAAGCCTGAGGCACATCAGCCGGAAAGCCGTTGAAAAAGCCAGGTGTCGCCGTTTGACAGCTATTAGTACCCGCCGCATAACGAACCGGATCGGTAATCGCTGCCAAACCGATCACCCGCTGAAAAAATGCTGTATTCGGTTGTTGAGTCGTGTGCTGGGCAGCCAGCAATGCTAAATGCCCTCCCGCAGAATGGCCAACCAAACTCACCGGCACCCCATCAGGACCGGCTTGCTCCAGCCACTGCCGGGTAACGGCTAAAGCCTTTTGAATGTCATCCAGTGTTCCTGGCCAGCCGCCGCCCTCATCGCCGGTTCGGCGATACTCAATTGCCAGGGCGGTAACTCCCTGGGAAGCCAACGCTGACAAAAGGCCTTGCGCATGGGTGTAATCATAAGCGTTCAGCCAACATCCACCGTGCACAAACACCATCACTGCTTTAGGTGCAGAACTCGCATCCCAGCGGTAAATAGTTTGCAGTGGACTGCTGCCATAAGACTGCGAAGATGTCGCGGGCTCGAAGGGCTGCGCAATGATATCGCTGTAGGGCACGTTGCTGCGCGTTGACTCCGTCACCGGAGTAGGAGACTGGGTTGCTGTCTGGCATCCGGCCAGCAACGTTAGCACTGTCATCAAATAAAGTGTTCGCATAGATTCTTCTTATTGTTAAAGCATTGGACTGCGGCAGGATTGACTTTGTGGTGGTTACTGATAACTGCTCAACACATCACTGGCACGCGGCATTCGCCAGTTAGTCTACATGAGCCAAAGGCAGTAAGTCATCCCTGTATACCACTCCGGGATAATTAGCCCTGGGCAATAATGCCGGCGCTAAACTCATTCAACAGCGTCTGATTTTATTTGCCAGCCGCCCACATGAATATTGCCGTGCGGCGGGGTCAGCTTTATCTTGGGGAGGTCGTTGGGATAAGCGAAAACCCGACGCAGCACCTGCGCCAGCCTTGCGCACAACGACAACGGCTATGCTGTTGCTGATACCAAGAATATCGACGTACTGGCGTGCTATGGGCTGAGTCTAAAGGTACTTAGTACTCATCCTGCACTGCCGGGCCGGCATAATTGTCGAACCGCGAAAACTGGCCCTGGAAGGTCAGGCGACTGGTGCCTATCGGGCCGTTACGTTGTTTACCGATGATAATTTCAGCGACGCCTTTGTCTTCACTGTTTTCGTGATACACCTCATCACGGTAAATAAACATAATAAGGTCGGCATCCTGCTCGATAGAGCCAGATTCACGCAGATCTGAATTGACCGGACGCTTATCGGCACGTTGCTCCAGGCTTCGGTTTAGCTGCGACAGTGCCACAACCGGAATATTCAGCTCTTTAGCGAGGGCTTTCAGTGAGCGGGAAATTTCGGCAATTTCCAGGGTCCGGTTTTCGCTTAATGAGGGTACCCGCATTAATTGCAGGTAATCCACCATGATCATACTTAAGCCACCGCGTTCACGGGCCAGCTTACGCGCCCGGCTGCGCACATCCATAGGCGTAAGACCTGATGAGTCATCCACATAGATGTTGTCTTTTTCCTTGAGCATAGCCATGGTGTTGGAGATCCGCGCCCAGTCTTCATCGTCAAGTTGGGCGGTCCGTATTTTGGTTTGATCAACCCGGCTGAGTGAGGCCAGCATCCGCATCATGATTTGTTCAGAGGGCATCTCTAAACTAAATACCAGCACCGGCTTGTCTTCGGCGAGCATGGCATTTTCGGCCAGGTTCATAGCAAAGGTGGTTTTACCCATGGATGGACGCGCCGCAACAATAATCAGATCAGACGGCTGCAAACCACTGGTTTTCTTATCGAGATCAGAAAATCCGGTGGTAACGCCGGTTACCTCACGGTTATCTTTTATCAGCGCTTCAAGGCGATCAATGGTTTTGCCCAGCACCGACTCGATACTCTGCGGCCCCTCGGACTCACCGGTACGACGCTCGGCAATCTCAAATACCTTGCTCTCGGCCATATCGAGGATATCAGCGCTATTGCGCCCTTCCGGGTTATAGCCTACCTCAGCAATCTCATTGGCAACCCCAATGAGTTCACGAGTTATTGCCCGCTCCCGAATAATTTTGGCATAAGCGGTAACGTTGGCAGAACTGGGGGTATTGCGGGCGAGTTCCCCTAAATAAGCAAAACCACCGGCATCATCGAGCTGGTCGTTATTCTCGAGAAGCTCAGAAACCGTGATCAAATCAACCGGTTGGCTATTCGCAAGCAGTTTTAAAATAGCTTTAAAAACGATTTGATGGGAGCGGTTGTAAAATTCAGAGTCGGTTACCAGCTCCGACACTTTGTCCCATGACTCAGGATCGATGAGCATGCTTCCAAGTACAGCCTGCTCAGCTTCGATACTGTGCGGGGGGACTTTGAGTTTTTCGACACTCTGATCGGGATTAGTGGGAACAGCTTTCACAAACGTTAAAAACCTAGCGGGTAAAATCAAAGGAGTATTATGCTTTATTTGTAACGCCCTGTTAAGAACAACGCTAATTCATTATCGTATTTGTTTAGAACACTTTATACTTTCTGCCGCTTTGCCAATAACTTAGTGCCGATACTGTCAACCAGACTGTAGAAATGATCCAACGACCGTTTATACAGTATATAGTTTGTTAGCCAGTCCCTTTACCCACTTTATTTAAACTGCAAGGAGCTATACCGTGCCGAGACTTTCGTTAACTGCATTGTGGTCGCCACAACAACACGCTCGTGGCCTCGCTGCATTCTTGTTACTTACTGTTGCAGGAATGCAAGCAGCGCACGCCGAGCCAGCGTTGGTAGACCTTGAAAGCTATCCGGAGCCGGGGGCGTCAAAGCCAATGCCAACCTTCAAAGTAGACGCCAGCTGGCCACGCCTGCCTGACACCTGGTTAATTGGTCAGGTGCCCGGCCTGGCGGTTGATAAACACGATAATGTTTGGGTGCTGCACCGTCCTAATTCTCTTGGTCAACTCGATTTGGCACTGGAGCAAACGCCGGTCACCGGCGTTTGCTGTGAAGCGGCCCCTCATGTATTGCAAATATCACCGGCCGGTAAAGTGCTCAATAGCTGGGGTGGTGATGCCATTGCGCCCAGCATACAGGGCGTTAATCAATGGCCCGAAGTTGTACACGGCCTGTACGTTGACGATAACGATACCGTTTGGCTGGGCGGCAACGGCGAAGGCGATCACGTGGTGCTTAACTTTACCGCTGACGGCAAGTTTATTCGCCAGTTTGGCGAGCGCAACAGCACCGATGGCAATGCCAGTAAGACCACTCTGGGTAACCCGGCCGATATTCATCATGATACCGACAGCGGCGAAGTGATTATTGCCGACGGCTACATCAACAAGCGCATTATTGGCTTTAATGCTAACACCAATGATTTTTCTCAGTACTGGGGGGCCTACGCTAACCAGCCCGGTGGCGGCACGCGTGAAGGTGCGTTTGATGTTTCCCAGGCCACCGCTGGGGCTGAGAATATCAATACCAATGCGCAAAACTTTGGTGACATTATACACTGCGTGACAAAAGCCAGTGATGGCCGCATTTACGTATGCGATCGCCGAAATAACCGCCTGCAGGTGTTTAAGCACGATAGCGAAGGGAAAGTACAGTTTGTACGCGATCTGGTTATTGCCGGCGAAACCATGGGGCTTGGTACCGCTACCGATGTCGCCTTTTCGCCGGATAACAAATACCTCTATGTCGCAGACATGATGAATGGCCGCATATGGGTACTGTGGCACGACACCTATGAAGTGCTTGGCAGTTTTGGCCGCCCCGGACGTTACCCGGGTCAGTTTACCTGGCTGCATAGCCTGGTCAGCGACAGTCAGGGCAACCTGTACACGTCCGAGGTTGCAACCGGGCGCCGCGCACAAAAACTGGTGCTACAAACAGCCAACTAAAAGCGTACACACACAGTTTACGCTGAGCCAGTAATAACTGGCTCAGCTAAGCTCATACCAAGTACCATACATAAAATACTGCCCGTTTTTTCCGCTTTTTACGGCAACCTTTTGCCTCATCGCCGCACCTGCAAAATACACAGATACCGTTCACAGCGTCAGCCTTGCCGCTGAACTGACACCATTCGTCCTGAGTTACACATTCTCTTACCTCCCCACGAACATTCGCCTGTTAAGCGGCAATGTCTTTTATTTGCGTAACCAGTATTTGGCTTAACCTTCTAATATTCAGGCATGGCTGTTTACCCAAGCGTACAAAGCTGATGCTTCGCGAGGTATCTGGCATAAAAATCGCTCAATGGAATTACCATGCTGACGCGAATATGCAGCCTAAAGGACTTACTATGATCAACACGACAATCCGGTTCAGTGACGCTTCGGTCGACCTCTTGCGGGTTCGTAAGCTCAACGAACAGGATATTTCCGGATTCGCTGATATCTTAGCAAACGCTGCACAGCAAAATGGCTCGGCGAAAGATTTTCTGCAATCGCTGTCACCAGAGGAGCTGCGACTGGTACAAAAAGCCAATAGTTTAGCCAATCCCATTGAAGTTAACGCCTTGAGTAAAGAAGGCGCACAGAACCTGCTCAGTCAACCTGATGGCTCTGATCTCGTTGACTTAAATAACGACGGAATTGTTGAAGTAGGCGCGGCCAGAACGATTCATTTTCCGCCGGTCAATGCGCCCGCATCGGTAAAAGCTGCCTGGGAAGAAGCCACTGCAGACTTAGCGCCCTTCGATAAGGTCACGCTTGAGCTTACCATGCATCATATGGTTTATGGCGTTAACCTTGATATACCCGGGGCTGTGCAAAAAACGCCTCTACCGCCTGAACAACAGTGGAACGGCACAAATATTAAGAGGCTGGAAAACTATGCCCGTTCCAACCTTGAGTTCAGAGTTAACTACGATGGCTGGACGCCATACAACCAGCAGTTAAAAACAGTTTACGACAGTTTTTTTGCCACCATTGGCGGCGGCAGTAGTGCTCCACAACCCGGTTTTACCACAGAGCAGCCAGCGGTAAACAATGCACCGACAGTGATACCTTCAGACATCACTGACGCCGAAGGTGACAACACAGCTAATGAAGCTGATGAAGAGGCGCCCCACCCCAATTCACTGCTCAATGAAGTACACCAGTTAATTTTAGCCGCCAGACTCGGTATTGACCGCCAAAAAATAAAAGAACTCGAAAAAGAAATGGAGGCGGTTCGCAACGATACGACTCTCAGCGCTGAGCAAAAGGCAGAAAAACTCCAGGCATTGCAACAAGAAATTGAACAGCTAATTGAAAAAGCCCGGGAGCGAGCGGTGGAAGAAGAAAAGCGCAAAGCAACGCAGGAAGCGACAACCGTGATGCAAAAAGAGCGTTTAAAAATCACCTGACTGCATTAAGAGCTTAAGTAGCCGCTAGTGTCCCAGAGCCTGTTAGTAAACACCATAAGGAATTGAAATGCTTATCACCAGCAATACCCAGGCAAGCCTTGTGCAAACTTATACACACGTCTCCCAAAAACAGGTTGAGGACACTCAGTCGAATGAATCATCCGCTCAGAGCCGAACCACGGATACTGTCTCTATTAGCGATACAGCAAAGAATGCCAATGTAACGTGGCAACGCATTGCTGACAAATATGATGTCACCAATATTACCGGGCCTGAAATTGCGGATATGGCCAAAGAGCTTTATAACAACGGATTGATTTCGGGTAGCGAAATGCTTGATTTGTACAGGCCCACGGGATTGAACCATGCAGATACCGTTCATGAAAAGCGCAACCATTTAGCGCAAATGGAGAGAAGCTATGAAATGGTCAAAAACTACCCGAAGAACTCACTCGAATATATAAAAAGCTTTGAAAAAGCCATCGAAATACTAAAACGGATTGGATAACACTCATTCAGATAACAATGGTAAGGCCTGAGTTGCCGTTACGTTGGAGCAAAGCGCGCTCTGCTATACCCCCCCCCCACATATGGAACCGACAATGCAAATTGACTCTACATTCGCTACCCGCATTTTCTTGCAAAATGACGCCCCTGCACAACGCGCATCGAGAAACGAAAAACAGCCCGGCAACGCCCAAACGCCTTTTCAGGGCATAGCATTAGGCGACGGGCGCCCGGTACTTAGCACAATGTCAGCCGCCACCAAATTCAACATCGAAGAACGCTACCGGGATAACCCCCCGTTAAAAACACAATTGATGTCGGCAGATGAGATGCGCAACTACTGGCAAAACTATGGGCAGAGCCGGGATGTTACAGCCATTGCTTATATTGATGGTGAGCCTGCAATGATGTTTGGTAAACACACACAACCAGCCGTAATCAATTCTCGCGTTTTGCCAATACCGGCGCCAATGCCAATAACAATACCGAGCAAACCCTGAATGCGCTCAAATCCGAATACGGCAATCGCCTCAGCGTTGAATACTTTAGCCAACCACAAGGGCCCACTAATGCCGAAGCTTTTGAGTTGTTTAACGGCAAATCATTTGATGGCTATGTTGCTGAGCAGGTTGGCAATACACTGTCTGCACAGGCGACACAGGAACAACAAAGAATGGTGCGACAACAGCGACAGCTTGCCTGGGACAACGCCCCGGTGAACGCCATATTCAGAGTCAATGACACCATTATCGCCAGCTCTGCAGAGGATACGGTTAATCTGCATACCAATAACCTGCTGACGATGATGGATAACTTAGGTGTGAGTCGCGAGCAAGCCCAGACGCTTTATCGCAATACCATTGGAAAACCAGTGAATGCTCAAGCACTTGAGCAACAATTAGCGAGCCTATTTGGTTCGAACTTAAGCGGTGAATACCCCGACGGCAATTCACGCCCAACCAGAAAGGCTGTGTCAGCAACGGCCGAAGCACAATACAGGCAGAGTTATAACCAGCTCAGTTAGCCCGGCGCCTGCGGGCTATTGTCTCGGCATACAACTAGCCGCTATTTGCAAGCGGCTATACACAAACCACTACTAGCTCGCACACGTTTGCGTCGCCGCATAACCAACATTACCATGCCAGCGCTACACATTGTCAGCAATGAACCCGGGGCCGAAACCACAACTTCAGGCGCCAACAATGCCTGTGTTTGGCTAATCCACGAGGTAAACGAGCTGACCCGGGTTGATGCCGAAAACTCACCATAACCCGAATTTAAATCGTTATCGCCAGACACCGCAACGCCAAAGGAGTGAACCCCGGCCAAAAACCACTCACCGTTATCCTCTAAAAAATAACCGCCGCCGCTGTCACCAGGAGCAATGCCCATTTCTAAATCAAGCGCAGTGCCAGACGATGCACCGTACCACGCCATTGGATTCTCTAAATAGCTGGGGTTACTGTTGATACCGGTGCCTTGTGCTGGGTCTGTGCCAGCGGGCGCATCAAAATCGTTCCAGAGTAACCGGCCGTGGGTTTCACCAAAAAAATTAATCTCGTCGATTTCATTGGTGCCGGCCCGCTTGGTGCCGGATAGTTGCACGTCGCCAGACAGCCCGTTACCACCGCGACCAAAGCCGACATGCGTTCCTACATTACCCACTTCGTTGTTGCCACCGTAGAGCAACGCCGCCGTGACGTTTTGCACCGCTTCGGCTAGTAAAACCAAACCAATGTCCCACCCTTCCAACAAACTGGCTAAGGTATCACCGCCCGTCCAACTGTCGTGCGCCACCCAACTCTGGCCCTGATAGATGCTGCCACCTACATTAAATTCCATGTAGTTAGTTTCTGAGTTATCAACGCAGTGGGCGGCAGTTAATACGAAATTGGCACTAATTAAGGTGCCGGAGCAGCGACGCCGAAAACTATTCAGACCGCTCTTTCCGTAAACCAGATCTCCGACGGGTTTAAACTGATCTTGCGCAGCTAAATTAAGGTAGGCTTGATTGGCAACATCATGTCTAATAACACCTGCTTGCGTCATCACCGGGATCAGCAACACTGCACAACAAACAGCAGTTAATAACTTCTTCATCCTGTTTACTCAGTTAATATCTAATCAATTATTGATTGATTTTTTATAGTTATAAACGTCCATCGAACATCCTAGCAATAACTACACCCAAAATTTTTACATATACGTTTCATATGCTTAACCATCAGCCAAACGCTGCAGTAAAGAAAGATGTAAAAAAAGCGGACACTAAATTCAGGCGACGTGTTGCACAGGAGTTGAAACTGCGGCTTACTTCATGTGTACTTTGCCGCCAATCATTTTATATGCAGGGGTACCGCGAATAAGGGTTTCTCTGGCAAATTCCTGGCCGCATCCCGGGCAGCAGCAGGCTTGTTCGGTGTAATCTTCGACGATACGCTCGATAAAACATTTTACCAGCGCGCCCTTTCCCCCTTTTCGGTACTTAAAAATGCGCGCTTTGCACTGCGAGCAGGAAATTTGAACCGTACGTACCGGCCCTTTTTTATTTGGCTTAGCCATTTACAACAAAAAGATATTAAACATTTGCCGCCATGATAGGCATTGGTACAGTAAAACGCAAAGTGAGGACAACTCATTGCGCGTTACTGTGAGTTTTCTTTCTGGCATTCACAACGGGGGAAAGACAGCTTTATCACCAAAAAGAGCAGCACCGAAAAAAATGGGAAGAACAAAAAAATAATTCCCCATACAACCATTTCGGCCTTTGAGTAAAACTTGTTTCTGAACAGGTACACCGGTAGCACACTACACACAGCGATTACAAATACAAAACCTGCCAGCACCATAAATGTATCATTCATATACATAGTAATTTCCTTTTTTAGCTATCAGCAATAGGTCACTGTTTGTTAGTGACACCGTGCTGCCTCCTCCTTTGGCTTATCCATTTTCAAGAGGAGAGATTAGGCATGGATGCCACTTAAGGCATTAATACAGTAAAACGCAAAGTGAGGACAAAAAATTACGCTTTACTGTGTTCATATTATTTATCTACGGTTTTCATCTCTCGGGAGTGATAATTTTAATACCAAAAAGACCAGTACCAAATAAATATCATTAGAGTACATATTGTTCTCCTATGGAACCGAACAGCGATAGGTAACTGGCCGTTTTATCGTTCCATCTGGTTCTACTGTCTCTTCAACATGTGTAGGATTACACCTAATGCCTGAATTTCCAAATCCTCCAAGGGCACCGCCACTGCCACTTGTATACCCCATATATAAATCGAGATAACCATACAAAGGTAAAGCTTCGTCCTCAGTAAGTATAACCGTTAAAGGCACCAAATTTTCTGACGAATCATCCGGGATTTTTAAAAGTGTACCGTCTTCCCAAATAAGAAATGCACTATCTGGAACATATTCCATCGCTAGATCAAAGACACCATTAAGCGCAACTTTATCAAAACTTTTCAGCCTGAAAGTCATTACTACATTATCGGCAAAAGTCACATTAATAGAACTAGTAGTACTAAAGTCAATTATTTTCGACACGGCACCCACAACGTCCAACGGGCGTATTACAGCATTAACGAGTGAAAACCAAGTGCTCATAATCTCACAACTGACCTGATTCTGAAGTTGCGGGCTTGCGAGAACATCATACCCATTCAAAGGGCTTTCAAATGGCTAGCTAAAAAAATCCTTAGTTTGAACCGAAAACTCGCCCTAAGCACTAACCACCTCTCCAGGCACCATATGCGATGCGTCTATCGTGGTATACGGAGACTTGCTAATCAAGACATCAAGTTTACGTCTTTATTAAACCGTCCGTGAAAACGGGGTAGAACCCTAAAGACTGTTGAGCCGGTCGAAACCTGGTCACTGAATTTTTGGGTACGTAATTACTTTACTTATTTACCATTTCATAAGGCGAAGCCCCTCATAACTCATAGTGCTACAGGGGCGAGGTAAAAATTGACTTGTTAAATTCAGTCAGTTAATAAAAGGCTATTCAACCGTTATCCGGCCATTTACCGTAGAGATGCGTACTCTGGCGTCACCGCTGCCTTCGGTAAATTCAAGCCATTGCCCCGGGCCATACTTAGCCTTATTAACGTCAGTGCCGTTCAGCTTGTTAACGATTTTACCACCAGCATGTGCCTCAATATCAAAGCGTGCTGACACATCATTGGTAAATGACAGCGTGATACTGCCGCCCACGGTTTCAACGCCCACATCGGCGCCGCTGTTGAGGGCTAGAGAAACATTCGCATCGCCGTTAACCGATGCCATGGCCAGTCTGTTAACAGTGCCGAGGACCACATTGGTGTTACCGTTCACGGTCTCAATACTGACATCGCTACTGTTACTTTGCAGCGTAATTTTGCCGTTGACACTTTCAATGGCCAGCGCAGCGTCACTGTTATGCTCTGCATCAATATCGCCATTAACGGATTCGACAGTTAACGCGCCAGTGATGTTCCTTAGCTCGACATTACCATTAACCGACTCCACATTAACGCGGCCCGCCAGATTTACCCCTTCAATATCACCATTGACCACCTCAATGGAGGTTCCGCCTTGCAGACCATCGACTTTGACGTCGGAGTTAAGCGTTTCGTAAGCCAGTTTACTGCCTGCCGGCACATAAACGGTCAAATCATCTTTGGCTTCTTCTTTATCTTCCCAGCGGTAGTGGTTATCTTTTACTTCAACGTCAATCACCACCGTATTACCTCGTTTTTCAAAGGTAAACTCTTCAGTTAAAGAACCCAGAGTGCCGGTTATTCTGACCTGGTTTTTGTCCCAGGTTTTAATGTCAGCTTTACCCTGCACATGCTCCATTTCGACAACCGGGCTGCTAGTGGTATCCAGTGTTTGATCAATTTTTTGCTGTGCAATGGTTATTTGCGAAAACAAGATAGCCATTGCTGCTGCGCCCCACGCCAGGCGTTTCGGGGCGTATTTCATTACGTTAGTTTGCATAAATTCACCTATTAGATTTGTTGCCATTTGGGCGCGTGCACTCGCTCAATCAGGTCGATTTGTTGTTGATAAACGCTTTGCAACATACGTAGCAAAGTGCGGTTATTCGGGTCGTTTTCTAGCGCAGCCTTAATTGCATCGGCTGCCGTTTCGAGCTCATTCAGCTGACTTTGCCAGTTATCGGTTACCGCTTCCTGGTCGCTATAAGTCACTAATAATGCTGCTTTCTGGCGCTCATACTCACTGCTAAGCTGGGCTGCTATGCCTGGCTTAGTATCCGAATGTTCGTCGGGCGCTAGCCCTCCCATCAGCAACATGCCAATGAGGCCTGCAGGCACTAACACACTGGCCGCTATGGCTAAATATTTATGGCGTCCTTTGGCAGCGGTGGTTTCGCTGGTTATCGCCAGCTCTATGCCTTGCCATAAATCACGGTTTGGCGTGATTTCCTCAGGCAACGTCTGCAATTTTTCGTCAAGCTTACTGGAATGTTCTGACTTGTTAGTCATGCTGTTCACCTAACCATTCTTCTAATAACTTTCTGGCCCGGTGGTACTGGGCCTTACTGGTACCTACTGCCATTTTTAACATGCGGGCAATATCTTCATGCCGGTACCCTTCAATGGCATGTAATACGAACACTAATCTGGCGCGCTCTGGTAGCCTTACAATGCATTTGTCCAGCTCACTGAGATCGCAGATTGCCTCTGCCTGGAGCTGTTGCTCACTCTCAGCTTCCAGGGTAAACATTCGCTTTAACCAGCCACGCTGTTTACGCAAATAGCTAATGGTAATATTGGCCGCCACACTGTGTAGCCAGGTTGAAAACTGGCTTTGCTCAGAGAAATTTGCCAGCTTCAGCCATACCTGCACAAACACTTCCTGGGTAGCGTCTTCGGCAATGCCGGCATCACCGCCCGTTAAGCGGTAGCTGAGCGCATATACCTGCCCTACGAAACGCTCATAGAGTTGCCGGTAGGCGCCGGTATCACCACCCTGTGCCAGCCGCACCTGATGCAGTATTTGTTGTTGTGTGAAGGCCTTTTCGGCATTCACGATAGTTCCTGCACTTGCTGTCATTGCTTTTCAATTGTTCCAATCAGTGTCTTATCATTATGTTGTCAAAGCGTTAGTCGCCGTTGGGTTGCAAAAGGTTTAAACGCCATAAACCTTTTTTTACTATTTCCGCTACAATACCAGCAGACCCGCTAAATAGAAGGAATTGTCATGTTTGTTGCCGCGCTTTTTGCTGGAAAACCTGCTCCTCTGGGGCCACGCAAAGCTCTTTCAGCCATTTGTAAGCACCCGGTGGAACAGCTTAATGTGCATTGGGATCGTACCGATGAAGATGAACAGGCGAATAAACGACTCCATGGTGGCCCTGAAAAAGTATTACATCAATACAGTCCGGACGGTTACGCGCTGATCAATAAGCACTACCCGGAGCTTGAAGATACCGCTGTGGCAGGCGCTATTGGAGAGAACATAAGCGTAGCCGGCATGAACGATGAGAATGTCTTTATTGGTGATACCTATGCCATAGGTGAAGTTATTGTTCAGGTAGGCGCGCCACGGGCCCCCTGCAATAAAATCAACCAGCGCTTTGGGATAAAAAACTTCGATAGATTTACGGGTGATCATGGCGTTACCGGCTGGTATTACCGTATCAAGCAGCCTGGCGTGATGCGTGTTAACGATCCGGTATCCTTGCTTGAACGACCGGCTCAAAGTGTCAGCGTGGGTGCGCTAATGCGCGCGGTATATAATAAAGACCACTTTTGGCAGGCACAATCCTACGTGGGCTTGCCAGTACTCGATGACGAATGGCGCGGTAAATGTGAAAAGGCCATTGCCAGGCAGCAAAATAGCTAACCGCTAAGGCAGCGCTTTATAACCTGTGGCTGTCTTTTACGGTGGTGAAAGACAGTTCAGTATGTACACCAGTAAGGGTGACTGTCGCTGCAGATAATCTCGCGCCTTGCTAAGGTCACGCCTTGCTAAGGTCGTGCCGCGGGCACAATGCCAAACCAACAAGTTTACCCCCCCATTTATCGCCATGTGCAGCTTAACTCATTTAGCCATAGTTGCTGCGCCCTCCCCACGTACCACGCTCGAGCTGTACAAAAAACCCTCATTTCATTGGCAAATCCGCTGTTTTATGTGTTTAATATTTAGGCAACGCTTAATCAGTCACCACAAGGAGGCGCTCATGGATGTTAACGCAATGATTGATGAAATTCTCGCCAAAGAAGGCGGTTATGTGAATCACCCGGCCGACCGCGGTGGCCCCACCAACTTTGGCATTACGCAAAAAACCCTGTCCCGTTACCTTGAAGTCGTGGTAACCGCCGACATGGTAAAAGCACTGGATGTAGAAACCGCTCGTGACATCTATGCGTTAAATTATTATCGCATACCACGTATTGACCAACTGCCGGAGCCATTACAACCTTTTTTGTTTGATTCGGCGGTTAACCATGGCCCGCGCCGGGCCATTAAATTTTTACAAGAGGTATGTAACGATGCAGGGTTTGGCGCTCTGGTGGTAGATGGCCTGATGGGCCCTAAAACCAAAGCGCAAAGTTACGCCTGCCTGCAGGAACTGGGCGACTGGATGCTGGTGGCGTTAGTGGAAGAGCGACAAATGTTTTACGCCGACATCGTTACCAGTGACGCCAGCCAGAACGTCTTTTTACGCGGCTGGCTGGCGCGGGCCAGAAGCTTTTTACCCAACTACCAAGTGGCGTAGGAGCTGGTATGAGCAAACTCATTGAAAACCCAATATCCGCTATTGCCGACTCTGTTTCTAAAGGCGTAGAAACGGTTGCCGGAGTATTTACCACTAACAAAGAAAAAGACGCTCAGCGTACTGCCGACGAGCAAATGGCGCTTTTACAGTCTTATCAGGCTGAGTTTAACGCGCGCCAAAATCGCACATGGATAGACTCAATCGCCGATGGTTTTAACCGCCTGATCCGCCCGCTCATTGTGTCGCTCATTTTATTTATTTTTGTGATTGCGTATATTTCCCCCGCGCATATGGCAGAAATAACCCTGGCTATGAGCTCCATCCCCGACGGTTACTGGACGCTGCTGAGTGTGATCATTGCGTTTTATTTTGGTGGCCGGATGCAGCTTAAAAGCCAGCAATTTAGCTTCAATAAGACCCAGGCCCACGCCATAAAAGCCCTTATCGAAACCAAAGCCGAGTTTCGCAAGCTTGAACTCGACAACGACGAACCGGATAAGGTTTTCGGCGATACGCTCGCAAAGCAGTCTAATTTTGACGAGACCCGGGCCAATCAGGTTAACCAGGTAGTCGAGGCGGCGCTTATCCACATTAAAGACAGCAATGCAGTGGATGAGGAAGAAAGTAAACAAGCGCTCAGGGAGAAGATTGCCGAAATGAACCAGGAAAGTCACGAGGATGTGGTGTCGCGCCGCCGCTTTGGTCCGCGACGATTAGGCCGCCGTTAACGCTTGTTAGCCGGGAAGGCTATTTTCAGGTACAAAAAAACCGCGCTGTTGCGCGGTTTTTTTTAAATCGGTCGGCGCTTACGCTTCGGCGATGATAACTACTTTAGCAGTAGCCATTACGTCAGAGTGTAATTGCAGGTCGATGTCGTACTCGCCAGTTTCACGCAGTGTACCGGTAGGCAGTTTAACTTCTGCTTTAGCCACTTCAACACCAGCTGCAGTAATTGCATCAGCGATATCTTGTGTACCAACAGAACCAAACAGTTTGCCTTCTTCGCCAGCTGGTGCAGCAATAGTTACTTCACCCAGCTCAGCTACTTTATCAGCACGAGCCTGCGCAGCAGCCAGCTCTTCAGCGATTTTCGCTTCAAGCTCAGCACGACGCGCTTCAAATTTTTCAACGTTTGCTTTAGTTGCAGGAACCGCTTTACCCTGTGGGAAAAGGAAGTTACGTGCAAAGCCAGCTTTAACAGTGACTGTGTCACCCAGACCGCCTAAGTTGGCGATTTTGTCCAGTAGAATGATTTCCATCGATGCTACCCCTTATTCTTCGCCAAATTACTTATGAGAGTCAGTGTACGGAAGCAGTGCAAGAAAACGTGCACGCTTAATAGCACTAGACAGCTGACGCTGGTATTTAGCGCTGGTACCGGTAATACGACTAGGTACAATTTTACCGCTTTCAGTTACGTAGTTTTTCAACATAGCGATATCTTTGTAATCAATCTCAGTAACACCTTCTGCAGAGAAACGGCAGAATTTACGACGTCTAAAAAAACGAGCCATGGTTAATTCTCCTTATTCTTCGCTTTCAGCAGATGCAGGTTTAGCTTCTGAACGCTCGCCACGTGGGGCTGAGTCTTCACGACGCTCACGACGCTCTTCCTTCATCATAGGTGAAGGTTCAGTTACCGCACCTTTAGTACGCATAACCATGTTACGCAGGATAACGTCATTGAAACGGAAAGCAGTTTCCAGCTCTTCAACGGCTTCAGCGTTGGCTTCAGCATTGATAAGAACATAGTGTGCTTTGTGCAATTTTTCGATTGGGTAAGCCAGTTGACGACGGCCCCAGTCTTCCAAGCGGTGGATTTGTCCGCCATCTTGCTTCAGAATTGTGGTATAACGCTCGATCATACCTGGTACTTGTTCACTCTGATCAGGGTGAACCATAAAAACGATTTCGTAATGACGCATTGAAACGCTCCTTACGGTTGTAGTCTCGACAGAACAGCCAGCTGTATGGAGACAAGGAACTTATTTGGGTGGCTGTAAGGGCGCGCATTATATAGAGCTTCTCGCAGCTGTACAAGCATTATTCAATGGTTTGTGTGACGTGGTGGTTTTAAGCTGGTCATTTTTTATAAAAAGCAGTGAGTAGAATTTATTTTTTACTGCCGCTAAGCAAAATTACAGCGAAAACTTACCAGGCCAACGCCACAAATTAGTGTTGCCCGGAGCAATATTAAAACGCCTACGAAGTTTAGATGCTGGGTTTCTAAAAGGGTTTACTACGTCTGCTAAAGACAAACAGCAGACGTTAAGGTCTTTGTATTCAAGCCTCCGGTCTGTGTCAAAAGCAGACCATTTTATTTCCCTGTAAAACGACAACTAACGACCTAAAGCTGACGTTAGAAAATTCGAACTATAAGACTATATTGAGCGAAGAATCATCATACTGTTAATCAAACTTGGCCTCAGAAAACTCTGTTAAAATAAAAAAGATATTCAAAACTGGCTTGCACAACTTTAAGGGGCGCTTGTCTCGGAAACTTGAGTCTTTAATACAAATCCATTTGATACCCATCCAGAAATCTGGTGTACAACATCATTATGTTGATAAACACATCAGGGCCATAATGAAGAATATGACAACAAAACATCGCGTCGCTCGGCGGTCCAACCCGACAGGCCCCGTTACAGCGGCTTATGAACTCAAGGTGGAAGCGGGGGAGGTGCAACGAGATGACGCGCAAGTCGCTCTGGCGGCAAAACTCGATGTCCTGCACGAGTCTCTTGCCTCGCTCCCACCAGTAGCCGTGCGCACTGAAAATCCGACAGAGAGCAGCCGTACAAGCAGCAGTTCACTTTTACTGGCGCGCCCCCTGGCATCCGCCCAGTCCTTTCTTCGAAAGAAGTTCCATTTGTGGTCTTTTGGTCCACCACCGCGAGGCATATATATTCATGGACCGGTCGGGGTCGGCAAGAGCTTCCTAATGGATCTCTTTTACGCGTCGATTACTGTTCCTGATGATGATTCTTGCTGCAATAATGACAGCTACAGCCTCAAATACGCAAAAATTACCAAACGCCGCGTCCACTTTCATGAATTCATGCTAGACGTTCATCATCGAATCTTTGTCTACAAACAGAAGCACCCACGAGATGATGCGATTCCCGTCATTGCGCAGCAATTGGCACAAGAGGCCCAACTCCTCTGTTTCGATGAATTTCAAGTGACAGACGTTGCCGATGCCATGATTTTGAAACGACTGTTTTTACTATTATTGAATTGGAATGTCGTGGTGGTGGCCACCTCGAATCGCGCCCCCGATGCCTTGTATGAGGGAGGTATTAACCGATCCCTCTTTTTGCCATTCATAGACATGTTAAAACACACGTTCGACATTATTTCCATGGAGGATTCCGCCAAGGATTATCGACTCGAAACTCGAGCGGATGGTCAATCCTATTTTTGGTCAAACAAGGATGTTCATGGCGATAATAATAGTATTGACAACATACAGGCGCAGTTGGAAGAAATATTTGGTGGCACTGCATCCGAAACTGAGGCTGAGACTATTCCTGTTCTCTTTGGTCGCACCGTCCAGGTCGCCCGATTGAATGACCGGTGCGCCTGGTTTGACTTTTCCGAGCTGTGCTACCAACCGCTCGGGGCGGCCGATTATATTTGCCTCTGTAGCCGATTTCCGGTCATTATTATTGAACGCGTCCCCCAACTAGATGCCAATCACCTCAACGAAGCGCGACGGTTCGTGACCCTCATTGACGCGTGTTATGAGTCTCGCACCCGCTTGGTGCTGGCGGCACAAGTCCCGCTCGACGAATTGTTTGTTGATTTTGAAGCGCAAGTCGAAAGCAGTGATGGAGATGGAGAATTGATTGTCAGTGAGAAGGGGGGGAACTCGAGTTCCTTTGCGACGACCATGATTCGCACCAAAGAGGGGGAATATTATGAGTGGTCGGCGACGGGTCGAATTGGCGTGTCACTGGCACAATTATCGTCCGCCAATGATCTCGCTTTTTCCTTTCGGCGAGCCGCGTCTCGGTTGGTAGAAATGGGTGGAAAGGAATGGGGACGGCAATGACGAAATATCTTTATCTTGCATTCACTAATTGAACACAATGTACTTTGAAGACCCACGAGCTGCGCTGACTGGCATCAAAAGACAAGGAGCAGACCTTCGACACTGAGCTTTTCAAACTTCCGATTGGTGTCAGTTGCTGCCGTTGGTACGACAACTCGCGTGCGGCAACTCACTGCGTAAAGCGGCAGTTGGGGTAATAATAAATAAGTCACTCCTAGCGCTATTAATATAGAGAGCCTCTCCCTTCAAGAGACCCTTGTTTTACTGCAAGCGTGTATATCTGCACTGTTTGCACTGATAGATGCCCCAGTAATACTTAAATAGTTTGGTTACCTTATCCAGCTAGTAAAAGCTCAGTCGTAAATATATAACGAAGAGTATTGCAACCACCATGTTTACCAACGCAATTGTTTGTGCATAAAAGTTTGTTGTAATAACCACAAAATTCAGTATGACTTAAGCCTTCACTTGATCTCTTGCGCTAAAGATAATAGGTTAACGCTGCCAATAGAACGAGGAACGCAATGAAATCGCATCAAAACAACAGAACTAACAGCAAGGTGGTGATTACCGCCCTGATGCTGTTTGCACAGTTGTTTTTGTTTGCCTCAGATGCGTTTGCTTTTGATAGCTTCTTCGAAAGCGCCTCAGAATCACACCACGAATTGTGTGTTCAGGACTCCAGTGTTTGCCAGCCAGATAAAGATTCTGCAGACAACGTAGGCACAGACAAATGTGACCACTGCTGCTCTTGTCACGGGCATTTTACCCATATCGTATTATTTAAAAATACTGATAGCCATTTAGGAAAATTTGGCGAGATGGCACTAGCTGCGTACCGTCCTTTCCCTCCCTCTCACTTACAACCTGGTATCGACCGTCCTCCCAGAGCCTGAATCCTAGTCATTTTTTACCTATTTAGTTACTGACCAGGATTTACAATATGAACTCTTTTTATTCGCATGCGCGCAAGCGTATGTGCACTTTGATCGTGAGTAGTGTGTTGCTATTCATATCTCCCACTGCAATGAGCAAAGCGATAACGCTCGAACAAGCGGCACGCCTGACATTGCAGCAACACCCAGATTTACAGCGATACAAGTCGCTGCTCACTGCTACAGAGGCAGATAGAAAGCTGGCTAATCTCACTCCGGCTTATCACGTTGGCGTTGAAGCAGAGAACCTGCTCGGTTCAGGAGATGCATCAGGCATTAATAATGCTGAGCTGACGGTCTCACTCTCTTCTGTTTTCGAGATGGGAGGAAAGCGCGGTGCAAGGATATCTTTGGTTGACGCCAATTTATCCCTGTTACAGTCAGAGCGCTATGTTGCTTCCCTCAAACTGTTAAGTGAACTAACCCGGCACTATGTAAAAACACTCGCAGCTAAAGAGCGGCTGACATTGGCACAAACGTCTGTTTCTCTCGCTGATGAAGCCTTATCTATTGTGAAACAGCGTGTTGAGAAAGGCGCAACCAATAAAGCTGAATTTCTGCGCGCCAGAGCCGCTCTCAATCAGGCCAAAATCGACAAAGCATCCGCTGAAACGGCGCTAGCTATTGCCAAGCAGTCACTTGCACTATTTTGGCAGGGAGATGCTGAGGCAATCGATAAAATATCGGGTTCACTGAGCAACCTTCCCGCAAAGCGGCAGTATTCCGCTGTTTATCAACAGTTTCTTGAATCAGCAAATGTGGAGCAATTCACCCAAGCAATCAATGTGAAAGAAGCTGAACAAAATCTGGTAGAAAGTAATGCCAGTGCTGATATTTCATGGCGCATAGGTGTACGGCGCTCTCAGGCAGTTCAGGATACGTCTGTTGTTGCTGCTGTTTCCATGCCGTTTTTTGCCGAACAAAGAAACCAAGGCGCTACTCAGGCTGCCCTGGCGAAGAAAGAAGCCGCTGTAATTGCCAGAGACAGTCAAATACTGGAGATAAAAGCATTACTGTTTAAAGCACAGCAATATCTCAATTTCACCATTGATGCTGTAAAGCATATCAACGACGTCGTTTTGCCCGACCTTGAAACTGCTACTACGCTCGTGCTCGAAGGTTACCAGCGAGGGGCATACAGCTACCAGGACTGGATTGCATCCAGAGATGCGTTGATACGCGCACGTGCAAAGGTCATCGAATTAAGCGAAAGCGCGTTAGTGAACCAGTCACTCGTTGAACAGTGGACCGGAGTATCCGGTCAGGCGTCTCATACTCAAGAATTCCGGAATAACCATGAATAGACTATTAGTTATTATCTCACTTCTACTGTGCCTAACAGATGCCAATGCCGCAGCAAGTGGTAAACAATCCCACGCGGCTGAATCGAAAACAATTACCAATAGCAGCATATCGTTGACATTACGCATTAAGGATACGAAAGAGGGAGCATATTTACTGGCCGAAAGGGCTGATCGCTCCCAGCCGCTGCCACCTGACGCGCTTAACGTCACGCTCAATCGTATGGGAGGACGTCAGGACATCATCCATTTTGAAAGCTATGAAAATGGGCTCAGGTCCACAAGTTTTATCGCTGAGCCGCACTCATTTCTCGCCAATATTACACTCTCACTGGGAGAAAATAGCTTTTCGTGGGATTGGAAAAAGTACGAAGCTCGAACTCAGATAGATGATGCGTATTCCAGTCAGGCTGGCGTAACCACAAACGTTGCTACGGGCGGTGAAATAAAAAAGCACACCGAGGTTTATGGTCAGTTGACTATACCGCCACAACAGCGAGCCGAGGTTCACGCCCGGTTTACGGGAATTGTTGAGCAGCTCTTTACTGATATTGGCCAGACTGTGAAAGCTGGTGAGCCATTGGCTCGGGTACAGTCGAATGACAGCCTCCAGTCTTACGATGTGAAAGCGCCAATCAATGGCGTTGTGGTATCGCGTAACCTGAATATCGGAGAGCTTACCAGCACAACCCCGCTTTTTACGATTGTTGATACCTCAGTGCTTTGGGCGGAATTAAAGGTATTTCCAGCTCAGCGCAGTCAGGTTGCTGAAGGCAAACCTGTTCACATTATTGCAAATGGTTGTCAACTTGATAGCACGATTACCAGCATTATTCCTTCTCACGAAGGGCAACCCTACCAGCTAGCACTGGTAAAAGTGGTGAACAAGGACGGTCTACTCTCTCCCGGCGATTTAGTCACAGGCATTGTCGACTCTCAACAAAAAGCGGTGCCGGTAAAAATAGAAAATCGGGCCATTCAAACCCTTAACAATAAGCTGGTTGTGTTCCTGAATGAAGGCAATGCTTATCAGGCAACACCTATAACCTTAGGTCTGCAGGACGACAACTTTTCCGAAGTCGTCGCAGGACTATCCGCCGGACAAAGGTATGTTGTCGACAACAGCTACTTAATCAAAGCGGATATAGAAAAATCTGGCGCATCACACGCGCACTGATGGGAGAGACAAATGATAGATAATATTGTTCGCCTCTCAGTCGAGCGGCGTTACCTGCTATTAACTCTGGTGCTTGTCATCATAGGCATCGGCATCTGGAGTTATAAGCGGCTACCGATAGATGCGGTTCCGGATATTACTAATGTTCAGGTTCAGATAAACACCGAAGCACCAGGTTATTCGCCACTTGAAGCCGAGCAGCGGATCACCTTTCCGGTTGAAACGGCGTTGTATGGTCTGCCCAATTTGTCCTATACGCGCTCTATTTCACGTTACGGACTTTCTCAGATCACCGTGGTATTTGAAGAAGGAACTGACATTTACTTTGCGCGGAACCTTATAGATGAGCGGTTGGCAACGCTGAAAAGCGTTCTGCCGCCTGGGCTTGAACCTGAGATGGGACCGATTGCAACAGGACTGGGTGAAATCTTCGTTTACACGCTGGAAGCGAAAGGCGACGCCAAAATGACGGACGGCTCGCCCGTTACGCCTATGGCACTTCGTGAAGTTCAGGACTGGATAATCAAACCACAACTAGCTCAGGTTAAGGGCGTGGTGGAAGTGAATACCATAGGGGGGTACGACAAGCAGTATCACGTGATGCCACATCCAGCGAAGATGCTGGAAATGAGTGTGACTATGGCAGATATCCGCAAAGCGTTGGTAAGCAACAATGACAATGCTGGAGCCGGGTATATAGAGAACAATGGCGAACAATTGTTAGTTCGCTCACCGGGCCAGTTAAAAACCATTGAGGACATCAGAAATGTTGTTGTCGGACGTAAGGGTTCCGTGCCGGTTTTAGTCAAGGATGTCGCCGAAGTGGGATTGGGAAAAGAGTTACGCACAGGGGCAGCAACCCGAAACGGGAAAGAAACCGTGATGGGCACAGTGATGATGTTGGTAGGGGAAAATTCGCGTGAAGTTGCAGCGCTTACCAATGATAAATTTCAGCAAATACAAACATCATTGCCTGAATGGGTTAAGGCGGAGGTGGTGTATAACCGCACTACGCTGGTAGACAAAGCCATTCAGACTGTACAAAAAAATCTTCTGGAAGGCGCACTGCTGGTTATCGTTATTTTGTTTTTACTGTTAGGAAACATCCGTGCTGCCCTTATCACGGCGGCTGTTATTCCTATCGCGATGATGATGACTATTACCGGCATGGTTCAGCGGGGGGTATCCGCCAACCTGATGAGTCTCGGCGCGCTGGACTTTGGTTTGATTGTGGACGGCGCTGTCATCATTGTGGAGAACTGTATTCGCAGGCTCTCAGAGGCGCAAAAGCAACAAGGCGGCATACTGGCGCTTAAAGCGCGCTTACAGGAAGTCAAAGACGCCACTATTGAAGTTGTCCGCCCCAGTTTGTTTGGCGTGGGTATCATCACCGCGGTGTACTTCCCGATATTCACCCTTTCTGGCGTAGAAGGGAAAATGTTTCACCCCATGGCAACAACGGTGGTAATCGCATTGCTTTGTGCGATGGTATTATCACTCACAGTTGTGCCTGCTTCGATAGCCGTATTTATGCGCGGAAAAATCAGCGAAAAAGAGAGCATCATAATCCGCGGGGCGAAAGCCATTTATCGACCTGCGCTTGAGTGGGTGCTTAAGTTCAACTCGCTTATTCTGGCAGGCGCGCTGGGTCTCGTTGTGGTTTGCTCATGGCTTGCCTCCACATTAGGTTCTGAGTTCATTCCACAGCTGGACGAGGGGGATATCGCACTGCATGCATTGCGTATTACAGGCACGGGGTTGGAGCAGTCTGTTGAAATGCAGGAACTCCTTGAAAAAACCATTATCGACTTTGAAGAAGTTGACAAGGTGTATGCCAAAGTAGGGACGCCAGAGGTGGCCACCGACCCTATGCCACCTAATGTCGCTGACACCTTTGTCATGCTCAAGCCCCGCTCTGAGTGGCCCACTCCGGATAAGCCCAAATCACAGCTCATTAAGGAGCTTGAGAAAGCAGTCACTGCGCTACCGGGCAATAACTACGAGTTTACGCAGCCTATCCAGATGCGCTTTAACGAGTTAATTTCAGGTGTCAGAGCTGATGTCGCGATTAAAGTGTTTGGTGATGATTTGGATACCTTACTGGCATCAGCAAACTCGGTCGCATCACTGACGACAGGCTTACCAGGCGCAGCAGATACCCGCGTAGAACAGGTAGACGGTCTGCCTATGCTATCGGTAATTCCCAAACGTGAAATGATGGCACGCTATGGCCTGAACATCATCGACATTCAGTCTCTGGTTTCGACCAGTATCGGTGGTCAGCAAGCAGGCTTGATCTATGAGGGAGACCGGCGCTTTAAACTGGTAATTCGCCTACCAGAGCAACTACGACGCGACGTTCAAAAGCTTAAGGTACTGCCAGTCCCGACACCCGATGGGTATGTGCCTCTACAGGAGGTGGCCACATTAGAAGTCAAACCCGCGCCAGCACAAATCAGTCGGGAAAACGGCAAACGCCGCGTGGTCGTTACAACCAACGTTCGCGGGCGCGATCTAGGCAGTTTTGTCGCAGAGTTGCAGGTTACGTTGAATGAAGACTTGAAACTAAAAGATGGCTACTGGCTGGAATATGGCGGAACGTTCGAGCAGTTGGAATCGGCAAGCAAAAGGCTGTCCTGGGTGGTCCCGGTGACGCTGGCGCTCATCGTCGGCATCCTTATTCTTGCATTTGGTTCAGTAAAGGATGCTTTAATCATCTTCACTGGTGTGCCGCTGGCACTGACTGGGGGCGTACTTGCACTGTGGATTCGGGGTATGCCGCTGTCTATTTCTGCCGGTGTAGGGTTTATCGCATTGTCAGGCGTCGCCGTATTGAATGGTTTAGTGATGCTCGCCTTTATCAGGCAGTTGTGGTTTGAAAAAGGCGATCTCTACACCGCTGTCATTGAGGGGGCAATAGTCAGGCTTCGTCCTGTTTTGATGACTGCCCTGGTAGCAAGTCTTGGCTTTGTGCCTATGGCACTGAACACAGGCACTGGTGCTGAGGTTCAACGCCCGCTCGCGACGGTAGTTATCGGCGGCATTATCTCATCAACTTTACTAACATTGTTCGTGCTCCCAAGCTTATACCAATTGGTGCACAGGAAAGCGGATAAACAGTAAAAAACAATGCCCTGGATAAAACCAGGGCACTACAGGAGTATATATGGCGCACTCACATTCCCATAGCTCAGAAAAAATTGGCTGGGCCTTTTTCCTTAACTTTGGCTTCACTATCATTGAGTTCATTGGAGGATGGTTAACAAACAGTACCGCTATTATGGCGGATGCCGTGCATGACTTAGGTGACACATTGTCAATTGGCAGTGCGTGGCTTCTGAATAAACTCGGCACTAAAAGCGCGACGAAAGAGTTTACCTATGGCTATCGCCGGCTGAGTTTACTTGGGGCGCTGATAAACGGCATTGTTTTAATCGTTGGTTCCGCCTGGATCCTTTATGAAGCTGTGCCACGCCTGAGTAAGCCGGAGATGCCAGAAACAGAAGGCATGATTGTACTGGCTATTCTTGGCGTATTGGTCAATGGATTCGCCGCTTATAAATTACACGGTGGTAAATCGCTGAATGAAAAAGTTCTGAACTGGCACTTGCTGGAAGACGTTTTAGGTTGGGTAGCGGTACTCATTGTCGCTATTGTTATGCAGTTCAAAGACTGGCCCGTTCTGGATCCTGTCCTTTCTATCGGATTTACGCTTTTCATTTTATTCAATGTTATCCGAAACCTCGTCAGCACCGTGAAGCTGTTTTTTCAAGCGTCACCAGACAACAGTCTTTTACAAAACGTGACTGATAGACTGCTTGAACTTGATGCTGTTAGCGATCTGCATCACCTGCATATCTGGTCACTAGATGGTGAGCACCATGTCGCGACAGTTCACGTCGTTAGTCAGTTTGAGTCGAAAGCTGAATACCTCGAACTAAAAGAAAGTGTATCCAACGCGCTGCAAGAGTTTGAATTATCGCATACTACTATTGAAATTGAGCTAACCAGCGAAGAATGTCGGAATGCTGATTAGTATTAATTTTGTATATAACAAATGGGCGGTGTAGCCACTATGAAACGACTTTTTACTTCAGTAATGTTCACCATCCATTTTAACTGTGTGAATCGATACTAATTTATTAAACATCTACTTTCCTTTTTATACTTGTACATTAGGTTGAGGGGATGACCGCTTAGTGCGATTCATCGCCTGCCAAGCCGCTATTGCTGAATAACTTCAACTCGCTCCTAACTGCCTTCAAAGTTACAATAGGCCAACGGCTGCTATACGTACAAAGCAGACGATCACCTATTAACTGTGGCAAGCCAACAACTGACCAAAACAAACTCTTTAAGTGTTACTTGTAAAAGAGTCAACTTGCCCAACATTTGCCTGCCGAAAATGCAGAGGACTGCGACTCATTGCCCGGCTCAGTACGAGTAAATGTACCGGCGAAAAAGCTCTAGGCACTCTTTTTCGAGCACGCCGCCAACAATATTTGGCTGATACAAACTGTGTTCAGCGAGTGTGCGAAAGGGAATATCTAATGTTAAACGCTGAAGTCAGGGTAAAGGCCATATATAACAGCATCCAGTTGCAACACCGTTTATTCAATTAGATTGTATTCGGATAATGAATACCTTGGCCAATCATCGGTATAAGTTTTACAGCCATTCACTTCCATAAAAATGTCAAATATTGATTCGCCTTGATGAACTCTCTTTTGCCATGTGTCTCGATCTATAGCAGATTCAATTACCTTAATGACGTCTAAACTCATTTTATAAAATTGGTTAGAGTCCTGTATGTTTACCGGAACGCCTGTAGAGTGAAGTTCTATTGAGTTGTCTCGCAGGCTTATATAGGCGGCCGTATCATTTCCAAATACTTTTTCTTTTGCATAAAATTCAGCAACCCATTCATACGTAGCTCGCCAAATTAGTAATTTTTGATGCGATTCGTCGAAACCGTCCAATATCCCTTCAAATGCTTCGCATTGAGCACTGTTTACAGGCAAATTTAGTAGTGGCGATATCCCTTCGTTAAAAGCGCCTATATCTGGTGACTCAGAAATAGAATACTCGTAAAGTATTCCTACGCTTTGGAACTGAACCGATATATGAAACGCTTCATGGGCTGCTATAAAATCTTCAATTAAGGGAATATTTCTAACTGAGTTGGGCAAGTTTACTAATGAAAATAATTGCTCGCACGATTGGCCTAGATTTACACCGTAAACATTATCCTTAAAATATTGCTTTGCGTATTGTCTTAAAGGTTCGCAGTCTAAATAATCTTGGTGATCATTAAAATACACATTGACTGGCTGATATGTTTTATCAACAGTACTGTTAAGCAACCAAACTGACCTATCAATGGAATGCGAAACCAAGCCAGAGTACCTCGGTTCCGTCGATGACGCGCTTTCAAGTATAAAATAAAGTGAACAAGCTAGTGCTAATAAGAAACTCAGTACTACCAACCTATTCACTTTATTTTTTGTCATTGGAATCTACTTTTTGCAGGGTACTTGCGGCCCTGTGTATAAGAGGTTTTAATGCCATGTATATGCTTTGGCGCATTAACATGGTCTCTGGCGGCGTCTGTAAACTAGCTCACAAACGCCGCCGGGCGTAACGTATTTAATCGGCCTACTGCGTGGCGGCGCGGATCTTGTCCAGCATTTTAGGACCAATACCTTTAATGGCCAGCAATTCCTTGTCGCTGGTACTGGCAACAGCAGCAGCGCTGGTCAGGCCGGCAGCAGAGAGCGCATCCTGAATATTTTTCGGCAGTGAAGCCAGGGCAGAATCGGCGTTGGTCACGGCAGTTTCGGGGAAACTCACCGGATTATCATCACGCACATCGCTTTGCTCAGTCTCTTGGGTTGGCTGGGGCGTCACGGTTTGAGTGTTTTTCTCAATGCTATCGTCTTCTGCAGCGGGAGAGTGCTGAGCTTCATCGTTAGACTGCTCGGGGAAAGCAACTGTATTATCATCAGCCGGTTGCGTTTCTTGCGATTCAGATAAGTGTTTATCGTCCTCAGTGCCGCTATCATCATTAATGGCCGGGCTACTATCGTTGTCGTTTTTCTCCTCACTACTCTCGCCGTAGCGACGACTTCTATTCAGCAAGTAAACAACACCCGCAATTAATGCGATGGCTATTATCAGTTTAATCATGAATGTGATTCCCTTTTTTATTTCTTATGTTTCTTATGTTTCGGTACTTATTGTGCCGCACCCTTGCTCAAATAACCACCGCGACTTGCACAGTTTTTACACCTGTCATAAACAAAGCCACTGGCAAATAATATTTTTGGGCTTGCTTGTGTTGATGATCAGCCTTTATATTGCCGCAGCGCGGAATAACATGGCACACTGGGCTTACGTTAAGCGATACACCCCAAACAGGTATGTGGCAGAATCTTTTTCGTTTTTCACAAAGTATTATGGTGTCAGTGTTCGCTATTTTTATATGTTTTGGAATACTGGACGCGTTATGGCTGGGCTGGATTGCCCAGGGCTGGTATCAAACTGAAATGAACAGTTTGTTGCGTTCACAGTTTATTACCTGGCCGTGGCTGGTGTTTTATGTCACCTACGGTGGTGTGGTGTTTGTGCTGGCCGTGGTGGCTAACCGCGATAAACCTTTTTATTATGCGGCCATCGATGGCGGCTTGTTAGGCTTAGCCAGCTATGGCGCCTACAACCTTACCAATTACAGCATAATAGAAGGCTTTTCCCTGTTTATCATGATGATTGACTGGGTATGGGGCATTTTCTTAACCTCAGCCAGTGCAGTCAGCGGTTGGCTGGGCTTTCAGCTTATGCGTAAAAGCCAATCTTCCAATGCATGACGAGTTAAGTTACAAAACAACGCTAGCGCTAGTCAAACCAGAGCAAAATCCCTACACCGGTTAAAGCCAAAGCTGACCATAAAGTGGTTTTGCTGTTCACTTTTTCGCCCAGCGCCCAGGCGACCCCGAGAGAAAACACCACGCTGGCAGCCAGCAGGGTTTGAACAATCGCGGCTTTGGTATGGCTAAACGCCAGCATCTGTAATGTTAGCGCCATAGCAGTGCCAATAATCACAGCCAGCGCCAACAACCGCCAGGTTTTAATTTTATTCTCGGTTTTGGGTAACCACTGCTGTTTAGTCAGCAGCATTAATACGGTAATTATACCGATCCCGCCCAGCAGCCGGATAAGGCTGGCGTTAAAGGCATCCAGCTGATAAGAGGTAAACATATCGCGGCTAATTACTGCCCCCACCGCCTGACAAAGGGCAGCAAGCGCTGCATATACATAACCACTGGGCGCGAACAACGTCAGTGCCGTACGCTTTTGAATTTTAACAATCACATCCACCGACAGGATCACCAGCGCAACGCCGAGCCATTGTTGCCAGCTCAGCCATTCGCCAATCCAGGCTAGTGCCAATAAAGCGGTAAACACTGGCGCGAAGGTTTCGGCGATTAATATTGTTTGCGCATCACCAATTTTATTCAGCGCCTGAAAGAAAAACGTATCACCAAGGCCAATACCGATGGCACCGCTAAACAACAGCCAGGCCCATACCGTTAGTGACAGTGGTGCCGCGGGCAGCATTACCTGGGTCATCACCAGCAATATGCCGATGCTTACGCAGCCTTTCCAAAAGTTGAGCGCTAGCGGCGAAAACGCCTTACCCAACACCTGAAACAGTCGGGCTGACACCGCCCAGCAGAGTGCCGCCGACAGCGCGGCTATTTCGCCAATCATAGCTTGTGTGTATCCACGGATGTCAAAAACACAGGGGTTATTCACTGCGGCTTAATAATATTTGAGGAGCCTACCCTTTTTTGCCACAAAGGCAAAATAAAAAGCCCGGTACTGGTAAGTAACCGGGCTTTATAACCTGTTGGCTTTATAAGCTATCTACAGTTCGCGCAACCAGATATTGCGGAAGCTCACTAAGTTATCATGATCCTGCAGTTGAATAGGCGCACAACCATGGGCTTTATACTTAGGCGCACCAATCCACTCCGTGGTGCCCTGAATTTCCACATGGTTTTGCACCACTACACCGTTATGAATTACGGTAACGTAACCCGGTGTCGTAAGCGTTTCACCATCGAACTTTGGCGCCGTAAATACAATGTCATATTCCTGCCATTGTCCCGGTGGACGGGTTGCATTTACCAACGGAATAGTTTGCTTGTAAACCGAAGCTGCCTGACCGTTGGGATAGGTTGGATTCTGGTAAGAATCCAATACCTGAATTTCGTAGCGCTCCTGGAAAAACACACCGCTGTTGTTGCGCTGCTGACCTTCCATGCCGTCTTCAGGAGCTGGCGCCCGCCATTCCATGTGAAGCTGCACATCGCAAAACGATTGTTTGGTGCGAATGTTCCCCGTACCAGGTTTAACCGTTACAGCATCGTCGCTCACTGTCCAGGCTGCAGGGCCGCCGTTTATCGACTCCCATGCACTTAAGTCTGTTCCATCAAATAACACAACGGCATCTGATGGTACACCTTTAACCGGCGCCTCGACGGCCTTGGGTACAGGCTCCCACACTTCGGTTTTCGCCGCCTGCTGCCAGGGTTCAAGTTCCTCCTGCGGGGTAGCACAGGCTGCCAGCGTCGGGGCAGTTAATGCCATACCCAGCGCCCACTTCAATGACTTATTCATAGGTTTCATGTTTGTCCTTTTATAGGCGGATTTAAACAAGTCTAGACCAACAATCACTAGGTCGCCCACGCTCTGTCGCCTTTCTCATAAGGCATATCGCCGTCAAATTTGCCCGGAATACCCACATACCTGAGCACCTTGGTCGCGCCGACTTCTGAGGTAAAGAAACTATACAGGGTAAGCTGCTTCATCAGCGTAAAGTAATGCGGTACAGGGCCGGTGTCATCGGCGTCACGGCTGCTGGGCTTTTGCGTTGCCGCGCCCCAGATACCATATTCTGCGTTGTGCGCTTTAGCTTGCTGATCCAGCGCTGACAGCAGTTCATGACGCTGCACTTTACTCAGCGCTAAAAACGGCGCATCAAATTGCTTCATGCTGGCCTGATCGATTTTAGTTAAACCGTCTTTAAAGGTTTGCTGCTGAACCGGTGTATAGCAATCAGCCACGAACACCGCCATCATGGCCGCGCATTTTGCGTCTTTGGCCCCAGGCGTATCGGTCCGCGGTACAATGGTTTCGGCAATCTCGCTCATGAGACTGAGATCATCATCGCTGAATCCCGCAGCCTGAGGGCTGGTGGCCGGCACTTTAGTGCCCCAGGCCATGGCATTGCCGCCAACAAACGCAGCACCAGTGGCAGTGGCAATCATCTTTAAAATGTCACGTCTTTCCATTTTACAGATTCCCCTTTTTCAGTTCTGCCACAGCAAAGTCAGCTGCTCTGGCGGTTAAGGCCATATAGGTTAACGACGGGTTCACGCAAGAAGCCGAGGTCATCGCAGCACCATCAGTAACGAAAACGTTGGGCGCATCCCACACCTGATTGTGTGCATTGAGTACCGATGACTTAGGATCGCGGCCCATACGCGCGCCACCCATTTCATGAATACCCATACCCGGAGCATAATCACCTTCGTAGCCGTGAACGTTTTTAAGACCCATTTTTTCGAACATTTCCACAGCGTCGTTCATCATGTCTTTACGCATGGCAAATTCGTTTTCTCTGATCTTCACGTCCATTTCGAGCACCGGCAAACCCCATTTGTCTTTTACGGTTTTACTCAGGGTGACTTTGTTATCATGATGCGGCAGCATTTCACCAAAGGCAGTCATGCCAATGTTCCAACCACCTGGCTCAGCCAGCGTTTCTTTTAAGTCGGCACCAATCCCCATTTCGGCCACATTGCGGCTCCAGCCCTGACGACTGGCAGAGCCCTGATAACCAAAGCCTCGCACATAATCGCGCTTATCGTCATGCCAGTTGCGGAAGCGAGGAATATAAAAACCTGACGGACGTCGACCGTAATAATATTTATCGTCGAAGCCTTCCACTTCGGCAGATGCACCAACGCGGAAATGGTGGTCCATAATGTTATGACCCAGCTCTCCGCTACTGCTGCCTAAGCCGCCATCCCACACATCGGTGGCAGAGTTTTTCAACATCCACACGGAGTTGAGTGCCGAGGCATTGAGGAACACAATTTTACTCTTGAACTCATAGGTTTGGTTGTTTTCTGAATCGAGTATTTCTACGCCGGTCGCGCGCTTTTTGTCTTTATCATAGAGCACGCGGGTCACGATAGAAAACGGGCGTACTGTCAGGTTACCGGTTGCCATAGCGACAGGTAGCGTTGAAGACTGCGTGCTGAAATACGCGCCAAACGGGCAACCCAACCAGCATTTGTTGCGATACTGACAGTTAACCCGGTTTTGCTCTGGCTTGGGCTCCGTCATGTTTGCACAGCGGCCATTAATAATATGGCGTGTACCGTTAAAGGCTTTCTGTAAACGTTTGGCGAGATCTTTTTCGACCACATTTAACGGCATCGGAGGCTGATACTGACCATCAGGCAATACGTCCAGTCCGTCGCGGTTACCGCTGATCCCGGCAAAGCGTTCAACATAGTCATACCAGGGCGCTAAGTCGCTGTAGCGGATCGGCCAGTCGATAGCGATGCCCTCTTTGGCATTAGCCAGAAAGTCTTCTTCATTCAGGCGATAGCTTTGGCGTCCCCACAATAAAGAACGGCCGCCAACATGATAGCCGCGGTACCAGTCAAAGCGCTCTTTCTCGACATAGGGCGATGTTTGGTGACTCTCCCACATATCATTGGTCGACTCATTCAGCGCATAGTCTCGTGCCAGCACCGGCTCTTTGGCTTTCATTTCCTGAGTGGGCAAATCCCGGTGTGGATAGTTCCATGCCTCCTTGTGCGCGTTGACGTAATCTTTAACGTGCTCAATGTTACGCCCACGCTCCAGCATGAGTACTTTAAGGCCTTTTTCGGCCAGCTCTTTGGCTGCCCAGCCGCCGCTGATCCCGGATCCCACGACGATTGCATCATAGACATTATCTGCCATTACTTATCCCCTTAAATCGGTGACTTCTCATTGCCGACTTTGTGTGTTGCCCAATCACACATCACAAATCAGAATGGCTTCGCGCAGCGATTCAATCTGACCCTGAATGGTTTTTGGAGTTGGTAAAAATTCCTGAGCGACGTATCCATCAAAGCCCGTAGCGTTTATCGCTTTTACGATGGCCGGATAAAATAGCTCCTGAGTGTCGTTAATTTCGTTTCTGCCGGGCACGCCAGCGGTGTGATAGTGACCAAAATACATATGGTTATCGTTGATAGTACGTATGATGTCACCTTCGCTTATTTGCATGTGATAAATATCATAAAGTAGCTTAAAGTTAGCTGAACCGAGCTGCTTGCACAGTTCAATCCCCCATGCAGAGTTATCCGCAAAATAGTCAGGGTGATTAACCTTGCTGTTAAACAGCTCCATTTGCAGTACCACGCCACGCTTTTCGGCGTGACCGAGTATTCTTTTTAAGCCGTTAACCGCGTGCACCAGCCCCTCTTCGGGTGTGGCGCCGCGTTTGTTGCCGCTAAAACAAATCAAATTGCGGTAGCCGGCATCCGCGACCAGGTCAATGTGTGCTAGGTAGCGCTCAACCAGCACATCGTGGAACCTGGCATCTGCCCAACCGTCTTCAAGGTTAAGCTCCGCACCGTTACACATCGAACTGTCGATTCCGTATTTTTTAAGGATGGGCCAACCCTCCGGCCCTACTAAATCGATAGCACTAAAGCCAATGGCTTTGGCCACGATGCACAGCTCCTCAACACTGAGATCGCCATAGGTCCAGCGTGCCACAGAATGCTTAATGTTGCCCTTTAGCTTAAGCGGCTGACCTCCGGCAAGCTCACTTACAGCAGGCAGCGCCGCCAGTGCCGAGTGACTCAAACTGGCACCGGTAATGCCAAACACTAACTGCTTGAGCAGATCGCGTCGCGACGTATCAGTTTGAGTAATTACCGGCTTAGTGCTGTTATCAGACGTCATCGGTTTTAACCTCTTCAGCCTTAAAGACTATCAGGAACAAGACCAATACTGCTGCCGCGAAGCCCGCCGGGAACAGCCAAATCTGCTGCCAGTCGTGCGCGCCACCCAGGACATAATTATCGGTAATTTGGCCGGCAACCCAGAAGCCCACCAGCATACCCACACCGTAAGTGGCCAGAGTAATAAGCCCCTGTGCAGCACTCTTAATTTGCTCATTGGCCTTCGCATTGGTATAGATTTGACCCGATACAAAGAAAAAGTCGTAACAGATCCCGTGCAGTGCTATACCGATAATCAACAGGAACAAGCCTGAATCGGCATCGCCAAAAGCAAACAGTGCGTAACGTAATACCCAGGCGCCCATGCCCAGCAGCAGTGTTACCTTAATACCAAAGCGGTTTAAAAAGATCGGTAACGCCAGCATAAACAGCACTTCAGAGACCTGACCCAGGGTCATTTTACCGGTCGCGTTCTCAACCCCTATCTCGGTCAGAAACGGGTTGGCATTTTGATAATAAAAAGCCAGCGGTATACAAATGAGCACGCTTGAGACAAAGAAAATTAAGAAGTTACGATCTTTGAGCAGTGCCAGCGCATCGAGGCCCAGTAACTGACTTAAACCGGTGCTCTTCTCACCTTTGGCAGCTGGCGGCGTGGCCGGTAGCGTAAAGCTGTAGATACCCAGTGCCAACGAGGCAATCGCACACATCAGGAAGGTGTTGCGTAACATGCCATCGGCAATGGCTTGCTGCGAATCCCATGAAAATACGTAACTGATAACAAGACCAGCCACGATCCAGCCGATGGTGCCCCAGACACGAATTTTGCCAAACTCTTTACTGGGATCTTTCATTTGACCGAACGAGACTGAGTTGACTAACGCCAGCGTAGGCATATAGGCAATCATATAACCGAGTACATAGGGGTAAAACGCCGCAAAATCGGTAGACACAAACATCATGTACATGAGTGCCGCACCAGCCAGATGCAGCAGGCCCAGGATCCTCTCAGCATTAAAGAAGCGGTCGGCAATCAAGCCAATAATGAAGGGCGCTATAATGGCTCCCCATGATTGCGTTGAAAAAGCCATCCCCATTTCGCTGCCGCTTGCCCCCAGGGTACTGCCTAAAAAGGTGCCCAGTGTGACAAACCAGCCTCCCCAGATGAAAAACTGGAGAAACATCATAATACTCAGACGTATTGTTATTGTGTTCATAGGCTCCCCGCCAATTGTCCTTTTACTTCAGTACTTTACTGCTAGTTTTATGTTTAGTCTGTTAAACCGAGTATGCGGCGATTTCGCTCTTCACTGGCTTGTGCACCCGCAAAGTCATCAAAGGCATGCTTGGCGCGCTCAATGATATGACGCTGAATAAAAGGCGCTCCCTCGGCGGCTCCCTGAGCCGAATCTTTCAAACAACACTCCCATTCAAGCACGGCCCAGCCGTCGAAACCGTATTGGGTGAGCTTGCTGAAGATACCGTTAAAATCGACCTGACCATCACCCAAAGAGCGGAATCGTCCCGGACGGTCTACCCAATCTTCATAACCTCCGTATACGCCTGAGCGTCCGGTGGCATTAAATTCTGCATCTTTGACGTGGAACATTTTGATTCGGTCGTGATAGCGATCAATAAAATCCAGATAATCTAGTTGTTGCAGAACAAAATGGCTGGGGTCAAACAAGATGTTGGCTCGCGGGTGATTATCTACCGCTTTCAGGAAGCGCTCAAAGGTCGCGCCATCATGTAAATCTTCACCGGGATGAATTTCGTAGCATACGTCAACGCCTTGCTCATCGAACACGTCCAGAATGGGCTTCCAGCGCTTAGCCAGCTCGGCAAAACCTTGTTCTACCAGACCAGCCGGACGCTGAGGCCACGGATAAACCAGGTGCCAAAGTAATGCACCGGAAAACGTCGCATGAGCAGTTAATCCTAACCGTTTGCTGGCGATTGCCGCGCATTTAAGCTGATCAATGGCCCATTCGGTACGCTGCTGCGGTTTGCCGTGTAAATGTGACGGTGCAAAATTATCAAACAGTTCGTCATAGGCCGGGTGTACCGCCACCAACTGACCTTGCAAGTGGGTTGATAATTCGGTGATCTCAACCCCGGCTTCGCGGCAAATACCCGCCACTTCGTCGCAATAATCCTGACTTTCTGCCGCCAGTTTTAAATTAAAGATATTATCGTCACTGGTAGGAACTTGTATTCCTTTATAACCATTTTCGGCTGCCCAGGCAGCAATGGTATCGAGCTTATTGAATGGCGCTTCATTGGCCAGAAATTGGGCCAGAAATATTGCCGGGCCTTTAATCGCAGACATATTTATTCCCCTGCTTTATGAATTAGGTAATGTGAACGTTTAGGCGCAATCAACAAAATCGGTCCATTTTGCTTCGCTACCGGTGCTACTTAGCATCGTCTCGATAAATGCCATCCCACGCAGACCGTCAACTAAACCAGGCACACCATCCGCTTTGCCTGTTTGACCACCGCGAACGGCTTTGGCAAATGACGTATACAGGTTGCCCATGGCTTCTAAATAGCCTTCCGGGTGACCACCAGGAATACGACATCGACTTAGCGCTTCATCGCACAATCCGGGCATTCCCTGGCCGGCACGCAGCGTCACCATTGGCGCATCAACCGAGCGCACTAACAGTGAATCGGGGCGCATCTGAAACCATTCGATACTGCCTTTTTCGCCATACACTCGTACTTTGAGACCGTTTTCTTCGCCTGCGCACACCTGACTGGCAATGAGTACGCCTGACGCCCCGCCAGCAAAACGCAGCAGTGCTGCACCATCATCATCAAGACGGCGTCCTTCGACGTGGGTGTGCATATCAGCGCACAGTTTGGTGACCTTATCGCCGGTGACAAACTCGGCCATGTTAAGTGCGTGAGTACCAATATCCCCCATGCAACCACTGCCACCCGATTTACTCGGATCGGTGCGCCAACTGGCTTGCTTGTTGTCTTTTTCAAGCGCGCTGCTTAACCAGCCCTGTGGATACTCTACAAATACCTTTCGAATATCGCCCAGCTCACCATTTTCAATCATATGGCGTGCCTGCCATACCATGGGGTAGCCAATATAGGTATGCGCTAATCCCAGCAACACTGGCTGAGATGCCAGAACGGGTTGCAATGATTTGGCTTCGTCTAACGATATCGCCAATGGCTTTTCACAAAAAACATGGATTCCGGCGGCCAGCGCAGCCTTCGCCACCTCAACATGCAAATGGTTTGGTGTCACGATAGCAAGTACCTGCACGCGCTGGTCAGCAGGCAGTTTTGACTCTTCTTCAATAAGCATTTGCCAGCTGCCGTACGCACGCTCACTGGCAATGCTGAGTTCGTCGGCGGTTTGTTGGTTGTTGTCGGCGTCGCGACTAAAAGCGCCACAGACCAGCTCGTAATGACCATCAAGCCCGGCCGCATGGCGATGGACTGCTCCTATAAAAGCCCCCTGACCACCACCAATCATGCCTAAGCGAATTTTTTCAGTTTTTGCCACTTTTAACCTCAATTTGCAGTATCAGCCCAAAACGCACTTGTGTACTTTTTGTTAATGATGTAAAAATGTAACGGATTACATCTGAGTATATCAAGTTTATTTTGCAGATCTAGTCTAAATTAATCACAACTTTGTTAAAAATAGACCATTAAAGCTGGTTTAGTCAGTGAGCAGTGCGGATTTTAGTGGTGACAAAGCAATATTTTGTTAACATGAAAAAAGTAGTAATGATATCGGTTACATCATCGGTATAAGAAGTGAAGTTTTTGAGGATATGTCTTGTCAAATATTAGAGCGGTAGCTGATTTAGCCGGTGTTTCAGTGGCAACAGTGTCACGTACTCTCCAGCAGCCAGACTTAGTGTCACCTAAAACACGTGCAAAAGTCACCAGTGCGATTAAGCAACTCGACTATAAGCCAAATCTTATGGCCGTGAAGTTTCGGTCCGGCAAAACCTACAATATCGTTGTATTGGTGCCTACCGTGGCCAACGTGTTTTTCGCCAGGGTTATTCGCGGGATGCAAGAGGCGGCTGCCGCGGAAGGCTACGCGTTACTCCTGGTAAACACCATGGGTGACGATGATACCGAGCAAAAATACGCCAAGATGGTGCATACATCTCAGGCCGACGGCGTGGTGCAATTACGCGCTTTCAATCCCTTTGACGAGGCGCCGTCCGATAACGACGATCTTTTACCCATGGTGAACGCCTGTGAGGTTCTCGACGCGCCCAATTGTCCCACTGTTTCATTGGATAACCGCCGCGCTGCCACAGCAATGACTGAGCATTTAATTGAGCTGGGCCACAGCCGTATCGCGATGTTCAAAGGCCCCAAAGCCAGCCCTCTCACCCGCGAGCGCATGCTGGGTTTTAAAGATGCGCTGCAGGTGGCCGGACTCGCTTATTGTGAAGAATTGATGTTTGCCGGCGACTTTACGCTGCATTCAGGCTACGAGGCAGCCGATCGCCTGATTGCTCAAAATCTGCCGGTGACGGCTGTTTTTTGTGAGAACGACGAAATGGCTCTGGGTGCCATTTGTCGGTTCAAAGAAGCGGGGTTGCGAGTGCCGGAGGATATCTCTGTGTCAGGTTTCGATAACATCGCCTTTGCCAACTATAGCGATCCACCGCTGACTACCATTGCTCAACCCGCCGAAGAATTTGGCGAAACGGCTATCAATTTGCTGATTGACGTGCTCAAAGGCAAGTCAAAAAGAGCAATGAAGGTGATTTTACCTTTCGATCTTGTCGCTCGTAAAAGCACCGGCCCAGCACCAAAAACACCCGTTAATTTTACCCAATAACCCCGATACGCGGTACTGCAAGGAGTAACACTTATGTCAAAATATAGCAAAACCAGACCTACCGTCGCCGATTTAGCCTCGGCTTCAATGAGTCGCCGCCATTTTATGCAATGGTCGGCCACCGGTATGAGTGCACTGCTTGGTGCCTCGGCCTGCGGAAGCGCCACCACCATGACCACTGCGGCCAGTGACAATCGCGTAGGTCTGCAGCTTTACACGTTACGCAGCATGATGGAAAAAAGCGTCAGTGACACCCTTAAACTGGTTGCCAATGTGGGCTATAAAGAGCTGGAGTTTGCCGGGTTCTTCGACAATAACCCCTCTGCAGTGAAAGCCCTTATTGATGAGCTGGGTTTATCCGCGCCTTCTGCCCATGTTCCGCTGCAGTTATTAGAGCAGGATATCGATAAGCAAATTGAAATTGCAAACATCATGGAACACAAATATATGGTGGTGCCATGGTTACCTGCGGAGCAACGCAGTAAAGACATCGCCGGTTGGCAACGTTTGGCCGAACAACTGAATCAGTTTGGCGAAAAATGTAAAGCCAACGGTATTCAACTTGCCTATCACAACCACGACTTCGAGTTTGAAAATATCGATGGCCAACTGCCCTACAACACCTTATTGGATGAATGTGAGGAAAGCCTGGTGGCCATGGAGCTCGACTTATACTGGACGGTAAAAGCCGGTTTCAACCCGGTGGATTACTTTAAACGCAACCCTGGTCGTTTTAAATTGTGGCACGTTAAAGACATGGACAAAAACGGTGAATTCGCCGATGTTGGTAAGGGCACCATTAACTTTGATGACATTTTTGCTAATGCTGAGCTATCTGGCATCGAGCATAAATTTGTTGAACGTGACAGAACCGACAATTTGGTTGAAACCATCAAACAAGGATACCTGGCGGTTAGTCGCTTAAACGATAAATACTAACGCCTGCGTTGGGATTCAACTTTACCCATTGTCGCCCCGCACCCATTCGGGTGTAGGGGCTTATCGAATCACTTTATGCTCACCACAGTTTACGGTGCGCCCTTGCTACAGCAAACCTTAGTCGACATGGCAAGGGTTGACGGTACCCAGTAGTTGCTCAAACTCAGCGCACGGAACAGGCTTACTGTAAAGGTAGCCCTGGCCTATGTCACAGCCAAGTTCAATTAATACCTGTTCATGCGCGGCAATTTCAATCCCTTCAGCAACCACGCTTAAGTCGAAGCTTTTGGCTAGATTAATAATAGTGGCAACCAGGGTTCGGTTGGACTCATCGCTCTCTAGCTCATGAATAAAACTGCGATCTATTTTTAATTTGGTGACCGGAAATTTTTTCAGGTAGGCAATCGCTGAGTGACCAATGCCAAAATCATCCACGGCCACCGATACGCCCATTTCTCTTATTTGCGTTAAGGTAAACAACGCTTGTTGGGGATGTTCCATAATCGCGGTTTCGGTAAGTTCCAGCTCCAGAAACTGAGTCTGTATGGCGTGCTCTTCGATCAGGGCGCCAATATCGGTGATGAAGTCGGGAAAATTAAAATCTTTGGATGACACATTCAGCGATAAGCTTATATTCAGCTTGTTATCCTGCCATTTTTTTAGCTGTTGGCAGCCTTTGCGCAATACCCACTTGGATAGCTCATGAATGATCCCGCTTTCTTCTGCGATCCCAATGAAGGCATTAGGTGCCAACAAACCTTCTTCAGGGTGATGCCACCGGATGAGCGCTTCTGCACCAACAATTTGCTGAGTGAGTAAATTAATCTGTGGCTGATAATAAAGCTCCAGCTCGTCATTTTGTATGGCTTTTTTAAGCTCATTGGCAATTTTAAGCTTCCGATCAGCAAGCTTGGTAATCGCATCGGTATAAAAAGCATAACAGTTTCGGCCGCTCTGCTTGGCTTTATACATGGCTGCGTCTGCAAAGGTCAGGAGCTGGCCGGCGTCCCTGGTATCATTGGGGTAAACCGCAATACCAATACTGACGCTGACGAAAGCCTCTTTGCCATGCAATGAAAAGGGCTGATTCATACATTGCAGAATACTTTGCGCCACCTTTTCCAGATCTTCGACTTTCCTGACTTCTTCCAGCAAAATCACAAATTCATCGCCGCCTAATCGCGACACCGTATCATCTTCTCTGATAATCGATGTCAACCGTGTGGCAACTTGCTTGAGCAGTTCATCGCCCATCATGTGACCCAGGCTATCATTAACCAATTTAAACTGATCAAGATCCAAAAACAGCAGGGCTATTTTATCTTCTGAATGTCGCTTAGTGCGCGATTCCGCGTGCTCAATACGCGACTTTAGCAACAATCGATTGGGCAAATCAGTGAGCGTATCGTAATGCGCTAAGTGCTCAAGACGCTCCTCCGACTGTTTGATTTTGCTAATATCAGACAGCACTGCGACAAAGTGGGTTATCTCGCCCGACGGTTCTTCAAGCTTTGAAATCGACAGCAACTCAGGAAAAACAGTACCGTCTTTCTTGCGGCTCCACACTTCGCCTTTCCAGAATCCATCGCGCAGAATTGACGCTTTGATCAACTCAAATAGTTCAGGCTTGTTTTTGTTGGCACTCAAAAAACGCGGACTCCTGCCCACCACCTCTTCCTCTTGATAACCGGTAATATCAGTAAAGGCTTTGTTCACTGAAATAATTTTGAGGTGTGCATCGGTAATTAAAACGCCTTCCTGGGAATGCTCAAACACTTTAGCGTCTAATCTGAGTCGCTGCTCATTTTCGATGCGTTGAGTAATATCGTGGATAATAGAAAATAGCAGCGTAATTCCCTGCACGGTTACCGGGGATGAATGCACTTCGACCTGACGGATCTGTCCACTGGCGAGTTTATGCGGGAAAACAAAAAAGTTATCCTGGTTGTTTGCCGCTTTAGCCCGCAAGGCTTTAACTTCTTCTGGATCTAACTGGTTAATGTGGTGTATTTTTTTACTGGTTAGTTGGGCATGACTGTAGCCATAATATTGCACTGCCGCATCATTGGCGTCGACAATTTGCCCCGACTCTTTTTCAATCAATAGCATCACAGCGTTATGACCATGAAAAATAGTTCGAAACTTGGCTTCAGACTCAATTAGATTGGTCACCGACTGATTAAAAAAGGCTTGATTTCGGTAACGCCGGTGTAAAAGCCCGAGCAAAACAATTACCAGCAATAAGGCGGTAAGCCATATTGGGTAGTGCACAACAAACTGGTTCCAACCCTGTTTAGGTTCGGCTGCCATAACCCAGCTTCCCCCCGGCAGTTGCACCGACATTCGAACGGGTGACGACTCAAATATAGCCGCGGCACCGGCAAAAACCTCGCCTTTTCTACCGGGCGCGGTTTCCCGTCTGATAGCGATATTCAAGGTTTGCTGCCGGTAGATGCCACTAGCAGCCATAATAGCCGGATAATCCAACACTACTGAAACCAGCCCCCACAGTTCACCTGTGGCATTTATAAAAACAGGCTTGCGGGCAATTAAGCCCGTCCCCCCCTGCACCAGCTTGACTGGTCCGGCAAGAACAGTGGTATTTAACTCAATGGCTTTTAGCACCACCTCTATCTCTTCGGGGCTATCCCGGTAGTCCAGCCCTAATGCTTTTTCATTGCCAGATAACGGGTACATGTGAGTTATTACCATTTCTCTGGCCCCGCTGATATTTTTTACCTGATGTTGGCCCTGCATTAATTGCGCTGCGAAATTACTATATTCTTGTTGGGAGAGCTCAGGATGTAGTGAAATGTAGGCCGCAATTCCCTGAGTTAACTCAAGGTTTTGGTTAACAAGATACTCGACTGCCGCTCTGTACTCGTACAGCTGCTCGGAAACTTCTTTAATATTCGCCTGCTTGTTTCTTTCAGCCCAAAAATATTCACCAAGCAGCGCCAGCACCACCAATAAAGTGACTGACAACAGGCTATTTACAATCAGGCTGAACCTGGCTCTCGAGTAGCGCTTGGTTAAGCGCGCGGTATGTTTCATTACAAACCAGCGTGAGTCATACGTAAAGATATTCGCATTATGTTACCGGCAATTGCGCATGCCATGCTGCTTGAGCCCCTCATAGGTATGGTTCAGGATGAAAATAAAGGCCGTTGAAAGTCGCGTTTTGGTGACCTTGAGCCTAGGGATAAGTGTAATACACTTTTGGTTATTTTCACTCAACTACAGCGGCCGATAAAATGGCAGTTTAGGGGCACTATGGCCGCGATGTTTCAAATTGGGAGGCTATTACAAATTACAAAGGAGGCATTCACTCAGACGCCCATCCATGCACCAGTTTAAAAAATGATGAGGCGGCAAGGGACGGCTAAAATAATAGCCTTGGAAAAACTCACAGCCCATTTCTGAGAGCAAATCAACTTGGTCACTTGTCTCAGTACCTTCAGCCACGATCCGTAAATCCATATGATGGCCAATTGAGATAATCGAGCGAATCAGCTCCGCAGAGCTTTCGTCATGAACTTTATCAACAAATGATTTATCAATTTTCAAAACATGTAACGGCAGCTCGCGTAAGTAAGACAACGACGAGTAACCTGTTCCAAAGTCATCCAATGAAACAGAAAAACCCGCCTCGATGAGCCGGTTTAACCTTTGTACCGCGAAGTCCATATTCTGTAGTAAGCCAGTTTCGGTTAACTCAAATTCAATGTTTGCCGGTTTAACCTGATACTTTGCAACAGTGTCCAGAATAGTACTAACAAAGTCATCTTCAGCGAATTGCAAAGCAGACACATTAACCGACACCACAAAGGAACTCGGTAGCCCCTGAGCAAACCAAGCTTCCAGTTGGCCACAGACGTTGTTAATCACCCAATCGCCCAGTTTTAATATGAGCGCAGAGTTCTCTGCAACCGGAATAAATTCGGCTGGCGAAATAAATCCCTGGGTTGGATGTTCCCAACGTAATAAGGCTTCGGCCCCATGACACTGACCGTGCTGAGTGACCTTAGGTTGGTAAGCAACGCTGAGCTGCGCGCTCGATTGCAGCGCAATAACTAATCCACGTTCTATCTCACGCTGACGATCCAAATGCGCCAATTGCTGCGGATCAAACAACTTCATGCTGCCGCGTCCGCCGTGTTTAGCCTGCTGCAATGCCGTTTCAGCTGCCCGAATCACATCGTAGCGGTTTTGGGTTTGATTAGGATACAGGACCGCCCCCATTGAGCAATCAACCACCAGCGCAATACCCTCGATATCAATGGGCTGGCGAATGATCGCTCTGATAGCCTCCCAATGGATCTTCGTCGCGGCTTCGGGAGCAGCCGTTAAATTTTGTAACACCACGGCAAACTCATCGCCCGCGTTACGGGCAATAAAAATATCATCGCCAACATAATTACCCAGCCGCAGTCCGAGCACTCTTAACACGTGCTCGCCGGTGTCATAACCATAATTACGATTAACTTCGGTGAACCGGTCCAGATCAAATAACATCATCACTGATGTGGTGCCGTCCTGCTGGCTGTGGGCGTAACTGCTATTGAGCACTTCAAACAGACGCGCTTGATTCGGCAACTGCGTACCGTAATCAAAATAGGCCATCTGGCGCAATCTTATCTCAGTTTGTTCACGTCGAATCTCGGCGGTTGCCCGCGCTGCAAATATTTCGATCGCTTGCAGGAGCTTTTTGTCTGGGATAAAAGGGGTGTCATGCAACAGCACCAAAAGCCCGTCAACCTCCCCATCGCCAAGCAGAGGCGTGCCAATATACGACTCCAACTGCAGATCTGTCAGCATTTTGTCTTCAGGAAAGAGCCTGGCAACGCCTTCTGAATAGACACAAACTTCGCTCTGAGCGGCTACTTCACAAGGCGTACCAGAAAGGGTATACGAAAAATTATCGATAACAACGCCATCCTTCATCACGCAATGCGTGTTAATACGTGGCACGGCGGTGTCATCATGTTTTAGACCAATAAAAATGTATCTGGCGCCGCTGAGCTCATAAAGACTTCGCAACATGGATTCATAAAATCGCTCTGAGTCAGTCACTCTGAACCCTTCTGCCAGTTGAGTGATTGCATGTTCAAGTCTGGCTCGTTCGTCAAGTTCTTTGTAAAGCGAGTCTGTGTTGGCTAACGATTCAATTGCCAGTACAAAACAAATCAGTATGTCGATTAAAATAACCGCGAATCCGGCGACGTAAAACAGGTTTATCAGGCCATTGTCTATGAGCACACCTATCATGGCGCCGGTCAACTGGATAAGCACGACCATGAGTAAAATAAAACCATAAAATCGCCGGCGGCTAACAAACGTCACCACTGACATCACCATCATCAAGCCAATAACACTCAGAGCGTAAGCATGGAGAAAATAGCCAGCAATACCGGGCTCACCCCGAACAACGGCAACTTTTTCAGTCGTAAATACGCTGATGTGCTGCAGAGCGGAGATAGTATCAAACCGAAGTGGCAACGGTTTCAGCAGCCCCCAGACCAATAACGCGCCCCCGCAGGCGGCGACAACCAGCGTGAACTTAATAAAACGACGGTCGTCTAGCCACAAGGCAAAAGTCAGATAATAGGCAATCAGCAGAAGCGTTACCGTGTTGGAATGCCATTTAAGCCAAAAAAGTGCCTGTTGAAGTTCCGTAGAGGAATGGTAGCACCAGGAGAAAACCTGATATGCCGTCGCCAAAAGCGTAAACGCGAGCAACGCGATATACTTGGTTTGCCTGGTGCGAACACAGAATATGGCAATCAAAATGGTCATCAGCAAATTCATTGCGATTGACGCAAAAAACAAAGCTGACACAGTGCCATTTTCAAAAAGCATTGGCTTTCCCTGAATGACGTGGCTTTATCCTGCAGGCAAACAGAATCTATTGGCTTCCTGCCTCTTCGGGCTTCGCCTCGTCATAAACATAAACTGACTAAAAATTATGCGGTGATAATAACACGGTAATAAGTCAGCAGAAAAGAATATAACGTAATGATCTAAAAAGTTTATTTAATAAATGCTGTTTTTATTGGCCCATCGCAACAGGGCTTTTAAGGTTAACCACCCGGGCTTTATGAGAGAAGGCTTGGTGTGAATGATTTTTGCAAAATGGTTTTTTGCAATTTGTGTAATAAAGAAGAGCCCGGGTAATTTATATACCCGGGCCCTCGTGTGATGCAGTCTGATATAACAGCTATGGTTATCCGGCTTTGAGATATTCTCTGATCACGTAGTGCAGAATGCCGCCGTGCTGATAGTAGGTAAACTCATTGGCAGTATCAATGCGCACCAACAGCTCCACGCTCAACTGACCGCCGTCAGCCTTGTTAATGGTCATGGTAGTCGTCTTCTGCCCGGCACTTACGCTGGCAATCGAGAATTTTTCATTGCCTTCAATACCTAAGGATTCGGCACTTTCGCCCTGTTTAAATTGCAGAGGCAGTATGCCCATGCCAATTAAGTTAGAGCGGTGAATACGCTCAAAGCTTTCGGCTACCACTGCCTGCACGCCCATCAGGGAAGGCCCTTTTGCCGCCCAGTCACGACTGGAGCCAGTGCCGTATTCCTTACCGCCAATCACAATCGCCGGAACCTGTTCTTCCTTATAGCGCATTGCAGCGTGATAAATCGACATAGCATCCCCACTAGGGAAGTGGGTTGTTGCGCTGCCGCTGGTACCCGGCGCCAGCTGGTTCTTGAGGCGTACATTAGCAAAGGTACCGCGCATCATCACTTCATGGTTACCACGCCGCGAACCATAAGAGTTGAAGTGTTCAGGCGTAACACCCAAAGACTGAAGATATTCACCGGCAGGACTCTGCGGCGCAATCGAACCAGCAGGTGAGATATGGTCGGTGGTGATCGAGTCACCCACTTTCACCAGGCAACGTGCGCCTTCAATGGTGCTGACCGGCTCCGGCGTTGTTGACATGGTTTCAAAAAAGGGCGGGTGCTGAATATAAGTAGAATCCGGCCAGTCGTAAACCGTGGCATCGGATACGTTTAGTTCGTTCCATACCTCACTGCCTTTGAAAACGTCGGCATATTTTGCCTTGAATAACTCGCCAGACACATTATCGGCAATGTACTGCTGAATTTGCTCTTGTGAAGGCCACAAATCCTTGAGGTAAACATCGTTGCCGTTGCGGTCTTTACCTAAGGGGCTGTTAGCGATATCCATTTTCATGTTACCAGCCAATGCATAAGCTACCACCAATGGCGGTGAGGCTAAATAGTTGGCCGCCACGTCGGGGTGGATACGCCCCTCAAAGTTACGGTTACCGGAAAGTACCGAGGTCACTGACAACTTAGCTTTGCGGATAGCGCCTTCAATGGCATCGGGTAATGGGCCCGAGTTACCAATACAGGTGGTACAACCATAACCTACCAGATTAAAACCGAGCGCCTCTAAGTGTGGCATCAGCCCGGCATCTTCTAAATACTGCGTCACTACCTGGGAACCGGGAGCCAGAGATGTCTTAACCCAGGGCTTGCGGGTCATGCCCAGTTCGGCGGCTTTTTTGGCCACTAAGCCCGCGGCAATTAACACCGAAGGATTCGAGGTATTGGTACAACTGGTGATAGCGGCAATCACCACTGCGCCATCTTCTAAGTTAAACGCTTCATCACCAATACGCACGTAAGAGGCATGCTCTTCGTCAACATCAGGTGCAGTGCCGCCTTCGGAAACAAACTTAGCTTCCTCGCTCACCTCCGCTACGTCTATTTGCTGACTCAGCCATTTACTGTAGGCCTGCGCGGCATTATCGAGCGCCACACGGTCCTGAGGGCGTTTCGGTCCTGCCACTGATGGCACTACTTCGTCCAGATCGAGTTCCAGCGTTTCATGGTATTGAGCATCTTTAGTGTTGTCGTCATGCCACAAGCCGGTTTGTTTGGCGTAGGCTTCTACCAGAGCAATCTGCTGCTCGTCGCGACCGGTTAAACGCAGATAATCCAGCGCTACATCGTCGAGCGGAAAAATACCACAGGTCGCTCCGTACTCTGGCGCCATGTTGGCAATTGTCGCGCGGTCGGCGGTGGTTAACGAACCTAAACCGGGACCAAAGAATTCAACAAACTTGCCGACCACGCCGTGCGCCCGCAACTGCTCGGTAATGGTCAGCACCATGTCAGTCGCGGTTACGCCGGGCTTGAGTTTACCTTTCAGTTTAAAACCGACCACTTTAGGCAGTAGCATAGTTACCGGCTGGCCAAGCATGGCGGCCTCGGCTTCGATGCCGCCCACGCCCCAACCCAGCACGCCCAGGCCATTGATCATGGTGGTGTGGGAGTCTGTGCCGACTAAGGTGTCGGGATAAACCAGTGTTTCATCGCCTTGTTCTGTGGCAAACACACAGCGCGCCAGATATTCCAGATTGACCTGATGCACAATGCCGCGGCCAGGGGGAACCACTTTAAAATTATCAAACGAGGACTGCCCCCACTTCAAAAACTGATAGCGTTCTTTATTTCGCTCAACTTCAATCGCGGTATTCTTACTAAAAGAGTCTTCACCGCCAAAATGGTCGACCATCACAGAGTGGTCAATTACTAATTCAACCGGGTTGAGCGGATTAATGGACTGTGCATCGCCTCCCAGCCGGTTAACGGCATCGCGCATGGCGGCCAGGTCGACGATTGCAGGCACACCGGTAAAGTCCTGCAGGATGACCCTGGCCGGCACAAAAGAAATTTCATGATCCTCGGTATCGGCGGTATCCCAGGTTGCGATGGTCTGGATATCTTTTTCTGCAACAAAATCCGTATGTTCGTGTCGGATCAAATTTTCGAGGAGTATTTTGATGCAAAATGGCAGCCTGGAGAGGTCATATTCGTCGGCAAGCTTATCAAAACCAATCGCGGAGTATGTTTTGTTGTTTACCTCAAGTGACGAAAATGTTTGGTATTTCATTTAATCTCATTCCTTTCTGGTTAAACATGAATACATTGAGCACAGCTAATCCTCTCTCAATGCATTTTCCTGACCATCCAAAAAAACCAATAAATATCAGACAAATACAAAAATTCAGGTTAACACTACAGAGTAGCTGTGAAATATATACTTAGTAAGGCATGTAAATAGTGCAAAATCCAGCCGTTTCGCCATGGGTAGTCGTCAACACCATGCTTAGCCTGTATCGCCAACGAATTCGGTCAGGTATGTTATCACTATAGCAAAGACGGGGATTGGGCCCAAACAGACACCGTCATGGGTAGCGAACGCAACCGCTGACACAAAATATATTGTTGATGGCCCGGTCAGGCCACTCAACATATAGTCTTATACGCCAGCTGCCGCTAACTCAACCAGGCATAGCTGAATTTCATAAATACTGATTTTTCACTTGTTGTCAGACCATCGAGGGGCTCTTCTTCTGACGCTGCACTGGCGACACCAATAAAGAAGCGGGTAAGCGGGTTGAGCTTATACGAGTACAGCAACTGGCCGCCAAGTGAACGGGTTTGTGGAGTCACAGCAAACGTATAATTGTCTCGATTCCGGCTGGTATTGTTATAAATACCAATAAAACGCACAAACTGACGGGCGTCGAGCTGATAAGTTAAACGAATATCCGAGATCCGGGCGGTAAAGAGCGCCTTATCTGCAACATCAAGGTCACTGTATATGTGCTTAACCCGCAATTGGGCATGCTTACCAATGTTCACATCCAGGCGCGACTCTAAGAAAGTCTGCTCGCCTAAGCGATTATTGGCAAAATCAACTTGATCACCACGGCGCACAAACGTACTAAAAAACCAGGTTGGATTAGGGCGGGCTTCCACGTAAACACTGCCAGAGGTTTCTTCAAAACGATCGGTATTGCCGGTAATGGTTAGTTGGCTGGCATCATGACGTAACCCAACGCGCTCACGCCTGACTGCGCCAATCTCCACAAAAGACTGCCAGCGCCCCCGAATACTTGCATAAGCTTCCACTTCGCGCTCGATCAATTCGCCCTCGTCATTATGGGTAATATCCCAGTCACCGTTAAGACGGATTCGGTTCCACCAGCTATTTTCGTTCCACCAATAGTAGCCGGTTCCCAGTACGCTTTTATGATAATCAGCCTTGGTTTCAAAGCCGAGATCGGCGCGAAAATCTTTGTCGTTAGCGTAGTGATCAGCGCGGAAGTACCAGTCACGGACTTCATGGCGATAGTTTAGCCGCCAGGCGCTACCGGTAAAACTGCCGTTTTTCTGCACCCGCAATGCAGTTTCTGAATAGTCGCCAGGTTTACTGCAGTCGTCAGCACAGAATTTGTCAACGAGCCCCTCGGGGTATTGTGTATCAGAGCTAACATACTGAGCACGAATAGTATCTTGCTGAGTAAGCCGGTATTTCACGTCAATAGCATTCACATGGTTATGATAATCGCCGGACTGGCGAAGTGTTGTAACCGTGCCAACTGAAAAGTCATTGTTATAATCAAATCGATAGCGCAGTGCACCATTAATCGACTCGTCGTCAATAACGGCAACACCCGAACCAAGGTTACCCGGTATCAGAAAAGTGGTATTGGCATCATCGGCCAGAAATACACCAAAGGTATGTTTGCCGGTTTGGCCTGTAAGCTTTACCCCGTAGTCGGGAGCGCCAATATTGCGGGTATAAACTAAATTTTGATTGGAGGAAAAGTAATCGGCATTTTCGACGAAGAAAGGCCGTCTTTCTGAGAAAAACAGCGCGAACGTATTATTAATACTGACCTGCGCATCATCGGCTTCCACCTGAGAGAAGTCCGGGTTCAGCGTTGCCTGCAACGACATCTCCGGAGTAATGCCCCATTTAATGTCCAACCCCGGCTCTGTCACCTCATAATCCTGCCAGCTACTGCTGCTGAAGGGATCACGCTCACGCCCTTTCCCTAGCACCAGGGTTGGTACCAGGGCTAAGTTACGCCCCTGAGTGGCTTGTTCAAACCCCGCGACCTGCCCTAATTGACACAAGGCACAGGCATTGTCTCGGTCAAGGGGAATATTGGCGATTCGCAGACGTTCTTCGCGCGGGTAAAAGCGCACAAACTCTGCGCCCCATATTTTATTGCGTTCACCTTCTTTAAAATTCATCACCCTTAACGGGATGGCCATTTCAACAATATATCCTTGTGTGTTGATCGCTCCTGCTGACTCCCATATCGCATTCCAACTATCACTTTCATTGCCGGTCATTTCATTTTCGACGGCATCTGTCTGCACACCTAATGGATTGGCAAAAAACTGGTATGCCAAACGGCCATTATTAAAGGTATCAAGCTTTAACCCCACCAGATCATCACTCCAGACCTGGTCACGATCGCGAAAGAAGGCGCGAATGTTTTCAGGTTCAGGATCGCTGGCGATAAAGACGATAAACAAGGTTTCGCCGTTTTCGAATATACGGACTTCCGTTTTAACCGGCGCAGCAGTATTAATATACGGCCGCGTAACATAATCTAGGGTAATAACCTGCGCATGCTGCCACTGAGCTTCGTTTGCTTTGCCATCAATGGCGACTTCGCCGGCAATAAACGGTATATGATTGAGCACAGTCTTATTTGCGCTATTCGTTGCCAGCGCCAGTGGCTTTTCGTCGGCATGTAACGAGAGACTACACATCAATGTGATGCACGCTATCCAGAATCGATAATTCATAATGTCGTTCAGTGCTGTTTTTGTAATTTTAAGGATAGACTTTGCCATACTCAGGCAGTTCGCGTTTTTAATTTCGATAAACACCGGAGCTGACACGACCAAAGGTTCACCGCTGATGATCTTGCTTACTTTTATTGCGGTGTTGGCTGCGGTAGTAGTGGCGCCACTGTTTAGCAAGGTAAGCCGCGTGCCCCCTCCAGCTTGCCATCGCCAACAATAACCATGGGGCATGGCTGGTTTGAATCATTAATTACCGGCTCGTAGACTCACGTACCACGAGTTCAGGTACAAATACATGTGAAGCGCCAACTTGCGTATTGCCTCCACGGCGTCGGCTTTGCAGCGACTGGATGAGCGACGCAGTGGCTTGTTGGGCTATTTGCGCGGTGGGCTGCGATGCCGTCGTTAAAGGTGGAAAGGTTTGCCGTGAGAAGGGGCTGTTTTCGAAACCGGCGATAGCCAGTTGACTCGGCACATCAACCCCTTCCATACGGGCACCAAATAAGGCCCCCGCGGCGATTTCATCATTACAGGCAAATACCGCTGTAGGTCTGTCTGACTGAGCGAGAAGTTGCTTAATTTTTTCAACGCCCGTGCCAAAGGAATAGGTTCCTTGCAACATATGCGCATGCTGGACGTCAATACCATAGGTCTGCAGCGCACTTAAATAACCGCGCTGGCGTTCCCGTGTCGAATTATGCTTCTGTTCACCCGCAATAAACGCAATGTCCCGATGCCCTTGTTTAATCAGGTGTTCGGTGATCGCAAACGCAGCGCGAAAGTCGTTTACCAGTACGCAGGGATGCTTAGTGCCGAGAGCTTCCTCTCCCGACATTATACGCACATACAAAATGCCCTTCTCATCCAGCGCACTGAGTATGTCAGGCATTTCTGACAAAGGAGGCGACAAAATCACTCCCGCCAACCGGGCACTTTCCACCATCGCGAGTAACTCGTCAATAATGCTGTGGCTATTGGCATCACAGGGATGGATCAGCAACTCATAGCCGCAGGCCCGACATTCATCGAGAATACCGTTTTGCATGGCCAGAATGTAATACGCATTGGGGTTATCATAAACATACCCTAAAACGTAGTTGTCTCGCCCTGCTAAATCACGCGCCGCTTTGTTTGGTTTGTAGTTCAGCGCAGCAATGGCGTTTTGCACTTTGACCAACGTGTCCTGTTTTACCGTTCCCTCGTTATTGATCACACGTGATACGGTCTTAATAGATACACCAGCATACTCAGCGACACTTTTTATTGTGGCAGACACGATGCCTCCATATTATTTTAAACCCGATTTTAATTATATTTTTCAAAAGCTTAAAAAACAAAAATTAATACCGTTAAAAAATTGCATTTGCAAAGGGTAATTTCTTGCTGTAGGTTACCATTTAATGACAACGCTGTCATCAGACTTGTAATGTCAAAATTATGCTGTTGTTATTTTATTTTAATTATTATGACAACGCTGTCATAGCATTCTGATAGCAAGTGCTTCAGTGATGCAATAGCCAAAAAATGATGGCACGTCAGCGTTTATATAAATCAGCCGGGATAACGACAGTTGTTACTCAACCCCAGGCTGGAATGCAGCAGAGACGGGAAAATATGACGAACATACAATCATGTCTTCGCAGCGAAAAACCGCTACTTCAGGGTAATACTAACGATTAATTTCTGTTTGGTTGTGCAAGCGTCCAACCACGCACTTTGAGTAAATAAAAAATGAGTAAAGACACCTATTTCATCGGTATTGATGGCGGGGGGAGCCGATGCCGGGCTCGCCTCGAGGACCAGGACGGTAATCTGTTGGCTGCGGCGCAGAGCGGTCCGGCGAATATTATACGCAGTGCTGAAATCGCCGAGGCGTCAATTATTGATGCCGTCAATAAGGCACTCAACGCGGCAGAGCTTGCGATAAGCCCGTCGCAAGTCATCTTGTGTGCCGGACTCGCCGGAGCCAATGTTAACGTGGCGCAACAGGCATTTGTAAAGCGAAACTGGCCTTTTAAAGCGGTGTTTGTTGTCAGCGACTTACACGCCGCGTGTGCTGGTGCGCATGCCGGTAAAGAGGGCGCCGTGATCGTTTGCGGCACGGGATCCTCTGCCACTCAGTTTGCCAATGGCATATTTACTGACTTTGGCGGCCATGGCTTTCCTATCGGCGATAAAGCCAGCGGTGCATGGCTTGGCTTGCAAGCTGTCAAACTCACCCTGTTAGGCTACGACGACCTGGCGCCCAAAGACGCACTTTTCGATGCGGTTGCGGGGCATTTCAAATCCACTCATTCCCAGGAAATCGTGCAGGCGTGTGCGGGTTTTAACTCGAACGACTATGCCGCCATCGTGCCCGCTTTGTTGCCACTTTACAACAGTCGCAATGAGGCCGTCGTCGGTTTATTTAATGAAGGTCTTCGATACTTACAAGCACTGGCAGATAAAGCACTCTGTCAACAAGATATGAATTTATGCCTGATTGGCGGCCTTACCGAACTTTATGGTCCGCGCCTGAGTGAGGCAGTACAGGCGCGAATTACCCCCTGTGCACTCATACCCGAACAAGGCGCTATTTTGCTCGCCAAGCAAGCTATAACAGCAGGAGAATTATAATGACGATTAGTATTATGGCTAAAGAGGCTCGCCAGTCAGCCGAAGTTATTGCCAACCAATTAGTTGAAAACCGACCGGTTTGTGCCAGTTTAGTTGAGACCCTGCAAAAAATTAAACCGTCGATGATCATGATTATTGCCCGAGGTTCTTCAGACCATGCTGGTGTATTTGCCAAGTATTTATTTGAAGTAGAGTTAGGCATTCCGGTATGCGCGGCAGCGCCTTCGGTGTCGGGTATATTTAATCAGCAACTGAATTTATCCAATGCGCTGGTGATTGTTATTTCCCAGTCGGGCCGCAGCCCGGATATCCTCAATCAGGCCAAAGTTGCCAAGCAAGGCGGAGCCTATACTGTGGCACTGGTAAATGATGCTACGTCGCCACTGGCAGAGACTTGCGATAGTTTCATCCCGATCCGCGCCGGCAAAGAGCAGGCCGTTGCAGCCACCAAAAGTTATCTGGCCAGCTTATCAGCCCTGCTCCAGCTCTGTGCGGTATGGTCTGGCAATGAAGCACTCGAAGCATCGTTAAAAGCACTGCCCGGCGCCATGGAAGATGTCTGCGAGCAACCACCACAACTAACCCTCGAATATTTGGCCAATGTGCAAAATTGTATTGTGCTGGGCCGGGCATTTGGCTATGCCATTGCCAGAGAGGTCGCCCTCAAATTAAAAGAGGTACTGGGTATCCATGCTGAATCCTTCAGCAGCGCTGAATTTATTCACGGGCCGGTAACCCTGGCCGAAAAGCCACTTTCAATTGTTGACTTAGCGATACCCGATGAGTCAGAAAAATACCATAACGCCATGATTGAAGATGTTAAACGACGTGGCGCCCGCCTGGTTAATTTAAACTGTGGCGATTATAAACTCCATCCCAGAGTGTTACCTTTACTGCTAATGCAACGTTTTTACCTTGATATAGAGCAGGTTGCTGTCAGTATGGGGCTGGACCCCGATTCGCCTCCAGGTCTTAACAAAGTAACGGAAACAGTATAAATGAATATCAGTGTTCAGCGTGTCCTGACGCCAGACGGTGTCATTGACAATGCCACTATAACGCTAAGCGATGGCAAAATTACCGCGGTTGAGGCCAACAGCGCTGACAACCCGTTGCCCGGAACGCTGGTGCCTGGCTTTATTGATACGCAGGTTAATGGCGGTGGTGGTATTTTATTTAACCAAAACCTCAATGCTGCCAGCCTCAATACCCTGGCAAACGCACATTTACAATTTGGTACCACCTCCATGTTGCCAACTCTGATTACCGACGGAGAGGCAGCGATGCACCAGGCTGCCGATGCCATCAGCGAGGTGATTGCTGACAACCACCCGACCATTGTCGGCGTGCATTTTGAAGGTCCGTTTTTAAATGTCAGCAAAAAAGGCGTTCACGATGCCGGCTTTATTCGCCGCCCAAAAGATTCCGAACTTGCCATTCTGACCCGTCAGGATCTGGGCAAAGTGTTGGTCACCGTAGCCCCTGACAATGTAGCGCCCGGCTTTATTCGCGAGTTAACGGCCGAGGGCGTTATCGTTGCGCTCGGCCACAGTAACGCCACCGCTGAGCAAACCCAGGCAGCCCTGCAGGCGGGTGCGACCGGGTTTACCCACTTGTTTAACGCCATGTCAGCATTACAGTCGCGGGCGCCGGGCATGGTGGGTGCAGCCTTATACGATGACGCTGCCTATTGTGGTCTGATTGTTGACCATCACCACGTGCATCCATGCAGTGCCGCACTGGCAATCAAGGTTAAATCAGCACAGCGTATTATGCTGGTCACCGACGCTATGGCGCACGTTGGCAGTGAATTAAACAGCCTGGCTTTCTTTGATACCGTTATTGAGCGCCACGGTAATAAACTGATGACACCGGATGGTACACTGGCTGGCTCGTGTTTGGATATGCATCAGGCGGTACTTAATTGCCATCGCGATCTTGGCGTGTCACTGCCCGATAGCTGCACTATGGCAAGTCAAACCCCCGCAGAATTTTTATCGTTAGGTCAAACCCATGGCAGCATTGCTACTGGCCAATGCGCCAATATGCTGCTGCTCGATGATCAACTCAATATCAACACCATCTGGTTACACGGTAAACCCGTGTCACTGGCAACCGGAGACGCACAGTGAATACTGCAACCATACCTCGCACAGGCCTGCAAAGTCTGATGCCTATACTGACCATTGGCCTGCTATTTTTTATCTTCGGATTTGTTACCTGGCTGAACGGCGCGCTTATCCCTTTTTTACAGATGGTTTGTGAATTAAGCGAGATTGAAGCGTTATTTATCGCCTTCTGCTTTTATGTTGCCTATGTGGTTATGGCGCTGCCTATGGCCCGTATTCTTGAGAAAACGGGCTACAAAAAAGGCATGGTTCTGGGCTTACTGCTCATTGCCGCCGGTTGCTTACTATTTGTTCCCGCGGCGTTGTCAAAAACCTTTGCCATATTCTTGTTCGCCCAATTTGTAGTTGGCTCCGGACTGACTATTTTGCAAACCGCTTCGAACCCCTTCATTGTGCATCTGGGGGCGCAGGAGAGTGCCGCTGCACGTATTGCGTTTATGGGATTGCTTAATAAGTTTGCCGGCGTGCTTGCCCCGTTATTATTTACCGCATTAGTACTGGGCGATTTTAGCAATGTTAACCAACTTTCGTTGGCTGCGTTGCCTGAAGCGGAGCGTCTTGAACAGCTAAAACAAATGTCTAACCAGCTTATCCAGCCTTATATTGGCATGGCCATTGCGCTGGCAGTGCTGGCAGCGGGCCTTGCAAAAATCAATCTGCCGGATATTAAGTTTACCGACAACAACACCCCTGCCGATAAAGTCTCCGGCACTATTATGCAGTTTCCTCACCTTATTTTAGGCGCGGTGGCCTTGTTTTGTTATGTCGGTGTCGAAGTTATCGCTGGTGACACTATAGGTTTGTATGGGTCGTCGCTGGGGCTGGACAACGCCACCTCATTAACCTCTTACACCATGACAGCAATGGTAATTGGCTATTTTCTTGGCCTTATATGTATTCCCCGTTTTATTACACAACCGCAAGCACTGGCGGGCTCGGCGACGCTGGGATTAATACTCACGCTGTTTATTATGTTCGGCGCCAACGATACAACAGCCATTGCCAGTGTATTGTGGGGTTGGAGTGGTTTACCGGTGTTACCGGATACCGTCACCATGATAGCGCTGCTGGGGTTAGCTAACGCCATGGTATGGCCAACGCTGTGGCCACTCGCTCTTGATGGTCTGGGCAAGTTCACGCCACAAGGTTCGGCAGTGCTAATCATGGGGATTGCAGGCGGCGCTATATTACCACTGACCTATGGTGGCTTATCCGACCTGATGTCATCGCAGTTTGCCTACGTGATTATGTTGCCTTGCTATCTCTTTATCGGCTATTACGCTTTACTGGGGCACAAAAAACGCGTCTGGTAAGTGCATAAAATACATTTTATGTATGACCGTTTGCCCTGCTTTGCAGGGCATTTTGGCTTTTACGCCATACCCTGAGCTAACTATAAGGCCCAATGCCTCAGTTTATCTCAAACAAACGGTCGAAATTCGCCGTTTCTAACAGCCCTTGGATATGCTTATCGACGTTAATCAACCTTACTGTCATTTGTTTTTTGGCAATCGTTTTACGAATCCCCACCAGCGCGCCAAGCCCAGACGAATCAATATACTCAACACGCGAGAGGTCGATATTGATTCTGTTTTCCGGCGTGGGCTGGATGTAGAGATCTTCTACTGCCAACAGCACCGAACGGGCATTTATGCCGGTCCACACGCGCGGTAATATTAGTGTATCAGGGCGAGCTGAAGTACCCGAAAAACATTCTTTACAATCTGATGTATCGGTGGATAAACCACCACGAACCAAGTAACACTTACCGCAACTTTGTTCGTCAGTGTTCTGGTTCTTTGCGCCTTGCGCAGCATTATCTCTGAGCGAGACCAAACCTTTCGATATTGTCCGCATAAATATCCTTATTCACTACTATGACATTTGTAGTGTAAGGGTAGTCGATATTTCGATTTATGCGTGGTTGTCGTCCAAAAAATGTCTGTATGCAACGCCCGGTGAACGCCAGTTAAATACGAAAATACTTAACTCTCAGGCAGCTATAACTGCTATGGGATATTCTGGTTATTTACCCTGTCGGGGCTTAGGCAGACAACATGGCAGCCTGCCATTGCCTTTACAGCGGCGTTTAAGCATCGTCACCCTGCGTTTTGCCAGTGCAATCACCCGCTCGGATCCCGGGTAAGTGCATAACCATGGCGTAGGCACCAATCAGCATTAACAATACTGTGTTGGCATTTTCATGGTCACCCACCAGGCAGCTCACCAGTAGCATCAAGGCGGCAAACGTCAAAGCAAGCAACAGTTGCGTCCGGGATTCATTGTTAACCAACTTCTTCATTATTTTTCCCCTGTTATTCAGCGGACGACGTTGAGTCGTCCTGAAATATCTCTTCTATACTCAAATTAAACAAACGCGATGCCTTAAACGCCAGCGGCAAACTCGGATCAAACTTACCTTTTTCGATCGCATTGACGGTTTGTCGTGACACATCCAGCCGGTTAGCCAGGTCAGCCTGAGTCCAGTCCCGCTCAGCTCGCAGTACCTTCAAGCGATTTTTCATTGGTATTTTCTCACCCCGATAAACGTGCCAGCCAGATAAGTGAGCGACATTAATACCGCCAGGTGAGGTATTTGCGCCTCGAAGCTGATCAAACCGGTGTCAGAGAGGGCAGAATAGGCGAAGCCCAGCACCAGGCCGGTGCCCAGTGACAACCCCATCGCTGCCAGCTGTATTTTCTGTTCCAGTTCATCAAGGCCGTTCAGCATGGTTTTGTTCGCCCAAATCATGACAAAGCCAATAACGATATTAACCATTACCATCAGCCCGGTTACTACTGACTGTTGCTGCCACACATAACGATGGCCGAAATAAACCGCGGCCAGCGACACCAACCATAGTAAGGTCCAGAGCGCCAGGCGATTTCGATTTACCCGGTTCTGCTCTCTCCACGGCGTTTTGTTAGTTATTTTCATGTCTATAAAACCACCCATAAAGTAAAACACACTTTACACAATATAGCCAAATATGACATAAAGTAAAGCTTACTTGTCATTTTTATGCTGGTATATTGTTGGAAGGGTTATCGGCTATCAGCAAAGAAGTCCAACAGGAGATGTCGCGCATCTCCTGTTGATTCAGTTAAGCTATCGGCAATTTATCGCAGCCAGTTTTACAACAACGACTAAACGCCGAGCTTCACACCAATCGACTTAACCGACTGCTCAATCTCAGAGCGCTCGGCATCCGTCACCCGGTCGCTGAACGGTTTGGGTTTTGCGAAATAATACCCTTGCAGGTAGTCAGCACCGAGCGCCTGCAGCAGTGTTGCTTCCTGGCGGGTTTCAATGCCTTCCGCAATCACTTTAATACGATTATGGCGGGCGATTTCTATCAGGTGTTCGACGATATTTTGCTTGTAAGGATTACGATCGATGCCAGTAATCAGCTCCATATCGATTTTAATGTAATCAGGCCGTAACTGCTCAAGTAGATTTAAACCAGACCAGCCCGATCCAATATCATCGATTGCCACACCAAAACCACTGTTACGATAAAAAGAGAGGATCCCTTTGAGGTGGTTCATGTCGCTGGCTTTGTGCGTTTCGACAATCTCAAACACCACATCTGACGGTTTTAATCCCAGATCGTAAATTGCCGATGCCGTGGCCCGCAGGCAATAGGCAGGATCGTAAATACTCGATGGGTTGAAGTTTATAAAGACTTTGCCATCGAGTCGCGCTCTGGAAAAATACTCAACAGCTGAACGTCGGGCGGTGAGATCCAGGGCAAAGAGTAACTCGCCCTGCTCCGCCAGCGAAAAAGCAAACGCCGGCGGGATCATTGTTTCACTCTCGTCAAAAATACGAAACAACGACTCATGGGCAAACACCGATGGCGAATCTAAGTCCCCACTGGCATGCACAATGGGTTGAAACCAGCTTTCGTAGCGATGTTTCTGGATGGCATCTACCAGCCATTTAGCCTGAAAGCGCCGGGTCAGGATTTCCGCCGTTGTCATACGACCAATCGCCGCCATTGAAGAAAGGCTGTCTTCGTCGGTTGTCGTCACTTTTGCCTGCCCAAACTCAGGCCCGTCCAGACAACCATTTAATTGGGTAAGAAATGATTTGATATCACTTAACGCAACCTTCACTCGTACACAGTGACTGGAAGTCACTTCAGCACTGTAGCCACATGATTTACACATGTCCGTCAGCTTAGTCACGGACTCTGTGGTCGGCATAAAAAACCAGAACCAGGTTGTATTAAAAAAATAATCGTCAATTGTTTCGCAGTCAGCGCACCACATCTAAGTCTCCTGAATATTGCTCTCTACGAGCCACCACCCCTATCAATACCTGTTATCGGACGATAAGGTTCACTTGTAAGGCGCAAATTTACGGGCCTTTAGGCGTGTTAAAAAATTATTCAATTACTAAAAACAATAATGCATTTACCGGCCCATCGGGTAGCGTTATCTGGCAAAATGTAATATTAATGTTAATTTAGCTAAGGGTAATCACATGTTATGTCTTTGCCCGTGGCACAGAAAAACAACCACAGGTATCCGGTAGTGACCACAAAACGTAACATCGTCATTCTGGGCGGCGGCACCGCCGGTTGGATGACCGCTGCGGCAATGGCGAAATTTATTCCTGCGCGACACTACAATATCACGTTAATCGCGTCTGCCGAGATCGGCACTGTGGGCGTGGGTGAAGCCACAATTCCGCACATCCGCCAGTTTAATGAGCTACTTGGGATCGACGAAAACACGTTTATAAAAGAAGTCGGCGCCACCTATAAACTGGCTATTCGGTTTAAAGGCTGGGGCAAATCAGACAGCGATTATTGTCATGGATTTGGCTACAGCGGCGAAGTGATTAACGACGTCGAATTTCATCATTATTACTTGCGTGCCGGCGGCGCTGCAAAACTTGGTCATTATGACAACTACAATATCGCTGCACTGGCCGCCCGCGCTCACCGTTTTAACTACCCACAGGATAATACCGGCGATGCCCGCAGTCATTTCGGCTATGCATTTCATATTGATGCCAGCCTCTACGCAGCGTATCTCAAACGCTACAGCTTAGCCCGCGGCGTTAGCTTTATTGACGCCAGGGTCACCGATGTTGTGCAGCATCCAAGTGGCGATATCGCGTCGCTGTTACTCGACAATGGGCAGTCATTGCATGGCGATTTATTTATCGATTGCAGCGGCTTTCGCGGCCGTCTGATTGAGCAGACGCTGGCCAGCGGTTACGAAAACTGGCAACATTGGCTACCCTGCGACAGTGCTCAGGCTGCCGCGTCAGATGCTATCGACAATCCTCCCTCTTACACCCTGTCAGCAGCTCATCAAGCTGGCTGGCGCTGGCAAATTCCATTACAGCACCGCACGGGTAATGGCATTGTGTATGCCAGTCAGTGGTTATCCGACGAGCAGGCCAGTGAGCAACTCCTTGGCGCTATTGGTGACAGTGCCGATATGCCCCGCCAGTTGCGATTTGTTACGGGTAAACGTAAAAAAAGCTGGCTGCATAACTGTGTGGCAATTGGTTTATCCAGTGGCTTCCTGGAGCCACTGGAGTCAACCAGCCTCTACCTGGTGCAGGCCGCCATCGAAAAACTCATTGAGTACTTTCCGGCGACAGAGCAATGTCAGGGTGCCAGGGAAGCCTTTAATCACTACATCGATACCGAGTACGAGCGCGTACGCGATTTCCTGATTTTTCATTATTATCAAAATCAGCGGCCAGAGCCGTTCTGGCAAGCCATGTCAGCCATTGAGTTACCCGATTCTTTGCAAGCGCGGCTCGCACAGTTTAGGGAATCAGGCCACTTTAATGCCTATCGACAAGGCTTGTTTATGCCGGTGTCGTGGACAACCCTGGCCCTGGGACAAGGCCTGCAGCCACAAGCGGTTAGCCCGCGTATTAGTCATATAGAGTCTGGCGCTATTGCGCAGCGTTTGAATCGCGACGCGTCGCAGCTGGACGATTGGGTAGCCAGCATGCCTACCCACCAACACGCTATTGATGTGACCAAAAATGGCGCCGCGCACTACCCGGCAGCGTCGCGCAGTCTTTACGGGGCAAATAACAAATGACAATTCGCCATGTTGGAATTTATGGTCATGGTCTGGCATTGCAGGTGAGTGCAGCGCTATTACACTGCCATTTAAGAGATAGTGGTGTTCAGGTGCACGCGTTTAATACGCAGGCCGACTCATCAGTCACGGTATGTGAATGGGACGACACACTACTTAAACTTTGCCAGCAGTTAAAAAGTTCGCCCCTTGAGTGGTTGTCTCGCTGTAATGGCGGCTTTAGCTGGGGCGTGCACTGCGACTGGTTAGCTGATGATGGTTTTATTGGTGCAGCCCTGTGGGGGCTCAATGCCAATCAACACGAATTTGAACACGGCGTTTTGCGCCTCAAAGCCCAACAGCCAGCTCGTCCGGTGAGTGACTTCTCGATTGCCGGACAGGCAGCCCGGTTGGGCCATTTTAATCTCGCCTCGCGCCAGCAGCAGCAATGGGCCGACAGCATGAAATTCACCGTGCAGTGCGATGCCAGCAAACTCTGCGAACTACTTACAAACTATAACAAGGCGCAGGGCGTCAATCAGCATAACGCCGCTGACATAGAATTGAGCAGTTTGCGTCAGTCAGATTCAGCTCCAACCATTGATTTGTGGATAAACCTGACCGACTCATCCGCGCCGCCGCGACAGGTCACCCCGGCATCCTTTACGGCAACGCCCCCCCAGCCTGTCACAACATTATTAATGCACGAAGAGGCGCTCGAAAAAAGGCTATGGCTGGGTCACCACGAATTTCGCTACCGGCTCAACAGCATGCCGTTATCAAGGCTGTCTGCCACATGGCAACACAATACCGTTACCATTGACTTGCCCGCGCTAACAGCGGTTGTACCGCCCACCACCTTTTTAGTTGCCAGTCTCGAACAACTGCTTCAGCAATGGCCGGCGCAGGCCGCCGCACCGGCAAATGCTGCCGCCTACAACACGCATATGCAGCGTTATAGTGATGAGCTTGGCACGTTTAATCAGGCATTAATGCCAGGCAATCCGCCAGTAATGGCGGAGCAGTTATTCGCCGACTGTGCGCGACTACCGGTCATGGAAACCGATGCCGTGTCTCGCTGGCAATGGTTTTGTTTATTGTGCGGAAAAGGCATTGTACCGGCCAGCACCAGTATTGCGCTGGCGAACGATCCTGACAGTACTATTTTACCGCTGGTTGAAAAAGTCACTGCACATATAAACAGCACCGCTAAAGCCATGCCTGCCTATTCGTCATTTTTGCAGCAATTCGCCAGGGCAGCCAACACGGTTGGTCAATAGTTAGTCATTGCCTGCTCTGAAGGCTTGTTATAATACCTGTGGCCTTAGAGGGCTAAACTAAGGCTCTGGTCGAACCGGAGATCGAGACAGGGCTACCCGGTTCATCTGTTAAGGCAACATAAATTAACGATGGCGCGCCCATATCTTCACCTTGTTTTATAGTAAAGCTGCCAGTATGCGGCCAGTGCTGATCACGCAGATAGCCGGCAAATGCCGCCGCAGCAGCGCCGGTTGCAGGATCTTCCAACACTCCGCCTGAGGCAAAGGCATTGCGGGCAATAAACAGGGTGTCGTGTTCAATAACCACCAGCATGATGGTTACCAACCCAAGCTCAGCCATAAGCGCTTTTCCAGCAGCCAAGTCGTAACGCATTTGCGCCAGCGTTTGTCTCGACTTTAGCACCAGTACGATATGGTTCGACCCGCCATGGATCCAAGCCGGTGCCAGTCGCTCATCTAAATCGTCTGGCTGCAATGCGAACAGTGTTAACACGGATGTCAGCTCCTGTTGCGTTACAGAGCGGCTTTTCGTCGCTGGCGATGTGAGTTCAGCAGCAATGCCATTGGCGTGTTGCTTCGCTACCACACCAATACTGGCATCATTGATCTCAAGCTTATACTGGCCAATACCGACGTCCTTGCCCAGTACTGCCCCCAGGGCTATGGTTGCATGACCGCAAAAGGGCACTTCAGATTCTGGCGAAAAATAACGTACCCCCCATGTATCGGCGGCGGTGGTAAGCGGGTAAGCAAACGCCGTTTCTGAATAGCCGACCTCAGCGGCGACCGCGGCCATGGTTTGCTCATCCAGGGCTGAATCAAGCAGCACGACACCGGCCGGATTGCCGCCCTTTTCGCCATCACTGAATGCCGCTATTTTTTGTATATTCATTGCTCAAACCTTTAATCTGTTATCGGTAAAATATGCTTTGTCACCGCGCAATCCTGAACGTTACAGCACTATTCAGGGCGACTACTCACCGTGTCATCTTTTATAAATAATAGCATTGGGATCTAACAACAATCACTGTTATATAAAGGCAAATACATCGATTGTTATTTTGATTGATGCTATTTTTTAGTAATTAGCTAACGAATTAAAAGAAGCGGTGATATGGCAAGAGTATTAGATCATCTGGACAAATCTATTCTGGAGGTGCTTAACCGCAATTCACGCCTTAGCCTTAGCGAAATCGGCAAGCAGGTTGGCATTTCTGGCCCCGCTGTGGGTGAGCGCATAAAAACATTGATCAACACGCAGGTAATTAATAGCTTTGGCGTAAACCTCAACCTGCGCGCCCTGGGCTATAGTATCGAAGCACTGGTGCGCATCAAACCACTCAGTGGCCAGCTACGTAAAGTTGAAAAATTGATCAGCGAAGGGCCCCGTTTTATGTTTTGTGACCGCGTTACCGGTGAAGATTGCTATATTGCACGGCTTGCGTTACGGGATATTGCTGAACTCGATGACGTTATGCTGCCATTGCACGACTGCGCTGAAACCAATACATCGATAGTCAAGTCATCGGTCATTAAGCCGCGCATTCCACCGATTAATATTAAAGGTCAGGCTGAATAAGTTTGCCTTGGATTTCCATGCAGTCTTAAACAGCTACCAACGGCCTACGTATTAATGCTTTATATGACTTGTTGTGACTGAAATACCCAGTTCTGCCGCTTTTATTACATCAACGGAGTCAAATTGAAGTGGGCAACCGGCTTTGATCATGTTGAGCCACACGTTACGTTGTTCATCTGCACGTTGCCCCTTCCAGAATGTCTGCGTTTTTCTGATATAGGCAACAACGGGCGCGACATGCCCATCAAGGTACATTTGGCGAACAAGATTAAAATCTGGCCCAAACGAGCTTAAAACCGCTGAGTCAGTGATATCTATCGAGCTCAACAGTTTCTCAAACGCCATCGCATGCTTACCCTGGCGGTAGGCAAGCCAGGCCTGCGCGATGCTAACAGAGTGCGATTCACGGCTAAAACTATCGAACACCTCCCCGGCTATTTGCTGTGCTCTGCTTAGGGTATTGCCAAGTTCAAAAATGAGCGCAATCTTTTTATTAACGGTTTGTGCAGGCTCAAACTGGGCGCTGTAAATAAGGTGACGGCTTAAATCAGCAATAACCCGGTAAACATTGGCACCATTCTCCACACTGCGTTCATAATCGCGCCGCGAGGTAACCAGTGCGCGGCGACTTCTTGCTTCTATCCGGGCATATTGTGCATCGATATATTTTTGGTAGGCGGGAGCACTACAGCTCTGCCGGTCGCTGGCATTAGCGACGGCAGTACAATTTAAAGCGGCGATTACGGCGATGATTCTGAGCGTTAACACTGCTGACTGACCTTGTTGCGGTGTAATTTATACCAACCATCAATTAAAAACGATCGCTCTTAAGCGATAGTAACAAGTGTCAGCCCGGCATCAGATATTACATACGACCTTATTCCGGCCGGCGGATTTGGCCTGATAAAGCGCATTGTCTGCGTTTTTAAATAACAGCTTGAGATCGGGCTCGGTCATCGACGAAACCCCAAAACTGGCTGTAATCGGCTCTACCTCAGGATGCTCCATCGCTGCCACTTTCTGACGCAACTGTTCGGCAACGACTTCCGCTTCTTTAAGCGTAGTATTCGGGCACACCAGTAAAAATTCTTCGCCGCCCCATCGGGCGAGGAAGTCGGTACGCCGAATATTGCCTGATAAGGTCTCAGCCACAGCCTGCAGTACACTGTCACCTGCGTCATGACCAAAGGTATCATTTAACTTCTTGAAATGATCGATATCAATAAGGATAAATGAGAACGGCTGTCGTTCCGACTTCCATTTATGCTGGCCCTGATAGAGTGCTTCGCGAATGCCTAAACGATTGAGTAATCCGGTTAGCTGGTCAGTATTGGCTAAGTCCTCAAACTTCTTGTTCTTGAAGTTAAGTAGTTCATTGATTGATTGTAACTCGGATTGATACCGCTGATTGTGCTTGAGCTGAATGTTAAGCCTGACGATTCGATATAATAAAATCGCGAAGATACACACAATCCACACGACAATAATCAACTTGTACAAGTCAGCCTGGGATATCCAGGCGCCACTCCATTCTATCCGGTCTAACTGCAGTTGATGTGTGCCATCCCTGACCTGCGAGCCGGTCTGGATCTCAATATAAATAATATCGTTAAACTCCGGATGGGCGTATTTCAAGGGGATTTTGCGTGAACTTAACCACCAGTCGGCAACAAAAATGGTATCCATCTCAATGGTAAGCCCGCTGGCAAGTTCAACCACAGGCACTTCAACCACATTGTATTTTGTCGAGGTAATGTCTTCCGGGCGGTAGTAATTAGGGTTGCGGTTTCTCAGGTAAATGCGAACAAATTCCGCGTTGCCGGAATAATTAAGCCAGACTGTCATTTTTTCAAAATCGCTGAGATCCAGCCCCTGGCCAGAAAAACCAGCAACGTCCAATTGCATACTACAGTAGGGAGATAGGGTTTTATCTTCGAGGCGACATTGCCATTTGAGATTGCTCTGATCAACCCAACTGGCTTCACTTTGACCGCCCTGGCTGGCATCAGTGTAGAGATGAGCAGGATAATCTTTGGCATAAAGCATTTTGTTGCGGCTAATCAAATCGCTGGGGATGAGTAGCAACCCCACAGATATACAAGCTAAAACAGCCAGTAACCACTCTACAACACTAATTTTACCAGGAGCTTGCTTTACTTCACTCATCAGACAGATACCGCCACGCTAGCTTTACGCTTAATTGTAGTGCACATTTTATTACAACCAACCGCGGATATTAGCGACAGTAGCCAGGGGATACAATTAACATATATATTACATTACTTATGGAATAGCATTATCGGCACAGTTCGTTGGGTTGAAGCTCCACCAGACGCTAATCCCGGCAACTGCCTCACCCCTCCCCAGTTGAGGAATATTCGGAGATGCAGACACCGCCAACACTAACATGCGGCCAGAGTTTTCATCTGCTTGTTATCCCCTCAAAAGATGAATTTGTGACTACCTTTTAAACACGTTTTTAACAATCAGCACTGCACACGCGAGCGGTACCATCCACTGCACTGAAAACTGTATGGCAAAGCGAATCGTATCGCGAATGCTTTGCTGCAATAGCGCCCTGTCAAGTTGAGGGCGTGTATAGGTCCAGTCGGACCAACCCACCCAGAGGCAAATTAACCCCAAACAAATGATTGCCGAAATACGCCAGACTGACTCAGAGTTTTTCATTGTATCGCTCCCGGGCGCCGGGCCCGTCAATATGCAAAGCCGCGACGCTTATCCCGCCACCACCAAAATTATGAACACCACTGAGCTAATCACCGCGCGACAATGGTTCCACCAGCACCAACGTTTTAAATAACGTCGCCAGATAAGTGGCAGAGTATGAGCAGTAGCGCCAGCCAGTTGTTGATTGAGCGGCACATTGAAAGCAGCGGTGACACCCGTCATGCCTGCCAGGTACAACACGCAGGCTACTTTTACAAACCATTGCGGTGACATCAGCAGCAGTATTATGCTGAGCAGGGATGAGCCCCAGAACAACCACATAAACACTGAACCTAAAATGTCACGGTTAATAATCTGCATCACTGCCGAGCCTTGTTCGTCGGCCACCTGTTTGAGCGCTGGCATCACAATCACGGAAAAAGCCAGGTACACACCTGCGATCAGAGCAATGGTAACTACCGCCGTTATTAATAGCAGTTCATACATGAGAGGTTACTCCACGCTGGCTGGCAGAGCAGATAACGGCTGACCAAAAGCCTTACTGACGTACTCAGAAAAGGTCGTCGCGGGCCTTCCCAGCAGCTGTTCCAACACGTCGGTGGTGTAGTTATTGCGTCCGTCGAGCACATCGCTGAATAGTGTTTTCATTAACCACAATACATCGTCGGTTGCGCCCTGCTCCTTCAGCACGGCTAAAAAATCGTCGACCTCAACATCACAAAACCCAACCGGCCTTCCCAGCTGTTGCGCAATCATTTCGATGCACCGACTGAACGTGAGTAACTGCGGACCGGTAACCTCGTAAATTCCGGGTTCTATAGCCGGGTTAGTCAGACACTGCACCACAGCTTCGGCAATATCGTTGGCGTCGATGAACGGCTCGGGCATATGCCCCTGTGGCAGCATTACCTGGCCACGAGCAACCATTTCAGCAATAAACCCTTCGCTAAAGTTCTGATTAAACCAGCTTGCTCGAATGACATGGTGATGCAGCCCGCTTTGAGCCAGGATCTGCTCAGCTTCCTGGGCGCCGGGTTCGCCGCGCCCTGACAGTAGCACCAGTTGCTTAACTCCCGCCTGACGCGCAGCAATGGTAAGCCTGGCAATGTCTTGCGCAGCCATTGGTACCGCCAGATCGGGTTGGTAGGTAATGTAGATAGCGTCAAAACCGGCAAATAAGTTTTGCCAGACTAAAGTTTTGTCTTGCCAATGAAATGCCGGCATTGTGGTTCTCGATACGCCCGTGACACTGGCACCGAGGCGCTCAAGTTGCTGACACACCCGCCGCCCTGTTTTACCCTGCTTCCCGAGCACCAAATAGCGCCATGATAATTGATGATGTGTTGTCATAGTGACTCCTGAATATTAAATAATCAGCAGTAATTGCTTCCATATCATTAGGGCGTGTTGACCTTTGCTGTACGAGTTTTGGTCTATATGAAAGCATTTTAATCGCGAAACAGCCCTGCAGGCCTAGTGGTTCTAAGTCAAAGGGCTGTGACAAAGAGTAAAATGCTTTCATGACGACCCCTTCGGGCAGCGCTTGTGCGTCATTTATACTGCGTTGGGTGTTTTTGATTTAGGCCCACTAGACCTGCAAACACCCGCCTTGCCTAAATGACGCACAAACTGCTGCAAAAATGCACAGCAAAGGTCAACACGCCCTAGGATAAACCTGCGACGCTTTCAGCAACATATCCCGGAATCCGGATAACCTGACCGTTCGTCCGGAATAAACATCGAAGTAATGTATGTGACAGTTGGAGTCAGGCATTAGACTTTCGCCAGAAAGTCCGCGTATATTATAAAATTATCAACCCTGAACGCTGACCAGACGCCATACTGACTATGACCAAAGCATACGATTCTCAACCACGGTTCCCACAAAACCAGGATCCCTTTGGAGTCTTTATTGAGCAGCTAAAACCACTGAACAGTTTATATTGTTTTTCAACGCTGTCGGCGCCCTGGGGCCTGGAGTTACCGGCTATGCCCGGTCGTCTGATGATGCATATCGTGACCAATGGTCACTGCGTTATTACGCATAATGATGAGCAGGTTCCGCTGGCAGAAGGTTCATTGGTATTAATTCCCCATGGTAAAGGGCACTGTATAAAGTCCGGTATTAACGCCAGTACGATCCCCTTCTTTGATTCTGGCGTCAGGCATTTATCGCCAAACCTTGAAGTCCTCGATATTCCCGGTCCGGGTGATACAACCAAATTAATATGTGGCGTGGTGTCTTTCGATCCATTAATCGGTCAGTACTTACTGGAGCAACTGCCGTATATCCTATACCTGCAACCGGACGAATACAGTGACGCGGCCTGGCTGACGTCGACCCTGGATTTAATAAAGCGTGAGGCGCAAAACCTGGTGCCGGGCAGTGAAACTATTATCACCCGGCTGGCAGAAATACTGATGATTCAGCTTATTCGTCATTGGTTGGATCATTCCCCTCTCGCCAAAGAAGGATGGTTTGCCGCCATGCGCGATGAGCGCATAGGAGCAACATTGCGGGCCATTCATCAACAGCCTGAGAAGCGCTGGACGGTGGAGCGTCTGGCCAGCGTGGCCTGTATGTCACGATCGGCTTTTGCTGCCCGGTTTACTGAACTCGTCGGTAAAAGCGCTAAGAGTTACCTTACCGAATGGCGACTCACACTGGCACATTATCAGCTACGTAATCGCAAAGTACCGTTAATTGAGTTGGCGCTGTCTTGTGGATACGAGTCAGAAGCGGCTTTTTCGCGTGCGTTCAAACGCGTTATCGGTTTCTCGCCAAGCTCCACCGTCAGTGAAGAAAATCACTCAAAGTAATCAGTCAGTTAGACACGGTCGTCCCTTTTCCTACCCTAATAACGCCCTGCTTGGTGCCTGTCGCACGGTAAATGCCCTGTGGTTGTTCGCCGGTGTCCAACTTGCCGGGGTCTGAATACTCGCTGTACTAAATCGCCCGTTATTGCTCCGTGCTTACACATTACCTCTTCGCACAAAAGTAGACAGATAAGTATATTTATAAATTAAACAAATACTTACCTATTTTTAACCCAAAAACCGCTAAAACACCTTGCGCAAAGTAGACAGTTCTGTGTATTTTAATATTACAGTGAACAATTGTTCAAATTCGTTCACTTAATGAATGACATCAACCAGCGGGGAGCAAGGCTATGTTCAATGTGTTTTTTAGCGTTCTAAAAATAGGCATTTTGCCAGCACAGCAAAAGGCACCAGGGCTAACCAAAGTGCAGCGCATCCGTGCCACAAACCTGGCACATCAGTCAGCCACCGGCCCCCATAGCAAAGCTGACTTGCCATTGGTTATGCCGGTTTAATTGAATTATCAGCAAGGAATACACTTATGACTACACCACAACAACGACCGCCGCTGCCGCCCTTCGATTTTGCCAGCGCAACCGAAAAAGTACGTTTAGCCGAAGACGGCTGGAACTCTCGGGATGCCGAGCGGGTAGCTCTGGCATACAGCGTTGACGCGCGCTGGCGAAACCGTGCCGAATTTACCCAGGGGCGTGAACAGGCCAGACAGTTTCTGCAACGCAAGTGGGCCAAGGAACTGGAGTATCGCCTGATCAAAGAACTCTGGGCATTCAGTGACAATCGCATTGCGGTGCGATATGCCTACGAATGGCGCGACGACTCATCAAACTGGTTTCGTTCTTACGGCAACGAGAACTGGGAGTTTAACGAACATGGCCTGATGGTAAACCGCTATGCCTCACTCAACGATTTGCCCATTAACGAAAAGGACCGCCTTTTCACCTGGCCGTTAGGACGCAGGCCCGACGATTATCCCGGCTTATCAGAGCTTGGCTTATAAGAAGCCGGGCTTTACCAGCACAAAAAAACCAGTCTGTTTACTTAATAAAAGAGGCTAGAAGCATTTAAAAGCGTAACGCACTTTTAAATTAATAGTAAACAGGTCTGTATACTTTAGGTAACAGTGGTCACGTCATCATTAAGTGGTCATGACGTTTGAGGTTATCTCATCAACCCTACAATCGCTATGCACACCATATCGAGAGTTAAGAGAGATAAGGTATGAATAACTTAAATGGAATACTCAACCAACATGTATTCAGCACAACCGTTGATCACAGCGGCTCATTTAGTGGCGTTCGTCATTTTAACAACAGTGGCCGCCTGCATATGCTTGAATCCGGCACGGTAAAAATTGTTCAGCAAGGCGGCAGCGAAGTGCTCCTCGACCGTCCGTCGATTGTGTTGCTGCCTACGGCTGTACCTCACCGTTTAGAAGCGAAGGGAGACGCGCCGGTTTCGCTCATTAGTGCCAGCGTCTCTTTTTGCCTGAATAATTCATCCATGATTCTCAAAGCGCTCCCTGACATGATGTATTTGCAGGTAAACCCTGGTTGCTCCATGTCCTGCACAGTGCAATGGCTGTTTAAAGAGGTGTTTGAGCAACGCTTTGGTAAAGAGCTGATGATCAACAAGCTTGGTGAAATTTTTATGTTGCAGATGCTCAGACATGCCACCGAGCAGGGCAGTCTTCATGAGGGCGCACTGGCCGCCATAAATCACCCACAAATGCGTAAAGTCATTGACGCCATTCACACAGATCCTGGCTATCACTGGACTTTAAACGGCCTTGCAAGTATTGCCGCGATGTCCCGGTCTAAGTTTGCCGAATGTTTCAAATCCCTGGTCGGCCAGACACCGAATGATTACATCACTGATCTTCGCCTGGCCCGCGCACAGAAACTGTTGAAAAGTGATAAGCCGGTTAATTTTGTTGCCAGCGAAGTCGGTTACGAACATGGCTCAGCGCTGGTACGCATATTTAAGAAAAAACTCGGGGTATCGCCACGACAATGGCTGCAGCAAGCACGTCAGTCTTCAGCAGTGCTGAACGCCTAGGTCTCCAGCAGCATAAAATTAGGACACATATGGAAAACATAGCCGATATTATCAGGCGTATCTCGCTTACCGCCGAAGTATTTTTTAGTGGCAAGCTGTGCGGTATTCAGTCTTTTTCATCCGAACAAAAAGGACATTTACACCTGCTTAAATCAGGTTGCCTGACGTTACTGATGCGTAATGGCACCAAACAGGTCATTGACACTCCGTCAGTGATTTTCATTCCGGGTCCGTTGGAGCACCGCATTGTGGCGCAGGATTCGGCCGGGGCAGAAATGGTGTGCGCAACCATTAGCATGGAGTCAGCTAATCAGAAACTGTTGCTGGAGGCCTTACCGCCATTGCTGGCTCTGCCATTAGATGCGGAAATCTACATCGGGCGCACGGCTGAATGGCTGTTTGAGGAAGCATTTAGCCGCTCCGTTACGCGAGGCGTGATGATCGATAAGCTCAGCGAAATATTCCTGCTGCAGGTACTGCGCTACGTGCTTGAAAATGATCTGGCCAAAGGCGGCATACTGGCGGCGCTGACCCATCCGATGATGGCCAAAGTGATTAGTGCCATGCATAATAAACCTGAAGTGAACTGGACCGTAGACTCGCTGGCTGATCTCGCGGCCATGTCCCGCTCGCGCTTTGCCGCAACCTTTAAATCCGTGGTCGGCGTCACGCCCAATGATTACCTCACTGATATCCGCATCGCCATTGCCCAGGACATGCTAAAAGATAAAAAACCGGTCAATTTAGTCGCCAATTTGGTCGGCTATGAACATGGTTCAGCACTCGCCAGGCTATTCCGTAAAAAGCTGGGGTTATCGCCTAAACAATGGCTAAAGCTACCTGAGCAGGGTAACAATCAGCCGTTACGCTCTGTGCCCGGGGATTCAAACGAATAGATATAAAGTCAGGACGATTGGTTTCTTCAGCCCGCGCCTATCGTTTTACATTACCGGTGCTGGAATTGACCAGCACGACACCAGACTTTTTGCTTAATCTAAGGAATCACACCGTGAATGCATTAACACAATATATTGCCAAACTCAGTCTCGTTTCAGACCAGTTGTTTTCGCCCCTGCAATCGTTGCTCGTGATGGCAGGACGACTCTATGTCGCCTGGGTATTTTTCGCCTCAGGCCTGACCAAAACAAATGACTGGGAAACCACCCTGTTCCTATTTGAATATGAATACCATGTTCCACTGCTACCGTTTGTTTTAGCGGCTTATCTTGCCACCATTGGCGAGCTGTTGTTACCGGTATTGTTAACCTTGGGCATAACCAGTCGGATTAGTGCGCTGGGCCTTGGTATTGTCAATATCGTAGCCGTTATCAGCCTCGAAGATATCCCTGCTGCGGCCTTGTACGGTCACGTAATTTGGGGGCTTATTTTACTTCACGTTACCATCTGGGGCGCAGGTAAATTGTCGTTTGATCATTTCATCGCACGCCGCCAGCAACCCTCCACGTCGCTCGCGTCTGTTTAACAGGTATATCACCTCATGAAGTGGGACATTCTGAACGGTGAGCAGCCACTTAAAAATGCGCCTGTTGTTCGCCTGGACAACGGCGCAGTTTGCATCCCTCAACACTATCTGGCCTATGCTCACAACCGGCAAACCCTGGAGCAGATCATACTCGACTGTGATTTTGATGATGATTATTTGATCATGGCTGCAGAAGACGCACAGGGACTATATATTCAAATCGGTATCATTGGTTATGATACCTACAAACCGCGCACAGCCCAGTCGGAAAAGAAAATTGTATATGGCCGTCGATGGCGGGTAGAGCGGCATTTTCCTACCTCTGAGTTAATTCAGACTATCTTTCTGGCAATTAAAAAGGCACGGGAACATGAGGTTCGCGAACGTTTTAAGCTATGTATAACCGGCCGACACAGCTCACCCTTCAGTACCCATCAGGACTTGCCACTCATTGCTTCACAGGCAGTAAGGCTTGGTACCGGCCAACACCACGACAGTACCGACAGCTTTCGCTGCGCCAGTGAGAGACTGTTGCAGCAGATCAGGTTCGATCATAGTGCCGTTAATATGGTAAACATCGAAACCAGACGCAGCGGACAGATTTTAATCGACTTAACCCTCACTGCATCGGCCCAGACGGAATTGCCCGAAAGCCATGACGCGAGCTTTACCCTGATACTGACCACTCCAAGTACCAACGAATTGTTATTTGCGCTTATGGAGAAGCTGATTGAACGCAGCGACCGCTACGTTGATGAGCACTTTTGCTACCGTCAGGTAAACCGTTTTAGCCGCGACATGTCGGTGCAAAAACTCGCCGGGTTATCGCTGCAAACACGCCAACAGCTTAAAGGTAAAAAAGCTGCACAGTTTTATATGCAGCTCGAGCAACACAATGCATGTATTGATGCCGCGCGGGCACCCCATATTGATACTCAGAAGCTGGCCTGGCACCTGCAACAAAAGCTCCCCCCCATTAACACCCTGGCGGGATTTCCACCCAAGTTTAGCAGCTGCTGAGCGGCGGCAAACGCGAACCTAAGCGCCAGGCCAACCCCACGGCGTTGCACTGCAGTCAGTAAACGATAATATTGCCCGGTTTATCCGGGCAGGCCCGCCAGCTAACGCCCTTAGTGAGATGTCTGACAATTGAGCTCAAGTAACTGCAAGGCAATCTGTTTGGCAACCTGCGCCGCGCTGCTATTACTGGTGGTATGAGCATTAACAATGGCACCATCAGCTAACACAGCAAACTGCACTGCCAGGGCATGCGCATTTTCCAGTTTAAGGGGGGTCATCAGTTCTTCAATGTATTGGATCACCAGGCGCTTGTGCATGGCACAAATCACATGAATAGGGTGGTCCTGGCGAGGGTACTCTGCCGATGCATTAATGAACATACAACCACTGAACTGGCTGGATGTGGTCCACTCATCAATGGCATCAAAAAATGCCAGTACGCCGGCAAACTCAGCAGCGCCCTGCTGGCGATCACGATATTTTTTAACACCGGCTTTGAGCATTGCCATAAACTCTTCATCGCGTCGCTGCAACGTTGCAATGATGAGTTCATCCTTTGATTTAAAGTGGTTATACAAGGTTCGTTTTGCCACGCCCGCATGCTCAAGCACGGTATCGATGCCTGTACCTTTAATACCTTCACGGTAAAATAGCTGTTGTGCCGTTTCTACCAGGTGCTCACGTTTACTTTTGCGTGTTGCGGTCATTAACTCCCCCCTATAAATACACAGACCAGTATACATAAAAGCTGGTATTTTAAAAGGCCTGTTTACGGCGTGGAACGGAAGGTCGGCGCCGTGAGGCGACCATAAAGAAATACCATAAAAGGAACGCTATAACTAAGCAGGGCCTTCACCACTTGCAAGGGCAGTTCACCGTAAACCACCGCCTCAAACTGGTTAATGGTGGTCAGCACCGTTCCCACCACTAATGCGGTTTTGAGTGCACTAAACAGTACACTCAAGGAGACTCGCTCACGCGAGCGTTCACGCAGCAGTGCGATAAATTGTTGCATTAGCTGACTCCGTTACAGTGACAGTGCACGTTCTAAACCATCGGGGTAGCGATGTCCGCGGTACAGGATGCCGCCATCGTCAGAGACAATCACAAAGACAGGCGTGCCAAACACGCCATATGACCCACTCACACTGCTATCGTGATCAAACATCACCGGAAAGGTGATGTCGTAGTCCTCAATGTATTGTTGAGTAAGGGCAACCGAGTCATTGATACCAACATTAATAGCCAGCACATTAATGAACTCGCGGTAATCATTATGCAGGGCAACAACACGCGGCGTCGCTTTTTTACAGTAGGGGCACCAGGTCGCCCAAAAATACAGTAAGGTGGGTTTTTGTTGCTGATAGCCGGGCATTTCAAACTGCTCGCCGCTAAGGCTGTTGAAGGTAAACGCCGGCGCGGGCGGCGGCGGATCATCGGCAATTTGCGCGTAAGCCAGGCCGCTCAGTAACGCGATGCCAGTAGCGATGATAAAGCTACGCAGCTGACTCATAACGTCTTCGATTTTCATGTTTCGTCTCCGGTTAATAAGGTGGGTGGTATAACGAATACCAGCTTAATGACATGAGGCCCCACAAAGGCCACAGATGCGCGTCACTTTGATACCAAAGCGCCTTACCACCGCATAGCAAAAGAGAAACTGATAAAATCGAGGCCGGGATTGGGTTTTTTAACACCCCCGTTGGAGTAATGAAAATAACGCAGCGCAAGCCGGTACTGCTCATCGCGACCAAACTGATAGCCAATACCAAGGCGATCTTCAAACTGATAGTGAGTGCTTACATCTTTACCTGCAAAACGGGTATCATCGAGCAGCGATATACCAATACCAAATTCACCAAAAATCCGCCCACTGCCGCAATAGCAAAACGTTTTTTGTAATACCGGCGACAGCGCCAGAATAAAATTCGTATCGTGCTGGCGCGGTGTTCCGTACTCCCAGAAATTCACGCTGGTTTCCACATAAACCCGCAGGTCTTTCACATACTCATCAAGGGATCGTTCATAAAACTGATACGCCAGTTTAACTCCTTCTACATCCCCCTCACCGCGGATATAATCCAACGACAAGGAGTCTGCCATTGCTGGAAAACCGATCATTGTAAGGTTGATCAACATGACCACAGGCAACATTGCCCGGCGATAAATTCTTACCCAATATTTCACTTTGCATTCCTCAAAAATAGCCCTTTGACAGGATGCAAAGTGTATAAATGAGGTGCTAAAAAAATTGCCCGTCCGTACTGAATTATTACCAGATCCGCACCAACAAAAATTAATTTTAATGCACAGAAATGTCTACTTAACTTTGTGTAACCAGAAGACAAAAAAAAGCGGTGCTAACTAGCACCGCAAATGGCGGGAGACACCCTGACAAAAAATCTATTCTAAGTGGGTTATCCAGTCATGCCGGATAGCACTGGCAATCCAGGCTGCAAAATCAAACGCAGGAAACACATCCAGCAACGCCGCCACACTGAGGCCGTCAGATATCCCCTGAACCCAGTTAAACTCTTCTTCGTTCACTTGTGTGACATGAGTGTTTTTCGCACCTTGTGCTATTACATAGCATCCGGTTTCCGGCTCGTTCATCACATCCTCCAGTTGTTGTTTGGATGGTCCTCCCTGCCCGGCTTTCGAGCGATGCAGTAACCACAACCCATGCACCGGATAGCTGCTGCGCAAGCAGGTCAGAGAGGGTTGTAACGCAATGAAGGTTTGTTCCAGCGCGCCATCGGCTAAGCGATTCAGCGAAGCGCTATCCAAAGCATAAAACGCCTTTCGTGACACCTGGTGAAATGCCCATTCAAAGTGCGTAACATCAACCAGGTACGGGTGCTCGGCATACAGCTCACTGTTGTGTATTAATTCGGGGAGTTGCCGCCCCCAGTCTGCCCAGTCACCGCTATCCGGTAGCTCTCGTTGTAGTAATCGATGCGACAAGACGAACATTGCCTGTTCGCCAACCATCTGCTCCAGTACCGGATAGGTCACCGACAAACTGCGCATGGCAGTCATGTGCAAATTGTTTTGGTATATCTGCAGCCCCTTGTCGTCGTGCGCTGACTTAGCCCGATAAATATCACTGAGTAACTGCGACTGGTAATCCATTGCCCTGGCTTTTACTCCACTCATGCCATTAGCTCCGCAGCCATAGCCTGACGACAGCGCGCTTTATCCGCTTCATAAACTAACCGGGGCCAGGAAGGCAGGTCGTTATCCCATTCAATCAATGTGGCGGCAGCGGGGAAACGCGTCATGGCATCATCGAACAATTGCCAGCATTCATTCGATACCGGCTGGGCATGATCATCAACAATTAACATACCCGGCGCTACCGGCGAACTGCCGGCTAAATGAATTTCTTTTACCGCGTTTGCAGGTATGTGCCGCAGCCACTGACGAGCCAGTTGCAGCGCATTTCCGTTGGTAAAATTATGATAGTTCACCAACACATTATTGAGGTCCACCAGCAACCCGCAGCCGGTCTTTTCGGCAACCGTGGCGAGAAATTCCGCCTCGCTGTAATCACCGGCCGGAAACTGTTTGTAACTGACGATATTTTCAATTAACAGTTGGCGACCCAGCGCCTGCTGGACGCGATCAATATTATTGGCAAGTACGGTAAGTGTTGCCTGGTCAAACTTTAAGGGCAGTAAATCGCCCGCATGAACCGGCGTATCGCTAATGTTTCCCCAGGTAAAACAGGCATGATCGGATACCAACAGCGGGTCTACCCGGTTTACTAAACGCGTAAATTTTTTAAGATACTCTGGTTGAATCCCCTTTGCAGAACCCAGTCCCATGGCTGTCCCGTGTATACTCACCTTGTATCGCTCGGTGATTTGGTCGAGTAACCGGCTGGCCGCACCGCCCTCTGCAAAAAAGTTCTCAGCATGTATTTCGACAAAATCGACGGAGTGCGACGACGACAATAACGCCGCCGAATAGTGCTCGTGACGCAGACCAACGCCAATCGGGGTCGTATTCGTCTGAGCCTGTTGTATGGGGTGTATTGCAGTCATCGCTATGCTCCATCGAAATTATTGGTTAACCGTTACGCTTTTTTTCTTCGTAACGCTTTTTAGCTTCGTCTTTGAGCATGCCGCCCATACTCTCACAACTGCCTTTGGCAACCAGTTTCCATTCGCCCGGATCCTTATCCATGGTTGACTGGCCGGCACACGAATGTGTACCCGCCAGGTTGCCGCAGTCATTTTGACCGGCTGCCGCAATGCCATAGCACTTCTCTTTACCGGCCGCATGTACCGGCGCAGAAACCACGGTTGTCAGCGCCATGGCTAAAGCGGCAGCTGCGATAGTTCGTTTATGATTCATAGTCTTTACCTCGTTATGCTACTAAGTTTAAGTTTGCTTCAATCCACTGAGTCAGCTCAGCGTAACTTCCCGCCCCAACCTTAGTGTCGAGACGTTTGTCGTGGTCGAGCAGGATGAGAGTCGGAACCGCTCGTACGCCTAAGCGATGGGCCAGTTCAAAGTCTTCATCTGCATCAACCTTCACAATGCGCACAGTGCCGGCATACGCCTGCTCGATCATATTGATCACCGGCGCAACCTGCTTACAGGGACCACACCATTGGGCGCTGAACCACAGCATGACAACGGGCTCAGGATACTGATGACCATTATTGGAGATTCCCTGAGTGCCTGATTCCATTGCAATTACTCCTCGGCGTTGGCTTCGGCTACTGACAGCGCTTCGATACCATCCCAAACGCGATAAGCGGTTTTCAGGTTACCGGGTACATCTTCAAACCATTTCTGCTGTACGGCTTTGTTCAGGTTGAGATAAAGCTTGTTGTCTTCGATGTAAAAAGCCGCCGGATCAACATCAAGCTTCTTGTTTAAGGCAACACCCATGGCGCAGTAACCGCCAAACTGAGGCGCATACTTGTCGGCATTGGCTTTGAACATGTCGCGATTTTTAGCACTTGCGAAACGATAGATAGCGCCCTCATGGGTAGCGGTATACATCGCCGAGCCTTCAACCGGCTTATTTTTTACAAAGTACGCCACCGGGTCGTAACCATGGATGGCCACATCGTTGTCGCCCAGGTTAACTGCCGACGCAAAAGACAAGCTGCTAAATAAAATAGAACCGGCCAGGCCAGCGATAGTGAATAAACGAGAGATTTTCATAATATTTTCCTTTAATGGATTAACGTAAACAGAGTTTGGGGAGCGCTTAGTGCGCATGTATTCCCTGATGTATAAGGTATGAAAGATTGACTCTGTGAAGGAAACAGAACCGCCACAAAATGGCGCTATTCGTCCAAAGGGGTAAAAATGGGGGTTTTAGGGTTGATTCGTGGCTGTTAAAGCTGATCCGTTCTGATCCTTATACGGCCGGGCACCGTTTACTTGGTAAACCCAACCTGGCGACCATTTATGTTCGGACTATTTAATAAAGATCCAACCGCGAAATTACGTAAGCAACATGCCGCACTGCAGGAAAAAGCGATGCTTGCCCAACGCAAAGGCGACATCAAAACCTACTCAATGCTGACGGCAGAGGCTGAAACGCTGTGGGCACAGATTGAAGCAGCTAAAAAATCCTAGGGCAGATATAAAAAAGGCACACCTTTGACAGTGTGCCCTACTTGCTGCTTTACGGAGAACAAGCAAAAACGTAGTTAATGAATCACTGTTTGAGTGACTCAGCGTAATCCTTAGCCTGTTGTAACAGGCGCAAAACGTTGTTTCCCCAGATATCGGCTAAGTCTTGCTCGGTGTAGCCTTCGGCGAGTAAACGTTCGGTTATCAGCGGTAATGCGGCAACATCCATCATTTTTTCAACACCGCCACCGCCATCCCAGTCCGCACCAACGCCTGTATGCTTTGGCCCGGCAACTTCAAGAATGTGCAGAAAGTGCGCCATATAATCTTCAAAGGTCGCCCGTACTGCGGGGTGTTCCATATCGATTTGTTTGCGCTGCGCTTTTAATGCTGCTACCTCATCAGGCGTCATACTGGCAATGTTGCCCATTTGCTGATAAAGGGCACCATAGGCTTTGCGACGCTGTGGATCACTGGGTAGTTCTTTAAGATAAGAGCCATAGGCATTGACGTGAATGACGCCGCCACTATCTACCAGCTTTTTAAGCAGCGCATCATCAATATTGCGCGGATGCTCGTAAATCGCCTTGGTACCGGAATGTGATAAAATCACCGGCGTTTTTGACAGCTCTATCATGTCTTCAAGCAGCGTATCGTGGGCGTGAGAACCATCCAGAACAATACCCAGTTCGTTGGCTTTTTTAACCAGTTGCTTACCCAGAGGTGACAAACCACCATACTGCGTGCCATCAGGATCCGTAGAGCTATCGCCAAACTGGTTGTTTTTAAAATGTACCGGCCCCACCATGCGCAGGCCCATTTTATAAAACGTTTCCAGCAGGCTGAGATCCTCACCCAATGGATAGGCATTTTCCATGCTGATATAGACAATCTTCTTGCCCTGCTGTGCAATCAGCTTTGCATCTTCTGGCTCCGTAGCCAGAGCAAAGGTGTCGGAGTTTGCCGCCACCATTTTGTGAATGGCCATAACGCGCAGTAATGCAGTGTCCCGCGCTGCAATAAAGCCATCCGGTGTCACCGGCCCCTGGGGGGTGTAAATCACCCAGAAGCCACCGTCCAGTCCACCTTCATTCATACGCGGTACGTCGACCTGCGAAAAATCATCGTCAAAGGTATGGGCATGCATAATGTCAAAGCCCGGTTGCACCAGCAGCGCCGGGGTATCCAGATGGGTATCCATGACCACCAGCGACTCATGCAAAGCTTCCTTTGTCGGCGGCGTGGTGGTAGCGCCAACGGCACTGCCAGCAGCAGCCACCGTTAACGCACACAATGTCGTTTTGATATATTTTTTCATTTAAAAATCTACCGTTAACGTCGCCTGGAAAGTCCGCGGACTTAACGGCCTGCCAAATGAAGAGCCGGTAAAACCAAAGGACATCACTTCTTTGTCGAACAAATTATCAACGTTAAACCGCAGGCGCATATTTTCTGGCATACCGAAATCATTGGGACCACCGATATCCAGATAAGCCTGCGTCACCAGGTAGCTCTCAAGTTCATACGTTTCGCTGAAGTCGGTATAGCGGGTACTGGTATACTTGGCCGACATATTGGCCACCAGCCATTCGGTTGGCTCATAAGTGATGCCACCTGTAAGTAACCACTCGGGACTGTCCGGCAATTGACTGCCTGCCGGATTGCTGCCAAAGCCATCTACCAGCTCGGCCTTTTTATAGGATAAATTTGCGTTAAAATAGAGTTGACGGTCGAAAGCTTCAGGCTGAAATACGCCGCTTAATTCAACACCGTAAGCCTTTGATGCGCCGGCGTTAACATAGAAAGTTTCGGGTTGACCTGTCGCCGGGTTAATAACACTGCTGGCGATTAAACGGTTGTCAAAACGGGTGTAAAACAACGCGACTGCCCCGTTGTAGTTTTCGCGGTTAGTACGAAAGCCTAACTCATAGTTATCGGCTTCTTCACCTTCTGGCGCGTCGGCAGCAAACCCTACTGCATTATCAAAGATATCATCGGTACCGGCCGGTAAAGCGAAATTCTGTGCAAACGAGGCAAAGAGCTGATCGGTGTCATTTAAACGGTAAACCGCCCCCACCATCGGTAAAAAGTTATCGGTATATTCCGCTTCGACAGACTGTGGGCCGTAACCCGGCTGACCGTCAATTTCGTAGTCGGCATAATCACGATAACCGTCCAGTGAGTAATCAATTGATAACGACTTAACGCCAATTTCCAGCATCAGATTGTCGTCCATCATGCTGAAATTGTCTTTCAAATAGAGCTGCGTGGTATCGCGTACCGCGGTGTAATTACGGCGGTAATAAGCCACTTCATCGTATATCACGTCACCATCGGCACTGCCACCGGTCTTATTCAGGCGGGCCTGGGTACGGTTGTAGGTGTCTTCTTCAATCCAACCGCCAAAGGCAATTTTATGATTGCCCATAAACCAGGTGAATCCACCGACTAAACCTTCCCGCTCGCCTCCCACGCCCGACAAACCATACTGGACACCGCGCGGATGAACGACATCCAGACCGGCTGCAGCCTGACGAGTGTAAATACCCAGCGTATTGCTGTAGCTGTCGGGCGACACGCCGTAGCCGTCCTTATCTTCATAGTATGCGGTAACGTCAAACTGAACATCTTCGCTAATATAGGTGCCAAATGCTAAAGAATAGAGTTTATCGTCGCGAATATTGATGCGATCTTCGTAATAGCTGGTGCAGTTTGAACCGGTGAAAACCGGGGTAAAATCACTGTCATCAATACTGCCGTCGCCATTAAAATCATACACGCCGGGCTTTGCTCCGATACATCCTTCCGGAATACTGTCTGCGTAGCTGTAGTAGTAATCTTCTGCAAAGGTGGAGGCCGGTGCAGAAGGTGAGTCATAGTCAAAAAAATCGTTGGCGACGTAGGTGGCCCTGATATAGCTGTCACCAAATTCGTAAAGCGCTTTGGCCTCTATGTGCTCCCGATCTATTGTGCCCGGGCCACGCCATAAGTCTGAGTCCGTTTTAGAACGGCTCACATAGGCTTTAAAGCCATCCAGATCACCGGTTTCCAACTTAACGAACGTGCGCTGTAGATCAAAATCGCCAACGGTCACAGCTACCATACCGCCCATTTCGTCCGAAGGGCGTATAGTGCTGTACTCAGCGATAGGCCCCAGCGATGCATAACTGGGTGCCGACACATCACCGGCCCCCGGAGACGCGATAACCGCGCCGAGGTTTTCATTATCAACATAGCGGAAAATGGGGCTGCCGCCGAAGGCATCAGAACGCCCCATCGGCACACCGTCGAGCACAAACCCCATTTGGCTTAACTGAAAAGCCCGCACTTGTACGGAATTACCAAATTCATACAGGCCCAGTGCACCGTCGGTTTGCACATTAAACCCCGGCAGACTCTCAAGCATTTTCAAACCAGAGATACCAGACGGTGCAGAGAGTAATTCGTCACGGGTTACTGCCAGGGTATTGGTGGCCTCATCGGTACCAATGGCAATATCGGTTTGTGAGATACGGCGGCCAATCACCACGATTTTTTCGTCGCTATCCGACTGCGCATCAGAAGACGATTGCGCCTGAACTTCCGAGACAATAAGGAGCTGGCTCATGACAGCGGCTAAGACAGATAAAGTAAAGGGTTTAGCTAGGCTTTTATTGGTCATATTGTATGTGTTCTCAATCAGGTGAAAATTCCCTTATGGGTGCCCCTTTTTTTATTCTGCGCAATTCCTTTTGCGGTGCAAACTATCAAGGAACAATCAAACAACATACCAACACATTGAAATAAATAGAGAATTAAGACGAAACAACAATCAATAAAGACAACCTGCATACTTGATACCGTATACATTATTTTAAATACGATTATTTAACATTTGTTATATAACCAGATTCACCGCTGCACAGTCACGGGGAGCATTTAATGCGCCGTTGCACCAACATTAACCAAGCGGCAGAATTCCTTATGCTCTGCCAGCATTTTTTCGTATAGTAGTGACCATTCACAGCGACAAGGAATACCCATGAAAAACGCGAAGAAAATGACCACCGGCATGAAAATATTCGCCTGGATAATGGTGCTCTGGAACGCTATTGGCGTGGCCGCTTTTTTTAGTCAGATCATGATGACACCAGAAACCATCGCCACCCTGCCAGAAGCGCAACAAACGATTTATCGAGATATCCCGGCGTGGTCTTATGCCGCCTATGCGTTAGCTGTATTTGGCGGCTTGCTCGGCACCATTGTGTTAGCCCTGGGCAAAAAGCTGGCGTTTCCTCTTTTGGTAATGTCTTTTGCCGGGGTGCTGGTGCAGCAGTATCATAATTTTATTGTCGTAGATGCCATTGGCATCATGGGCTTGGGAATTGTGGTTATGCCTGTCATAGTAACCAGCATCGCATTGTTTCTTGTGCTATTTAGTCAGCGTGGTGTTAAAGCTGGCTGGTTGCACTAACCTTAATCAAACGAGTTATTCATGCAATATTCCCAGCGGGCGCAATCTGTAGCGCCCTTTTATGCTATGGCATTTGGCGAGCGAGCAGCCGCCCTCGAAGCTGCCGGTAAATCGGTTATCCGGTTTAATATTGGCGAGCCTGATTTTGGCGCACCTCCTGCTGTGCAGGCGGCTATGCAACAAGCCATCTCAGCCAACGAGTTACCCTATACCAGCGCACTGGGCACGCCAGAGCTGCGCGCTGCTATTGCTGGTTTTTACCAAACTCAGCACGGCCTGACCATTGCACCCAATCGGGTTATTGTCACGGCCGGCGCCTCAGCGGCGTTATTGTTGGTATGTGCGGCGCTGGTCGATAACGGTGATGAAGTGATGATGGGCGATCCCGCTTATCCCTGTAACCGTCAGTTTGTTACCACCTTTGGTGGCAAGGTTAACTTAGTTCCAACCGATGCAGACAGCCGCTTTCAATTGACCGCCGCGTTAGTAAAGCAACTCTGGCAGCAAGATACCAAAGCACTGATGATAGCAACCCCTTCAAACCCCACCGGCACCGCCGTTAGGGCCGCTGAACTGGCTGCTATGTGCGAGTTTGCCAAAGCCCACAACGCATGGCGAATTATCGATGAGATATACCTGAATTTAAGTGATGGAGAACACGGCGCGCCGCAGACGGCGCTAGCCTTTGACGATGACGCTATTATCATCAACAGTTTTTCAAAATATTTTGGCATGACTGGCTGGCGCCTTGGCTGGATGGTAGTGCCGGAAAGCATGGTTGCGGTCATCGAGCGGTTGGCACAAAACCTCTATATTTGCCCTTCCACACCGGCACAAATCGCCGCCATGGCTTGCTTTACACCAGACACACTGACCTTATGCGAAGCACGCAGGGAGTCGCTGTTACAGCGCCGCAGGCTTGTACTCGACGGTCTGGCTGACATTGGCCTGCATGTGCCTGTGACACCCGATGGCGCGTTTTATGTTTACATTGATATCAGTAGTACCGATTTAACCGCCATGACTTTTTGTCAGCGCCTGCTAGATGAGCAGGGCGTTGCGCTGACACCTGGCAATGATTTTGGTAACGCAGATGCCGAAAAGTACGTGCGATTATCCTACGCGACCTCTGAATCTGCCCTTGTTGAAGGCCTTGCCCGTATAAAAATGTTTGTGAGTACATTGTAGGCTTGTGGGCGAGGTTCACGAGCCTATTGATATTAGCCGGAGAAAAGCGTTAACTAAACAGCTATTACACACGCCAATATAATAATAACCAACCAGGGACTTCAATCACCAATGAAACGACTATTACTGTTAAGTGCTATTTCGCTCGCTATGGCTGGCTGCTCAGAAGCGCCGCCGCCCAGCGCAACAACCCAGGTGCCGGTGACTCAATCTGCATCTGTAGAGTCTGAAACTGAGCGGTTAAACGCTTGGTTTGAAGAAAAATACGAACAACAGCTGCAGTTTTCTCCGCTTTCACTGACCCGGCAGGGTCGCAAAGACTTATACGATCAAATTGATGATATGTCGGAACAAGCCGAAGCCGAACAGCTTGCCTGGCGTGCTGCCACCGTCAAGGAGCTTAAAGAATCCTTCGACTACGACAAGTTGGATGAAAACGCCAGGATCTCCTATGACCTCTGGATATTTCAATATCAACAGGCTAAAGAACGCGCTGAGTTTTTACGCCGCAATTACGTGTTAACGCAAATGAATGGTATGCAATCCATGCTGCCAACGCTCATCATGAACTACCACAAGGTGTCTGAGCCTGCCGATGTGGATGCCTATGTGTCGCGCTTAAAAGGGATCGGCCGTGCCGTTGAGCAACTGACCGACCGGGTTGCAATTAATGCCGACGAGGGCGTTAAAGCACCGTATTTTGCTTACGAAGGGGTAATTAAACAAAGTAAAGCGGTGATATCCGGTTATCCTTTTGAGCCGGAAAGTGATACCGACTCGTCATTGCTTGCCGATGTAAAAAGTAAAATAGCTTCGCTGGTTGAAGCCGGCAAGTTAAGTGAAGAAGAAGCGCAAACACTTACCCTGCAAGCAGAAACGGCCCTGCTCGAGCATGTAATGCCAGCCTACGACAAGCTCATCAGCTGGTTTGAAAATGATCTGCCCAATATCGACCGGGAAGCCAAAGGCGCCGGCTCCTTACCGCAGGGTGAAGCCTACTACAACTCAATGCTGGCCTATCGCACCACCACCGATCTGACAGCCGATGAAATACACCAAATCGGTTTGTCTGAAGTCGAACGAATTCTCGGTGAAATGAAAAAAATAAAAGAGCAGGAAGGCTTCGATGGTTCACTAAAAGAGTTCTTCGCTTATATCAAATCTGACACCTCCGATGAACGTTTTTATTATCCGAATACAGACGAAGGCCGTCAGGGCTATCTTGACGATGCCACGGCTTACCTGGACAACATTGAGTCTAAATTGCCAGAGTTCTTTGGCATTTTACCCAAAGCCGATTTGGTGGTGAAACGCGTAGAGTCATACCGTGAACAAGCGGGTGCGCCGCAGCATTACTTTGCCGGCTCGCCGGATGGCAGTACGCCTGGCGTGTACTACGCGCATCTGCTGGATATGACCAGCATGCCAAAGAACGAAATGGAAGCCATTGCTTATCACGAGGGCAACCCCGGCCACCATATGCAAATATCCATTGCGCAGGAACTTGAAGGCGTACCCAAGTTTCGTACCCAGTCATTCTTTAACAGCTACGTAGAAGGCTGGGCCCTTTATGCCGAATCTGTTGCCAAGGAAATGGGCGGGTATCAGGATCCAATGTCTGATTTTGGCCGTCTGGTATCAGAAATGTGGCGCGCGATTCGTCTGGTTGTGGATACGGGTATTCATGCCAAAGGCTGGTCAGAAGAGCAGGCACAACAGTTTTTTAAAGACAACTCACCGATTTCAGATGGTGCGATTAAAGCCGAAGTTCAACGCTACTTTGTGTGGCCAGGACAAGCGACGTCTTACAAGATTGGCATGCTCAAAATTCAGCAGCTGCGCGCTAAAGCAGAGCAGCAACTTGGTGATAAGTTTGATATCCGCGCGTTTCATGATGTGATTCTGGGCAGTGGGGCTGTGCCGCTGACGATACTGGAACGTATGGTAGATAACTGGATTGCTGAACGCAAAGCCTGATCATCAGGGTCTATTGACTTATTCATGCATACTATAAAGCCGGTGACTGTCACCGGCTTTTTTTGTTAACGCCTGCCCATAAGGCTTATCAACAACATCAGGCTGCATCATCAGCGCTGCGGGTTGAGCGAACCGTTAAAACTTTAACTGAAAGCCAGTATAACCATACACCGTATTATCCGGGTAGTCGCCCTGCTCTAAGGCTTCACCCTTGAATAAGTACGCCCCACCAAACTCCAGACGAAACTTGGGCAATAACTGATGGCGCCAGCGAAACTCGATTTGATTACCAATATCATCGGCGCTGCCGACCGGGGTTTTGTGATAACTAAAGTTAAGGTAACGGACCAACAAATTATCTTTCTTGGTGAATTTGCTCACCATCTTGAGCCCGACCGATACCAGGTTGCGGCGCGGCAGCGCGCGATAGACCTCGGTAGGACCAAAATCGAAGCGACGCACCCCATACAGCCCGTCAAAATCGTGATTAGTACCGTCACTACTGTCGTTATCGCCGCTAATAAGGTCGGCCACGACCTGCAACGAAGTGTTGTCGGTGATCATCTGCCCTAATGCGCCATGAAATAACCAGGCGCGTTGATCGATTTCTGTGGTGTCAGCCGGTGACGTGGTTCGATGACGGGTGCCGGATTGCAAAATCACTTCGGCATCGGCGCGCCAGTCAGTGGTATTCGGTAACGTGTAATGTGCACTCACGGTGAGGAACTGGCGGTTGGCGGTATTCAGATCAGGACCGTCTTTTTCATCTAACCAGTAACTTTGCAACTGCCAGGTTTTGCCCGGAGAATACGCATAAAAGCCATATAGCTTGCGCTCAGTATAAGACTTATCCAGTGCTCGCTCGTTATTATCAATGCTTGCTGCATCGCCAGGCAAACGGGTAACCGGCAACAGGTAAACCGCTCTGACATTCCAGTCTTGCCACTGCCAGTCACTCACGACGCCGTCGAAGGTATTCAGCGCATTACGAAAATAGGCACTGGCAATCAGCCGGCGGCTACCGTGGTCGAGCAAAAACCGGCCAACGCTGGTTTTTTTCATACTTAAATCGCTATTGGTATCGGCCTCCCCCAAAAACGAAAAATGTAATTGAACAGGTTCCAGTGTATTCACCTGCGAGCGACCCAGCGTCGGATCGTCGTTATCTAAGTAAACTCTTGAGTCACCGAGTTCTCCTACCAGCTCAAACCGCGACCATGACATCACGCCTTTCACTTGTAACTTAGAGGAGAGGCGTTGGTTGTGTTGATGAAAGCGTTCATCAGTGGTCGGGAAAAACGGGTTAGTTAAGCTTTCATAACGCAGGTTCCATTGCCCCGACACGTCAAAGGCAGGAGATTCGGCCGCGGCGGGCGAGGACAACCCAAGTATGATAGCCCCCATACTCAGTGATTGGGTAAATTTTGGATTCAGTGATCTCATGCGGTGTCTCCCGTAACTTCACTTTTGGTTTTTATATGATTAAGCGCTGACCGGTATGTCAGGTTTTAAAGCGGCTGATCTTTTGGCCGAGCTGGAGCACTGTATTGTTCACATCATTCGCAATATGATCGGTGTCTTCAATGGTTTTCTGGTTCTGATGGCCAAGCGAGTTGAGATTGCTCACGTTAGTGTTGATGTCAGAAACAACCTGGCTTTGCTCTTCCGTTGCTGCGGCAATTTGGTAAATGGTTTCATTAGCCTGGTTCACCGCGTCATTAACCTGCTCAAAGGCGGTGGCTAACTGCTCGGAGATGGTCACCACAGACTCTACTTCGCCCGCTCCCTGCTCAATGGCCGACACGGCGTTACTGACACTTTGCTCCAGGCGACCGAGCATTTCATTTATGTTTTCGGTGGATTGTTGAGTTCGGCTAGCCAGTGTGCGCACTTCGTCGGCCACCACTGCGAAACCACGCCCCTGCTCTCCGGCCCGTGCCGCTTCAATGGCAGCGTTGAGCGCCAGCAGGTTAGTTTGCTCGGCAATCCCCCGAATAACATCTAACACCGCGATAATATTTTGTGATTCTTTGGCAAGGCTGGAAATCACATCACTGGCATTACTGATTGACGTCGACAAATTCGATACATTACGCACCGAGTCATTTACGACAACCTTAGAATTACTGCTAATTTCTGATGCAAGCTTAACTTTTTCCATTGCCCCCTGACTGTTAGCCGCCGTATCGGCGACAACATGGGTTAACTCGTTCACCGCCGTGGCAATCTGTTCGAGGTTTTCATTTTGTTTATGTGTGGATGACTTAACCTTAACCGAGGCATCGTTAAGATTAGCGGCAGAACCTTTAAGATCTTCTGTATCCTGTTGAATAACAATGATGAGTTCCTGTAGGTTACTCATAAACTGATTAAACGTAGAGGCCAGTGTCGCCAGCTCATCTTTGCCCTTACTGTCGAGACGGCTGCGTAAATCACCATCTCCCTGGCTAATGTCCCGCATTACCGCAATCAGCGTATTTAAACGATCGGTAATCAGCCGTGGGGCAAAAATGATCGACAAGACACACACCGCCAACACCAGCACAACGACTATCACCAGGGTAAATTGTCCGCTTTGTGATTCTGCCTGCATATTTTTGTCGAGGGCGTTAGCGGCGTTATTTATCGACTCGCCGAGTTCATCGTAATGTCCGCGTAGTTTCTCAAATTCGGTTGAGACCCGATTGGCGCGAAGTACTGTTGCTTCTGCCAGTTGTCCGCCTTTAACCAGTGTGACAACCTGGTTTGCCCCGCTAAGCCACTTGTCATAATCCCGTTGAAACTCACTCAGATTGCCGATGGCCGCTATTTCATCTTCAACAAGTGCTCTGGCTTGCTTCATTCTATCCAATGCTTGCTGTGCATTATCTTCAAAATCGGTAACGGCTGAATCGATGTTTTGGTTGCCGTCACTTAATATCAGTACATCCTGCAATGCTGTGTGAGCCTGATATAAATCGCGATCGGCATTTAAGGTAAGTCCGACAGCATTGAGGTAACGCTGTGTAATCAATTCAGCGTTACTTGCAATATTACTTAACGCAAAAATTGACAGCACTGCTACCACACCAAACAATGCAGAAATGATAACCAACGGAAGAGCAAATTTATTTCTTATTGAGAACTGACTAAAATCTATCATATATCGCCCCAAGACCTCTGACACTCTTATCGTGACTAAAGCTTGGCACAAAATCCGCTGTTTGCAATAAACTAAAGTTTAATTATAAATTCTAAGGTGAAAGTTAATTACTATAGATCAAACGATCGACAACATTGGGAGCAGGCCAGGGGTCAAACACAGAGTTAATAGTCATAGGACAAGGGTTACATCAGGGAAAAACCAATTGAGCGCTAATCCGGCAAAGCACCCGATTATTGGATTAGACGACGTCCTGCAGACTATTCGGTAACACGACTATTATCGTCGCCAACCGTTATATCTTCACCTTCAAACATAACGGCCCTACACTTAAAATTAAGCGTTTTAAATACCTGACACACTCGGTTTGAGGCCATTTCGGTTTCAAAGGGGCCGATTCTCAGACTATGCAGCATTTGCTCCCCCATTCTCTCAGTAAATACTTTTACCTGCACGGCTCCCTGCAGAGCAGGAAACTGACGCGTGACTCTGGACCAGCCCTGTCTGGCTGCCGGCAAACTTATGAAATAAGCCAGGTGAGCGGCATAGGGTTGCCGTTGTAGTTGCGCATTACCCTCTTCAGCGGGCATCGACATGCCGCCTTCAGATGCGTCATCGGAAATGTCGTCTCCTTCTTCCGCGACCGTCGACGGGTCGCTTTCGAATGCTTCATCCAAAAGGTAGTCATCTTCTTCTGCCTCTATGTGGTCAACCTGAAGTTGCCCGGCGTATTGTGGCGGCAGGTTGGTAAGCTCCGACTGCCTGTTCACTTCGGCTAATATAATGGCAAGATCTGCTTTAAGGGCGGCAAGCTCATTAATTTGTGGCTTTACGTTTTGCCACTCCTGGATAAAAACCGTCACCTCCTCTGCTGTCATCGGCTCCTGTATTGCGGTGCCTGATTGACTGGTACAGCCGCTGATACTCAACGCAATATATGCAACAAGACTCAGCACAATCCGTGAGTGACTTCTGCAATACAACATCAAACTATGCGGCATTAAGGTGAGCTCCTGTAAAGCTTCGGTTATCTGTGAGTGTAATCGTACACAAAAATAAGCCACGCAAGATATACGCCACTTTAAAATATACATGGCATGCTTTCTGCTATTATTAGTTCTGTACTACTAACGGTTATAGGTTCGATAATGAATATTAAGCTCGTGCTATTGATACTCGCTGCCAGCTTACAAAGCTGCAGTTTAATCAATACAAATGGGACAAGCCAATCAGCCAGCACAGCTAATTTATATCAGTTGGGCACCATGCAGCATTCGCAATCCCCGCGCCTATCACAAAGCATTCAGGGCTACGCTAAAATAATGGTCGACGAAATGGCCATTAATATGCGTAACCTCGATCCCGACGGAAAAATCGCAGTAACCACCTTTGTGCGGGTTGACTCCGATCTCACGCAAAGTTCGACACTAAGCTTTGAGCTTGCCGAAGCGTTTATGTCGGAGTTACACCGATTCGGCCTGACAACCGTAGACTTCAAAGCCGCCGATTATATTCGCGTCACTGAACAGGGCGACTTTGTAATGACCCGCGATTATCTTGAACTCAAAGAAAGTATTTCAGCAACCTATGCTTTACTGGGCACCTATTTGGTACAGCACAATGGCATTAGTGTACATGCCCGAATTGTTGAACTTTCCTCGCAAACCGTACTGGCGACAGGCGAAACGACCATTCCGCCGGAGTATTTGCAGTATGTTTTGCGCCACCCTAAAAATAGCGGAGCTCACTATGAGAGTTAATCGCAACGGTAAAAACCTGTTTGGTGTGGCGTTGTTCGCCCTGTTCCTGGCGGGCTGTCAAAGCGCTGAGCAGGTCTCAACAGAAGACGTTGTGTTGGACATTTTTGCCAATGAGCAAGCAGCGTCTGCTGTTCAAAACGCCCCCCCAAACCGTGACTACTCTGTATACTCACCGGTTAATCACAATAAAGTACTGTCCGATTACGCCGAGCAAATTGTTATGCAATTAAAATTGCGCGGTCAGTTTGATAAGCCTATCGCCGTTGCCTCATACGTTGAATTTGATGACAACCTGACGACCACCAACGGTTTGGGCAATCAGCTGGCTGAAGCAGTATTAATTGAAATGTCTAACATGGGCTATCCAATGATGGATATTACCACCAGTAACGCAATTTCAATGAATGCGAACGGTAGCTTTGCCTTTAACCGCGATGCTGGCAAGTTAGCCCGCGACATATGTTGCGTATTAAGCGGCAACCTTATTTACGAACGTCGCGGCGTAAAAGTAAATACCAAATTGCTGGAGTTGCAGACGAAGCGGGTACTGGCTTCTAACAGCCAGCTTATACCGTATTTTATTGCCGAGGAATTTGGTCAGGTCAGCGCGCGCTAACGCCTACCACGTAAGCGCCTGCTCAGAGCCATCATACTGGGTTACAATACACACTCTTTGTAACGCTCTCACGCGCCGGCACATCTCATCGGCGCCGGTCCGGTTGCCGAACAGTCCGGTTTTTAGCCTGAAAATGTCGTTGCCGTTCACCGTCAGCTTTTGATAGCGCGGTGTTTGCGCTGAAAAAACCGTCGGCGCCTGACTGTTGAGGCTGCGCCATAACGCCACCAGGGATTGCTTTTCTGTCATTGCCGCCAGTTGCACACCATACTGACCTGCAATGGCTTCGGTCTGTTGCGCGTCGGTCTTTTCGACCCTGACACTCTCAGAAACAGGCGCCATTTTTTTAGCCGCCTGAGGCTCTGCTTTACTCGCCGTGGTTGGCGCAGGCACCGGAGTGACCTGTTCATTGCTATTGGCATTGGTGGTAGTGGCAGGCTCTGCAGACACCGCCAGCGCGTTCAATTGGGAGATCAGTATTTTAAACTCGTCTTCCAACGCCAATAACCGCTCGACATCTCCGCGACGAGCCTGCCAGGCATTAATGGCATCGTTGTGTTGCGGATAATTAGCCAGCAAAGTTCTGATTTCTGCGCGTTCCTCAGCGGTCAGCGGTGCAACAGTTGAGTCTGCTTCAGGTGCTTGCTGATTCGCAGGCTGGTTAGCGCAGCCACTCAACAGCGCTCCCAGTATCAGCCCAATGGCTCCGAAATACTGTCTCTTCATTGTTATCCTAATAGTTAAACTCTACCGTATTGACGTTGCAAGCCACATTCTTCGCTCGCATTAGTTTGCACACGTCCATCATACTGGCGCTATCCTGCTCTCTCTGCCCCTCTTGATAGGCAATGCCCAATATGTACTTGTCTGACTCTGATACATAATAAAACACATTGTTGAGTAAATCAGAGTCCAGACGCCGGTCCAGCAGCTTGAGATAGAGTTTGAGCATGGGTAATGACGAAAACTCGCCCGCCGCGGCAACAAACCCTCTTGCAGAGAGTAGCTCGCGCAGGGTCATATCAACACCGGTAATTAAATCGCCTTTATTTGACACCGTCACACTCTTATAGCGCTCAGGTGTCATACCGCGCTGCCGTCCGGCAGACGTATCAACTTCAATAGCATAAGTGCCGGGCATGATTTTTGTAAACAAATAATAGCCATCGAACTCTGTACGGGTAGTGGCAACGACCTCGCCTTCCTGATTCACCATATTCATTCTTACGTAAGGCGCGGCCTGCTCTTCGTCGTTCTTGGTGCGCCAGTACAATACCCCGTCCAGCTCACCGGCCCGGACGACCGGAATGTCAAATTGCTGAATACTGCCACGACGACTCGCCACTGCGAACCCATCGGTCGCCACCGTCATACTCGGATGTGTAAAAGACGACTCATCCACGACAATATCAGTGCGTCTGTTAGCCGGCAGCGACTTAAGTACTGCCAGGCCTTGCTCATTGGTCTTTTGATCGCGAAAGGCTTGCGTGGCACTTACCTCAACGTTCTCCAGGGTAGGCTCGCCTTCATTATAAGTGCCATCGAGGTTTTCGTCCTCAAACATCCTGAGCACAACCGCGCCGGATTGAGACAAGGCCCGGCCCGAAGTAAAAAACGTGTTCGTCGCACTGTCGTAGCCAAGGCCAAACCGAAGTATCAGGTTGATACTCCAGTCCTGTCCTTCGGCATAGTTAGCAACACCGCTCAATGAAACATTATCGCCCAGCCAGTTTAAGCGAAGATCGTAGCGCGAACGCTCTGACCTCACATCGTAGGTATAACGCAGTTCAGAGGTAAGTTTATTGGTAATTGGGTAATTCAGGGACGTACCGACTGAGCTAAAACGGGTATCAGGATCAATTTCATACTCGCCAAAAAAGCGTGTAAATACCGGCCCAAAGCGATTCCGATAGGCCAGCGAACCGAGCGTTGACTCAATTGGCGCAGCGCTATCGGGTTCGGCACCAGGCGATGTTTCCTTTTGCCACAGTACACCGTGAGAAAATGATCCCCAGGAAGAGTTAATACCTAAGGCATTCTGAAACTGCTGATTGACACCGCCGTTAGGCAGTTCGGAGCGCGTCCATACATTTTGATAGTTAAGCGGCGTGCCAAAGCTGGCAAACAATGCCCCGGAGAAGCGCAAATTAATGTCTTCGGTAATGGGCTGAACTACACCCGGTTGCTCAAGCAATGATTCATTGAGCAGTTCACTTCGACGGTAGGTGGAATCTATACTCACCCCGGCAATCTGCGTGCGGAATGAGTGCAGCATGGTTCGGCGCTCATCATTTTCAAGCTGAAAAATGCTATTGATTAAACCCAATCCACCCAGCACCAGATTTGAACGCAGGGCGAGACTTTCGACCTTGTCGCCTTGCTCCGGTGAAAAGTAAGAACCGCCCACGCCAAATGACAGCCAATCGGTTACGCCATAGTCATATGACAAGCTTACTAACGGCCCCAAACGGGTTGGATCATCAGTGAAATCTCCCACACCTAACAGTGACTCGTTACTTTGCACCGCCGAAAACTGCAATAAACTCTCGCCCTGCTCAGCAATGTTAGAGTCAACATAATATGACTCCTGGCGACGCTCTATTTGCCCCTGAGGGCCATAAAATACAAATTCAAAATCGTTTTGCCCAAACCCCAGTTCTACATCGTTAAATTCGTATCGACCTTCGGTCACACTGGTGCGGTTGTCAATCAGAACACCGTTTCTGTACAACTCTATATCCCAGCCAACCTGGATTTCACCGACCAGATTGACCCGCCGGTTATCGACAATACCGTAGCGGGCGTTGCTCATTCTGAACCCCCGTCCCTGCGCCTGCGTATCCCCCGCGCCAATATTGACCGGTGTAACGTCGCCAAAGGCGTACTCGGTCATTTTTAGCGGCCCCAGTAAATCTGCGTTATTTGATTGTCTTGATAAGTTCAGGCGCGCGTCAACTAAACCATTGTTGTCGTTACCCGACAAAAAGACCTGGCTGGAAAAATAGCCGGCATCCTGGCTTGAAAGCAGCGAGTAAGACGCATCGGTCGTTGATTCTTTAATTCGGGTAGATGCCTGGACATCCAGTAACGGTGTTGACAGCAATTTATAACCGTTTTCTTTAACGGGTAAGACTGACTTTGAGAAAGAGGTATTTTTATCGAAACGTTTTCGCTGTCTGGCCAAACGTTGTTCAATGGGAAAAGGCTCGCTGGATGTGAGCGCAATGTTCAACTGTGCCTCATCAATAACCGTATTGATGCCAAACCATCGCTCAATATCAGCCAGTTCGATGTATATATCGTCCTGGATGTTATATCGCGCCGGCGCAACAGAATAGAGCTCAGAGCCTGCCATCACCGACAGCGACTCATCGGCCTGTTGCTGCAACGCAAAGCTGTTTTGCTGGGCGATAAACCAACCCGATGCCGTTACGTTTTCGATATCAACATCGATGGCAAAATCGACCAACTGCGTAAACTCCTGCAGCCCGAGTCGATATCCGTTGGGACTGCGAATAGCGAATACATCGCCCAAAAACAAATCACCCAGTTGCAACGAATAGATAAGCTCTTCGCCCACCGCAAAACGACTCTCAAAAGCGCTTGGCGGTGCGTTAGCTACCTGGTCAGCGCCGACCGCAACAGTGCTTTCATTGGATTGATTCTGAACTTGCGGCTGAGGCTCAGGTTGAACGGCAGTCTCAGTCCTGGTTTGCAGCGCGTCTGAAGGCGTTTGCAACGGCTCGGGCATTGATTTGTTCTGCGCGGTCTGTGGTGTTGTGGTGTTCTGTGCCCGCGCCTGGTAAATAGTGTTAATACGCTTGATGGTTTGCCGCACATCCTCTGGTAACACAATTTGTGCGCTGGCCTGAGAAATAACACTAACTATCGTTATCACGGCAGCGACCAGCAGCTTACCTGCTGCTGGTATGGTCAATCGCAAGAGCAACCGTAGTATATTCAATGTTATTCAGCTACATATGAGCAATAGTGTTATTGTGATATTACATCAATATCTGATTTATTAAACCGCAGCGTTTCATCGACATATACCATCCCTTTAAAATCTCTGACTCCCTCGTAGAGAATTCGCAGTGTGCCGTCCTGGGGTTCAAAGTCAGTTTTAGCCCAAACCAGCTGTGTTGTCGCATCATCAAGTTCAGCCCACAAATTATAGTCGGCACGTTTAGCAATCAGCTGTTCTTTGCCACCATCCGGCGTCCAGAACGCAGAAATATCACCGCTGGATGAATGTAACCCCTGGCGAGATAATCTAACGGTGACTGATCCCGAACTTTGATTAGGGTCATAAGCCAAGGTGGTGTCTTCTAACTTAACAGCACTATCGTAACTCCCTTGCTGTACTGACACCGGCACCGCAAAACTTACCGTCATATTGATTTGCATGGAGGTCCCGGAGCCAGCGCCGCTGTTATCATTTGACGACGGTAACGCTTTAAACAGTAAATGGGAGCGGTACTCACCATCCGCCAGGTCACGTGGGCGTCGCAATGCCAGCTTGATCACTTGTCGCTCACCAGGCTTAAGCGTTACCTGTCGCGGTGCAAATCTGAGCATCGGGCTCGCTAACGGTAACCCGCTGATGTCTTCTTTTTTGACCTCCTCATAACCCCCTTCCGCTAAGGCGATATTCTCTCGCCAACTTAATCGGTAGGTATTGGTTGCCTGGGAGGTATTCGTCAGCGATAACTCTGCAGTACGCTCATTCTCGTCAAACGAAACGCGCACCGGATATATTAATAAATTTGCGGCTGCATTAAACGTAGCGAGCAATAAGACTACGATAATAAAAGGAAGGGTTATTGTTTTTTTCATTTTGTACCTTCAGTAACTTATGTCAATTGCCAGGTCGATGTTGTAGGACGCAGGACTAATATACGTGCCTCCCAAACCCGAGGTTTCAAGAACACCACCAATAGAAAATTGTGCGATACCTGCCGGTCCGGCATTCACCGACGCGGGCATGTCAACGGCGCGTAAAACAAACTGCTGTGTACCAGGAATTGTTGAAGAAGAATATGCGGGCACATTGGCAGTCAGATTAATGACCGTATACGGAGGCAGATCGGTAAGAGAATATACGCCGGGGGTTCCCAGCTCTAAAATGTAAATACTATTTGTTGCACTTGCCCGGCCTGTCCGCGACATTTGCACACTACTCACGGAGCTGTTATTCGTAACGGCTATTCTACCAAAACTAAAAGGGCTGTCGGTTAATAGCTCGCCTTTCACAGAAAAGCATGAAAACAACCCTAGTAAGCATATACAGCAACTGCGATTGTTAATTAACCACATAAAATAACAGGCCAAACAAGGAATGCTTTAAGCATACATCGTTTAGCCTGAATTTTCATGAATTTAGTAATTAGTAACTTACAGTTACGTCAAAATCACCAGTATAAGAGGTGTTTTCGTATTGAAGGCTGGCGGTAGTCGGATCGGTAATGATCGTTGCGCCAACGGTAAAGGCAATATCACCCACATTATCAGCAGTCACAGTGGTGGTTACTGCGCCCGGCGTGCCTGAAGACTGATACGCGGTAAAATCAAGTAACCTGAAGATTGGCGCGCCTGCCGGAGCCGGGTTAAGGGCCAAATCTGCCGTTGTTGGCAACGTTAAAGTAAGCACGGTAAATGGTGCCAGACCGGCTACTGCGAACTCAGGACGCGTAGGCGTGCCGCCAACGTTTTGGATAACCGCGGTACCTGTGGCAGTACACGCCGTTGAACCCGCGGTTCCAAGCGTTGCGTTTAGAGCAGAAGCAGGGTTTGCCGGCATGGTTAAACCAACACAATTTACAGCTGCTGAGCCATCGGCAGTGGCGCGAAGGGTACCAAAATCAAGAGTACCGGTTTGGGTAAACGCAATGGTATTATCGACCGTTAACGTAACGGGTACAGTTACAGTTTCTGCAGAAGCTGAACCGGCCAGGGTAGCAATTAACGCGGTACCAATTACCGATAAATTTTTATTAAAAGTTTTCATATGAAATCCTAATTAGGTAATAAACAACGCTTTTTAGTTATCTTTTATATGTGGATAACTCCCAGCGCCGGAGTCTGTATCGGCATGCCGCGCCGAATCTTTAGCCATAAATTTGATTTTTATAGCTTTTCCGCGCGAATCTTACATTTCGTCGCCGAATTCAAATACGGGCGGTAATCAGTTAAAATCACCTGTAACCAACAACGGTTAATATTTGCTCAACTCGGCCAAAAGGTAAATACTGCGGCATAATGTAGACATCTCAAAAAAAGTGTAGCCTAAAAAAAAAGGTTGACATTGTTATTATATTAAAACGTGTTGCCAAACGATGACGAGAAGCATTGACAATATTCCCTGAGCCTAAGCGTATTGTCGAACACCACATCAAACGTATTGCGCTAACCAGCGCATGATCACATGGCTTGAGCCGTTGCCATCAGTGACATTTGCTATACGCTCCCTGAGCAAGCGTTTCGTCGTTTCATCGTCAATCAGGCATCAGTTATTTAATGTTGCAGGCGGGAATTTTGTGGTTGATGAGTATAACGATCTATAACTTTGTATCGATCGTTATATGCTTTTTACTGATCCTGCCGGTGTCGCCTTTACATCCAGCCATGGTTTCAAATTGCCGGGAACGGCGTATCAAATCGAAACATTTTACTAATGCTCGTTTTTTAAACTTTTGGGTAATTGTCGGAGCGAGTTACCGTCTATATCATCTGCGACCGCCACACTAAGCTGTTGGTGCGGGTACTGTGACCAATAGCTTCTGGCATTGTTTGCAGATAATGCAGCGCTTCACCGCAACTGGGCGTTAAACTTGAGCAACATTTCATTTTTTAACTGACTAAGGTGATTATTTAGCTACTATTTAAGATGTGATGTGAAACAGGCACGGGCAACAACAGAGCGGGTAATGAATAAAAGATACGGACTCCCTCAATTTTTAGGAGTTAGTCTACTCACTTTTTTTGTAATTGCAGTGACCTATAAACTAGGTTTTGCAACGCAAAATATTGTCACTATCTGGCCTTCAGCTGCGGTGACTTACTGGGTTGCCCGAAAATATGGCAAACGCGCTCTGTTGCCAATAATCATTGCCGAAAGCTTTCATGCTTATTTGTTCCTCAACATTCTACCACTTGCCTATTTAGTACCGGTTACTAATGCATTCGCTGCCTACCTTGGGGTACTGGTAGAAAGACGCTTTAATTCCCAAAACAATCCTCTTACTTCTCTCCCTCATATCATCGCCCTGGTGTTTGGTGGCTTTCTCACTCTTGCAGTCTCAGGAGCCATCCTGGGGGGCAGCATAATGGTTTACGTTTATAAAATTGAAGATTGGCCCGAACTAATCTGGCTGTGGATCCTGAGTGATTATACAGGCCTGATTATGCTCGCGCCCTTGCTAATTATTTTTGAGCAGCCGAATAAGGGTATAACATCGGGGGAAATATTATTGCGGATTCTGCCAATCCTGACAGCCATCCTGGTCATTTGGGTAATGGGTGAAACTCAATTGTTAGCCCATCAGGGTTATTACATTGTAAGCATGATATTAACCCCTCTGGTTTTGTTACTGGCTTTTAAGCAGCAAACCCATTATTTGTGCATCAACTATACATTGGTTTGTTCAGGTGCATTGCTTGCCATTCTTAGTTCTATTGACGGCGATTTAACCGCCAATCTCTGGCTAAGTAATCAACACTATATTACTCAGGTGATACTAATTGGTTATGTGGTTCATGCAGTTAATTTACAACGAATGCAACTGTTAAAAAACCTCCGGGAAGAAAGGGATCTATTGGAAAACCGGGTTAACCTGCGCACCGAACAGTTGGCTGAAGAGGTAGCAGCGAATAAACGAATTGCGCTAGAAATGGAGCGTCTGGCAACCATCGATTCACTTACGGAAGTACTTAATCGAAGGGCTTTTCAGCAACAAGTCGACAGTGAAATGATCAAGGCACAACGATCTTTAAACCCGCTCTGCCTGGCCATGATGGATATCGATTATTTTAAACAGGTCAACGATCGGTATGGTCATGCTGCGGGCGATCTGGTTCTAATCGCGGTGTGTAATGCGATAAAGCAACAAATTCGCGCCGATATAGACATTTTAGGCCGCCTGGGAGGCGAAGAATTTGCACTGTTATTACCTGATACCCGCCTTGAAGAGGCACAGAGCTGTCTCGAGCGGTGCAGAAGAGCAATCGCTGAACTGGCCATTCCATTCGATTACAAAAATGAAAACGTCACAATTCGGGTTACCTGTAGCTTTGGGCTTGCGGCCCAGTCGGCCACCAACTGGTCGCGGGATCAGTTATTGATTGATGCTGACAATGCGTTATACCAAGCTAAAAAAACGGGCAGAAACAAGATCATCATCAGCAATTTATAGGCTGCGTTTTTGCGACCCCGCTGACAACGAGAGAGCAAAGCACATTTTCAAGCGAGGCTTTTTAAGAATGGTGCCTCGACCCGGGATCGTGACTCACGGTTACCGGCAGGCGGCACGCCCGCGTGTACAATTTACCGAGAGTTTTTGACATCAGGATCAAAAAAGCCCTCGCATTTCTGCAAGGGCTCCAATGATGGTGCCTCGACCCGGGATCGAACCAGGGACACGCGGATTTTCAATCCGCTGCTCTACCAACTGAGCTATCGAGGCGAAACTGTTTAGCGATTTGACGTTTGCCGTCTCGCTGTGGGTGCGTATTTAACGAGTTTCGCGCTTTTAAGTCAACCGTTTTTTCGAAGAAATTTGTTCGACTGCGCGTTCTTTAGTCAAATTGCGCTCAATTTGACTTATTTGGCGGAACATAGCCCTCAATAGTGGGCTCTTTACCCTCAAATAAGAAGGCTTCCATTTGCGCTTCTAAAAACTTGCGGTCCGTTGGTTCCATCATATTGAGCTTTTTTTCGTTAATCAGCATGGTTTGCTTTTTTTGCCATTCGCCCCAGGCTTCTTTGGAAATACTCTCAAAAATTCGCTTTCCCAGTTCTCCGGGATAAAGCTGAAAATCAAGCCCGTCGGCTTCTTTATCGAAATGGGCGCAATGTACAGTTCTAGGCATAATCATTCTCCGTGGGGCTTTGCCCTCATTATAACTGTTTGGTTAGTCCTGTGAGGATTCTTTTTACTGGTGTGGGTACGCCAATGGTCAGTGACTGGCTCAAATCAACCCAGCGATGGGTGTCTTCGCTAATTCCGGCTGGTAACGACCGACATTCAATAAGTATGGGCTGAATATCCAAATGATAGTGACTAAAGGTATGACGAAAACCCGGTAACGCATCGGTGTTAAAGTCACTGCCGGTAACCGACCTCAGTGCATGGGGTAAACTGGTGTCGGTGTCACCTTCCACAAAACTCCACAGGCCGCCCCATATGCCACTTTGTGGTCGCTGGGTTAACAGCACACTGCCCTGATAAAACGGGATCCACATGATGGTACGCTTTACCGGTAAGATTTTTTTCGGCTTTTTACCCGGATAATCACTTTGCTGCCCCTGAGCGTAGGCAATGCAATCACTTTGCAGCGGGCATTGATCGCACGCCGGCTTACTGCGGGTACAAATCATGGCACCCAAGTCCATCATGGCCTGTGTGTAGTGATGCGTTCGGGTGGCAGGCGTATTCGCCGTAGCATGCTGCCACAGCGTGTCTTCTACCGCACGCTTACCCGGCCAGCCAGAAACAGCATAATACCGCGCTAATACGCGCTTTACGTTGCCGTCTAAAATGGGGTGTGACTGCCCACAGGCAATCGATAGTATCGCCCCTGCCGTTGAACGGCCTATGCCGGGCAACGCCATGACCTGCTCCAGCGTTTGCGGAAATTCACCGTTGTGTTGCACTGCAATTTGCTGCGCCGCTTTATGCAGGTTGCGCGCCCGCGCATAGTAGCCAAGACCGGTCCACAGGTGCAGTACATCGTCTTGGGGTGCATCAGCCAGCGACACAACGTCAGGAAAACGCTGCATAAAGCGTTCAAAATAGGGTATCACGGTAGTCACCTGAGTTTGCTGCAACATAATTTCTGACACCCATACCCGGTATGCAGAAATTTGTTGTTGCCACGGCAGGTGTTTACGGCCATTGGCGTCGAACCATGTTAATACCCGGTCTGAAAATGAACTCACACTGCTCCTCTCTGAATGACAGCTCTATTATTTTGGCCCTGAGTGTATCAGTGATTGCACCAATACCGTAGTGCCTGATACGCTCGCCTTGTTGAATCTAAAGGACAGACTATGCGTTACGTATTTTTACCCGGCACCTTATGTGACGAACGGGTTTGGTTGCCAATATGGAAGCAGTTGAGTCTGCCGTCACGGGCCTACGTACCTTTACAGTGGGCAAACTCGTTAGACGAAATGCTCGCACTCACCACCGATCGCACAGATCCGGACGGCAAAAGCCATCTCATTGGTCATTCTATGGGGGGTTATATCGCAGCGCTATGGGCCCTTACTTTTCCGCAAAAGGTGGCTTCGTTAACTATTCTGGGGTATGCACCCGGCGGTTTATCCGAAGCAGAGCTGCAACGCCGCCAGCAACTGCTCCGGCAGTTGGCAACAGGTAAGGTAAACGTCACGGCACAAGGCTATTTGCAAAATATGCTGCTGGCACCGCATCAAGAGACCTTATTACCCGTTCTCACCGACATGGCCGACGATTTAGGCAGTGCCACACTCAAAGCGCATATTCAAAGTACCACGCCACGCAAGGATCTCACGGCACCGTTAAGTCAGCTGGACTGTCCGGTAAGGCTGGTTGCCGCCAGGCAGGATACCGTCGCGCCATTGCCGGCAATGCAAGCCGCCTGTAAGCAAATTAACGGGGCTGAATTAACCATTATTGAAAATAGCGGCCATATGATGCTTCTTGAGCAACCCAAAGCCGTGGCGGAGTTACTCGAGACTCTGGTATCACCGTCGTAAGTAAGCCGCAATGGCAAGGGCGCCAGAGTTAAATGCCATATCAAGGGTGCGACAGGCATCACTGCTCATCCAGGTAACGTCATACACTTCAGTGTTATCGGCGGTGAGTTGCGGCCGGTTAGTCAGCGTAGCGGTATAAAAAATATCGAGGGTCGGGTATTCCAGCTCTTTATAGGCATAAAGATTTGGCCACGCGCCCAAAAAGGCCAGTTCACTATCGAGCTGAATGGCCAGTTCCTCCTGGCATTCCCGGCGTAATGCCTGCTCAGCGGTTTCTCCGCGGTTAACAAACCCACCGGGCAAGTCCCACATCCCGGCCTGCGGTGCTTTACTGCGCTTAACCAATAAAATATGTTGTTGGTGTACCAGTACTACACCTACCGCAGCCGCAACATTGCGAAACAATTCAAAATCACATTGCTCACAGCCGTATTGATTGCCATCATGGCTCAACAGAGCAAGGCTACCGCAACGCGGACAATAATTCTTTGGCATGCTGTTATAATCCTCTTCCTTGGCTTACGCTTAATCAGTGTTTACGCGGCGTATAGCGCTTGATCGTTGCAATTTTGTACGCGACGTGGATAATGCCGCTGCAATCAACAGGTGACAGGTTACCATGCGACAATTTAAATCTCAGGCCGAAGCAGAAGCGGCCGGTGTCTATATCAGTAAAATAAAAAGTTTTGTAAAGCGTGAGGGCCGTTTAACCAAGGCTCAGCAGCGGGCCCTGGACGACTATTGGCCAACCAGAGGCATTGATTACCAGGCGTCTGAGCTCGATTTTAACGACGTGTTCAACCGCAGTGCGCCGGTAGTGCTGGAAATTGGCTTTGGTATGGGTAAGTCGCTGGTCACCATGGCTCACGAAGCGCCTGAGCTGAATTTTATTGGTATCGAAGTACACCGTCCTGGCGTGGGTGCCTGCCTGGCCGATGCAGCCGAGCTGAATGTCGAGAATATCCGGCTCATGGAGCACGACGCCGTTGAGGTGCTCAACAACATGATCCCTGATGCCAGCCTGCACAGATTACAGTTGTTCTTTCCTGATCCATGGCATAAAAAGCGCCACCACAAACGCCGTATAGTGCAACCTGAGTTCGTTGAACTGGTGCGCAAAAAGCTGGCAATTGGTGGCACCTTTCATATGGCCACCGATTGGCAGCCTTATGCTGAACATATGGCTGAAGTCATGAATAGCGCAGCGGGTTTTAGCAATACCGCGGCCGAAGGAAACTACGTGAGTCGCCCGGATTACCGGCCGATCACCAAATTCGAGGTGCGCGGTCAAAAACTGGGGCACGGTGTATGGGATCTTATTTTCGAGCGTAAGCAATGAGTTTGTCGCCGCAAAGTCAGTTAATAAAACGCAATATCGACCAGTTTGAGCACGGCAACTGGTTAATCATCAACCCTGATGATGCCGCGTTGTTTAGCCTGCTGGCCGACGTTAAGCTCACCGTGTTACATCAGTATTTTGATGTCTTCAGTCAGTCCGGCAATACTCAGTCGGCTGTCACCTTTGATAGTCGCGATATCGTTGCTGACAGCGCTAATCTTCGCGTTGAACGGGTAGCCGATTTACACACTCATGTATTTGCCCCTTTCATTAGCGCGGTGGACGCCAGCGATGTGCTGATTTTTATGCCTAAAGCCAAAGCCCATCTAACCATGCTGCTGAATATGGCTGCAGCCCTTTGTGGTAATGGCGGGCGAGTGCATGTTGTGGGAGAAAACAAAGGCGGTATTAAAAGTGCCGGCAAAATACTCACGCCGTTGGGCGATGTCAGTAAACTCGATTCCGCGCGCCATTGCAGTTGGTTAACCTGTGATATTAGCTCCGCACCCGCTGGGTTTGACATCCATGACTGGTCAGCCGTTGATACTTATACACACAACAATCATGAATGGCAGGTATGCTCACTGCCTGGCGTCTTCAGCCATCGCGAGCTGGATCAGGGCACGGCAATGTTGCTCAGTAAACTGCCTGCTATCCTGTCGGGTAAAGTGTTGGATTTTGCCTGTGGCGCGGGCGTCATCGCCAGTTATTTGCAAACCTTGGGGTGTAAAGCCTCCTTTCAACTGCTCGATGTCAGCGCACTGGCCCTATGGAGCAGTGCCCAGACACTGGCTTTAAACCATTGTCAGGGCATTATTATTGGCGCCGACACCCTGCAGGGTATCGACGGCCGCTACAGCGCAATTGTTACGAACCCGCCCTTTCATACCGGCGTAAAAACGGATTATCGCGTTACCCGTGAATTTATTAACACGGCCAAACAACACTTGCTTTCCAAGGGTAAACTGTTTGTTGTGGCAAACCGGTTTTTACCCTATGCCGAATTGCTTGAAGAGCAATTCGCTCAACCGTCAATGCTGGCTCAGGATAATCGCTTCGCCGTATATTTTGTGCAAAGTTAACGTTCCAAAAACTGTCTTATGTGGTAATTTGATAACAGCGATGAGCAGGATTTACCATGTAGGAGAACAGTGTGAACATCGTCTTTGCTATTTCAGAAGTTGAAGATTTGGTAAAAACCGGCGGCTTGGCAGATGTCGGCAAAGCATTGCCCTTGGCACTTAAAGGCATGGCGCACGACGTTTGTATCTTTATGCCTTACTACCGCGCTATTGCAGAACAATTTTCACTATCTGAGTCATGCACAAGTCAAACGGTGTTCGCCCAAAGCAAAGTTTATCACTACACTGTCCGCCAACTGGACTGGCACGGCATAACGATATACTTCATTGATTATCCTGAATATTTTGATCGTGACGGGCTTTACAACAACGCCTACGAAGGCTATCGGGATAATGGCGAGCGATTCAGCTTTTTTTGTGCCGCCATTCTCAATGCGCTACAGGCGCTGAGTATTCAACCAGATGTCATTCATTGTCATGATTGGCATACTGCCATGTTGCCTTATTTAATGCGCAACGATAATACCGGTTACTTTGCTGACACCAGAACTGTATTTACCATTCACAACGCCGCCTTTCAGGGCGTTCATCGTATTGACGAGATCCCGCTGTTACACCATCACCCGGCCATTAGCAGTCAGGTTCATGGCGGTTATATAAACTTATTACAGTCGGCTATAGAGTGTGCCGACAAAGTTACCACCGTGAGCCCAAACTATGCAGAGGAGTTGCTCACCGATCTGGGCAGCCACGGTTTACACGAACGCCTCATGCAGCGACAACGCGATTTATCGGGCATATTGAATGGTTGCGACTACAGCCAGTGGGACCCGATGACCGACAAGTACATTCCGGCCCATTTCAACAGCGACGATATCAGCGGCAAAGCTGACTGCAAACATCAGCTACAGGGTCAGTCCGGGCTCCCTCAGGCACCCGACATCCCGGTCTTTGGCATGGTTTGCCGACTAACCGAACAAAAAGGTTTTGGTTATCTCATCCCCATCCTTGACCGGCTGATCAGGCACAAACTGCAATTGGTGATCATTGGTACCGGCGATCCCAGCGTGTGTCAGGACTTGGGTGAATTTGCGGAACAACATCCACAACAGTTCTCATTTATTAATGGCTTTAGTACCGAACACGCCCATCTTATCGAAGCCGGTGCTGATTTCTTTCTTATGCCTTCCCAGTTTGAACCCTGTGGACTCAATCAAATGTACAGTTTAGCCTACGGAACCGTGCCAATTGTGCGAGCAGTGGGAGGCTTAAAAGACACCGTCATCGATCCTGAGGACAATCCAGTGGATGCCACGGGTTTTGTGTTTCATCAGCCTAGTCCGGAAGCATTGCTAAATTGCATTCGTCGCGCGTTACTCGCCTACTATGAATGTCCTGCTTCATTTCGCGCCATGCAGCAACGTGGCATGCAAACGCGATTTACCTGGCAAGCATCAGCTCAGCAATATTTAGCGCTTTATCAAAGCTTACAACAGCCCCAATAAAGCCCCTACGCGGGAAAACGCATTACAAGCTTGATTTGAGCTTTCTTTTTGCAGTTTTGTCGCTTTTGAGCCACTATTAACTTACGCATTTATTTGGGTTTTCCTTACGCAATGTCGCTGTCTCCAGCCAGATTCTCAATAAAAAACACCCTTTTATGGCTAGTCATTACTGTCGCTGCCGGTGCGATACTCGTTGCCACGCTCATCACCAATTATCTTCAACACGAAGAAGTGAAACGGCAATTATTAAGTGAAGTCCATTCTCTGGCGTCGATGCTGGCATCAACATCACAGCCCGTCTTGCTCACTGACGCTAGTGATTTTGAAGCCAAGGTGCTACAAAATGAACACCTGGCGCAAATTCTCAGTGGATTAGAAAGCTTCCCTACCGTGCTCAATGCCCATATCTACAGCGCCAGACAATCCGGCACACCAGAATTACGTGCGCCTTACACTAATTCAGCGGCAACGCCTGTATCCAGTAAGATCAATGAAATGGCGCGTTACTTTACCGCCAGAATCAACGAAAAAGAGAATGTCGTTGAAATTATACGGCCTATTAATCAAAACGATACAACACTCGGGTATGTTTACCTCAGAGTTTCAGCAGCGTCTTATCTGGACTTTGTCGCAAATATCCTGATGTTGCAAGGCGCCACATTCATCCTCATATTGTTGATCGCGATTATGGTCGCTTTTAAATACAGTCAGATGCTCATTAGCCCCATTCAGGGCATTGTTATTCTGCTACAAAAAGTAGGCCGAACCCGTGACTATTCAATTCGTTTTACGCAAAGCCATATCCGCGAATACAACCTCATGTTGGATGCGATCAATCTGTTGCTATCGAGAGTTGAAGAGTACGTAGAAAAACAACAACTTGCGGAGCGCCAACACCGTGAGCTCAACAGCCGGTTAGAAGAGGAAGTGAGTCAGCGAACGGTCGCGCTTAAATCCGCTAACTCAGAGCTGATTAGTACCCTGGAAAAGCTCCACCAATTTCAGCATCAAATTGTTGAAAACGAAAAAATGGCATCGCTGGGAGACATGGTGGCCGGCGTTGCACATGAGGTCAATACTCCTATCGGTTTAGGTATTACTGCGTCAACGATGATGCTCGACAGGCTGGCAGTCATCGATCAGCAATTCAAAGACAAGACGCTAAAGGCCAGCAGCATGCAAAAGTTCATTAGCGAAAGCCGCGAAAACCTTAATATTATTTACCGAAACCTGGACCGCGCTGCACAATTGATCTCGAGCTTTAAACAGGTTGCGGTCGATCAATCGAGCGAGGAACCCCGTGATATCAATGTACAGCAGTTGATCGATGAAACCTTAATGTCTTTGCAGCCAAGGCTGAAGAAAGTAAACCATGTCATAAATATTGATTGCGCCCCCACTCTCAACGTTACCTGTAAAGCCGGACCACTTAATCAGATATTAATCAATTTAGTCATGAATTCACTGATCCATGCCTTTGAAAATATTGAAGTTGGCCATATAGACATAACAGTGAGGTTGACGGATGAGCAAAAACTGAAAATAATTTACAGTGATGATGGCAGCGGCATCCCAAATAATATAAAAAACCGGATTTTTGATCCCTTTGTTACAACAAAACGTGGGCAAGGTGGTTCCGGGTTGGGTATGCACCTGGTATTTAACTTGGTAACCCAAGCACTTAATGGCAATATAACGCTCAAGAGCGAAAAAGGTAACGGTGTTGAATTTACCGTGATAATTCCAGTGGGCTTAAAAAAACAATAAGGTTTTGCCGCCCTTTTCTTGTAAAAAACCGGTCATTAGTAATATTTTTACGGAAATGGCTATTTATTTACAAGATAAAAAGATCGATATCAATAAAATCTGATAAACTTTGTACAGAGTACTAATATTTGTAAATAGAGTGTGAACATGCAAACGCCCAATATATTAATTGTAGAAGATGAAGTGGTCACCCGAACCACACTAAAGAGTTTGTTTGAAGCCGAAGGGTATAACGTTTTCGAAGCTGAAAACGGCGAACAAATGCATGATTTCTTTGAAAACCACACCATTAATCTGGTTATCATGGATATTAACCTGCCGGGTAAAAATGGCCTGATCCTGGCCCGCGAGGTTCGCGACCGCAAGAACATTGGTTTAATATTCCTGACTGGCCGCGATAACGACGTTGATCGTATTCTGGGACTGGAAATTGGTGCAGATGATTATCTGACTAAACCATTCAACCCTCGTGAACTGACCATTCGTGCGCGTAACTTGCTAAGCCGCACGACCAGCAGCAGTGAAGATGATGATCTGCCAAGCCGTGTAAGCTTTAATGGCTGGACGCTGGATGGTGACAGTCGTTCGCTGATTGCGCCAAGTGGCAATGAATTTCGTTTGCCGCGCAGTGAGTTCCGGGCATTACACCTGTTTTTGAGCAATCCGGGAAAAATACTTACCCGCGAACAGCTGATTATGGAAATGACCGGCCGCGAACTTCGCCCGAATGACCGTACTGTTGATGTCACCATCAGACGTATACGCAAACATTTCGAATCAGAGCCTAACGATGAAGAATTGATTGTCACTATCCACGGCGAAGGCTATCGTTTTTGCGGTTCAGTAGACAGCTAATCGTTTAGCTACTTCTAGCTACGCCTACGCTCTTTTACATTCGCACATTGCCAGCACCGACAAACGGGGCTGGCATTTGTGTTTTACTCCCCGCATACAGCGTTCTGGTTTTAACAAGCAGCTATAAATTGGCGCGTTCAGCGAGCCTGGCGTTTAATGCCATCGCTTGATTCTGGTAAGAATAGTGTACCTGTGTCTGGAGCAACTGGCGGATGATTTCAAAGGCTTCATCATAGAGTTCGAGCTCCGCCAGCGTGTAAGCAATGAAATACTGCGTGTCGGGATTATCGCCGTACAGGGTGTAAGCTTCGCGAAGTCGTTTGAGCCCCTCTTCTAACGCCCCTTGTTGTACCAAAGACCATCCCTCCAGGGCCATTATTTGTGGGTCGTCCTTATCGAGTTTCAACGCTGTGGCCACTAATTCCTGGGCTTTAACCGTATCGAAATGGAAGTAGGTCTGCGCTAATCTGCGTGCCAGTGCTGCTTTACCCTGATCTTTCTCAACACTATCTACCAACACCTGATAATGCTCGGCTGCCGCTTCAAATTGCCCTCGATAATAGTAATACTGACCGAGCAGTTTACGGCTGAAATTGCCGTCAGGGTGGTTGGCAACATGCTCTTTAAGGGCAGTCTCAAAGGCCTCAACACCTACATTATAACGGGTTAACGTATAAAGTTTGGCAAAGGCTAAATCAAAAGACGGGTTGAGAGTAAGCACTTGATGATAATGCGCTGCCGCTAACTCTAGTTGCCCTTTTTGTTCGGCCAGACGCCCCTGTAAAATCCAGTATTCTGGTACATCGCTGAATTTAGCCTGTGATGCGTCGAGTAAGCTTTCAGCGTTATCGGTCTGCTCCAGATTTAAATACAGCTCTGCCAATTTAACCAGCGGCAAGGGATCTTCCGGGGCAACCTCTATTGCAGTTTTCAGAGACCTGACTGTTAGTTTTTCATTGCCTGCCTGCAAGCTAACATTCGCAATACTTAAGATTTGCGCTTTATCTTCATCGGCCAGCGATAGCGCTTTATAAAGATCCACCGATGCCCTTGCGGGCTGTTTATCGATCACGTAAAGCTGTGCACGTCGAATCAAATTGTTACCGACATCAACGTCAAGCTCAATTAGGCGGCTAACTAAGTCAATCACTCTGCGTTGCTGGTCTTCCCGCTGATAAATCGTGATCAGGCTTTCAATGACGCTTCGCTGTGAATTGTCCAGACTGTACAGTGCTTCGTACTCAGTCTTCGCCTCGGCAAATTTACCTGCCGAGAGGAGCATGCCGGCATACAGTTGCTTGATTGACAACTTAGACGGGTATTGTGCAATCAAACTCACCACTTCGCCCAGCGCTTCGTTTACCTCTCCCTTTTCATACTGAAGCCATGCGAGGTTAAGCCGGGCTGTTAGCAGGCTTTCATCTAAGGACAGCGCCTTACTCAAGGCCGTGTAGGCCTCTTCCTGCTGTTTAAGCATTAAATGCAAGGCACCTTTGAAGTTATACCAGGCAGCCTCGTTCTGAGCTTTATCGAGCATGTGATTAACAATGTCCAACGCTTTCTTGGATTCACCGATCCGCGTTAACATTACCGCATATACGCGGGCTACTTCTTCAGAATCGGGATAACGTGTGTACAGCGCATCGAGCTTGTCCATAGCACCCGGTAATCCTCTTTTAAAGAGGATTTTTATTTCTAATAGATGGACATCCAGGCGGTCAGGGTAACGCTCGGCGTATTTTGTCCAGCTCGGCAGGGCTTTAAACACGGTTCCCTGCTCGATGAACAGTTCAATCAGCATCGCCATCAATTCTGGCGCGCCATCGAGCAACATTTCCTGCTCGCTTTCAAGGATCTTTATGGCCTCTGCCGGCTTTTCCAGTGCCACATAGGTTCGGGCAAGCATAATCAGGGACTGCGGCAGGTAAGCACGTTGGGTGTGCAATAATAAAAAGTTTTTCAGCGCCTGCTCATAGCGCCCTTCCTGATAAGCAATCAATCCCTGAAGATAATACAACTCCTTGTTATCGGCTTTAGACTCGCGGCTGAACTGATCAATACGCACCTTTAATTCACTCAGCATGGCCGCGTATTTTTCGTTATAAGAGAGGCTATTGCTGACTAACATAGCAAACGGATCGTCAGGCGACTGACCAATGATCATCTTAAGCGTTGCGGTTGCCTGTTCGCGCTGATCATTGGCCAGATAAACATCCACCAGCATACGTAGTACTCTGGGGTTTTCGGGCTCCATCTTAAATGCTTTATTCACGTAATCGAGTGCATCATCATGCTGTTGCCGACTCAGCGCCAAACGGCTATATGCCAGCCACACCCGCACGTCATTGGCATCAATCGCCGCGGCACTATCGAGTTGTTTGCTTGCTTCCTGCCAGTTTTTATCGCGTATTGCTAAGCCCGCGAAGCCTAATGGCACGGTGATATCGGTGGTGAGGGCAGCTAATTTGGCATAGCTTGAGCGTGCACAGGTATGTTCATTTTGTTTGAGGCAGGCAATGGCTCGGGCCTTCAGCCACTCAATACGCACGGATGCGTCAAACTCTTCATAACCATTGTAATCAGTGAGTATTTTATAATTGCGGCTGGCTAAAAGAGAGCGCGACCAGGGAATGGCGAAGAGCTCGGCGTCTGCCCCTTCGGACAAGGCTTGCGAAAAGGTTAAAACGGCCAAATCGTGACGCGAATACTCACTTTGAATTTTACCTAACAAGGTCAGGGCAGGCAGATAATCAGGCAACGCCTGGCGACAACGCTGCAAATATATCAGCGCTTCATTTACTTTCTTATCGAGGTAGGCTAACTCTGCTTTTTCGCACTCTATCACGCCTGCAGGCTTTTCTTCGTCTTGCGCAGTCGCGACCGGCGATACCAGGGCAGTAGCTAAAAATAAAACCCAAAAAATAACATTAAGCAGCAACATATTACCCGCTAAGCACAACAATACTGCTGGTATTATTACATTTTATAGCCACCAATTAAGTACCGGTTGGCAAATAATTGCGCTAGTTACGCGCGCTGTTCAGTTTATATTGCCTGAACAGCAGCCAAAAACCACCGGCAAAGATAAGCCAGGTAGAGGGTTCCGGTACGGGAATTTCTTCGTCTTTAGGGCCGGCTGTATTCGGTTCAAAGGTAAATAGTTTATTGTGGATCTCAACGCCGCCGGTATAAGACAGTGCAGCAATACCACCATCCAGGCTACCCGTGTAACTGGAAATATCCGCGTAGGGAGCCAGCACTGAACCATTCCAGCCGTCACCGTTAAAACTCAACTTGGTGTAATCGTAGAAATTCCACAAAACCAGCGGTGATACGGTATCTTTATTAAAATAGTTGCCCTGCGCTTTAGCATTAATATTTAATTCACCGGTACCGGCAACATTAATAATGATAGGGACGCTGGGCATAAAATTAAATTCCAGGCCGCCATAGCGCAAATCGTCACCGTCGATGTTAAAGACTAACAACTCGTCGGTAGCGTCAGAATCAAATAACTTTTTGTTTTGATCTGAGGTATTAAAGGTCCCGTTTGCTGCCAGATTTTTATAGTAATAACTGTCATCAATAACGCTTTGAAAAATCTCATCAAAACGGGTCTGCAACAGGCTTTGGTCTTCTTTTATAATCTGACCGGTGCTGCTGTTAGTAATGATATTATTGGTATTGGCATTACCGCCATAAACAATGTGACCATTTTGGGCTTTAAGGCTGGGTGCGTTGATATCGCCTACCACAGTCACAGCATCCACATCGGCGTCCAGAGGAATGCGACTTCCTACGTCGGTCGACGAGCCATTGATGTTTCCACCAATCATGATTCGCCCTTCAATATCACTTGACGTACTCAAATCATTTTTTAGAATAAGGTTGTAAGTCCCTACGTTATCTACCGAGCCCCACGCAGCACCCGACAGCACAAAAAGTGCAGAGAAACATAACAACCTGGCTCGCGAAAAATTCAATTCAGGACCTCTGAAAAAAAACACACATTAGTTATCGTAAGACACAGTACGATTTGCAAGTACAAAGTGTAGCTTGCAAACAATGTTCTGCAAGAATCACTCCACATTATAATCTAACTACATATCATATGGTTAGTTTTAAATCTGACAAGAGTGACTGCTGGCTGTAAAATTATTCGACAGCCACGGGTACCAATGCCGGATCAGGCGCCGACGTCACGCGCCGGCAATGGTCATATTTTCCAACAGCACTGCGCCGGTACTGATACTCCCCCGCTCATCGCGCTCTTTACCAATCGCCACTATGTTGGCAAACATATCCTGTAGAGTGCCGGCAATAGTTACTTCATGTACAGGATACTGGATCACGCCATTTTCGACCCAGTAACCCGCAGCTCCCCGCGAATAATCGCCGGTAACTATGCTAACCCCCTGGCCCATCATTTCTGTGACTAGCAGGCCGGTGCCCATGGTTTTTAGCAAATCAGCATCAGAGTGGCCTGAGTCACCGACTATCCAGTTGTGGATGCCACCGGCGTGTCCGGTGCTCACAGCATTAAGCTTGCGGCCCGAATAACTGGTGTACAGATACGTCGCTAACGTGCCGCCATCCACGATGGTCATGTCTTTGGTTGCCACGCCTTCGTTGTCAAAGTTACTGCTGGCTAACGCGCCCTTTAAACGTGGACGTTCAACGATATTCAGCCATTCAGGAAACACCTGACTACCCAGCTTGTCGAGTAAAAATGACGAGCGACGATACAGCGAACCGCCACTGATTGCGCCAACATAGTGGCCAAACAAGCTCGAGGCTAACTGCTTATCAATAAGCACCGGAACCGTCGCCGTTTTAATTTTTTGCGCACCCAGTCTGGCAACTGTCGCCTTTGCAGCCTCAAGTCCAACACTTTGCGCTGAGTCGAGCTTACTGGCATCGCGACTCACCGTGTAAGCATAATCGCGTTGCATGTCGTCGTTTTCGCTGGCAATCACCATACAGCTTAAGCTGTAGCGGCTACTGGTATAGCCAGCATTAATGCCGTGGGTATTGCCGTAAACACGCATGCCAATATTGGCATTATAGCTGGCGCCATCTGAATTGGTAATTCGCGGGTCATAGTCGAGCGCTGCGGATTCTGTTGCTATAGCGGTTTCAATGGCCTTTTGCGGATCCAGTGGGATAGGATGATAGAGATCCAAATCGGGGAACTCGGTAGCGATAAGTTCAGCATCAGCCAGCCCGGTACAGGGATCTTCGCTGGTATAGCGTGCAATATCAACGGCCTTTTCTACCGCTAGCGCCAGCGCTTCGCGACTCAGATCCGCTGTTGATGCACTGCCTTTGTGTTTCCCCACATACACGCTGATCCCCAGGCCGCCGTCATTGGTAAATTCAATGTTCTCAACCTCGCGTAGTCGTGACGACACCGCAATGCCTTCTACTTTAGACATGCTCGCTTCGGCCTGAGTGGCGCCTTTTTGTAGGGCCAATTTTAATGTATCGGCAACCTTCGATTGTATTTCTGCTAGCTGTTGTTCAATCTGCATAGAAGTTTCGCTATAAATGTCCGTTGTTCATGGCTACAATTGACGCATTATCAGAGTTTCACGAGAGTCCTATGAACGACCCAAGTCAGAATGATGACGCCAACTGGGATAATAACGACAGCTATCCCGACCAAGACGAATTCGTTAGTAAATCTGAGCTAAAACGCCAATCTGCCTTATGTCAGAAAATTGGAGAGCAACTCGTTAATTTGTCTGATGCGCACCTGAAAACCATCCCGCTGGATGATGAACTGGCAGGTGCAATCGCGCTGGCCAACAAGATAAACCGCAAAAAAGATGGCTTTCGCCGTCAGCTACAATTTATCGGCAAATTAATGCGTAACCGTGATTTAGCGCCTATTGAAGCAGGCCTCGCCAAACTTCAAAATCAACATCAGGCGCAAAATGCCCGCTTTCATCAGCTCGAAAAAACTCGCGATGCTATCGCGGATAAAGGCGACACCGCCATTCAACAGGCCCTCGACGCGTATCCAACACTGGAACGTCAAAAGCTACGTCAGTATCACCGTGCGATAAACAAAGAGCGGGCTAAAAACGCTCCGCCAAAAGCCTATCGCGAGTTATTTCAGTATTTAAAAGAACATACAACGGACCAGGATTAACTGGTTCCGCCAACGGTCAGTTCATCAATCTTAAGCGTGGGCTGACCAACACCAACCGGCACACTTTGACCATCTTTGCCGCACACGCCAACGCCTCTGTCGAGTGCAACGTCATTGCCGATCATAGAAATCTTCTGCATGACTTCAGGACCATTACCAATCAGGGTTGCGCCCTTCACCGGTGCGGTAATTTTACCGTTTTCAATCAGGTAAGCCTCAGCACTTGAGAACACAAACTTACCGGAGGTAATGTCTACCTGACCGCCAGCAAAGTTAGGCGCATAAATGCCTTTGTCGATAGAGGCAATGATTTCTTCCTGACTGTACTGACCTTCCAGCATAAAGGTATTCGTCATGCGCGGCATCGGCAGGTGAGCATACGACTCGCGACGGCCATTACCGGTGGGTTTTACGCCCATCAAACGGGCATTCATTTTATCCTGCATTAAGCCGGTTAAAATGCCGTCCTCAATGAGCACATTGTGCGCTGTGGGCGTTCCTTCATCATCAACGGTTAATGAGCCGCGGCGATTATCCAGAGTGCCATCGTCTACGACGGTTACTCCTTTCGATGCGACCCGCTGGCCCATGCGGCCAGAAAACGTAGACGCGCCTTTGCGGTTAAAATCGCCTTCCAGGCCATGTCCTACCGCTTCGTGCAACAATACGCCGGGCCAGCCGTTACCCAGTACAACCGGCATTAATCCAGCTGGCGAAGCAATGGCCTGCATATTGATACGAGCCATGTGCAGTGCATCATCGGCCAGTTGTTCATACAGAGGTTTACCATCTGACTGTTGTTCGAAAAAGGCGTAGGTATGACGGCCGCCGGCTCCCGCGCTGCCGCGTTCACGGCGGTCACCATTTTCCAGCAATACCGAGCAGTTTAAGCGCACCAGCGGGCGAATATCAGTGGCCAGCGTGCCATCACTACCGGCGATAAGCACTTCTTCGTACACACCGGTCAATGACACCACAATCTGGTTAATACTGCCGTCTTGCTTGCGTATGTAGGCATCCACCGCTTTTAGCAAGGCTATCTTTTCAGCTTCGGCCATGGCCAGAATGGGATTATCCGACGCATAGCGCGCGACGGGGGTGACATCGCTTAAGGCTGCGACCTTTACCTCGCCGCCCGATGGCGCAATGCTGCGGGCGGCTTTACACGCTTTGGTAATAGCGTCGAGACTGATTTCATCTGAGTAGGCAAAACCGGTTTTTTCGCCGCTAATAGCGCGGACACCGACGCCTCTTTCCAGATTAAAACTCCCCTCTTTGATGATGCCATCTTCCATTACCCAGCTTTCGTGCTGACTGGATTGAAAATAAAGATCGGCGTAATCTGTTTGATGAGAGTGAATCGAAGCAAGTGCAGCGTCCAGCGATTGCCGGGTTAACCCCGAATCAGCCAGCAAATGAGTTTCAACTTGATTTATCAATGTGACTCCTGAAACGATTATGTTGAGCCAGTGGCATGGCCTGCTGGTATTTTTTGATATCCGCTAACGATACGGTTTGGTGAACGAGCCCAGGCGCAGACGGCCGCTCGGCCAATAAATCACCCCAGGGCGAATAAATCAGGCTGTGGCCATAGGTTTCCCGGCCGTTCTCATGCGTACCGGTTTGACCCGCAGCGACCACATAGCACTGCTTTTCAATTGCTCTGGCACGCAATAACGTATGCCAGTGGGCAGCCCCGGTGACTTGCGTAAACGCAGCCGGTAAGACTAAAATATCAATCTCGCCCATGGCATTGAACAGCCCCGGAAAGCGCACATCATAGCACACCGCCACACCAATGCGACCAACGTCAGTATCAATGACGACAACGCGTTCACCCGCCTGGGTATACTTAGACTCTTTATACGCTTTGGTGTTATCGGCAATTGCTGCATCAAATAAGTGAATTTTCTGATAACAATCAAGCTCATCGCCGTTGGGGCCGTAAACAAAGCAACTGGCGGTAAACTTGTCGGGGCTGGCGCTTTGGGCGGGCATGGTCCCCGCAACTAAATAGCAACGATACCGGGCGGCCATGGCAGATAAGCGCTCTTGTATTGCGCCCTGCCCCGGTTGTTCCGCGATCGTGAGTAAGAATCCGTCACGTGTACCAAAGCAAACAAAACACTCAGGTAACACCACCACCGAGTTGGCGGGCAGATCCGCGCTGGCCAATTGTGTCTCTACAAACTCAAGGTTGGTGTCGACATCCGGTCCGGATGTCATTTGCAAAGCCACTAGATTAACTGTCGGCATTGTCAGGTTCCTCCGGGTTATCAGGTTGCACTGGTACGCCATCAATGACCTCAGGCTGCGTCTCCCTTTGCTGTGCAGGAAGCTCAATTTCGGTGCTATCGCGACCGACCTCTTCAAGTTGCGGGTCATCCAGGGTGCCGGTTATTCGGTAATTCACATTAGAGATGACTTTCGCTGACGTCAACACCTGATCCAGAGCCAATGCTGCCAATGCGGTCGGCGGATTCGCCATAAAGTACACCAAAAATGGCAAATTGCCGGTGACATTAGGCGTAAAACTCACATTGTAGTTCAAGGTTTGCTGCTCAAGGTTGGTGTAGCCGTTAATCACTATTTCACCGGCGCCACCATCAACCACCGTATCAGACGTGCTGGCCACACCGTCAACGATGTCCAGACTGCCTTTTATATCGTCATAAAAGAAACCTTGTGCAAACACATCACGAAAGTCGAGGCTAAGCTTACGAATGAGCGAGTTGAGGCTAAACAATGTAAAAATACGCGAGCCTTTGTCACTCACCTGCGTCAGATAGCCGTCGGTTAACTCGGTGCTAACAGAGCCATTTAGGCTGTCAAAGGTGAAGTTAAATGGCGAGCTATTCCAATCAAGGTTAAATTCGATGTCTGCATGAGAATCCTTAATCCCCGAGTTAACGCCCAATCCGGCTAACATTCCGCCAATATTGTCGCTGTTGATATCACCTTCAAAGTGCGTTCGCGAGCCTGCTTCATCGGTTTTTAACCACGTGCCCGTGGCACGCAGTTCACCAAAATTGTTGGTTGCAGCCAGGCGCGTTAATTGCAGTCCGTGCTGAGCGCGGGTGACTTCAAGATCGACAGCTCCAAAGTCTTTATCGAGAATAACGCAGGAACCACACTGAAAACGAATTGGCGGCAGCGAGTCGGGTTGTAACTGCTCGCCAACCGGCCCCTGCTGGTCATCGTCAGTGTGCCACTGCGTTAAGCGAATAAAGTCGGCATCGACATCAATGCCGCGCTCTAACCAGTCTTCAAAAAGCTTAACCTGCGCGGTGGCCTGAGAAGAAACCACGTTTAATAACCAGTTACTATTTTGCTGCCGGGCCGAAAGCGTGACATCGGTCAGGGTTTGCCCGGCGATAACCAGATTGGCCGTTTCGACAAAAATACGTTGCGGTACAGTAAATACCGGTGGTGACTTACGGCTATCCTGTACCGTGGTGGTTGGCAGGTCATTAACCAATAAAGCTATTGCCTGATACCACTGAGACAGATCCACCTGCTCCAGGGCAGCAGATATATTAAAGCCGGTGCCCAGGCCCACAACACCACTGTTACCCAATGCCAGGTGCGCACGCGAAAATTGTTTTTCAGCATGGGGCAATACGCCGGTAAACTGAACTTCTGAGCCGATATTAAGGTTAATACCCGAGGTGTCCGTATTGCCTTTGACGCGTACCTCAAGCTCCCTGGGTTGCTCGCTGCTTTTGGTAAAAGGCGCTGGTAGGGTTGACGCTACGCCAAGTAAATCACTGGTCATACTGGCCGTATATTCAAAGCCGTCTGCGCCCAGGGTCACTGAAATATCGCTTTGCCAGCTTGCCGCGCCTGCCAGGTATTTACCGTAAGAGGGCAGCAACTGCGCTATCAGCGGTTGTACCCGCCAGTTTGCGTCCACGGCCATGTCGAGCAAATAGTCACTGTCCTGCTGCACTCCGGAGAGGTTTACCGTAACCGGCTGCTCAAACAAGCTGGCCGATAACGCATCAATAGTAATTGCCGCATTGGTAAACGCAACCTCGCCGGTAACATCGGCAAAGGTTAAGTCGAGACTGCTAATATTGACCGTATTGCCCGGCAATGCAGCCACCCCTGAAGCCTGCACATTGCTGCCGTTAAGCGGAATTTCCAGTTTTATATCACTGGTGAGTGGTCCACTCACCTTAACATCCTCAGAAAGCACTTTCCCTAACGAGTTTTGTAAACTCGATTGCAGCATCAGACTGGCTAACTGTTTACCTGTCCCGGCGCCCTTTGCGTCAATAGTCAGTACCGACGAACCTGCCAACCGGGGAATAACGGCGCGAAGATCCGACAAGGCAATGCCGTGCAGGGTAGACGCCTCGCTGGTCATTATCAGCGCTTCGTTTTCAAACAGCAGCCGCATGTCCAGTTCCGACAGTGCTGGCCACTCCCGCGCAAACGTAAATTCGGCATCGCTGACCTCTACCGCGGCCTGAAAGATCCCTTGTCCATCGGCGAATGGAAACTGCCCGGGGTTGCCATACCACAATATACTGGCCCGCTCTACCTGCCCGTCACCGCTAAACGCCCGGCGCAAATAGCTGACTGTATTGCTGCCCATATAGTCTTCCGGGAATAGCTCAGGCACCTTTGACAATGGCATGCTACCAACATTGAGCGCTGCGATGAATAAGTCACTGCCAAATTCATAACGCATGGATTGGGACAGATTTACCAGCGCACTGCTGAGCTGCAAATCGTCGACTTCCAACACCCAGTCTCCCGGAGCAGTCGCATAGATATAGGCTTTGCCGTGCATGGCATCCAGCGTTAAATCATTTGGCAGCAGACCGTCTATAGCCAGTTCAACCCCGCTGCCATCAAGCTCCAGTACGCCCTGGTTTTGGTACCAGTAAAAATCACCATCGAGTGAATTCACACCTGGCAAATGACCACTTTGTTGCCACTGCATATCGAAGACTTTAGCCGCCACGGAAAGTTGCTTTTGCTGCCACTGCAATTGCAAAGTGGCCAGCTCAGCGCTTGGACTTAAGGTTTTTAATAGTTTATCGCCACCGGTAAATATGGGGGTCATGGCCAGTATTGGGGACAGGGTAAGTGGCTTAACGGTATTCACAATAACGTTGCCATTGTGATCAAGTTGGCCAACTAAATCGGTAATAAGGGTATTGTTATCTGCCTGCAGAGTAAGCTGATCGACCCGTAATGACCAACCCGACGCAGTAGGTAAAGCCTGAATACTGCCGCCACGAATTTGGGTCTCTAAAATATGGTCTTCTTCGGGAAGTTGCCATGCTATATCACTGTCGGCAAATTCAATCTGAATAGCACTGACTTCGCTACTGTCTAGCTGGGCCCAGAATTCAAAATTGCCGCGGCTATGCTTAACCGGAGAATTCGTTGGCAGCCACGCACTGACCCAGGGAGAAATATCCAGCGCTTCGCCTTTGGCGTATAAGGTGCCGGACAAATCTGTTTTTTTACCATAGAGATCCAGTACAAAAGAGGCTGAGTTATTAGTGAGATCCTGCACCCGGATTTCTCCGCGTCCCTGGTGTCGCTCGTCTTTGTTTACCCAGAATAGCTGGGACAACTCAATTACCTGCTCTTCCTCCGGTGTCACCAGGGTAACTTCACCATTACGCAGTGAGAAGCTCTGCAACTGATCCAAAAACAGACTGCGCAGCGCCTCAACGATAGGAAACTCGCCCTCGCCGCTTTTTTCTATGCGTTGCGTATCGATTTGTGCATGCAGACCGACTAAATCGAAACGTTTGGAGGATAACTCTCGTTGTTGAATTGACTGCCAGAAATCAACTTCGACGTAGACCTGCTCAAGGCGCAGTTCCACCGGCGACAAATCGCCCTGCAAAAACTTAACGCCATTTAACACGATGCTCGGACCGGTGCCCTGCCAGGCGGCAGACAGGCTGTCTATGGTAAGCTGAATGCCGTACTGATCGCTCAGGTAGTCTTCCAGCAGCTGTTTCTCTTCATCGAGATAGGGCAGCGTATAGCGTAATGCGCTGACTAAAACCGCAAACATAACCAGCACAATGGCAAATATCAGCCAAAGTTTTTTAACAATATAAGTGGCGATAATCAGGGGGCGGTTCACATCATTACCACATCGTATTTGTCCTGGTTGTACAAGGTTTCTGTTTGTACTTTTATTTGTTTAGAAACGAAGACTTCCAATTCGGCCAGCATGTGTGACTCTTCACCTAACAGGTAGTCAACCACAATTGGCGCGGCGTAAACAACAAACATATCCGCATCGTAGGCGCGGTTCACCCGCACGATTTCGCGCATGATTTCAAAGCAAATGGTTTCGATAGTCTTAACGGACCCACGACCTTTGCAGACCGGACAGTCGCTGCACAGAATATGTTCCAGACTCTCGCGGGTACGTTTACGGGTCATTTCAACTAACCCCAGCGACGTAAAGCCATGAATATTAATTTTAGCCCGGTCTTTGGCGGTTGCCGCCTCAAGACTACTCAACACCCGACGCTTATGATCGGCGTTGGTCATATCGATAAAATCAATCAGGATCATGCCGCCTAAGTTACGCAGACGTAACTGACGGGCAATGGCCAGTGTGGCTTCGATATTGGTATTAAAAATGGTTTCTTCGAGATTACGGTGGCCAACAAAGGCGCCGGTATTGATATCGATGGTGGTCATTGCTTCGGTTTGATCAATGATCAAATAGCCGCCGGATTTTAGATCGACACGGCGCTCCAGGGCCCGCTGCATTTCGTTCTCAACGTCGTTAAGATCAAAAATAGGCCGTTCACCCGGGTAGTACTCAAGCTTACGGTGCATTTCCGGCACGTATTCTTTGGTAAACAGGCTTAGTTCCTGATGCGATAAATTTGAGTCAATGCGGATACGGTCGAGTTCGGTACCCACAAAGTCGCGCAACACCCGGCGCGCCAGGGGTAAATCCTCATACAGCACATGGGATTTTCTCTTCTTGAGGCGCTGCTGTATTTTGCTCCATAAGCGACGTAAAAACGCAGCGTCAGCTTTTAGTTCAGGCTGACTGACGCCTTCTGCGGCCGTGCGCAGAATAAAACCGCCTTCCTCGTCACAGAACTCGGCAACCAGCTCTTTGAGGCGTTCGCGCTCTTTTTCATCTTCGATGCGCTGGGACACACCCACGTGGGTGACGCTCGGCATAAATACCAGATAGCGCGACGGAATGGTAATGTCGGTTGTCAGGCGTGCACCTTTGGTACCGATGGGATCCTTCACCACTTGCACCACAATGTCCTGGCCATCACGCACCAGGTCGCGAATATCATGCTTTTCAATATGGCTGGTTGATACTTCACCCACCACTTCATTGTGAATTACAATATCGGAGGCGTGTAAAAACGCGGCTTTGTCGAGGCCGATGTCAACGAAAGCGGCTTGCATACCGGGCAATACCCGGCTCACTTTACCGCGATAAATATTACCCACCAGACCACGTTTGGTGTGACGTTCAACGTGTACTTCTTGCAGAATACCATTTTCGATCAGCGCCACACGAGACTCCGATGGTGTAACGTTAATCAGTAATTCTGCGCTCATTTAATAACCTCAAACTCTTTCAGCAACTGCACGGTTTCATAAAGCGGCAAACCGACCACCGCACTGTAACTGCCCCCAATAGAGCGAACAAACTGACCCGCAATGCCCTGAATACCATAGGCACCGGCTTTATCTGCCGGCTCACCAGTGGCCCAGTATTGCTCGATATCCTCATCGCTTAATGTGGCAAAGTGAACATCGGTCGCCACACACACCGTTTTTTGGCGGGATGCGTCCTTCACACTAATCGCGGTTAGCACCTGATGCGAACGACCGCTTAAAGAAGACAGCATCTGTCTGGCATGAGCAAAATCCACCGGTTTACCCAGCGCCTCATCATCAAGTACCACTATCGTATCGGAGGCAAGTATTACATTGTTTGTACTTTGCAGCAGTTTAGCCGCCGCCTTCGCCTTGGCACCCGCTAAGCGCATTACCAGTTCAGAGGGCCGCTCGGCTGGTAATGCAGACTCGTCTAAGTCTACCGGTCGCTTAGTAAATTCGACACCAATCTGGGTTAAAAGTTCGGCGCGCCGCGGCGACGCAGAAGCCAGTGTCAGCTCACGCAGTTGATTCATGTAATCCTCAATTGGCGTCTTACTTTACGTAATAGCCAGAACATCCAGGGCCACAAAGCCATCGAGGTGAGCACTGGCCACAACTCTTCAAATCTAAAGGCTACATCTGTGAGTAACCGTAACAACCAATACAATAAGGAGTGATACAGTGCCGAGATAACCCCGATAATAATTGCCTGTTGCCAGACAGAGTAGTTACGCAGGCGCTGGTAATTGGCGGCCAGCACGTATATCGAGACACTCAGGGCAAAGCTGTGCACCCCCATAGCAGTGCCCAACAGCAGATCCAACGCCAGTCCACTGACAAAAGCGACCCCCACATTGGCCCGGTGCGGTAACGCCATCACCCAGTACGACAACACAATCAACACCCAGTCCGGTCGATAAAGGTCAACCTGAACCGGTACCGGAATGATCTGAAAAACCATTGCCACCAGCAGAGAGAGCGCAATAGCGTAGTGACGTACTTTAATCATCCGACTGGTCTTCTTCGCTAGGTTCAGGGTCGGTCGGTGCTGTTTCCGGCCACAATAACAGCAGGTACTTCAACCGGTTTAAGTGCGCCCGGGGAACAACCGTCACCTGCGCAAACGGCCGTGATTCATCACGCAGTACCTGGGTCACCTCAGCAACCGGGTACCCTTCCGGAAACACCTTGCCCAGACCCGATGACACTAACACATCGCCCACCTCCACGTCGGTACTGTGGGACACATGCGTAAGGTAAAGCTCGTCAATAACACCAGCGCCGGTAGCAATAAAGCGACTGTTATTGCGAACTGAGCGGACCGGGATAGAGTGGGTAACATCGCTGATTAACAATACCCGGCTGTTGGTTGTACCCACTTCCATAACCTGCCCGACAATACCCAGTTCATCGAGGACCGCCTGGCCAAGGTAAACGCCATCGATAGCGCCTTTATTAATAACAATCTGCTGACTGTAAGGGGTGTTATCCACCGCCATGAGTTCAGCCACAATCTTTCGCATGTCTTTACGCACCGGCGCGCCAAGAAGCCGACGCAGCTCGTTGTTTTCTTTTTCGAGCACCTCAAAACGCTGCAATTGTTCGTTGAGCATTAAAATGTGATTAGTGAGTTGTTCATTCTCGCTAATTAATGCTTGTTGCGAGGTGAGTCGCTGCGCGCTTACATTTAATAACTGACCAGGCAGGTTTGCCAAATATTGCACCGGACTGACTAAAGAATTGAGAAACACCCGCGTCGTTGAAAACGCATCAATTTTGTAATCTAACACGATCAGCAAGACAGACATTGCTAATGCTAATGTCAAGCGAAAGTTGAGCGAGAGACCACGAGTGAATATTGTATCCATAATGCAAGAAGGCAACCGCGAGGGTTGCCTTGTTTTTTACTCGTAGCTAAACAGGTCACCGCCATGCATGTCGATCATGTCGAAGGCTTTACCTCCGCCACGCGCCACACATGTCAGAGGATCATCGGCAATCACTACCGGAATGCCGGTTTCTTCCATTAATAAGCGATCTAAGTCTTTAAGCAGTGCGCCACCACCGGTTAACACCATGCCACGTTCAGATATATCTGACGCCAGCTCAGGAGGTGACTGCTCCAGCGCTACCATAACCGCCGAAACAATGCCGGTCAGCGGTTCTTGCAACGCTTCGAGGATCTCATTGGAGTTGAGTATGAAACCACGGGGGACACCTTCAGCGAGGTTGCGACCACGCACTTCTATCTCGCGAACTTCTTCGCCAGGGTAGGCAGCGCCGATTTCATGTTTGATGCGTTCTGCCGTTGCTTCACCAATTAATGAGCCAAAATTACGGCGGATGTAATTGATAATCGCTTCGTCAAATTTATCCCCACCAATACGAACAGATGAAGAATACACCACACCATTGAGGGAAATAATAGCGACTTCCGTTGTACCACCACCAATATCGACCACCATCGAACCGGTTGCCTCTGATACTGGCAAACCAGCGCCGATAGCCGCTGCCATAGGCTCGTCGATGAGGTACACTTCACGTGCACCAGCGCCCAGCGCCGACTCTTTGATAGCACGACGCTCAACCTGGGTTGAACCACAGGGAACGCATACCAGCACGCGCGGACTCGGGCGTAAAAAGTTATTATCGTGCACCTGCTTGATAAAATGCTGCAGCATTTTTTCGGTCACGTAAAAGTCAGCAATCACGCCGTCTTTCATAGGCCGGATTGCACGGATGTTGCCGGGCGTTCGGCCCAGCATTCGTTTGGCCTCTGCGCCCACAGCGGCAACACTTTTGGGACCAGCCGCGCGTTCCTGACGAATGGCAACAACGGAAGGTTCATTCAGCACAATTCCCTGATCCTTCACATAGATCAGCGTATTAGCTGTTCCGAGGTCAATGGACAGATCGTTAGAGAACATGCCTCGAAGTTTTTTAAACATGCGGTGATATTTCCTGTAAAAAGCATCGGTCACTGCGCCTTGAAGTGCGGATTTTTGGCGGCTGGACATGAGTTAACAACAATCTGCACACTTTAACAATGGGGGCAATTTTGAGCAAGTAAACTCCCAAGCTAATACAAAAAAAACCACAGCATGGCGCCTGTTTCCACTCAACACCGTTATACGCGGCCTGAGCGAGCTCAATAAACATACAATTATCAAGGGATTATTGTTGTATGACTCGTTTGAATAGCACCGGCAACGCAACAGTCTCGTAAAGAAAAGTCTCGTAAAAAAAATCGTGTTGTCTAATCGCCGCCTGACTGTATTACCCTGCCGGTATAGATACTGTAATCAAAGTAGGGCCCGGTACTGACACGATAGCGACAGCGCGTATTGAGCGGTTCTGATTCATTGTTGTCATTGGCGTAGTAATCGGCCAGCACTCTGAAACCATCAACCCGGGTAGGAATATTTAATAGCTGCTCCCACAACTGCAGACAACTTGCCGAGCTGGGCTCAACCTTAGGCCAGCCAAAATGTGCCATCCGTACGGGTCTGCGCCCTACCTCACGTCCATTTTCATCGTAGTGTACCAACATGATCATTTCCGGGCGGCCCTGCGCCTGCCACTGCCAATGAGCGTTGGTTGCACTCGACGTAAATTGGCGTGCGTAGTTGTGCATCATTTCGGCTTCGATATCAGGTTCTTTCTCGTACACATAAATAATACCGCCTGTCATCAGTGCGGCAAACACAACGATAACGGAGAGATTGATCATTATCCGCGATAAACTGCTATCGTTAGGATTTCTCGATTTCACTATTACTGCCCCTTGCTAGTGCTCATCCTATCTGACATTGTTGTAAAGGTCGTCCAAAAGCACGGGTCTGATTTACCGGCAACCCGAGCACACCGATAGCGCCATCGACAAGTCACCGGCCCGATACACGCTGTTAACGCCCGGCGGGTTAAACATATCGTTTATAGCTGGCAATAACAAAGTTATTCCAGACAGCAGGCCTCGCCCCCAACACTCCGATGAGTGTGTTATTGCAACATGCTCTGCCTTATAGTAATTATTATATACTATTTTATGGTTACCACGTCGCCTATAGCCCACCGGGCATCGACTGACCTGCCACTATTTACTTCGCCGGCGTCTGTTATATTTTGTATTATGACAATAAGCGGCCGACCCCTGAGCGTATTTTGGATTTCACCACACAACAATTTAGCACCCATACAAGCGTCAGGCGTATGAGCAGCGGCGAACAATATTCGCCTGCGGATGATACGCTTAGCCGTGCCCGCCTGTTGGCTCAGCAGCTGTGTAACACTTACAATGCGCTGCCGTTAGATGATCACCAACGCCGCTTCTTAACGCTACAGCAGTTAATGCCAGCAACAAAGCGCTGTCAGATTGAACCGGGATTGCGCATTGAATACGGCTTCAACTGTGTTATAGGTAAAGGCACTTTTATCAACTACAACGCAACAATTATCGATGCCTGCCCGGTCGTGCTGGGCAATCAGGTGTTAATCGGCCCGAATACCGTCATTTCCACTGTCGTCGGGCGTCATACTATTGATACCCCGGCCGCATCAGAAACTGCCCGGCCGGTAAAGGTAGGGCATCGTGTTTGGCTGGCTGCTAACGTCACCCTGTGCGCGGGCGTTACCATTGGTGATAATGCAGTGATAGGCGCCGGCAGCGTGGTCACTCAGGATGTACCGGCCAATGCACTGTGCTTTGGTAATCCTGCACGCCAGATCCGTAAGATTGCACAAAATACTCAATAAAAACACCCAAGCTGCCGATAGCGACTACACAGCAATAATTTCCCGATAGGTAACAATACAGAATGGCTTTTTATCGTTGGTGTCGACTGATTTCAATGCACGTGATACTGGCTTCGTGCATGCTGGTAGCCTGTGGCGGCGGGTTAAGTTCTGAAGATCGGGATGAAACTTTTGCGGTTAATGCCGGACGGGACCGCAGTGCCACTGAGCAATCCGAGGTGACCCTTACCGCGCAGGTTTCGTACCCCTCGGGGGATGTCACTTACAGCTGGTCTGCATCACCGGCAATGCTTATTACCCCCAGCGATACCACTGCATCGAGCGCTACATTAACCACGCCGGTCGCCACAGAGGATACCGACTATGTGATATCAGTTAACGTAACCGATAGCGCCGGGCAAACCGCATCCGATAGTTTTACCCTCACCGTCACACCTGAAAACGTGCCTCCTACGGCGGTGATTGCAGCGTCTCAGTGGCCAGAATTAGCCGTTGGCACTTACCCGGCAGGTGTTGCGATTACGCTGGATGGCAGCAATAGTTTTGATGAAGACGCCAGCACAACACCGGCCATTGTCACCTGGCAGTGGCAGCAAACCAACGGCGACGATGCCATTATCAGCAACGATACCAGTACACCCTCACTGGTTATTACAACGCCCATTGCTGACGACAGACAAACGCTAACATTTTCGCTCACCGTCACAGATGCGGAAGGCGCCACTAACACAGTGAGCCAGTCTTACACCGTATTGTCGGCATCAGAAACCACGCCCACGGTGAGCGCCGGTTCCGATCAGGCCGTATTCAGCGGCGAGCGCATTGCACTGCGCGGTGCAGCAACCAGTTCGGTCCCGGCCGCTTATCCCATTGATACACTGTGGACCTTCACCGGCAATGCAGAGCCTGTCATCGCGTCTGTTACCGCCGCCGATACCTATGCGGTTGCTCCTCAGGTAGACACAGAAACCACATTGCAACTGTATTTGAACGCCCAGGATAGCTTTGGTAATGAGATTACCGACAGTCTTACCGTTGTGGTGAGGCCATTTCCGGTGCGGGTAATTAATGATACCGGCATGACACTACAGGCAACCAATACCACACTGGCTTCGGCTCATCAGAACGCCTGGCCGGGCCAGGATGGTCAGCGCGGCGCTGATGTTCTGGCACAAAGCGCTGTGCTGGCAAAAGCGGGTCGTGGCGAAGCAGGCTTTGACTTTACCAAACTTAACAGCAATGGCGACGAAGAAGACGATGAAGCCGCCCAATTCAGCTGTGTCCGCGACAATGTGACTGGCCTGGTCTGGGAAGTAAAAACCAACGATGGCGGCTTACGGGATCTGGATCATCGCTACAGCTGGTATGCCGAAGAGAACAACGGTGGTGCCGCTGGCAATATAAACGGTCCTGACACGGTTTGCTCCATCACTTCGTGTAATACTGCTGATTATATTTCGGCCGTTAACGCCGCTGGCTTATGTGGGTTTTACGACTGGCGTTTGCCGACGCACCAGGAGCTGCTGTCGATAGTCCACTTTGGCCGCGCCGCGTTGCCACGGGTTGATAGTCGCTACTTCCCCAATACCGGTTCCGCTACGGCAACGACCTTATGGTACTGGACTTCCCAGCCTGGCGCTGATGGCGTGAGTAATGATGCCGCGCAAAATACCTGGGCAATCGATTTTATCTCGGGTGTCGATAACTTTTTGAATAAGTCTGACCCGGTCGCCATTCGGCTGGTCAGAGCAGGACGTTAGCATGAAACTAAAATTAGGCTTTTTATTTGCGCTATTGGTATCCGGCTCTGCACTCGCTCAGGAGTGTTTAAGCGGTGCCGTAGCAACCACACCAGGTGACGCCTTCGTTGAAACCGATAACGATGCCACCATCCTGCACTCGACCACCAACCTGATTTGGCAACGCTGCGCTGTAGGGCAAACCTGGGACGGTGATACCTGTACCGGCGAGGCACAACCGATGACCTGGCAGCAAGCACTTACTTACGCACAACAATACGACAGTGAAAGGCTTGAGGGATGGCGCGTGCCCAACGTAAAAGAGTTGTCTTCGCTCACTGAGCGCAATTGCGTGCGACCGGCAATCAATAGCGCGGTTTTTCCGGCCACGCCGGAAGACAGCTTTTGGACATCCACGCCCAGTTACAGCGATCCGCTGCGCGCCTGGACCGTGGCTTTTTTCAATGCCAGTCACTCCATAAAAGAAAAACAGCTGTCGGTGTATTTACGCCTGGTAAAAACCAATCTGCCGGACTAGCATCCGGCACTGGTTAAAATTTTGCGCTCGCCAATTGATATCGCCGGGCCGTTGATTTAATTTAACGTTAAATGATACCGACGACAGGCTCAGAAGTATCAGGACGGAATAGGGATCAACGGAGATGAGCAGGGAGAATTGTTGTGCAAAACATTAAGGCGATTTATGTGTACTTTTTGTCGGGCGTACTGTTTTTAGTCTGCGCCGGGACATTTTATTTTACCGAAGATCGCAACCTGACACCGGCATTTGCCAGTATCGGATGCTCTATTATTACTATCAGTCTGGTGTTATACAGCCGTTATCAAAAACGTAAAAAACATCAGTCATGATACAGCCCTCAACAGCATTAAATGGCGCAGAGAGTAGCTTTTAATAAGATTGAGAGCTACCACTCACACCGAGGTTAAGTCCGGCAACATCATATTTGTCTCCCCGGGCACTTTTTCGAGCTGCCAATGGGCGATTGCCCAAGCCCAGAGTTCGTTGAGTGGCGCGCCTCTGAGCGTATCGGGTGGGCTATGATTGAGCACTGTTAATGCCTGAAACAGCACAGCAGGTGCAGGTGCAGCATCGATGGGCGGCGCGTTGGAAGATTTACTTAGCTTGCGCTGCCCGGCATCCAGTACAATGGGTAAATGTGCGTATTGTGGATGAGTCAGGTGCAGGCTATTTTGCAAAAATACCTGCTGACCGGTGAGCGGATGCAGATCGCCGCCCCTTACAATATGCGTAATGCCCAGATCGTGATCGTCTACCACCACTGCTAAGTGATAACTAAAAATACCATCAGCACGTTTAATGATGAAATCACCCAGGGTAGCCTGTAAATCAATGGCTGATTCTCCTTTCAGCTCATCGTTAAATACGACAGATTGATTTGCGGTTTGATTAGCACCTTGATTTGTAATGACCCGCAGGCTTCGGTTCGCGCCGGGGGCAACCGCCCGGCTGCGACAATAGCCGTCATAAACCGGGCCATATTCGCCGACGGGGCAACGTGCGGTGATGACTTTACGGGAACACTCACACCAGTAAGCCTGGTGTTGATTAAGCAGCACATCGGCGAAGTGACGGTAGCGTTCGGTATGCTGGCTTTGATAGCTGACCTGGCCATCCCATTCAAAGCCAAAACGCTCAAGGGTGGTTAAAATGGCCTGCGCAGAGCCTTTTACTTCACGCGCGGTGTCCAGATCGTCAATGCGCACAAACCATTGACCGTGATTTTTTCTGGCATCCAGATAGCTGGCAGCGGCGGTAACAAACGAGCCAAAATGCAGGTCGCCCGATGGGGTCGGCGCAAACCTGCCTTTGTATGTATTACCTTGCGCTGCTGCCATGCTGCCCTACGTAACCGGAATGTGAAAAGCTAAGCGTTACAGAACCTTAGCAATCCGCTTCAGTACTTCGTCTTTACCAATAAGCTGGCAAACTTCATGCAGGCTCGGGCTGTTATTGCGACCGGTAATCACAATACGCAGAATCAGCGAGGCCTCTTTCATTGTGCCATGAAAACGCTCAGGCGCTTGCTTGTATTCTTTGTTGTTCATGGCAAAGCCCGCCTCTTTAGCGATAGCCTTGAGGTTTTCAAACCAATCCTCATTTAGCTCTGCGTGGGTGTAGCCCTCTTTGTAAAGCGACAGGAAATTGCTCACGACCTCAGCAGGCACACCATCAAAACGGGCATCCTCGGCCGACTCGCAATATGCAAACACTTCATTAAAGAAGAATCCGTATAGCGCGGTAAAGTCAGACCATTTGGTAAGATCTTTACGGGTACGGCCGTTATTAAATCGATCAGCGTCAATAAAGCTGGGAATGGCGTCCCAATGTTTGCTCATCAACGATTCAAGTTCGCTATCAAACTGTTTAGCCCAGGCATACACCTGCTCGCGGATATCAACAGCGCTCATGGTTGCCACGATATTGGCCGACACGTCGTTTAGTTTTACCAGGTCAACCAGTGCACCTGACACCTGGCAATCTTCCAGCAAAATAGGCAGTGACAGGCTTTCTTCGACTGTCGTATTAGCCAGCTTAGAGTTAGCAAGGCCTCTCAGATAGCTAAGCACCGCAGTTGTGGGATAGCCCTGTTGCATGTAAAACTCAACCGAGGCTTCCGGATCTTTTCGCTTCGATAATTTACGGCGTGATTTGCCATCCATTTTCATCAATGGTGCAATGTGCGCATAGGGAATTGGCTCAAACCCGAGGGCGTCAAACAATTGCAGGTGCAAAGGTACCGAGGCTAACCATTCTTCACCGCGAATAACCAGGTTGACCCGCATAAGGTGATCATCTACCGCATGGGCCAGGTGATAAGTCGGTAAACGCTCAGCATTCGCCGACGACTTTAGAATTACCACATCATTGATGTTATTTTTAACTTTGGTTTTGCCGCGAATTTTATCTTCAAATACAAACGGACCCGGCTCACCCTCGCAGCGAAAACGAATAACATACTCCTCGCCATTGGCGATTCTGCGTTCAGCTTCTGCAGGGTCCAGTGACCGACAGGTAGCCCAACGCCCGTAATAGCCGGTGTCGACTTTTTCGCGACGTTGTTCATCACTCTTTTCTTGTAGATCGTGTTCGCTACAAAAACAGGGGTACGCTCTTTCTTTTTGTAGCAGTTGCTTAACAAAGGAAAGGTACAAATCCTGACGGGATGACTGTTTATACGGGCCATAGTGACCATTGCTGTCATCTTCGGTTGGGGCAATATCAAAGTAGGCAAAGGCTTCGTCGAAATGCTCCTGAACCCCGGCCACTTCACGCTTTTTATCGGTATCTTCAATGCGAACAAAATACGCACCGTCAGACTGCAATGCGATGTTTTTTGAAATCATCGCAGTGTAAACACCACCGATATGCAAAAAACCAGTAGGGCTAGGACCAAACCGGGTTACCAACGCACCAGCAGGAAGCTCCCTCGGTGGGTATTTTTTTTCCAGCTCGGCGCCGCTGGGAATGGTATCCGGAATCATCAGGGAAATAGCATTATCTGAGTACATGGATTGCGTTATGTCCGTAGTGTGTTTGCTTGCCCGGCAAGCGAAGAAAAAAGTAATGCTGGATTATATCTGTATATAGGTTGAGATTAAACAGCCAGCGCTCCTGATGAGCGAATTACCCGGCCCTAACATCGCGCGCAGCACCTTACAGCGACCGTTTAAATTGCTATCCATCTCGTTTTGTCACCACACAACGGGCAGCCGGACGCGGTCCTGTTTTTAGTTCACAATGAAACGCTCTATGGCGTTAAATTTTGTTTCGGGATATCCAACAATGGCTTCCCAATTGCGCCTTGCTACAGGTATGATGCCCTCCTCTACCCGGCAAGGATGAGCGCGTAATGATATAAGCCGGTTTTAAGCACATCGGGAGCAGTGCCAATAAAATCGGGAATAACGCAGGAATAATGTTTAACGCTGGCGCGATGCCAATTGCTAAAAGACATTAACTTTTCTTTTTTATATTCACATTTCAAAAAGGGCCGTATTGCCGAGTAATGAAGTATCTCCCGACATTAATTAACAGCACATTGTTACCGGTCATTGCACTTTCCATTGGCTTTACCATTATCTCCTTATTCCAGGCTGAAACGCTGTTTTGGTTACAAGATAAAAGCTGGCTGCCTTACCCTTTGCTTGGCATTGCAGCCCTCATCGCCTCGCAATTTAATCAAAGCCGGTATTTTTACGCCTGTTTGCTTTGGCTGCTATTATTTACCAGCATTGATGCCCCGTCATTATTGCCCCAGCCATTTTCACCAAACACGTTAATATTAATGCTTACAGGCGTAACCAGCGTACTGATATGGCACACAGACAAAAGTCTCAGACTCTCTAACCTTATCCTTACCAGCATGTTGATTGCTGGTATCGCGGCGCTGATTGCCTGGGTGCTCAACTCAGCCGTGTTAACCGCCAACCCCGTTTATCAACGCAGTAGTCACGAATACGCGGTATTATTGCCCTGGTTGGCGCAACACTTTTCTTTACCCGAAGCCTGCCTCTACGCGCTGTTTTTTGCTTCAGCAATGGTTAAAACTTTTGTTAGCCCGCGGCTCAGCCACTCGTTGCTGGCAGTATCCATGGTCTGTCTGGTGATAATAAGCCAGCGTTTTTCATTGCCGTTACTGGCATTTGCAGCAAACCTCTTTGCCATCATGACGGTCACGGTGGTGCTCTTAAACAGCCATAAAATGGCCTTCAAAGATGAACTAACCGGCATTGCGTCGCGCCGGGCGTTAATGCATTTCACACAGTCGCTATTTAATAACTACTCCATTGTCATGGCAGACGTGGATCATTTTAAATCCTTTAACGACAAGTACGGGCATGATGTGGGCGACCAGGTGTTGAGAATGGTGGCACAGCAACTCAATCGGGTCAGTCAGGGTGGCAAGGCATTTCGTTATGGCGGCGAGGAATTCACCTTAGTTTTTCCCGGCAAGAACCCCGAACAGGTGATTGAAACCGTTGATGCGTTACGGGAAAGTATCGCGCAATACGCAATGGTAATTCGCCAGCCCGACCGCCCCAAACGAAAACCCAAAGCAGGGCAGCAACCCAAACAAGCAACCAGCAGCAAAACGGTTCACGTCACAATGAGTTTTGGTGTTGCTTTCAAAAATAAGCAAGTCAGTTTTGAAAGCGCATTAAAGCAGGCCGACGGCGCACTTTACAAAGCGAAAAAAGCCGGCAGAAATACAGTTAAAATTGCATGACACCGATAATATTGAATTACCAGGACAGCGCTACATATCTTGTTCTGCTTAGCTCACAACATGCAGGCTTTTTTAAATGAGGTAACAGCCTTCTTGAAATAGAGTCCAGATTGAATGGCGCGTTTCAGCCCCAGAGTTTGTGAACAACACCTGTAACGCTATCCAAAGTCGCTAAAGACGGTTTGTTTCAAGACCAATGCAGAAAAGGTAGTCTCTGTTTTATTAAAGCATTCGCGTAATAAAAAGCCCTGTAATAACAGGGCTTTAATTTAAATTTCGTTACAAACAAAAAGTTGGCGGACTAGAACGGTTTCATTTACCTTGCCACTTACAAAATAATACAATTACCATATAAAACAATAATTTAAACATTAAAGATGATAAGAATGTAAAATTTTTTGTTAAGGCTCAGCTCATAACAATGCAATTCTTTACACATTTAGTCGTGTAGGCATTGTCTCATCAGATCTTCATTACCAAAGCTGAAACAGAGCTCTTAACAGATCAATACAAGCTAGTTATCCTTGTTGCTCTACCTTTTCGGTGACTCGACCGGTAACTACAACTCTTTCTCTAGTTTCTTCATCTTCAGAGTTTTTTATGACAGCAGCCATTAGCTTCACAGCCTTCGCCATCAGAAAATCAGTCTTTTCGCTGTTATCGAATTCACCTTTTTCGTTCATAAGAATCTTTCTCATGCGACCTTGCCTCCAATTTCCCTAAACTGTCTCATAGAGTGTAAGTAAAGCTCTAGCTCAACTCTGTCAGCTATCTCATCAAGAATTTTCTCACATGCCCTGCACTCATCCTCATCGTAAGGAGAACATAAGTTCTGCGCATAGACAGCAATAGTAAAAATATAAACAAATTCTAGACCATTTATTTTAATCCGCACTGGTTTACAAAAAATTGAGCCAAGACCCGTTTTTGATGACCTGTCTGATTCAAGAAAAACTTTTTCTTTCTGCCCTTTCCTGATATCGGGGATGAAGATGCTATCACCGCTACTATAACAATGAGCAGCAGTAGACTCACCTTCCATCAGAACCTTAGCTTTAGTGTGCTGCTTCTGCATGTCACACTTAAGCTCATACCACCACTTCCCGATAGACGGATCACCCTGAATGATTGTGATGCCTACATTCTTTGAGTCTACACCTAAACCTGTCGTAAGAAACTTTTTCGTACCATCCAAAACATGCTCCAGCTGATCTTTTGGATGAGTAATCGCTTTAAACAAATCGCCATTTGGCTTCAAATGCTTCGCCTTATTGAAAAACCTATCACGTTTCTTTTTAACAAGTGTATTGAAAAAATCTAACATTGACTCTAATAAAACGGTATATCTTTTGTTTACCTCACTTCTTGAAGTTTCAGCTATGGCTTTGAGAAACAAGGTTAGGACGGTGAATGCTGCTAACGTTGAGAAAATGAGTTCGTGCGTTTCCTTATTTTCACTGATCCAGCCCCAATCATCTCCCCATATATCGAGGATGCCGTAGTAAAGACCGACTAAGGGCGGGATAACAATCCCTAGTGCTGGATGCCCAATTAGCTTGATAACGCGGTTATTTACAAAAACCAGATATAAAATCTTTTTCAACCGTTCTTCCCTGTATTGTTAATTTTTCTTCGAAAAGCGGGCATCAATAAATTTCAGCCAAATCGTTTAACATCATTCCCGATTCGATCACTGATTGCAATATATCGAAATAATAATACCGCTATGAGGAAACAATCCTTCCGATCGTCATCCTTGATACACCAAATTTCTTACTCAATAGGTTTTTACTCATGCCATAGCCATTGTTGAATAGCTTCTTGATTTCAGATTTTGTTTTCTCATCTAGCTTACTGGGCCTGCCAAACCTGACGCCTTCTGACTTAGCTCGCTCTCTTCCTTCTGATGTTCTCGACACTATTAAATCTCGCTCAAGCTGCGAAAACGTGCCAATCAAACTTAGTTGTGCTTTCGCAAAGGGCGATTCATTTGATGTATCAATCGCTCCGTCGAGGGTCTTCAATGAGGCGTTTTCACTATGTATTGCGTCGATAGTCTTCAAAATTGATTTTAAAGAGCGACCCAACCTATCCAGCTTTGTTACTAAAACAATGTCACCATCTCTTATGTAATTGACGAGCTCTGAAAGCTTAGCCTCGTTCTCTCTGGATGCCCCGGACTGCTTGCCATGAAAAATTTTGGAGCACCCTGCTTCTTTGAGTGCTTTCAACTGATAAGAGAGATCTTGCTCCCTAGTGCTAACACGCGCAAAGCCTATTAAAGCCATTTTAAGTTCCCTCTTCAGTTCTCATGGTCTTAAGATCATTCGCAAGGCTTGGTTCATGTTGTACTAATATACGAGGTAACTTTCGGTGATTAAATGAATGCTGTGGGCCAAGCTCTATCTTTTCTATCGATCCAGAACTGTCTTCATATAGCCATGGCATAATCTGTTCTTCAAACCATTGTGTTTCGCCGTTCATAAAGAACACATCATAATTATCTGTATCGGCAAAAATGGTCTGATTGAGTGGCCCAAACTCGTTGTGCAACTTGATTAGATACCGAAAGTCTGTACCACGCTCAATAACAAAGAAACTTGATGAGTCAGGATCCAATGCATCATTGATCAGCTCGTCCGTCATCTCTATCGTGCTCATCTTTTCCTCTTTAACTAGGTCAGCTTCGTTGCGCTGTTCAAATCTATTAACTTATGAACATAGCTTGCCATACATGAACAAAATATTGAATTTTAATTATTGAACATTGTTCACAATGTCAGACAATATTTTGAACACAAAGGCCATTGATAGCGAAATGTATAGATGCTCTGCTCCCGTTTCGAATTGACGTCCGTATCATTTTGAGACACACTCAGTCTACTATTTGGAATGGGTGGGTTATGATGAGTTGGCAAGACTTGAACTTTGCTCAAAAGCAAAGACTTGCATATATCGACTTCAAACTTCTTTTTATCGGACATGTTACGAGGTCCGAAGTCGTCAATTACTTCGGACAAGGTTTATCGTCTGCTTCACGCGATATTACTTTGTACAAAGAGCTATGCCCGCAAAACATGGAGTATGACTCGCGCGATAAAAGATATTATCAAACGCCTGAGTTTACCCCGTTGGTCGAGCACGATGCGAAGAAGACCCTCGCCAAGTTGGCAAATCACATATCAGATGGGCTTGATGCGATAGGTGATATCGATTTCCCGGTAGAAGCACCCAGCCAGCTCAATATACCGGATATCTTTATTGTTGCCCGTTTGGTACAAGCAACAGTCAATAAAAAGGCCGTCAGTGTTATTTATACCTCGCTCAGTAGCGGGTCGGGTGCACGGGAAATCATACCCCATAGTATCGTTGATAACGGATTGCGATGGCACGTTCGAGCGTTCGACCGAAAATCTTCAAGCTTTCGAGATTTTGTTATCACACGTATCTCAAAGGTTACTCTTATCGATGCAGAGGTTAATCGAGGTGAGGATAAGCTAGACGATCATCAGTGGATGCGAATGATGCCGCTGCGATTGGTGCCTCATCCAGAAAATATTAAGCACCCGACGGCCATTGAGCTGGATTATTCGATGAATGACGGCATGTTAGAACTCAACGTTAGAGCCGCTATGGCAGGATATCTGCTACGCCGTTGGAATGTCGACTGCACGGCAAATGCCTCGTTGCAAGGCTCAGAATACCAACTTTGGCTGAAGAACAGACAAACACTCTACGGTGCTGAAAATTTAGCAATCGCACCGGGATATGAACCCGATAATGAGAATAAATAAATGAATGCTCAGGCCAAAATTAAAAACCATAAAGCCTATTTAGGTGACCTTATCGGTGGCAGCCTGATGCTACGCGAATCACAGACAATTGCGGAGCTCTTATTAACATCACCGTCGGCAGATGATTGGCATGATGCCATTGTAAATCGAAACGTTTTACAAAAACGCTCTGATGCATCGGCCAAGCGCAATGCGGCCACAATCAAAAAGAGATTGGAGGGGCTGAGCAACGCCTACTTGGAGAAGCTAGCATTTGGTGGTACTGAACTCGCTACCCAATTGATGTTTGCGGCAACGCTTATTAATTCGCCCATGCTGGCGGATTTCATGCGTAATGTCGTCATCGATGCAAAACGCGTCTTTCGTGAATACATCGATCAGAAAGACTGGGAAAGTTTTTGGGATGACAGTGTTCGCATTTATCCCGAACTAGGCTCGATGTCAGAAACTTCGACATACAAGATAGCTCAGGTTGCGTTTAAGTTATTGGCGGACGCGGGTTATATCGACTCCACTCGAACCAAAAAGCTACAAAACATCTTCTTATTACCTGAAGTACGGTCGCTACTTGCACAAATGGAAAGAGAAGATGTCATTGCGGCAATGGAGGCCTAATCAGATGTCGTCGTATAAGCAATTAAAGACATTACGCGAGCGACTAGACCAAATTCTGCAAAAAATTGAAAGTGCAGAGTTTTTGGAAAACAAAGGTCTGGGAAATGAAATTGGTTTCTACATATTCGACTATCCAGCGGATGCAGAATTGGAAGTTCGTGAACATCTCAGCTTTATTACCGGAAAGCTTAAGAACCGTGGACGGAAGTTCGCAAGCATCAATTTGTTTGAAGTGATTATTGATATTTTAGATAGTCGAAATCTGACAGAGCGTGCATTCAAGTTACAGCAAGATAGAGGTGATGATGCGCTTTTTAATGCACTCAAAGGCCCGCTGGAGCAAAACAGAGTAGCTGAGTTTATCGCTGAGAAAGCCAATCTTGAGAAAAGCGAATTTATCCTGCTGCATGGCCTAGGAAGCGCATGGCCCATCGTTCGCGGCCACGGTTTACTCAATGCACTTCACGCCAAAGTTGGCAGCGTACCCACCGTATTGTTCTATCCGGGCGAATACGATGGGGCGAGGTTAAAACCTTTCGGGACAATTGACTCAAATAACTATTACAGAGCATTTAAGTTAGTGCCATAAACGGATTTAGGGGAAATTCATGCAGATTAAACAACTATTTACCAAAGATATTGAGCGCAAAATTAATGGTGTTGTAAAAGCGGACCAAACGGAAAATGATATCGTGTTCACCGAATTGGATGAATATGTCATTACCAAAGAATTGGCCCAACACTTTGAGAAATTCTTTGATGCCTACATGCCTTCAGTTAGAGATCCGAAAGCCAAGGCGGCATCTGGAAAACTAGGTATTTGGGTAAGTGGCTTCTTCGGTTCAGGTAAATCCCATTTCATCAAGATCCTCTCTTACCTGTTAAAGAATATTCGGGCTAATAACGGCGCAATTGACCGGACTGCTATCGAGTTTTTCAAAAATAAAGGCCTCGATGGTTTCCTACTGGGTGAAATTGATACTGCTATCAATAAAGACAACACCGTCATTCTGTTCAACATTGATAGCCGCGCCAACACGGACGATGGTGACAACGCTATTTTAAAGGTATTCCTAAAGGTCTTTAACGAAGAAATGGGCTTCAGTGGCGATCATCCGCACATTGCCCACCTAGAGAGAGAGCTCGCCAGCAAAGGGGTATTTGAGAAGTTTAAAGTCGTATTCAATGAGCTTACTTCCGTCGATTGGGTTGCAGAGCGAGACGCTTATGATTTCTATCGCGATGATCTAGCCGAAGCGTTGGCAAAGGTGACTGAGCAGTCTGCGGAATCTGCAAGGCAGTGGGTAGATAATCTAGAAAGAAACTTCTCCCTCGATGTGGCCAACTTCTGTAAATGGGTGAAGGAATATCTGGATCAGGATATCAATCGCCGCGTATTGTTCTTCGTAGATGAAGTAGGTCAGTTCATCGGCAACAACACCCAAATGATGCTGAAGCTGCAAACTATTACCGAAAATTTGGGTACTATCTGTGAAGGTAGAGCATGGGTAGTAGTAACGTCTCAGGAAGATATTGATGCTGTTATCGGCCAGATGTCCGGCTCCAAAGGCCATGACTTTTCAAAAATCCAAGGGCGTTTTGAGCGACTGTCATTATCCAGCTCGAATACCAGTGAGGTAATTGAGAAGCGCTTGCTGGAAAAAGACAATACTGCACGTGATGCACTGCAATCGCTGTACGACCAGAAAGGCGATATTCTGCGCAACCAGCTTGCGTTTGATGCAACGACCACAGCGGAACTGGCTAACTATAAAGACGCCACTAGTTTTGTGCATGCGTATCCATTTGTGCCATATCACTACATTTTGGTGCAGAAAATTTTCGAGGCGATTCGCAAAGCCGGGGCGACAGGTTTGCACTTAAGCCGAGGCGAGCGTTCATTATTAGATGCGTTCCAAAGCGCGGCCCAGCAAATCAGCAACGAAGAGATTGGTGCATTAATCCCACTTTATCGCTTTTATCCGGCCATTGAGAGCTTCCTAGACACAGCGGTTAAGCGCGATATCGACAATGCTTCTGACAAAGACTCCATTTCCGGTTTTGCCGTAAACATACTTAAAACTCTTTTCCTCATTCGCTACGTGGATGTGATCAAGTCCACCTTAGACAACTTAGTTACGCTTTGCGTCAGTAAGGTTGATGAAGACAGGCTTGATCTGCGCCGTCAAATAGAACAGGCACTAAATGTGCTGGAGCAAAACTTGCTGATTGCCCGACAGGGTGATGAATACATTTTCCTAACCAATGAAGAAAAAGAAATTGAGAAGGAAATCCAGCATACCGAGATTGAGGTCTCAGATGAGACCGCAGAGCTTAGCAACATCATTTTTGAAGAAGTACTGCGCCGCAAAAACCAGTATACCTACCCCGAAAACAACCAACTGTTCCCGGTTAGCCGTTTTTGTAATGGTATTCCAAGAGATGGTGCGGTTGAAAACGACTTGGTTGTTAAGGTGATTTCACCGATAGATGCTAACTATGCAGAGTACATTCACACAGTGTGTATGAATAACTCGGCTGAAGGTAATGGTGCGATCCTGATCAAGTTAGAAGATGACAAACAACTTTTCGATGAACTAAGAACCTTCATAAAGACCCGTAAGTTTCTGCGCATGACAGGGGGTAACCGCCCTGAACAAGAACAGTTGCTTCGCGACAAAGCTTCTGAAAACCACTCTCGTCACAAACGTCTAATTACGGCGTTTGAAGAGTTGGTCAAAGATGCGCATTACTACGCGCTTGGCTCTCAGCTTAATCCAAAAGGCAATTCGGTCTCAGTGATATTGGATGATGCTTATCGCTACGTGATTGAGAATACGTTCAGCAAGCTCAAACTTGTGCGACGTTTTCCCGGAGACATACGCCGTGAAATACAGCAAACATTGGTCGCTGATGACGCCAGTCAAATCGGTCTGGATCTGAAAGACGATGAAGTTAATCCAGAAGCCACATTAGAAGTCGAGAAATACATCACATTGGCGGATGATACCGGGCGTGTGACCACCGCAGACGATGTGGTGAAGCGCTTTTCAAAACGTCCGTTTGGCTGGAACGATGAAGAAATTCTGTTGATCATGGCGCGATTAGCTCTTGCTAACAAAATCTGTTTCCACATGCGCCAACAGGAAGTACCACTCAAGAGTGTGTACGATAACCTGATTCAGGTGCGTAAGCGTGCTGAACTGCGTGTACGTAAAATAAAGCAACAGTCGGAAGCAAACTTAAAACGAGCAGCCAAGTTGTATCGTGATGTGTTTTCGGTAAACGCACCTGAGACTGAAAAAGAGCTGTTTAACGCCGCGCAAGACAAGTTGCGTACAATGAAATCCAAGCTTGATGGCTTTGCGCAAAAGGCGTCTACGGGCCAGTACCCCGGCAAGGATGAAATTGAGCATGGTCGCGTGCTTTTAGCTGGGTTAATTGAAACCCAATCCAGCTTCCAATTTATCGACCAGTTCTTGGACGCCAGCAACGATTTGCTCGATTTCGAAGAAGACTTTGAAGATCTGGAAAACTTCTACGAAACCCAATTCAACACGTGGCAGCGGTTAGCCGCTGCATTAACGATTGAATTTGAGCGTAATCGCAAAGCACTTGAGGGTGATGAGCAAGCTGCCAAAGCGCTAAAAGAACTTCAGGCAATTTACGACAATGTTCGTCCTTATCGATACATTCGCAATATAGAACCATTGATTGAGCAAGTGGATAAGGTCAACTCGCAGTTACTTGATAAAAAACGCCAACATGCCAAAGAGCGCATCGAGCATCGTATTAGTCTGGTACAAGAGCAAATCAAACAGGCACAGGCACCAGATGAACTAAGTAACCGAGTACTGATGCCATTACAAAGCGCTATTAAGCGTTTAGAGAAGCTGCAAGCCATCGCAGACATTTTGCAAGAACAAAGCGAATCTCAGGCACTAGAAGAAGATGCCTACATTGTCATCAACGAATTCATCGAACAACAGGAAGCGGAGCGACAAAAACAACAGAAGCTCTATCCAAGCCCCGATGGAGACAGACTGGGGGATGGTAAAAATGCCGCCAAGGTCGCAGAAAAGCCTGTAACACCTCTTCCCAAGAAAATGGTCACCGTGGATACAGCATCCATTGTTCGCAAAGTAAGCCAATCGGGTGTACTTGAGACTGAGCAAGATATCGATGCTTATTTGACTGCACTAAAAACCGAACTCACGTCCTTGGTAAGCAACAACAACAAAGTGCGTATTAAATAAGTAGGGACACAGATTATGAATACCAAGAACTTAAAAGCTTATGCCCCAAAAGCACGTCGCCAGTTTATGGAAGCGGTAGCCAAACGTGCAGCACACTTTGGAATATACGAAGATGAAATTGCTCCAGTCAGCTTTCAGGGTAGCACGGCTATTATTGAAGGAAATGCCTTTACTAAACAGCAGGGTGAGCAGCGCAAGCGGCTTGAAAAGCGCGTAGAAGAAAAAGGTTACGACTTGTTTGTTCGCGAGATGGCATATACATGGTTTAACCGTTTAGCCGCGCTTCGATATATGGAACTACAGGACTATTTTGAGCATGGCTGCCGGGTATTAAGTAATTCAACCAATCAAGATGGTTTACCGGAAATCTTAGACCATGCGGCAGATGTAGCTGATATGTTGGGGCTGGATAAAGCACAAATCATTGAATGGCAATTAGCTGGTGATAAACAGGAAGTGTTGTACCGTGAGTTATTACTTGGCCAGTGTCATCACTTGCATAGCGTTATGCCGTTTCTATTCGAGGCCATTGATGATGCAACCGAACTGCTGCTGCCTGATAATCTCACTAAAACCGATTCGATTCTGAAGGGGCTGATAAACGATATTCCTGAAGAAGACTGGGAGCAAATCGAAGTTATCGGCTGGCTTTATCAGTTCTATATCTCAGAGCATAAAGATGCTGTTATTGGCAAGGTGGTTAAATCAGAGGATATCCCGGCAGCCACCCAGCTTTTCACGCCTAACTGGATAGTAAAATATCTGGTGCAGAACAGCATTGGCCGTCAGTGGTTGGCTACCTATCCGGATTCTTCCATCAAAGCCAAGATGGAGTATTACATTGAGCCTGCCGAGCAAACTGATGAGGTAAACGCTCAGCTAGCCGCTATTACGCCAAGAAGTCTTGATCCTGAAACGATAAAAGTACTCGACCCAGCCTGTGGCTCAGGCCATATCCTTGTTGAGATGTATGAGCTACTGCGTGAAATCTATTTAGAACGTGGTTATCGCTTGCGCGAAATTCCAGAACTGATCCTGACTAAAAATATCTACGGTCTGGATATCGATGACCGAGCGGCGCAACTCGCTGGTTTTGCGCTTCTAATGAAAGCCCGTGAAGACGACCGACGTATATTCCAGCGCGTTCAGGATGGCAGCGTAAAACTGAATGTTTATGCATTACAGTCAACCGAAGGCTGGGATAGCGCATCACTCTGGCACGCTCTAAATTTAGATGGCAAGGCTAAACAAGGCAGTAGCGGCGATCTGTTTGTCGAAACTAAGAAATTTGATGCACCGACAGGTGAATATGCTGAATATTTCGACTTGCTGAAACACCTGATTATGTCGTTTGAGCAGGCGAAAACTGTGGGTTCATTGATTCAGGTTGAACATCAATATTTGCCAACGCTTAGAAAACTTAAAGAGCAGTTGCTGAACAAAGTAAGAGGAACTGACCCTGTCGCGAGTGGTGGTGCAGAAAAACTAATTCCTATTGTGGATCAAGCTACCCTGTTGGCGCAAAGATATGATGCTGTAGTTGCAAACCCACCTTATATGGGTGGTAAAGGGATGAATGCTGAATTAAAGGAATTTGCTAAAACGCACTTTGCCAATTCTAAGGCAGATCTATTTGCAATGTTCATGGATAGGGGAATGAATTGGCTAAAAAAAACTGCATACAATGCAATGGTGACTATGCAGGCATGGATGTTCTTATCTAGTTACGAAAAAATGAGAGAGAAATTTTTGTGTGATTACACAATCGATAGCCTTTTGCATATGGGAAACGGCGTTATGAAAATTGCGTTCGGCACTAGTGCAACGATATTTAGACACCAAAATCTAACATCTTATGTCGGGCGATTTTCTTACTGTGAAAATAAAGATTTAAATGATAATGGAGTTCCTAATGAATTTCCTATTAAAAACAAAAGGCTCACAACTTCTTCCGCAAACGATTTTATAAAAATACCGGGCAAGCCCATTTCTTACTGGGTTTCAGATGAGTTAAAAGACAGCTTCCAAAATGACCCTCTGATGGCAGAAATTGCCAAGCCAAGACAGGGGTTAGCAACCTCGGATGATAATCGGTTCCTTAGACTTTGGTTTGAAGTTGATGCCGGAAAATTTGCTATTGATGGTCAAGAATGTAAGCAAAATAATTACAAATGGGTGCCTTTTCAGAAAGGTGGAGGTTATCGAAGATGGTACGGTAATAACGAGCATGTAATTAATTGGGAGAACAAAGGTAAAGAAGTTCTTGAATATGCCGCATCACTTTATGGCAGCCCTACGAGAACAATAAAGAATATAAAGCATTATTTTAGCGAGGGTATAGCATGGTCGATTATATCCAGCGGGAAACCATCCTTCAGGTATTTTCCTAAAGGTCAAATATTTGGGCACGTAGGCCCGGCAATATTTTTTGACGACCTTAATCAAAGGGATAAACTGATCGCAATATTAAATAGTTCAGTTTGTAAATCAGTCCTTGGAGTTGTTAGTGAGACATTTAAGTTTGAAGTTGGTCATATTGCCAAAATACCTGTAAAAGACATCCCAATTGATAATCATGCTGTCAACTTATTGATTGACATACATAAAAGAGATTGGGACTCACTTGAAAGTTCGTGGGATTTCTCCACCCCCCCTCTTTTGACTAGAGTTGTAGATAGCAAAATATTTTCATCTGTGAACAATCTACAAATGGAATTTGAATCAAATTTGAAATTGACTTTGGAGCTAGAGAATAAGATAGACCAAGAAATTTCCAGAGCTTATGGTTGTTTAGATCAAAATCCGCTAACTGTCACAGATTTAACCCTTCACAGGAATTATGTTAGGGAAGGTTTATTTGATAAGCAAAGAATGACTGCGAATCTGATTGTAGAGCTAGTAAGTTACTCAATTGGCTGCATGATGGGTCGCTATTCCCTTAATAAAGGTGGGATAGTTTATGCACACGCTGGGAACGAAGGCTTCAAAGAATTGGTAGCAGAGGGGGCTTATAAATCTTTCCCAGTGGATGATGACGGCATTATTCCTCTCGCATCCGAAGAATGGCTATTTGAAGATGACGCTACGACACGTTTCCGAGAGTTCGTGAGATCAGTTTGGGGCGCTGAGCATCTTCAAGAAAACCTAGAATTTGTCGCTGAAAGCCTGTGCTTAAATGCTATCAGGCCCAAAAAAGGCGAAAGCGCGATGGAAACGATTCGTCGCTACTTCTCCACTCAATTCTTTGCTGATCACTGCAAAATGTATAAAAAGCGCCCGATTTACTGGCTGTTTAGCTCAGGTAAAGAAAAGGCGATTGAATGTTTAGTTTATCTGCACCGCTACAACGAAGCCACGCTATCACGTATGCGGACGGAGTACGTCACTCCGTTAATGGGCAAATACGATCACCAGCTTTCTAGAAAAATGGAAGAAGTAGTAGAGGCTACTGGCACAGAGCAGCGTCGCATTGAAAAGGAAATTAAAGATCTAGAGAAAAAACAAGCAGAACTACGCAAGTATGACGAAGAACTTAAGCACTATGCCGAGATGCGTATTTCGTTAGATCTTGATGACGGCGTCAAAGCTAACTATGGGAGGTTTGGTAACTTACTCGCAAACGTCAAAGGTATTCACGGAAAGGCGGTTAACTAGCATGAGTATAGAACTGCAACAGTCAGAATGGACAGACAACCCGGTTAAGCACCTAGGAGATATTGAGTTTAATGTTTCAGGTGTCAATGGTGTTCGTCTGAGCAAGGCTCATATGCTGAGAGTAAGCGCAGTCGAAAAAACCTTCGAGAGGGTAGATTTTCGATACAGCGTTTTTGACGATTGCTACTTCAGAAAATGCAAATTTGTAAATTGTGATTTTACAGGTGCGCAGCTTAAAAATAGTAGTTTCAGGGGCTCTGAATTTATTGGATGCAAATTTGACTATTGCCGTTTCAACAATACAAGAATCACAAATACTATTCTCGATAATAATCAACCCGGATTCGAAAATGTTGCGTTAGAGTTTGCACAAGCTCTGCGAGTTAATTTTGGTCAGATCGGCGATGTTGTTGGAGTGAACAAGGCCATTAAACATGAGTTGATGGCCACGAAAACGCATCTCAAAAAAGGTGCTTTTTCATCTGAGGGCTGGTATAGAGATAAATATAAAAGCTGGGACCGAGCCAAGTTTGTCTGGAACTATCTCACATTCAGCAGCCTTGATTTTATCTGGGGTAACGGAGAATCTCTAGTTAAGGTTTTCCGAACTATCTGTCTCGTAATCTTTGCTGCCACGCTATTATCAATTCTCTCTGGCGAAATTTTAGCTAGTTCTTTGCAAGCTTCTGTGTTGGTCTTTTTAGGGCTCGACTCCGATGCTCTCCCGCTAATGCTAGGTGTACCATTAGTACTTTGCCGCTTTGTACTACTTGGTATGTTCTTATCAGTTCTCGTGAAGAGGTTATCTAGAAGATGAATTCTTCATTGAGATATGTATTTGGCTCACTTGTTTCTGGTGATTTTGACTCTGGATCAGATGTTGATGTATTAGTTGTATCGGACGATGAGCATGTTAGCTGCCCACAAAACTGGTCTGTCTATACGAAGTCTGGCATTAGAAGACTGTATGAAAAGGGAACACTTTTCGCATGGCATCTTTATCAAGACTCTGTACCTGTAGGTTCTGAGACAAGAAAGTATGACTTTTTGCGAGAGATTGGACCTCCAGCAAGTTATGATTCAGCACCCTCAGAAATATCTGAACTGAAAAATATAGTAGTGTCGTCTTTGAGCGAGCTATTAGATAATACCCCCTCAAGCGTTTTTGAAGTAGGTCTGATAGCTGTAGCAGTAAGAGATATTGCAATGGCTGCATCAATTTTCATAAATGGGAAGTTTAACTTCAGTAAGTTCGCTCCATTTGAACTCTCACAATTGTCCCTTGATATTCCACGTCCACTCTATCTAACAATGCTTAACTGTCGCAGATCCACTGTTCGTGGCGAAACGCTTTCTGACAATGAAAACCCAGCTAATGAGCTACTAAAGCATAGGAAGTCCATAATTCGTTGGATTGATGAGGTAGCAACTAAAATTGCAGGAACAATATGACAAATTTTATTGAACGGATAGGTTTTGAGCGCAAAGTGCTAAAACTCGTCAATAGCAACATTCAAAATACTCAGCTAACTGGACTAACCCAAGCTGCACTTGAAACGTGGAAGCACAACCATAAAGTTAGTGGTAAAGTTTTTAATCTTCTTTATGAATTGTCCACTGTATTAAAAACAATTAATCAGAGATCAGGCGAAATTTTTAACAGCACTTATCAAGAAAATTCACTCAAATGTGAGCAGTTATTTAGTGAACTTAAACAGGCTTTGGGTGGTTAATTTTTATGGACTTATTAAAGATAAAAGAAGGCATTCTAGCCAAGTCCAATCACTGCCGAATCGTGTTTTGGCTCGATGAAGATCAAGAATTCACCGAACAACTTACTGATATTCGTGTTGCTATGAAAGAGCACGAGATAAAGCTGATAGAAATTGATGCTTTGTCACAACTCGAAGTGAAGCAACGGATTGAGCTCAAACAGCCTAACGCTAACTTTCTGTTATACAGCAATAAGCCGGTAAATTCCCCTACGCGAGACTGGCTGTATGATATACGCCAGTATGCTTCGCACTTTTACGCCGACTCCAGTGCTATGATTTTGAACGAGTTGGGCATGCGCATGGAATTTCGGCAGGTTATCAATCACTACAAGCGCTTTTTTGGCAATAAGCAGCGTTACACAAAGTTAAAAAAGCTTCTGCCGGATAATGCGGATAAAGTGCTTCTAGAGCTTGCGATGATTGCGGTCTTGCTGAAAGTAGAATCCGTCAGTTTCAATGCTGTGATCCATCAGTTATTTGATGCCTATGCACATAAGCCGGAAGACGCCAACCAGCTACTGGATGAGCTGGAAAAATACGACTTAGCAAAGCCCTTTTGGAGCTTTGTGGTTGCAGAATTCGGCTATGTTGAGCCTGCGCTATGGCAGAGCGATGACATCTCAATCAAAGATGCTGATAAGGCTAAACAGCCTTCTTTGCATGAGTTGTTCATCAAACTGTTAGTGACGGATTGCTTTCAAGCTTTACAGGCAGGCGGCGTAGATGCGGCGAACAGTCAATTTGGTCAAAGCCTGTCGGCGCATATATTACCAATGCGATTAGACAGGAACGTCTACGACCAACTTCCCACGGAGTTGCAGGACAAAATGGCGAATGCCGCAGCAAAACGCGCTGGTATCATCAATTTTGTTGCAAACTGGCGTGAGAATCGAACGCTGGCGTCTAGCTACAATACAATTGCGAGTGACATTGCAGCGGAGCTTGAAATATCGAGCAAATTAGCCGAACTGACTCACCCAGAGAAGCTGCTTCACGTTGAAACATTCAAAGAAGCCGACCAGCAATTACTCAAAACGCTTGCTAAAGACTTACCTGCTTTCACACGAACAGAGGTCGACGACTGGATAACAACTCGCCTTCGTGGCCATTGGAGCGTAGCTACCGAAAACTTTGCACCTATGTACAAGGCACTCAAGGCCGCACGTCATTTCTACGAGTTGAAAGAAAAGCACGCCGATGGCTTTGATTTTCAAAGCTGCAAGCAAATGTATGCAGCATATACCGAAGAGTTGTATCAGTTTGATTATGCGTACCGGGTATTCTGTGAGAACTGTATTGAGCTCAATAAGACAGACGGCGGTGATCTATTAAAAGCTACCGGTCTGGTTGACGATATCGAACGACTTTACGTTGACTGGTATTTACATGATCTGGCAGTTGATTGGGGCAAGCTGGTAGATAACGAGTCATTATTAGATAGCTGGAAATTGACGGGTGTTAACAATCAGCAGGATTTCTTTAATCAAGAGGTTGGAAGCCTTCTCAGTAATGGGCCGGTCAAGCGTGTATTTGTGATTATATCTGATGCCCTTCGCTATGAAGTGGCGTCTGAAATTGGACAGCAGATAAATGATGAGAAGCGTTATCAGGCAAAGCTGCATTCTCAATTAGGTGTGGTGCCCAGCTATACCCAGTTGGGAATGGGTAGCTTGCTACCCCACAAGACCATGACTGCACATCTAGGTAAAACTTTGGAATACCGGGCGGATGGATTGTCAGTGCATGGCTTAGAAAATCGCAACAAGATATTGGCGAAGCACAAGGGCGCTGCGTTTAAAGCAAATGATGTGTTGAACTGGACCAATCAGGAAGGTAGGGAGAAAGTTCGGGACTTGGAGGTGGTGTACATCTATCACGACAATATTGACGCGATTGGTGATAAACATGCTACTGAGAACCTGACCTTTGAAGCTGCCCGTGATGCGATTAGTGAAATCAAAAACTTGGTGTCTCGCATAATAAATCGCCTTAATGGTAGCCGCGTTATTGTGACTGCCGATCACGGCTTCCTGTTTAAAATGACTGATGTGACTGATTCAGATAAGACTTCACTCAAGGTCAAACCTGATGGCGCAGTTGAGGCTAAAAAGCGCTATGTAATCGGCTCCAAGTTACTAACTGATAGTTATTACTGGACGGGACGTTTAGTTAATACCGCTGGAATTGATGCTACGAGCGGCGATGATGCCGAGTTTATGGTGCCGCGTGGCAGTAATCGGTTTAACTTTGTGGGTGGTGCCAAGTTTATACACGGCGGGATCATGCCACAGGAAATCTGTGTGCCCTTGTTACATGTGCGCGAGTTAGATACAAAAGCTCAAACGAAACACGCGAAACAAAAAGTAGGCGTTGTGCCATTAAACAGCCCGGTTAGGATCGTCAGTAATATCGACCGTATTCAGCTTCTGCAAACAGATGCTGTGGGCGAAAAGTTTAAAGCCAGAGAGCTGGAACTTTGGATCGAATCACCTGAAGGAATGCGGGTAAGTGCCATTGAGAAAGTGCTTTTCGATTCTGCGTCCGAAAAGCTAGATGAGCGCAAACGCAACGTGTCGGTGAAGCTTGAAGGTAGTGGCTTTGACCGTAACTTGAGTTACAAACTGATTTTAAAAGATACTGATGCCAGTCAGTCTATGGCAACACATACGGTGACGATTGACTTGGCCATTGAAGACGATTTTTTCTAGGGAGAGCACGGATAAATGACAGATAACAATAAAGAAACAGAAATCCGTAGCCATGATTTGGATGACTTACTCACTACCGAGTTTAAAGGCCGAGTAGTTCGTAAGGACCTGACTAAGCAGCTCAAAGAAGGTGCGAATGTTCCTGTCTATGTACTTGAGTATTTGCTCGGAATGTACTGCTCTGCGGCGGAAGATGAGCTAATACAGGAAGGCCTGAAAAACGTTAAAAAAATCCTGACTGAGAACTATGTTCGTCCAGATGAGGCAGAAAAAGCCAAATCGCTTATCCGTGAAAAAGGTACGCACAAAGTTATCGATAAAGTCACGGTGAAGCTTAATCAGAAGAAAGATGTTTACGAAGCCAGCTTGTCGAATATCGGCATCAAAGACGCGGTAGTCCCAAACAAAATCGTTAAGGAGAACGAGAAACTGCTGACCGGTGGGATCTGGTGCATTATCACGGTGAGCTATTTTTACGAGGAAGGACAAAAGGTTTCACCGTTTAGCATCCTGAATTTAAAGCCAATCCAAATGCCTTCAATGAATATGGTCGAGGTATATGGTGCCCGCTGCAATTTCACTACGGAACAATGGATGGATGTATTGCTTCGTTCGGTAGGTATGGAGCCCGCCAATCTTGAGACGCGCACTAAGTGGCATTTGATTGCCCGAATGATCCCCTTTGTTGAGAACAACTATAACGTTTGCGAACTCGGTCCCCGTGGTACGGGTAAATCGCACGTTTACAAAGAGTGTTCGCCCAACTCACTGCTTGTTTCTGGCGGTCAGACTACCGTGGCGAATCTGTTCTATAACATGTCTTCCCGTCAAATTGGTTTGGTAGGCATGTGGGATGTTGTCGCATTTGATGAGGTTGCAGGGATTCGCTTCAAAGACAAAGACGGCATCCAGATCATGAAAGACTACATGGCGTCAGGCTCGTTCTCTCGCGGCCGCGACTCTATTGAAGCCAAAGCTTCAATGGTATTTGTTGGCAATATCGACCACAGTGTCGAGACGTTAGTGAAAACCAGCCACCTCTTGGCTCCATTCCCGCCAGAAATGATCGATTCAGCGTATTTTGACCGATTCCACGCTTACATCCCCGGTTGGGAGATACCCAAAATGCGCCCTGAGTTCTTCACAGACCGTTTTGGCTTAATTACCGACTACTTGGCTGAGTATATGCGCGAAATGCGCAAGACGACGTTCTCAGACGCAATTGATAAATACTTCAAGTTAGGGAACAACCTCAACCAGCGTGATGTGATAGGGGTACGTCGAACCACATCAGGGTTGCTGAAACTACTTTATCCGCACGCAGAGTATGACAAGGAAGCCATTAGAGAGTGTTTAACTTATGCTTTGGAATGTCGCCGCCGTGTGAAAGAGCAGCTTAAAAAGATTGGAGGGATGGAGTTTTTCGATGTGAACTTTAGTTACATCGATAACGAAACTCACGAAGAGTTTTTTGTTGGTGTGCCGGAACAGGGGGGCTCGGATCTTATACCGAAAGGTGTGCCAAAACCGGGTGTTGTCCACTTTGTTACTGATGGCGCACTAGGGAAACTTGGAGTCTTCCGCCTTGAAACGCAAATGACCGCAGGTAATGGCAAACATTCAACTTCTGGTTTTGGTTCCGATACCGCAGCAAAGGAACAGGTTCGCGTTGGCTTTGAGTATTTCAAAGGTAATTTGAGTCGAATTGCTGCGAATACAAAATTTTCAGAACACGAATTTCATCTGCATTTTGTTGATCTACAGAACAGTGGTAACAGTCATACAGCAAGCTTGGCATCATTGGTTGCGTGTTGCTCGATATTGCTGAATAAACCAATACAAGAATCGATGGTAGTGCTGGGAAGCATGACACTGGGTGGTGTTGTTAATCCGGTTCAGGACCTTGCATCTACGATGCAGGTCGCTTTGGAAGCTGGAGCAACAAAAGTGTTACTGCCGATGGCATCAGCAAGTGACATACCTAGCGTGCCGGGAGAGACTTTCACAAAGTTTCAGGTGAGTTTTTATAGCGATCCTGTTGACGCGGTTTATAAGGCACTGGGGGTATCGTGACTTATGAGGACATTGATTTGCCAAATATGTGATATGAAAACTGACGAGAGTGATTTATTTGATCATCTCGTCAACAAGCATAGCTGGCAAATCAACCCTGTAAGTAAATTAGCTGACATGCCCGAACCCAACCCAAATGCTGTTGGCGAAACAAAGCGCCCGAACGAACGCAAGAAAAAGACTCGAAATGCCCAGTGGCAGAAGTCTCCAGAATTATTAACCTGCCCACACTGCTCTCAGCGATTCAAACGTAAACAAACTCTACTTGCGCATATTAAAAAGTGCCCACAGAAACATTCTGCAAAACCCGCTGTTCAAATGAGTCCAAAGGAATCACAACATTCTTATTCATACAAATGGGGTTGTGCACAACCATTAGAAAAGCGACATGAGCCAACGGTATCTAAGCTAGTCTCTGAAAAAAGTATCGATTACCTCACAAAAGAAATTGAATCTATCTTAGCTTCTTTGCAATCTTCCCCTGACAGTGGGCTTTCTGTTGGCCGTTTAATCATTTTTTCAAAAGCCAAGCAAAGAGCATTAAAAGCAGAAAGACGCGTAAAAAACAAAAAGCGGAAACACAAGGTTGAGTACAAAGTCGATGCGTTAGATCGCCGCGTTCCCGGCAGCTACGGCTCGGGGCGCAACTAAATTAGCTTCTACTTTCAAGATACCGTAATGACCCGAGAATCCATCTATCTGTACCTGTGAGATGAATGATTAGTGCTCAGGTACGCAGTACAGGCAGTGCCTCCCGAATCCGTGCACCTTGCAACCATTCTAGTCCGGTTGATAACCCGATAACGCTACCTGTGAGATGAATGATTAGCGGACAGGTACACAGTTACAGGAAGTGCCTCCCGAATCGGTGTACCTTGCAACCATTCTAGTCCGGCTGATAGCCCGATAACGCTACCTGTGAGATGAGTGATTAGCGTTCAGGTACACAGTTACAGGAAGTGCCTCCCAAATCGGTGTACCTTGCAACCATTCTAGTCCGGCTGATAGCGCGAAAACTCTACCTGTGAGATGAGTGATTAGTGTTCAGGTACACAGTTACAGGAAGTGCCTCCCGAATCGGTGTACCTTGCAATAATCCTAGCCCGGCTGATAGCGCGAAAACTCTACCTGTGAGATGAGTGATTAGTGTTCAGGTACACAGTTACAGGCAGTGCTTCCCGAATCCGTGTACCTTTCAACCATTCTAGCCGGACTGATAGCCCGAAAACTCTACCTGTGAGATGAGTGATTAGTGTTCAGGTACACAGTTACAGGAAGTGCCTCCCGAATCGGTGTACCTTGCAATAATACTAGCCCGGCTGCTAGCCCGAAAACTCTACCTGTGAGATGAGTGATTAGCGTTCAGGTACACAGTTACAGGAAGTGCCTCCCAAATCGGTGTACCTTGCAACCATCCTAGTCCGGCTGATAACCCGGTAACGCTACCTGTGAGATGAATGATTAGTGCTCAGGTACACAGTTACAGGCAGTGCCTCCCGAATCCGTGCACCTTGCAACAATTCTAGTCCGGTTGATAACCCGATAACGCTACCTGTGAGATGAATGATTAGCGGACAGGTACACAGTTACAGGAAGTGCCTCCCGAATCGGTGTACCTTGCAACCATTCTAGTCCGGCTGATAGCCCGAAAACTCTACCTGTGAGATGAGTGATTAGTAGAAACTACCGCAATTACAGACGATGTGCATCTGCAAACAAAGGTGCATCTCGCTAAGTTAGTTGCACCTATTAGTGAAGTTATTGAGCAGATTGGCTAAATTAACTAATCGACTATAGTGTACATAAATCCACTTCTTTACTGCGACGAGTTATGGCCTTATCAACCCGCGATAAAATAAAAACTCTGATCCGTGAAATTGGCATCGACGAAGAGCAGTTTTGTTCATGTACAGCTTTGCCTGCTCAAACTCTTAATGGTGCAAAACATGCGGATACAAAACGACTCAAGGAGACACTGCTTATATTTAATATGCTTGAAACAATGTTCGATACAAGACAAGATGCTTGGAATTGGTATACAAAACAACCTATTAGCGGATTCGGTAATACTACCCCTTCTCAAGTTGTGATAGAAAATCGAGAGACTGGTGCGTCGGAAGTTATAAACTACATTGAGTCGAAAAGACTAGGCGGATTCGAATAAAAAGTGTCGTTACTAAGCGATGTAAAGCTGTATGTGCTAGTTTATGTATAATCTGACAATAGATGGGTTAAAGGTTCAGGCTTGCCCATACAGTCGGCAGGCATTCAACAATAAGCTAAAAAAGGTATCAGGGATTATTGACCACTAAGGGAGACAACCATGCCTAACCTTGCGACCAAATTCCAGTCAATCGCTCACGACGAAGTAGATGCGATCTTATCAGACTTTACTAAAGAAAATTTTGTTGGTGGCCAAGCCGCCTATAAATTAGAAGGCGGCGATTTTAACATCGATGCCGGTGAAAACAATTTTCGTGCTTACTATGATGAAGCAGAAAGGTCTATAAAGTTCATCTGTCGCTACCAGCGGGATATGCATTTTTACGACAAAAAACTTTCGTCTTTTGCCAGTAAATACGGTATCGAAACAAAAAAATAGTACTAATAAATACTGACATTTGTTTTCTTAACTTTCTTGTTGCAAGAAAATTAAAGCCCCGCAGGTCCTTGGCTTTGAATAGGCGTTAATCGTCACATCTACAGCTAGCTTTTTAGCCCATCTTGATTGAGCTTCAGTACCTGATGATACCAGACGGGACAGATAGCGCTAGACAAAAATAAGACGGTCAACATCCGCATAAGGGTCTGAGAATAGCTTGCTGAACTTTTATAGCGAAACGGAACCGAGCAAGCTATATTCAGCCTCTTAACTTAATGCGCTTGTTAGCGCATTACTTTACTTCTTGCATTTAGAACAGATTCTATATTTTTCTGATTCACTTTCATCTGAGATAAGGAAATAAGTTGAAAGGTCTGTTCGGTGGAACCCCCAAGATTCAGAATTGCACATGGCATATGCATCAAGAATAATTCTGTGACCAGCTTTAATTACTGATTTACATTTTACCCTATGCAGCATTTCACCTTCACCTATTAGAGCCCACATATAAACATAATTAATGTTTTTTGCTCTAGCCCACTCTTTTATGGCTTTATCTTGAACTTTATTTAAAGCAGGCTCAAAAGATTTTCCTTCATAGCTCTTCAATATGTCATTAATGAAGCTATCAATTTCACTCTCAAGTTTTCTATCTAAAATGATAAGCTTACTATCTTTAGAAGTCATTAACCTAGAATTTATAAGAATACCTGCCTCCAAATGCCTAACACCTTACAACTGCGACTTCATAGTAACATCCATTTCCACTGAAAAAGCATATTCTGTGTTTTCATGGGAAGGATTAGAGGCCTGCACTACGTACACAATAGCCGGTTAGATTTAGTCCCGCTCTGAAGTTGAAGTTGTCGGCTCAATTTTGTCTAATCCATAAGATATTTATCTTAGATTTTTGTATCAGTGTGTCTTGCGAGGCAACGGGCTGTTTAATTGTTCGATGGTAATCTTTAGTCTATCTGCGTTGTAAAGCCAAACATGGAACTGTTCCAGTAGCTCGTGGTTTTCTCGCTCTAATCTTTCGACTTTTCTTTCCAAAGCTTCTATCCGTTGCGCTGCAATTTTCAAGCTAGAAGGTAATGTTTTATCAACTGGTTTAGTATTCCCTGATACGATCGCTTTGACTGCTTTAAAAGTGTCTTTAATACGCTTTTGTTTGGATAGAGTTTGTCTGGTTGTCTCAATACCCAGACCATGCTGAACACTATCTACCAACCTATCCCACGTTAACTTAGTTTCTACTGACCAGTTATCAAGAATATCTACGATCTTTTCAATATCGTCATCTGTAAGGTGTTTCGCCATGTTAATTCTCAGTACGCATCAATGTAACCGTCAAGATCATCTAAATCTATATCCTCTGAGCTTGTATTGTTTTTATCAATCAATGGGATAGGAGCATTTTCATCATCAGAATTTTGTCGTTTTAGCCTCTTGAAATTCGTAATTTTTGGGAGACGTTTCTTTCCATTTTTTTCTAGAGCTCTATCGACATGTGAGACGTCCTCTACATTTGCTAACTTGATAACTGTTCCATCTTCTAAAGCCGGATCTTCTAAGCGTTGAATCAATGCAGTGCCACGTTCCACTCTTATTTTACGTTTTTGAAACCATCGTTCAGCTCCCGGTATTTTATCCATCATGGCTTTCTCGTCTTTAGCGAGCAGCTTTCTCTCCAGTTTCAATTTTTCACGCAAACGGTCCTCAGCTTCTTTATCTCCTTTGACACAATGTAACTCAGCACAGTTAAGGCAGTCACGGAACTTTGTACACGACTCATTCAGATACGACAGCATACACATTCCAAACTCTGTCGCATGAGCAGTCAATGAGGTTTTTGTATTTAACTCTTGAAGTGTTTGCGGATTTGCTACGTGGACTTTGATCGGGATAGACTCCAAGCTAGCCAACTGACTCTCTCTATCCTCTAAAAAATCAGCTCCGTATTCTTCTGGCGTAACATGATTGTAATAGCTGTTGTGACGAGGGTCCGAACGTTGTGCCCATTTCGCTCTCAGCTCTTCTGACATCCCATTTACAGCGGCCATGGTATCAATCAAATGCCGAAGCTGATGAGAAGTCATTCTAAGCTGACCAAAGCCCCATCTCTCAAAGATCGACTTTCGAGAGCTTAACTCGCCGGTCAACCTGTTCTTCTTTTTCGTAGGCGCGAGATCGTCATTTAATATATTAATCTGGGGAATGAAAAATTCCGTGAGTATCTCCGTCTTATCTGAATCCAAACTATTTTTGAAACCAGCATACAAAGCTTCTGACCATTTGAGTTTAACTTTATCATTTTTGAATTTGACATATGGAAAGCCTTCAGGAAGATCACGGCGCACAATTTTATTTAAGTCTCGAAGTGAAACAACAAAGTCCTTTCTCTCGATTCCTTTTCTTTTCAGAAGCTGATTTCTACTGACTTGCATTTGTCTTTTTGACTTCAATTTTTTGAGATCAAATCCTAGTGCCAAGGCAACTTGATCCATTGTGAGCAATTTGTCTTCACTTACTTTTGGACAAAGCTCATGCCGTGGAAAATCATCGCTGTCTTCCAATAGTTTTGCAACTGACCTAGCTCGTTTTGATTGTTCTTGCTGCCTTTCAATTGCTGTTGTAACAGCATCATACATTACAGTTGGTAACCACTTGAGCTCATAGTTATATCCTTTTCCAGAAAACCAGCTTATTCCTTTGAGAGTGATCTCCGCCCTAAGGTCTAATTCAGTGTTATCGTTATCTTCATTTTCTTGAGACTTCTCTTCTTTGCCAGATTGGCGAGCTAGCAGAGTTCTGACATCATCTTCCTCAAGTCCCAACTTCAATGCTTTCTCAACTGTCATTTGTTGAGCCTGTAGACACTGCGCTCTTAAATATGATGGTTCTGAACCTCTCGAGGGAGCGGCGAAAAGTAGCGCCATTCTTGATGTTGTATGAATATCGCGTGAACTCAACTCTTCTGTTCTGTATGAACTAATTTGCGCAATCGCCATGACCGCATTTTCATCAGGCATTTTGCTTTCACGATCTTCCAGTGATTGATCATCTGTTCCCTCCCCTTTGGGCTTGGCTATAGGATTTTTCCAATCGAACGGCTCAATCATTCTCTTTTCAATAAGAAAGGTGTGCAATTTTTTTAGAGCTTGGCCCGTTTGGTTGGCGGCTCCTTTGCCCAATTTACTCACCGCGTAATTCGCTGCGTCATCAAACTCCGTTCTCGAAAGGTTATTGATCTTTAAGTTGCTATCAGAATTGATAATTACTTCGTTGATTGCTCGTAAGGCATAAAAACGTTTATTGACATCAGATTTGCTCTCACTCGCATACGCAACATACGCCTTCGCAAAAGGCAGAATAGATTCATTCAATAAATTTTCAGGATCTCGATTTTGCGAGTGAACACCCATGCGGGTGAAATTCCCTACCTTTGGCCAGTAGTTATCATCAAATGTGTACTTCCTGCTGGAGGTTCTCATCAGCAACGCTTTACCAAACTCAATAAAAGCCTCAACATTCTCTCGTTGATTAAGCTTGTCTTTGGGCTCAAAGGTGACGATGTTACTCATCGCTGCCTCCTTTCTTCACGGAGATTAATTACCTGAATTACAGCTAGAACCGAACGATCACTGCCTGTGATAACTGGCACGTTCACTCCTCTTTAGGCTTGGCTATAGGACTTTTCCAATCAAACGGCTCAACCATATTCGTTTCAACAAGAAAGGTGTGTAACTTTTTAAGACCTTGACCCGTATGGTAACCTGCTATATTTGCCATTTTACTCACCGCGTAACTTGCTGCTTCATCAAACTCCGTTCTCGAAAGGTTAGTGACCGTCAGGTTAATATCAGAATTGATAATTACCTCGTTAATAGCGCGTAAGGCATAAAAGCGTTTACTGACATCAGGTTTGCTCTCACTCGCATACGCAACATACGCTTTCGCAAAAGGCAGAATAGACTCATTCAATAAATTTTCAGGATCTCGATTTTGCGAGTGAACACCCATCCGGGTGAAATTCCCTACCTTAGGCCAGTAGTTATCATCAAATGTGTACTTTCCTCTGGAAGTTCTCTTTACCAACTCTTTACCAAACTCAATAAAAGCCTCAACATTCTCTCGAGAATCAAACTCTTTTTTGGGCTCAAAGGTGTCAATACTGTTCATCGCTGTCTCCTTTCTTCACAGAGAGTAATTACCTGAATTACAGCTAGAATCGAACGATCATTAGCTGTGATAACTGGCATTGTTGCCGAAGTTTTTTTCAAACGTTCTCGTTCTTCCATCAAGAATTTGAGTACAAGATGATGCGGCGCATTTTCCCAAGGCATAAATTTGGGGCATGTATAGCATGCAATAGGCGCATAATCCTGACAAAACGAACTCGTGCCGCATGATCCAACGTCACTATCTACTTCTCTACATGGGATTCTCGCGGCTCCATCTAAATGAGTGTTTGCTTCTTGTTCGTCCCCTACCACTTTTCCTGCAAATGCTGACGCATAGCGAGATAATGGCTGATTCATTATTCTCGAGATCTCAATAGCGTACTCAGCCGGATTTGCGATATACACCCACGCATTCTGTGCATCAGATTGATCAAGCAATGTTGCGATCGTTATTTTACCGGCCCCTTCTCTGGCTGCTCTCGTCCCAAGCGTGTATCTGAATCGGTAGGCATTGACATGTAGCCGCTCGCCCGTGCGCTCTGAGACAACACCGAGACTATTGACTGCGCTCACCAGTCGCGAGGCCATTGACGCGGAAGTCATATGGAAAAGTTCTGTTTCGCAAAGCTCTTTGAAATCTTTAGAGGGAACTTTCTGCATCTCTTTGATATTTGTATTTGATAAAAATAGAGGCAATTCACCAAGCTCTTCTACTGTAATGCTCCTGCCCAGATCCCCCTCCAACTTGCGTGTTTGTTCCTCTATATGCTTTTCTGTTACTTGAGCTAGATAACCGGCCAATCCAAAGGGCCTAAACGACTGTCTAAATTTTCCTTTTCGCTGCTTGATGCGTGGGACCTCTACCACATACATAGTGTTAGAAGAATGTTTTTTCGAATATGAAAAATCCTTTATCTTCAGTGACGCTAATTGTTCAGGCCTCCTACCTGTTGCTCTGAACAATAAGATGGTTAAAAACCTTTCCGTTGTAAGCCTTTTCTGTGCATAGCTATTCGCAGCAACATTGCTGATCGCTTCAAATTCTAGATCACTGAAGGGGCCTATATGGGGGTCAAATGAAAGCACTGGCAAGCCTTTTTCGTTACCAGATAATTTCCATGAATTAATCAGCTCAAAGACTCCTTCATGAATACTGTCAGCATTTCCTAAATACTTCATTTGACGAAGGAAGCCTCTGATCACAGATAACTTGTATTCTTCCTTTTCTCCAAGAAAGTCCTTTAGCAGAACAAAACCAAACTCAGTAAATGATTTTTCTTGTGAGTGCCGTAGATATAACTTCAAGTTTTCACATATGTTTTTCGTATGTTTTGAGGAACATGTTTCGGCAAAATAGATTAATGTATCCCTGATACTACCGCTTATTTCATCTGAAAACTCATCTAAAAACCTAAGATTGATGCTATTGTTTCTATCCAACTCCCACTTGTTACTAGCCGTGTCAAATTCATATCCTCTAAGTGAAACCGTTATTGATACTGTGGACTTTTTTTGTGCCTCTGCAACAGAATGTAATGTATTCATTTCCTTACCCCACTACATTCGATATCATCATCGTGAACGCCAATAACACGTTCAATCGCCTCACTATTTTTTTTCTGTAGAGACAAACCTGTCTCCATTGCGCGCCTTTCCTCAAATCTTTTGCTGTACCAGCGTGCCATGGAAGATGACGCCGTCCACCCCATTAACTTTCTTCTATCCATTTCTGATTTTTCTGGTGTTGTATGCCCCTTTTTAATACGAGCATCCGCATTCTCACTAAAACGGTCATTCCAACTATGCCGAAAAGCGTGGGGATGAACCTTAAAACCAACAGCGCCCGCCAACTCTCTACACACTTTATTTATCGCAGCCTTAGAGAGGGCTTGGTTATATCGAACTCGGTGGTTGTGAGTGACTAATAGATAATCTATTTTTTCGGCACCACGAACATTTGCACGGTATTTCACCACATAGTCATCTATCAAGTTCAGTAGCCTCTTATCAAGCGGTACTACTCTTCCTAATGTCTTCGCTTCAGGACGGTCAATCCGGTCATCATCGCTATCCGTTTTCTTCCTTACAACAATCGCCCCATGACCTTTGCTCGCGTGCCGTTTGATGTCGGAGATACGTAGCCTCAGTAACTCACCTCTTCTTATCCCTGTCGCTTCGAGTAGATTAACAATCAGCTGATTTCTGTAGCACAAACCAACATTATTCCACGGGTTATCTGGCGAATCTGGTCTCACCACATCCAACACTCTGGCCATTTGATGCTTGCTTAAGGACTTAAACCGGGAAGGGTTGAATTCGTCAGGCATGGACAACTTTGGAGGCCGTTTTCGCTTAAGTAACTCCTCTGAGTTAGATGACGCTGCTCTATTGAGCTTTCGTTCTAACCAACCAATGTATTCCGCAAACGTGGTCATTCGATTGTACTGGGTACTTGGCAACACACTGTCATCGTGCTTAGTTACAATAGTGGCTCTTGCTGATTCCAGTTTCTTATTTTCTGGCCTTTTCGTTTTTACCGTTTTCTTTTTAAGAGCCTTAATATGGTTACGTAAAGCCTCAACGGTCCTTCCAGCCCAAAGCGATATGGTTTCAAGTTCTTCTTCTGAGAGAAAGTCACCTTTTAGACATCTCTGCACCAAATCAATGCTCATCATGTCGCACACTTCTTCAAGAAACCGTAGGTGTTCCAGAGCGATATAACACGAGCTACTCGATGCCCCTGCATTGCGACGCTGTTGGGTTAGGAATAAGTTTTGATATGGCAACGGGAAGTTATCCTCATTGAGCAGAATGCAGTAGCTTTCTCCATCGTTCATTCTTACCCGTTTTATTTTCATCACCATCACCACCCAATTTTTTTACTTTTTCTCATGGTAACTACGTACCACAATTTAAGCATAAAAAAAGTTTACAGACTTTGCAAACAAGAATGTAAACTTTTCAGATAATCTATTGAAAGTATTTATAAAAACAAAGAATCTTTACAAAACACTATCTCTGGTAACCGTCAGAACGGAATATCGTCGTCAAAATCGAAGTCTGGCTCAGCCATAGGAGGCTTCTGCGGATTTTGGCCACCGCTGCCGCCTTGCGGGCGCTGTGCAGGTTGCTGGTACCCGCCACCTTGATTGCCGCCGCCCTGATTACCACCGTAGTTTTGGTTATTACCATAACCGCCACCTTGTGGCGCACTCTGCTGACCGCCCTGTGGACGCTGCTGATAACCGCCGCCCTGGCCGCCCTGACCTCCGTCACGACCACCTAACATTTGCATTTGGTCAACGATGATTTCAGTAGTATAGCGATCCTGGCCTTGCTGATCCTGCCATTTGCGGGTTTGCAGTTTACCTTCTACGTAAATCTGTGAGCCTTTTTTCAGGTACTCACCAGCCACTTCCGCCAGGCGACGATACATGGTTAAACGATGCCATTCGGTACGTTCTTGCATTTGACCCTGCTGATCTTTCCAGCTTTCGCTGGTTGCCAGGCTCAAATTGGCAACGGCGTTGCCGTTGGGCATGTAACGTATTTCCGGGTCGTTACCTAGGTTTCCGACCAAGATGACTTTGTTAACGCCTCGAGTTGCCATGAATGTCTCCTAAAATCTGTTCGAGCTTATATCTTCTATATAGCTGTATCTACACAGCGCCTGATGCGCCGTAACGTCTTATCTCAAAGCTTGCCAGTATAGCGCATTTTTGTCAGCCGCTCAGCGCCTTTTTAAGCTTTAGGTAAATAAGCCTAACACAGCATCATTGTTATCCTACCATTTCATTATGAGGCTAGCGTATTTATCCTGCCAATGAACCTGAACAGGTGTATTGATTAACACTTATGGCCTGCCCGGCGACATAAAAAAGCCCTGTTATCACTAACAGGGCTGACTATTTAACGCAGTGTACTTAGCTCGGCGTTACCACCAGGTAATATAAAACGCAGCCACCACAATGATCACGGCAAACGACGCTATATTAAAACTTGGCTTGGTAGCAAACTCGATTTCTTTTAGTTCAACCGCCTGAGGATGATCCCCTTTGCCTTCGAACAACGAAATCGCCACCGCTAATCCCACGCATAATAAGAACACAACGCCGACACGGTCCATAAATGGTAATTCGGGGAATAACAGTTTAAATGCCAGGCTAAATACCGCCGAGCCTACGGCTGCGACTAAACCTGCCGTTGCCGTGGTTTTTTTCCAGAACATACCCAGAGCGAATAACGCCACAATGCCCGGGGTAAAGAAGCCGGTGAACTCCTGAATATACTGGAAGGCCTGATCAAACTGGCCTAACAGTGGCTTCGCCGCAACCATGGCAATGATAAGGGCAACAAAGCTCACAATACGCCCTACTTTCACGTAGTGATGCTGGCTCTTATCCGGATGTTTGTCTTTGTAAATGTCCATGGTGAAAATGGTCGACACACTGTTGGTCATCGACGCCAGAGACGACACAATCGCCGCCACCAGGGCAGCAAAAATAATGCCTTTCAAACCTACCGGCATAAGCGTCATTAGTGAGGGGTATGCCTGGTCGGCTTTATCCAGATCGGGCACTAACAGCACCGCGGCAATACCCGGCAGTACAACGATAAGCGGCATCAGTACTTTTAAAAATGCGGCAAACACAATGCCTTTCTGCGCTTCGCTAACACTCTTCGCGGCCAGCGTACGTTGAATAATGTACTGATTAAAGCCCCAGTAAGAGAGGTTCATTATCCACAGTCCACCAATGAGGACCGACAAACCCGGCAGGTCCATGTAATGCGGGTTACTCTCACTCAGGATCATGTCGAACTTACCCGGCAGTTCAGTGGTCAGGGTAGTGAAACCCGCCAGCACGCCATCGCCGTCACCAATCAAATTGAGTGCAGTATACGACAAGAACAGCCCGCCAAACACCAGCAATACCACTTGAATAATATCGGTCATGGCAACCGCTTTTAAGCCCCCGTACAGTGAGTAGGCCAGCGAGAATACGCCAAGGAATATCATGCCGTAGACTAAATCGATACCGGCAATCGTGTTGATCGCCAGTGCGCCCAGCCACAATACAGCGGTAAGATTTACAAATACATAAACGCCAAGCCAAAACACTGCCATCACCTTGCGTACGCGATGGTCATAGCGCTGTTCGAGGAACTGCGGCATGGTATAAATTTTATGTTTCAGGAAGATGGGCAAAAAGTATTTACCAACAATAATCAGCGTAATCGCCGCCATCCATTCATAAGAAGCGATTGCCAGGCCGACCATATAGCCGGAGCCGGACATACCTATGATTTGCTCAGCGGAAATATTCGCCGCAATTAATGATGCCCCGATTGCCCACCATGGCAAACTGGACCCTGCCAGAAAGTAGTCATTAGTGTCTTTCTCGTGACCTTTTTCTTCGCGGGAAACCCACCATGCAATGCCGATCAAAGCAATGACGTAGATAGCAAACAGCACTATATCGAGTGTTTCTATTTTCATTTTGCGCCCTAGATTTTTGTAATTTTAATACGTTACAAAATTACTTTTTTACACAATTTACACAAACGCCGCCGTATTTGGCGTATAATTGTAAACGACTTGTTTCAACCCACATTTGCATAATACTGGTCATCACCCAGGTTAGTCACCCCCCAAAACGCATTTTTTAGTAATAAAATAACTACAATGGAATAATAGAGTCGTTAGCTAAGGGTAGTCATTTCCTCACAAAGCGTATGTGGTTATCGCGCCACATCACCAATAAATCAGCCACGACAGTGTTAACGATAACGCAACGGCAAAGCCAACAACATTACTGCGTACATCGCTGATTTGGCGTGTATAATAAGGCACTTGTTTCGCCTATCACCACGTTACCATGCCCAAGCCGCTTACCTATCTGACTCACTATCCGCAGCACCTGCAGGATAAAATTCAACAAATGAAAACTGCAAAACAGCTTGGTAACTGGTTACGTTCACGCTACCCCAATATGCATAGCATTAATAATGACAAGGAATTACGTGAGTATGCACAGGGAATAAAGAATCAGTTTATGAAGAAAACCCAGCCGCTGAGCAAGGTAGTTTTCGACAACAAAATCCATATCGTTAACCACGCGCTGGGGCTGCACTCTTATGTATCAAGGGTGCAGGGTGGCAAGCTTAAAAGTAAAAACGAGATGCGCATCAGTGCTTTATTTAAAAATACACCGGAGCCGTTTTTGAACATGATTGTGGTACATGAACTCGCACATCTAAAAGAAAAAGAACACAACAAGGCGTTTTACCAGTTATGCCGACACATGTTACCTGATTACCACCAAATCGAGTTTGACGTACGAGTGTACCTCACTGAAATGGATGCCACCGGTTACGTTTTTAATCCCCCAACAGCCCAGGAGCCCTTCTGATGGACTTTGAATTTATTACCGACGTAACCGGCCAACCGCTGGCCAAATGCGATATCGAAAGTGAAGCCTTGGGTGACTGGCTAAGTCACGATATTTGTACCGACAAACGCGCTATTGAATCTTTGTTATACATGATAGAGCAATTAAAAAATAACCAGCGCCCTGACGTTGAATTCACTGGTAAGATTTATCACCTCGCCATTGCCGATGATGAAGTGGAGCTGTTTCTGAATAATAGCCAGCCCCATCATGACGAATTTGAAGATGACTATTCAGATGGGCCGGCTGCCGGCTGTGGTTTGGTTGAATTTACACATCTCTTAGAAAGTTGGCGCGATTTTATTAATTAATCAGCCACCAGGGCTTCGGGTAACCCGGTAGTATTAAGCGATAACTCAAATACACTGCCTGACAGCGGATACTGTTGCAATTGTTTAGCGCTTAATCCAATTCGTGCAGAGGTTACAAAGGCTCTGTCTAAGTTCGCCCCGGCAAACGTTATATTAGTAATGAGCGGGGCCGGCATAATGACTTTCCTGAGCAACTCCCCTTGCGGGCTAAAGCAACACAGCGAATGCCCCATCCAGCACGCCACCCAAATGTTGTCCTGGCTGTCAACGGTAATACCATCAGGGAAGCCATACTGCTCAGGCAACTGAATAAACACCTGCTTGTCTGTCACATTGCCATTGGTTTCCAGTCTAAAACTAAAAATGGTTCGTGTTGACGAGCTAACAGAATAGAGTTTATCGCCGGCCAGATTAATCGCCGGACCATTCGACACCTTGTAGTCACTGTCAATTAAGCGTGGCGAGTCTGCACCGGTAACAGAACATAATTGATACAAATTGCCCGACTGTTGCTTTTCATAATTATCCATAGAGCCAAAGTATAAGCGGCCCTGACGATCGGTCTTGGCATCATTTAAGCGGTTTGTCGCTGGCTCCGCTCTGGGTGCGCACAGCTGCTCACCGCAAGTAAAATCGCTGTTCAACAGGTAAATACCCGACTGCAAGCCAACGATAAAATTGCCGGTGCGAGTTTGTTTAATCCAGCCAATGGGCTCGGGCATATTAAACCGTGAAATCACACCGTCGTTGAGTGATAGGCGAAATAGCTGATGTTGCTTTATATCGACCCAAAAAACGCAGTTCAAACTGGCGCTGTAGTGAATTCCCTCGCCCAGTTCACAGCCGGTGGGGTATGTATTGATTATGGTGGCAGCGGACATTCTTTTAATCGAGTTGTTTTTGGCCTGGTCAGATAGCTCGCTAAAGCAGAAAACCAGGTAAATGATATGCTTATCTACTGTATGCAATATCGCATTGATAAAAGATTAAATAAAGCTTACGGGCGGGAATTCGATTCGGGAATGTAGCACTTTGTTGACAACGCTATGCTACTGGCTAGCCATTTGACACTATAAGTGCCGTACCGGCAAACGCTGCAACGGCGAGAATGAGTTTTCTGACAAACATTTCATCAATACGTCGATTCACAAAGAATGAAAGAAACCAGCCGATCAAAATAGCGGGAATACAGGTTAAAAAGCGCTCAAGATCTTCGTGGCCCGCTGCGCCGGTAAACCACAGCACAGCAATGCCAAACATGTTTATATAAACAAAGAACACGCTCAAATTGGCTTTAATTTTATCTTTATTTTCGGCTTGATAAAGCAGGCCCATGGGTGCACCACCAGCGGAGGTTGTAGTGCCCATAAAGCCGGAGATCATCGCCGCAATCAGATTAGATAAAACGCTGATACGGGGCGTCACACCCACCAGCGATAAAATCACCGCAGCAATAATACAAATGCCCAGCAGCATCTGGTACTGATGCGCATCGATGTACAGCAACACACTTCCGGCAACCAACACGCCAGCGGTACCACCGAGAATAGAAAATCCGGTTTGCTTTAAATCAATATCGTACTGATGTTTAACTGCTAGCAGGGTGGTGAGCAACAGCGCATTGAGGATCATAGGCCCTGGCACCAGTTCAGGCATTAGTAAGTAAATAAGCGGTGCGCCTAACAGGCCAAGCCCAAAGCCAATAACGCTTTGTAAACAAGAGCCTATTATTAAGACCAGATACACCAGAAAAAAATCGGCCAAGCAAATAATCCTTTACGCCCCTCAGAAACTGAGGTTACTTTAAATTTACATATTATATTACATTTAACCCCTGCACAGTGCCAGATTGTAAACATTTTTGCAACATTTCAGTGAGCGATAAAGGTGATAAAGCCCGATGTTCTGTGCGTGTTACAACCCTGAACACGCAGAGCCCAGAATAAAAAGTGGGCTATTATTGATTAAGCTGCTTATTCAGTTAAGAAGGGAACGGGATGTTATACAGCAGGGACAAGACGTTCAGTAACGCCTTATACCCAACCAGCGTCAATGATTAACGTTTGCGCTGTCATCATTTTGCTATCGTCAGCAGCTAAAAATAACGCGGCATTAGCGATATCAATAGGAAGTAGTGTTTTATGAATACACTGCGCTTGTTGCACTTCCTGAACGATGTCAGGGCTAGCCCAGCGGGTCATTTGCCGTTCGGTCATTACCCAGCCCGGTACCAGTGTATTGACCCTGATATGATCAGGTCCCAGTTTGGCAGCCAGAGTGCGCGTAAGACCATCAATGGCGGCTTTAGCAGTGGTGTAAACAGGCATACAGGTTTGCTTCTGACGCCAGCTTACCGAGCCCATATTCACCACACTGCCACCACCACAACGGCGCATTTGTTCAACAACGGCTTGTGCTGCAAAAAAGCTCGGACGTAAATTCACATTCACGCGGTCGTTCCAGTATTCCTCATCGACCTGTTCAAACTCATGACGCGTATCATCTGCGGCATTATTGATTAGCACGCTAATGTCGCCGTTAATTCTTCCGGCTTCAGCTATAGCGGCCTGGAGCGCCTTTATGTCACGCAAGTCACATTCGATAAAAACGGCTTTACCACCTTCGCTTTGCGCCACTCGCTCAACCAACGCTTCACTCTTTGGAATGTTAACATCCACAAAACACACATTGGCACCCTGCGCGCAAAAGCGTTCGACCATCACTTCGCCAATACCGGTACCACCGCCGGTAATAAACACGCTGCGATTGCGCAAACTTGGGTATTGGGCTGCTGTTTCGGGCGTCTGCGTCATAGACAACTCACGATTAAAATTGGCACTGTATTCACTTTATCAACGATTCCGTTACTTATAATTATGCGGTTAACTCTGCTTCATTAATTTTCAGTTCTATGTATGCCATGGCTTCATCGATCAAATAAGCCATCATATTTTTGGCACGCTCAGCCTCGCCGTTCTTGATCGCCTGAAAAATCTTTCTATGTTCATCGGCAATCGTTTGCAGGCTGTCTTTTGCATTTGTGGTGTACTGAAAACTCACATTTAATGCAGTGCTAATAAAGTCTCGGAGTTGGTAAAAAAAGCGATTGCCACTGGCAAGCAGTATTGCAGTATGAAACTCCACGTCGCTGTCATGTATAGAGCCGTCGGTTTGCGCGGCATTGTCCATGGCATTTAACGCCACTTCAATTTGCGCAATGGCTTGCGGCGTACCGTGTTTTGCAGCTAACGCTGCCGCTTGCGGTTCGATAGCCAGACGCATTTGTAAAAACTCTTTTAATACCAACAGTGAAGGGCTGCTCTCAAACATCCAACCGAGCACGCTGGTGTCATATAAGTTCCAGTTTTCGGGCGGCTCAACCCGAATTCCCTGACGCGGCCGGGACGAGATCAGCCCCTTTGCAGCCAGCATTTTAACCGCTTCACGCACAGCAGTTCGGCTTATACCATACTCATTACACAACTGTGCCTCAGTGGGAAGCCCGGAGCCTTCGCCATAGACTCCCGCGATAATCGCTTTACCCAATTCATTGGTCACACGTTGCGATAGGTTCAGGTTCTCAATTCGCGCCATAGGTAATTATCTTTTTGCTAACGGCTTTAATCATGAATGAATAAATAATATCTTAGACTATCGATGATTCATGTTGCCTGTTTTGTTAATATTATTACCGCCATCATAGAGTTGTAAGGCCCCTGCGTGCAAGCGTTTAAAAAATTTTCGTTGTAAAAGTGTGATAAATTAACCTTCTGGGTTTTAACGCTGTTTTAACAAAAAGCTTCCCATCAGCTGTTTTGTAATATAATATTTTTTAATCTGTTTAAATTGATCATCATGGTATCAAGGTATTTTCATGGTTGAATTAAGTACTCTGGACTGGCTCGTTTTAGCCGGTTTTTTTGTTTTACTGATAGGCGTTGTGGGCATGTCCATGCGTCAAAAGGAAGAAGACACTGCTGATTACTTTTTAGCAGGCCGGAACGCTAGCTGGTTGGTTATTGGTGCGTCGATTTTTGCCTCGAACATTGGGTCTGAGCACTTGGTTGGCTTATCAGGTTCTGGGGCTCAATCAGGTATGGCATTAGCCCATTGGGAGCTGCAATCCTGGATTATCCTGTTATTAGGCTGGTTTTTTGTACCCTTTTACTGGAGCAGTAAAGTGTACACCATGCCGGAATTTCTTGAACGCCGCTACAACTCCAAAGCCCGGAGCTTTCTGTCGGTGATATCACTGGTCAGCTATGTACTCACCAAAGTAGCAGTAACGGTTTACGCAGGGGGAATTGCGTTTAAGACGATTCTGGGAATCGATACGATGTTCGGTATCGACTTCTTCTGGATTTCCGCATTAGGCCTGGTCATTATTACCGGTATCTACACGGTACTCGGCGGTATGAAAGCCATTATGTGGACCTCGGTACTGCAAACGCCAGTGCTAATTATTGGTTCTGTGGTGATTCTGGTAGTGGGCCTCGAACAGGCCGGCGGCTGGGCCGAAGTAGAGCGCATTAACGATGCCAATATGCACCTTATCCGCAGTGCCAGTGATGCAGAGTTCCCGTGGCCGGGGATTATATTTGGCTCCTTTATTATTGGTTTCTGGTACTGGTGTACCGACCAGTACATCGTTCAGCGTGTACTTTCTGCTAAAGGCATTAAAGAAGCCCGCCGTGGTACTATGTTTGCCGGTTACCTGAAGCTTTTACCCGTATTTATCTTCCTGGTGCCGGGCATGATTGCCGTCGCTTTGAAAGAAAAAGGCATCATTGACTATGCCAGCGCCGACCAGGCGTTCCCCACATTGGTATCCCAGTTGTTACCGTCAGGGGTAAAAGGTATTGTCATCGGTGGTTTAGTGGCAGCATTAATGAGCTCACTGGCATCTTTGTTTAACTCGTCAGCGACGCTGTTTACTATCGACTTTTATAAAAAGTTTAAGCCTGAGTCGAGCGAGAAACACTTGCTGCAAGTGGGTCGTATTGCCACCGTCGTGATCGTGGTTCTGGGTATTTTGTGGATCCCGGTAATGAGCCTGATTGCAGACGTACTCTATGAATACCTGCAAAGCGTTCAGTCGCTTATCGCCCCGGGGATCGCAGCAGTATTCCTGCTCGGCCTGGTTAGCCGCCGTATTACGCCGGCAGCGGGCTACTATGGCCTGGTGTCAGGGTTTGTACTCGGTATGATTCGTTTGGTACTGCTGCCGTTCAGAGATAGTCTGGCCGGTACCAGCTTCGCCTGGATTGTTGAGATGAACTGGTTGTACTACTGTATTCTGTTGTTCGTGCTGGTTACCGTTATTATGATTGTTATCAGCATGTTTACCGCGCGCGCCAGTGAAGAAAAACTGAAAGGCCTGACCTTCCGCACGCTGGGTAAAGGCACCATGAGTGAAGTGATCGCCGGCCTGGATAAGTGGGACTATATCCATACCGCGGGTATTTTAGGTATTACCGCGTTTATCTATATCCGCTTCTGGTAAACAAGCGGTAAGCGTTTAAAGTCAAAGCCGGTAACAGGTCCCTGTTACCGGCTTTGTTGTTTTAGCGGGTAGCTATGCTAACGAGCTACCTTGCGCCAATAAAAATTAACAGTAAGCCCGGATACTGCGGCGCTCACTGCTCAAAATGGAGAGGCTTTTTTATGTTACGACTCATTCTGTTATTACTCATTATCAGCCCTGCCCTGTGCGCTAAAACCTACAAGGTGTATTACCTGGGTGGCCAGTCAAATATGGAAGGGTTTGGTAACAATAGCGAATTACCCAAGGACTACCTCAGGCCGCTAAAAGATGTGAGGATATTCACAGGCAACCCGGCAGCCGATTTTAAACCGGATGGCGGCCTGGGTGTATGGGATACACTGCAGCCAGGATTTGGTCTGAATTTTGGCAGTGACGGCAGCGCTAACGTCCGTTCTGAGCACTTTGGTCCGGAGTTGAGTTTTGGTCATCGTATCGCCGCAATTAATAAAAATCAGTCTGTGGCAATTATTAAATACGCGTTGGGCGGCTCAGCGCTTGGCTACGGCGTGGGCAACAACTGGTTCCCTGACTATCGCAGAGGGAATGGTATCAATCAGTATGATCATTTCCTGACCACGCTCCGGCATGCGTTTAGCGAGCAGGATATTGATGGTGATGGTGAAGCTGACAAACTAATTCCCGCTGGCATCATCTGGATGCAGGGTGAATCGGATGCCTATCACAGCGACATTACCGCGCATCGCTATATGAGCAACTTACAGCACATAATGGCGCTGTTTCGTGCCGCACTTCGTGATGCATCATTGCCTGTTGTCATGGGCAAAATTACCGATTCGAAGATGGATCCGGAAGACGGCCTGCGTATGAACTGGGGGAGTGTGGTACAACAGGCACAACTGGATTTTGTTGAGCAGGATACCTGCGCTGCGCTGGTCACCGTCACAGAAAGCTTCACCCATCTGGAAGACGGCTGGCACTATCATTCAGCCGACTACCTTCAGTTGGGTGAGCAATTCGCTAACAGTGTTAACCTGTTGGAGCGACAGTGTGCAACGGATTAATCCAGGCGTTTAACTTCGCGGTAATCGCGTTTGAGCAACTTTTCAGGTAAATAGATCACGGCGATATTCAGACTGCGATCGTCTGTTGCCAGCATCGCCGACTGGATTTGGATCTTAGTCCCGTCACGGCTAAACGTGGGATGGGTATGGTCTTTTGCCGTCGGTTTATGGCCGGTGCTCAACAGCATCATTTCATCGGTGGTGCGGTCTATCAGATACAGGCTTCGGCTAAAATCGTCGCCTACTGCCCATCGCCCGTCCGGCGAGCCATGCACATGCCATAGCCCACTGCCGCTGCGGGTTTGCCCGGCTATACGCATTTCCCCGCTACGCAGATTAACAATGCCTAATCCGGTAGGCTTAGCACGGCTCGCTGATGGCCCCCATCCGTCATTGGTACCAATATCACGGTGTCCCATGATAGCAAACGCTACCTCATCGGCGGTGATCACCGCTTCATGGGTTACCCATTCATAGTCCGCTTCCGGGTACAACGGTTTGACCGGCCCACCGACTTTCATCGTCCACATGCGTTGTGGTGACTTGCCGCCAGTCTCCCAGCAAAATATCAATTCTCTGGGTACCCAGGGATTAGTTTGAATATGCCCTAATTGAAAGGGCAGCGCGACGACCATCTCTATTTTGCCAGTGCGCACATCCATACTGGCGATACCTGTGGGGCCTGCGCCCATATTTCGTGGGCCAAAATTTGACTCGATGGGTATGCTGTCATCAATATGCCGCGCTGCTTCCTTGCGACCAATGCGGAAGTAAATGACATCTTCCGCCGCATCCAGCGCCATATCACCACCAGCGCCCATAGCGGCGGGAACAGTGCCAACAACCCTCTGATAGTGCTTGGCACTCTTTACCTGACCCGCGGTCACATCCGTCAGTAACTGCTGCATATCCACCGCAATGATCTGCTTATCGTTGTTATTCTGACCATAACGGGGCTGCTGGTCAGCGGACACTTTGGGGTCGCGCATCAGATACAGCGTATTTGATTGCTGCGCATTTACCAGCATACCAAAATATCCACCTTCGCTGACTTGCACCAGTCTGCCATCGGCTTCGTTTACCGCCATCGCCTCACCTGGCACCCGGTCAGAGCGAAATACCAACCACTCACCATCACTGGTCCACTGCGGATGGGTAGGATAGATCTTTGAGTCACCTTTTGCGGCACTGGTTAAAAAAGCCAGTTTGACCCCGGTAACGGGATCGTTAAGTACCTGCCTCTCCGAGGGAAACGTATCGCCAATTTTCGCTGTGACGGTAAATACCGGCAGCATTACGAACAAGCCTGTTAAGAGTGGCATTAATGTGCGCTTCATCCATTGCATCGCTATTTTCACTTTTGTAGTACGCGGTGCTAATGAGCAAACCACAAGCTGTCCATACAAACCAACGCTTATTGCTTTTTGAGTTAAATATGAAACTTACCAGAGAGTTTAAGCCGTTTACCGGCATTGTGGGCGTTAGTCCCGGTGTAGTGAGCCCCCACTTTCATCCACGGCACTCGGGGCGGCTGCGATGGGCATCGCGCTAGTCATACTGGCCATAGTGCTATACACCCAAAAAAGCCAGTCTGACAATAGCGAGACTGGCCGAATGAGGATTTATGATGTGTCAGTAATCTTTTACTAATCAACTAACTCAGGTCTGAAAACAGGAAAACCTTCGGCATCCCAATAGATTACCCGCGCTCTGGCATGGCGATTAGGATCAGTCAGTGGTGTTCCACGCAGCTCTTTATAATCACGGCTGTGATAAATCATTAAATCAGTGACTCCGTCCTCGGCTTTTACAAAGCTGTTATGACCAGGCCCAAAACGGCCCACTGCAGCATTGGTGGTAAAAACCGGCTCAGGTTTTTTATGCCAGCTGTCGGGGTCAAGTAAATCAGCGTCTTCATCGGCCCACAATAACCCCATGGCGTAGCGATGATCGGTAGCACTGGCTGAGTAGGTAATAAAGACACGCCCGTGGCGAACCAGCACGGCTGCGCCTTCATTTACCTTGTAGCCTTGTACTTCCCAGTCCAGCGTTGGCTCGGTAATTACTGCGATAGTGTCAAACTTAATTGAGGTTGGCGAGTCCATCTCGGCAATCCACAGCGCCGAGTTGTAGGAGCGGTCGGCATCCTGCTGCGCCCAAACTAAGTAACGAGTGCCCTGATGTTCAAAGCTCGTGGCATCGAGTGAGAACGAGTCAACCGGGGTTTCTATCTGCCCGGCTTCGGTCCATTCTCCTTCCATGGGGTTTTCGGCCGTATTTTTTAGCGCATACATGCGAATACTGAAGGGCTGATCGGCATTGCCTGCGGCAAAATAAATATACCAGTCGCCATCCACTTCATGTAATTCTGGCGCCCAAATGTTAACACTCATGGGGCCTTTTTCCTTTTTCCGCCAAATCACTTTTGGCTCGGCTATTTTAAGATCGTTTAAGCGACATGCCGAACGCAACTCAATTTCATCGAACTTGGGTGATGAACCAATAAAGGTATAGCAACCGTCATCGTGCCGCACAATCCATGGGTCGGCGCGCTGAACTACAATAGGATTATCAATAGGTTCCAGTGTTGTCGCCCAAGCAGGGCTGATACACAAGGTGGTCAGTAAAATACAGGCAAAACGTATCGTGTTTGTTAGCACGTTATTATCATTAACCATAATTGCTCCGTTATCATTATTCACACAATTGAAATTGACAGTTGTCAAATTGCTAATCAATTATTAATATTGTATTACATATTTAACATGATTATTGCTATAGTAGGCAAACGCTTTTTGTGTTGAGGTAAAAATGATTTTAGAACGAAAATTGGCAATCAGTGCGAAGACTTTCCGCACAGCAATAACCGGCCTGATCAGCGGCGCTTTTTTGATGGGCTGCGGTGCACAGGCAAAACAAGTTGAAGTGCATGATCCGGTAATGGCCAAAGAAGGCGACACCTATTACGTGTTCAGCACCGGCCCGGGTATTACCTACTACGAATCCAAAGACATGGAAAACTGGTCGCTGACCGGACGGGTTTTCCCTGACGAACCGAGCTGGGCAAAGCGCATCTCACCAAGCTTTAACGGCCATTTGTGGGCGCCGGACGTTTACGAAAAAGACGGTAAGTTTTACCTGTATTATTCGGTGTCAGCATTCGGTAAAAATACCTCCGCGATTGGTGTAACGGTTAATGAAACCCTTGATCCGGATTCTGCCGATTATAAGTGGATTGATTACGGCATCGTTGTGGAATCAGTACCCAACCGCGATCACTGGAATGCTATCGATCCGGCCATTGTTGAGGACGACGACGGAAACGCCTGGATGAGTTTTGGCTCGTTCTGGGATGGTCTGAAGCTGGTTAAACTCGACGATGACATGGTGAGACTTGCTCAGCCAGAAGAATGGTATTCTATTGCTAAGCGTCCTGGTGCTAATTTAAGTAATGATGCTGACCCGGGTGAAGGCGCCATTGAAGCACCGTATATCTTTAAGCAAAACGGTTATTATTACCTGTTTGTATCCTTTGATAAATGCTGCCGCGGTATGGACAGTACTTACAATGTGCGCGTTGGCCGCAGTAAAGATGTGACGGGCCCTTATCTTGACCGTGATGGTAAATCACTGAACGAAGGCGGCGGCACCCTGGTTATTGAAGGCAATGACGACTGGGTTGCACTTGGCCACAACGCCGCGTATACCTTCGACGGTAAAGACTATCTGGTATTGCATGCTTACGAAACAGCAGACAACGCGGTGCAAAAACTGCGTATTCTGCCCATTAGCTGGGATAACGACTGGCCAGTGGTAGACCCTGCCGACCTCAATAAACGTACGACCAAGCTTATCAGTAAGTAAGCCAATTACAATAACAATACCGGCAAACACAGCGTTAACTGGTTTGCCGCCATGTGCCCTAACCCTCGTGCGAGATTACAGCGTAATCGGTTGACCCACACGCACGGGGGTTTTCTTTTGCGCCTCTCCAGTCAGCCTTCATGCCACTTCTATTGATCCAGTCCACTGTTATTTAGCGGGCAAGTTCAGTACTCTGGTTATATAACATTCATTCTGTGTAATCTCGACGTCACAGGGATAGTTGTTTCGGGAGCTTTTTATGTTCACTGTGCCACTGGCCTTACATGCCCACTATGTTTTTGTCGTCATTGCCCTTGCCGCTTTATTAATGGCCAGTAACCGTGTGCGTTACGACATGATTGCCATAAGCGTTGTGCTGGCCTTAATGCTCGGCGACATTCTTTCTGTGAGCGAGGCGATGGCAGGCTTTGGCAACCCGGTCGTGGTGCTTATTGCGGCGCTGCTGGTTGTAGGTGAGATGCTGGACCGTACCGGCGTTGCTCGCTTTGTAGGTGACTGGATAGGTCGGCATAGTCGCAGCTCTGCCAATAAATTACTGCTCATGCTGATGCTGGCCAGTGCCCTGTTGAGCGCGGTAATGAGCTCAACTGCCGTCGTCGCAATCTTTATTCCTATTGTATTGCGCATTGCCAAACAAACCGGTCACAGTGCCAGTCAGTTGTTATTACCCATGTCCTATGCCGCGCTGGTTAGCGGTATGCTTACGCTTATCGCGACGCCCCCTAACCTGGTGGTCAGCGAAGCCTTGAACACCGCAGGTTATGCACCGTTGCGCTTTTTTACATTTACCGCCCCCGGACTTATCGTGCTGGCAGGATTAATTGGATATATGCTGCTTTGGGGGCGCCACTGGCTGCCTGATAACCGTGTGGCGGCTGAACGCTCGCCGCAGCGGTCAATTCAGGCCTTGTGGCATGAATATCAGGTCGACCATCAACTCACCTATTTACGCATCAGTGAAACATCGCCGCTACAGGGTAAAACTATTGGCCAAAGTGGCCTCTACAACCGCTATGGTATCCGTATTCTCGATCTTTCCCAGCAAACCCGCGGCTGGCGCAAGCTAAAAGCCGGGGTATCGCCGGATATCGTGTTACACAGCGGCGATATATTACATGTTGCAATGCATCCTGAAGATAGCGACCGCGTCGAACAGACGCTGGGGCTGGCTCCGTTTCATCCGTCGCAGATGGAAACTCAGTACCGCAGCTGGGAGTTTGGTGCGGTAAGTGTATTGATTCATCCTGATTCAAAGCTCATTGGTAAGTCTGTGCGTGATGCCCGGTTTCGCGATCACTATGATCTGGATGTATATGGTGTGCGGCGCAAACGAGAGCCTCTGGCCGACTACCAAAACACGCCCTTACAAGCCTCTGACAGTTTACTCGTTACCGGTACCTGGACAAAAATCGCCAGACTAAAGCAGCAAAAGCATGACTTTGTGTTATTGGAAACACCGTCGGAAGCCGACGACATCGTGCCAGCCTATAAACGCATGCCTGTGGCCTTAGTGATTATCGCATTACTGGTGCTAAGCTCGGTCTTTAACTGGATGCCACTGATTGCGGCGGTGATGCTGGCCGTTATCGCCGGCGTCGTGACCCGCTGCCTGAGCGCAGCAGACGCCTACCGTGCCATCCATTGGCAAAGCCTGGTCTTGCTGGCCGGTATGTTGCCGCTGGCTGAGGCGCTGCAACAAACAGGGGGTACCGACATGATTGTCGGCAGTTTAATTAGCCTGGCGGCAGATGCTTCGCCGCATACCTTACTGGTCATGTTGTTTTTTATCACAGCCCTGTTAACCAATATATTATCCAATACGGCATCTGCAGTACTGATGGCTCCCATCGCCATTAGTATTGCCGATCAACTGTCAGTATCGCCCTACCCAATGGCCATGACTGTTATATTCGCGGCATCAGCCGCTTTCTTAACACCGGTCGCCTCGCCGATTATTACCTTAATTGTAGAGCCCGGTAAGTATCGGTTTATCGACTTCATTAAGTTGGGCCTGCCCATGCTTGGTTGGGTATTTGTGTGCTGCTACTATTTAGTTCCCTGGTTTTTCCCCTGGTAACAAACCTTTGATTGTTGCGGCATAGCACTGGTCTTTATTTGCTCGCACCATCACTTGTTGCAAATTGGTTAACACAAAGCGTTATTTTTAACATTCGAACTTTTCATTGTCGCTCCAGCCGGTTATCGTACGTGTCACTCATTGTTAAGCCACCTAACAAAATAGGGTTTCAGTTATCACTGCGCTGAACTATCACCGTTGGAAGCGCTTACGTGTTAGCCAATCAGGAAAAATCATGAAAACATTTAAAGCGTTGTCAAACATAGCCGTCACTACCCTGCTGGTCAGCGGCTCTTTTTTTTGCAATAACCTGTTTGCCCAGGATAAACCAATTACCAACTGTGCTCTGCGTAATGCCCCCTTCAGTGTTAGCCTGCCCGCCTATGACATAATGACCCGCCCGGCAGCCCGTGAACTCACCGAGCAGTATTACCCAGGCCTGTTTGCCACGCTACCGGCGTGGTTGCTCAGTGACACGGTACCATCACTGGCAACCATCCTTACTCTGGAGCAATTGATTGCCCGCATGGATCCGGCCAAACCAGGTATCGACAAGCTCGATGCAGCACTTAAAAAATTGCCGGTGACGACTGACGATCAAACCGCCCGCTGTGCACGTTTCGACGCCGAACCACAGCTGTTTACGGTTGGCAATGAACCTGTTCAGGTATTGGTTTTTCAGAAAATCAATGGCTATGACCATGGCCGCTCGGTCACCGCAGCCACTGAAGCCTTTAAGCGTTTGGCAAAAGACATGGGGTATGGCGTGACGGTGACCGCGCATGGCGGGGCATTTGTAGCCAGTAACCTGGCCCAGTTTGATGTTGTCGTGTGGAATAATGTTAGTGGTGATACCCTGACCCTGTCACAACGCAAGGCCTTTGAAGACTATATGCATAATGGCGGTGGCTTTCTTGGCGTACATGCCTCGGGCGGCGATTCGGTTTACTATTGGGATTGGTACCGCGACTCATTGTTAGGCGCACAGTTTATTGGTCACCCCATGGAGCCACAATTTCAGACCGCCGAACTAACCACACATATAAATGACGGCCGTGTCGGTGCATCGCTGCCGCAAACCTGGTCATTAAAAGATGAGTGGTATTCCTTTGCCAGTGAACCGCAGATTGATAATGTGGAATACGTACTCAGTATTGACGAGTCCAGCTATACACCAGGCAATTTGGCGATGGGCGATACCCACCCGATAGCCTGGAAGCATTGTGTGCGTCAGGGCAGAGCCATGTACACTGCCATTGGCCACCGTGAAGAAGTTTACGCCAACAAAGAAAACATGCAGTTACTAAAGGATGCGCTGCAATGGACTGCCGGGCAAGGCGTGGCGCAATGTAAAGAGTAAAGATGATTCAGAGGTTGTTGGTAGTCATACACAAGAGCAGGCACACGAGTGGGTTTCAAGGTTTAAGACGTTGAGCCCGCCGCAGTGCGTTGGTTATCTGAGGGCAGCTCACAACTGCCCGCTCAACCCATATTACAGGCGCAAAAAAGGCCCCACGTTAATAGAGCCTCTTTGCCTTCAAGCCTTAACCATGCTGTTCGTCGAACAGTTCTGACTTCTTCTTAATCTTACAGTTTAAGATTTTTTGGGTATTCTTTCTGCCTAGATAAAAAGCAACAGTGTATGGATGTGCTCGCTTGAAGAATCGTTTAAAAGCTTTCATTTGACATCCTCCTTAGTTATGTTGCCCTATTAACTATATGACAATACTGTAAAATTTTCCAGTTATTTTTTAAAATCGTATACTATTTTATATTTTTACGCTATTTTGGCAATGCAACAGCACCCATTAAAACAATAAATACATTAATAAAAACAAAAGCCTAAGAATCCCCGCAAAGTAAAATCCTGGTTGATGTGAGATTTTAAAAAAAACAAAAAAAATCCGCAGTGCGCGGCGGCACTACGGATTTCAAACGGTTAATTTATTCTGTGTCAGTCAGTATATTCAATCCGCAGGTTATCCAGTGTGACGGTGCCACCACTCTCGGTTCGTAATTGAATAAACGAATTAGCGGTAGCCACCGGCCCTTCGACTTCCAATGTGCCAATCGTCAGATCATTAATCAGCGTGGCGAAGAATTTTGAGCTGCCGCCATGCACCGATTTACTGCTGCTACTGGTATTGTTATCCACATACAGCTGGAAATTATTATCACCATCCGGATCGCTCACGCTGACGATATCGACCAACACTTTATACGGCCGGCTTAAGTCAAATACACCACGTCCGCCAGTATCGGTATCAGCGGTGTCAGTGCCTGACTGCGTGTCACCAATAGTGAAACGCGCACTGTCCAACGAGATTTGCCCGTCAGTAATGGATATCCCACTACCACCACCGGTGACGGCATGCAGTGGGACACTGCTATCCGCCGGTAATGACTTGTAGGCGGCGCTAAAGAACGCGTCCGTACTGTCAGCAGAGAAATCTTCGCTGTAAGGCAGCGTTACGTCTGTGCCGGTATCATTGCCGCCGCTGCCACCACCGGCACCATTGTCGCCAATGGCGGGTATATCCAGGCCGCTTTGATCAATCTTACCAACACCAGCGTTGTTAATTACCTTGCTCTTCACCACGCTGGTTTCATCCATAGTGTACTCATAGGGCACTACATAGCTGCTGGTTGGCTCTGCATCAGGGCCTGCAACCACGTCATTACCAGAAGGCGTTGTCCAGGTTACGCCAGTACCAAACAGGTTACCAGACGTATTCCAGTAGCCGATTTCAGCAGAGTAGAAAGAGACAATGGGGTTCTGGGTATTTTCGAACACATTGTTTTCTATTTGCAATTCGGCGCCCATCCGCGAGTTGATGGCCGTTGAACTGATGTTGTTGTAGTAGTTATTGTACAAATGACCATAACCAAAACGGAACAACGGCAGCCGCGACTCGATATTTTCGAACCGGTTGTGATGGAAAGTAATTAACCGATCGGTGTTATCGCTGTTGGTATCGTTATCCGTATGGCCATGCAACGACCCCTTCCAGTGATCATGCAGGTAGTTGTACGAAATCGTAATGTTTCGCGCCCCGGACTTAGAATCGATGAGGCCATCATAATAGTCCTTATCGACATCCAGCGTGCTGTACAACTCATTATGATCAATCCAGATGTTGCTGGTCGTCGAACCATCATTGTCGCCTTCAATAGAAATCGCATCTTTACCGCCGGTCAGTACGTGATGGATTTTCAGGTTCTGGATAATAATATTATTGGCACGACGAATAGCAATACCAATGCCATCAAATTCACCTCTGTCAGCAACACCGATAATCGACACGTTATCCATATCTTTTATGTCAATAGAGCGGCCACTACCGTCATTGTTAGCGTCAGTGATAACACCATCAACATAGATGGTCACCGGTGAATTAGCCGCCTTGGCATCTGCCAGCGCTGCAGTGAGCTTAGCACCGGTATCTACCGTCACTGTCATACCACCAGCACCCCCGGTAATATCAAAGTTGTCGCCGGCAAACCCGGTGTCTGCGACCTCTTCAACGATAACCGGCACGCCCACTGGTTGCGGCTCCCAACCTTCGCCACCATTGTAGCCGGCAAAAATAGTCGCCCTGCTGGTATAACCGGTTGTTTCACTCTCAGCGAGAATGTAGCCGCCAGCACGGACTGACAGGTCTAGCGCCTCACCATTAGCGTTCATACTGCCATACTCACGCCACCCTGCATTAGCTGTCGCCGGGTCAGGGTTGGGCTGTGGCTGACCATTAATACCATTGTAGGCCCAGCCCGACGCTGCAATATGCTCGCCGAAGGTATTATTGATAAGCGTGATGTTATCAAAGTAGCTACTGTTACCACCGCTGCGGGCAATATAGGTAGAGCCAGGCTCAACCGTAGTGCCAAGCGGCCCCGGACCATGCGTAAAGTCACTGTTTAAGAATACAAAACCCGGATCGTCCGCATTGGGTACTCTTGCCTGCAACACATATCCCCCCGGCGCGGCAGCATTTGCTCCATATTTGGAGTTTCCAATGGTACGAATTTCGCTTTCTTCGAACACCGCCGCCGTCGGATAACCCCAAATAAAGTCAACATTACCGGCCACCAGCGAATTGTAGAACCAGCTGTATCCTTTGAGCAGCAAGGTGTCTTGCTCACTGGTGAAGTTCATGTTGTTAGCGACTAAACGATGGTTACTGTTAAAGTAGATCGTTTCAGCCTGGTTTGAGTCTGTGTTGTTCAGAATATGGCTGTTTTTGAGGGTAAAGTTATTGAGTACCAGCATATCGGCGCTTTCCACCAAAAAGACACTACGCCCGCCGTTGGGTGTGCCGCCACCCAATGGCTCGCTGCCGCCGGTACCGCCGTTGAACGACTCATAGTTGTCGTAGTAGATAACGGTATTGTCGCGATCCTCGCCCTGAATAGTCAGGTTGTTTTTATTGCGCAGGTACAGTAATTCATTGTACATACCAGCCTTAACCGTAATGGTGGCTGACGTATCTTTCGCCACATTTTGCATCACATAGCTTAGCGCGCCCTGAACCGTGCGGAAATCTGCCACACCATCGTCATCTACCGTAATGTCAGTGCCCGACGGGCCTATCTCTTTGGTAGAGAACTGCCAGCCAGCACTTTTACCCATACCGGCAAACGACACACCGTTAAGCGCAGTGTCAGTGACCACACCGTCGCCAATCGCCACATAATAGGTTTTATCATAATCAAGGGCGTTGCTGTGCGGCACGATAGTCAGGGTACTACCCTCTATACTAAACGGACGGTAGTTGACGCGACGCAAGCGATCCTGGTCAGGATAACCCAGTGTATCGATATCACCGCCCAGGGTAATCACATCGGCAACGGTATCATCAGCGGCATTATAAATACGCACTTCTCCCACGTCACCTAAGGTCGGCGGTGTGTCGAAAGTCAATGTTAAACGCGCATCAATATAGGCATTGTTGGCGTTCAGTGCCGGTGACACTTTCCCTGTCAGATCGCCATATTCACTGGTCGGCATCACAAACCCTTCGGTTACCAGGACTTCGATATCGCGCACTAAAGTGGGATCGGAACCAGAGGTAAAGGTAATGACCGCGCTGCCAGCTGCCACCGGTGTTAACGTTACATTAGGGCCATCGACACTGACGCTGACCACACTCTCATTTGACGTCGTCACCGTATAGCTATCGTCTGTGATACCGTCATCCTGAATGGCGGTGACATAAACCAATAGCGGCTCTGTGGTGGTCGTCGCGTTCCAGGCCGGATCTTTAAAGTCTAAAGTTAGCTGTACTGGCTTCACACTCGGGTCGCCCACTTTGAAATCATCCATTTCGAATGATCGGTTATTGGTAAACATACCGATTAGCCCCTTCGCCGTGAAGGTTGCGTCGGTTACCGAGCCCATATTCTCGCCATCCAGATACGCCGTTAGGGTTTCGCCGACCAGCTCAAACCGGACCCGATACCAGACACCGTCTGTGGCATCTTTTTCGCCCAGTAATAAGGGGGTTTTCGCTTGCAGCGGCCGGCTTATTGAACCGTCGGTACTAACGGCAATTTCAACCCGCGTGTTACTCGATGAGTTTTGCAGGTTTAAGCCGCCGCCGTACCAATTGCCGGTGCTATCGTAGCGAGCGGTAAAATACAGCTGTTTATTTGCCGTTGTGCTGTTTTGGCGAGGGCGAATACGCGCCTCAACGAAGTAATCAGCCGAATCGGGAATACTCGCCATCGCGGCTTCGGTTAACTGTAAAATTTCGCCGCCAGCACTGCCTGCGGTATATCGCAACATTTTATTACCGTTGTCATTAAGAATATCAAAGCTGCCTACTGCACCTTCGCTATTATCCGGTTGCGCCAGCAATACCCAGTTGTCGGTACTGGCACTGCTAAAGTCGTCACAGAAATACAGTGACGGCTGGTCTGCGCAAGCAAACACAGTGGTATCTTCAATATATTCAATACGCAAATTATTGATCACCACAGTGCCGCCACTTTCCGTGCGCAGCTGTAAAAAGGAGTTCTCGGACGCCAAAAAGCCTTCCACTTCGAGCGTGGTGCCAGGCTCAAGCGTATTAATAAGTTCACTGTAAAAACGCGATGCAGAGCCATGAATTGATTTGCTACTGCTGCTGGTATTGTTATCTACGTAGATCTGAAACTTATTATTACCTTCAGTATCATTCACCGACACAATGTCCATTACCACTTTGTAAGGACGACTTAAATCCAATGCCCCGGTGTTAATGGTATCGTCCCCCGTGGTTTCTACCTCAGGGGTAGCATTACCAATAGTAAAGCGGCCAGAGTCTATTTCCAGACCTTCGGCAACCACGGTAACGGAACCACCGGTACGGGCATAAAGCGGCAGGGTTTCACCATTACTGTTGAGCAGACTGGCAAAAGCGTCTGAAAATATATCCTCAGTCACGCCGATATAGTCAAAGCTAAGCGGTAAGGCAACCTGAGGAATGTCCGGTTGTTCAGGAGCTGGTTCCTCCGGCTCTTCCGGTGGCGGTTCCGGCACATCCACAGCGTCGGCAACTGTTTCTATCGTGAGGTTGTCGATGGTAACACTGGCAGAACTGTCGGTACGCAGTTGAAAAAACGAATTCGTGACTGTCGCGTCCAGGATTCGCGCATCGGGATCGTCCACCGGCAAGCCGCTCACATCAGTGCCCGGTTCATAGGTATAAGTGAAACGCTGACCAATAGGTAAGTTCTCCGCGTTGACACTCATTCCCACAAATTTACTGGCGCCGCCATGAACTGATTTACCCTGACTGGTGGTATTGTTGTCGACGTACAGGTTCATACTGCCGGAACCATTGTGATCGATAACGTCAAAGCTTAGGGTAAAGCCCTGACTAATATTGAATATACCGGTGCCTACCGTATCGCTCTCGGCCGTTTCAGCGCCCGGATTCGCAGCTGCGTTACCAATGGTAAAACGCGCACCAGCCAGCGTAAGCTGACCTAAACTCGGGTCGATAAGGGGATTACCGCCGGTTTTAAAATACATTGGACCGCTATTAGGATCGTCAGTAAGGCGTTTGTAACCTGACGAGAAGAACGTATTAATATCGGTGTCAAAACTCTCTGCCAGCGCTGGCTCAACACTTGACGCTTGTTCTTCCAGCGCGATGAGCTCAAGATCGGCCTGCTCTTCACTTAGTACCAGCAGGTTATCTTTCGGATCGCTATCGGCATCGCAGCTGCGAACCAGACTGGTTAGCGCCTGTGAAGGATTATCGTACCAACAGAGGCTGTAGACCTCATCCACCGTGTTAAACGAGCGTGATACCAGGTAGTGAGTACTGGTGTCGGTAGTAAGTACTAACGCACGACGCCCAAAGGCAAAGTTGTAAGTGCCCGTTGTAGTAGTCTCCCCTGCCAGCAAGGTAAAGGTACCGGTCAGGCCTCCGGCATCATCGGGCGTAAAGGTAACGGCTTGTTTAATCGCTTTATTGCCGGCGATGTAGGTGTTATAGAGCGTGCCGGTAATCAACTCAACGTTAATGGCATTAGTCAGTAGCGTGCCATATTCAGTTTCCAGGTAATTCACAAAATGGGCAACGGCGGTGTCGTAGTCGACCAGTGTTGCACTGCCACCAACCGAGGCCAGCCACGGCTCAACATCGGCGGCAAAATCAGCAGCGTCCTGGGCAAAAAACGACTCAATTGTTTCACCATCAGCCAGTGGCATCGTTGCCGCCGCTGCGGCATCAGGTGAGATACTGATGCCATTACTGGGATCCGCATCGGTATCCAGTGCCTGTAACAACCGCAGGGTATTAACCACCGACGGATTAAACGGGTTATCGGTTTTAAACAGTGCCAGTGGCGTGAGTAAACTGGAGGCCGGCGCACTGGGAAACACTAAATCACCAATGGAGAAGGTGATCTGATCGCCCCTGAAATAGTCAAACTCACCATTGGCATTGGTGGTGCCATCCGGAAACGACTCCGAGCTATAGCTTAAGCCTCCCACCGGCGCATCAACAAACTGACCGGTCAACGACGGCGCCGGAGGCTCTTTTACATTGGTAGTCTGTTCGAATCCGCAGCCAGTAACCAACACGACGCCGCTAAATACTGCGGCAATACGATTGAGATGTTTCATGTTCACCCTCCCGGGGATGATAGAACGGGAGTGTGGCGTATGTGCAGATCACTCTCTGCGCTATTTGTTGCCACGTTCCCGTTTCAATTAACTGTTCTGAGGCGATGCCTCAATCCCTTGATTAATAGAATTTGATCGTGGCGCCTAACTGATAGGTTTGCCCGTACACTTCTTTTTGATACAGGATGTTGCCACCGCTTTGCTCGTTGCCCTGGAAGTAGCGCAAATCTTCCTGAGAGGTTAAGTTGAGCGCATCAAAATACAGTTGCACGTTTTCAGTCAGGTCATATTTGAACTTGGCATCTAAACTCATATAACCGTCCTGATATTGATCGCCCCAAACCTTACAGCCTTTAACGTCAGTCAGCTCGGCAGACTCCGGACAAGAACCAATCTGCTCCAGTATTTCAGAACGATGATTGGCAATTAAGCGTGCTGAGAACACTTCGTTCTCCCAGCCGACAGTAAGGTTAAAGGTTTGATCAGCCTGATCGGGCAAAGGCACGACCCCCTGACGAATGGTGCCGTCAAGACGCGCCTCACTGTCTAGAAACGTGGCATTAGACTGAATAAAAAAGCCGTTTTCAAAATACTGGTTATAGCTCAGCTCCACACCATAGACGGTAGCAGTGTCGCCATTAAGGGTTATGTTGATCTCTTCCAAAAACAGATCTTGTGGAATAACAAATTCGGTCACCTGATTCACCGGCAAACGCACCGGCAAGTCATTCAACGACATACCTACCCCGTTAACGTCAATAATGAAGTTTTCGATGTCTTTATAGAACAGTCCTATTTCCATAAACAGGTTTTCACTGGCATACCAACTCAGTGACGCATCGTAGTTAATCGAGGTCATCGCGGTAAGATTGGGGTTACCCACATCCAGAGTGTTATTCGACGCCAGAATGTAGTCCTGTAGCTGTTGCAGGTTAGCGCTGCCCTGATCGTCGTCGCAATCATCACTGGCTGGGGGGCACAACTCTATGTCGGCATCGAATGTGGCAAAGCCTCTTGCTTGCTTAAACGAGGGACGGGTAAAACTGCTCCAAACCGCACCACGAATAAGTATATTCTCGGTAGGCTCGTAACGCAGGTGAACACTGGGGAAAAACTCGCTGTATGTAATGGATGCTTCCGGCAGTGGAATGGCAATATCCAGTTCCCCGTTACCAGCGCCGTTAAATTCAAAGTCGTCGTTTTCCAGCGACATAAAGCCGGTTGAGGCAAATTCGGTTTCTACCCAACGCACACCGGTGATAACGGATGCATCCAGTCCGAGTGGAAACTCCGTCATTGCATACGCAGCCTTGGTGTCTTCGTCGATAGTGTAGTCGCCTTTTGTACTTTCTATCGACTCTTCACCATTGGTGGCACTTTCAAGTGTCTGACGCGTAACATCGACAATGGCATCTACCGTCGCAGAACTTTCAAACGGATACTGGAAATTACTGTTTGCCGGAATGTCGCTGGGATAATCTGCCAGCGAGGAATTCACCGCATCAATGCATGCCTGATCGTTGTTACAATCGTCGGCCGACGGATCAAAACTCCAGCGGTTTTTATCGCGCTCATGGAAACGTTGGGTAAATAACCCGCCCACTTTGACGTAGTTAATGTAATCGCTGTAGAGATCTTTACGCAGATTTACCTGCCAGCTTTCGAGATCGTCACTGCGCAGTCCGCCCTCTAAAAATAAGTTGTCGAAGATAAAGTTATTTAAGTCACTGCCATCGCCTGCAGCGGCGTTGCCAAACATGCCTTCAACATAGGGTTGCCCGGCAAAGGACGCTGCCTCTTCGGGGCTCATCACACGGGCGTCTATTGTATCCCTACCGCCACGACCGTAGACGATCAGATCGCGTTCACGGAACTGCACACGGCGATCGCCGCGAGAGTCTTCTTCGGATTTTGAACGTGCGTATTCATAATCGAGGATCCAGGTTTTGGCAAACGTATTGCGCCCGCCAAGGCTGAAAGTCGTGGTTTCGTTGGTACTTTCCTGAATAAAGTGCTGGTGAAATACATCGATGTCTGACAGTACAAACTCTTTAGTCTGCTCATCGACGAACAATATCTCGTCATTGCCAAATGAGCCGGCATCCTGAAAATCATAAAACTCGCGCAAGGCGAAGTCACCATCATCATACTTAGTGTAGGTCCCTTTCACATAATAGTAGGCGTCTTCCGATGGCATATACTCGACATTGAGGGCGCCGGCAGTGCGGGTACGGTCAGCAATTTCCCGGCGGTACTCTAACTGGGCGGGGCCGAGAATTTCCGGACCCAGATTGCCCGCCGCGATATCATCATCGGTAAGCGGAAAGTCCGCGCGATAAAACTTCATTTCGTTGGAACTGTGATGGCGCGTCTCGTCGATCAGCGTTTCGCGGTCTTCATAGGACAGCGCATAACCAATGCCCACTGTATTATCGAGCAGCAATTCGGTGCCATTCAGGCTAAAACGCGGTGAGTAGGCCTCACGCAATTCGTTATAAGCGCCCTGCATTTTAAGGTTAAGCGTCTCTTTACCGCGATCAAAGGCAGAAATGGCTTTTACATTCACCGTACCGCCAATGGAGTTGAGGTTTTGATCGGGGGTTAATGACTTCAGAACTTCGATAGTACCGAGTAGATCCGCAGGCAACGAGTCAAGACTAACGGCACGGTCTTCTCCCGCTCCCGCCATTTCTGAACCGTTCATATTCACCGAGACAAAGCTCGGGCCCAAACCACGTACCGCGACGAACTTTCCTTCGCCTTCGCTACGTTGGAGCGTCACGCCCGGCAAGCGCCGCAACGATTCAGCCACATTCTGATCGACAAAGTTACCCAGTTCGTCAGTGGAAATCACCGAGCTAAAACCGTCTTTCATCCGTTCCAGATCGCGGGCTTTCATATCGGCAGTTTTAACGCCTTTTACCTCAATGATCTCCAGATCTTGTTGGTCGTTGCTGTTGTTGGTTTCTTTGGTAGTTTGTGAGGGTGCAGATGGTGAATCAGCTTGCTGTGTTTGTTCTTGTGCTTGCTGAGCATAAACCGGCATAGATAGCGCTAGACTCGCCATAACCGCGTTTAACTTAAATACTCTCATAATCCTTTCTCCGAGTACGAACGGCGGGTTCGTATAAATGAGTACGATATAATTTTTAATATGGCACGTACCGCAAATGTAACACTTAAACTCTATGCCACCGGTGGCAATATATCCCTGAGAAAACATTAAATCAACATATTTTTAACACATGAGTGACAATTACTATTGCTGGCTAACGGCGTTACTTAAAGGTGTCCGCGGTAAAAAACACCTGTGGCCAACGCTATAAAAGGGCACTAACGGGTAAATTCCTTTGCGTAATTTGCCCAGCCCTCGGGGCCTAACACCGTTAATTCAGAATTAATCAGACCGTTATTATGAGTCGGTTTACGCGTAGATATTTCGTTGATAATGCGTGTGTCTACCGAGTCCTGAAAAGCGCCCTTAGCATTACGATTAGCACCAACATCCGCCCTCTCGATGAGCATTTGATAAGCGCCATAAGCGCTTAGTGTACCGGACTCGAAAGTGGCAAACGGATGCTCTGTCAGGGTACTCTTTAACAGGGCATTCACCGCATTATCATCCAGTTTCTTTTGATTCTTAACGACTAAACCACGCCGGTTGTTTTGTTCAAAATCAGGTTCGGTGATCATCACATTGCCTGCTACGTAAGCTCTGGCCTCTGGCACATCCGGTTTTGACCAAAACTGGAAAAAATAACGATCTTGTGAAGCCGGTCCCGGAATATAATAATTATTAACCAGGTTAAACTGGCTCCCCTCAGCACCGTAACCGCTGTTATCTCCCCAATTAAAAATAACATTATTGCGAATATCTGTGAGTTCTTCCGGTTGGGTATAGGGGGCCTTAAGGCGATACCCGTTAATACGCGGATTACGACTGTCATGGTGGGCGATCACATTGCGAATAAAGCTGGCACTGGCACCGCCCCATATGCCACCGTAGCCATGGCTGCCCTTGTGGTGGCCGGCCTCTTTCAGGCTCTCGGAGATAATAGAATGCTGCAGGGTAAACCAACGATTGTTGTAGAACGAGGCGACTTCATCGTTCGCCCAACTCAGCGAGCAATGATCAATCATAATGTGCTGCTGGCCCCTGGCAGTCAGGGCATCGCCCTCCTGTTGCCAGTGCCCCGGGCGAAAACGCATATAGCGTATGATAACCTGACTTGCCTTAATGGCAGTCTGGGCGCCGGTTACGACAATTCCACCCGGCGAACTCTGGCCATTAATGGTGATATAATCATGCTTTATTTCTAACTCAGCTTTTAAATGGATAATACCGGAGACCGAGAATTCAACCACACGCGGTCCCTTTTGCTTTACGGCATAGCGCAGTGTACCCGGTTGCGGGTGTTGCGGGTCATCCGCTAACGAGCTAACAACGTAGCGCTTACCACCTGTCCCCCCCTGGGTGAATTGACCAAAACCTAACGCTCCTTCAAAAGCAGGCTCAGGATTGGCATTGCAAACGCAGGTAAAAAAAGCGATGGTTACTGTTGCCATTAACGTTAGCAGTCTCTTCATATTCCTCATTCCAGCCGTAATAGAATCGCCGTTACCTTCACCGTATCAGAGACGAAGCAGGTTTAATGTTACAAATATCCTGGCGCAACAAATAATTTGCCACCGGTGGCATTTGATTAAAAATAGCGCAGAACAATATTATTTACAAGTTAATAACGTTTATAACAATTGTTAGGGGCAGGAACGGTTTATTCAAAGCGTTTATCCCGCCGCAGCAATGAGTGGCAGTAACAATCGTCTCAACCTGACCGCCATGAGAAAAGCGAAACGTTAGTCAACGCAGAGTTATGCTGAAAAAATGTTGGATAGTGCGCACCGGCAGCACACATACTGCCGGTGATAGTAACGCTTTATTGATTCGCCCAGGCTTTTCCTTCGGCGGTACGTCGCCAGTGAAAATATTCATCCAGGGTTTCTAACGCCGGCTTATCGGGCACCGGCCCTACGTGAGGCGTTTGTTGAAAGTACATCACAGACGCAGCATCAGCACTAAAGGCGGGCCACTCGGCCAAATCCTGACCATTCGGATTGCCACTTTTAACAAAGTTAGTCCAGTACGTGGCTATTGATTCTGACAGCGCCAGATCTGTTTTGCTGACCTGCGGATTTGCCTTATCGAGTTGCTTAAAGACGAATGCTATATCCTGACCGTGGGGGGAACCCTGGTTGTATTGTGGCGAGTCTTTTGGGTAGTCCGGATGTTGATCAAAATAATAAAGATAAGCCGGCGCCTCACCATGACGTGTTTGTAGTCGGGCCCAACTCCATGTATGCCAACCAAAAGCCGCATCACGAATGAGGTTTCGGGCGCTGCGGGTGACTGCCGTGTCCGATACAGAATAGGCGTCAATGAGCTGCGGTGCATAAGGGCCAAAGCGGGTGTGGATCCCGTCTATAAATTGCTTGGCATCGTTGCCCCGCACAAAGCTCACCCCTTCATCGGAGTTATAACCGACCAGAGCGGGAACATCGTTAAAATTGCCTTTTTCATACAGGGTGAACTGGTCATCGGGAATAACGTGACCGTCAACAATCGGCCAGCCGCCTGGCAGTGACCAGCCTCTGGGAATAAATGTTTCTGCCGGCATAGCGCGTAATTCAGCAATAGAAGTCGTGCCAAACCGCTTCACGTACTCTAAACCTTCTGCTTCGGCCTGCTCCAGCGTTACCATGTTTTCGCCGGGATAGTTAACCTTACGGGTAGGGCCAAAAGAGCCACCACTTTGGGATATAGCCTTATGAAAAAGGTCCTTAGCGAGAGGCGACGCCGCCAGCATACTTACCGAAATGCCACCCGCGGATTCACCGGCAATCGTTACGTTCTTCGGATCGCCACCAAATGCGGCAATATTATCGCGAATCCATTGCAATGCAGCGATTTGGTCGAGCAGCCCGTAGTTACCGGAAACGTTGTCAGGACTCTCAGCAGACAGCTCAGGATGAGCTAAAAAGCCTAACTGACCAACCCGATAAGCAATAGTCACAACAATCACGTCTTTTTCTGCCAACTGGGTGCCATTAAACAGAGGATCTGATGCCATACCAAAGCTGAAACCGCCACCGTATATCCAAACAAACACGGGGAGCTGTTCGTCTTGAGATTGTGCCGGGGTCCAGATATTCAGGTATAAGCTATCTTCACTTTTTCCAACTGGCGGCTCGCCCGCCTGCATGGGCGCGGGCGCAAATTCATACGCTGTTTTTACACCCTGCCATGCTTTTGCCGGCTGGGGCGGTCGCCAACGCAACTCGCCAACCGGCGGTTGGGCGAAAGGTACGCCTTTAAACACCGCAATATTGTTTTCAACTTTACCTTGTAGTTTGCCCTGTTCAACGGTGACATGCTCCAGCGCCCGGGCATAAACATTCCCGGTCACGGCAACTAAGCAAAGCCATGCTGCAGCGCTTAATGTGGCTAGACGTTTCATTTTGTCGTTCTTCCTGTAATTTGTATTTCTACTCAAGTATGTCAAAAAGCTCAAAAAGCGAATATTACCTGGTAAATTGTTTGGCTTTTACTGACCAGTCCGAAAACCCTTTCACATCGTTAGCCAGGAAGGTGGCAGAGTTCGCGCTGACGCCTTTTAATTGCCAGTCTAACCACTTAATTGCCATACGGCTAAACGAACCGCCAAACGGCTCTTCAAACGTACCGGAATGACCAGCATTGGCATGATTAGCCAGCGCCACGGGAACATGCTCAATGCGCTCGTAGTCGAGCAAAGCATTCGCCGTCGCCACGTCAGTTTCTCCCCCCACCAGATACAACACGGGCCCATGAAGAGACAGCAAAGATGATTTGTTGGCCTGCGCCATTGTCATGTCACCAATCCCTGAATTAAACATTAGAAACGTTTGTACCCGAGGTTCTTCGGCCATGGCCAGTAACTGAGCCCCGCCGCAGGACTGGCCGGCATAGGCCACCCTTTTCATGTCGGCGCTATCAAAATAACGGCTGTTTTTGTCTTTTGTTGCCTGCGCAATCCAATCGAGTGCATCGACCATCATGTCGTTGGATGCCTTTACAATAGGGCGGTCATCCAAACGTTGCTGCATAGCGCCTAGTGCAATGACCAGGTAGCCGTGGGAGGCAATGTCAGAAAGCATGTGTTCAAAGGGGTAAGACGTGTCATTACAGCCACCGTTGGCAAAAATAACCACGGGCAGGCGTTGTTCCGCCAGTGCCGCCTGACGAATATCCAGCGGCTGATAGATAACAAACTCAGGTAGCGCTGAATCTGTGGTAACGACCGCCTTATACTGGCCACTACCACCTTCATCAAGTACTTTACTCTGGGTAATTTCGCCAACACTTAGTGTTGAAAAACCAATAAACGAACAGGCAAACAGGCATCTCAGTACGCAGCGGATCATAATATTCCCTTTTTCAATAGCAATACGTGCAATAACGACTAACAATGATTTCACATTTGTATGACAATTAAAACCGTTTTAATCGCGTTGATTGGCGATCCTGACTGGCCCTCAGCTCGGTGGGTAACAGCGCTATGAACCTACGCGATTAATGCTACTTAAGAGGCAGCAGGCCATGAGGGAGATATCGCTTTCACTGCACCTGACTGCCAGCTAATTGGCCGCTGCCAGCGTTGCCTGAAATGTGGTTGGGCCCGGCATTGCGGGCGAGGTTTTTTCGATAGTTGAAAAGCAGTAAGCAACTTAGTGCCGCACCCGCGGCACAAAATGCGCCTATGGTCGCAAAGCGGAAACTAAAGAACTGCGCGAGCACACCTGTAGCGGTGGTTCCCAGCATCATGCCAACCTTAATGGCATTGGAGTACACCGCCGCTGTAAAGCCGATCCTAGCAGGCAATTGATCTTGCAAAATGGTTAAGCCGAGACCAGCAAAGACACCGTAAAACAGCGCATTTATGAACTGTAGCGCAATTAACTGCCACACCTGGGTGGCAAAGAAAACGCCGATGTAAAACACCATGGCACAGCCAAAGGCAACGCCAAACATTTTGATTTTATTGCGCTTATGCGCCAGCTTGCCGGCATAGAGCATAACAGGGATTTCCAGGCAGGCTACCAACCCCATAAATATACCTGGTGTATGCGTGGCAAAGCCCAGCTCATTAATGACGTACAGCGGCAACGCTGAGGAATACATGATATTTCCCACCGACCCAAACGTAATCGCCAGTACCATCAACCAAAAATATGCCGGTGTTTTTTGAGTCCTGTGGTTTGACGCCTGCGGTGAACTAGTGGCCACTTCAGGAATGAACACTGCTGCAAAGCACAGCGCCACTAAGGCAAAGAATGCCGCCATATAAAAGGAGCGGTCAAAGTCTACCCCTGCGGCCAGGGCATAACCGAGTGGCGGCCCGCCAATCCAGGCAAACGAAATTGCGGCGCGTAACCTGGCATTGAACTGGGCTAAATTAACGTCAGGCTGTTGGACGGCCCATTGCCGGCCTAAAGTAAGTACTTGAGGAATTGCAGCATTACCCATTGAAAACAATATCACGCCAGCTACCAGCACTACCCAAAACGATGAGGTATTAGCAAATACCAGTAGCGCTGCAGCCATGCCGCTTACCGCGATCATAAACATTTTTCGGGCACTGATGCCCTTATCTGCCAGAGTGCCAAGCCACTGACTAAACACTAAACCAGCCAGTGTCACCGCTACGGTATACATACCAATATAAGCAGGCGGGCTGTGCAGCCCTTCAACAATGAATAAACTCATTAAAGGGTTTACAAAAGAACCGATCAAGCCGGTCAACATGCTGAGTATGAAAAACAATAAACCGTGCTGTTTTAACGCTGACAACAAACCAATACTACCCTACTACTAAACGCCTATGAAACAGACACACCATAGACCTGAACTGGCTGCATTAAACGGCATAACGCCAGCAACAAATACCAGGCCTGCAAATTTTGGGGCGCGAATTATAGACTATTTTGGGCGTGGATTCGACATGCTTTAAGTACCTGCAGGGGCATTAGGTGGCCCGCAAGCACGTATTGTTATAATAACGGCCTGTAACGCAGATAGGCACTCTGTGTCGAAACAGGCGCTACATTATTCAACTGCAACCAGGCGTACATCAACAATCATTACCGCGTTTGGTCCAATTGCACCCGAGTTGCCGCGCTTACCCCAGGCTAGTTCAGGCGGAATAACAAACTCAAAACGGGCGCCGGTGTTCATCAGCTGAAACCCTTCCTGCAACCCTTCAATCGCCTCGCTGACTGCATATTCTTCCGGCAGGCCTTTTTTGTAGGTGTCATCGATAACACTGCCATCGCCGAGTTTAATGCGCTGATGCACTTTAACGTTATCCTGCATGCCTGGCACCACCCCATCAGCTTGCTCAATAACACGATACAACAAGCCACTGGCCGTTGCGGTGACATCCGCTCGTTGCTGAAATTTGGCAATGACTTCTTCGCTAAGGTTTTTGTTACTGCCCCGCGAGCCTTTGGACTGTTTACGTTTAGCCATATTCTGTTACCTGCTCGATGATTCTAATCTGCTTATTATAAATGCTTTTAACAAAAAACCGGCCATGCAAGGGCCGGTTTTAGTAAGTGCGTACAGGATTATTCTGCGATAAGCCGAATACCGTAAATGCCGCCGGCAACCGAGCCGGGTTTAGCCGCAAACTTTAAGGTTAATTCTTCGGCTGTCGTCATTGCCTGACTGAGTGGATAATCAACGGTATAAAAATCGGCCTCAGGCTGACCTTCAGGCAGCGTCACGGAGGCTAATACTTCACCGTTAATCAACACATCAAACCGGCGGTCAACATCACCACTAAAATAGGTCAGGCGTAGCGCTGTTGCGCGTTTTTCAGGATTAGACAACCTGTACTGAAAATACCCGCTGGCATCACGCCAGTGCCGCCCGTTATTAACACCAGCCTGGGTGTCCTGACCTTTAAAGTCGTGTTCCACCTCAGGCTGCTGCTCTCCCGGCGTTATTTTATCTACCGTCATCGCGGCAAGCGCAGCCTCGTTATCGGCCCGGGCGCTGGCATCAGTGACGAACTGGTCAAATCCGCTTTTGTCTAATTGAGGCCAGTAAACCTGATAGCGCGAATCATGCAGCCGGAAAAACGGCACTAAACGCGCTGCAGACTGCGGCTTGACTGGCTCTGCGATAGCAACATTGTTCTGGGCAATAAAAGCCAGTTGGTTAGCGTCTTCGCGCTGCAGATTATTCAAAAAAACCTGTGGCTCGCCGAGCATAATAGGTAACGCTTCAGGTGGGCAAACCGGGCCCGCGGCAATGTGCCCCATGCGGCTATCGTCGGCAACAAAGTTGAGCGCTTCATCCTGGAACGCAGTAACCGGTGTTGCCATCACGACCGGACCGTAAAGCACCGAGTAGTAGTCTTGTCCATCGGGCAGTTGTTCAACGGTAAGCTCTGGATGTAAGTTAAAAGTCACTTTGTCATTGTGTTGCCACTGGCGGTTAATCTGTACATATCCATCGGCAACCACTGCCTGAGCTGGCTGGCCATTCACCTTGACTTCTAACGCCTTGCTGGCCCACTCCGGTTGGCGGATATTAAGGGTAAACGTCGCAGGCGTATCGTTAGTACCAATAACCAGCGATACCTCATCCTGATCAGGGAACCGGGTTTGTTGCTCAATAACCACACCTTTGGATTGCCAGTTTACCGTGGCAGACATGAACAGGTTCACCCATACCGCATTGTCAGTATGGGTAAACACCAATTCGCCATACTTGCTGTGGTTTTCGATGCCAGAGCCCACGCAACACCACATTGAATCATGTACCGATGAATACATACGGTAATGGCCTGGACGCATAGACGTAAAGTACACTAATCCGCCGTGTTCCGGGTGTTGACTGGAGAGAATGTGGTTATAGGTTGCCCGCTCATAAAAATCGAGATAGCGCTGTTCTCCCGTATGCAAAAACAGCATTTTACTCAGCTTCATCATGTTATAGGTGTTGCAGGTTTCAGGCCCTTCAATGTCTTCAACCATTGGGGTGAAGTCCTGTTCATCATGAAAATGCTCACGCACGCTGTTGCCACCAATACTCACGCTTCGGCGTTGAGTTACGGTTTGCCAAAAGAATTTTGCAGCATCAATCCAAACCTGATCGTCATCCAGTTCGGCCACCCGCAAAGCACCAATGATTTTGGGAATTTGCGTGTTCGCGTGCAACCCTGTGAGCTTATCCTGCTGCTTGGTAAGCGGGTCCAGTATTGTGTTATGGGTAAATTTTCTGCCTAGCGCTAAGTATCGCGCATCGCCGCTGATATTAGCCATGTCGGCAAATACCTCATTGAGACCACCATGTTCAGAGTAAAGCATTTGCTGAATTTGCTCATCACTTAGGTTAGCGGTGATATCCAGCATCCATGCGCCTAAGTCCATTAGCATAGTTTTCGCTTGTTCCCGGTGAGCGATTTCGTAAGCGTCACGCAAGCCATGAAAGATTTTATCAATATTGTATAAGGGTACCCAGCGCTCGTTCAGGCTGAACAAATCGGCATTGATATTACCGGCTTTTATTTCTGCCCACATCGCTGCGCTGTTGGGAATACCGCCTAAATAGCCATCACCTGCCTCTTGCGCGGCTTTTAGCTCATCGAGCATATAGTCGAGGCGTTCCACCAGCGATGTATCACCAGTGGCGGCATAAGCCAGGCTCAGGGCACTTAAATAATGGCCGCCGATATGACCATCAAGGCCGGTATTCTCCCAGTTTCCGTAGGATTCAGATTTCGCTGCGATACCAGCTTCGCGTAAGTAAGGCGCCAGTAACTTGTCTGGCTCCATCGCCAGCAGATAATTGACGTTCGTGTGCATCGCGTGAGCAAAGGGCCCATCGGTAATTCGGACCTGCTGTAAATCAAAGAGTCGGGCGTCAGCAACGCGCTGCACAACAGAAGAATCGGTCACTGCGACCTTATCAGCAGGATTAGCTTGCTGATTAACTTCAGTTGGTTGGCTACAGCCATTTATACCCAGGAGAATTGCACTGACACATGTTGCCAGACACCAGTGTTTAATTGTCGTAGTTTTCATTCCAAAGAGCCATCGCAAGTAGGTGAATGTGGAGCAGCGAACGTTAGCCTGGCGGGAGTTAACTTGCCCAGCCCAGGGCGTTTGTCGCTACCCATTACTGAGTCTCGACTGAGGGCGTACCACATGCGCCGGCGCTTGCGCCAGCCTTTTGTTTGTCTCTGCACACTGTGTTCATGCCCTTCAAAAAAATAAGGCGGTAACCCTTGGATTACCGCCATAACATTACTCATTACGCGTTTACTAACATTAAAACGCTATTTTAATTCGGCTGGAATATCGGTTGGGTCGATGCTCTCGCCCTTCGCCTTACGCTCATTAATAACTGCGTTACGCTTGGCCTGAACAACCGCCGACAGCTGCTGATACTGATCATCAGTAATTTTATAACGGCCCATGAGCCAACCCACCAGAAAATGGAAGAAACCGGGGATAACTGTCAGCATTAGCACAATACCCAGCAGCGTAAACTCGGTTTGTTGTGTTGACGCCTCATAATCAAAATAGGTTAGCAACCAGCCAACCAGCGCGCCGGCAATGCCCATTCCCGCTTTTTGACAAAATGAAATTCCACCAAACGCCAGACCAGCAACACGCTTACCGGTTTTGCTCTCACCATAATCAACCGCTTCGGCAATGGCCGACCAAAAAATTGGAGCATGCAGGTCAACCACAAAGCTAATTAAGAAAAACAGGATGAACGCCAGAATGACATCTTGCGGACCAACCAGAAAGTACATCGCAGCACTGAGCAAACCAACCGCCATTTGACTAAAACGGAACAGCTTCACCTTGCAGTAACGCTTGGTGATCCATGTTGACGCTACCATCGCTAAAATCGCTGCGCCCACACCCGTCGACAAGAACATAGACTGCAGGCCAGCATCGCCGCCGAGATAATATTTAGCATAATACAAAGCAACAGAGCCACGCACCACGTAACCAATTGTACCGAGTACACATACACTGCACAAAATAAGCCATTGGTCGTTTTTAAACAGTAAAGAAATTTGCTCTTTAAGCGGCTTCTCTTCTACTTCGTGCTCTAAACGCTCTGTCGTGGTAAAAAAGCAAAACAGGAACATTACCACGGCAAGCCCAGCCATTAGTCCCATCGCGGTTTGATAACCGGCAGCAATATTGCCTTCCCAGTAATCCGCACCAGCCATCCAGGGTACAATAATAGTGACTAAAAATGCCGCCACCTTAGCGAAGAACAAACGATAGCCATTGGCTGAGAGTTTTTCTTTTGGATCAGCAGTCATTACACCGATCAAAGAAATATAGGGTATTGTCACCGCCGTAAACATCAGGGTAACAAAGATATAAGTAGAGTAAGCCCACACCAGTTTGGCGTTATAATCTACGTCTGGCGTGCTGAATGTGAGGAATACGGAAATACCGAACGGCACAGATAAGAACAAGAAATAAGGGCGATATCGACCCCAACGACTGGTGTAACGGTCTGTTACCATACCCATTAGTGGGTCACTTACCGCATCCAGAACCCTCACCAGTAAGAACATGAGTGCCATATCTGATGGCTTGAGGCCAAAAACATCTGTATAAAAGAATGTGATGATCAACATCATCGACGAGATCACAACATTGACTGCCATGTCTCCGGCCCCGAAACCGATTTTTTCTAACCGGGTTAACTTATGCGAAACCATACCACGCTTCCGACTGATAGCCTGAACAAATCAGGCATATTAAAATAAAAATAAGGGCATTCATTTAGCCCCCTATTTGCTGCATTTGCAAATCAAATGTTAACGCATAATATACTATTATCATACTTTTAAAACAACCTTGTTTTAGCGTCATGTTTAATCGACTCTAGATCACGCGCCAACCCAGTATTGCATGGTAGTTCAAGCCCTTTTAAAAAAAAACCCCGGGTTAAACCGGGGTTTTACTTTGCACACTTATTTACATTTTTTACATGTTGTAACGGAAGCCAAGAGCAAACGTACGACTGTATAACGCATTAGAGAAGTTATGCGTTTCAGGGAACTGATAGTACTGCGAGAAAATCTCTTCAGTAATATTGGTTGCATCGAAAGTTACCGATACTTGTTCAGTCAAGTCATAGGTTAACTGGAAGTCCAGTGACTTTTCAGGCTGCGAATAAATTGGCAGCGGGTTAGCAAATGAACGCGCCTCGTAGTTACGCAGGAAGCTTTCACGCCATACGTAAGATAAGCGCATGCTCAAATCATCTTTATCGTATACCAACACGGTAGAATGAGAGCTATCAGACACACCAAATACAGGCTGTGAAATATAGCGCTCTAACTCACCGGTTGTGCGGTCAAAGATTGGAATATCCTGCTCTGAATCCAGGGCAGTATAACTCGCCTGCACACCAAATCCGTCTAACATATCCGGCAGCCACTCAGGGAAGTACACCGCGCCAATCTCAACACCACTCAGGGTCGCATTCGAGGTATTGTCTGGCTGGCTCAGGATATACGGATACGGCTCGTCATCCTGTGGACCCTGGGCAACAATGTTACGCACTGAGTCGTACACCAAACCTTCGATGTCACGGTTGAAGTAAGTTGCATAAACCGTGTTGCCTTCACCAAAGTAATACTCCAGTGAGAAGTCGAGGTTTACTGACTCAACTGGATCCAGGTTAGGGTTACCACTTGACGCTGTGCCATAACCGATATTCGTTACGTCAGGGAAATACGTAATATACGAGTTAAGCTGCGCGAAACCAGGACGACGAATCGTTTCTGTATAAGCAAAGCGCGCAATCAAATCGTCGGTAAGGTGATAACGAACAACAGCGCTTGGCAGCAGTGTCGCATCATCACGGTCAGCAGACGTTGGGTCTAACGAACGATCGAAGAACTGCATGTCAGCTTCGGAGGTTTCATAACGTAAACCAAGCTGACCGTCTAATTGACGACCACCAATCTCTGTTGAGAAATCAGTTTCTACATACAGTGACAGCGTCGTTTCCTGGATATCAAAGTTGTAGAAGGTATCCAGTAACGGGTCACCTGTAAAGCCATAACGATCGCGCCACATATCACGCTCGCCAAACGCTTTTTGTGCGTCCATTAATACCCATGATTCCGGGTAATCAGCTCGGCCATCAAAGAAGTCGCTGTTAGTGCGGTAGTAAGACTCGTCAAAGTCAGTCATTGGCGCGCCACCCGCAGCACCGCTGATTTCGCGGCTGCCTTCGGTTGCAGTACGCTTGTCATAAAACACACCAAAGCTCACCGATTCAAAGAAGTCGCCATACAACAGGTATTCGCCATCCAGGGTAAACGTCAGAGAGTCACCTTGTGAAGCACCACCATTATCGTACATTTCAGCAACAGAATATTGTGCCGGATTGGTTACGCTACCATTAATGACTTCAACCGCTGGAACACCATTACCATTGGGGTTGATGTGGTGAAAAATACGCGGCTGACCAGCGTTAGTACGCAGGGCCATAAAGTCAGTTTCAAACTCAGAATCCTGGTAGTAGATTTCAGATTTAAGGGTAAACTCGTCACTGATAAACCATTTACCACCTAGCGCATACAAGTAGCTGTCAGTACTAGATTCTACATAGTCGGCAGAGTTGAAGTTGAACGCATCGTTAACGAAGCGCGACTGAATAATATTGGTGCCAGGAATCGTTTCGATAGGATCGTTTGGATTAACGTTACCCCACCAGTCCACGAAGAAGAAGTTCAGACCTGTGAAGTTTTCAGTACTGAAACCATTGTAAAATGCTTCAAAGGTATATTCAGATGAGCTGTTTGGCGCATATTGTAAAGAAACATTAACCGCAGGACGTTCACGCTTACCAGTGCCATCAAACGCGAATACCGCATCACGGGCTAAGTAATAAGGAGTTTCAACACCGTTTATGTTCAGCGTAGAACCTTCAGAAAATGGCAGGCCCTCTTCTAAACCCGGCTCCCAGCAGTTAGGTGAACACTGGTCAGGAAAGATACGTTGCAGTGGCGTAAAGCCCGCCGCAGGCTGCTCGGTCATAAAAGGAACCATCGCACCAGCAGTAATTGACTGATCGCGGAAATTTGTGCGAGTGTACGCCACATTCACTAAGGCGCCAAACTCACCACCACCATCAAGCTCCCAGCGATTTGATACCAAGGCACTAAATTGTGGGTCAGTTTTATCTGCCTGCTCCTGGTTGATCATACGACCGGCGACCACAACAGCTGCACCGTCAAAATTGAACGGGCGCTGGGTGTTTACATCGATTTGACCAGCAATACCACTACCAATCTGCGAGGCAGAACGTGTTTTATAAACATTAACACTTTCAAGTAAGGCGGCTGGAATATCGGCCAGCGCTACAGCACGGCCTGCAGAGGTAAAGATGTTACGACCATTAACAGTTGTGGTCACGTCTGACAAACCACGAATCGTCACGGTATTGACTTCACCCGCACCGCGGTCGGTGACCTGCACACCAGTTACACGCTGTAATGCCTCTACCACGTTGTTGTCTGGGAACTTACCGATATCAACGGCAACAATCGAATCGACGATTTGCTTTTCCTGACGCTTGATCGCGATAGCTTTATTAAGACTGCTTCGTACACCAGAAACCTCAATGATCTCTACTGTATCTTCTTGTGTGTTTGTGTCCTGAGCGTATGAGGCCTGCCATGACATAGCCATCACAATGGCTGTGGCAATATGCGTTCGCTTGAACATATGTGTTATCTCCCAGTTTAAATCATCCGATATGAATAATGATGTTCGGATGTGATTACTGAATTACCGTGTGCTGGTGTGCACGTAGGTTCCAATGCTTTCTTTACGTTATTGTGTATTGTGTTAACTTTTTGTTATTCACTATCATATTATTGTATGACATATGAGCTGTCAACGTCCAAATGTTAAATTTTTTACATTTACAACACCCCAATTTGCAACTTATTTGCAAGATGCTTGTCTGCACTGGGATTATACGCACAAATAATGTGCACAACTAAGTATGGGCCATTAGCGCTGCACGTAAAGCATTACAGCATTTAAATAATACTATATCTTTATTTACACCTTTCCAGGCAATCCTGCATTTTTTATAACAGCCTGAAACATTCCTGCCACTTATCATTTTACATGGTATTTACAAGACGTTGAACTATGCTATCCTCTGATTCTTTAAAAAAGTATTACAATAGTATTATTGCGAGGATTCTTATATGCAAAAACTAACATTGGTATTGCTCTTCGTGGCATTCCTCGGTGGTTGTGGCGGGGGGTCAGATTCAGGAAGCACTGAGGTGCCCACACCTCCACCCACTGATGGTGGAGATGGTGGTGACGGCGGCGGCACTCCGCCAACAACCGGCGGTGGTAGCGGCGGCGAAGGCCCCGTAGCAAATCCAACTGTCAGTGAAGCGCCTATCTTTTTCGATATTGGTGTTCACGATCCGTCCGTCGTCAAAGCTGATGATCAGTATTATGTGTTTGGATCGCATCTGTCTTCTGCCAGAACGGCAGATTTAACCCGTTGGACCCGTGTGGCTGATTTGGTTAATGACGCCAACCCTTTATTTGATACCTATGCCGAAGAAGCGGCCGAGGGTATTGCCTGGACCGACGGCTACATTGGCTCATGGGCAGCAGACGTCATTCAACTTGAAGACGGTAATTTTTACTTTTACTACAACCACTGCGCCCAGGCGCCAGACGGTAACTGTATTTCCCGCTCTTACCTTGGCGTAGCAAAATCAGCCAATGTTGAAGGCCCTTACGAGAATATTCAGCTTATCCTCAAAAGCGGCCATCGCGATGGTGAGGGTCCGGGTATCAACGGTGAAAACTACAACGGTAATATTCACCCCAACGCCATTGACCCTGATGTCTTCTTCGACAAAGAAGGTCGTTTATGGATGGTATACGGGTCTTATTCCGGCGGTATTTTTGTGATGGAGTTAAGCCCTGAGACCGGTCTGCCTCTGGATCCGAACAGTTATGGCACCAAGTTAACCGGTGGTAATTATTCATCCATTGAAGGGCCGTTCATGCTCTATAATGCTGAGCACGACTACTACTACCTGTTTACCTCGTACGGCGGCTACGACCAGAACGGTGGTTACAACATGCGCGTAGCACGGTCTCGCACCCCAGATGGCCCGTTTGTGGATTCATTGGGTCAGGATATGATCAGCGCCATTGGCGGCTATGAGGCTATTGCGCCTTACGGCAACAAGGTTATTGGCGGTTTTGAATTTGCCTCAGAGCTGGGGTTATCCGGTAATGACTATGGCTATATGGCACCCGGTCACGGCTCTGCGATTTATGCCGAAGAACTTGGCAAATACCTGACATTTTTCCATACGCGCTTTCCGAATTCCGGTGAGTTTCATGAAGTGCGCGTCCACGAATTACTCTTTAGCGAAGATGGCTGGCCGCTGATTGCGCCGCACCGTTATTCACCTGTTGAAGGCGAAAACATCGTCGACGAAGAAGATATTCTGGGTATTTACCAGGTCATCAACCATGGTAAGGATATCAATCGCACAGTTAAAGAAGCGAATTACGTAACCCTGGATACCGACGGTAACGTATCCGGCGCTATTGAGGGTACCTACACGCTCGAAAACAACACATTAACCATTCAATCTTCGTCTACGTCTTATTCGGGCAAAGCATTGTGGCAATGGCATGAGCAGGAAGAATTGTTGGTGCCGGCATTTACCCTGGTTTCTGAAAACGGTAATGCAGTTTGGGGCACCAGAATGCCTGTGGTTGATTATGACCAGGCGGTGGCTGCCATTGTCGATAGCCTTGACTATGCCGACGTGATTACCTCGAGTGTGACACTGCCTACCGAGGGGCTGTTAGGGGCTACGTTAACCTGGACCTCTTCGCACCCTGAATATATCGCGGCTGACGGCACGGTAACACGCCCAAGCGCGGCTGAAGGCGATGTAGAGGTGACACTGACTGTTTCAGTCAGCCTGGATCAAGTCACCGCATCCGAGACATTTAGCATTACAGTCCGCGCAGACTCTGGGTCTGGCTTACTGGCGCATTATGCCTTCGACAATTCACTGGCCGACAGCAATAACGTTTTCGAGGACGCCACTGGCACAGGTACGGTTTACACCGGTTCAGGAGCAACTATCGATTACGTTGATGGCGTAAACGGCAGTGCTGCCATACTGGATGGTACCAGTGGTATTCGTTTCCCGGGGCAGTTAATCACAGGTAATCAGTATACTGTTTCTCTGTGGGTTAATCCCGCTGCTGATAATCAGTTCACCCCCACGTTTTTTGCCGGCATCGACGATGACAGCTGGATCAGCCTGGTACCAATGAGCTGGGATGAGAACACCATGCTGTGGAGCAATAACAACGGTAGCTGGTTCGATGGCACCACTGGCGAGAAGATACCACTTAATAGCTGGTCTCACTTAGTCTTTAGTGTAAACGACGGTGACGTAACGGTGTACATAGATGGTGAAGCTAAATTTACCGGTACAGACTTCCCTGATTTGTTTACCGGAAATCCGGGTGACTTCCTGTTTGGTATCAACTATTTTGAGCAGGATGCGCTGTTTGAGGGTCAGGTAGACGAACTACGCGTTTACGATAAATCACTCAATGCGGATGAAGTATTCGAGCTATTTTCTAACCCATAAGTACTGGTCAGGAGGCGGCGCAACGCGTCCGCCTCTTTTTTCTGCAAGGAATTTTTATGTTGCGTAAAACACTTTCTCTGGCAACCTTATTGGCTGTATCGACAGTTGTGCAGGCCGATAATCCAATAATCACCGACGTCTTCACCGCAGACCCCGCCGCGATGGTGCACAATGATACGGTGTATTTATATACCGGACACGATGAAGCGCCGAACAATGATGTATTTTTTGAGATGCATGACTGGTTAGTGTTTAGTTCAACCGACATGGTGAACTGGCAAGCCCATGGTCCTATTATGAAAGCCACTGACTTTTCCTGGGCAAAAGGCGATGCCTGGGCCTCACATATGGTAGAAAAGGATGGCACTTTCTATTTTTACACCACAGTGCGTCACAAAGATGACAAGCCAGGGTTTGCTATCGGTGTAGCCACCTCAGACTCTCCTACTGGTCCGTTTAAGGATGCTATCGGTAAAGCTTTAGTCACTGACGACATGACCAAACACACTCCCAATGACTGGGACGATATTGATCCGGCCATTTTCATTGAGGAAAACGGCGATACCTACATGTTTTTTGGTAACCTGATGCCAAAATACGTGAAACTCAAAGACAACATGCTGGAGTTAGATGGCGACATCAAGACCATTGATGTACCCAACTTTACCGAGGCTGCCTGGGTACACAAAAAAGGTGATAACTACTATTTGAGCTATGCCTGTGAATTCCCGGAAAAGATTTGTTATGCCATGAGTAAAAGTATTCACGGCCCCTGGGAATATAAAGGCATTTTAAACGAAATAGCCGGCAATTCCGAAACTAACCACCAGTCAGTCATTTCCTATAAGGGCAAAGATTACTTTATTTACCATACGGGTGCACTGCCTCCCAAAAATGGTAAACCCAGCGGTGGCCGTTTCCGTCGCTCTGTAGCAATCGATCGTTTACACTACAACGATGATGGTTCACTTAAACGTGTCATCATGACCACTGAAGGTATCCAAAAGTAATAAGGGGAAAACAATGAAGGTAAAACTGCTCGTCGCCGCATTATTTGGCGTTGGATTATCGTTTGGCTGTGTTTCCAAACAACATGAAGTCAGTATTGAGGCGGATGTTAGCCAACAGGGCCCAACGATTAACAAAGACATTTACGGGCAGTTTGCTGAGCACCTTGGCCGTGGTATTTATGAGGGGATCTGGGTAGGTAAAGACTCGGACATCCCCAATACCAAGGGCTTTCGTAATGACGTATTAAACGCCTTGCGCGACATTAAAGTACCGCTGGTACGCTGGCCGGGTGGCTGTTTTGCCGATGAATATCACTGGCGTGATGGCATCGGCGATCCGTCTGAGCGTCCGGTAAAAGTCAATACTCACTGGGGCGGTGTAGAAGAAGACAACGCAGTGGGCACCCATGAATTTTTCGACTTTGTTGAGCTGCTTGGCGCCGATGCTTACGTCAATGGTAACTTAGGCAGCGGAACCGTCCGCGAGATGGCCGAATGGGTTGAGTACATGACGTCAGACAAAAACTCAACGCTGGCCAATGAACGACGTGCCAACGGCCGTGATGAGCCCTGGGACATCGCCTACTTTGGCATAGGTAATGAAAGCTGGGGTTGTGGCGGGCACATGTCGCCTGAGTACTACGTTAATCTTTATAATCAGTTTGCCACCTTTATTAAAACCCCGCCGGGTAAAAAACCTAAATTAGTCGGCAGTGGTGGCCATACCGAAGATACTGAATGGACCGACGTACTGAGTGCTAATATTGAACGCAATATGGACGGCATCAGCTATCACTTTTACACCTTGCCCAATAGCGACTGGCAAAATAAAGGCCACGCCACCGAGTTTGACCAAAGCGACTGGTTTAAAACCATGGAACGTACTTACCGCATGGATAAGTACCTGAGGGACAATATCGCTAAGTTAGAGCAAAATGATCCCGACGGTGACATTGGCTTGTATGTCGATGAGTGGGGGACCTGGTATGATCCGGAGCCAGATCGTGAACCCGGCTTTTTGTATCAGCAAAACACCCTGCGTGATGCGGTATTAACCGCAGTCAATTTTAACCTTTTCCACGACTATGCCGATCGCGTGCACATGACTAATATTGCCCAGATGGTAAACGTGTTACAGGCCATGATCCTCACCGATGGCGCAGATATGTTACTCACACCAACCTACCACGTGTATGGCATGTATAAAGTGTTCCAGGACGCAACAGCCATTCCGTACTCTATTGCAAGCGGTGAGTACAGCAATGGTGAGCAAACCTTACCGGCAGTCACCACATCCATTGCCAGGGGCACCGACGGCAAAGTGTATATTGCCCTGGTTAACCTTGACCCTGCTGTCGATGCAGAGATTAATCTGAACCTCAGCGGTGCCGACTTCGCGTCACTGTCGGGACAAATACTCACTGCCGATGCCATTACCGCAAAGAATACCTTTGATGCGAAAGGGCAGGTCAAACCAACAGCATTTACTGCTGACGCAGATAATTTTGTATTACCGGCCAAATCGGTCGTGGTTGCAGAGCTTAAGTAGCACCAACCATTATGAATTAAGCGCAGCCCTGGCTGCGCTTTTTTTTGCCAGCCTGTTAGCGTCCCGTCTGCGCAGCGTAAATGATAGGTATTACAACCCCAAATCTGCCGACGTGTGGGTATCAGTCAAATGGGGTTTTCCTTTTACATAGTGATGGCGAAACACCTTAAAATAATGAGCCAGTGTTGCTGCTGCCTGTGGCTCACCAGCCACTTTTAATACCTCAACGCCCACCTCGGCCGTGCACAGCTGATAGCCATGAGCCGCCTCACGCAGTTTATAGTCCGATTGGCTTTGAGGCTTTATTCCCATAACCGGAATAGTTTGCAAGTACTCACTTTTTTTAAACATTTTGCGTGCTTCACGCCAGGTTCCATCAAGCATAATAAACAACGGTATTTTGCCTGTTGCCGGCACCTGATGGATGCACCGGTGTGGCTCGGCGTAATCATGTGGAAACACGATAATCGGCTGGTATTGGGGATCATCGATTAAAGCCAGAAAGTCAGGGTCCGGCTCGGTGCGATGCCAGGTAAAGGCAAAGTTATGTTTGGCCACGTCGGCAATAAGACGCCCGGTGTTAGTAGGCTTGTAACATTCGCCCTTAAACATCAGCAGCACAAAAGCACAATCGGCCTGGGGCGCTGGCACATGTGCGCAAATACAGTTTTGGGCCGGTAACAGGCATGCCTCGCATCGGATCACTTTGCCACCACGGGCTAAAAATGGCCGGGTGGATTTAACCAGCTCACGCTGACGCAGCGCTAATACAGAGTTGTGCAAAGTGAGACCTCACGTAAAGACAGGCTACCAGTTTAACCCAGTTAGCGAAAAGCTTCGATGACTGGCAATGCCGAAAGTGATTTACCGTTATTCAAGTACTGCCAGGTTTCGCCAAACAGGTGAACAACAAGAGAAAAAATCACCGCCATGTTGTGAGATTGAGTGTGGAGTTCTCCGTGTTTTAGTTATCGGTCTATAAATTTTGGCACTTCATCTGTTTGAATTTTATCCGGCTATTGCATCTTGGCTAGTTACTATTTAATCTGGATATTCCGTATACGGTATAATTAAAAAAAGAGCAAAGGATAAAACTGAAATGAAAGCTGAGATGCAAAATAACCAACCAATGGATTCTTCGCGCCGTAAATGGCTAAAAACAGTCGGTTTAGGTGCAGGAGCAGCTGCGTTGTCAGCTTGTGTAGATTCAGGTGTTAAAGAACTTAGCGCAGCGGGTATGCCAACAGAGCATTTCCCATCGGCTACCCCCAACTTAAATGATGGATTGGTGCGTTTGTCATCCAATGAAAATGCCTTTGGCCCCTCGGCAAAAGCAGTAGAAGCCATGAAAGGCGAATTGTTTAACCTGTGTCGCTATGCCGATCCAACCACTGACGTGTTAAAGAAAAAGATAGCTAAGCAAGAAGGCGTGTCTGAAGATCAGGTGGTGGTAACCAATGGCTCATCCCCCATCCTGTTTGGCTATGCCGAATGGATTACGCAAAACGGCAATAAGCTGGTTACCTCAGAAGCCACCTACGAAGGTATTCCTCGTGGTGCCGAGTTTATGGGTGCAGATGTGACCTACGTACCGCTTGATGCCAACATGGACTTCGATTTAGATGCCATCGAAGCAGCGGTTACCGATGACACTACCGCCGTGTATATTTGTAACCCAAATAACCCTACAGGTCGTGCCGTCGATGCTGCGAAGCTGACTGCTTTTGCAAAACGCGTTTCGCAAAAGGCCCAGGTGTTCATTGATGAAGCCTATATTGAAATGTCAGATGCGTACCCGGCTAACGTACAGTCGCAACTGGCAGCCGATGGTTACAACGTGGTTATTTGTCGCACCTTTTCCAAAATTCACGCCATGGCTGGCCAACGTTTAGGTTATGCAATCATGCCGGTTGAGCAGGCACAGCAATTAGGCCGCAAACTGCGTATGGGTGGTGTGAACTACCTGGGCCTGGTGGCTGGTATGGCAAGTATGGATGATCACGCTAACCTCAACACCATGCGTGACCGCGTTAAAACAGAGCGCGCCAAGCTAACCGCTGCCGCACAAGAGCTGGGTCAGGCGTATGCCAAAAACCCACAGGGTAACTTTATTTATATGGATACCGGCATGCCACATCAGGAGTTCTCTGACAAGATGCGTGCATTAGGCATTAAAGTGGTAGGCCGCACCTGGCCAGGCTACGACACATGGTCACGTATCAGCGTTGGTACACCTGAAGAAACTGATGCATGTGTAAAAGCCATGAAAGCCGTACTGGCTTAACCCTCGATTAATTACCCAACCGGGCCTGGCCTCTGAACATCACTGGCCGTTATCGAAAAGCGATACAGGACGATGGATATATTTTTGCATCGTCCGTATCGCTTTTTTCATACCGCTTTGATTAACCAGGGTACGGCGAGAGGCGACTCACCGTCAGGAAAAATTCAGGGCACAAAGCCCTTAGCCCTGCCCTGGCGCGTAAGGAAACGTCAACGACTGGTAATAGTCTAAACTCCCTTCTGGCTTAGGCAGGCCATCGGGTATAGGCCGTTCCGAAAAGGTTTGGAAATACAATACACTGGCGTCGCGCCACCACTTCGCCTCTTGCATTTGAATTTGCAACGCCATGTCGACCTGGCGAAACTGATTGGCATCAATATAGGGTTTAACCTGTTGCCAACGACTTTGCATGTCAGTAACGCCCTCAACACCACGATAATAGTAACGTACCAGTTCATTCCACAAGGTTTCTCCATTTGGCATGGTGTAATCCCACGGTAAATGATGGAACCACAATAAGAGCTCTTTGGGGGTGCTTTGCGGCTGTGCAAAACGCTCTTGCCAGTAAGGCGCATACTGGCTTACTGCATTTGTGCCCGCTGCGGTTCGATCAATACCAATGCCCTGCTTATCGGCGCGATGGTAATATACCGGGTTCCAATCTGCCCTGCCCAGATTGTCCACCCATGGACCCGGGCCATAGTGGTGGCCGCTGTCCATCAGATGATGCAGTCCCAGCGGAGTCATATATTCCACAATGTATTCTCTGGATGGCATCATCATGGCTTCAATCTGCGCCACGGCATCCGGCTCCACGGTTAACGTTTGCTTTATCCACTCGTTAGCAATGTGCTCAGCGCTTAACGTGTGATCCCAGGCCAACCGTCCAAAGGCATACCAGTTAGACTGGGCAAAAATATGCCCGGTCCAGTTACGTTGCATACCGGTATTGGCAACACCAGCAATACCGGTTAGCTGATGGTTAAACAGCGAACCATCCACCACTTTAGCCACCGTTGAGCCTGGACCCTTAGCGTGCGTGTCGGCATCCATGGCCTCTTCAAATAACGTACCTAAATAGGCCAGGTGAGTAGAAAAACCCAGATACTCCTGGGTAATTTGTAGCTCCATGGCTAATGGTGTGTTGGGGGTAGCACCAAACAGGGGGCTAAAAGGCTCACGTGGCTGAAAATCAATAGGCCCGTTTTTAACCTGCACAATGACGTTGTCCATAAATTCACCGTCAAGGGGTACAAACTCATCAAACGCCTGCAAACTGCGCTCTTTCTCAGCATCGTTGGCGTACACAAATGCTCGCCAGAACACCACACCTTTGTAGGGTTTCAGCGCTTTCGCCAGCATATTTGCGCCGTCGGCGTGAGTGCGATCATAATCGCCAGGGCCCGGCTGCCCCTCTGAATTCGCTTTCACTAAAAAGCCGCCAAAATCCGGAATGAGCTGATAAATTTCTGCAGCCTTTGCTTGCCACCATTGCTGCACAGCCGGATCGAGCGGGTCAGAGGTTGGCAGTCCATCCAGCTGTTGCGGCGAGCTGAATTTGATAGAAAGGTACATCTTTATGCCATACGGACGCACAATATCGGCCAGCGCCTTGACCTTTTGCAGATACATTGGCGTTAAGATCAGCGCATTTGCGTTAACGTTGAGGGGGACCATGCCATTGATACCAATACTGGCGTTAGCCCGGGCATAATCATAATAGCGTTGGTCTTTATCGACTGGCAGACGGTGCCAGTCAAAGATAGATTCGCCGGCGTAACCGCGCTCGGTGTGACGGTCCAGGTCGTCCCAGTGATTCAACACTCGTCGTTTAATTTTGGGGTTCTGCAATACGTTAACGGTATCCAGTGACTGTTGCGTGAATACCATGCGCAATAAATGATAACTGCCGTAGAGAAGGCCAATATCAGTTTTCGCGCTGATGAGCATATCGTCACCCAGTGACTTAATAATAAACCCTTCGTCACTAAGTTGTGCGCTGACATTGTCCCCCAGCTTAAAGCGGGCGGCCAATTCATTGTTAAGCTGCTGTACTATCAGGGTTCCCTGTTTTTCGCTTACCCGGTTACCAAACGCCCGGCGAAATTCATCCCTGATAATATGTGTGGTGTCTGAGTCGCCGACGACATTAAGACTACCAGCCGGTAACGCCGCGTTAAATACATCGTAACGTTGCCATAGTTTATAACCATCTTCCCCACTGAAATCGGGTACAGCAACAGCGGCAACACTGACTGCAAGAGACAAAAACAGGGCTAAAATTCGCACATATCACTCCACTATAAATACTTCTCACGCCAGCCTACCATTAAAAATAATAGGCTCCATTGAATAAGTAAATTTAGTGTTAAAAAGACAATAAAACGTAAAACGACAACGGAAAATTTAACGCTCCGTAGCCGGTGTCAGGCGACACAGTTACAGGCTTTTAATAAAACTTCGATAAGCATCGAGAGCTATCGGGCTGTCCATGAGCTTGTTGTGCCCTGCGCCTTCTATCACTACCAGATTCTTATTCTCAGAGCTGGATACCCGATAAAGAATTTCGCTGTACTTTGGCGGCGTTGTTAAGTCTTTTTCGCCAACCATAATCAACAATGGCCCTTTATATCTGGCTATCTGATACGCATTATCCACCGATCTGAGTTCATCGGAAAGTCGCCAGCGCGTAAACATACCCGGTGAGTTATCTTTAATAAGCTGAGACAGATTAACGATTGGCCCCTGTAACACCAGACCATCGAGGTTGCGTTCTGTTGCGATAGTCGCGGCGACAGTCGAGCCAAGTTCAATGCCGTGCACAATAAAGGGTTTGTCATTACGTAAGGTTTCTGTGGCAAAATCATACACCGCCAGGGCATCAGCCATCATCGCTGCAGAGTTAAGCTTTACCGGCTTGTCACTTATTCCTACCCCCGGATAATCAAACCACATCACATTGGCAGGGATTGCGCCAAACCGATGTACGATGTTGGCAGACTTATTAATGCTCATGCCATTGCCACCGAATATCAGAATATTTACCCGGGCATTATGATACAAGGCCTGAATACCGCGTATTTTATAGCCTCCTTCACTGGTAACGCTGACAGTCTTTACCGCTACCGACATTTCACCCTGGTAGGCTTTGTTGCGAAACGCGGTTAAGTCGAGCTTTTCAACCGCAGAGGACTGATAGATAAGATTTTGCGGCGTGACCTGAATAACACAACCTGTTACCAGGGCGAGTGACAACAGCGCAATGAGTAACAACCATAATTGACGATGCATACCTTTCCTTAGGTTGATCTAAAAACACATTTAACGAACCTTAGCCTATCAGTAATTATAGGCGAAATCATGCCGGTCAACAGATCCTAATATTCCATAGTAGCAAGCGCCCCAAAAAATAAGGGGGAAGCACCGCCCTACCCGGTGCTCCCCCCTTGGGACAACCTATAACCTGTCAGCCCTTACTGAGGCTCACGCAAGTGGAAAATTTGGCAGCGATTGCTCAAATCGGGTTGTTGGGCAATGTTAGTGCCTTCGGCAAGACCACAGTTAGTTAAACCAAGGGGTAAACCGGTGTAACGATTAAACAGCATCATGCCGCCGCCCTTTTTAGGCGTCAGGCGCCATTGCGCAGTCTTTTCAGCGCAATCAACCATAGCGACGTTGGCGCCCGGCACAACCTGATTGTCACTGACACCTACACACACTTCACTGTCGCTGGCTTGTTTAAGTGACAGATAGCCCGTATCGGTGGGTACAAACAACCAGCTTTGCTCGTCTTTGTAATCAAACGCCTGTTGCTCAACGTTGTCGCCATTCATAGCCAGCGTTTTACCACTTTGCTGGTTCATCAGCGCTACTTCGCCCATTGGGCGCAGTTGCCACTGGGTGCAGGCACTGTCAGCGTTTTGTTGCAATACGGCCTGATTAGCCGACGCAGAGCAGCCCGCCACCGCGAGAGGCTTACCTGAGTAACGGTTAGTCAGCGTTACATTGCCATCAATACCGGCCTCTACCTTCCACTGCTGGCAATAATTGTTGCGCCATGCGGCAGATTGCACGCGGGCGTTATCAGCAGTACTACAGTTCGCCACTTCCAAAAACTTACTGTCTTCACGATTGGCCAGACGCACAAACCCATCTGTGGTTGAGTCCAGTACCCACTGACCGTTAGTGCCGGCACACTGGCGCTGCACTGCGCGGGCATCTTCAGGGTCAGCGGCGATGTCCAGACACAGCTCACTGGTAGAATTCATCAGCTGATAGCGCTGTCCTTGCACGCGGGTAACCAGCGGGCCATTTTCACCAGAAGGCGGCGCAACTTCGACGCCCGGCGTCAGTGGCTCACCAAATTCCGGCTCACCCGCATCGTTCCAGGTAAACTTCTGCGCGCGCAGTGAACGCGTCGCGCTACAACCATGCTCTACTGAGTCATTACCGTGATACACCAGCCACTCTTCAGTGCCATCCGGCGAAGTAAAGAAACCATTGTGACCTGGGCCAAACACAGTTTCGGTGCGGGTAAATACCGGCTCAGGGAACTTCTTCCAGTGATCGCGATTCATTGGATCGTCGCCGACCAGTTCGAGTAAGCCCAGTTTATAATCCGGCGTGTTACAGAAGCTGGCTGAGTAGGTCATAAAAGTACGCCCGTTACGCTGCAGTATTTCTGCGCCTTCGGTGACTTTTCGGCCACTGATTTCCCAGTCGAGTTCAGGGGTGGTAAGTACCATGTGTTCCTGATCTTCTTTCAATGTCCAGGGGTTTTCCATTTCCGCAATAATGTTAAGCTGAGTATCACCTCGCCACTGCGAGTAGATGACATAAAGCTTACCGTTATGCTCTAAATAATTTCCATCGATATTCCAGATACCCGGCATTAACGCGCCTTTGTACTGGTATGGTCCCATCGGATCATCACCAACACTTTCCAATACATTGAGGTGTTGGTAGTCAAGCGTGCCATCGCGACCGGCGGTATACATCATGTACCAGCGATAGCCGTTGGGTCCTTTGAGGCGATGAAATTCAAACGCCCAGAAATTACAGCAGCGATCCGGGTCGGTTGACGACCATACATTTACCGGCGTTGCATCAGCAAGACCAGCCAGCGTTGGCGCCTTACGCATGACCAATTGCGAGGTCCAGGTTGTCGTGGTCAGGTAGTAATTGCCGTCCCAGTATTCCAACCATGGATCGGCACCATTGGGAAAGAGCGGATTGGTAAAAATACCGGACGCCTGGGTGGCATTTTCATCGGCCGATTTAGCAACAGATTCTGTTTTGGAGGCAGCCGTTTGTTCTGTGCTGTTGCAACCGATAAGGGTTGCGCACAGCAATACGCCTGCTCCGAGTCGTTTAATCGACTTCGCAATCATAGTTTTTCTCTCTTTGAGTCGTGAGTACAAAACCACCGTTTGGTGCTATTGATAGCGTTACGTCACCGTTGGCGTGTATGTGCTGCTCGGTATCGCGCGGTGTTTTGCCCTGGGTTAAAAGCTTAGCTTTGGCTAACGGAAAATCATTCTTTGATATCACCACCTGTTGGGGAGCTGACTGTGCATTGATCCCAGCAATATACCACTGGCAACCCTTGCGTCTTGCCATCACCACATACTCGCCCGGATAACCCGCAATAAAACGGGTTTCGTCCCAGGTGGTGGGCAGGTGTTGTAAGAACGCTTTGACATGCGGCTCCACGTTGGCCATTTGTGCAGGCGTCGTAACCAAATGCTGCACGCCGGAATAAAATAAAATGGTTTCGGCCAGCTCAAAAGTATTACTGGTGCGGCGTTCTATATTCGGAATATCGCCCAGAACCAGCGGCGTAAAATCCATCGGGTCAAACACATTACGGGTAAATGGCTGCAGCGTAGCGTGATACGCCTGACGGTCGGCAAAGTCCTGGAAAAACGTGATCATTTCCTGGCCTTTAATTGCTTCGGCAGTCATCAGATTAGGGTAAGTACGTTGTAACCCACGTGGCAATGTCACGCCATGAAAATTCACCATCAGATCGAAGTCTGCAGCATCGCGTAAAATACCTTTGAAATAATCCCATACTGCAGCGCCGTCGCCCGGGAAAAAGTCGACTTTAATACCCGCGATGCCCATATGTTGTAAACGGGCAAATTCAGTGCGTCTGTCAGCGCGGGTCAGTAACGCACTTTTAGGGCTGTAGACGGTTTGATTCCAGGCTCCGGATGAGTTATACCAGAGCCATAACCGCACCTGCTTTTGCCTGGCGTAGTCGGCCAACTCGGCAATCCGTTGATAGCCAATATTTTGATCCCAGTTAACATCAACCAATACGTAGGGCCAGCGCATATCTGCTGCATAATCTATAAATTCCTTTTGCACCGGATAAACAACCGAATCGTCCTTCAGCAGTCCCCAGCTCCATGCAGCCACCCCCGGTTTGACAAATCCGGTTTTAGCTAATGCTAAAGGCTCGGCGAGATCCGTGCCCAGTGTCGACTCGGCTATGCTTGCCAAATCACCGACCAACACTAAGCGCCAGGGGGAATGAAACGGCAATGATGCTTGCGGCAGTAACGCACCATTCGTGACCGTTTCAGCCGGATGCGGAAAGCTTAGTGTGACATTGCCCTGGTTGTCTGAGATTAAATGTGAAGCCGCATAGCCTGCTGGTATACCCGCTTCAGACAGCAACACAAAATGGTCGTTATATTTGAACAGCGCCGGATACACCCAACCATGGTCAAACGCTGGTGTGAGGTCGGTGACCTTGCCGCTCAGGTACTCCTCTTCATAGGAGGGATTAGTGTTCATCCAGCCGGACTGGGCAGCTGCTTTAGGCTGTAACCAGGCTTCCGTTGAGGCATAAAAGCTGACAGCGGAATGCTCCTGCGTTACCACCCTGTCGTCCGCAGATTCACCACCCAGCTCATAGCGGTACGCCAGTCCGTCGTTGCTTAAGCGAAAACGCAACGTTAACTGATTGTCTTCGTTGTTCGTTACCGTTACGGCACGTTCTGTAGCAGCGTATTCAATAAGGCTTTGCTTGCCATGTATAAGCTCATAGCGATGATGCACCATGCTTTGTTCGCCAGGCTCAGCTACGCTAAGAGCGTCAAGAAACTGCGTATTATTTAGCTCGATACCAAGCCGTGAGGGCTTAATGACCGTCTCACCATGACGACTGAGTTGATATTGCAACGCACCCGCTTCGCTGATGGTCAGGTCCATCGTCAAAGCGCTGTCAGGACTCTTCAGGCTAAACAGCGCTTGTGTGGTTGCGTTGGCCTGCATGAACAGACCCACAACAACAATTTGCAATGTCAGAATGAGACGGTTTTTGAACATTGTTTAACACTCTTATGACTAAGAATATACTGCTCTGAGAATTTACTTGGTATCAAACTCGTAAACGATACGGGTTGAATACACTTCACCAGGCAACAATGTTGTACTCGGAAATGCCGGCTGATTGGGTGAATCAGGATAATGCTGCGGCTCTAAACAGAACGCACCGCGGAAAATATGTTCCTGACCAAAACCGGATGTTGCACCTTCAAGGAAGTTGCCTGAATAAAACTGCACCGCTGGCTCCTCGGTTAACACGCGCAATACACGACCGCTGGATGGGTCATACACATTTGCCGCTTCGATAAGCTCACTGTCCACAGTGTCTTTGATCACATAGTTATGGTCATAGCCTTTACCACGGGCCAGCTGTTCATTATCAGCGTTGATGTCCGCACCAATGGTTTTTGCCGTGGTAAAATCAAACGGTGTACCGGCCACTGGCATAAGCTCACCGGTGGGGATCAGGCCGCTATCTACAGGCGTAATATACTCGCCGTTGATTTGCAGCTCATGATCTAAAATGGTGCCCTCACCAGCGAGGTTAAAGTATGAATGCTGAGTCAGATTCACCACGGTGGGTTTATCAGTTGTCGCAATATACTGCATATCTAACGTATTGTTGTTGGTTAGCGTATACGTCACTTCTGTGGTGAGTTCGCCAGGGTAGCCCTGATCGCCATCCGGGCTTACCAGTGTCAGTACAACACCCGCGCTTTGCTCATTAGCAAACGGGGTCATTTTCCAGACTTTCTTATCAAAGCCCTGTACACCACCGTGCAAATGATTGTCACCGTCATTTCTGGCTAACTGATACTCAGTACCAAAAAGGGTAAATTTACCGTCTTTAATACGGTTGCCGTAACGACCAATCAAAGCGCCAAAATAGGGATTACCCTGTTCGTACTCTTCGATACTTTCCATACCGTAGACGATATTACCAGGGACACCCTTGGCATCGGGTACCATCATACGGGTGATAATGCCGCCATAGCTGATCACATCGATTTCAATATTATTACTGTTTTTGAGTGTCACTTTTTGAACCGGCGTCGCATCACTGAGCGCGCCATAAGCGCTAACTGTTGCGCTGGGCTTAGCTGTCATAGTTTGTCCTTCGTCGGCCATTACCTGATTTGCATAGCCGAATGTAAGTGTTAGCACGCCAGCAACAAACCACTTGGTTTGCTTAGCAGGGCGAGAAAATAGTGTTGAGAGTTGCAACGCTGGTGAAGATAGCGACATGTTTTACATTCCCATAATAATTTTTATACTTTTATATTACAATTAAGGGGAGAAATGCAAGCTTATTACGCTTGTATTTTGCCATCCTTAACCATTATACAGTCCATGCCTGCGTCTCTGGCAGCCTGATAGCCAATGTCTGTGTCTTCAAACACTACGCACTTATCAGGTTCAATGCCCATCTGCCTGGCGACGGTTAAAAATGTTTCTGGGTGGGGTTTGCCGTTGCTGACATCGGTGGCGGTTACGAGCGAGTCAATACGTGCAAGTAGACCATGGGCCGACAATAAGTGCTCTGCGTGGGAACGTTCTGCACCCGTGCCAATGCCAATTGCCATGCTGGGTCTGTAATGTTCGAATACGGCCATGGTAGATTCAATAAGTACCGGCTCTAACTTCATCGCTTCCCATGCTTCACGCTTGTACTGAGCAACCGCTGAGGGGTCATGGTTAACGCCAAATTTTTCGTTGAGTATGACCACCGTTTGGCGCGTGGGCACGCCCCCCAGAGAATTCATATACTCAAGGTCAAACGGATAGCCATAGTGTTCGCATGCGTGTCGCCATGCTTCCATATGGGCTGGCATAGAGTCCACCAGCGTGCCATCCATGTCAAAAACAATCCCTTCGTATACGCTTAAATCAACCATAGCTCATCCTCAACTGTACGATCCAAAAAATAACGGCAAACTTAACACGTTATGTCTGCCGTTATATTACTATGTCTCGTATTTCGATGTTGTTAGCTCACCGTATCAGTGAGCTAACAGGTCGATTAGATGCCTTGCTTAAGCTGATAATAAGCCGCGTTATAACGCAGTTCAGACTTAAACGAACGCAGGTCGGTGTTACCGTCGATAATCACCGTCTCAACACCCGCCATATCTGCGAAGTCTTCGATCACCTCTGAGCTAAGCGCCTGGCTGTATGCCGCATGGTGAGCACCACCAGCATGGATCCAGGCTGCGGCTGCAACTTCCAGATTTGGCTTAGGCTCCCACAGCGCTGAGGCTACTGGCAGGTGCGGTGTGCTTTCTGGTTGGTCAACGGTGTTGACTTCGTTAACCAGAATGCGGAAACGATTACCCATATCGATAGGCGATACGTTGATAGACGGACCCGCTTTAGCGGCAAACAACAGACGTGGCACATCACATTTCACACCAATGGTATGACGATGCACTTCAAGACGTGGCTTTTTACCCGCAATCGACGGACAAATTTCCAGCATATGAGCACCTAATACCTGATCGATACCGCCGGTAAAGTTATAGGTGTAGTCTTCCATGAAAGAACATCCGCCTTCCAGTCCCTGTGCCATGACTTTCATGGTGCGAACCATTGCGGCTGTCTTCCAGTCACCTTCGCCACCGTAACCATAGCCTTTCGACATAAGGCGCTGAGTAGCAAGACCTGGCAGGCCGCTCAGACCAGCAAGGTTTTCAAAGCAGTTGGTGAAGGCACCAAAACCGCCGTCTTTAAAGAACTTTTCCATGCCCAGCTCAAGACGCGCTTCTTTCATCAAACGCTCACGCTGGTAATCATCGGTCATTAGTTCTTTGCTTACGTCGTAATCCTGGTGGTAGGCGTCAAGCTGCGCAGCAACATCACCGTCACTGATACCGTCAACAACGTCTGCCAGCTCTTGCAAGCCATGAGCGTGTACTTCGTAACCAAAAGTAATTTGCGCCGCAACCTTGTCGCCTTCGGTGACCGCTACGTTACGCATGTTGTCACCAAAACGAACCACTTTCAGTGATTTACACTCAGCAAAACCTAATGCAGCACGGCACCAACCGTCGATTTGCGCAACAGTTTTAGGGTTCTGCCAGTGGCCAACCACAACTTTACGCTCTTTGCGCATACGGCTGCCGATGAAACCAAATTCGCGGTCTCCGTGGGCGCTCTGGTGCGTGTTCATGTAGTTCATGTCGATGCTGCTCCAAGGCAGACCGGCATTAAACTGAGTATGCAGGTGCAACCATGGTTTCTGCAGTTCATTCAGACCCGCAATCCACATTTTAGCTGGCGAGAACGTGTGCATCCACAGGATCACACCCACACAGTTGGTAGCCGCGTTTGCCGCCTGACACACCTGATGGATTTCTGCTGCTGATTTAACGGTATCTTTATAAACAATCTTAACCGGTAAATTATTTTCATTCAGGCCAGCAGCCAGTGCCTGGCTGTTACCTGCAACTTCTTCCAGCACGCGCGGACCATATAGGTGCTGTGAGCCGGTGATGAACCAAACTTCTTTTTGTACTGTAGTCATAATCTGTCCTCTATCAATAAAGGGCTTGCAGGTAGTTAACTTTGGCCGTAGTAGGCGTCTTTACCGTGCTTGCGTAAATAATGTTTATCTAATACTGCCTGATTTAATTTCGCAGCATTAGGATCTAGGGTGCGCGTCAGATAGGCCATTTTGGCAATCTCTTCCAGCAGCGCAGCGTGGTAAACCGATTGTGCGGCATCTTTACCCCAGGTAAAGGGCGCATGTCCGGCCACTATAACCATCGGTGCTGCTGCCGGGTCGCGATCCACGTATGCATCCGTAATTTGAATACCGGTTTCTTCTTCGTAGTCACCGTTAACCTGTTCGTCGGTTAAGTCTCGCGTGCAGGTGATTTCACCATGCACGTAATCAGCATGTGTTGTGCCCAGACACGGAATACTCTGGCGTGCCTGCGCCCACGCAGTGGCGTAGGTGCTGTGCGTGTGGGTTACACCGCCAATCGAATCAAACGCACGATATAAGTGCGTGTGCGTCTTGGTGTCTGAAGAAGGACGCATAGAACCTTCAACGATGTTGTTTTCTAAATCAACAATCACAATGTCTTCGGGTTTCATCTGATCATAAGATACGCCGCTGGGTTTTATAGCCACCACGCCCTTATTTCGATCAACCTGTGACACGTTACCAAAAGTATAGATAACCAGGTTACGGCGCTCCAGCTCCATATTGGCTTCGTATACTTCACGTTTTAATTCTTTATAACTCATGCTTTACCTCCGCTGACATAGGCGCCAAGGGTTTTGTATTGTTGGTACAGCTCGTCGTAGATGCCAACGCGCGAAGCATCAGGCAGATATTGTTTACAAACAGGCGACGCCATTACTTCCTGAGCAGCGGCGACGGTTGGGTATTCGCCAGCGGCCACAGCAGCCATAATGGCGGCACCCAGGGCACAACTCTGTTCGCTTTCTAACACATCGATCGGACAGTTCCAGACGTCGGCACACGTTTGCATGACGTAATCAGACTTCTTGGAAATACCGCCAATCACAACAACGGAATTTATCGGCACGCCTTCTTCACGGAAACGCTCCGTGATCGCACGAGCACCAAAGGCCGTTGCTTCTACCAGCGCTTTAAACAGTTGCGGTGCGTCGGCGCCCATCTTAATACCGGTAATCGCCATCGACACAGTTTGGTCGGCATCAGGCGTACGACGGCCATTTACCCAGTCTAGCGCACTAATATCAGTTGCGCTCACAGGCAATTGCGCCGCATCGGCTGATAAGCGCTGCAAAGTTACCGCTTCAATTTTAGACGCCAACTCATCAGCACCGGATTCCATTAACTCATGCAATAAGTTATTGGTTGGCCACAGTACCAGGTTTTTGAACCAGGCATACAAATCACCAAAGGCAGACTGACCCGCTTCTAAGCCAATCAGGCCAGGAATTACCGAGCCATCAACCTGGCCACATATCCCTTTAACACAAGTTTCACCCAGTGTTTCTGGCGTAGTCACAGTAATATCACAGGTAGACGTACCCATAACTTTAGTCAGAACGCCCTCACGCACATTGGCTGCAACCGCGCCCATGTGGCAATCGAAAGCACCGTAACCCACCACAATGCCTTCTGGCAGACCCAGTTTTTGCGACCACTCAGCGGTAAGTTTACCGGCTACCTGATCACTGGTTTGGGTGGCTGGGTTAAGCGTATCAACCAGGCCATCCAATAACGGGTCAACCGAGTTGAAAAAGTCATTCGGCGGGAATCCGCCCCAGGCTTCGTTCCACATCAACTTGTGGCCTGTTGCACAACGACCCATCTGCAATTGAGAAGGATGCGTCGTGCCACACATCAACGCTGTCATCCAGTCGCAATGTTCCACCCAGCTATGCGCTGCTGCTTTAACGGCGGCGTCCTGACGGTAGATATGCAGGACTTTAGCCCAATACCATTCTGATGAGTAAATTCCGCCCATGTACGACAGATAGTTCACATCGTTGTTGTTGGCTGCCTGGGTAATTTCACTGGCTTCTTTAAGCGCAGTGTGATCTTTCCACAACACGAACATCGCGTTGGGGTTTTCACTGAACTCATCAGTAAGTGCCAGTGGCACACCGTCGGCATTAATCGCTACAGGTGTTGAACCGGTAGTATCAAAACTCAGGCCGACCACTTTCTCAGCCGTACCTGCGGGGACTTTACTCCACAGTGCATTAACCACTTCAACCAGGCTATCTACGTAGTCCAGAGGGTGTTGACGGTACTGATCGCGCGCTGGTTCGCAATAGCGACCTTCTGCCCAACGCGGGTAGTTGACCATATGACTGGCCAGCTCTGCGCCGGTCGCTACGTCTACTAACAATGCTCTGACTGAATCAGAGCCATAATCGAGCCCTAATGTATAACGAGACATAATAATTTAATTCCACTAACTGCTAACAAAATTAGCCAATAAATTTTAATTGTATGATAATATCAATAATAGGCAAATGTAAAGGTAATATAAAATTAATATTAACAGTATTACCCTTATAAAATTTTGCTTCTGCGGGGTTGTTGGCGGCGCTTTACCCACCCCACAACCACGTGACAAGCAAAGGCGTTAAAAGTTTCTTAACCTATTGAAAAAATTGAAAATGGAAAAGATATGACGACCCAATTAGAGCAACTTAAATCGATGACTACCGTTGTCGCTGACACCGGTGATTTTGAAGCAATTAAATTATATCAACCACAGGATGCCACCACAAATCCGTCGCTTTTGTTAAAAGCTGTACAGATAGAAAAGTACCGTCCGCTGGCAATTGAAGCCGTAAATTGGGCCAAAGATCAAGGTGCTACTGATGACATCGCAGCGGTCGCTGCCGACAAACTGGCGGTGCTGATTGGCGCAAAACTGATGGAACAAGTACCGGGTTATGTGTCGACCGAAGTCGATGCACGACTGTCGTTTGATACGGCAGCCACGGTCGAAAAAGCCAACCACCTGCTGTCGTTATATCGCGACCAGGGTATTGATACCAGCCGCGTACTTATCAAGATTGCTGCCACATGGGAAGGTATTCAGGCCGCTAAAATTCTTGAAGCTCAGGGCATTAAAACCAATGTTACGCTGGTATTTTCCTTTGCCCAGGCGCGCGCCAGCGCTGAATCAGGCGCGTTCTTAATTTCGCCTTTCGTAGGCCGGATTCTAGACTGGTATAAAGCTGCTCAGCCAGATACCGACTTTAGTGGTGCGAACGATCCGGGTGTTGTATCAGTCACCCGCATTTATGATTACTTTAAATTACATGGCTACGACACCATCGTTATGGGCGCGAGTTTCCGTAACATAAGTGAGATTCAGGAACTGGCAGGTTGCGATCGCCTGACCATCAGCCCCGGATTGCTTGACGAACTGGCCAATACCGAGGCGCCTTTGCCGCGCAAGTTAACGCCTAACGATGCGCCACAAGCAGCACCGCAGGCACTGACTGAAGCGCAGTTCCGTTGGGATATGAACGAAGACCAAATGGCCACCGAGAAATTATCACAGGGGATTCGCCAGTTTGCGGCCGATCAGGTCACCCTGGAAACCATGCTGACTGACTTAGCGAAGTAAGTAATACCGGGCAATCATTGTCTGTAATAAAAAACCGGCTAGCGTTGTGCGCTAGCCGGTTTTTTGTGTCTGCGCCGAATAAACATTACTGGCCCGCTAGCGATTGCCGGGTAATAAATTGACGAATATCGCTAAACAGTTGCGTTTTGGCCTCACTGTTAACATACATCATGTGCCCTCCCTGATAGTAGGTATAGGCAAGTTGTTCGCTGCGAATCCCATGCCGGTTGAGGGTATATTCAGCGTCAAAAAATGGCGTTACCAAATCATAATAACCCGAAGCCACCAGCACCTTTAGCGCAGGATTAATCCGCAGTGCTTCAGATAACTCTCCGGCTGTGTTTACATAGGCTGGCTCCCAGGCACTGCCGTCTTTTTTAGTGCGATAGCGCCAGTAACGACGAAGGTTGGGATCTGCTGGCGATAAGTAAGGGCGCGTCCAATCGATGTTTAACTGATTACGCATATACACTTGCAGCGCACTATTAAACGCCGCGGATATTGCCGCAGACGCTGCATCGCGCTTGGTTGCCTCGGCGGTGTCATCACGCTCGTCGCCAACATATCGTGCATCCAACAGGCCCACGGTTTCACCGCTATCACGCAACAATTGTTTGGCAAAACGACGCGCGCTAATACGTAAATCAGCCTGCTCAACATAAGCTTCACTGAGCCCGGTGAAATACGCCAGGCGCTTAACCAACTTAGTGCGCGTTGCTGGCGCTAACTGATTTCCCGCGAACAAACCAGGCAGCAATTCGTTGTTAGCGAACTCACGGGCTTGTTGCAAAAACGCCGCCTGACTGGCTGGCTGCGGCTGCACTTTGCCATGATACAACGCGGTGGCCGCCATCGTCGGCACATAGGTTACATAGGAAATAAGATTGTCGGCGATATACGGCGATGAGCCCTGATAATCCAGCGCCTGAGACACAAATACCAGGCCGTTAAGATTAATCTTCATGTCTTTTTGCAGCAGGTTGGCCACATAGGCAGCCCGGGTGGTACCGTAACTTTCACCCAGAATAAAAATCGGCGATCCCCAGCGATTATTCTCGGTCATCCAGGTGCGAATAAACGACGCCATCGACTCAGCATCTTCTTTGAGTCCCCAAAACTCTTTCCCTTCATGTTCTCCTACCGCTCGTGAAAAACCGGTACCCACAGGATCGATAAAGACTAAGTCAGTCACATCCATGATAGAGCTGGCCGATGTTTTAGGTGTGTAGGGTGGTAACCCCGGATGCGTCGCATCGGAGGGAACCTCTACAAACGAAGGGCCCAGGCCGCTCATATGTAGCCACACGGAAGCCGAACCCGGGCCGCCATTCCAAACAAAGGTCACCGGTCGCTGCGTCGCATCGGCGCGCTGCTTAACATACGCAAAGGAGAAAATACTGGCAGTAGGATTACCGTCGATATCACGCAGGTAAGTTTCGCCGGCAATGGCGTCATAATTAATCTTCTGGCCATTAAACTGACCTTTGTGTTCTGACACAAATTGTTGAGGCGCTTGTATAACCTCACCGTCACCGTCTGCGCCGGTTGCCTGAGTACTCATCCCCACCGCCAGCAAAACCGCGAGCGCTCGCTTCAATTTTATAAAATTTATCACCATTTTGGTTACCTGTGCTGCACGACATAGTGTTTGCCCAAATTACCCAAGCTTGATATCGGGCACAAGTGATTGTACGACCAACAGCCCATAAAGGGGTTAACAGACGATTTTACCCGCAGTGGTTTTAATGCAGCCTGAGATTAAATAACGTCAATGTGGCCATAAATTGACTGGATAAGACCACACGCATCCGTTATCTTAGCGCTCAATGCAACATAAATAACTTGCCGCTAACTGCACGGGAACCCGCGGTAAGAAATCAGGGAGAGGCCCATCATGAAGCTCAGATATAGTGTACTTTTTTGCGCGTTGCCGCTGGTATTCAGCGCTCCATCGACCGCTCATTTGTTAGTGAATTTAAACGAATTTCCTGAATGGTTTCAACAGGCCATGGAACGCGAGACTGAGATTGAATCGACCAGCCAGCTCACCATCGAAGCCCTCAATGTTGACGCCCGGATTAAAGGCAACGCCACACAACAGGAAAGTACTGAAGGCACCTGGTATTACACTATTGATATTGGCCTGGCATCGCTCGTTGAATGCTATGCCTTTACCGAATTTGACGGCCCGGCTAACTCACTGCATGCCATCGTGCAGCACAGTCTGCAAGGCGCTGCGGCGCTCAACCAAAAAGCACTTACCAGCCAGTTTAATTTAGCGGTTGATGCCGGCGTGACAGGCGCCACGCCTTATCTGCAGCTTGATACTCTTTATAATCTTGGCGAAGGCAGCGATACGGTCTCTGGCGTTATTAAAGGCTTATCGGCCCAAACGGAACAAAGCCTGCAGATATGTATTCATAACGAAACCGGTTATCAGGCAACCTTCCTTGCCGTATTTGAAAGTTTTGTGGAGGCCTTTGCGCAACATAATACCAATCCACAGTTTTTCGACGCTGTGTATCAGCTTAGCCTCAATGACATGCCGCTGGGTTTTAGCCGCGAGCGATTTACCGTTGATCAGGATGGCGATATCGAAGTTAACGTTCATTCGGCAATGCTGGTGCCAGTAGATGAAGTATCAGTATCCCGCACTGACAGCGTCGGCACCGAGTGGAGCCGCGCCGACGGGACTCTGATTAACGGCACCGAATATTCGGTGGATAATGGCACGTTATCGAGTAACTTCGCGATTCAGCCCGGCGAAGAAAGCTGGATGGTAAGTGGCGAGATGCAAGGCAAAGCCATAGAAGCACCACTCAATTATAATGGCCCGTTGATTTCGGGGTATGGCAGTTACACCGAAACCGCCGGCTTGCTGGCCAGTGAAGAACAGTCTGCCGCGTTTCGAATGTGGGTGCCTGATGCCGATCCTACCGCGGCGCTGGAAGTGATGGTCAGTAAAATTGAGGATAACCCCGCGGCGAACCTCAGGCTTGACATGGGGCCGCTGACCATGACGCTGAAAGCTGAAGACAACGGCATGTTTGATGTTGGCACCCTGGAACAAGCGGGCATGAAACTGCTAATGAAGCGGATCTATTCGAAGGGCGAGCCAGTCCTGCCATGAAAGTCGTTTTAGCCATTCTTTTACTGGTGCTGTCGTGCAGCACCCGCGCCCAGTCGGTGCCGACGCTGGCACAAATTCCGGTCACGCTCAATGCGCCTGATTATCAGCCGCTGGGAGACATTATCCATTTTGAGCTAACCGTGCAGAATGCCGCAGTAGCGATGGCAAAACTGCAGGACTATGCTGGTATCAGTGCTACCCAGCTCAGCCCGACAAGGCTGGCTATCGCCATGGGCAAACAGCCACAATTCAGCGGAAGTCGGCAGCCACAGTACCGCCTAAGCAGTTTTGTTATCGACATTGACGAAAGCGCAACCCAGGCATTTATCAATGGTTTTAAGCCGCAACGGGATGCCGGACTACAGGCGATCCCAGCTTACGTGAATGAATATATTAACGAACCTACCTACATTCATGGTTTCAATTTTGCGTCAGTTGTTGCCAGCCAGCGTGCCGGCGATTGCACCGAATATGCAGTCCTGACAACAGCGCTGGCCCGGGCTTTAGGGCTCGACGCGCGACTGATTCTGGGCACCGTAATCATGGATGAAAACGAACAGGTAGGCGCCTTCGGCCATGCCTGGACAGAAGTCTGGTACCAGGGCAAGTGGCAACTCATTGATGCTGCGTTATATACCACAGACATCAACAGTCGCTATTACCTGCCATCCTCCTCACTGGAAAACGAAGGCCCGGGTTTTGGCTTAGCGTTAATGACGGCAACCAAAAGCTTTCCGCTGCAGGTGAATCAGTTGCAAAGCTTACGCTGACTGTCTGTGTGCTGGTTGCGGGCAGGCAGCCCTGCCCCGCTGCCTGATATACCCGAGCTAAAAGCGCAGTCGGGTGGCCAGAGTGACAGTCGCCAAACCAAACTCTGATGCACCGGGGTGAACCCCTATCCCAGCTTCCAGCGACCAGCCTTTGGTAAGCCAGTAATCCATTTTCACCTCGACCATGTCACCTTCCGAATACGGTGCATCATCAACAAACACTTCGGTATTATAGGCAAGGCCCAGGCTAAAACGCGGGCTAAAGTAGTAATCCGCATCCACTTCGACACGGGCAGAATCATTGTAGTACGCCGTCATCAAAACATCCCAACCCGTTCCGTCATTAATATTGGTGTACCGCCCAAACAGGCTGACGATCGACTCGTTAAGCGTTCGGCTTTGCTCCCGATAAGATATATCCAGTGTTTCGTAGGTCAACCCTGCGCCAACCTGCCAGTTTGGCGTAATAAAATAGCCGCTGTCCACTCGCGCTGACAGATAATTATTACGGGCGGTGTAGAGATAGTCGCGCTGCGGGTAATCCGCGTAGCGAATATTGCCACGCACCACCCATTTGTCATCCACAAACCACTCACTGCCAAGCTCATACAAATCAAAATTATCCACACTGAAATAGCGCCCGTAGACACTGCTGAGCTTATTTAAATAAGGAGATAATGAGTAGGGCGCCGCACCTGGCTGAATATCCGACAAGTAGCGCCGGTACTCAACGCCCACGAACTGATTGCCATAATCATCGAGGTCGGAGATACCGACAGAAATTTCATTTTGCGCGGAAAATACCGGCACTGAAAAAAACGCGAGAAGCGGCGAAAGCCGAAATAATTGCATAACGAATCCTTGTTAGAATGGAAGGTAGTACTCAACACGTCATGTGAATGGGTGAGCATAAATAAGACCGGGTGTTCTTAGATAGGTTCCATTGTTTTCGTGTTCTGTTTCATAACACCAAGGATAAATTGACCAGACTCGCCATGAAAGCCTGACTGGTCCGCTGCGCTAATCGCCCCGGCTCAAGACCGCCGTATCCGGACTTGCGTCGCCAGCTAACGCGTCGGGCCCTCGATATCTGCTGTGTAAAATATCTTTCGACACCATAGCTGGCACTATTGTGTATAAATGCTTCTTAGCAACTGCCCTGCCACCGCAGTATCAAAGTCCAGGAAGCCCCTTTGCATGGCGATTGAGGCCTGACACAACAGGTCTGCCTGGCCCAAATATGCCTCAGGTTCGGTATAGACATCTAAGAACACCGGCTGCTGTTGCTGTATCTTGTCAAGCAACGCTGAAATTAACGCCTGCTGTTGGGCAGCGGTGTAACCTGCTCTGTCCTGTTTAAGACTGTTTATCACCCTGGCTAACGCGGCCAACTCACGCGCTCTGAGGTTGTAAGAAACCTCAGGGCTATGATGCGTTTCAGGTACTGCCTCGGGAAACGCAATGGCAGCGCAACCCAGTGGTGAATGGTTACTGAGTGCGTCCATCTTATCGATCACTACCTGCCAGTAGCTTACCAAGGCTTCATTACTTGCATGAGCAAAATAGAACGGCAGCCGATTGTCCAGCAGCCGGGCCGTTTCGCGCTTCAGCTTTTGCAGCGGCAAGCCTTCACGCATGCCATCCAGATTGACGGCAAGCATATCTGCAAAGGTCATGGAGTCCTGCGCTTTCATGGCCACCATGAAATCCTGAGTTAGCAAGCCTGCTTCAACACTCTCGGTGGTAATGGAGTCAGCGCTGTCCATCACGCTAAATCCGAACTGATCGGGATCGACAATGCGGTCAACCACTCCCGCCTTCATTAACTCGCTGTGAGAAGGGTTGAGAAATTCCTGATTAGGGACTTTTTGTACTTTATAGATAAACCAGTCAGCCACACCGGCATCGGCATAAGCGTCGAACAGGGCTTGTCCTAAGTCGGCATTGTTGTGCATCGACGCTCCGCCGATAGAAGCAGAATGAAAATACAAGTTGGCATCTGACCCAAGCAATTTTGTTTTACCGGCTAAATACACCACAGTGCAAGATGAGTAACAGGTCTCTTTTACATAGGTCGTCAAACCATACCGACGAATGACATCGGCCAGTCTGAGAGCCCCTAACAAGCGCCCGCCGACGCTGTGTAAATGAATCAGGTTTACCTCAGGATGAGCCTTTAGCGCCGCTTCCAGCATCACCTCAGAGCCAACTTCAATGCCGCCATATAACTCAATTTCAGTGCCCTGATTAAGCACCCTTAGCGATGTTGCAGGTGCAGTATTGTCATCAAAGACCAACTCGACGCCTTCTTTGATGATCGGGATACCGTTACGAACAGCATCCACACTGAACACAACGAGGCCTACACAAAGCATAAAAATAGCCGCAACAGACCACCCAACAGTGCCGCCACGGGCCGGATGATTCAACGCAGACCGAAACAGCCCAACGGATTGCCAGGTCAGAACAATCAGCAGCAACGGATAAATGCTAAGCAGGTAGAGTCCCAGCTCACTGCGGGAATTTGCTCTCTCTACGTTCACTTCCAGCAGGTAGCCCAGGATTTTGAAGAGTAACGTCACGCCTAATCCAACCAGCCAGTAACTGACAGGCAACGATATTTGTCCCCGCCAATAGCGCAATATCCAATTGCCGGATATCTCGTGCGTGTCTGTTGAATATGCTGTATCGGCAGGAACGGGGGCGGGCGTGACGGTGTCGGGGGTAAGGCTATCCCGCGTCGCAATTTCCTCACGCAAGCGAGCAGTTCTGTCAGGAAATGCCTGTTGGTCGATGGTGCCCAGCGCTTCAACCAATTCGGCGGCACTGTACTGTGAATAATCTGGTTGCATGGTTTACGACGTCCTTGTTGCAACACCAGTAAGATGACCAGCGTTACCAGTTTATACTTGCAAAAAAGCGCAATGTTGACAATGAACTTCTCACCTTCACAGCAAGCTGGCAAGCACCGCTTTAAACGATTTACCGACCTTCAGGCGTTGTTTGTTTTGCAACATCACAGACTCACTGTCCCTGGCAATCACCGCCGCGTTGCGCACCACATAGGATTTGTGAATTTGCGTGAACATCTGGCCGGGCAGCTGCGCTACCAGCTGTTTAAGTGTGCTGTTCGCCAGCAACATGGTGTCGCCACACCATACCTTAACGTAGTTGCCATAGGCCTCCAGATACGTAATGTCGCCAGGCGCCACACGTCGCTGCTCACGGTCGACTTTTATAACAATATCCTGCGGCAACGCGGGTACGGGGGCACTCACAACCCGGCTGCGCACTTTATCTAACGCTAAGGATAAACGTTCAGCACTCACCGGCTTTAACAAATAATCAGTCACATCCAGCTCATAGCTTTGCAGGGCAAACTCCTGATACGCACTGACGATAATCACCTGCGGCCGGTTAGCCAGCACCTTTAGCATATCCATACCGCTTAACGCCGGCATATTAATATCCAAAAACAATAAATCCGCGCTGTCAGACGCCAGCCAGGCAAGCGCTTCGGTGGCGTTATAGCAGTGTTTAACTACGTTGATATCGGTATGGCTCACCAGATGATGCATAATTACTTTATGCGCCAGCGGTTCATCATCGATGATCAATGTGTTTAGCATGCCGCCAGCTCCATCTCCAGCCGGGTAACCCAGCGATCACCCACTTGCTCACTGCGTAAACTATGTCGGCCACCAAACTGTAACGCCAGACGGCGGCGCAAATTATCCAGTCCCATTCCACCGGAATCGCCGGTCACCTGTTCAGTTGTGTGCAATAACGTATTGGCCCGCGCCTTGGCGACCGGATTATCACAGGCAAAGCATAAACGATTGCCGTTTAGTGTTATCGACATATTGAGTTCACACGGTTGCGCCGCTTTCTCTATGCCATGTTTAAAGGCATTTTCCAGTACAGTAATGAGTAACAGCGGCGGAATTTTACGTTGCAGGTTGTCGCTGGGCCACGCACAGTTAAACCGGCAGTTGTCAGTATGACGCAACTTTTGTAGCGCCAGGTAATCCTGCAGATAGCTGATTTCATCGCTGAGTGTAACCAACTCTGACTGGCCCTGATACACCGTGTAGCGCAGCAAGCTGGCCAGTTTTTCCACCATGTCCGGTGCCTGTGATGACTTTTCCAAGCACAAAGCATACAAGTTATTCAGGGTATTAAACAAAAAATGTGGATTAACCTGTTGTTGCAGTAGTTGTAATTCGGTACGGGTTTTCTGGCGCGCAATGTCGGCCAGCCGGGCATCCTGCGATTTACGTTCAAAGGCGAGAATAATCGGCGAGCTAAATGCCAAAAGCCAGAAGGTCATTTGATAGTTAAACGCGTCAAACGGATTGCCATTGCCAGAGGGGATGAGCGTAAAATCGGTTACCCTGTTGAGTGGCAGGTTCAACAGAGCCGCGCAGACAGGAGCGCTTACCAGTAATATAAAAACCAGTGCTCCGGCCAGAAACGGTACCACGCCATGCATGGCTAACAGCCGCCGGATCAGCACATAGCGGTTAAACCAATATACGCCAAACAAGGCTACCGCAAGGCTCGCAAACTGCCAGAAATAGTGCCAGAACAACGGCAGCTCAGCGACAATTTGGGCAAAATCGATGATCAGTTCGAGCGGCTGATTCACCATGGGATTATCGGTATGCAAAAATATCCCCGCCCAGGTGAATGACCATATCAGCAAGCACAGGCCCACCATGGCGTCGAGAGATAACAGCCGTGACAACCAGCTCTCGCGGCTCTGAATGACACGTCCGGACAGGCGATGAATAAACCACAGCACACTCGCTGCTGCCGCAAGGCAATACCCCTGCATGCCCAGCAAATGCCATTGCGCGAAACCGCTGCTATGATGCGCCAGCATCGTTGCCAGCAGCGGATAGCCAACAAAACCGATGAGCCAGATAAGCAGCTTAAGGCGCCCCTGTATTCGCCACGCCAGGTAATGGGCAACAAAAAACGGCAGCATTTCAGCAAATAACTGCCCGTGCACACTCAAATACACCGTAAACTCGGGCTGACGGTAAGACAAAAAACGTATTGCAGACTCAAGCAGCATGGCTGCGATTATCGGCAGTAACACAAACAACACCCTGCGCCAACTCGCTGGCATTATCAAAATTCCTCATGGTATAGGATCACGGCGGTCAGCCTGCCTAATGGTCTGAAACGCTGCACCTGCATAATGATGAACGTACTTAAATTAATGATGAAAGTAAATTTGCCTGTATTGTTTGTCGCTTTACACCGCAGTTCAACGCCAGTCGGTACACACAGTAGTTGCATTCAAAGAGACAATGAATATAATAATGCGAACTATTATCATTTACCTTACAGGAACAGCATGAAGTACCACGCGATCTACTTTGGTTTAGCCTCAGCACTCATTCTCACGCCTTCTCTGGCCATCGCACAATCCACTCCGGACGACAAGGACATCGAAAAGCTAACGGTGAGTGGCGATCGCATGAGCGGCTATCTATACAAAAAAGCCGATGATGTATCCCGTTTAGATCTCGATATTAAAGATTTACCCCAGTCAATCAGCGTGATTGGCGAAGAGATGATCGACGACTTTGCCCTCAATAATGTTAACACCGTGCTTGATACGGTAACCGGCCTGAACGTAGAAGAAGTGGAAACTGACCGCACTTATTACACTGCGCGCGGCTTTGACATTACCAATTTTCAGGTAGACGGCCTTGGCTTACCGGTACTCAGCGGTAACGTACATGGTGACGTTGATACGGCCATATACCAAAAGGTAGAGGTGCTGCGCGGTGCCAATGGCATGATGACCGGAACCGGTAGCCCCTCGGCAACCATCAACTATGTACGCAAGAAACCCACTGAAAATACTCAAATTTCGGCTCGTGCACAGTTGGGCAGCTGGAGCGCCAAACGCCTGGATGTAGACGCCTCAGTGCCATTGTCTGATAAAGTTGGTGCCCGCGTCGTGGTCGCCAAAGAAACCAAAGACTCCTATCTGGATCGCTACGAGCTCGATAAAACGGTGGCTTACGGCGTAATAAGCGCCGCGCTCACCGACACCACGGTGCTCACCGTGGGCGCAAGTCAGCAAACCAGCGACGCCAAAGGGAACATGTGGGGCGCACTCACCCTCTATTATGCCGACGGCACGCCGACTAATTTTGATACCAGCACCAATACCGCTGCCGACTGGTCTAACTGGGATGTCACCGATACCCGTTACTTTGCCTTTCTGGAGCAGGAACTGGGTGCCGGTTGGTCGTTAAAAGCCGACTATACCCGCATTGAAACCGACGAAGACTCAGAGCTGTTCTACACCTACGTGAGCCGTGACCCGGACACCGGCACCACACTGCTCGACCCTACTACAGGCCTTGGCTTAATTGGTTATGGCAGTGAATACGATTTGGACGACCAGCACGATTATGCCGATATTTACGTTAACGGTTCATTTGATGCCTTTGGTCAGTCGCACGATCTGATGTTTGGCGCCAGCTACGCCAAAGTGGCTTACACCGATACCTCGCTTTACGATTTTCATACTGGTAATGGCTTCCCGCTGCTACCGGCAATGGAAAACTGGACCGGTGACACCCCCTTCCCGGAATTCACTGACGGTGAAACCGGCAGTGATGTTGAAGAAAAACAAACTGCCGCGTATTTTGGTGGTAACTTCGCGCTTACCAATAAGCTGTCGCTGCTGGCCGGTGGTCGCTTTAACAATGTCGAGGTTAACGGGATTTCTTATGATATCGATGAAACCCTCGATGAAAATGCCTTTGTGCCCTACGCCGGACTGGTTTATGCCATTACCGACAGCATTAACAGCTACGTAAGCTACACCGAAGTCTTTACGCCGCAAACCGAACGTAACGCTGACTTTGAGCGCATTGACCCGATTACCGGCGAATCAAAAGAGATCGGCATTAAAGCATCGTTAATGGACGATAAAGCACTACTGACAGTGGCCTATTTCGATATTGATCAGGTCAATGTAGCGGTCGCCAATGGCTTTGCTCAAAACCCGGTATCCGGTGTTGAAGAACAGGTTTATCGCGGTGCTGACGGTCTTAACTCAAAAGGTTGGGAGCTTGATTTAGCCGGCGAACTATTACCCGGCCTGCAAACCAATCTGGGCCTGACCGTGTTTGATATCACCGGCGATCAACTGGTGTCAGATTACACCCCGGAGAAGCTGGTCAATATCAATGCCACCTACCAGTTCCAGTCAATGCCGAAATTTAAGGTAGGTACTTCTATACGCTGGCAGGAAGCCACCTCGCGTAATGTTGGCCCGGTACCCGCCGCGTACGCCAATGCCGGAGAGGACATTGTTATCGAGCAGGACGCCTATGCGCTGGTGAATCTGATGGCAAGCTATGCGGTAAACGACAGCATTACCATTACGGCTAATGTGAATAACGCCACCGACGAGAAATACCTGAAGTCACTGTATTGGGAACAAGGCTATTACGGTGCGCCGCGCAACTATTTGTTGTCACTGACCTGGGCTTACTAACCCAGCAGAGGGCAAACATCGCATAACGCATTAGTTCTACAATGGGAGGCTGCAGCCTCCCATTTTTGCTTTCTTTAGTAATGACGTTGCTGTGCCTCACGCGCGCGCTTAATACGCTCTTGCAACAACGGGTGAGAACTAAAAAAGTGATCACTTTGACTATCAGGCGGCAGTGCCGCAGCAATCTTACTCATAGCACTGGCAAAGGCTTTGGGCTCAATATCAAATTTAGCCCCTTGTTCCAGCGCAAAGCCGTCGGCCTCCCATTCTAAACGCTGTGAATACTGATTTTGTACTACTGTTCCTGACACCCCCATAAAGAGTTCTATCAGGCCACTAACGTCGCCAAAGAAATAGGTAATAATGAGTGTTGTCGCAAGCGATTCGGCCACCAGTCGCATTGAGTGATTGTGTTCAACATGGCCTATTTCATGTAATAAAATAGCGTGTAAATCACTCGACTCGGTGCCCATCAATTCGATGATGTCGTCGGTAAACACAATGGTGCCATCCGGCAATGCAAATGCATTAGCCCCCATGGTGTCAGTTTGCCGGAATAAAACCTGATAACGCCGACCGTCCCGACTGTATGCTGCCAACAGTGGCGAAAAAGAGGCCCTTATTTTATTGACGGTTTCATCGGGTAATGTCGACGCCGATAAAACAGTACGATCCAGTACTGCCAGTGTATGCCTCGATGTCACCTCCGTTAATGAGTCCGGAACAAAGTCAGCAAAGGTAATAGCCAGTGCTGGCACCATATATTTAAAAATACCAAACAACAATAACGGGGATAGCACTATGCTCGCCACCAGCCAGACCCGACTGGTCTCAAGTTTGAGCGCCACATTTTCTATCGACTGTTTACTGCCAGCGGGGGTATCCAACCAATGATTAAGGTTTTCGTCAGCTTCGATATTTAGCAAGTCTTTACTCGGTAACACAACTTCGCGTGGCAGGTTTGCGACTTTGCTGGCAACCGAAATTTCGTCACGTTTGGCGCGGGCATATTGCGTAACGCCATCATCTGACAATACCAATAAACCATTTCCTGAAAGCGTCACCTGAACCGGCTGATAGCCCGCGCTACCGGCAAAATACAATGTCCCCTTGCTGTATGTCGGCATAATAACTATCCTAACGCCACATCGATATCGAAAGCAGTCGCCACTTCATCAGCAGTCGAACTGGCAGTTTGCTCTGGTGTGGCAATGACCGTATCGATTCCGGGCAGTATATTTACCTGTGTATGCGCGGCATAAAAGTGCGCAGCTCTGATTTTCGCCCACGGAATCGCCAGCCCCAGAGAGCACACTATTGCAAGCAGATTAACCACCCGCAATGCCAGTAATCCCTCTACCGGAACATCAGAGCCAAAAGTGGCTGCTCCATCAAGCTTACTCACTGCGTAAATATGATTTCTCACCACCGCATGATAAATACTGCTACTGACAGCAAACACCGCCACATATAGCAGGAACATCATGACGATTGTTATCCCATTAGCGAATGGTACTGCGCCTTCGCCATTGCCAACCATGTTAGAGATCAGCGCCAGAACGCCAACATAACCGATGACCACTGCGGTAAAAGCAGCAGCATAACCGGAAGCAAAATAAGGGGTGTTACGTAATGATGTGCTGAATTTTTGGTTGCCAAAGCTGGTGTTATTGACAATGAACTCATCCATCTTTTTAAGCGCCCAGGGCAACGCAAGATATAAGGTAAACAGTGTCAACACCGGAAAAATCAGAAATACCAGCAGCGCCTTCAGGTATGTGCCGGTAAACGCAAACCTCACATTTCGGTAGCCGGTCATTTTAAGTGTGAAATTAAGACTCTTACACACCAGCCACGGCGATAAAAACATTAAAGCAGTTGCCATCAGCAGGCTGGCAAACGGACTCAATGTGGATGCCAGTAAGTATAAGGCGAACAATACAACAGCAATCACCCTGCCTTTCAGAATTTGCAGGGGAGCAGCTAAATATGTAAAGCGGTGGCCGTCGACGGATGTATGGCCGTAGAAGTAACGGTTGGTACGCACTTTCGCCCACGCAGAATAGATCCCCAGTGTCGCAATGCTGAGCAATAAGTTCACAATCCAAATTGAAAAGAACTCACGGGTATTGCCCGAAAATATTACTTTGCAGGGACGTCCTTGTTCAGGTTCACCTGCTGCCGACTTAGCGGTAATCAACCGGTCGAGTTCGGCGACGTTATCGGGGTAAGCGTCTTCGTTAATGCTTTGGCGGGCACTGAGTAATTCCTCTAAGGAATAATCAGAATAATCAATTGAGCTGGCCATGAATTCTCCCTGGCTATATTTTGCACTCCATGCATGAATATTCATTAAATGCTAAATACACGCCATGGTCAATGCCCTTTAAATGCGATTTTCGCTCTGGGCCTGTTCATACAAATCACGACATAAGCTCGCCTTCATCACTACTTACGGGCGCCGTTGTGCCGTTTATCATCAAACCCTGACTGTTGGTCATTGACAACTTTGCCACTCCCCTCGCCTTGGTTAGGTTGCAGTATTCACATACCCAGCAGTCAAGGTTCCTATGCTCACCCTTAACAACATCAGTAAAACCTACTCCGACGGCACTCTGGCGTTAAACGATATTAGCTTGTCGTTACCCGCCGGCATGGTCGGGTTACTCGGCCCAAACGGCGCAGGTAAATCCACGTTAATGCGCACCCTGGCCTGTTTACAGACGCCTGATAAAGGTCAAATTACGTTTAATGGCATCAATGTGCTGGCATCTGCCCAGTCATTGCGTCAGCAACTGGGATATCTGCCACAGGCGTTTGGCGTGTATCCGCACATGAGTTGTGTGGCGCTACTCCATCATATCGCAGCATTGAAAAACATTCCCCGCCCACAAGCGGCAATACAGATTGAAGAGTTGCTGACACTCACCAACCTCACCCGCGCAGCGGGCAAACGGGTGAGTACCTTTTCTGGTGGCATGCGCCAGCGCTTTGGCATTGCCCAGGCACTGCTTGGCGATCCGACCCTGATTATTATGGACGAGCCTACCGCGGGGCTTGATCCGATGGAGCGCCAGCGGCTACACAGTATGTTGATCACCCTCAGCAAAAATAAGCTGGTACTGTTATCAACCCATATTGTCGAAGACATAGAAAACCTCTGCCCACACGCCGCCATACTAATGCAAGGCAGCATTGTCGACAGCGGTCCAATGGCACATCTTATCGCGCCCATGGCAGATAAAACCTGGCAAACATCGCGGCGTCCATCAACCGGCCTGTTACTCGGCGAGTGCTACCACTTTGGCAGCCCTGAATGGCGGGTTTATCATGCCTGCGCGCCCGACAAACACGCCCGGCCCGTTCAGGCCACCTTACAAGACCGTTACTTCTTTGAACTGGCCCAGCGAGAGAAGCCACCATGCTTATCCTAAACGAATGGCGACTGTTTGCGCGCCAGCCTATGGTGTGGTTATGCATACTGGCATTTACTGTTTTTGCTGCATTGCTGGTGCAGGGCGTCAGCGTAGACAACATCCTCCTTGTAAAGCGACTCACCATGCTTAATGCCACCCTCGTTATGCTCGCCATGCCGATAGTGATCGCAGCATTAACGCCGCCCTTACTGCAACGCGACCGGTTAAGTGCCATGCATGAACTTATTGACGTCACCCCGACCACTCTATTTCACCGCCGTCTCAGCCGGTTTATTGCTTTTTTAACCCTGATTACTTTTATTTGTATGGCGGGGGCTGTCGCACAATTAGTGCTACTCACACAACACCCGCTGTTTAATGCTTCGGTTGTTACCACCGCGGCACTCAACCTGTTGGTCATTGTCATCCCGGCCTGTGTGTTATTTAGTACAGTTGCCATGTATCTGGTGCTGCATGTGCGCAGTGCGCTGCCGGTGTATGTGTTTTTTGCACTGTGCTGGACGGGTTATGCTTTGTTGAGTTCCATCAATGGCTCTCCCATACTGGCCGGTAGTAAAGTGGTCAACCCGGCACTTTTTAATGCAATGCTGTACCTCGACCCACTGGGTTTTACCGCCATTTTTGAACAATTCGATACCGGTCAGGCCAACTGGCAACCCAGCTTGGTCGTGCTGATAAATGGCATAATCTGGCTGGTTGTCAGTGCCGTACTACTAAGGCTTTTCCTGACTGCCCGCGCCGTTGAAAACAGCGAAAGTTCAACACGCACCCCGTTACACCCCGGCTTATTGCAGGTGATGAAACGCATTACCAGGGGCAGTAAAAACAATTCAACATCCTCTGCACCACACGAGGTGACTTACTCTTCTTTTGTGACCCTTATTGTGGCTGCTGTGCAAACCATCATGTATGGCCGGGCTTTTGCGCTCATTCTGGCAATTTTTGCGTCAATTGTGTTCACCGAAGTGATCTCCGGGCTTGAGTATGCAGAACCGATGGCGCAGCTTGAACCCACCAGCTCAGATGCGCTTAATCGTGTGGTGTGGGATATGCTGCCCTTTACCGGGTGCGTGTTGATGGCGCTCTGGAGCTGGCAGCTTGGCTGGCAAAATCAGCGCCATGACGCCGCTGAAATTATTGCCGCAACGCCGGTGAGAAACGCCCAATTAATTGGCGCACACCTACTTGCACTCAGCGTGGTATGGTTCATCCTGGTCGTGACTACCGGTGTTGCGGTTATGGTAGCGCAGGGGTTGGCCGACAGCCTGATACAACCTTCTGCGTACTTCACCATACTGTTGCTGAGTGGCCTGCCGGTTTTACTCTTTGGCTACCTGTGCACAGCGGCCCATCATCTGCTGAACAGCCCCATCAAGGCAGGCGGCTTATGCTTGTTATTCCTGCTGGTTAAGTTTACGCCATTGCCGGCACTCGCTGGCATCATGCACCCGCTGCTGGATATCGCCGGCACACCACTGCAACCGGCCGATCACCTGATTGGCTTTAGCAGAAGCATGCACACGTTTATGCCTTACATTAGTCTCTGGGCGGGTGTCATTCTTTGGCTGTTGATTATCGCCAGCATAATCAGTCACCGCGGGACTGGTTTATTGCTACACCGTTGGCGATATCTGCCTGTGCCCGGTTGGTTGTGCCTGGGCGCGGCCGTCGTCGCGCTATGCGGTTTTCATCTGGCCTTAAAGCAAGAAAAGCCGCACATGACGCCTGATGCGCGGCAGGCTTTCAGAGCCAGCTACGAAAAGCAATTTGGTCAATGGGCACAGCGTGCCCAGCCGATAATCACCCATATTGATGCCGCTGTCGACTTTTTCCCTGAACGGCGCTCCGCGACTCTGGCCTTCACCCTGCAGCTGACTAACACCAGTCAGGTGCCAATTACCGAAGTGCTCATCGGCAGTCACTATCAATTTGTACCCCAGCGCATTACGCTGCAACAGGCAAGGCTTGTCAGTCAGGATAACCACCTCCATCAACAGGTGTTTGCACTCAATAACCCTTTGCTACCCGGTGCCTCACTGCAACTGGAGGCAAGCATGCGTGTGGACGGACAAAAAATGTGGCTGCCATCGGCCCATCAGATACTCCTCAACGAGTTTAGCTATTTACGGGGTATCCCGTTGCTGCCTTATGTCGGTTTTGTGCAGCAGTTTACCCTGCGCGATAAGGCGCAGCGCATCGAACATGGTCTGCCGCCTTTGGCATTGCCCACACCCACCGCCTTCGCAACGGCGAGGCCAGCCACCGAGGCCGGCTCCCATCCGGTTACAGTAAGGAGCATCGTTTCCACACCAACGGATCAACTCGGGCTGGCACAAGGCCGGCTGATTAAAACATGGCAACAGCAGGGCCGCTCTTATCGTGAATATGATACGCAGCGGCCTATCCGCAACATTCCGGTTTGGATGGCAACAACCGCAACGAGCAAACCAGACACCCTGGCAATAGCAGATCAAAGCGTTAAGCTGAACTTTGTTAACCTCACCGATAATTCTGCCAGTAATGCGTTAGTGCAAGTTGAGCAGGTGCATACCCAGGCAGTAAGCGACACGCTTGAATGGTTTGCCCAACATCTCACGCCTTATCCCTATGCACAATTATCCGTGGTATTTACGCCTGAGTTCGGCCCCAGTGGCTATGCGTTGCCACAACTGATATTGCTCAGCCACCGTCTGGCCGTGCGTGCCAAGCCCTCTGCCGAGGCAGGCTTTGACCAGCGCTACCGGCGCATGGTGCACGAAACCGCTCACCAGTGGTTTGGCCATACCCTTGGCTACGGGGTTAACGCCGATGGTTCGTTCTTAATTGAATCGCTCGCTAAGTACGCAGAGCTGGTGATGGTGGAGCAGCGTTTTGGTAAGGCTACTATGCAGGCTTTGGTCGACTACGAGCGCCACCGCTATCAGCATTATCTGCGCGGCAATCTCACTGCAACAGCGGCTATTATAGATGCCACCAGCAATGCTGATGTGTATTCCCGCGCGACACTGGTGTTTGCGCAATTAAGAGAGCTGGTGGGCGATGAGAAAATCACTGCGGTATTACGCGACCTGCTACAGCGCAATAAGCCAGGTACCCACAGCGTGACATCATTTGATTTTGTTGATTTGCTAGTGGCGCAAACGCCGCCAGAGAATAAACAGGCGGTAACAGACTTGCTGCTCAGCAGTAATGTACAACCACTGCTGTAAACATAACCAGCGGCTTGCTCAATCTGCAAGCCGCTTTAAGAAAGGCAGCGTTCAAAGCTGCTTTATAATGAAAACCAGATAATCTGACAGTGCCCTCTACTACGCAAAATTTGTCAAAATCGCTTTTGCTCTTTACAAGTCTGCCCCAGCCATCAAGGCATCGATGGTTGTCTTATCCACCACTGCCAGCGCATCTCTGTCGAACAATCCACAAGCAAATTGACCAGTACCGCCATTATCCCAATAAAAAGGCACCATTCCGTTGGCAAGAGCCTGTTGGGTAACATAGCGATGAAAGTAAGCGCGGGAGGCCAGATGGCGCTCTAGTTGTTTACCGTCCAGTTGACCCGTTCTTCGCGTGGCACAAAATTCACCCAGAATAACCGGTATGTTGTTATCAACAAACTGTCGTTTCATTAAACCAAAAAATTGATCAACGGTGGCTTCTTCTCCCCAGGTCGCATTGCGCTCAGGGTTAGTAGAAGAGTGATAGTCTTTGCCCCAGTAAAAAAATTGCTTGCCCCAGTCCTCATCCTTTTCCATCAGGGCAAACTGATAAGGCGTATAATAATGAACCTCCATCATCAGGCGGTCATCAACACTGTCATGCGGCATGTTTTGCCACAACTGATGGGTGAGCTCTATGTCTGTTTTTGGTCCTTGCACAGCCAATACACGGTAGGCATTTTTGCCGCCAGTGGCGCGGACGGTGTCAACAAAGGTCTGATGATAAGACAGCAGGACGGCTTGCTGCGCCGCATTCTCAACATGCGGCTCATTGGCACTGGCAAATATCACATGCTCATCAAAGTCGCGCAGCGCTGTGGCGATTTGCTGCCAGTAGGCTTTTTGTCTGGCGTTAACTTTATCGTGTTTCTCTGGCGTAATATTGTTTTCCAGCCATCCACCATCCCAGTGAATGTTCACTATGACGTACAAGTCAGCATCAACAATTGTTTGCACCACTTCTTTCACGCGCGCTAACCATGCACTGTTGATTTCAGCGGTGCGCTGACTGGCATACTGATCCCACGCCACCGGTAAGCGAATCGCTTTAAATCCACTTTCTTTGACTAACTGAATTAACTCGCGTGACACCTCAGGGTTACCCCAGGCGGTCTCGCCGCCGGAGGCTTCCATGGTATTGCCCACATTCCAGCCCAACCTCATGCTGGCAGCAAGTTGCATGGCTGTGCTTGGCATGCCGGCAGGATCAGGCGCAACAGGTTGGGTATTGTAATCAGGGTACAGTGTGGCACTGTCGGTATTAGCCGTTGCAGTGGACGCAATGTCGCCCTTTCCGACACAGCCTGTCACCAACAACATCATAATCAGCAATCCATTTAACGCATAGATACGGCGCATTTTCTACTCCAATGAAAAGGGCATAGTGTGACTGTGGTAGTTACATTTGCTTATATTTAAATGAATGGTACGTTGCCTTCGATAACGACGCTTTTCCGCTGCCTGTGGCATACATCCCCACATATGTACCGCTGAAACCGCCCACGGTTTCTGAACTTAGGTAGCGGGCGCTCACCGTTTCGACAGCTTGTTTAACTTCTCCCTGCTGAAAACTGAAGGTAAAAGATTCCCCCTTGCTCTCTACTATCAGAGTCACTTTACCAGGAGCTAATCGGAACGCCTCAGAGGTATAGGTAATGCCACCAAACATAAATTCAGCCTGGACGTAACGATGCCCCTGCTTATTAACAACGTTAAGATCGAAATGCGTACCGTTGTTCATCAGCGTTAAACCGGCTTTTTCGTTATCACCTTGAGGCATAAAATCCATCACCGTACTGGCATAAAATGCGGGGTGTTGAACCCGCCGGCCAATAAAGCTCACGCCTTGCTGATGCGCATTTCCCAACTCATATGCACTACCGGTGAGGGTTAAGGTGCCCGTCGCTGGATCATGATGGACGGCATCGGCACGGGGAGCCTGCACAGTGTTCCATTCAAAACCCAAAGGTTGTGAAAAGGTGACGTCAGCAGAAGCTGCGGGGAGCGGACTTAAAGGCAGCGTAGGGACACGCATTTGTGGGGTAATGGTGCCATTACCATTGACCTGCGGCCAGCCATACTTAGGCCAGTCCACCGGCGCAAGGCTAGTCTCTCGACCAAGCGTATGGTGCACGCCTCCGGGCACCAGCGAGCGATAGCCATGAAACAACATCCACCATGAACCGTCATCTGCCTGCACCATATCGCCGTGACCGAGCCCCTGAATCGGGTTTTGCTGACCAGCGCGATTAACATGGGTCAGTATCGGGTTGGCAGGGTTACTGTAATAAGGCCCCGCAATATCGTGACTGCGGGCAATGGTAACCGAATGCGCTTCTTCCGTTCCCCCCTCGGCGGCCATTAGGTAATACCAGCCATCCTTTTTGTAAATATGCGGCGCTTCTGCATAGCGCCCACCGGTTGTCGCCCATATAGCCCCGGCATCATTGATGACTTCGCCGGTGTGGGGGTTTATCTCATATAAATGAAACTCAGAATTAGCCACATACACCTTACCATCATCATCAAAAAACAGGTCCGGATCGATACCTGGAATGTCAAGCCAGACAGGTTTCGACCACTGACCAGCCGGATCGGTGGCGGTCATAATAAAATTGCCACCATACCCAACATTAGTGGTGATGATATAAAACAGACCGTCGTGAAAACGAAGCGTCACGGCAAAGATGTTTACCCCACTGGGTAACTGCTCCGGGCGGGTAACCACGTGGCCTATCTGCTGCCAATTGACAAGGTCACGACTGCGAAATACCGGGATAGCAGGAAAGTACTCAAACGTACTCGATACCATGTAAAAAAAGTCGCCGACTTTAACCACACTGGGATCCGAATAAAAACCGGGTAGCACAGGATTATTAAAGGTAACTGGCTCACTGTGATCAACCCCGGCGGCAAATGGGTTACCGGGTGTAATGGCGGCTATCGAAGCACCACAAAAACAACTCATCAACAGGACAAATAAGATGGGGGCAGTTGGACTCATTACGCTGCGCAAAAGTATTTCCCGACAAACGAAAATTCACATAAGGTTAACATTGATAGCCGCGAGAAAATGTTTACCATTTTATGTATTGTCTTTACGAGATTGAACAACACCTACATTGAGTCAGTAGCTCCCCCCACTGCGCTTTGGGCAGTTAAAGCCGGGGCCCGGCTTTAACCAGCGCCTTGCCTTGTTCCGTACCGGTGAATTTAGCAAAATTTTCAATGAACAGGCCCGCCAGCTTAGTGGCTTTTTGTGTCCATTCTGCGCGGTCACTGTAGGTGTCCCGTGGATCGAGAATGCCACTGTCAACACCGGGTAAGGCTGTGGGCACACTCAGGTTAAAAATTGGCAGGGTATGGCACTTAGCCTGTTCTATTGAGCCATCCAGAATACGGTCGATGATGGCACGGGTGTCTTTAATGGAAATGCGCTTACCGGTGCCATTCCAGCCAGTATTCACCAGATACGCAGTGGCTCCGGCGGCGGCCATTTTAGCGACTAACTCTTCACCATATTTAACCGGGTGCAGGGTTAAAAAGGCTTTGCCAAAGCAAGCAGAAAACGTTGGCGTTGGCTCGGTAATGCCGCGCTCTGTACCGGCCAGTTTAGCGGTAAATCCGGATAAAAAATGATACTGGGTTTGTGCCGGGTCGAGTTTGGCGACGGGCGGTAACACCCCAAAGGCATCAGCGGTTAAAAATATCACTTTGCTGGCATGACCACCGCGCGATACCGGCTTAACAATATTATCGATATGATAAATCGGGTACGATACGCGGGTGTTTTCTGTCACGGAGTGATCAGAGTAATCCACCACGCCGTTGTCATCCACTGTCACGTTCTCAAGCAATGCATCGCGACGGATAGCCTTGTATATATCCGGTTCACTGTCGGGATCAAGATCAATGGTTTTCGCATAGCATCCCCCTTCAAAGTTGAAGATACCCTGTTCGTCCCAGCCATGTTCATCATCACCGATAAGGCGCCGTTTAGAATCGGTCGACAAGGTGGTTTTACCGGTGCCTGACAAGCCAAAGAAAATGGCAACGTCGCCATCGTCCCCCATATTGGCCGAGCAATGCATGGCCGCCATATGTTTAAGGGGCAAATAGTAGTTCATCATGGCGAACATGCCTTTTTTCATTTCGCCGCCATACCAGGTACCACCAATGATCTGCATTTTTTCGGTCATGTTAAATACGGTAAACACTTCTGAGTTTAAGCCCTGTTCCTGCCACCTGGGGTTGCTGGTTTTGGAGCCATTAAGCACAACAAAATCGGGCTCGCCATATTCAGCCAGCTCTTGCTCAGTAGGCCGGATAAACATGTTCTTTACGAAATGCGCCTGCCAGGCAACTTCAACAACAAAGCGCACTTTCATTCTGGTATTTTCATTGGCGCCGCAAAACGTATCGACCACGAACAAACGTTTAGCCGATAACTGCTTGCTCACCAAGGCTTTTAGATCCTGCCATACCTCTGGCGACACAGGCTTATTGTCGTTATGGGCGGCGCTACTATCCCACCACAGGTGCTCTTTACTTACGTCATCGAACACGATGTACTTGTCTTTAGGGGAACGGCCGGTAAACACGCCGGTACTCACCGCCACGGCCCCCGATTCGGTAACCACACCGCGTTCAAAGCCACGCAGGTCGCCGCGTGTCTCCTCTAAAAACAGCTGTTGGTAACTGGGGTTATAAACAATGTCGGTAACATCAGTAATACCGTACTTAGCAAGTGTTTCAACAGAAATGGACATGATCTTTCCTCCGTGAACGCGCAATTGAAGTAGACTCAGACAATATCGATTCAGCCTGGCCCTGAGGGTGTACTGTGTTGAATTTGACCACAAACTATCCGCAATTAAGCTCAGTTTATGCGACAACTCTACCCTGTTTACACATACATTATATTGATGTGCATCAGTGTAGGGGTCGCAATCGCGCGCCAGAAGGCTGTGGTTTGCGTCCTGAATACAGCAGTTAAGCAATAAAACCTCAATAGGTATTACGCCAGGGCCGGTTTATAATACAGGCACCTTTCGTTATGAACGCAGGTTAGTTATGGTGGCACAACGCGCATGAATTATGCCTGGCGTTGCCTGTCCTGACAGCTACCCGCCGAACAGGTAAATCATACATAACCCGGATGCCTTTTACTTTCATCAACGTGCAAGACAACAATGACCAGCGCACGTAGCGCATTGCAACCTGTCGTACTTTCAACACTTTACATGAACCGGGTATCATAACGAGACGTAACTATCCGGGCAGGAATCAATCTATACCGGGTTTAGTAACCGGTACAACGAACTTACAGGAGTCACTATGTCTGAACAGCAAAAAGTTGCCATCGTTACCGGCGCAGGCTCTGGGATTGGTGCGGCCACCGCACTATTACTCAGTCAGCGTGGATATCGGGTGGTACTCAATGGCAGAACCGAAAATAAACTCGAACACACTGCCAGCCAAATGGCCAGTGGCACGGCGTCAGTTAAGACCGGCGATGTGTCAAAAGAAAATGACGTTGCCGCACTGATAGAACATACCATAACACAGTTCGGGCAACTTGATTTATTAGTTAACAATGCGGCCATTGCAGCATTTGAGCCCATCGACGGCTTTAGCGTTGAAGATTGGGATCAACAAATGAACATTAATGTTCGCAGCGTGTTTTTAATGACCAAAGCCGCGCTGCCTTATTTGCGCGAATCCAAAGGTAGCATCGTCAATATTTCTTCTGTTTCCGGCATTGGCGGTGACTGGAATGGCTTTTGTTACAACGCTTCCAAGGGTGCCGTATCTAATTTCACCCGCGCGATGGCGCTGGACTTAGGGCCACAAGGCGTGCGTATTAACGCTGTCGCGCCCAGCCTCACCGATACCGACATGGCCGCCGACGTCATCAACAACCCCGACGTAATGGCGGCGTTTAAGCAGCGTCTGCCGATGGGCCGTGCTGCCAGGCCGAGCGAGGTGGCATCGGTCATTGCCTTTTTAGCCAGCGACGACGCACGCTTTGTCAATGGTGCGATTATTCCGGTTGACGGTGGCTTAAGCGCCTCAAACGGCCAGCCCAATTTAGCTGGCGGTTAGCCTGTGTATAATTCAGCGTTGGTGCGCCCACCAGCGCTGTAAAGCGCTCACATTTTATAGCAGGTTGTTCAATACAGATTTGTAAAACGTACCGCAAGAGTGGTCATGCCTTAAGCAACTTTGTGGCGTGCAGGGTTTGTTAACACAGAGAGCCGCTAGTCTTAGTCGCCTCAAGCAATGAAGGGAGCAGTTTTACTGTTCACGCAACGTGCCACCTGAGCTGGCGTGCCTTGAGCAACTATTTTTCCGCCTGCTTCACCAGCATCGGGGCCTATATCAATAATATAATCGCTGGCCGCTGCAACCTGCATATTATGTTCTACCATAACCACACTGGATCCCTCTTCCACCAGCGTATTAAGGTGCTCCATCAGTAAACTGATATCTGCAGGATGCAGGCCGGTGGTGGGTTCATCCAGTACATAAAGCGTGTTCTTTTTTTCGGCGCGCTTTAGTTCGGTAGCCAGCTTTATTCGTTGCGCTTCTCCACCAGACAACTCGGTCGCCGGTTGCCCTAGCCGTAAATAGCCCAACCCCACTTTTATCAGCACATCCAGCGCCCGACACACAGCCGCTTCGTTGGCAAAAACTTCACGGGCTTGGTCAACGCTCAGTGCTAAAACATCAGCAATGGAAAGCCCCTGCCATTTTACCGCCAGCGTCTCTTCGTTGTATCGCTTCGTCTGGCATACAGAGCAAGGGGAATAAACACTGGGCATAAACAACAGCTCTACCGATACAAATCCCATTCCTTCGCAGTTAGCGCATCTTCCTTTTGCGACATTAAACGAAAAGCGCCCCGCATCGTAACCTCGCTGCCGGGCTCGTGATGTGGAGGCAAATAGTTTTCGAACATGGTCAAACAGCCCCGTGTAGGTCGCTAAATTTGAGCGCGGTGTTCGACCAATCGGCGCCTGATTGACCACGACCAAACGCTTTATCCTTTCCATACCACTGGCAATATAGCCACCTACGGGCTTTTCTTCGTTACTTTCTAATAACGTCGCTTCGGTGATATCGGTTTTATCTTCTTTGCTTGTACCAATCGCATCTTTGACTAATTCCACCAGTGCATGACTTACTAAACTGGACTTGCCGGACCCGGATATGCCGGTAACGGTAGTAATCGTGCCCATTGGAAAATCGCAGTCGAGACCATCTAGATTGTTTTTATGTATCGCTTTGAGAGAAAGCCATCCCTGAGGAGCGCGATTGTGCTGCTTAAGTGGCGGGGTTTGCTCGAAAAGATAGCGGGAGGTGATGGACCCCGAAGCTTCTTGCAACTGCTCTGCAGGCCCGCTAAAAACTAATTCGCCACCCTTTGTTCCAGCATCCGGACCTATATCTACAACCCAGTCAGCATGCCGTATAACGCGCAAATTATGCTCTACAACAAAAACGGTATTACCCGCTTCAACAAGATTATCAAAGGCGGTGAGCAGCGCATTAATATCATGAGGGTGAAGGCCGGCCGACGGCTCGTCCATAATATACACGACACCAAATAATTTTGATTTTAGCTGGGTAGCCAGTCGCAACCGCTGTAATTCACCAGCCGAAAGTGTAGTAGTGCTTCGCTCCAGTGAAAGATAGCCGAGTCCGAGCGCAATGATAGGTGCAATACGGGTAACGATATCATTGGCAATGTTGCGAATAACAACCGCACGTTCGTCAGTTTGCTGCGCGACCGAATCAAGTAATACGTTAAGTCGCGCAACAACATCTGTTAATGACAGGCGGGAAAAAGCGCTGATATCTAGTCCGCAGAGCTTAACGGAAAGTGCATTCTTTTTGAGCTTTTTACCCTCACACTCTGGGCACACTGTAACATTAAGATACTGAGCTACCCGTTGTTTTGCCTTTTCTTTTTGAGACGTTTTGAACGTCTCCAGCACATGGCGCCTCGCACTTACAAATTTGCCTTTATAACTTCCGGGCTCTTCTTCCTCTTTGGCTTTTCGCGTTTGAGCCAGATTGTAATTTCTGTAAACCGGTACTTGTGGTGTGTCATCTGTGAACAAAATCCATTCGCGAGTGGATTGAGTCAAATCCTGCCAGGGTATGTCTACGTCGATGTCTAGTGACAATAATACTCTGACTAAATTTTTACCTTGCCAGGCTCCCGGCCATGCAGAAACGGCTCCCTCTCTGATAGTCAGTCGGGTATCGGGCACTAGTTTGTCTTCGGTAACATCGAATACAGAACCAATACCATGGCATTGCTCACAGGCCCCTTCTACCGTGTTGGTTGAAAAGCCATCTGCGTAAATAATGCTTTGCCCTGGGGGGTAATCGCCAGCTCGGGAATAAAGCATACGTAAACTGTTAAAAATGGTGGTAATGCTCCCCACTGTCGACCGAATGGAAGGAGCGCCCCGATGCTGATGGAGTCCAACTGCTGGCGGCAAGCCTTCAATGCTGTCTACGTCAGGCTTTTCGATTTGATCGATTAACCGGCGGGCATAAGGTGAAACGGAATCTAAGTAGCGATGCTGGGCTTCAGCGTAAAGGGTGGCAAATGCCAACGATGATTTGCCGGAGCCAGACACTCCGGTAAACGCCACTATTTTATTTCTGGGGATATCAACACTTAAATCTTTGAGATTGTGCACGCGGGCACCACGTACCTGTAGATGCCCGTCACTCTTTCTTGTCATATCATCTCCACTGCACAATAAGTCTGACTTCAGCGTTATACAAAAAGTCACTGCAAATAAAAAAGCACCTTACTATTACTGCTTACTTTTACCAGTAACCCTTTGGCGCTGAATAGCAGTGATCTGGCTCGTCGATTCTATTCCCATGCATTCAATCATTTGGCATCACATAGACTTCCCTGACGCAGGCGGTCTTGCTACTCGACAGCGCATAAAGTACGGCGTCAGCAATGTCTTCAGGGGCAAGTTTGTCCTCTTTGGGTTCGTCAAAAAAAGGCGTATTGACCATGCCCGGGCAAATGGTCGTGCATTTGCCGCCCCACTCACGCATTTCTTCCGCGAGGTTCTGGCCAAATCCATAGGCAAACCACTTACTGGCACCGTATACCGAACCTTTCAGCGCTATCCGGCCAGCTACCGAACTGGTCAGCAGAAAGTGACCCTGACGCTCTTTGAGTAGCGGCAGACTCGCTTTCGCCGTGTACAGCAGGCCATTCACGTTCGCACCAAGCATGTTCTGCCAGTCGTCGACGTCACCATTTTCGATGCCAGCCTTTTTAGCGCCTGTCCCCGCATTAGCAAATACGCCATCAACGCGACCGTAATGGTCAGCGATTTTCTTAAACGCGTCGCTAAGCCCGTCATAGTCGCTCACATCGGTTGTAACGGCGTAAGCTCTGTCATCACCAAGCTGTCCAACCAGCTCGGTCAGTTTGTCCTCACTGCGGGCCAGCAGGGCTACCTTGTAACCCTCTTTTACTAAGCGCTCAGCCGTTGCTTTACCAATACCACTGGATGCGCCGGTGATCACAATGACTTTTGCGTCGTTGGTTTGTTGTTTGCTCATTGGTACTCCTGATTCTGTGTGGTTAATACTACGCCACGAGTTCGCTGATTTTCGCAACAAAGGCAGGAATATCATCCGGATTGCGGCTGGTCACAAGCTTGCCATCCTGCACCACTTCTTTATCCTGCCAGTGGGCACCTGCGTTTGTCAGATCAGTTTTAATGCTGGGGTAAGAGGTAACACGGCTGTCATTGGCCAGCCCCGACTCAACGAACAACCAGGGGCCGTGGCAAATGGCCCCGATTGCTTTGATTCGCGGCGCAGCATGCGCCTGCTGAATAAAGCTTACCGCCTCTTTATTAGCGCGCAGAATATCCGGATTAATTTGCCCGCCCGGCAACACTAAAGCATCGTAATCGCCCGGCTCAGCCGTTGACACCTGCGCATCAACTTTGACTTTGTCACCCCAGTTATCGGTGTCCCAACCAGTGATTTCACCTTGATCGTCGATAGACAAAATATCAACCTCAGCGCCCTGTGCGGTGAGCATTTTTTTTGGTTGGACTAATTCACTTTGCTCAAAGCCGTTAGTGGCCAGAATAGCGATTCTTTTGTTGTTAAGGTTTTGCGTGTTAGTCATAGTGACATCTCCTTTTCTGAATGCGTGACAAGCATTTACTCACGCACACTTGCATCTCGTACCCGGGAGATACTGCAATTACCAAACCATCATCAAAAAATGCGTAAAGTATTGTTTTTATATGCTTTATTTGAATTCAATGCCAGCGTAGGAAAGCAGTGTACAGGTGACATTTGCAAACGCCATGAAGCTTTTACAAAACCCGATTGGTTGTTTATCCCTATCAGGATGAGGCAGTGTGGCCGGAATGGCCGGTGAGTGAATGTTGCCGGATCGTCACGGCACGATTGACAAATGTTAATCCGGAAAACAAAAAACGGTGCTGAAGAGCACCGTTTTTTATAAACAATAAGCAGGTTAAACCTGCCCTTGCATTAATTTATGCCAGTAACGCTGATGCCTTAGCAACCACGTTATCAACATTAAAGCCGAAGTGATCAAGCAATACGCCACCTGGTGCAGATTCACCAAAGGTTTGCATACCTACAACATCACCTTCAAGACCTACATACTTGTACCAGAAGTCAGTGTGCGCCGCTTCGATAGCCAGTTTTGGCACACCGGCAGGCAATACTGATTGCTTGTAAGATACCTCTTGGGCGTCAAACTGCTCAGTACTTGGCATAGAAACAACACGAACCGCAGTTCCGGCATCCGCCATCTTGGCTGCTGCATCCATGGCCAGGCCAACTTCAGAACCGGTAGCAATAAGGATGATGCTTGGTGTACCAGCACAATCTTTTAATACATAGCCGCCTTTTGCCACGTCGGCCACCTGGCTTTCGCTACGCGCCTGGGCTTTAGTGCCCTGACGGGTAAATACCAGCGCCGTTGGGCCTTCTTGCTTAATTAATGCCTGACGCCATGCCTCGGCTGCCTCTACCGCGTCGCAAGGGCGCCATGTAGTCAGATTAGGCGTTAAACGCAGGTTAGCAAGTTGCTCAATAGGTTGGTGAGTCGGGCCGTCTTCACCCTGACCAATCGAGTCATGGGTATAGACAAAGATTGATTTGGCTTTCATCAGCGCCGACATGCGTACCGCGTTACGGGCGTATTCCATAAACATCAGGAAGGTGGCACCAAAGGGTACAAAACCGCCATGCAGCGCAATACCGTTCATAATGGCGCTCATACCAAACTCACGCACGCCGTAGAATACGTAGTTACCGGCAGCATCTTCCTGAATACCTTTGGCATCTGGCCATAAAGTCAGGTTTGAACCGGCGAGATCTGCCGAGCCACCAATAATTTCAGGTAACTGCCCGGCAAAGAAGCCAATGGCATTTTGTGATGCTTTACGCGTCGCGATGTCAGCCATATCCGCCTGACACTGGCGAATAAAGGTATCGGCCTTTTCGTTCAGATCAGCAGGCAGTTCCTGCTTAATGACCCGACGTTCAAACTCTTTTGCCAACTCAGGGTACGCCGCCGCATATTCAGCGAACTTAGCTTCCCACTGGGTTTGCGCCGCAGTGCCTTTTTCTTTGGCATCCCATTGTGCATAAACCTCATCAGGAATTTCAAAGGCTGCATGAGACCAACCCAGTTCTTTACGTACTTCAGCGATTTCATCATCACCAAGCGGCGCACCGTGGCAGTCGTGGCTGCCCGATTTATTTGGCGAACCAAACCCAATAATGGTTTTACAGCAAATCAGGGTAGGCTTGTCAGTGACTGACTGCGCTTCTTTGATAGCGGCTTGCAGAGCGGCTTCGTCGTGACCGTCAACGTCTTTGATCACGTGCCAGTTATACGCCTCAAAGCGCGCTGGCGTGTTATCGGTAAACCAGCCTTCTACTTCGCCATCGATAGAAATGCCATTGTCATCCCAGAACGCGATCAGTTTGCCCAGTTTCAGTGTACCGGCTAATGAACAGGCTTCATGCGAGATGCCTTCCATCAGACAGCCATCACCCAGGAAGCAGTAAGTAAAGTGATCAACAATATCAAAGTTGTCGCGGTTAAACTGGGCGGCCAGCGTTTTCTCGGCAATTGCCATACCCACTGCATTCGCGATACCAGCGCCCAGAGGGCCGGTCGTGGTTTCAACGCCCGGTGTATAACCGTATTCCGGGTGACCCGGAGTTTTAGAGTGCAACTGACGGAACTGCTTTAGTTCTTCAATTGGCAGGTCGTAACCACTTAGGTGCAAGAGTGCATACTGCAGCATGGATCCGTGTCCGTTAGACAGCACGAAGCGGTCGCGGTTTGCCCAGTCAGGGTTGGCCGGATTATGTTGCAGGAATTGTTGCCACAGTACTGTAGCAATATCAGCCATACCCATTGGCGCACCTGGGTGGCCTGATTTGGCTTTTTGTACAGCTTCTACCGCTAACATGCGGATGGCGTTGGCTGAGACTTTTGTTGTTGCTGACATGAGTGTTAAGACCCTTTGTTACTATTATAATATAAATGATACGGCGAAGCGGCAGTGAAACACAACCGGAAAGTTAAAAAAAACCAATTTTGTAAACCAATATTTAACAACCCTTTCATTTGGCGGCAATAAACCGCCACTTTTATGAGTTATTGGGTCATAAATACTGGTTACAACCGTCGATAACTGTCACCGTCAGTGATGCATTGGGACATGTTCCCCTTTTTTGCCGGGGTAAACGCGACACTATGCATCCACTTAAAAGCTTCATATTCTCATCAGGAGCGCTTGTCGGTAACACCACGAATGCAAAGTCTAAATGCTAAAGGAGTATTCGTTAAAGAATATGACGACGCAATTACTTTTTTTACTGACCCGTTAAATTTTGACCTTATTGCAAATGAAGTGCAACAAAATGGCCAGCCCCGGCGGGACTCAGGTGCCCGGCGACTCATCCGTTACCGGTATATTGCCTGGTCCGGCTGGCAGCAAATCACACGTTATCGCCTTGGGTAAACAAGCCGGTGATGTGCTGATAACGCTGCTGCATATCTGCATCCACAATCGATTATCGTTGAGTATATCGAATCTACTCGCAATGAGCCATGCGACACTGTGGCTACCCCCACCTGTTTACACTTTAAATAACGCGATGTACCGCGGCGGTTGCCAGTATGCTGAAATCTGTTCCTTTATTAAAAATCAGGGGTATACTTTTGAAGCGGTGATTGATTTCGTTGTGACGCCGCCACAACAATAAGAGGGCCTTAGCCATGGAAATACTGTTCGACTATATCCTCACCCCAGAGTTATTTATTCTGATTTTGGTGGTGATAATAATCAAATCTTCAATCAAATTTGTACCGCAGAACCGCGCTTACCTCATAGAGCGGTTTGGAAAGTTTCAGTCAACGAAAGAAGCCGGCCTAAATTTTATTGTGCCCTTTATTGATCGGGTTGCCGCCGATCGCTCCTTAAAAGAGCAAGCCGTGGATGTGCCTGAACAAAGCGCGATTACCAAAGATAATATTTCATTGCATGTCGACGGTGTCTTGTATTTTCGGGTACTTGATCCTTATAAGGCCACATACGGTGTAGACAACTACGTATTCGCTGTCACCCAGCTGGCCCAGACGACCATGCGTTCAGAACTGGGTAAAATGGAGCTGGATAAAACCTTTGAAGAACGCGATCAGTTAAATACCAATATTGTTACTTCGATTAATGATGCCAGTGGCCCCTGGGGTATTCAGGTATTGCGCTACGAAATAAAAGACATCGTGCCGCCTAACTCGGTCATGGAGGCCATGGAAGCACAGATGAAGGCGGAGCGGGTTAAGCGGGCGCAAATCCTCGAATCCGAAGGCGACCGTCAGGCGGCTATTAACCGTGCCGAGGGTGCCAAGCAGTCAGTGGTACTGGCTGCTCAGGCCGATAAAGAAGAGCAGGTGCTGCGCGCCGAGGGTGAGGCAAAGGCTATTCTGGCTGTCGCCGAAGCGCAGGCTGAAGCGCTGCGCAAAATTGGTGAAGCAGCCGATACCGAAAAAGGTCAAAAAGCCATTCAGCTGGATTTGGCTACTAAAGCTATCGAAGCCAAGCAAGCCATTGCCAAAGAGTCGTCTATTGTGTTGTTACCCGATAACGCCACCGACGCGGCCAGCCTGGTGACACAAGCCATGGCAATCATCAATAAAATGAACAAAGAGTAACGCATATGGAATGGATTAACGACAATATCACCACCGCTTTAGTCGTGACCGGGTTGCTGTTATTAATCATTGAAGTTGCGGTGCTTGGCTTTGCCACTTTTGTTCTGTTTTTTGTTGGTATTGCGGCATTGGTTACGGCGTTGGTGTTTTACCTCAACCTGTTGGAACCTACCTATCTGAATGCGTTTTATAGCTGTGCGCTGTTTACCGCTCTCGCGGCGTTGGTGTTATATAAACCACTCAAAACCATGCAACAACAGGTAGAAAAAAAGTCAGTAGCCGGTGACTTCACCGGACTGCGCTTTCGCCTGGCTGAAAGCGTTGGACCGGCGGCGCCGGGTAAATATAAACATTCGGGGATCACCTGGAATGTCCTCAGCAATCAACGCATCGAAGCGGGTGCCGAGGTTGAAGTGGTTAATGCCGAGGTGGGCACCTTTCATGTCGAGCCTGTGTCGGTAAGCTAAGTGATATCGCTCGCACAATGCGCTGTTGTGCGGGCTTTTTAATGCCGCTTTTAAGCCCTACCAGTGCTTTATCAGGGCGCGGGTTTGCAGCTCGTCAAACTCACTGTTTACTTTCAGGTAGAGCTGACCTTGCTGTGCATCGTATGCAAGTTCCACCACGCCTTTTTGTTGAGCCACCTGGTCTAATTGCCCGCTATCGGGCTCATCAATTTCGGCCACATTGAGCACCACCCGCTTTAACTTAATGTCACAGCGAATGCCGGCCACAATGAGACACCACAACAGCGCAATCACAACCCCACTGTAGTAGGCGGCGGCTGGCCCCATTTGCTTTGTCACTGCCCCCGAAAGCACGCCACCAAGAAAGGCGCCAAAGAACTGAAAACTGGCATAAATGCCCATTGCCGTGCCTTTTTGACCGGCCGGGGCAATACTCGACAATAGCGCCGGAAAATTTGCTTCCAGATAATTAAAACCGGTAAAAAAGATAAGTACACCAGCGGCCAGTAGCCACCAATTGTTGGTGGCAACAGGAAACACAGCAAACGCCGTGCCCAGCATTACCACCGCAGCCAGTAGCATAGCCCGGGGTGTCCGGCCACGGCTGCTGCGCATCATAAGCGCCAACAAGGCCACCGAAATGAGTAACACCGGGAGATAGAGCGTCCAATGGCTGCTCAGCGGTATATCAAGTGCAACCAGTGTAACCGGCAGTTGCACAAATAGCAGCGTGATCATCATGTGCAATAGCATTACGCTTACGTTTAAACGCCATAAATCAGCTGACGTAAACAGCTGCCAGACCTGCTCCAAACGTGGCAGCGTATCGGCATTTACGCGCTGCGGGCTATCAGGAACTGCCCACTTCACCAGTGGCAGGCAGGTAACAGCCAGAATACCGGTCACCCAAAAAATGCCGGCTAACCCCCAGGCATTGGCTATGAGCGGGCCAAGTACCACCGCAATGTAAAATGAAAAGCCAATGGCAATGCCAATAATAGCCATGACTTTGGCCCGCTGTTGTTCGCGGCTAACGTCGGTGGCAAGCGCCATAATGGCACCGGCAATGGCGCCAGCGCCCTGCAGAATTCGCCCTGCTACCAACCACCACATGGAGTCGGCCAGCGCCGCCACAATGCTGCCCAGGGCAAACACCGACAAGCCCAGCAGGATAACCGGTTTTCGGCCCCATTTATCCGACAGCATCCCCATAGGAATTTGCAGCGCCGCCTGAGTTAAACCATAGCCACCAATGGCCACGCCTACCAGCAGCACAGAATAGTCGTCAAAGCCGGTCGCTGCCACAGCCAGTACCGGCATGACCATAAATAACCCCAGCATTCTTAAAACGTATACAATGGCTAACGTTAACGCGGCACGGACTTCTGTGGCATTCAAGGTGCTATCTTCTCTGTTATGGGGTTAAAATGGGCGCGAAGTGTAGCATATTTTGATTTTTGTACCTAGGCTCTGTTTATCAATGCAGTGCATTTTTGCAACCCTCTGTATGTCTTGCAGACAAGCCTGTTAACTGCCGGCCTAAAGGCGTTAAGTCAGCAACCCGGCGCACGGTTTAATTAACCTCCGGTTGCCGTCAAAGCGGCCCGTCGAGACCCCGCAACCACTCACAAACCCTGCTATCTTCTGTGCACTTTGGCTAACACCTGTCACCCGTGACTGATCTATTATTAGTCACTCACCATATTCAACAGACCGCCGTCTATGGCATACTGTTTCTTTTGTCTTCTGAACTGGATCGAATGGAAAATATAGAAGTTCGTGGTGCGCGTACGCACAACCTGAAAAATATTGATATCACCATTCCCCGCGACAAACTGGTGGTGATCACCGGTTTGTCGGGTTCGGGGAAATCGTCTCTGGCATTCGATACGCTCTACGCCGAAGGTCAGCGCCGCTATGTCGAGTCGCTGTCGGCCTACGCACGCCAGTTTTTATCGATGATGGAAAAGCCCGATGTGGATCACATCGAAGGCTTATCACCGGCTATTTCCATTGAACAAAAATCCACCTCTCACAACCCGCGTTCGACGGTGGGTACGATTACCGAAATCTACGATTACCTGCGTTTAATGTTTGCCCGTGTGGGTACACCACGTTGCCCTGATCATGACGTACCCCTTGATGCACAAACCATCTCGCAAATGGTTGACCGGGTACTGGCAATGCCGGAAGGCACCAAATTAATGCTGCTTGCTCCCATTGTGCAAGACCGCAAAGGTGAACACGTTAAAACCCTCCAGGGCCTGGCAGCCCAGGGCTATATCCGCGCCCGGATTGACGGCGAGGTATGCGACCTGTCGGATCCACCAGATCTGGATCTGCATAAAAAGCACACTATCGAAGTGGTGATTGACCGCTTCAAGGTTCGCGATGACTTACAGTTACGCTTAGCTGAATCTTTCGAAACAGCATTACAGCTGTCATCAGGCAATGCCAAAGTCGCTTACATGGACGCCCCGGACGAAGCAGAAATCGTTTTTTCCGCCAATTTTGCCTGCCCCCACTGCGGTTACAGCATTAGCGAACTGGAACCGCGGATGTTTTCGTTTAATAATCCGGCCGGTGCCTGTGGCACCTGTGACGGCCTGGGAACAAAACAGTTCTTTGACCCTTTCAAAGTAGTGGTGAATGACGAGTTGAGCTTATCTGGTGGCGCTATTCGTGGCTGGGACAAGCGCAGCTATTATTACTTTCAGATGCTGCAGGCTGTGGCCGATCACTACGAGTTCAGTTTAACAGCGCCATTTGGCGAGCTCAGTGATAAACACCGCGACATCGTGCTGTTTGGCTCAAAAGGCAAGTCAATTAACTTCCGTTATATTAACGATCGCGGCGACATCATGGAGCGCAAGCACCCCTTTGAGGGCATTATTCCCAATATGGAGCGGCGCTATCGCGAGACTGAATCCAACACCGTGCGCGATGAACTGTCTAAATTTTTAAGCCAGCAGCCGTGTAACAGCTGCGGTGGCACACGTTTGCGTACCGAAGCACGCCATGTATTCATCGGCCAGACTAACCTGCCAACCGTGGCGGATATGTCGATTGCCGGCGCGTTCGATTTTTTCGAAAATTTACAGCTGGCCGGGCAACGTGCCCAGATTGCCGACAAGATCTTAAAAGAGATCCTCGATCGTCTGCGCTTTTTGGTGAATGTGGGGCTTAACTACCTGTCGCTGTCGCGCAGTGCCGATACGCTCTCCGGTGGCGAGGCCCAGCGTATTCGTCTGGCCAGTCAGATTGGCGCGGGGTTGGTCGGCGTTATGTATGTGCTCGATGAACCCTCTATTGGTTTGCATCAGCGCGACAACGAGCGGCTGCTTAAAACCCTGACTCACCTGCGTGATTTAGGTAACACGGTACTGGTGGTCGAACACGATGAAGATGCCATTCGCGAAGCCGACTATGTAATTGATATTGGCCCCGGCGCCGGCGTACACGGCGGTGAAATTATCGCCCAGGGATCGTTACAGGACATCATAGATAGCGAACACTCACTTACAGGGAAATACCTGTCAGGTGTAGAGAAAATCGATATTCCTGCGGTAAGGAACCCGGCCAGGGATGGTCAGTGGCTGGAGCTTAGCGGTGCTACCGGTAATAACCTGCAGGATGTCACGTTGCGGGTGCCGGTAGGCGTAATGACCTGCATAACGGGCGTATCAGGCTCGGGTAAATCAACCCTGATTAACGATACCTTTTACCGTATTGCTCACCGTGAACTCAATGGCGCCACCACCAGCGAACCGGCGCCGTATAAGTCTATGAAAGGGCTTGAACTACTCGATAAAGTGGTCGATATCGATCAGAGCCCCATTGGCCGTACACCGCGCTCTAACCCGGCCACCTATGCCGGTATCTTTACGCCGATACGGGAAATATTTTCCGGCACGCAAGAAGCGCGTTCACGCGGTTACAAACCAGGTCGCTTCAGTTTTAACGTCAAAGGCGGGCGCTGTGAGGCGTGTCAGGGTGACGGCGTCATTAAAGTCGAAATGCACTTTTTACCCGACGTTTACGTGCCTTGCGACGTTTGTAAGGGCAAGCGTTACAACCGTGAAACCCTGGAAATTAAGTACAAAGATAAGAACATTCACGAAGTGCTGGAAATGACCATCGAGGACGCCCGTACCTTCTTTGATCCTATCCCGGCCATAGCCCGCAAACTGCAAACGCTTATGGACGTTGGTTTGTCCTACGTACGCTTAGGTCAATCTGCAACCACACTGTCCGGCGGTGAAGCGCAGCGCGTTAAACTGGCCAAGGAGCTGTCTAAACGCGATACCGGCCAAACCCTGTATATACTGGATGAGCCGACCACCGGTTTGCACTTCCACGACATTAAACAGCTGCTGGCGGTACTGCACAGACTGCGGGATCATGGCAACACGGTGGTCGTCATTGAGCACAACCTTGATGTGATTAAAACCGCTGATTACCTGGTGGATCTGGGTCCTGAGGGCGGCTCGGGCGGCGGCCAGATTATTGCTGAAGGTACGCCGGAAGAGATCGCGCAAAGCACGGTGTCGCATACCGGGCACTTCCTTAAATCCATGTTGAAGTAGGATTGCTATGTTTGAAATGGAGTTATCTGTTCGCTTTAGCGAAACCGATGGGGCCGGTCATGTTGGCAATACGGTTATGGTGGTTTGGTTTGAAGAAGCCCGCGGCCCACTGTTTAAAGTATTTGCCCCGACCATGGACATTGAAAACTGGCCACTCATTCTGGCCAGTTACCGGGTGGACTTTCGCGCGCAGATCTTTTATGGCCCCGGCGTCACCATAAAAACCTGGGTAAAGCGGATTGGTAACAGCTCTTTTGAAACCTATCAGGAAGCCTGGCAAAGTGGTAAGTGCTGCGCGTCTGGTACCACTACCATGGTGTACTTTGATTACAAAGCACAAAAAACCGGCCCGATCCCAGATGCTATTAAAGAAGCGTTAGCGGCCCACTTGTTACCCGCTGAAGGGGAAGCCAATAGCAGCCAAAGCGAACAGAAAAATAATTAAGATCGTTGGTGGGCAGCAATAATAAAGCTGCCCAATGCTGCCTTTAGCATCTCCCTTTACTGATGCGTTTGTTTTACTTCAGACATACGTCTGGTGGCTCCAGCTCGCAGAGCTTCTCTATCGTCACGCTGCTAGTGAGTGTTGAAATGCCTTTCCCCAGCCACCAATACCGGTCCTATCAAATTTATGTCTTAAAAGCCTGGTAGTTTTAGGTAGATATCTTTGCTTAAGATTCTGTCACAAGGCAAAAATTGGCTAATTCTTCAAAAATAAATATCGCGTTTGCCCGATTACTGGCTATGTCTACCGGCTACTTTATATTTTGGGGCCTGGGGTACACCCATCATATTCACACCACGCTGTTTATTCTGGCTACCCTGTTTGGGGTCTTTATGGCCTTTAACATCGGCGGTAAGTATTGAGCCAATGCAGAAAAAGGCTTTGTCTCTGAGAGCTTTGGTATCCATTTTCACTCCCCTTATCATTCATTAACAACGACGAAGAAAAAGCTATGCTTAATATGCGACGTGCCCATGCGCTTGTTATCGCCTGTGATGAGCGTCGAACTGATTTGCAGCCTGAATAAGAATAATCGCGGATTAAGACTTTTCACCGTGGTGAAATTCACGGAAAATACGGTTTTGCAATCCAGCAAACACGCGTGGGTTGTGGCCAGTGAAAAATGGGAATTATCATGCCAAAGGCAAGCGAAATAAAAAAGAACAACACCATCGTTTTTAACGGTAAAACCTGTATTGTCAGGGATATAGAACGCTCAGTACCACAAGGCAGGGCCGGTGGCAGTATTTATCGTATGCGGATGTACGATGTGGTGAGTGGTGCAAAGTTTGATGAAACGTTTAAAGACTCAGACATGTTGGAAATGGCTGATTTGGTCCGTCGCCCGTCGATGTTTTCCTATGTAGACGGTGACGAGTATGTGTTTCTCGACAAAGAAGATTACACGCCGTATCACCTCAATAAAGACAGCATTGCCGATGAAGTACTGTTTATTAACGAAGACACCGACGGCATTTCGGTAGTAATCGTTAGTGACACGCCCGTTGCGCTCGATTTACCCATGAGCGTGGAACTGGAAATAGTTGAAACAGACCCGTCTATCAAGGGCGCTTCTGCTACGTCTCGCACCAAGCCTGCGACCTTATCTACCGGCCTGGTCGTTCAGGTGCCGGAATATATTAGTACCGGTGAGAGGATTAAAATCAACACCGAAGAGCGCAAGTTCCAAAGCCGCGCCGATAAGCACTAACAGTACTGTTATGACTGACGAACTGAAAGTTGAAGACTTGTTTGAAGGTGATGGTAAAGCCGCGGAAAAAGGCGCGCTAATTACAGCACACTACCGCGGCTGGCTCGCAGACGGTACTGAATTTGACTCATCCTATGCAAAAGGTCGCCCTTTTCAGACGGTGCTATCTAAAAATAAGGTGATTCAGGGCTGGTTTCTCGGATTACAAGGCATGAAAGTTGGCGGGAAGCGCAAACTGTGGGTGCCTGCAGCACTTGCCTATGGTGAACGCCAGATTGGCGCCATGATACCGCCAAACAGTAATTTAACCTTCGAAATTGAACTGCTCGAAGTGCTAACCCGCGACGATTAAAGCACTAGTCTGAGCATTAATAACGGTAAGTGAGGCCCAGGTCTTCATTGCGGCCGCTTACCGTCGTATTGTAAGGGCAACGACTGAAGTCGGAATACTGCATTTCCTGCCCATTGGTTAAATTTGTCACCGCCATTCGTACCTCCCGGCTATCCGATAATTGATATGCCGGCAAGCATCCGGATACAGGCTTTTTTCAAAGCCGGTTAGTCTGCTTTGGGTAATATTCAAACGCCAGATCCAGGTTAACCCATCCACCCTGCGTAATAGACATACCTCACGACGTAGCGGTGACATGGTATTCGCCGAGCATTTTACTTTATTATTTCGAAGCGAATTTTTCTATGCATGCTTAATTGGCAATAGAGGCCCTGCGCTAACGCGTACCCCATGTAAGCCAGTAATATATGACTCCAGCCGCTCAAATTGTAAACAATATGTGACGTTCATCGCATATTTTGTTTACTTCATATTAACAAACCTGACATACATCACTTTCACCGCTATAGTGTTTGTAAGCTAAATGGACTTGCTTTAGTAAGGGCCATACGCATTAGACACGCCTGCTGATGTACAAAAATAAACTTAATGCGATGGCCACTATCGTTAAAGGATTATTGTTTCGTTGGAGGTTCAATATGAAATATTTAAAATTAGCTGGTGCGGCACTCGCCTTATCTTTCACCAGTCAAATCAGTGCACAAGATTTTCAATTTACAGCTATCGATAAATCACTCGAAACACAGTTTTGTGTCAGTATAGGCAATAACAACGTTGAGAGCATGAAGGGGCAGCTGTTTCGAATGGGATTAGGTGATGCCCTGAGAAGGAACATCAACACCTTAACTTGCAATGGCCTGCCATTGGCACAGTTTGCGTTCAAGTATCAGGCTGAAGATACCTTTAGATACTTAAATACGCGTAGCAGCCCTGCAAACAGAGTTAAATCGACTGTCACGATTAACGATCTTGCGATGACAAACAACAACGCAGAGACGACAGTGGTTCGTGTTTCTGCCGGGTAATTTCTGCCATTGCGCAAAACTTGTAGTGACGATCATGAGGAAAGGAGCATAGCTCCTTTCTTTTTTTGCGGCTAATAACCAATATGTGCGCAGGCCATCGGCAAGCCTTGCTCAGGCCAGCGAGTGCAGGCCAAACATATCGCCTTCTGTATCTACCGCCAGGGTAATGAAGCCATAATCGCCAATAGAAAATTTAGCCCGTTGAATTTTACCACCGGCGGCTTCAATTCGGGCCTCTTCAACAGCTGTATCATCACAGGCAAAATACACCAGCACACTGTTATTGCCGGCTTCAACACCACTCATTTTCACCAGCGCCCCCGACGCACCATACTTTTCCATATTGGCCGGAAAGGCTTTCATTTGCACAGTATCGTTGGTTGGGTCGGTTAAATCACTCAGTTCAATGGCTAAAACCGTTTCATAAAACGTTTTTGCCCGTGCGATGTCGTTAACGTATATTTCAAACCAACTAATGGGATTATTCATTACAGTTCACTCCATGTCAGGATTCCCTGCCGAATATTAGTGCATTTTTTATACAAAATGGCAACAAATAGTCATGAGAGAAAACCGGACAGGTCAGGAAATGTCACGGCCCTATCCTGCACGGTCTGATGCACTTATGGAATAATCCCTGGTTAATACCGGTCTGTTTGATTAACCCTGTAGCACGTAAATAAAGATAGCAGTCACCACAATACCGCGATCTGACCAACCCAGTGAGTTACCCCATGAATGCATTAATCACTAATAAGTTTCAACGTATATGGCAGCAGGCCAAAGAATCCTCACCGCTAAAGCAACAAAGCGCGGTGTGCATCTCGACAATTAATCAATCAGGCTATCCTGAATCACGCTTTGTTGATCTTAAGGCTGTCAGCACCGTTGGATTTACTTTTTGTACCGCCTATAACTCAGCAAAAGGTCGGCAGATTGAAATGAACCCTAAAGTGTCTTTGGTTGCCTGGTGGGATCATATCGGCTATCAGGTCAGGGTAGTGGGCACTGCTGCACGCATTACCAACGAGCTCGCCGATGAGTACTGGAATACGCGGTCTTTCGAAGCGCAAATGAGTACTACCACCTTTGCGCAAAGCCGGGAATGGACGGCAGACTCAGCGCCCCTAACGCATTTCGAGCAAGCACTCGCCAACGCAGAATGTCCGGTGCAGCGACCGGCGTTCTGGGGTGGCTATACCATCAAACCCCAGGCCGTTGAATTTCTGACATTTATGTCCAACCGTGTACACCAGCGAGAACATTTTAGCTGGGACGGAACGAGCTGGCAGAAGCGCCTGCTACAGCCCTGACACACCAGGAGACTAGTAGGCCGTGACCGCCTCTCCCTGCATCGTGTAACCGGCAGATGCAATATCACTGCTGAACTGAGTGGTTGAAAACAGCCCTTCGACCCACACCGCGTCGTACAGATTTTCCACCGGCACGCCCTCGTTCATTTTAACGTAGACAATCTGGTTAGACGGCGGCGGTGGCACATGAATACATGCGCCAAAAAATGGCACTAACAGAAATTCAGTGGTTAATTCAGCGGTACCTTCAAGCGGTACAATAAAGCCTGGCACCTTTACCCGTTTACCGTTGTAAATCTCCACCACGGGGGCATTCGGCTGTAACTGAGCCATTTTGTTATCGTGATTGGTAGATTGCGGTGCAAGTTCGTTAAAGTCAGGCGGCACAAGATCTTCCCAGTAAATCTCCTGAGCTTCCTGTGCATTGACCAATGCGGCTGTCATTAATAGTAAAGCGGCTGCTAAGCAACTCAGCCAGTTTATTTTGAGCACTGTAGTACCTCCCGCGCCATGATAATAAAAACGCCCGTCCAATTAAAAAAGGCCCGACAAGTCGAGCCTTCTAAGCAATTAAACTGCACTTATTTGCTGGCTTCGTAACGCTCTACGCTGGATACGATTTCAGCTTTGGCGGCGGCAGCGTCTGCCCAACCGTCAATTTTAACCCACTTGCCTTTTTCTAAGTCTTTGTAATGCTCAAAGAAGTGTTCAATTTGCTTAAGCAGCAGCGGCTGTACATCTGACGTTTCAAACACTTCGCGGTACAGTACCGACAACTTGTCGATTGGCACAGCCAGAACCTTGGCATCTTTGCCCGACTCATCGGTCATGTTCAGTACACCAATAGGACGACACTTGATCACAGAGCCCGCCAGCAGAGGGAAAGGAGAAATCACTAACACGTCAACCGGATCGCCGTCTTCTGACAGTGTGTTATTCACATAACCGTAGTTGGTTGGATAGTGCATGCAAGTCGCCATAAAGCGATCAACAAATAGCGCGCCGGTATCTTTGTCTACTTCGTATTTTACCGGATCAGCATGGGCCGGGATCTCGATAATTACATTCACTTCGTCAGGCAGATTTTTGCCTGCAGGTACGGCGTTTAAGCTCATACGGGGTTGTCCTTTAAGTTAATTATTAATTAGATCATGTGGCCTTTAGTATAAGGCTATCGACGCAAAATAAAAACCTGTAGCCCGCGCTAACAAGCTACAAAGAGGCTATTTTGCTTAACCAATTAGTCGTAATAGCTCAGACAGGCCTCAACTTCGTCTTTGGAGCCAAGAATAACCGGTACGCGCTGATGTATTTCTTCGGGCATCACTTCCATAATGCGCCCTGCGCCAGTCGACGCCGAACCGCCCGCCTGCTCAATTAAAAAGGCCATAGGGTTGGCTTCGTACAATAAACGCAACTTACCGGCTTTAGTGGGGTCGCGCTTGTCATAGGGGTACATAAAGATACCGCCGCGACACAACAAACGGTGCACGTCGCCCACCATTGCCGCGACCCAGCGCATATTATAGTTTTTACCCATAGGCCCTTCTTCGCCGGCCAGCAAGTCATTTACATACTGTTGCATGGGCGCTTCCCAGTGACGTTGGTTGGACGCATTAATCGAAAACTCGGCGGTTTGTTCAGGCACCTGCACATTCGGATGCGTCAGCAGGAAACCACCATGGGTTTTATCCAGCGTGTAAATATGGGTGCCTTTACCCGTGGTCATGGCCAGCATCGTGGACGGGCCGTACAGCACATAACCCGCCGCGACCATCTGCGAGCCGGGCTGTAAAAACGCCGCCGGATCGTTAGGTGCCATCCATTGCGGCGCGTGGGCGATGGAGAATATCGTGCCGATAAGACTGTTGATTTCAGTGTTTGAGGAACCATCCAGCGGATCGAAACTCACCAGGTAGTTACCCTCCGGATGGCAGGGCACCACGTCATCTTCCTCTTCCGAAGAAATGGCTTTTACATAACCGGATTCTTTTAATATATCCTTTAAAATCTGATTGGAGATCACGTCCAGCTTTTTCTGAGTTTCGCCCTGAACATTCTCACTCAGGGTTGATCCCAACACCCCCGCAAGTGCGCCCTGACTGACGCGGAAAGAAATTTCCTTACAACCAGCCAAAAGTGTACGGATAAGCAAAATGAGCTCAAGTGGCGCGCCATCTTGTTGCAATTGTGAATTAAGTCTTTTCATGGTTTATGTAAGCCTTTTTTATTTGTAGGGTAGTAACAGGCTGCTTCCTTTGCCGCATAGCAGCAATCGAGCCTGTTCAGATTGTAAACTGACAATGGGTGGAAAGGAAATCAGATGTTTTGGTATTCAGAATATACCGGGCATGGGCCAGGTCTGCGCAGCGCTATGCTTCAGCTATTCTCCGGAGCAGGCCGACTATTCAACAAGCACGTCGCTGCGCTTGTTGATGTAGTGCCAATGAGCAGGGACGTAGTCACGGCGCGCGACAAGTCGATTATTCATGCTCTATGGCATGAAGAATGACCAGCCGCTCGCCCGTTGGTTTAAAGGCCACACTCTCAGCACCTTGCAACTACGAACCTTTACCAACCCATTTTACAGGCAACATGCAGTGACCGGGCATGACGCGATGTTATCGACACTCATAGCTATCGGCAGAAGTGGCGTCACCGCCGGTATAGTGCGGATGCTCAGGATAGGCGCACAGCTTGCGGCTGGCAGGCTCTGGCTTGGTCCGCGAGGCTATAACATCACGGGGCGCCTGGCCATTTTCCACCCAGTCGACCACTGCGCTCAGCAAGTCAAAGGAATCATAGGTATTGGCTCCACCCGCGCAATGACCCATTCCGGGTACATGATAGTAACGACTGGCATCGCTCCAGCCTTCATTGGCGTCGCTGGCACGCTGATAAAACCCGAGCGTATCGTAGGCCGAAAACCAGGCGTCGCTGACCCCATGGTAAAACACGATCTTACCACCACGATTAAGGAAGGTAGAAAAGTTGGTCCAGCGGTAACTGTCAGTGCGTGCCTGCATGGGATCATTGCGCAGCTGTGCGTCTTCGGCATCAATGTCGATTTCAATCTGTTTGGCGCTCGCCCCAGGCGAGAAGAAGTTGTCACCCGGAATATAAGTCATCCCACCTTCAATCATGCCGGTATCAACGGGAAAGGCCGGATAGATCTCGAAGCCGGCACTGTTTACGAGCGGTGCAAACGCCTCATCGATGGCGTTTGCCTGGGCCTGCGAGAGACAGGAATCAGTGTCATTGTCGTCGCAGACCAGCAAGTTGGGATCGAAATCGCAGCCACGTACATTGGCAACCACTCCGTCTGCCAGACCATCAAGTGCGTCGCACTGCGCCAATAGCCCATCATGCACCGCGCGACGTTCTGCCGGTGAGAAAGCGCGGCTCACCTGCGGATTGCCCTCATCATCGAGTGGCGCAACCTGGTTAAAGGCAACTACGGCCTTGCGCAGAGCGAAATTTGAGTTCCCCGTTCGCATTGCTGGCGCGCCAACCACGGCACCGTCAAACAGCATGGGGTAGCGCTGTGCAGCCAGCATACTCTCACGCCCACCGGTGGAACAGCCGGAAATATAAGTGTGATGCGCCGCCTGCCCGTAGTAGGTCTTTACAATCTCCTTGCCCAGTTCGGTCACTTTGGCCACAGACTGCCCGGTAAAGTCGAGCGCTGCTTGCTGATCGGCCATAAAGGAAGCATCGAACCCACCCTGCCCTTTATGTCCACCATCGGTGGAGATCACCGCAAAACCGCGTGCCAAAGCCGGCGTATCACCCGCAGCATTGCCTCCCAATGGTGGATGTACAGTACCATTGAGGCCACCACCACCCTGAAACAGGAAGCGACCGTTCCAGTCTGCGGGCATGGCCAGCGCAAAGCCCAGGCCGTAAGTTTTACCATCTGCACCGGTGCGTTGATTGCTAATGCCCTCAACATAGCAATGCGCGGGCAACGCTACCGATGTGCTGGCAGGGCCTGCACCAACGTTAAATGGACCGGCCGGTTTTTCTGCCGCGCTGATAATGTTGGTGTTCGTTATATCAAGCCCGGCCAGGGCAGCACAGGCGTTTTCGGTCGCGGCGGCGTCGCTGGCGTTAACATCATTAGCCTCACACCCTGCTAAAGCCAGAGCAGCCAATCCAATTATCAATCGATTCATTTTAATGGTTCCTTAATAACACTGCCCCGACTACCGAGGCTAATGTGCTTCCACAATTATCATCAATATAAACTGTTGTATCATAACGCGCGGAACACGGAAATCTGAACCATGACCATTTCGACAGATCGCACCGGTGGTGCGTTCATCTTTTTAATTGCTACGTCGAGCACGGCGGTGGTCAGTTTTTTGTCCATCCTGTCGGCAATGGCACCTGCTTTGGATTAATCGGGTAGAGGATACCCCGTTCACCGGCCCACATTTTCAGTTTAGGCATCACTGTATGCATCTGGTAAAGTATCCGGATATGAAATTAATGCAGGAAAGTTAATGCACGTTCACATTTTAGGAATTTGTGGCAGTTTTATGGGCGGCATTGCGGCAATTGCGAAATCCCTGGGGCACACGGTTACCGGCTCCGATCGCAACGTTTATCCACCGATGAGCACCCAACTTGAAGCGCTGGGCATAACCTTAACCGAAGGTTATGATCCGTCCCAGTTTAAACCCACTCCGGATATGGTGATTATTGGTAACGCCATGTCACGCGGTAATCCGGCTGTTGAGTATGTTCTGGATCGTAATCTTCCTTACACCAGCGGTCCCCAGTGGTTGCTGGACAATCTGCTCACAGACCGCTGGGTGATTGGCGTTGCTGGTACGCATGGCAAAACCACAACATCGTCAATGGTGGCATGGATCTTAGAATATGCTGGGCTTACACCGGGGTTTTTAATTGGCGGTATCCCGCAAAACTTCGGGATTTCAGCCCGGATCGGTGACAGCCCGTTTTTTGTGATTGAGGCCGACGAATATGACAGTGCCTTTTTCGACAAGCGCTCTAAGTTTGTCCATTATCGCCCACGAACACTGGTAATGAACAATTTAGAGTTTGATCATGCCGACATCTTCGCCGATTTAGCCGCTATCCAAACGCAATTCCATCATTTAGTACGCACCGTGCCCGCTACCGGGTTAGTCCTGTCGCCCGATACCGATGTCAACCTTGAAGCCGTGTTAGATAAAGGCTGTTGGAGCGAACAGCAATTTCTTGGCCGTCACTGGCACGCTGAGCTTATTAATACCGACGGTTCGGCCTTTAATGTCCTGTATCAAAATGAATTAGTGGGTCAGGTGCACTGGCACTTACTTGGTCAGCACAATGTTGATAACGCCCTGATGGCCATTGCTGCGGCGCACCATGCAGGGGTCACATTACCCGATGCACTGGCGGCGCTCAGTGAGTTTGAAAATGTAAAAAGGCGCATGGAAGTGCGCGGCTGCATTAAAGACATTACGGTGTACGATGACTTTGCCCATCACCCGACCGCAATCAAAACCACCTTGGATGGCCTGCGTAAAAAGGTCGGCGATGCGCGCATTATTGGTGTACTGGAGCCGCGCTCCAACACCATGAAAATGGGCATTCACAAAGATGTACTGGTCGATTCCTGGCAGGAAGCCGACGAAGTGCTACTGTTTGAACCGGATAATCTGGGGTGGTCTATGGCAAAGCTGGCTAAACACAGCAACACCCCCACTCAGGTATTTCGCAGTGTTGATGCCATTATCCACCAGCTATCTACCTTGCTGCAGCCTGGCGACCACGTGCTAATCATGAGTAATGGTGGCTTTGGCGGGATCCATAATAAGCTACTTGATGTATTAGCCGGTAAAGCATCATGAGAACGTCAATGAACAAATCTATTACCTTAGGCATTACCGGCGCATCAGGCGCGCCTTATGCACTGCGCTTGTTACAGCAGTTAGTGGCAGCTGAATACCAGGTGTTTGTGCTGATCTCCTCAGCGGCACGCGTGGTTTTTGCCACCGAAGAAGATCTTAAAATACCGGCTCAACCCGAGGCCGCCAGTGCATTTTTTACCGAGCGGTTTAACGCCAGCCCCGGTCAGATTCGCGTATGTGGCAAAGAAGAATGGTTTTCGCCGGTGGCATCAGGCTCCGCGGCACCCCGGCAAATGGTGGTTTGTCCTTGCTCCACCGGCACCTTGTCATCCATCGCGGTGGGGGCCTGTGATAATCTGATTGAGCGCGCTGCCGATGTAGTGCTAAAAGAGCGCGGGCAGCTTATACTGGTGACACGGGAGATGCCACTGTCGAGCATCCATTTGGAAAATATGCTAAAACTGTCACAAACCGGCGCTACCATTATGCCCGCCTCCCCGGGGTTTTATCATCAGCCCAAAACTATCGAGGACCTGGTCGACTTTGTGGTGGCTCGCGTGCTGGACCACCTGGGTGTCGACCAAACATTGATGGCCCGCTGGGGATACCAAAATAAATAATTGAGGGCGTTGCCTGGTCGCAAACAGTCTCATCATTACCGCCAAGGAATCATAAATGCTAAAACGTGTTATAACCGCACCTGTTGCACTGCTGATAATCGCTTCATCACTGGTCAGTTTACCGGCCTTGGGCTGGGGCCAGAATGGCCACCGTATTACCGGCGCTATCGCTGAACAATATTTAAGTCCGGCCGCACAAGGTCAGATTGAGGTGCTGTTACCACTTGAATCCCTGGCCGAAGCAGCCACCTATGCCGACGATATGCGCTCAAACCCTTCTGAATTCTGGCAGCGTACAGCGTCGCCCTGGCACTATGTCACCGTACCAGAAGGCAAACACTACCATGACGTGGATGCGCCTGATGAAGGCGATGCTTACACGGCTATTGAGCAGTTCACCACCACCTTAAAAAATCCCGCTGCATCGCTGGCGGACAAACAACTGGCGCTGCGGTTTTTAGTACATCTGATCGGCGATTTGCATCAACCGCTGCACGCCGGTAATGGCACCGACCGTGGTGGTAACGACGTCAAAGTGCGGTTTTTCTGGCAGGACTCCAACCTGCACCGCGTGTGGGATACCCAAATGCTCGAACAAAAAGAGCTGTCTTACTCAGAATGGAGCAACTGGCTGAATAAAAAAATTACCGCGCAGAACATTGCCGACTGGCACGCAACCGATCCTGCGGTGTGGATTACCGAAAGCACTGAGATACGCGATACCATTTACCCAAAAGATGCTAACCGAATGGCCTATGACTACCTTTACGACCATATGCCTACGGTAAAACGCCGCTTACAAATGGCGGGGATCCGTATAGCCTTGTACTTAAATGAGGTTTTTACTGATAATGCAAACGCCAAAAAATAAGCTTTTATGAGGTAAGACGGAGGGGTGTTGTGATGAGGATAAAAGCTTCCACTGTGTTCAGACACGTCGCCCTGCTGTTATCAGGTTTGGCTGCCGTTGGCTGTCAGTCACCCCAATCCCCGTCATACAGTACAATTGAAATATCGGCATTTAACGATGTCATTAAACACTGGAACGATCAGCACCATGACGACCAGCAAGGACGCTATCAGCCACACCAGATTACCCAAATCGCCGATAACATTTTAGTTTATCAGCGCGCTAACGGTGGCTGGCCCGAAAATAAAAATCCGCTGCGTATCTTGACCCAGGCCGAGCTGGTGCAGCAGGCAACGCTCAAAAACGCCACCGATACCAGCTTTGATAATCGCAATGTCTACCCACAAATTCGCTATCTGGCAGACGTGTATCAACAAACAGGCATCGTAAAGTATAAACAGGCAGCAATTGCTGGCCTCAACTTTATCTTAACTGCACAGTTAGACAACGGTGGCTTCACCCACTCGCCCCCGCTTAACAATGGCTACCGCGGACACATTACCATTATGGATGATGTTATGGCTGGCGTATTAGGCTTACTGCTGGAGATTAAACAAGGCAGTGCCCGGTTTGATTTTATTCCCGATGCGCTACGTCAACGCATTCGCATTGCCCACCGAAAAGGGGATGAGCTATTGCTTAAGCTTCAGGTTCGTATCGGTCACACCCCGACTATCTGGGCCGGTCAGTACGATGCTGAAACACTGCAACCTACCCAGGGCAGAGCCTTTGAACTGGCCAGCGTGGTAAGCCGTGAAAGTGTTGATGTGGTCAGGTATCTCATGCAGGATGACAACCCCACAGCCGAAAAAATCGCCGCTATCAAAGCAGCGGTGCAATGGTTTGAGCAAGCAAAGTTAACCGGTATCGATATGATCAGAGTCGATGCTGAGCCTGTGCGGTATAAGTACCACAGTTCAGACTGGGATCGAATTATCGTTGACGCTCCCGCGGCTGAGCCCATCTGGGCCCGGTTTTACGACATTGATACCAATCAGCCATTACTTGCCAATCGCGAAGGTAAACGGGTGGCAACGCTCGCTGACATATCCCGTGAGCGGCGCACTGGTTACGACTGGTATGGCCGCTGGCCAGCCGCCTTATTAACAAAAGACTATCCCCGATGGCTAAACACCCTGCCAAAGCATTTGCATAACCAGGGCCTGTAAAAGCAGTATAGCCGGCGTTAGCCGACTATACTGTGGTGTTCGTTATCGAGGATAAGCAGTTGTAGGTTAATAGCCTGATACGCCCAGGCGACACCACATAGCCGCCCTATTTGTCAGCCCCCCCTATTTGTCAACAACAATGCACTCAACGTCAGTCAGTTCAACCTGCTCACCAGAGTTGTCGTTGTTGAGTAAACACGCTTCGCCTTGTTTTAACAGAGTAAACGCAAACGCGGGATTGTCGTGTCGCCCCTCAATGGGTAAGCCTCTGCTGTCAGTGTGGGCGCGCCGCTCAATTGTCAGCGTTGATGACTGCGTAAACGCATTGTCTGCCAACTTAATGGCAATGCCACCAAACCATTGACTGATATGGGCTTCCAGCTGTGCTTTTTGCGCCGCCGTTAACGATGCCAAGCGCGCCTCCTGAGGCGACTCCACCGAGGTTGCTGCACAACCGCTTGCTAAGGCAAACGGCATGGCAAAAAGTGAAATAAGCCAATTACGCACTCTCATTGCTGCGTTTCCCGAATAATAGGCTCATTGATTTTGTTATGCAGAATCAATGCATTGCGAAGCGCTTCCGGCCTTTTTATGGAGAGATTCGATTCAGCATACTGACTTGCCGCCACCGCGTTCGTTGAGGTTGTTGACGATGAGGCAGTAACCGGACAGGCTCCCGTTTCGGCGTACGCCAGTGCCGCTGACAACATCCCTTCGTTGGGATCACCCAGCGGGGCACTAAAGTCATCCGCAACATCGCACCCGGGTAATTCAAAATCGAAATTGGGGCTGGATGTCGGTATAAAACCATCAGCGTAATCGCCAAAACCTTTATTGTTTACCCCCTGAAACTGAATAGTGAAATACGTCGTGCCGCAGTTATCGGTGGGATAAAAGCCATAGGGCTTACCACACGTTGAACCACCAATCTGCACCACTTCTACATCAATACCGCGCAACGAGTTCATAACCGCCTCACTTGCAGAGCAGGTATTATCGGTAGTTAGCACGTAAATGCGGGTTAACGACAAACTGGGTAAAACCTCACTGGTAAGAACACCAGCGTTGTAGTCAATGACATTACCGTAAAAAGGCGTAGGCCGGATAGCGCGACCCGTTACCGGATCGTAGTCGGGATTTTTATCGTTGAACTGCAGGGTTTCAAAAATAGCGTTGTTGGTCTGACTCGGTCCCGCCACCATATAAGACAGCTGTGAGGCGAGAGCCAGCAATCCGCCGCCGTTGTAACGCAGGTCAATCACCAGCTCAGTCACGTTTTCATCGACAAACTGCTCAACGGTGTTAATTAGGCCATCCTGCGCGGTTCTGATAAAGGTATTAAACTGAAAATAGCCGGTTTTTCCTGCCGCCGTGTCAAACACCCGCACATTTTGTACCGGCACAACGGCCACATCCGCAGAGGTGAGATCGACGGCGAGTTCCGTGCCATCCACCCGCTCAAAAACAAAACTTGCTGTGGTGCCATTTTCAGCCGGAAACAAACCGTCATTGAGTATGTCAACCTGCGCCTGAGTACCGCCATCCACAAAGTCTACACCGTTTACCCGTTTAACACTGGCGCCACGGGGGATCCCAGCGAGACTGGCTGGTGAGTCAGGCTCGGTATAACGAACAATGAGTTCACGAGGAGGCGCAGAGCGTACAAATTCCCATTTAATACCGTATCCTGATGATACCCCGGTTTGCGTGAGTTCGTTGTATTCGTCGGTGGCCTGAGAAAAATGAAAATTGTCTTTGGGCGTGCCCGTCGGGGTTAACGCGTTGGTTTTGAGTTGATCAAAATAACCCAGCACCGAATAATTAGCCGGGTCGTTGTCGTCTACTTCGTCGTACCAAAGATAGGTATCATTGGTCCAGGACCGCAGCCACAGCTTTTCGTCCATTGCTGTGCCTTCCTCATCGGGGTAAGGCTGACCTGAAAACGGGTCAATACCGGTGCGGGGTACTTCACACCTGGCAATATAGTCGGCCTGAGGTTCGTAAACGCCGGCTACCCAGGTTGGTTCAACAGGCCCTGAAGGAGGAGTGATATCTCTGACTGTTATAGCCACGACATCGGTGCCACTATCGCCATCGTTATCGGTAACGGTCAATTGAAAAGTCAGGACTTCATCTGCTGACACATCTGGGGCATCAAAGCTGACTGATTGAGTGTTAACATCACTTAAGGTGACTGCCGTACCAGCCAGTTGTGACCAGGCGTAACTGCTAATGCTTCCGTCACTGTCTGTCCCTGAACCTGATAGGGTAACGAGGGTGAGTTCATCAACGCTCTGATCTGAACCCGCATTGGCAACAGGTGCGACGTTTGCTGGTGGTGGATTATTAACTCGAGGCGTTGTAGAACCCCCGCCACCTCCGCCACCGCAGGCCGTTAAAAAAGAAACTGCTAACGCGACTGTTAGCATGGGAGACCATTTTGACACTTGCATTTTGAAAGTCCTTAATCAAATATCACTACAAATTCAGCGCATTCTTTGCACTGTTATTCCTGATAAATACTGCCATACCTGAATTATTTAAACCACAAAAAGACGTGAGCAGTTAAAAAACACTGTAAAAGAGTATTTGTGAGTAAAGTACCTTAGTTTTCCGGCCACAGGGTCGCGCCGGTTAACACCTGGCCTTTGCAAGCACCGGACACCAGGCGAAGAACGTAACGACAGAGTGCCCGGATCTGAAGAGAGCCGGGCACTACATGGGATGTTACACATCTATTGTTAGCCGCCTCGCGCCGCCTTCAAAAGAGACGCTGCTGGCCCAATACATTCCTTAGTAATAAGACAGTTTTTGTGACTTCCCGGCAAAAATTCGATATACCAGTACGGTATAGGCCAGAATGCAAGGCACCACAACCACTGTGCCTACTAATAAAAAGCGTAAAGAGTTGGCATCACTGAGGGCATCCATAATGGTGAGTTTACCCGGCACCACATAAGGATAATAACTCACACCAAAGGCACCAAAACATAACACAAACACCAGCAAGGCAATCGCAAAGGGCAGCCACTCGCCTTTGCCTTCTGCTTTAGGCAGCTTTTTGAGCACCAGTGCACACAGTATCAACAAGCCAAAACAGGTCACCGGAATCGTCATTAATACCAGACCAAGGGGGCTATCAAGCCACAGTGCACGCACCTCATTATGAAGCAACAAATTAAGCACACTCACAGCCCCTATGCCTCCGGCAAGGACCAACAGGCAACGCCTGGCCCAGGTGAATGCCTTGGTTTGCAGATCGCCTTCAGTTTTAAGGATTAACCAGCAGGCACCAATAAACGCATAGGCTGCTGTGACTCCCAGCGCCGCAAGTAAGGCAAAGCCCTGAGCGTAAATATCGGTACGTAATCCCGTGACCCAAATACCCAGCATGTAGCCCTGCGATAGCGTGGTAAGCAGTGAGCCGTATTTAAAGCAAGTGTCCCACTTAGGTTTATTGGTTTGCGCCACTTTGGCCCGAAAGTCGAAAGACACGCCGCGCAAAATAAGCCCCAGCAACATAAACGTTGCCGGAATATACAAGGTTTGCAGTATATCACTGTGGGCTTGTGGAAAGGCAATCAGCAGAATGCCAACTGCCAGTACCAGCCAGGTTTCATTGGCGTCCCAGTAGGGGCCGATTGAAGCGATCATGTCATCTTTAAACTGTTCGTTGTGGGGCGGGAATAACACCCCCACCCCCAGATCATAACCGTCAAGCACGGCATACAACAGTACAGCGAGCCCTAATAAACCTATGTAAATATTACCCAAAGTTTCAGCAGATAGTGATTCGAAAGGCATGTTTTTCTCCTAGGGTCTGTTGACGTTTGTTGTGCATTTTTGCAGCGGTCCATAGCTGGCAAGTGTGTGCCATTTAGACCAGGCGGCTGTTTGCAGGTCTAGTGGGTCTAAATCAAAAACAGTCAACGCAGTATAAATGGCACACACTAGCCGGTTACCGGGCGCTGCCCGAAGGGGTCGTTATGAAAGCATTTTACTCTTTGTCACAGCCCTTTGACTTAGAACCACTAGGTCGGCAGGACTGTTTCGCGATTAAAATGCTTTCATTTAGACCAAAATTTGTACACCAAATGTCAACAGACCCTGTGACTTTGGGCTACATCAAGTTTGTTACGTGAGCGACTGGCCGGGTCTGCCTCGGTCATTTCCTCTACGCCAACTGACTTACGGCACATCAACGTAAGAGTGCGAATGTAGGCCACCAGCAGCACTGCATAAATCACCACGTACAAACTGAAAGACAGCGCTACATTGGTTGACGGTAAGGAAGTTACGGCGTCTTTGGTAGCCAGTACACCACTGACCAGATAAGGCTGACGACCCACTTCGGTCACGTACCAGCCAGCCAGGGTTGCCACCCAGCCGCTAAAGGTCATTGCGATAAAGACTTTGCTCAGCCAGTCAGGCAGCGCACCTTGTCGATACAGATAAAACGCACCAAGCCAGGCAGTTAAAAGCATCAACATGCCCATTCCTACCATCACCCGGAATGAATAAAATACCGGAGCCACAGGCGGGTGCTCGCCCTTAAACTCATTTAGGCCTTTAATTTCGCCATTCGGATCATGAGTGAGAATAACGCTCGCCAGGTTAGGAATGCCAATTTCAAAGTGATTGCTTCTGCTCGACTCATCCGGAATGGCGAACAACAGCAAGGGGGCGCCCCGCTCGGTCTCCCATACGCCTTCCATTGCCGCTACTTTTTGTGGCTGATGTTCAAGCGTGTTCAAACCGTGTAAGTCACCGGCGAAAATCTGCAGGGGAATTAATACCGCAGCCGTATAAGTAGCGGTTTTAAGGGCCAGTTTAGGCGCAACTTTATCGTCGCCAATGGCTAAACGATAGGCCGATAATCCGGCAATCAGAAAACTGGCGGTTAACCCCGACGCTAACATCATGTGGGTAAAACGATAGGGAAACGACGGATTAAAAATAATCGCTGACCAGTCTTTGGCATACACAACGCCATCGATGACTTCGTGGCCCTGTGGCGTATGCATCCAGCTATTGAGCGATAAAATCCAAAACGCTGACAAAGTTGTGCCCACCGCAACCACTAGTGTAGCCAGCGTATGCAGCCAGTTTGGTACGCGCCGCATGCCAAACAACATAATGCCTAAGAAGGTGGCCTCCAGAAAAAACGCGGTCAGCACTTCATAGCCGAGCAGCGGCCCGGCCACATTACCGGCTTTTTCCATAAAGCCCGGCCAGTTGGTACCGAACTGGAACGACATAGTGACACCAGACACCACACCTAAAGCAAAGGTCAGGGCGAAAACCCGTACCCAAAACCGATAGATACGCATCCATATCGGATTCCCGCTTACGTTGGAGCGAAATTTAAAATAGAACAAGAACCAGCCCAGGGCCATGGTTATTGTCGGAAATAAGATGTGAAAACTAATATTCAGCGCAAACTGAAGTCTGGATAATATGAATACATCCACTATAAGCTCCTGATTACTTTGATTTTGCAGGAAGAAGTTTGTCTTTGAACTCTAGAATACGCCCCACACCGGAGCCGAGTTTCATTAACGTATCAAGTTTTTCCGGGCCCAGGTTCTGCAACTCCTGAGACCAGGCCGTGACGGACTCCAACAGATCATGAATTTCGTTCAGACGCGCCTGTACATTTACGTCCTGATCACCGGTTGGTGAGTCCATCATTAAATCCCGCAGCAGCGACATGGTGGGGTCAATTTCACGCTTACGGCGCTCTTCAAATACCCGGTTTGCGAGTACCCAAATTGATCCCGCTGGTACAAAAAACTCTTTGCGTTCGCCGGGTATATGATGCTGCTTAACTAACTGCCAGGCTTGCAACTCTTTTAACCCCATACTGGTATTGCCTCTGGAAATACTCAGCGCATCGGCAATTTCTTGTGCCGATAACGGCTCTTCATGCAATACGATTAATGCAAGCATTTGGCCAACCGTGCGATTAAAGCCCCAGCGACTGCCCATTTCACCAAAGTGAATAACGGCGGAGGTAACAAGCGGTGACATTTTCATTGTGCAAAATTCTAAAGTTTCAGTAATTTCTGAAAGTTTAGATCGAAACATGATTCAGATCAATACAAATGATGTCTGTGTCTTGACATAATCAACACAACAGGTCCGTCAGGCTGCGCTTTCCCTATGGTTCAGCGCGGGCGTTAAACTTGTATAATGCCGGCAGACGGGAGGCTTAGTGAGAGATGGAACAACGAGGATTGGCGTAATTAACGCGATTTATTCCACAGGTTCTGGTTTTTCTTAAATGAAAAATAATCAGCAGGCTCCCAGTGACTGGGGATCAAGTCATCGACAGCATCCGGGGAAAAGTTGCCAGACAACAAACTCATAATTTCCATCAGGCGCTCACGACCGATGCGCATAAGCTTTTTGCGGTTAGCCGGAAAAAACAAATTACTGGATTTTTTAACCACCTCATCAGAGCCCGAGCTAATATACGTGAGGTTTCTGGTCACGGGTCGGCAAACAGGCTCTGCCGGATGAGAAGGGTTCAACCGTGTAACAATTGCACACTCATAACGATCCCTGTCGATGCCCCGCTCATCGCGAGGAATGTATGTCACACCAAAACCAAGTGGAAAATAACCGACAATTTGCACAAATGCCTTGGCTAACTCGACATTAATCGCTCCTTTCTTCGCCAGTTGCTCAATCAGGATATAGCCTTTGGGCAGGTTCTTTTTGGTAAAATCAGGCTTGGTTGACAAGATAATCGACGTGTAAACCTGCGGGATTTTGAGGATTTCTCCCACGCCCTTCTTCGACAGGTATGCATCTTTCATTAGCGCGAGCATAAATTCGTTGATGGCAGTATGCCGATGAATGAATTGCGTTCTCTCCGCCTTATCATTACCAACATAGCCCGGCACGCCTAAGCCATTTTTAAGGTAATCCATGGTGCCGGTAAAGTTAATTTTTATCAGTTGCGTACGGGTCGCATCATCCAGGACCCGAAACTCATTTAAGTCATTATCCGGACCAACTAAAATCGATTCGGCCTCGGGGGATTGAAGGCCAATATCCTGCAGTAAAGCACAACAGATCATCGGAATCGCCACTTCCACCTGCCACTTTTCCTGCCATTCTTTATTGCCTTTAAAGCGCAACAGCGCGTCTTTTACATCGCGTAAATAAGCATGATCAGACAAATCATTAGCCAGGATTTTGTCGGTTAGCCGCAGCACAAGCACAGCTTTATAAAGGGGCTTTAAACGCTGATGGAGTTTAGCGAAATTTCGCTCTGGCCCACGCGTGATGAGCATTAAGGTGCCGAGAAATTTAGAACTGAGTAACTGTGTCTCATCGAAACTGTCAGCTTCACATAAACTGATAATTTTTTGCGCCACCGTAACCAGGCGGTCGATGCGCGCCTGGCGCTCGTTGTCATATTCGGCTTTGGCGAGCTTTATCTGCCTTTTTAACGCATCTTCTCCACCGGATGCCTTTTTCTTTTTGGGCTTTGCCGCGTTCTTTAGTTGCTCCTGCAATTGGGCAATTTGAGCACGCTGAGTTCCCGCCGTTGAAAAGTAAGTTTTAGCATCGCCGTAAACAGACGCTATCTGGTTATTTTTAGGGTAGACATCTTCAATGAGTTGTTTGACTTGTACGGTATAGTTATTGTCGGGAAGTTCAATCTTACTCACTGTGTACCTTTGTCTTCTGTTTGCGGCTTCTAAAGTGCGCTCAACGAATTTGACGCACATGTGTCCAGCGTATGTTGTACCATAATTGCACGTAGCGTTGAGTATTTCTTTTTATACCAACCCGTTGTGGCCTGTGCTCAGGGTCAACCCAGCATTGTGAAAATCACGTTTACACTGTTCGCAGAAGATACAGACCACTGCGCTAAACACTATAGTGTAGCAGATAGATAGTACCGCGGATTTTACCAGTTACCTTGATGTGCTGCCATCGTTTGACGCTTTCACGCTCTGCGCGGTGCGCCTTGCTGTGGGGGGTAACAAAAAAAGCCAGATTAATCACAATCTGGCTTTTCAGAAGATGGAGCGCTGTCGACCGGATTAATCGAGATCTAAAGGCTCGGCAGACAAAATAACGCCGGTGCTGTCAGCATACAGGTGATCCTCGGGTAAAAAGGTCACACCGCCAAAGTTAACCGGTACATCGATATCACCAATCCCTTTACTGTCGGCGTTTACCGGTATGGCGTTAACAGCTAAAATACCAAGATCGAAATCTGACAGACTGTCGACTTCGCGCACGCAGCCATAACACACTATGCCTTCCCAGTTATTCTCTACTGCCAGTTGCGCTGATTCCACGTCAAATAGTGCGCGGCGCAATGAACCGCCACCATCGATCAACAACACCTTGCCCTCACCGGGTTCAGTGAGTATACGGTCGATTAATTCCCGATCCTCAAAACACTTCACAGTGGTGACTTCACCACCAAAAGAATAACGGCCCCCATAACTGGTGAAAATGGGTTCGACCACATCCACGTTATCGGCAAATAAATCACATAACTCAGAAGTGTTATAGTCCATGATGGTAGTACCTTACTGGTCAACAAGCTTATCGCGCATAAGCATAGCACTCTACACCTAATAACACCTAGCATCAGTTGTGATAATCGCTGATTAATCGACGTATCACTGGTATTAGCAAAAACGAAAGCTGAAATTGTCACAAACCTTTCGTAAAACTGTAACCTTGATTTCATGCGCGCTTTTTAATCTGTCAGTGTCGATTAAAAGGAGTCGCGTCCGATGAGCCTCAAAAGCGTAACAAAATACGATACTGTGATTTTTCACTGGCTGTATGATTTAACCAGACACCGTGATTGTCGCGCCATTGTCTGGCTGTCGAAAACCGGCGATGGCTACCTGTATTTTTTCATTGGTTTACTGCTTATGGCATTCGAGCCGGAGCACGGTGAAATATTCTTGTATACTGCGCTCATGGCCTACGGGCTGGAACTCCCTATTTATGTGGTGCTCAAAAAAGCCTTTAAACGCACCCGACCGTGTGACTTTTTTAATAACTTCCAGGCTCATGTCACGCCCTCTGATAAATTCAGCCTGCCCTCAGGACACACTGCAGCCGCATGGTTAATGGCGACCATCATCGCATTTTATTATCCCTCGTTTGCATTCGTTGCATATACCTGGGCCACACTCATTGGCCTGTCACGGATATTACTGGGCGTGCACTACCCGACTGACGTGATAGCCGGCGTATTGCTTGGCATCACCATCGCGCAGTTAAGTCTGACTCTGCTGGTTTAATATGAAAATACTGTATGGCGTGCAGGGCACTGGCAACGGACACATTGCCAGAGCCCGTATTATGGCCACCGCCATGGCCAAGCGTAATGACATCGAGGTGGACTTTGTATTTTCCGGGCGCGCCCCCGATGCTTACTTCGATATGGAATGCTTCGGAGACTACCGCACCTTCAACGGCCTGACCTTCCAAACCCATAAAGGGCAGGTTAGCCAGTGGCAGACCGTAAAACAAGCCAAACCGCTGCAACTTTTGCGCGATATCCATCAGCTCGATGTCTCAGGGTACGACCTGTTGCTCAATGACTTTGAACCGGTCACCGCCTGGGCTGCGCGCCGCCGTGGGCTGCCATCTATTTCGGTGAGTCATCAGGCCGCCTTTACCTATGATGTGCCACGCCATGACGAACAGCTCAGCGACAAATTGATTATGCGCTGCTTTGCCCCCACCGATGTGCAGCTCGGCGTGCACTGGTTTCACTTTGATCAGCCTATTGTGCCGCCTTTTATTAACGACAAACCAGCCAGCGAGCCAACCAACAGCCATGTTTTGGTCTATTTACCCTTTGAAGACATCGACGAAGTCAGGGAGATGCTCGAGCCGTTAACCGAACAAAAATTTGTCTGTTTTCACCCCAGGGTGACCACCGAGCATAAACAGGGCCATATCAGTTGGTTTCGACCGTCAAAGCCCGGCTTTCGCAGTGCACTTCAGCACTGCTCTGGCGTAATCAGCAACGGCGGCTTTGAGCTGGCCAGCGAATCCTTACAGTTAAAGAAAAAGCTACTGGTTAAACCGCTACGCGGCCAATTTGAACAAATATCGAACTTAAAAACCCTGATGACGCTGGGGTTATGCCTGCCGCTCTATCAACTCGACACCGATACCGTAGAAGACTGGCTGAGTGAGCCTGCCAGTGAGGGGCTGGAATTTCCCGACGACCCTACGCCAATGCTTGACTGGATAATCGCCGGCAATTGGTCTGACACCCAACCACTGTGCGATGCATTATGGAAACAGGTTAAATTTGGCCCAAAAACCCGCGAACGATTGATGTCACTTGCATTTTAATTTCGCTCTGCGATGATATCGGCACTTTTTGTATTGGGAGAGGGTGTGTGGCTAAGCGTATTGCAATAGTGCTGTTGTTATTATCAAGTGTGTCAGCCTGTGGCTACCGGGGAGCGTTATACCTGCCGGAGACACCACCAGCAAGCGATAGCAAGCCAGACGAAAACCCGTCTTCCGAACCATCCGGAGATTCTCGCTAGTGGATTACTTCAGTTACAAACACCATACGCTGCATGCTGAAGATGTAAATGTAAACGACCTTGCCAACCAATATGGTACGCCACTTTACGTGTATTCACGCGCTACATTAGAGCGCCATTGGCACGCCTTTAACGATGCCTTAGCTGACCACCCACACCTTATTTGTTACGCCGTAAAAGCCAATTCGAATATCGGCGTGTTAAGCGTTCTGGCTAAATTAGGCTCTGGTTTCGATATTGTCTCTGGCGGTGAACTGGCCAGAGTTATCGAAGCCGGCGGCGATATGAGTAAAGTGGTTTTCTCCGGCGTGGGTAAAACGCCTGAAGAAATCGAGTTTGCGCTAAATCAGAATATTCATTGCTTTAATGTTGAGTCTGAGCCCGAACTGGAACGTATTAACGACGTTGCTGGCAGGTTAGGTAAAGTTGCGCCCATCTCGCTGCGCATTAACCCGGATGTTGATGCCAAAACCCATCCGTATATTTCCACCGGCTTAAAAGCCAACAAATTTGGTATTGCCCGTGAGCGTGCTATTGAGGTGTATACCCTGGCGCATAGCCTGCCCAATCTGAACGTCATTGGCATGGATTGTCATATTGGCTCACAACTTACCGACACCGGGCCATTTGTTGATGCGCTTGATCGCCTGTTAGCCCTGGTAGATGAGCTGGCCGGTAAAGGCATTGAAATTAGTCATCTTGACGTGGGCGGCGGTCTTGGCGTTACCTATAAAGACGAAACGCCACCTCACCCCCGTGAATATGCCCAGGCTATCGCCGCCAAAATGAAAGGTCGCGAGCATCTGACGTTAATAATGGAGCCGGGCCGGGCAATCGCGGCCAACGCCGGTATCATGTTAACCAAAGTTGAGTTTGTAAAATCCGGCGAAGAAAAGAACTTTGCCATTGTCGATGCCGCCATGAACGACTTGATCCGCCCCTCTTTGTACTCAGCCTGGCAGGCCATTATTCCGGTAACCGAGCACCCTGACCGCGAAACCCACACTTATGACGTGGTAGGACCAATTTGCGAAACCGGTGATTTTATTGGTAAAGACCGCGAATTAGCGATCGCCAGCGGCGACCTCCTGGCAGTGCGAAGCGCCGGTGCTTATGGCTTTGTGATGGCATCTAACTACAACACCCGCTGCCGCCCGGCAGAAATTATGGTCGACAAAAATACCGTGCACGTAGTGCGAGAACGAGAAATTCTAAAAGATCTCTGGAAAGGAGAGCATAAACTTACGTAAACTAGGGGCATTCTAATAAATATTGTTGCGCATCAATGCAGGTAAACTTTTCTAAAATGCAGGGTCTTGGCAATGACTTTATGGTTGTTGATAACGTGACCCAGAATGTCTTTTTCTCGCCAGAGAAAATACAAAAGCTTGCCGACCGTAACTTTGGTATCGGGTTCGATCAGCTGTTAATGGTCGAACCGCCTTACGATCCTGATCAGGATTTTCATTATCGCATTTTTAATGCCGACGGCTCAGAAGTGGCTCAGTGTGGCAATGGTGCCCGGTGTTTTGCCCGTTTCGTCAAGCTAAAAGGGTTAATTAACCGCCATAAAATTTTAGTCAGCACCAAAGCCGGTAAAATGATTCTGTATCTTGAAAAAGATGGCCTGGTGACGGTCAACATGGGCGTACCCAACTTTACGCCGGCAGAGATCCCCCTGCGTGCCAATAAAGAAGAAAAAACCTATTTAATACGCGCCGATGACAACACGTTTTTTTGTGGCGCGGTGTCGATGGGTAATCCTCACTGCGTACTGGAAGTCGACGACGTGGACACTGCCGACGTTGCCACCACAGGCCCGCTGCTGGAGAGCCATGAACGCTTTCCTGAAGGGGTGAATGTCGGTTTTATGCAAATCCTCGCCAGCGACCATATTCGCCTGCGGGTCTTTGAACGTGGCGCAGGTGAAACACTGGCGTGTGGCAGCGGCGCGTGCGCAGCGGTTGCAATAGGCCAAATACAAGGTAAATTAGGTAAGGACGTTCGGGTAGATTTGCCCGGCGGTCGATTACGGATCCGCTGGCAGGGGCAGGGTAGCCCTCTAAAAATGACCGGATCGGCAGAGCATGTATACGATGGAACCATAAATATATGAATGATGTATCAGGTCACGGCAACACCTCACTGCAGTTTAGTACCGACTTTCCCGAGGTGGGTGATGTCACCGCTGAGCAAGTTGGTCAGTTTTTAGTAGAAAACCCTGATTTTTTCATTCAACACCCGAGTATACTGCAAAGCCTGCAAATTCCTCACGCGCAAAAAGGCAGCGTGTCACTGGTTGAGCTACAAAGTGAACAAATGCGTAAAAAAGTACGCCTGCTAAACTACAAACTCAGCCAGCTTATCAGCATTGCCAAGCAAAACGAAAAAATCTACCGCGCCTATGCCGAACTCAATCTCCGCCTGCTCAAATGTAAGGATATCAGTGACATACTGTTACTACTGCAGGAAACCCTGCAGGAAGAGCTCAGCCTGGCCTCGGTGGAATTAAAAATGTTTAAAGGCGCCAATGCGTTGCCCGAGCTACAAAAACGCTTGTTCATGGAAAAGCGCTTTAAACAAACGCCCTACTTTTTTGGCCGCTTAAGTCAACACGAAAAACAGCTGATGTTTGGCGATCAAACGGCTGAATCAACCGCCCTTATATTGCTTGGCGACAATAACGATTTAGGTATACTTGCGGTAGGTAGCCACAGCGCCGATCACTTTACACCCGACATGGACACCTTGCTGCTCAATCAGCTGCGCGAAGTGTTAAATGTGGTGCTGCCAGAGAAACTGCGCTACTGATGAGCGCCACCGCCGCAGCTGAATTGCCACCACTGGCACCGCAGTGCGAGCGCTGGCTGAATAAGTTTTCTGATCACCTTCGTTATGAACGGGGCCTGTCAGACCATACCATTAAGAATTATCAGCGCCAACTCACGCAGATTGCACTCAACCTTGAACTGAATCGCTGGGACGAGCTTACCCAATCCAGCGTTAAGCGCGCTATGGCAATCGCCCGTAAACAGCACATGAAGGCACGCAGCATTGCATTGCGACTGTCAGCACTGCGCACGTTCTGCCAGTATTTAATCACCAACAATGTGCTCAGTAGCGATCCGGTTGAAGGCGTTCAGGCCCCTAAGGCCGATAAACCCCTGCCCAAACAAATGTCAGTGGAAGCCATGTCAGCCCTGCTTGATGAGACCGACGACGAAGAAATTGTGATACGTGATCAGGCCATGTTTGAACTCATGTACGGCTGTGGTTTGCGGTTAAATGAGTTAACCAGCCTCGACGTTTTTAACATTACCAACGATCGCCAAATACGGGTAACCGGTAAAGGCAATAAACAGCGCATGCTGCCCATTGGTCGCAAGGCACACGCGGCACTGCAGCGCTGGCTGACCGTGCGTAGCAATTGGGGAGCCACTACTGAGCCGGCGTTATTTATCAGTAAACGTAAAAGGCGCATTTCTAACCGCCAGGTTGCCAACCGCCTCGACGCAATGGCACTGCGTCAAAGCCTGGGTCAGCGGGTAAATCCGCACAAGCTGCGCCACTCCTTTGCCACCCATGTACTTGAATCAAGCAGCGATTTACGCGCCGTTCAGGAACTACTTGGGCATGCAAATTTATCGACCACTCAGGTCTACACTCATCTGGATTTTCAACATTTAGCTAAGGTATATGATACCGCTCACCCCCGCGCCCGTAAGAAGTAGACCACGTTAATCATCAGGAATCTTTGCAATGCAGTGTTACCGCCCGGTACAGCCGGTAAAAGCCATGACCTTCGATCTCGACGATACCCTTTACGATAACGGCCCCGTCATTGCCAGCGCAACGGCGAGCTTGAATGACGACATCGCCAGACTGTACCCGGCTACCGCCGCCTTACCGGCAACACAGTGGACGACCATTAAACGGGATCTGATAAAAGCTAATCCCGGACTTGCCTCTGATATGGGGCGTTTGCGTTACGAGAGTCTTTATGCCGCACTGGCGGTCGAAAAGCTCGCCGACGAGCAACGTAAAGCCGCTGCGCAATCATTATTTGATGCGTTTTACGATGCCCGCAGTAATTTCAGTGTCGACAACGGTATAAAGCAGGTGCTGGCAACGCTGGCCGAAAAAATGCCTTTAATCGCCATTACCAACGGCAATGTGGACACGGTTAAAACCGGTTTAAGCGAATACTTTACGGCTAGCTTGCATGCCAGCGTCGGCCGTCCAAGCAAACCCCACCGTCATATGTTTGATGAGGCAGTGGCAATGCTAAAGCTGCCGCCTGAGAATGTGCTTCATGTGGGTGATAACCTCGAAAAAGACATACTCGGCGCCCACCGTGCGGGTTTGCAAAGCGCCTGGTATGCCGCAAACCGCCCTATGAATTTACAGCGCGAACCGGTCAGCGTGTTACCCACTGTGCAGCTTGCAAACCTTCACGAACTTACCTGGTTTATTTAGCGTACTAGCGCCGATAATACGCTTACCGGTTAAAATCTGATTAATGCACCCAGGTAAATCACGTGTCGACATCAGTACACTTAAAGCGGGCTAAATTCGCTGACAACGCTTTGGTTCAATTCACATATCAAATAGTTATAAACATAACGCCATTTTCATTTTTGAGTATTGCATCCAACACCTGGCAATGACAGATTAATATTTTTACAGTTTGTTAACAAGGCGGTAACGATGTATAGGTCCGGTAGACGGCTGACAATAGTTTCTTTGATTGCGCTATTGAGCGCCTGTGGTGGTGGAGGCGGAGGCGAAAGTTCTCCAACGCCGCCACCAGCCAATAACCCGCCACCGGCAAATACCGCTCCGGTTGCCGATGCGGGTGCAGATCAGAGCGTTGATGAACTCACCCTGGTGACGCTATCAGGCTCAGGTACAGACAGTGACGGCAGCATTAGCAGTTACGCCTGGTCACAAACCGCAGGTACAACAGTCACCCTGAACGATGCCGACACGCAGTCAGCCAGCTTTAATGCGCCGGATGTGTCAGCAGATGAAGTGCTGACGTTTCAACTAACCGTTACCGATGACGATGGCGATACCGGTACAGATGTCGTAGATATTACAGTCATAGATATCACGCCTACTCCACCACCACCGACAGAGCCACCACAAAATATGCAAGTCCCCGAAGGCGGCATACTGATCATTCCGGATGATGCAGAAAGCTCAGCCGCTTTTTGGGCGGGCAGCGGCAGTGAACCTGTTGGCACCATGACGGTGGTAGATGTTGACCATGAGCAGTTCAGTAAAGCGTTAGAACTTGATATTACCAACCCAAGCGGCACCAGCTGGAACGGACAAGCGCAAGTTTTCACCAACGCGGGTGTGCAAAATGGCGATGTCGTATTATTGCACTTTTACTTCCGTTCACTTTCCAGCCAGTATGAAACAGGCACCGGTTTTACCACTGCCGTACTGGAAGGCCCTTCTCCTGATTTCGTCCAGTTTGTAAACCGCCGTGTTGATAGTGCCAGTGAATGGGTGGAGTATTTTATTCCTGCTGAAATCACCCAGGACTTTGATGTCGGTGAACTGGCCATTAAATTTGGCCTGGGTGCGGGAGACCGCCCACAGTCATATCAAATTGGTGGTATTGAGCTGTATAACTATCAAACTAATAAGTCGCTGGAAGATTTGCCGGTCACTTCCCCTACCTATGCGGGTCGGGCCCCTGATGCTGCCTGGCGAGCAGAAGCCCAGCAACGTATTGAAACCCATCGCAAAGGCGACTTTACGCTAACGCTGCAAGATGCCAATGGCAATAACATCCCAGCCACGGACATTAACGTTACCCTGACCAAACATGCTTATCACTTTGGTTCTGCTATTGTTTCCAGCCGACTGATTGGCACCGATGAAGATAGCCTGACGTACCAGCAAAAAGTACTAGAACTGTTTAATCAGGCCGGTCCTGAAAACGATTTAAAATGGGCGCCCTGGATTGGTGAGTGGGGAGAGGCTTTCTCGCAACAAACCACCCTGGCCGGCTTACAATGGTTGAAGGACCATGACATTTATGCCCGGGGACATGTACTGGTATGGCCGTCTAAACGTAATTTGCCCAACATGATGCAGCAATACTTACCAGACAACACCGACGAAGCCGATCCCCAGGCACTGGTTGAGGTTGAGAATCACATTGACGATATTACCCTGGCAACCGCTGATTTGCTGTCTGAGTGGGATGTCCTTAACGAGCCTTTTGATAATCATTACCTCATGGATGCCTTTGGCGATGAAATTATGGTTGATTGGTTTGAGCAAGCCCGCGAGAACCTGCCCGACCATAAGCTCTATATTAATGACTACAGCATACTGTCGTCTGCCGGTCTGGATGTGGCGCATCAACAGCATTACCAGGATACCATTGCGTATCTGCTTGAGCAGGGCGCGCCGCTGGACGGCATTGGTTTTCAAAGTCACTTTAGCGATATCTTAACGGACATCCCCTCGGTGTACGCTATTTTAGAACGTTTTCATCAGACGTTCCCTGATGCGGTATTCCGTTCAACTGAGTTTGATATCAGAACAAACGACGAACAGTTGCAGGCTGATTACACCCGCGATTTTATGACGCTTTTCTTTAGTCACCCTGCCACAGTGGGGATCCAGCTTTGGGGTTTCTGGGCACAGCAACACTGGTTCCCGGAAGCGGCGATGTATGATGAAGACTGGCGTGAAAAACCCAATGCCCTGGTTTGGAAAGACCTGCTATTTAATCAATGGCACAGTGAATTTGACGGCCAGACCGATGCCAACGGGCAATTCAGCGAACGTGGCTTTTACGGGCAATACAGCGTGAGTTTCACCCATGAAGGCAGTGATCACACGCTCACCTTTACACTTGAGCAAGGTGGAGATAATCAGATTGTGTTAAAACTCCCCGAATAGAGGTCAGGTTACTCAACAGGTTTGGCGCGGCCACAGCGAGTTAACTTAATGCTCCATCGCGCCTAATCCGTTAACAACTCTTGTAAAACGCATACAGACGAGCCTGAGCTCGTCTGTTTTATTGCGAGTTTGATGCGCACTTACGCTAAATTTTAACCACAGGCAGCTTCATTTGAACAGGCTGTGGAATTAACTGCAGCACGCGCTTACGGCAGCCATGCCAAAAGGCTGACAACAGCAACAGCGATGAGCCGATGCACAGACCGGTAAGGGCAAAGCCATAGGTCACCATGCCATAACTTTCCATCAGTGACGAAAAGGTATAAATCACATACACCAGCGCTGACACCATAATTGCACGGCGGTCTACAGCAAGCGAAATAAGCGCTAACAAAATATACAGTCCCAGCACCACCAGCGAGATCAATACGCCGCCGTTCCCATCGAGCACGCCCAGGTTATTAAACACCGGATGTACAATCATTGGCGCAGCAATCAGGTGCAACCAGAATGCAACGTCAGACGCGCGGGTTTGCCTGACCGTATCTTTACTATCCCAGTACATTGCCAAACCAAAAATAAGCAAGCCAAATAACAATACAAGGTTATCAATAAAGGTTAACAGGGGTGGAAACAGGTAAACAATGCTGGCTGCAATACCTGCACTTAAGGTTGCGGCGCCAGCAGCCACTGTGATCGGTACCCGAAAACGAGCCCAATGGCCTACAGCACCCAAAGTGGTTAACAACCCTGCCGCGATGAATGCATTGGCGTTAATATCCGGTTGCATAAACAAAAATGGTGTGGCGAATAAACCGCCCAGAAAGGATAACAACAAGGCAATCGCCGGGAGCGCCATGCGTCGACGGTTAACAAAATATTCGGCCAGGCCCCAGGAGCCAGCGGCCACTGCAAGTCCCGCCATGGGCGCGCTTAACGAATAGCCCAACCAGGCCAGTGATGCCAACAGTAGCGTACTGGCTATCACCACAAATATATCGTTAAAGCCATTGATCAATCGAAAGTTTTCTTCATCCACTGACTGACTTTTACGTACTTCATTAATGTGCTGGCGAAAATGATGCACGGCTTCGGCGGTAAATATATTGCGCTGGACCGCTGTGTTGAGATCTTCATCTGAGTACATGGCTAATTCCTGTAAGCTGGTTGCACGGTGAGTGTGTAAATACCTTTGCCAAAAATTTGCAAATATGAGGCCAAATAAAAACTTTATTTTTATCAACAGCTTGATGAGCATCGATTTATAATTTAGTGATTTTGACTAACTTAGCGAAACAATTTGGTTATAAATTGGCAGATTAGCCTACTGTGAATAACCCATCATCGAACCTGTGACTCGTAAAACAGAACAACTCAATCACGCCCGAACCGGCTAAGCTTAAGCCAAGCGGATGTTTAATGACTCAGGAAAGCCTTAAAAACTGCTTTGAATAATCTGGTTGGCTGGTCATGCCCGATAACGCTTCGCTTTTCATATTGAGATTGCCATTCTGAAATCCGGCAGGCAAGTTGGCGCAGCTGCGCTATACTTATAGTCGTAGCCACTTTTTTTTGAGCAACAAAATAAGGGATACAGACATGCAGTCCCGCCCACCGTTTTTAGACAGTCTATCTCCCCATCATGGCAAGGTTCTGACTAATCTCATCGACAGCAACACACGCGAAAAACTGGCCAAAAAGTTATCGGCTATGCCTGGCGGTGATACCTGGTACGCCGATATTTACAGCAAAGCAATTTATGGCCCGATGCTTTATCGCGACAACGCCTTTGATATAACCAATATCATTGCAAAAGTGTTGCCTGAGTACCAAATTCTGGCCGATCTTTATCTGGAGAAAGCCGCCAGCGATCAGGGCTTTCCCTTTCACACTGATTTCGACTCCATTGGATTTATGGAACGTCCGGAAGAAATGTTAACCGTATGGATACCACTGGTACCGGTGAATACAGAAGGCTCAGGGCAACTTTCTGTTGTGATGGCGGAAGGCGCGGTACGATTATCGCTCATTCGTGAGGCGCATCAACTACATAGCCTGCTGCGCGTGGTTGATTCGTCGATTCCTGCCCATGCACCGTTTGAACTAAGCTGGGAGGAACAGCGTTATTTAGAAAGCAGCAAATTTACCCCGTCACTGGATGCCGGCGATGCGCTGTTATTTTGCAATGCTTTTTTTCATAAGTCGGAGCCTGTAGTGTCACAAACCCGCTCGGTGTATATTTTGCGTCTGGTCCCCAAAGACGCTAAATTCAATCGTGCGCGGCTACTGGCATTGCGCAAGCTCGGGCAAAACCTTGAGGTCGTTAATGCCTTGCTGAGTAAACACTTTCCGGACGCGCTGTCAGGCGCCGCAACGGATCCCACTGCGTCCGGCGACTAAGCTATGCACAGTTGGGTTGGGCCGGTATTTGTTGTTAAACTAAGGCTAAACCCGCAACTGAGAATGCCTGTGAAGATTATTGTTATTCCGGTGACCCCCTTTGCCCAAAACTGCTCGCTCATTTGGGATCCCGCCACCATGAAAGGCGCACTGGTTGATCCCGGTGGCGATGCCGACAAACTGCACGCCGCGGTCCGGCAACACAACGTAGATATCGAAAAAGTTATTTTAACCCATGGTCACCTCGATCATGTTGGTGCCACAGTTGAAGTTGCGGCACATTATAATGTGCCGGTCATTGGCCCTCATATTGGCGACAAATTCTGGCTCGACGCATTAATGCAACAAAGTCAGATGTTTGGCTTTCCGCCCGCCAAGCCATTTAGCCCGGATCAGTGGTTAACCGAAGACGACACCATCACGATGGGTAATTTGACGCTGGAAATATTGCATTGTCCGGGGCATACGCCGGGACATGTTGCATTGGTTGAGCGTACCAGTGACACGGTCATTGCAGGGGATATTATTTTTGCCGGTTCAATTGGCCGCACAGACTTTCCTCAGGGCAACCAGCAGCAATTGGTAAACTCCATTCGTGAAAAATTATTTACCCTGCCGGCATCGATGACCATTTACCCCGGACATGGCCCTACCACCAGTATTGGCCAGGAAAGGCAGTCGAATCCTTTTGTTGCCGATACCAAATTCGGCTGACTTCTTTTAGTCGAGCAAAAAAACGGCCGCGCGGGGCGGCCGGTGTAACAACGCATAGCCGAGGGCATACGGTTTATGCGTGGCCGGATGGTGGGTCGCCATCCTATACGAGGAAACACTGTTCGTTAACCCTGGGGGTTATTGCATTCATCGACACCGCTGCGTAATACGCGCCATTTAAAAAACGGCGTCTAACTCACCCAGTTCATGGTATCGCGCGTTGCCTCAACACTCCCCCACTAACCGGCGTTTTCAGCTGTTACCTGGTTCCGGTAGTCGAGAAAATCAGTCACCTGACTGGTTGAGTAAATATTTCCCAAAAACTTATCTTCGTCTGCGGCAATCGGCTCAGCATCTACAGTCAATGAACAACATGAGCAGGCAATAACAATAGCGTTAGCCAGATTGGTTCGAAGAGACAATGACATTAAAAACGGACCGGCAGTACAACATAGTTTGTTAACTTTAGCGGCAGTTTGAGGAGGGTTCGATTATTTTTATGAGCGATGAAGTTATCTTTTTTAACTAATATTTAACGCTAATGTTACGCAACCCAGCCAGCGAGTACTCTCACTGCCACAGAGTTGCGGCTCATTCCGCTATTACTAAAAAGCTGATGCAGGGTGACAACCCACTTAATTGCCCACCCTGCCGTGCATATGAAGACTAGGATTGCTCGTAGAGGTTATCTTCTAACACATTTTGGTTCATGGAGTCGCAGGGTCTCGCACAACAGGGACGCCCCACCACTTTCGCCGGTACACCGACTACCGTCACATGCGGCGGCACATCATTAAGCACCACGCTACCGGCGCCTACTTTCGAGCCCTCGCCAATTTCAATGTTTCCGAGCACTTTCGCGCCGGAGCCAAGCATCACGCCCTGACGAATTTTGGGATGGCGGTCGCCACTTTCGCTGCCGGTTCCGCCTAAGGTAACGTTTTGTAAAATAGACACGTTGTCTTCGATCACCGTGGTTTCGCCCACCACAATGCCGGTGGCGTGATCAAACATTACCCCTTTACCAATTTGCGCAGCAGGATGAATATCCACAGCAAAAGTTTCTGAGTTGCGGCTTTGTAAAAACAGCGCTAGCTGATGACGCCCCTGTTGCCACAGGTAATGCGCCATCCGATGCACCTGCACAGACTGAAACCCTTTAAAATGGATAAGTACGGTGAGGTATTTGGTTACAGCGGGGTCGCGGCTGTAAATAGCCCGAATGTCTTCGATGGCTGCTTCAACAATTGCCGGTTCAAGCAGGTAAGCTTCATCGAGTACTTCACGAATAGCCAGCGCCGGCATCACATCATCGGCCATCTTGTTAGACAGAATAAAACTCAGTGACGACTCAAAGTTATGATGGGTAAGTATGCAGGCATGAATGAAGCTTGCCAAAAGAGGTTCTTCGTCAGCGATTTGCTGCGCTTCTTGTTTAAGCCGAAGCCAAAACTCCGCAGTATCAGTAATTGCGTGCATACCATGTTCCTTAATAACCCAAAGCCACGGGCAGTTACCTGTACCCGGCTCCACTGTAAATTTCATTTTGCTGCCACATCGACAGACACCGGTGCAAGACGACCTGCTATACTTATACTCACTGGCCTGAACCGCCAGGCCTGAACTGACTGGCCGATACAGACAGGCCTGAACTAACTTGCCGATACAGATCCAGCGCCCCACAACCACCTGGCCACCTTCGTAGCGCATAAAGTAATGATTTAAACTGTGAATTCAAGGTGAATCGGCCAAAATACCGATAAAAACTATAATTAACGGCCAGTCGGCTGCAGCGCCATTCACTGTTGTGCACACTGAGTCTTTGTCCCGGCTCAGGCAGCGACCCCGTCAGCCTTAATCATACTATTAATAACAGACCAGTGTGAGAGCGGATCACTTTCAGGCAAGAATCCAGCTTTATTGTGCAAGCGTGGTTTAACGTAAATGGCTTTAATGGCATACTTTGATTTTTGTTAGCCTGAATAAAAATACAGGTGTTTTTGTATTATTATGGATGTTTCTGAGTTACTCGACGAATTAAATGACAAGCAGCGCGAAGCCGTCGCTGCGCCGTTATCCAATATGCTTGTTCTGGCTGGCGCCGGCAGTGGTAAAACCCGTGTGCTCGTGCACCGTATCGCCTGGTTAATGCAGGTAGAGAATATTGCACCCTATAGCATTCTGGCAGTAACCTTTACCAATAAAGCGGCGCGGGAAATGCGCGGACGCATTGAAAGCCTCATGGAGCGGCCACTCAATACCATGTGGATTGGCACTTTCCACGGCCTGGCGCATCGCTTACTGCGGGCCCACTATGCCGAGGCAAATTTGCCGGAAAACTTTCAGATCCTCGACTCAGACGATCAGTACCGTTTGATCAGGCGCATCCTCAAAGCCATGAATCTCGACGAAAAGCACTGGGCGCCGCGACCAATTCAATGGTACATCAATGGCAATAAAGACGAAGGCCTGCGCCCCGAGCATATCGACACTCATGGCGATCATACTCAGCAAAAAATGCGCGAGATTTACGCCGCCTACCAAGAGGCTTGCGATCGCTCCGGGCTGGTCGATTTTGCCGAGTTGCTGCTGCGCGCCCACGAACTCTGGTTGAAAAATCCCGACGTACTGGCTCACTACCAACGACGCTTCAGAGCAGTGCTGGTAGACGAGTTTCAGGACACCAACAACATTCAGTATGCGTGGCTGCGTTTACTCTGCGGTCATGAAAACAGCAATATCATGATCGTCGGTGACGACGACCAGTCTATTTACGGCTGGCGTGGTGCAAACGTCGATAATATCCAGCACTTCCTCAAAGACTTTAACGACGCGTCGACCATTCGCTTAGAGCAAAACTACCGCTCAACGGCCACTATACTCAAAGCGGCGAATACGGTGATCGACAACAACCAGGGCCGCTTGGGTAAAGAGCTCTGGACCGACGGTGACGACGGTGAACCTATTTCTATTTACGCCGGGTTTAACGATCTCGATGAAGCGCGGTTTATCGTGGCGCAAATTTCCAGTTGGCAAAATCAGGGCAATCAGCTCAGAGAGTCTGCAATTTTGTACCGTAATAATGCCCAGTCACGAGTACTCGAAGAGGCCCTGCTGCATCAGGGCATTGCGTATCGCATTTATGGTGGCTTACGATTCTTCGAGCGCCAGGAAATTAAAGATGCTCTCGGCTATATGCGCCTGATCAATCATGCCCATGACGATGCCGCCTTTGAACGGGTTGTGAATACCCCCAGCCGTGGATTAGGGGAGCGTACACTGGCAACAATTCGCGAACAAACCCGGCTGCAAAACTGCTCTATGTGGCAAGCCAGCCTGCAGTTGTTGCAAGACGGTGGCCTCAAAGGCCGCGCTGCTAACGCGTTAAATCAGTTTATTACGCTGATTACGGATATGGCCAGTGAATGCAGCGAACTCGCCCTGGAAGAGCAGGCCAACAAAGCGATCAAGCAGTCGGGTTTGTATGCCATGTATCAGGCAGAAAAAGGCGAGAAGGCACAGGCCAGACTGGAAAACCTCGAGGAACTCGTCACCGCTTGTAAGCAATTTGTGGTGCCCGAAGAAGCCGACGAAATGACGCCGTTGTCGGCGTTTCTGGCGCACGCTTCTCTGGAGGCCGGCGAAACCCAGGCCAGCGGCGATCAGGACGCGGTGCAGCTCATGACCATACACACCGCCAAAGGTCTGGAGTTTCCGCTGGTGTTTATGGCGGGTGTGGAAGAAGGCATGTTCCCCAGTCAGATGACCAACGACGAACCCGGCCGCATGGAAGAAGAGCGCCGCCTTTGTTATGTGGGGATGACCCGCGCCATGAAAAAACTCTACATGACCTACGCAGAAATGCGGCGGGTCTACGGTCAGGAAAAATACCACACTGCGTCACGTTTTTTACGCGAAATACCGTCACACTGTGTTGAAGAAATCCGCTTAACGTCTACAGTATCAAGACCAGTACCCAATCGTTTTAGCAAAGCAGCCTCCCATGAACGCATGGAACAAAGCGGCTTTACCCTGGGGCAACGGGTGAGTCACCGCAAGTTTGGTGAAGGTGTGGTACTTAATTACGAAGGCAGTGGCGATCATGCCCGGGTACAAGTGAATTTTGACGAATTTGGCAGTAAATGGCTGGTACTGAGTTTTGCCAAGCTAGAGGCGGTATAAGGGCAAAATAACGATGCCGATGAAGGTTCTCATCATTGAAGACAGTTCGACAAATATTGGCCTGCTTAAAAAGTTGGTTGAGATGGCCGGACTTGAGGCTGTGTTAACCACCAGCCTCACCGCAGCCCGTCATGTTTTCATCCATTCTGAGCCAGAAGATTATTTATGTGCCATTGTCGACTACGACTTGCCTGACGCCCCCCATGGCGAAGCCATTGACTATGCCATAAACAGTTATATTCCAACCATCGTATCAACCGGCCGCCTCGATGAAGACATTCGCCACGGCGTGTTGTCGCGGGATGTGGTGGATTATATCCCCAAAGAAAACGCGCAAATGTATGACTACCTGATGCGCTTACTTGCCCGTCTGCAAAAAAATAAACACATCAGCGTCATCGTGGTCGGCCCCAAACGCATCGAGCGCAAGGCCACCGCCGCTTTACTCCGGCGCCATAATTTTATCACCTTTGAGTGCGCCACCGCCCGCGAAGCAGACAACTTGCTCGCTGAGCACACCAACGTTAAGTTACTCTTTGTAAACAGCGCAATAGAGGATCAGTCTGCTACGCAGTTTGTGGCCGGTTTACGAAAACGCTACAGTAAAGAAGAGCTCGCTATAGTTGGCATTACCGATGACCCCAACAGTTTACTGGCAGCGCGATTCATTAAAAGCGGGGCCAACGACTTTATTGGCAGGCCTTATTGCCACGAGGAGTTTTTGTGCCGGGTAAATCAAAACATTGAGCTCATAGAGAATGTCGAAACCATTCGCCGCACCGCCAATACAGACTATCTCACCGGTTTACCCAATCGCCGTCACTTTTTTTACACCGTTAATAAGTATCAGCGCAATCAACCGGCCCATCAGGCCCTGGCGCTGGTCGACCTGGACTTTTTTAAAGCCATCAACGATACCCATGGTCATGATGCGGGCGATACCGTATTGCAAGCGACGGCCAAAAGTATTGCGCTGCATTGTGCCGACTTTATTGTGGCGCGCTTTGGCGGCGAAGAGTTCTGTATTTATATGCCCGATGTCAGCGCGGCTGAGGCTATTGAGGCAATGCAGAGCCTGTGCAGCATCATTAGCAGCGCACCGGTTCAATTTAACAATATTGAACTGGCAGTAACAGCCAGCATTGGCCTGACAACCATTCCCGGCCACAATATTGAACTGATGCTAACCCATGCTGACAAACTGCTTTATGAGGCCAAGCAGAGCGGTCGCAATCGCGTTGTCCATGACGCCCCGCTCACAACCCGCTAGGCGGCCTGAGCAGCCTTACGCGCCTTACGTTGCTGGCGGTACACCTTAAGCGAGTCAATACTAAAGAGCACTAGTCCGCACCATACCAAAGCAAACGTCACCAATCGCGCCGGCTCCAGCGGTTCGTTATACAACACCACGGCAAAAATAAACATTAAGCTCGGGCCGATATACTGAATCAGCCCAAGAGTGGTAAACATAATCCGCTTCGCCGCAGCATTAAATGCCAGCAATGGCATGGTGGTGACCACGCCAGCGGCCATTAACCAGGCATTGAGTGACATTTCATTGCCGGTCATGCGCCCGACATCCGAGGCAAAGAACAGCCAATAACCCGCCGCAAACGGCAATAACACCAGGGTTTCCATAAACAGGCCCGGTAATGGTTCTACCGGGATCTGGCGACGCAATAAACCGTATATCGCAAAGCTGCCGGCAAGACTCAGTGCCACCCACGGCAAGGTGCCATGGGCAATAATAATGTTGGCCACACCAATCAGTGCCAGCACTACCGCAAGCTGCTGCATGCGGCGCAGACGCTCGTTCAAAAACAGCCGGGCCAGAAACACATTCAACAGCGGATTAATGTAATACCCCAGGCTGGCTTCAAGCATTAAGCCGGAGTTTACCGCCCAGATAAATAACAGCCAGTTACCGGCCAGCAGTATACTGGCCACAATCAATAAGCCGACCAGGCGCCTTGATTTAAAGATAATCCGAACCTTGGCAACCTGACCCAGACCAATAAGCAACAAAGCAAGCAACGCGGCCGACCACACTACCCGGTGCATTAAAATATCCGGAGCCGGTACCGCAATAATCTGCTTAAAATACAGCGGCGCGATACCCCACATGGTATACGCCGCTATGGCATAGAGAATACCGGCAAAAGCCTGGCGTTGAACCGCATCGTTGGCCACGCAAAGTCCTTTTTACATTACAATAAAAACAAACTGCCAAGCCCCAGAAAGGCCACAAAGCCGACAATATCGGTCACGGTAGTCAGGATCACAGAACCCGACAACGCCGGATCAATTTTTAGCTTTTCCAAAATCACCGGCAGCATCACACCGGCCAGTGCTGCGGCCAGAATGTTGAGGAAAATAGCTAAACAAATTACCACACCCAGGAGCGGATCGTTAAACCACATAAAGGCGACGATGCCAATCACTAAGGCCCAGATAACGCCATTCACACCACCGACTTTGAGCTCCTTGGTCATCAGGGCTTTAAGGTTCGCACTGGTTACCTGGCCAAGCGCCAGGCCCCGTACAATCAGGGTGAGCGTTTGGCTACCGGCAATACCGCCCATGCTGGCAACCACCGGCATCAATACCGCCAGTGCGACCACTTGCTGCAAGGTTGCTTCAAATAAACCAATAAACCAGGAGGCCAGAAACGCCGTTAAAAGATTGAGACCGAGCCATAATGCCCGGCTGCGCGCACTTTTTGCGACCGGCGCAAATAAATCCTCGTCTTCATCCATACCGGCGGTGGCCATTACCTGACGCTCGTAGTTTTCGTTAACCAGTTCACTGGCACTGAGCACGTCCAGGCGCCCGAGTAACTTGTTACTGTCATCGACAACCGGTAATGCTGCATAGCCACTTCGCTGCACCAGTAACGAGGCATTGGTGGCATCGTCGGCGCCTTTAATGACCGGTAACGATTCTTCGGTCAGCTCAACCATGGGTAAATGTTCCGGGGCGCCAAATACCCGGGTGAGCTTAACGGCGGCCGAGAAGTGACCGGAGCGATTCACTAAAAACACCGTATCGCAGTGAGACGGCACATTACGGCGAATCAAGCGCAAACCATCCCGCACCTTGGCATTTAATGGCAACACCAGCATTTCATGAGAAATCCAGTGCCCCACCTGCTCGTCGGGAAACTGCGTAGCATCACGAAAATAGGCCTGTTGCTGTTTATCCAGCGCCTGATAAGCCAGATCAATAAGCCGGGAAGGCAAAGAGTCCATCAGCTCAAGCAGTTCTTCGGCGTCGATATCGGCGAGTATGGCAGACCATTGCTCGTCGGCCATGGCCGCAATCAGCACTTCCCGTGGATCGCTACGCATCTCCACCAGCACGTCGACTTTGCGCGTGTCTGGTAATACTTCCCACAATGAAATCCGCTCTTCTACCGGCAAGGATTCCAGCAGCGTTGCGATCTCGACATCTTCGGCAGGCAGCAGTAACTCGGCAACAGCCTGAATATCATCGGGCCCTTTATCGGTAACGAGCTCTTCAATTAAATCTGGTAATGCTTCAGCCATCTTCTTCACCGTACAGCGAAATTTCTTTTATCATATCATCGAACCCGGGCACACTGGTATTACTCTGTGGCAGCACGGCGCTGACCAGCGTAAACCTAGCAAAAACTGCTGGTAAAAAGCCGTGAATCCGCATTCAAAAACGCGTACACTTTGCACCTCATGACAGCACTACCCGATACCTCTCCAAAGCAACAAGAGCCCGATAGCCAAAGCGCTATTGCGACCGCGGCTGACCGGCGTGAAACCATGGTTAGTGATGCCGCTGGCCCTGCCCCCAATGCGCAGCAAATTCTCAAAGATATTTTTGGTTACAGCGCTTTCCGGGATGGGCAGGCCGAGGTCATCGAACATACCATTGCGGGTAAAGACGTACTGGTATTGCTTCCCACCGGTGGCGGCAAATCATTGTGTTATCAGATCCCTGCCATCGTGCGCGAAGGCACCGGTATTGTCGTATCACCGCTTATATCGCTCATGCAGGATCAGGTAGAGCAGTTACGCGAAGCCGGCGTTAAAGCGGCCTATTTAAATTCATCGCTGAGTAACGAAGAGTATCAGGCCAGGGTAAAAAAACTTCAGGATGGCTTTTACGATATCATTTATGTGTCACCTGAAAGGCTGCTGCAACGCGCTTTTTTAAATATGCTGTCGCACACCAAAATTGCCTTATTTGCCGTTGATGAGGCCCACTGCGTGTCGCACTGGGGTCACGACTTTCGTCAGGACTATCGCGAACTCGGTATGCTCAAGCAGCGTTTTCACGACATTCCGGTTATTGGCTTAACCGCTACCGCCGACACAACCACGCAGCAAGATATTCAGATCCAGCTCGGACTCGATGAACCGCTGGTGTATAAGGGCTCGTTCGACCGGCCCAATATTCGCTACCGGGTCATTGCAAAGTACAAACCCTTTGAACAAATTGTCACTTACATTCGTCAGCAGGATGGTGGCAGCGGCATTATTTACTGTAATTCCCGCGCCAAGGTAGACGACTTAAGTGCCAAACTGCACCGCCAGGGGTTTCGTAGTGCGGCTTATCATGCCGGCATGGACGCCGACGAGCGGGCCTGGGTACAGCGCCAGTTTATAACCGACAAAATTGATGTGGTGGTGGCCACGGTTGCCTTTGGAATGGGCATTAATAAGTCTAACGTGCGTTTTGTGGTGCACCATGACGTGCCGCGCAGTATCGAAAGCTACTATCAGGAAACCGGTCGGGCCGGGCGCGACGGATTGCCCGCCGAGGCGTTGCTGCTGTTCGACGAGAAAGACAGTGCGCGGGTAAAACAATGGATAGAGCAAGGCAACCTGGCCGATCGCAACGCCATCGAACTACAAAAATTTGCCGCCATGGAGGCTTTTGCCGAAGCGCAAACCTGTCGCCGCCAGGTGCTGTTAAATTACTTTTCTGAATTTAGCGACAAGGCCTGTGGCAACTGCGATATTTGTCTTGATCCGCCGCGGCCCTTTGATGGCCTGCAGGTCGCCCAAAAAGTGCTCAGCTGCATATTGCGGGTACAACAGCAATACGCCACCCAATACATCATTGACATACTGCGCGGCAAAAATCTCAAGCGCTTACAGGAAGCCGGACACGATAAGCTGTCTACCTGGGGTATCGGCAAAGATCACAACGACCAGTACTGGCACAATATTATTAACCAGCTTATTCACCGCGGCCTGATCCGCGTGGATATTGCCAGCCATGCGGTATTGCGGTTAACCGAAGCCGCCAGGCCGGTACTCAAAGGTGAGATTGCGGTAGAGCTGGCAACACCACGGCTGGAGATCAAAGCTGAAAAACCGGTTAAACCCGCGCTTAAAAACTACGATAAGGTGCTGTTTGCCCGCCTTAAACACCTGCGCAAAGTCCTTGCCCAGGAGCACGATGTACCGCCGTTTGTTATTTTCAGCGACGCCACGCTGGCCGAAATGGCGTCCATTAAACCCACCAGCAAGGACGCTTTCCTGGCGGTCAGCGGTGTGGGTCTTACCAAGCTGGAACGCTATGGTGTGCCGTTTTTGCAGTTGATTAACGACTACCTGGAACGCGACCATAACGTGTAAAATTGGTTAGCGCCTGCCGCTTAGGCGTAGGCGTATTCTCCACCTTTTTCGACTCCGCGCTGGTAAGCCTCGCGGCCATGTATTTTGTTCACCCAGGCATCAATTGCCGGATACAGCCCCTTACCAACTCGTCCCAGCATCGCCTCAAGCGGAAAACTCATCTGAAAATCAGCACCGCTCAGCGTCTCACCGGCAAACCACTCATGCTTTGCCAAATGGGCATCAACGTATTCGAGACTGCGCTTGAGATTTGGTCCGTAATAAGCATCCGTAATGGCGTCGACCACTTTTGCCACCACCGGTTTCATAAAGAAAGGTTTGGCTTTGTCTTTCGCTTTGCCCATAACTAAGCTGGCCACCAGCGGTGGCATTAAGCTGCCTTCGGCAAAGTGCATCCAAAACTGATATTCATTTAACGCGGCCGTATTATCACTGCCGGGTTTGAGGTGGGTACCGAACTGGCCAATCAGATACTCAATAATTGCGCCAGACTCAGCCAGCGTATAGCCATTATGGGTGATAACCGGTGAACGCCCCAGTGAGTGCACGGCTTTGAGTGAATCCGGCGCCAGATTGGTTTTGCTATCGCGCTGGTAGTGTTCGATAGTGTAATTAACACCTAACTCTTCTAAGAGCCAAAGAACGCGCTGAGATCGGGAATTGTTGAGATGATGTACAATCAACGCAGCTTCAGAAGTCATAATAAATCCTGTAAAACGCCGTTTCCAGACAGAGAAAACATGAATGCGATGTTATCAATACGTGCAAACATTTAATTGGATTAACCTAAAATGACCTGCATGCTATTTCGTTGCTATTTCGACGAGTATTTATAGTTTTACCGCCACGTTCACAACCTCTGCTGTATGGCTCCGCGGTATGCATCAAGCGCGGGCAGCAGGCTGCAAAGCACACTGGCCAGCAGTATTACGCCGATAACCCCAGAGGTATGCAGGGTAATAAAGTTTGCCGAAATAAACATGCCATAGTGGCTTGCCAACCAGCCCTGCAACGCACTGAATATTACAGTCACCAACACCACAGCCGCGGCGCAGGCCGCCCCGGATAACACCAGGGCTTCGAGCAATACCAGGCGAAATATGGTGCCGGCTCCGGCGCCAATGATTCGCAGCACCGCAATCTCTTTCTGCCGTTGCTGCATAGATGCCAGTAACATGGTCGACAAACCAAACAACGACGACAATAAAATCAGCGCACTAATAAAGCGCAGAACATTTTCCACGCTCGACATCATCTGCCACATTTCGGCCAGCGCGACACCGGGCAAAATGGCCATTAACCGATCGTCGGCGTAATTATTCAGCTCGCGCTGCAAGGTAAAGGTTGCAAACTTACTCGTTAACCCTACCAACACGGCTGTCACGCCCTCTGGCTGCAGCGCCTGCGCAGCGGAACTGCCGTCGTGTTCCAGCACCTCATGCCGGGCCTGCGGCGTTAAATGCATTGCCTCGACACCTGCCAGGCTAACATGCACGGTTTTATCCACTGGTGTACCGGTAGGTGCCAGAATGCCGCTGATAACAAAGGGAGATTCATCGTGATGGGTAAAACTCACCGAGCCTGTGCCGTGGGCAATAACTACCTCATCGCCAACTTTATAATTGAGACTTGCCGCCACATCGGCGCCCAGCACAGCACCGAAAACGCCACTAAAAGGCTCGCCGGTACTAAAGCTAAGCGGTGTTTTATTACCAAATTTAAAGTGCTCAAAGTAGCGCTCATTGGTTCCCAGCACACGAAAGCCCTGATGCGAATCGCCCAGCGCAATTGGTATAGCCCAGCGCACCTGAGGATGCTCCGTAAGCATGGTATAACTGTCGTAGCGGATATTGTTGGTGGGGCTGCCCATTCTGAACACACTGTACAGCATCAGGTTTAGCTGACCGCTTGGCGCCCCCACAATCAGATCAACATCTGATACCGTGCGATTAAAACTTGCCTCAGCCTGCAGCCTCACGTGCTCAACACTGAGCAACACACTGACACTGATTAACAGCGACAAAAAGGTTAATGCCAGGGATTTTCCCCGGCTCTTTAAACTACTGATGGCAAACGACACTAACATGGTGCGTCCTCACGGGGACTGCACAGTGACGATAGCGCCACGGTTACATCGAGGTATTGCTGCAAACTCTGATCATGGCTAACAAATATCAACGTTGCGTTAAGCTTCGCACACAGCGTCGTCAGCAACTGCATAAACGCATCGCGGGCACTCGCATCGAGCGCCGAGGTGGGTTCGTCTACCAGCAGGATCTCCGGCCGGTTGATCAGGGCACGGGCAATCGCTACACGCTGTTGTTGACCGACACTGAGCTGACCGGCCTGCTTATCTAACAGGTCGGTGGAAAGTTGTAGCGCTGCCACCAGCGCAGCAATATCGTCACGTTTTACCCGGGTATTACCCGCAAAGTAGGCGGCAAGTTCGATGTTTTTCGCAACCGTTAGGTGCGCAATCAGGTTAAACTGTTGAAACACCACCCCGATATGGCGAGCTCTGAAGCGATCCCGTTTAGCACCACTTAGCGTCGAAAACGCACTATCGAGCAAAGTAATGCTGCCACGGTCCGGGCTTAACACGCCCGCCAACAGGTTCAGCAATGTCGTTTTACCTGAACCGGACGGGCCATACAAAAATACGCGCTCGCCCTGCAACACCTGCCACGCAGGGATCGACAGCTCCGCGCCGTTTTTCGGGTATTGGTAATAGACCTGCTCAAGGTTTATTGCTACGGGTACCTGAGGTTCAGACAACGTGACATTACTCCCGGTTATGACAATATGACTATTCAGCGTATCAGCATATAACGACGCGCCTTACATTTAAACGTCCTAAGAGCTTAATATTAACCTTACCAATCACCATATTACCTGCACAGCCAGCATCATATGACCAACAGCCACTAGATTATTATCCGCCGCAAAATGCTACACTGGCAGCGCATAACCAGCTAATGATAAACACGGCGCACAATAAACGAGGTTTCAATGTTATTAAGCCATAAGTATGCAACAGCACTGCCTGAAACAGTGAGCAAGGTAACACCGCAAACACTTGATGGTATTGCCTTGCAATTGCATAACACTGACCTGGCAAAGCAGTTTAACCTGCCAGCTGGTAAGGAATTAATGACAGCCATTTTTTCGCCTGATGGCAAACTTGCGGCCAATGCGGTCGCACAAAAATACGGTGGCCATCAGTTTGGCCACTGGAACCCTCAGCTTGGTGACGGGCGGGGGTTGTTACTGGGTGAAGTGACCGATGAAAATGGCCAGTCCTTTGATTTACACCTAAAAGGTGCCGGTCAAACGCCTTATTCCCGCCATGCTGACGGGCGCGCGGTATTGCGCTCTACACTGCGTGAATACATCGCCTCCGAAGCCTTACATCATCTGGGCATTCCAACCTCCCGCGCGTTATGTCTGATGACCAGTCAGCATTCAATCTTGCGTGAGCAGCTTGAACCGGGCGCCATGATGATCCGCATGGCACCAAGCCACCTGCGTTTTGGCCATTTTGAGTATTATTTTCATAGTCGCCAGCCGGACATCCTCGACAAGCTGATGAACTATACCCTGGCGAACCATCTCCCGGAATGCCGGCAACAGGCAAATCCGCATAAGGCATTACTTACCGCCATCACCCTGCGCACCGCACGCATGATTGCCCTGTGGCAAGCTCACGGATTTGTTCATGGAGTAATGAATACCGACAATATGTCGATTCACGGCATTACCTTTGATTACGGGCCTTACGCATTCCTGGAGCACTTTAAGTCTGATGCGGTGTTTAACCATTCCGATTATGAAGGCCGCTATGCGTTTGACCGTCAGCCCGGCATTGCACTGTGGAATTTAAATGCCCTGGCACACACCTTTACCGATTACCTGAGCACCGATGACATTCGCGCGTGTCTGGCCCGGTTTGAACCCACATTTTTAAGCCAGTACCGGCATCAAATGTTTAGCCGGATGGGATTAGACGACAATGACGATAATGAGCCCTGTTTACAGCAGTGGCTGGCGCTACTGGAACAAAACACACTCGACTATACCCATAGCTTCAGGCAACTGGCAACGGCCGATCCCAATGAGAAACACACACCATTACGCGACCATGTTATTGACCGAGAAGCCTTTGATAACTGGTGGCAGAACTACCGGCAACGCAGGATTAGTAGCTCTCAGGATAAAAGTAAGCAGTTACTTACAACATTAAACCCGGCGGTGATACCCCGCACGCACTATTTACAAAACGCCATCGACGCCGCGGAGCAAGGCGATTTTGGCCCGGCCGAGGCGTTAATTGCCGCCATCAAACAGCCTTTTGAGGATAACCCGGCGACCCGTGATTTTCAGCAGCCGGGTAAGCAAAGCAGCGAGGTGAGTTTGTCATGCAGCAGTTAACCCAACAACAAGTTGCGTCATATTTACAGGTTGAAGACACCCATGTGAGTTGGCAGGGGCCAATGCCTGAAACCCAACAGGCGGCAGTAAGATTGTGCCATGCTATTGCCCGTTTGCTACAGGCGCAAACCAGCGATACCGACTGGGGCGCTGACCGCATGCAGGTAAAACTTCATAACGCAAACGTCGAACTATTGCTGAATGTGGAATGGTTATGCGAGGCAGTCTGGTTGCAACCTGTTGGCATCTCGCAAAATAACTTAACCCAGCCACAAATGTTGCATGTCATCGCCGAGCAGTTAAACCCGCAACGATAAACCCGGCGGTGGACGAACTCAGCGTAAAGCGAAAAAATGGAGGGCGCCGCTATTAGACTAAACTACCCAATAGGCGCTATACTGCCGCGCTCAGGGCTTGTAAAACCGCATTGCACCCCTATATAGCAGTTTCATCTTAATTCCGGCTTCGAGTTTAATGACCAGTACATCTCAGCAATACCGATTTGTTAGCGCCGCTAAACTACCCACCAGAAAAGGGGAGTTTACCATCCATGCCTTTGTTGAAGACAGTGGCACCGAGCACGTTGCGTTATCCTATGGCAGTTGGCAACCCAGCGATGTTGTGCCAATCCGCATCCATTCAGAATGCCTGACCGGTGATGCGTTGTTTTCTACCCGCTGTGATTGTGGTTTTCAGTTAGAGCGCGCCATGGAGAACATTGTGGCCCATGGATACGGCGTGTTGCTGTACCTGCGCCAGGAAGGCCGCGGTATCGGACTGATTAATAAGATCCGTGCCTACCATTTGCAGGATAGCGGTATGGATACGGTTGAAGCCAATGAGCACCTGGGTTTCGATGCCGACCTGCGCACTTACGACATGTGTAAGTTAATGCTCGATAAACTCGATGTCCACAACGTTGAGCTAATGACCAATAACCCGCGAAAAACCGCAGCGCTTAAAGACTTAGGCATTAACGTGGTGTCGCGCAAGCCTATTGATCACGGCATCACCAACGATAATAAACATTATATCCGCACTAAAACCGAGAAACTCGGTCACGCGTTTGATCCGCACTTATTTAAAGACTAGTGGCAGGCTTAGGCTTGCACGCCCTTGCTCATGCGTAGCTGCGCCTGCAGCCGGTTAACTGAATACCCGGTTTAAGTTAGTTCAGCCGGGGTTAATGTAATTCTGGCTATAACTGCATACAGACAAACATGCAGCGCCTCTCGGCGCGGGAGAGTCAGTATGCAAAAGCGAATCCTGTTAGCCACCTTGCTACCACTGCTTTACGGCGGTCAGGCAACAGCCCTGAGCTCTGTTTATACAGCCCTGAGCGGGACACAGACAGCCCTGAGCGGGACACAAGCAACCCTGAGCGGGACACAAACAGCCCTGAGCCCGCCTGAAACGCAACCAGCGTTTAACGCACCGCAGATCAGCATTGAAACCCTTGATACCCTGCTCGCGCCCATTGCGCTATACCCGGATTCCGTGGTCACTCATATTCTCATCGCCAGTACCTATCCACTGCAAGTGGTAGAAGCTGATCGCTGGCGACAGGCCAACCCAAACCTCGATGAGGCGCAAATCGATGCCGCCATTGCAGACTTTGACTGGGAGCCCAGTGTCAAAGCGCTGGTGCCCTTTACAGACGTACTGCGTCATATGAGCGACGACCTCAGTTGGTTGCAAACCCTTGGTGATGCGGTAATCACTAACGAAAACCAGGTGCTCGACCGGGTTCAGGCACTGCGTTTACAAGCCTGGGAGAGCGGCAACTTACAAAGTAATGATTACCAGCAGGTCACCACCCAGGAGCGCATCATTGTTATTGAGCCACGCCGCCCCGAAGTCGTCTACATTCCCTATTACGACCCTCACTACGTATACGGGCACTGGCACCATCATCGCCCGCCGGTGTATTGGCCGGGTAAGGTTCGCATCGCACTTGGCCACCGTATTTACTGGGGCCCGCATGTGGCATTGTCGGCGAGCTTTTACTTTGGCCATATCTGGTGGCCAGAACGCCATATTATTGTGCGCCACACACCGGTATACCGCTATACCAGACCCAGCTACCACAAGCGTTATTCAGTGAAGGAGTATCACCGCTGGCAGCACAATGCAGGAAAACGTCATGCGCGATATTCAAAAACTGTCACACGCCAGAGTCCCGCTATTGTGCAGCAACATCGTACCCTTAATAAGGAGGTTGCTCACCGTAAGTTGTATACGGCAACACAAGCATTATCGACGCGTGGCGCCACTCACAAACCGATAAAGGCGACCAGCCACAAACCGCTAAAGGCGACCACTCATTCACCGCGCAGCGTTACCGGTAACCGCGACACCCAGCTAAACCTGCGTAAGCCAGCACAACACAAGATTGTTAAGCCCGATAATCACGCGCTTAAGCAACGTAATCAGTACAAGGATACCGTGAAACGCGAGACCAGGCCTGTAGTGAACCACTCATCGCAGCCGCGTAAGATCAAAGCCGGGCAACATACTGAACGCTCGCGTCCGGCCGATTATGGCCCCAAACGCGACGCTAAGCGGGAGTCAAAACGTACTGCAACGCATCGCCCGGCAAATAAGCCACCTCGTTCGGTAACCAAGTCGCCTGGTTCGGTAACCAAGTCGCAACGCCCTGCCAGCCAGAGTAAGCAGCGCATGATGCGCGAACACTAGCCGGGGTGGCGACGAGCTGCGCCACCACCCAGCCTCCTAATCATTCCCATGAAGGGCAAGGTAACGCTGGTAGGCAGACACAAAGCACTGCGCCGACGCAGGTGCTAAATTAAAGTACAGCGATGGCTCAATGAGCTCCAGTTCAATAACACGCCACTGCGCGTCAAACATGAGCAGGTCCACCCGGGCATACAAATAATCATCGGGCATAGCAGCCAGCGCGGCTTCAGCACTGTGCAACATGGCGGTATCCGGCGTAATGGCACGTAAACTACCGCCATGTTCCTCCTGCACCCTGAAGTCGCCGTCTTTGGGGCGCTTTAAAATGGCGTGGCTGAGTTCACCGGCAAAATAAAACAGGGAGATTTCACCATATTCGGTAACACTGTCAACAAAGGGCTGGAGCATAAAGCTGCGCTGCTCAAAGCAGCGGCTGAGTTCAGGCTCACAAGCAGGCAGCGTTGTGGGTGTCAGTCTGAACGTATCATCGGCGTTGGCACTAACACAGGGTTTGATCACCAGTTCATCGCACTCAAAATGGCTAAATGCCTGCTTAACACTCTCGCTGTTGAAGGTGTCAAACCACAGTGTTGGCAACACGGCAACGCCGCTGCGTTGCAGATCCTTAAGATATTGCTTGTTCAGATTCCACTGCATCAACGGCAACGAGTTAATCAGCAGGGTTTGACTGGCAATGCGCTGCAAACACGCGATAAACGCGCTTTCGTGCTGCTGGTAATCCCAGGGGGTGCGTACAATAACGGCTTCATACTGCGAATAATCATGGCTCTGCTCATGCCACGACACCGTGCTAACTGAGTAACCCAGCTGTGCAAAGGGAGCAATCAGGAGATCATCATAAACAAAATACTCTTCCAGGTCTTTGGGGTCCATGGAGAGAAAAGCGAGTTTTTTCATAAAGCGCCTTTATATTAAATTTCGATCAGTAAACCCTGTGAGGTGATTTCGATGCGCCTGGGCGTACTTAAACCCCACGCGGCCAGATCCAGTTGCGCAAAGTCTACCAACAGTATCAGCGGCATCCGCTTACCTTCGAGACGCTTGATACCGGTAATTAAACTGTCGGCAACCATGGCCTGGTTGTCATCGATAGTTAGTTTATCCAGTCGCGGTTGTTTAATTTGCAACTGGGCCAGCTGGCCGTGATAGCTGACTTGCCCGGCAATCTCGGCAGTCGCTCGTAAGCGCTGGCCATTTTGAACCGCCAATACCGTTACCAGAACCATTAACTCGTCTTCGAGCGGGTCCAAATCCACCTGCGGATCCGAAAACGTAAACTCGATATTGTCAAAGGTGCGCTGCTGGGGAAACACAGCCCTGACCATAACGTTCAGCTGTTGTTTTGATAAGGTTAACGTAAATGCCTGTGCGGCTGGTGCAACAAGCACCATAGCCAGGACTGTAAGGGCGATAGCCGCCCGCATAAAAATCGGCATAGCAAACTTCGGCTGTAAAAAAGTAGCGCAAGGCTACCACACTTATGCCGTACAGGCATGTGCAGACACGCGGTATCCATGACATAGTCGTCCCCTCTGCTGTGCCAATGAGCCATCGTCATGAAAGGGCTGACAGGCGGCTGTTCGAAGACCTCAAAAGATGCTGCCACAACACCATACTATGCTAGACGTATGACGATTTGAGTCATATCATGTGGGCAGTTTAGTCAATAAAGTTGCTCTGCGTGAATAAGGCAATAACCGAATTACAAAGCGTATTATCTACCCATCTGTTTACCCTGTTTGACGTCCAGATCACCGTGGGCGTGCTGGTTGCAATCCCCCTTATTTACGTAGTCGGCATCTGGTTAATTAAAAAACTTGCCCATATCGCTACCTACCGGCTACGCGCGTCGGGCGCCAGTGCCGACGCGGTGCATTTGTTTAAGCGAATATTCTATATACTGGCCAGTGCGATTCTCATCGTGACGACGCTGGATGTCATGGAAGTGCCGCTCACCGCCTTTGCATTCTTATCCGGTGCCGTCGCTATCGGCGTTGGCTTTGGTGCGCAAAATATTATTAATAACTTTATTTCTGGCTGGATCTTAATGTGGGAACGGCCTATTCGCATCGGTGATTTTCTTGAGGTAGACGGCGCCAGAGGTACGGTAGAGTCGATCAACACCCGCTCAACCCGCATTCGGCGCGTCGATGGCGTGCACATGTTGATCCCTAACAGCAAACTGCTGGAAAACACCGTGGTTAACTGGACCTTAATCGACTACCTGACGCGAACATCGGTGAAAGTGGGCGTTGCCTATGGTTCTGATTGTAAATTGGTGGCCAAACTCATCGCCGAAGCGGTAAATATTCAGGAAGAGGTATTACAGGAGCCCGCCCCGGTTGTGATTTTTGAAGACTTTGGTGATAACGCACTGGTATTTGAAGCCCTGTTCTGGGTTAACGCTACGGTGGAACGCGATCTGCGCCGCATTCGTAGCAACGTACGATTTGCTATCGATGAAATATTCGCTGAACATAATGTGGTTATTGCCTTTCCACAGCGCGATGTGCATCTTGATGGCACTTTACAACTGGTCAGACAGGCTAAGGAGCCCCAGTGACAAATGCAAACAGCGCCCTGCTATGGGCCTATGATATCGCCGCTGACGGCAGCGCCAACCCTGTAACTGTTGAGCAATTAAGCACAACGCCACCGGCGCAATGCTACCGCTGGGTACACATGCAATCTGACAGCTCAGATGCCGAACAACTGATCGAGACAATGGCACTGTCTGGTTCAGTGGGTGAAAGTCTGTTGGCATTGCAAACCCGTCCCCGGGTGATTCCGCTGCCTGATGGCGCGTTGGCTTTTTTACGCGGCATTAACGCCAATCCTGGTGCTGACCCTGAAGATATGGTGTCGCTGAGGCTGTGGATTACGCCAAGTTTGATTGTCACCGCGCGGCGCCATGAACGTAAGCTCGTGAGTGTGCAGGACACCCGTCTGCAAGTAGAAGAGGGCAATGCGCCGGCTTCCATTGCCGAGTTGTTAATCGTGCTGCTCACGCGCATCGCTGACCGCATTCACGACAAAGTAGAAGAAATCGACGAACACCTGGGCGAGTATGAAGCGGCTGAAACGCTTAATAAGCAGGATCGCCATCAGTTGTCGATGCTGCGTCGCCAGACCGCCAGCATTCGCCGTTATCTGGCTCCCCAGCGGGATGCACTCGAAGCGCTAGGACGCGTAGCCGGCCTGTTTGATAATACTCAGACATTTAGTCTGCGTGATCAGTCTGACCGAATGACGCGCTCAATTGAAGATCTCGACCTCGCCCGTGAACGCGCTATCGTGTTACAGGATGAGCTGCGTAACCAAATCAGCGACAAACAAAATATTCGTATGTATGTACTGTCGATGGTCACCGCCATCTTTTTACCGCTGTCTTTTTTAACCGGTGTTTTTGGCATGAATGTCGCCGGACTGCCAGGCACAGAGACGCCCGACGGCTTTTTTAACTTAATGGTGTCCATGGGTATATTGGCGTTTCTTATGCTACTGGGCATGCTCTGGAAAAAATGGCTGTAACCATTTATTCCGGAGCATTCTTCGATAAACAAAGTAATCTTTTTGTAACACCTTTGCGTATATTTCTGGCACGTTCTCAGTGTTCATCTACACTTAACTAAAAATACAGGATTTTCGGCATGTTAAGTCGAAGTCCGCCCGCTAGTTATAAACTAATCCTGGAGCTTTACGCATGTATTCGTGGATTCAAGAAGGCCATAAGATTTTCCGCGCGCTGTTGATGGTACAACTTATCATTGCCATTATCATCGGGCTTGTAACTGGCGAACTAATGATCGCGTTTTGGTTAGGCATCCCCATTGTCGCGTTACCGTTATACCTGAGCTTTACCTCTGAAAAATCAGAAATCAGCGCCCATGCCATGGGTATTGGCTCACAACTTATGACTGCGCTGCATATTCATCAGTCATTTGGCCTGATTGAAATGCACTTTGAGATATTTTCGTTACTGGCAGTCCTCGCCGTATTTCGGAACTGGAAGGTCATTGCGTCGGCCACAGTGTTCATCGCCATTCACCATATCAGCTTCTTCCTGTTGCAGGTCGAAGGGTTCGGCGTTTATGCCTTCGAAGAGGGCCACGTTACTTTTACTATCTTGCTGCTCCACGCCTTATTTGCGCTGGTTGAAGGCTTTATACTGATGTACATGACCAAGCGCAGTCATGAGGAAGGCGTCGGTGCTGCCGCCCTTGAAGTGGCGATTAATGACATTCTGGCCGACCAGCAAAAGCTTAATCTTCGGGTCGATATTGATAAGTCGATTCCCTTGTTAAGCCGCTTCGACGAACTGTTATCTGCATTGCGCGAACTGGTCAACGATGCCACCAGCCTGGCCAACCAGGTCGCCGATACCAGTGCCTTTATGCAGTCGTCAACCCAGGATCTAAATGGTCACGTTATGCAGAGTAACCATGAACTTGGCAGCATTTCGACCGCCTCTGAAGAAATTGCCGTTACCCTGCAAGACTCAGCTGAACGCACCAATGCGGCCAATGACATTACCCGCGAGGCGCAGCAGGATACCAGTAGCTCACGGAAGGCAGTTGAGAGTACCAAAACCACTATCAATTCATTGCGCGACCGGCTAAACAGAGCAGCAACGACTAATCAGGAGTTGAATGATCGGTGCTCAAGTATTTCTGAATCCATGCGGTCAATTACCGCCGTGGCCGACCAAACCAACCTGTTAGCACTTAATGCGGCCATTGAGTCTGCCCGTGCCGGCGAGCACGGACGAGGCTTTGCGGTGGTGGCCGATGAAGTGCGAACGCTGGCGATTCGCTCCAAAGAAAGTGCCGATGAAATCAGCACCATAACCGAACAATTGGTGGCCAGCACGGCATCGTCAGTCAGTCAGATGAACGAATGTGTTGAGTTGGTTGATCAGGCAGTCAGTGACTCAGACAATGCCGCCAGCTTTATGCAAAATATCGAGGAGCAAATTCAGGCTGCCAGCGACAACATGATGGAAGTTGCCACGGCAGCGGTCGAACAGGAAGCCGCTTCCAGCTCCATCGCTAAGAGTACCGCCAGGATCCATGAGTTATCGACACTCGAGGCCAATACCGCCGCCGAGTTAGAAGCAAAAGCCAAAGAACTGGCGCAAAAGTGTCAGTCCATGCTCAATACCGTGAATCGCTTCGTAATATAATGTCAAACCGTGTGATTACCGCCGCCGTTATCGTCTGGGCAGTAGCCATATTAGGCGCGCTGATGGTGGCTAATCTGGATCAGATAAAAATGTTTGATCCGCAAATGAAACTGGCTCAGGCAGCCAGTCAGCCGGAGTTTGATCAACAGTTCGCCGCACACCTTAGCGCAGCTGGGGTGGGGCCGGGATCGTTAGTGCATATGCGGGCCAGTCAGCGTTGTTACTGCGATACGCTTACCGAACCGCATCAGCAGGAGCTTACCCAGGCATTGGCCGATAAGGGCTATCGGGTAACACAGCTATCGTTAACAGAGCATTCCACGCTACGCAGGTATATCGACGCTTTTCCGGCCCTGGCGGTAGTCGATAAGCAGGGAAAATTGCGCTACCTCGGCCCCTACGCTACTGGCTATGGCTGCTTTACCGGTAACAATCTGGTGGCCGAAATAAGCCAGTTAGCGACTGCAACTGACTACTACGGTGCCAGTGTAAACACCGACGCTAAAGGTTGTTTTTGCGCGGTATAAGCCTACCTTCGCTTACAGCAGGTAAACCTTAATGGCTCTGGTCGTCACCCTGCAGGCCTTTCAGGTGGGCCACGACACTGCGGCCTAAGGCACTTTGTATATAGCCCCCTTCAAGCATGCTGACAATGCGACCATGGCACACGTCATCAGCCACCCCGCGCAATTGCCGGCTAATCCAATGGTAATCGTCTTCGCGCAGGCGCAGCTGCCCCATATCATCTTCGGCATGGGCATCGAAACCGGCACTGATCAAGATTAACTGGGGCTTAAAATTACGCAGCGCATCAAACCAATAACTCACCGCGGCGCGAAATGCATCGCCATCGGCGCCCGCCTCCAGCGGCGCACTGAGAATATTACTGGCCGACACCGGCGACCCCGAATGCGGATAGAATGGGTGTTGAAATGATGAACACATCATAATACGTCGATCGCCGCCAATGATATGTTCGGTGCCATTGCCATGATGCACATCAAAATCAACAATCGCCACACGCTGCAAATCGTACTGCTTAATCGCATAGCGGGCAGCGACGGCAACGTTATTAAACAAACAAAAGCCCATAGCGCTATCATATTCGGCGTGATGGCCCGGTGGGCGCACTGCGCAAAATGCCTGGCGTTGTTCACCGTCCATCACCCAGTCTACCGCATCACAGCCAGCACCGGCGGCATAGAGTGCAGCACTCAGAGTGATTGGCGTCATACCGGTATCCTGCTCCAGCCAGATAACACCTGAGTCGGGTGAGCGCTTAAAAATGCTCTCTACGTAATAAGGATCGTGCGCCAGCAGCAGGTTTTCACGCTGTACCTGCCGGGCATCCCCGTGCTGACAAATCATATCAAGGCCGGATGCGAGTAACTGGTCATCGATGGCATACAGCCGATCGGGGTTTTCCGGGTGCTCGGCTGAGACATCGTGGTGCAAACAATCCTTACCGCGAAATATTTTAATGGTCACGTTGTTTATCCTGCTCGGTGGCGTTAGCTGCGTTGTCTTCCTGCAGCGGTAATGCCAGTTCGACTTCACTGGGATCGTCGCTGAATAACCGTTTAAAGCCATGATGCTCAAAAATAGCAATCATGGGTTTATTGTCGGCCCGGCAAAACGCCACCATGCGGTGAATGTTGCGCATTCTGGCGATGTCGATAAGTTTGGTGAGTAAGCGACTGGCCATGCCCTTACCCTGCTGAGTTTCGCGCGTTACAAAAGCGGCTTCACAGGAGTTATCGTGCTGGTTGTAATAGAAACGCCCCACGGCATGTATGGTGATCCTGGAGCCTTCCTGACGCACAATACATAAGGCCACATCCGTGTTCTGATCGACACTGACCAGGTTACAGGATTTCTCGCGGGACATTTGTTTAGGATCGTAGTTGTAGCGCAGGCGCAGCGTTTCCTTGGTATGCGAGTAGAAAAACTCCTGCAAACGGCGCTCATCCGCCGGGTTAAGCGGCCGCATGTAAAAGGTTTCACCCTGAATCACAATTTTTTGTAACTGGATAGCCCCCAGTTCGGCAATATCCGTGGGGTACTTTTGCTGAAAATGCGGCACCCAGTAGTGCTTGCGCACTTCCTCCAGCAGTTTAGCGCGAAACTTAGGGTGGGCAACGCGGATCAATTCCAGCGCACGTTCGCGAATGCTCTTACCACGCAACGACGCAATGCCATATTCGGTGACGATATAGTGCACGTTACCACGCGACGTCACTACTCCGGCGCCTTCGGTAATGCACGGTACAATCCGTGAAATACTCTCGTCTTTGGCCGTGGACGGCAGTGCAATAATGGGTTTGCCGCCCTTACTCATTGACGCGCCGGAAACAAAATCCACCTGGCCGCCGATACCGCTGTAAAAATCATAGCCGAGTGAATCTGCCACCACCTGACCGGTCAAATCGACTTCCAGCGCGCTGTTTATGGTAACCATCTTATCGTTTTTGGCGATATTCGACGGCTTATTTACATAACTGCTGGGGTAAAACTCAATGTGGGGATTATTGTGCACAAATTGATACAGGCGCTCACTGCCGATACAAAAGCTGGTGACAATTTTGCCGGGGTGAAAAGTTTTTTTGCGGTTGGTAATAGCCCCTGAAGCAATAATATCGATAATACTGTCAGACAGCATTTCACTATGGATGCCCAAATCTTTATGCCGCTGCAGGTACTTTAACGTGGCGCTGGGGATTTTCCCCACCCCAAACTGCAAGGTGGAACCGTCTTCGACCAGCATGGCCACATACTGGCCGATTCGCTCAGCCACGCTATCAATTGGCGGCAGGGTAATTTGCTGGAGCGGTTCATCGGCTTCAATGCAGGCCGTTATTTCGCTGATATGAATAAATGAGTGGCCGGCTGTACGCGGCATCTGCGGATTAATTTGGGCAACAACCACGCGCGCCTGACGCACCGCTGACATGCAGATATCCACCGACACCCCCAGCGAACAATAACCAAATTCATCCGGGGGGCTCACGCTGACCAACGCAGCGTCAAGCGGCAGGGTGCCGTCACTGAACAGGCTCGACATCTCTGACAGAAATACCGGGGTATAGTCAGCCCGGCCTTCATCAATGGCCCGGCGCACCTCTTCGCCGTGAATAAAAAAGGTATTTACCTTAAAGCGTTCACGGTACTCTTCTTTTGCCCAGCGGGTATCTCCCAGTGCCAGCATGTGCACCAGTTCAATATCGCTGAAGCCTTTGCTGTGCTCAATCAGATCATCAATGAGTGCATAAGGTACACCGGCATTGCCGCCAACAAACACCCGACTACCAGACTTAATCAATTGCGACCAATCGGGTCGCGCAGGCAAAGCAATTGTCATTGCTATACTCCTTCATTCACCTGCGTTAATAATGCCACAGATTAACCATGAAGACAGAACCCGTTGCGGCTTATTTGATCTGGCTTATAAAAATAAACCCCTCGTAAAAAGAGGGGTTTAAAGATTATTAGCGCTGGCATGTCAGCGAGTTAACTGCCCGCCCTGACTACATACTTTGCTGCGTGTCGTCGGTTTCATTGGGCTGACGCTTCGCGCCAAACCATTTCACTACCAACACATAAAACATCGGCACAAAGAAAATCGCCAGGAATGTGGCAGCAAACATACCGCCCATGACGGCAATACCAATAGCGTTCTGACTTTCAGCGCCAGCCCCGGTAGAAATAGCCAGTGGGGTGACACCCAGAATAAACGCCATGGAGGTCATTAATATCGGCCGAAACCGCTGTTGCGCGGCGGTCATAACCGCATCTAACAACGATGCTCCGCCATCGTAGAGCTCTTTGGCAAACTCGACAATCAAAATGGCGTTTTTAGACGCCAGGCCTACCGTGGTTAAAAACGCCACTTGCAGATAAACGTCATTGGGCAAACCAAAGAGATAAGCCGCCACAACGGAGCCGAGGATACCGAGCGGCACCACTAACAGCACTGCAAAGGGCACCACCCAGCTCTCATAGAGTGCCGCCAGACATAAAAACACCACAAAAATTGACAGCGTATATAGCATAGGCGCCTGCGAGCCTGCCGCTTGCTCTTCAAATGACAAGCCTGACCACTCCAGACCAAATCCTGGCGGCAACTGGTTTACCAGGCGTTGCGCTTCGTCCATGGCTTCACCGCTGGAGACACCGGGGGCCGGGCTACCCTGAATATTGACCGACGAAATACCATTAAACCGCTCGAGTTTGGGCGAACCATAGCCCCATTCAACGGTTGAAAAAGCGCTGAATGCCACCATGTCGCCATTGTTGTTGCGCACAAACCACTTGTCTAAATCTTCGGGATTCATTCGATAGGGCGCATCGGCCTGCATGTACACACGTTTAATACGGCCTCTGTCTAAAAAGTCATTTACGTAAGACGAGCCCCAGGCAATGCTGAGCGTATTATTAATATCAGACAAGGATAACCCCAGCGCCGAGGCCTTTTCGTTATCGATGTTTATTTGAAACTCCGGAACATCGCTCAGGCCATTTGGCCGCACGCCAACTAGCAACGGACTTTGCGCTGCCATGCCAAGGAATTGGTTACGGGCCTGCATCAGGGCTGCATGGCCATTACCGCCACGATCAACTAACTGAAAGCTGAATCCGGTCGCATTGCCTAACTCGCGAATTGGCGGCGGCAAAATAGGAAACACGCTGGCATCCTGAATTTGCGATAGTGCGCCAAAAGCGTTGTTGATAATGGCAAAGGCACTTTGCGACTCGTCCCGCTCGTCCCAATCCACCAGGTGAACAAAGCCCATACCGGCATTTTGCGCCGCGCCGGCAAAACTAAAGCCGACGATCGTAAAGATATCTTTTACCGCTTCACCGTTTTGATCGAGGAAGAAATCCTCAACCTGTTTGATTGATTCGAGCGTTCGCTGGGCCGTTGCCCCGGTTGGCGCATTGACCAGGACCATAATATTGCCCTGATCTTCATTGGGCAAAAACGCGCCCGGCAGCTGCGTAAAGATGGCGCCCATACCGGCAACCAGTAAGCCGTACACCAATAGCGATCGTTTTACCCGCTTAGCAATGCCACCCGACGCTTTAGTGTACCTATCGCGGCCTTTATTGAAGACCCGGTTAAACCAGCCAAAAAAGCCCGTATCTTTTTTGTTTTCAACATCCTCTTTGCGCAACAAGGCAACGCACAACGTCGGCGACAGGATAATTGCTACCAGCACAGAGAACGTCATGGCTGACACAATCGTGATTGAAAACTGCCGGTAAATTGAGCCGGCAGAGCCACTGAAGAACGCCATAGGTATAAACACGGTAGACAATACCACCGCAATACCTACCAGGGCGCTGGAAATCTGCGTCATCGACTTTTTAGTGGCGGCTTTAGGATCCAGGCCTTCCTCTTCCATTAGCCGCTCAACGTTTTCCACCACCACAATGGCATCATCAACCAACAGGCCAATGGCCAGCACTACGGCAAACATGGTCAGTACGTTGATTGTAAAACCAAACAGGTACAGCACCGCAAAGGTACCTAACAACACCACGGGCACGGCAATCGTCGGTACCAGCGTGGCCCGCCAGTTTTGTAAGAACAGCAGCATCACAAAAAATACCAGCACTACCGCTTCTGCCAGGGTTTGAACTACCGAACTAATCGACAGCTTAATAAACGGCGAGCTATCCACCGGATACACCACTTCGACACTATCAGGCAGATTTACCGACAGTTCTTCTACGCGCTTTTTAACCGCTTCGATGGTTTCCAGTGCATTGGCACCACTGGCAAGACTTACTGCCATTCCGGAAGCCGGCTGGCGCTTATAGCGGGCAATATTGCTGTAGTTTTCAGATCCGAGCTCAACCCGGGCGACATCTTTTAAGCGCACCTGCGAGCCATCGGTATTCACCCGCAGTACGATGTTTTCAAAATCAGCGCTTGTTTTAAGCAGTGACTGGGCGGTGATGGTGGCGTTAATTTGCTGCCCTTCTACGGCTGGCATGCCGCCTAACTGACCGGCAGAAATGTCGGTATTCTGGGTGCGCACCGCCTCACGAACATCCACCGGCGTCATGTTATAGCTATAGAGTTTATCGGGGTCGAGCCAGATCCGCATTGAACGCTGGGCACCAAATACGCGCAAACTCCCCACGCCATTAACCCGGGCAATCTGATCCTGAAATTGCGACACCAGCATATCACTTAAGTCATACTGCGAGAGGCTGCCATCTTTGGAGTAAAAACCAATCACCACGGCAAAGGCATCGTTAGATTTAGTCACCGTTACGCCTTGTTGCTGGACCTGCGTGGGCAATAACGACATGGCCGATTGCAGTTTGTTTTGGGTTTGCACCTGTGCGGTATCGGGATCGGTACCGGGCTCAAAAGACAGTACAATCGACATATTGCCGTTTTGACTGCTCGAATTGAAGTAACGCAAATTATCAATCCCGGTCAGGTTTTGCTCGATGATTTGCGTAACGGTGTTTTCCACCGTCTCAGCAGAGGCGCCAGGATAGCCGGCGCTAATGGTTACCGACGGCGGTGCAACTTTAGGATACTGCTCAATAGGTAACTCGGTGATAGACAGCGCACCGGCAACCATAACAATAATAGCCAGTACCCAGGCAAACACCGGGCGGTCGATGAAAAAACGTGCCATAGAAAATAAGTTCCTGAGTTAATTTAGCCGCGTGGCTGGCTTTGCTGAGCACCCTGCCATGGCTGGGTATTCACTTTGGCGCCAGGCTGAACTTTCTGATATCCCGCTACGATCACTCTGTCACCGGCGGTAACACCACCGGTTGCAATGTATTGATCGCCATAACTGCCGGCAATCGTCAGGGTACGCGGCTCCACTTCATTTTGTGCATTAACCACCATCACCAATAAGGACCTGTCCGGCTGACGGGTAGCCGCTCGTTGCGGTACCAGTAATTGTGGTGAACTGGATAAACGCACTATTGCTTTGGCATACATGCCCGGCATTAACAGTGAATCCGGATTAGAAAACTCGGCACGCAGCGCCACCGCGCCCGTGGTTTCATCGACGGTGACCTCAGAAAACTTGAGCTCTCCCGGGTACTCATACTGCTCGCCCGTAACGTCATCTAATACCAGTTGTACCGGCAACGTGCCCTGCTCCTGCATGGCACGGCGCAACGTAAGTATGCCCTTGCCCGACTGCTGCATGTCGACATAAATGGGATCCAGCGCTGTAATGGTGGCAAGCTGTTGCGCCTGATTTGCTGAAACCAGGGTGCCTACAGTGGTAAATGAGCGGCTGATTTGGCCGCTTATTGGCGCATAGACTTTAGTAAAATCCAAATCAACCTGAGCCAGTGATATTGCCGCTTTAGCAATGCTGATTTGCGCATCCGCCTGCTCAGCCTGGGCAAGGGCGTCGTCATATTCCTGCTCGCTCACCGCATCACTGGACAATAAATCCTTAAAGCGCTTTAAACGGGCGCTAAGTGCTTTGCGGTTGGCCTCGGCACTTGCCAAATCGGCCTTTGCCCGGGCAAGTTCGGCAACAAAACGCGTATCATCAATTTGATAAAGCTGTTGCCCTTTCTCAACATAGGCGCCTTCTTCAAAAAGTCGCTCGGTAATCACCCCCTGCACCTGCGGGCGTACCTGAGACTGACGTAACGGGCTAACCCGGCCAGGTAAAGCGATAATATTATCGACTTGCTGAGGTTTAAGTTCCACAACCGACACCATTGGCGCAGGCGCCTGACCGGCTCCCTGAGCCGATCCCGATTGTTCTGCAAGGTCTTGTGAGCAGCCGGCAATTGCCAAAAGTGATAAAGCTGCGATAACAAATTTATTGATCATAATTTCTAATTAACTTATTAAGGTCCTGAAGAAGTCATCAACAGGAATACTGGACAAACGGCCAAATGACGCTATAGTTTAAAATACATTCATGTATGTATGTTGTCAATCAGCCGAAAAATACAGATTATGCGACGAACGAAAGAAGAAGCAGAAAAAACCCGCAACGCCATTTTAGAAGCCGCTGTAGACGTCTTCACAGAACAAGGCGTTGCCCGGGCAACCCTCGAACAAATCGCCCAGGCCGCAAATGTTACCCGCGGCGCTGTGTACTGGCACTTTAAAAATAAAGCCGACATTTTTATGGCGCTTCACGATGAGTTGCACAAGCCGTTTATACAAGATCTGGTCGACGGTTTGGAGAATACCGACGATAATCCACTGGATAGCTTAAAGCAGCTTTGTTGCGAACTGGTGATCCGCGTTGAGGATGATCTGTATTTGCGTCGTGTGCTGTCATTGTTTTTAATCAAATGTGACTACACCGGCAACTTGCAAATTTGCCAGGAAAAAACCATTCAGGCGCGCCAGGAAAAAAGTGACACGCTGGCAAAGTTTTTTGAAAAGGCCCAGCAAAATGGCACGCTCGCCAAAGAACTCGATCCCCATACACTGACGCTTGCGTTGAGCTGTTTCTTTCGTGGCATCGTGCATGAATACCTGGAAAACCCCGGCCAGTTTTCACTGCGGGAAGAGGCGCCCAAACTATTTGAAGTCTTCTTCAGAAAGTGGAATTAGCGGTCTATTCAGGCGTTGATTCCGCGCAGGACAACTACCTGAAAGCCTAACGCGCCCGAGCACGCAACAGGCAAAGCGAAAGGTAAAACTAAGTCCGGCCGAGGGGCTGGCTAAAAAACCTGATGACCGCCTGTTCGTCTACCTTAAAACCATCGTTGCTGGCTATTGTGATGGCAGCCTCAACACTATCAGCAAACGTCATTTCTACATCGAGCCCACCATACAAACGTTGCAACTGCATTTTGGCAGCAGTCGCTACTGTCGATTTTGCCGTCACATAAATCACTTTTGCCAGCCCGGCGGAAATCGCCCGACTGATACGGACCCTAAGATCGCTTTCGGCTTCCGGCACCAGCAGACTTTCACCTTGTAAGTACACAATATCAGCCCAGCGCGGACAGCCACTATTGTAAACGGTTTTCGCATACACCAGACCAAAATGCTCAATGCATTCCTTATTCCACGGGCCTTCTGCATTAGTGAGCACAATCTCTTCGCTCATGATCAGTGCAAACTCACCATGTTGTCGTTGAAATAGATTTTCCAAGATTTGACCCTCGCATCTGCTTTATGGCAGTTTACCAAACTTTTACGACCAGTCGCGCATCGCGCAACTGGTCGTACAACATCAGGCAAACGCGAGCTGCCCGGGCCCTAAGCGGCTATAATATTCGACAACGCCGCAAAGGAAGGCAGTGACTGAATATCCAGTGGAATACGTAGCCGCCTGACGATATCACTGACACTTATTACGCCACGGATCGCATGGTGCTGTTGGTCGATAACCAAACAGTGCATAGCGCCGTTTTCTTTAAGGGTATCAATCACATCAGCCACACTGGCAGCTTTTAGATCATGATAGTTAAAGGCATGCAGCGTCGCTTTTGGTTGCATCATATCGGCAACGAGCAACTCCGAACGGGAAATCTGTAGCTGGGCAACGCGTTGCAGAATTTTTTGTTCGTCGATATCCGTCAGCGTGACGATTCCCACAAATTTTTCGCTCTGATCGACGACCAGCTTCATTTTTACATGCGCTACCCGCATTAAATGTTCAAGCTCAATGGCTTTCGCATTGCTGTCGATGATCTGCGGTTGATATTGCTGAAAATCAGTAAACACGCTCAGGGCGCTGGATTTGAGCTCAAGGTGTTCAACCAGTGATGGCTGAGCCAGGGTATCGAAGGCTTCGGTTTTACATAGTGATAAATGGTGCATAATCGCATCCTTTTTTAAGTTTAATTCGGTTGCACAGTGGGAAATATTCACACTGGTGGTTTGTAATTTGAATTAACTTAAAGAAGGTGGGGCGCGGATCTCAGCCCAGCATATCGCGGTTTTAACAACATGGTACTGACCAGCAAGGGGAACCGGACTAGTAATATTGCAGGTTTTACGGAGCGAATAAACACTGCTGTCGGTATCATCGTCAATATCGTTGGCCGGAAAATCCTTGGCGTGCCCGGCAAGCTCAACTTCACTGGCGTGGCTTTCAAGGGTAATGTCATGCTGGCCAACAAGGAAATTAACCTCGTTGTATTCGACAGGCAATAAGGCGCTACCAGCAGGAAACCCCGCTACAACCACCATTACTGCAAAAAATCTTAACCAGTTCATTACTACCAATTTAGTCATTAACGATTACATTATTTAACATATGCGTGGCCCGTGCGACTTTAAAGTGTGTTGCCGACCAAGCAACAAAATTTTACGGCCAATAACACGCTGTAAACCCATTATAAAAAAGGCAGCCCGTTAAGACTGCCTTTTACCGAAGGTGTATTCAGGCGCAGCCTGCTTTACTATTTAGCCTGCGCTTCGGTGGTGAGACGCAAAGTAATTTCATCACCTACATGCGGTACGTATTGCGAAATACCGAAATCGGAACGCTTGATAACCGTTGTGGCGTCAAAGCCAATCGCTGGCTTACCAGACATGGGGTGCTTGCCGGTGCCGTTTAGCACTGCATCCATAGTGACAGACTTGGTGGTACCTTTAATGGTTAAATCACCGGTAACGCTAAATTTGTTATCACCGTGAGGAACCACCTTGGTGCTGACAAACGTCGCTTTCGGATACTCCGCTGCATTAAACCAGTCGCTGCCAACAAACTCTTCGTTGAGCTTTTCGACAAACGAGTCCACGGTGTCGATGCTCACTGAAATATCGATTTTACTGCTTGCCGGCTTGTCTGCGTCATAGGTAATCGTTCCTTCTGCACCAGCAAAAACAGCGGTGGGTGTTGAAAAGCCGAAGTGACTCCAGGATGCTACGGCAAACGTGTGGGTTGGATCCACAGAATAGGTTGTAGGAGCAGCAAAAGCTGAGGTGCTTAATAGCGCTGCGGCGATGACACTTGTGATACGTTTGTTCATAACAGGGTCCTTTTCGTTGCTAAGAGTAAATAATTCGGGTTAACCAATTGGTTATACCCTTATTGTTACGTCATTTTCGCCAAATGGCTTTATCTATTTATCAAACAATTCATTCTCTTTTTTGGAATGAGCCATTGCGGGGTTGCTTTATTAGCCCTTTCTGTTGCATAAACTGCTTTGTATTTCACCGGGCTTACTATAATCTCTGTACCGGTAAGAATGTTTTGTTGCCTGACAGTTCCTACACACCTCATTGTTTTGTCATTTATCCTCGATAGCTGGCTTAGCGCCCTATCCACTAACGAGACCCCCTTAAATGACTAACCTGCGTTTAAGCTACCAAACCGTTGAGTTTGGAGAAACTGATATTCATCTATGTACACTGCGCAATAACCAGGAGTTTTACGATCCTGACTTAATTGCCGAAAAGCTGGGGATTAGCTCTGCTACCTGGCCAATTTTTGGCATTGTGTGGCCATCCGGCATTGTGCTTGCCCATTTTATGAATCAGTTTAATACCCGAGCCAAACGGATTTTAGAAGTTGGCTGCGGCATGGCGTTATCGAGCCTGCTACTGAATAAGAAACAGGTTGATATTACCGCAACCGATTATCACCCTGAAGTACAGGGATTTTTAGCGCGAAATGTTGCGCTGAATGGCGATACGGCAATCCCCTTTGAGCAAACCGACTGGGCCAGTCAGAACGATACGCTGGGCAAGTTCGATATTATTATCGGCAGTGACTTATTGTATGAGGATGAGCACATCGAACTGCTCGGGAATTTTATTGAAAACCACGCCAACCCGGCCTGCGAAGTGATTATTGTTGATCCAGGCCGCGGCCGAAAAAGTAAATTATCCCGGTTTATGGAAAACCATGGCTTTACGTCCTCGCACAGCAAACCGGATAACGTTGATTATCTGGCCGTGCCCTTTAAAGGCTATATATTGCAGTTTAAACGCTGACAAGAAACGGCCGGGGCTTGGCCATTTTGCAATCTGGCTCTGATGCAAAACAGTGTACGGCTACTTAAAAACAGCCAGCCACATCTCTTTTAAGGTAGGTTCCTTGCCGTACATGTTCATTCCCATCTTAAAGATACGCGCAGCGCAAATGCGCAGGTAATAAAAACACCCCACGCTTAACACCAGCGACACCAGCGGCTGCCACAGTGGCAACTCAACCAGAGACATCCGTACAGGCATCACCGCAAAAGCGGTTACCGGCAAATAACTCAACACGATGCTAAGCACACTGTTAGGGGTATCCATTATAAAAAATGCAATGGCAAGCGGCGCTATCGGCAGCATCATGAGCGCACTCTTGCCGCTGTGATTAGGATCATCAATGCCAGCCGCAACGGCCGCCATAAAGGCCGCGCATAGGGCCAAACCAGCAATCGCAAAAGCCATAAACCAGGGCAGCATTGCCCAGTTTACAAAATCTAAACGTAGCGCTTGTTGTTTGATGACCACGGTAAAAAAGAGTATGGATAACACAATCGACAGCAACGTGCCGAGCATGGTTTTAAGTGCCAACAGGATCTGCCCGGTTAACTTACCATCGATCCACGTTTGCGGTGTCATGGTTGCCATAAGTTGCTCTGTCACGCGATGTTGCTTTTCGCCGGTAATGCTCACAAAGAGCTGGCCAAACACCCCGAACATGGCAACAAACAGTAATATCAGCACGCCAAAAGCCGTAAACGTCTGACTTTTATCGGCCTGATTCTTTAATAAGTCATTCAGGATCTGATGCTCCACGACTATCGTTTTTGCTAAACGGTCACGTTGCGCCCGGGTTAAGTTAAGGCTATCCAGCTGCGCTTGTTTGAGGGCCGCGTTAAGCTGAGCAATCAGAGTATTTTGCCATGCGTCTTTTTCGGCGCTAATGAGCGTGTACCCCTGGGTTAAGGGGTCATACTTTAACACGGCGTCGTAGTCACTGCCGCTCTCCAGTGAGTCGATGACGTCACTGGTATTTTCAACCTTAATAAAATCAAAGGCGCTGTCAACTTGCCCGGCAGGCTGAAAATCAGCATTCACCGCAATGCGGTATTGCTCGGCAAGTTCGCTGGTGCTGGTTGCAAAAAAGTAAATCACTGCGGCCAGGAGCAGCATCACCACCTTAGAAATAATCTCTTGTTTTAGTTTAAAAAAGTGTAGAAACTCCCACTTTGCCACTGTCCATATCTGGCCACGCGTTACCGGCGTCTTATTGCTCATACTGTCGCCCCTTGTTGATCGCATGCGTTGTGCTCAGCCACCGCTTGTAAGTAAATCGCATGTAGCGACTGAGATTGGTTTTTAAGTTCACGGATATCCCCCATCTGCAGTAACAGCGGCAGCAATTGGTTCAACGTCTGCGTTTGACTTAGCGAAATGGAAAGTTGGGTTGGGGCTTGATGCGTGAACTGGTAATCATCGCTAAGCAGCGTCAAGTGTTGAAGCTCAACCGTCTGCGTAAAGCTGACATCAATGATGTTACGGTTATAGGCACTAAAGATATCCCCCAGCTTGCCATACAATACACTTTGCCCCTTGTTTAACAGCAATACGCTGTCGGCCAGTTTTTCAACCATGGCCATTTGGTGCGCACTGAGCAAAACGGTCATGCCTTGCTGCCTGAGCTCGGCGAGAAATTGCACCACCAACTCCTGATTGATGGGATCAAGCCCCGAAAAAGGCTCATCTAAAATCACCCACTTCGGTTTATGCAAAATAGCGGTAATTAATTGTACTTTTTGTTGATTGCCTTTGGAGAGCGATTTTAGCGGCGCATTTACGCGCTCACTGAGGTTAAACTTTGTCAGCCAGTGCTGGCAACGCGCAGTAAAATCACGCTCACCAACGCCATGTAAGCGGGCAAAAAACTGCAGGTTCTGCTTTACGGTTTTTTCCGGATACAGGCCCCTGTCTTCAGGTAAATAGCCGAGCAAGTGCGAGGGGATTGCCGCATAGCGGTTACCGTCTTCGAGCAGTTCGATTGAGCCCGCATCAGGATGCGTAAACCCCACCAGCATTTTCACCAGCGACGATTTGCCTGCACCATTAGGGCCAAGTAAGGCAAAAATCTCACCGGGCTGCACATCGAATGACAATTGGCTCACCGCGGTGACACTGTTGTAGTGTTTTTCTAAGTGTTTAATACGTAATGACATGTATTCCCTACATTAATGCGTAAATTCATTTTTTTGATGCTGCACAGTAAAGCCTGATATTACTGCACGGCAGATAATTTTCTCAGGTAATCAGGCGCGGTTAGCTTTAGTTTATTGCCCCTTATGGTGATGCGGACTCACTGGCATCGACGATGCGTTGCACACATTCAAACACCTGCTTTCTGAACCACTGATGTTCGTAGTCATCACGGTATTTAACATGCCAGGCACACAATACCTCGGCCTGAGGTAAAGAATCTGGCAGCCGCAGTTGCGCCATATCGAGCATCTGATGTAATTGCCGGGCAATGATACCCGGCATTGTTGCGATACCGTTTGATGCCTGGGCACTTAAGGCCGCCGAAAAAAAGCTCGGCACCATGTACTGCTCGCGGCGGTGCAGGCCATAACTCGCCAGCGAGGCATTGAGTTCATGGCTGAACTCTGATTGTATGGTCGCTAAGATATGCGGATACGCCATCATTGCTTGTTCGGTTACTGGCATTGTTAACAGCGGGTGCGTTTTTGCTACAACACCTACAAGTGGCACTTCGGCGAGCTTTTTGACCACGGTTTCTGGTGGAAATTCACGCCGGCCGCTTAGCTCCAGGTCAACATCATCGGCGCGAAAATCTCCCCGCGGTGACTCGCCAATAAAGTGTACGCCGGTTCTGGGCGCGTGCTGCTGTAACTGCGGTATTAACAAACGACTCACGATACCGGCGAATGTGCCATCACAGCGAACTCTGAAAATGCGCTGGCTGACTGCCATGTCGGGCTTTAGCTGGCGGGAGGTGAGCCCTTCGGTGAGAGCGAGAATAGTTTTGAGCTCAGCGCGAATAGCATCTGCCCTGGGGGTTCTGACCAGACGCTGTCCCGACCGGACCAACAGCTGATCGTGAAAAGCCTCTCGCAGTTTCGCCAGCGCCCGGCTTACCGTTGGCGAACTGAGCGACAGCACTTCGGCCGAATCGGCTACGCTCTGGGTGTTTAATAACACATCCAGTATCGGGAGCAAATTCATGTCAATTCGGGACAGTGGTGCATTCTGCGATTTCATTTTATAAAACTATTACTTTTAATAATTTCAATTAGAGAAACACGAACCATCCATTAACATAGGGATATTGTCAATCATAAAGGTACTGCAATGAAATACTTTTCTCTCTTATGCGCGTCGTTATTTGGACTGCTTGTAAGCCCTTGCGCCAAAAGTACTGACGAGTCGCCGCTGTCTGCCGAAGCACAGCAAATTATTCAGCATTTCAATATGCAGCATATTCCCCATGAAGGGCCATGGTTTGTGCAATCGGCAAAAAGTGATGAACAAATTAAAGGGCCTATCGCAGCGCGCTACAACGGCCCTCGTTATGCCTACACCGCAATTTTATCGCTACTGACCCACGTCGATTTTTCGGCGATGCACCGACTCAACACAGATGAGATATGGCATTTCTATGGCGGTGCCCCCGCCGAAATACTGATGTTATACCCTGATGGTCATGACGAAGTGGTGATCCTCGGTAATGATTTGTCGCAGGGTCAACAGCCGCAGGTGTTGGTACCCCGAGGTGTATGGATGGGGGCAAAACCCCTTGAAGGTGCCGCTGCTGACTACACGTTTTTTGGCTCCACAATGGCACCGGGGTTTGAATATGCCGACTATAAAGCCGGTCGACGTAACGAACTACTTAAGCGCTACCCGCAACAGGCCCAGCGCATTATTGCACTGACTCGACCTGATCAGGACAAACAGCTCTCAGAGGATGGCCGTATGGAAAACCCGACTCCCCCCGTTAGCATTGAAGAAATCATTGGCCTTAACGGTCCGGTCGTCAACGCCGCTACCAGTGTCGCCAAAGTCACAATGCAAGCTGGCGAACAGCTGCCACTGAGTTACAACAAAGAAAACACCGAAGTGGTGATTGTGATGAGTGGCAGTGGTCAGCTGACGGTGGGCGACACGGTGCACCCGCTTACCCCCAACGCGGTGGTGTTGCTTCCGCCGAAGGTTAAATACCGTTTTAAAGCCCACAGCGACTTAGTGTTTTACGCGGTAGTCAGCCCGGCTTTTGTGCCAGAGGATCACGTTGAATTAGCAGAATAACAGCGCTGAAAAACTGAATTTACATGCCCCTGCTTGAATTTGCGTGCCCCGGCTTAGTGTCGGGGTTTTTCATTTTTTATCAGTAGGGTATTATCGCACTCGAGTAATTACTCCCCTGGATCAGCAGACAGGGCATAACTGAGCTGGCCTACCCATTTTAGTTAAATAGGAGCCATCACAGATGTCCGATCCAAAACGTACCTGGATTAAATCCCCGCTTTATATTTATGCCCCTGAGCAATCCCAACCGGTGACCGGTTTAGTGGTGTGTGGCAACACCATCGAAACATTGTTGTTTAACAATCAACCACCAGAAACGCGTTGCGATAGTGTATTTGACGCCAGTGGCCTGGTGATATTACCGGGGCTTATTAATACCCATCACCATTTTTATCAAACCCTCACCCGCGCCTGGGCACCGGTAGTAAATGAGCCACTTTTCCCCTGGCTTAAAACCCTCTACCCGGTATGGGCGCGCTTAACACCTGAGGCGTTGCATCTGGCTACGCAAGTTGCCATGGCCGAACTTTTATTATCTGGCTGTACTACCGCCGCCGATCACCACTACCTGTTTCCTCAAGGCCTCGACGACGCCATTGATGTGCAGGTAGATGTGGTAAAACAACTCGGTATGCGCGCCATGCTCACCCGTGGCTCAATGAGTCTGGGTGAAGACGATGGCGGCCTGCCCCCACAGCACACCGTGCAAACCGGCGTAGCCATTATTCGCGACAGTGAACGTCTTATCAGTCAGTACCACCAACGGCACGACGGCGCCCACATTCAGATTGCCCTGGCACCCTGCTCACCGTTTTCGGTGACGCGCGAAATCATGCAGGAAAGTGCCATGCTGGCTAAGCGTGAAGACGTGCGGTTGCATACTCATTTGGCCGAAACCCTGGATGAAGAAGACTTCTGCCTGCAAACCTTTGGTATGCGCACCGTGGATTACCTGGAGAGCGTTGGCTGGCTGAGCGACCGTACCTGGCTGGCCCACGGCATTCATTTTAATGCCGAAGAGATTGCGCGTTTGGGTGCGGCGGGTACGGGGATTTGTCATTGCCCGGTGTCGAATATGCGCCTGGCGTCGGGAATTTGCCCGACCCTGGATTTAATCGCTGCCGGCTCGCCAGTGGGTTTAGGTGTGGATGGCTCAGCGTCGAACGACGCGTCAAACATGATGTACGAAGCGCGTCAGGCGCTGTATCTGCAGCGCCTTAAGTATGGCGCCGAGGCCATCACACCAGAAAAAGTCATAAACTGGGCCACTGCGGGATCTGCCAGCCTGCTGGGGCGCAGTGATATTGGTGTTATAGCTGTTGATAAACAGGCCGATCTGGCGTTTTTCAGCCTCGATGATATTCGCTTTAGTGGTTCGCACGATCCCCTCGCCGCTCTCATACTCTGCGGTGCGGAGCGCGCTGAACACGTGATGATTGGCGGGCAGTGGCGCGTTACCAACGGCGCCGTGAATGGCCTTGATATGGCAAGCCTGCTTGCCCGTCACAAAGCCGCCGCGGCAAAATTAGTAAGCGGATAAGTGGGTAAACACCCACTTACCGCATAGCAACCACCGTTTAGTGCAGTTTAAGTTTGGGCGACACCCAATTATTGACTTTTCTGAGTAGCAGCATGAGCATGCCCTTAAACCAGCCATGCACGGCAAACAGGTGCATGTTATACAGCGACACATACACTATTTTGGCAAGTCGCCCTTCAACAAACATGCTGCTGTTACTGAGTTTGCCCATCAGACTGCCCACGGTGGAGTACTTGCTTAAGTGCACCAGTGAGCCATAGTCGGTGTAGGTGTAAGACTGCAGAGGCTTGTGCATAAACAGATTCTGCAGATTCTTTGCCAGCAAGCTGGCCATCTGGTGTGCAGATTGGGCGCGTGGTGGCACCCAGCTACCGTCTTTTTGCTGCACGCCACAACAGTCGCCCAGGGCAAAAATTTTATTATCTACAGTACTTTGCAGGGCCGGAGTAACCAGTATCTGGTTTGCCTTATTGAGCTCGAACACATTAAGCGCGGCCAAAAAATCAGGCGCTTTAACGCCAGCCGACCAGACCATTAAATCCGCATCAATACGGCTGTCGTCGGCGGTGACAAAGCCTGACTTGTCTACCTGTTTAACCCGGGTATTCTCTCGCACGGCAATACCCAGTTTAGTGAGAGCCTGACGAGCCGCTGCTGCAATCCGTTCGGGCAGTGCTGGCAATATACGCGGCCCGGCTTCCAGAATAGACACCTTTAGCTTATCTGCCGACATCTCGGGCATGCCATAGGCCCGCGCCAGATTACTCACATGGTGCAATTGCGCTGCAAGCTCAGTACCGGTGGCACCGGCGCCGACAATGGCAACATGAATATGATTTTTGGTTACGCCGTCCTGATTAATTTTAAGTAACTGATTAAGCAAGGCACGGTGAAACCGCTCCGCCTGGTCGAGGGAATCAAGACAATAGCAATAATCGCTGACGCCTTGTGTACCAAAGTCATTGGTTACACTACCAATCGCCAGTACCAGGTAGTCATAAGCTATGGTGCGCGCAGGGAGAATTTCACCGCCGTCTTCGTCAAATAACGCATCAAGGCCTATGGATTGCTTTTCGCGATCAATAAAGCTCAGGTTACCGAGCTGAAACTGATAATGGTGCTGCGCTGCATGCATGCGGTAATCAACGCCATCAGAGGCTTTGTTAATTACCCCGGCGGCAACCTCATGCAGTAAAGGCTTCCAGATGTGTGTGCGACTCCTATCGACCAGGATGATCTCTGCCTGCTGACGTTTGCCCAGCGTTTTACTCAGCCGGGTAACTAACTCAAGCCCCCCGGCACCGCCGCCTACTACGACTATTCGTTTCATAACTTACCTACTTATTAAATGTGAATTGTTCTGTACAAGAGCGCTTCTTTGCACACATCAGTTCACATTCAACGTGAGGAGCACCTCACTAATGAAACACTACGCCACCGAGCGTTTGCTATTATAAAACATTCCCGCCAGTATTTATGTTAACAAAAGTGGTTATAAGGCCTATATTGTGTGGTAAATAGCGTAAATCCTGGAGCTTCGTGCTATGGGTTTACCAGCCGCCACTTTACTCGGCACAGATAGCATTTTCGGCGCAGACAGCACTCGCGCCAACCAACAGGGACGATAAAGCGATGTCAGCATCTACCAGTGAAATCATCTCTTCAACCAGCGCCATATGGCAGAGCTTTGTAGACAAGCTGCCTGCCGTGGGACTTGGGCTGGCTATTTTACTGCTCACGGTATGGCTGGCTGGCAGCGTTTCCCGATTGGTTTTACGGCCGGTGACCTACTTATCATCGAGCCCGCTGTTACGCTCAGTGGCGCAGCGGGCCATTACGCTGTTTTTAATACTTTTTGCCATATACCTGTTTTTAAAACTGGCCGGCCTGACCGACTTTGCGGTAGCAATCATGAGCGGTACCGGTGTACTTGGCTTAATTCTGGGGTTTGCGTTCAGGGATATTGCCGAAAACATGATTGCCAGTCTGCTACTGACGATACAAAGACCCTTTCGTATTGATGATGTAGTGCAAATTAACAGCCACGTTGGCGTTGTGCAGAAGGTGACTACCCGGGCTACAACCCTGGTTGATTTCGACGGTAACCATATTCAGATACCCAATGCGGTGATCTACAAAGGCACCATTAAAAACCTCACGGCAAACCCCAAAATGCGTGGCCAGTTTGTGATTGGCATTGGCTACGACGCTGACTGTCAGCAGGCGCAACAGCTGGCGCTCAACCTTATTAGTAAACACCCTCACGTGTTAGAGGATCCTGAGCCACTGGTACTTGTCGATCAGCTCGCTTCAGCTACCCTCAATTTAAAAGTGTATTTTTGGATAAATGTAGAAAACACCAGTGTATTAAAAATGGCCTCAGTTTTAATGCGCGATCTGGTGTCTGCGTTTAACGCTCACGGCATTAGCATGCCGGATGACGCACGGGAGATAGTCTTTCCTGACGGTGTGCCGGTGTCGCTGATCGGTGACGGTAAGCTACCGCCCACTCCTCATAATGAATCAGACACATCAAGCGTACCAACAACTCAACCGCCCCGGCCCTCTCAACCGTCTCAGGAGAAGAGCGTTGATGCAGCGCATGATGATGTATCGAGTGAGAACAGCAATATCAGGCGTCAGGCCGAAGAGGCCAGAGCGCCCGAATCGGGCAACAATATTCTGCCGTAGCCGGGGCGTTTAGTTGCTGCGGTACAGCGTTTTAATAAGGTGATAGCCAAACCTGGTCTTAACCGGACCATGAATAGTAAGCAGCTCTTTTTTAAACACAACATCGTCAAACTGTTTTACCATTTGGCCGCGCCTGAACTCCCCCAAATCGCCGCCCCGTTTACCTGACGGGCAAATCGAATGTTTTTTTGCCAGTGCCGCAAAGTTTTTGCCATTTTTTAATTTGAGTTGTTTAAGCAAATCGAGTGCTTCGCGCTCTGTTTTAACCAGTATATGAACCGCTGCTGCGTGTGCCATGTTAAGGCCCTTTCTTTTTTACGTTAACTGCCGAGGTTTTGCTGGCGCTAATGTTTAGCCATGCCGCTTTACCACAGCAAACTACTTTAGCCCATTGCCGCTAATAGGCATTTTTATTTACAAAACCGTTTACTACTGTCATGGCGATAATTTTTATATCCAGCCAAACTGACCAGCGGTGAATATAATCGAGATCATACTCAACCCGCTTCACCATTTTACCAATAATTTCGGTTTCGCCGCGTAGTCCGTTAACCTGCGCCCAGCCGGTGATCCCGGGCTTTACTTTATGGCGCAACATATAGCCTTTTATAATTTTACGGTATTGCTCGTTGTGTGCCACCGCATGAGGGCGCGGGCCAACAATTGACATACGCCCCTGCAGTACATTAAAAAACTGAGGGAGTTCGTCGAGGGAAGTTTTACGAATAAAAGCGCCGATCCGGGTAATTCTTGGATCATCTTTGGTTGCCTGTTTAACCTCCTCACCGTTATCCTGCGTGGTCATCGAACGAAACTTATACACAGTGATCGGTCTGCCGTCTAATCCATACCGGTGTTGTTTAAATATTACCGGGCCTTTAGAGGTTAATTTTACTGCTAAGGCAATAAGGGCCATCGGAATCATTAAAAAACTTAAAATAATCACGCTCAGTACAACATCTTCAATGCGTTTTAATAATGTGGCGGCACCCTGAAACGGCGTGTCATAAACGCTTAATGCCTGCACTGAGCCAATACTTTGCCACCGGGCATTAAGCAGGTTGTAAATAAAGAAGTTCGGTACCAAATACACGTTTGCTGTGGTGTCACTGCATTTTTCCAGTATATGGCGAATACGGCTCTCAGCGCTCATAGGCAGGGCAATATAAATGTAATCTACCTCATTGCGCCTCGCCATTGCGATGGCGTCATCAATATTCCCCAGTATTTGGTTTTGTAGTTCGTGAGATAAGCGCGTGTCAGCACGGTCATCAAACAGGCCTTTAAAGCGAATACCCAGTTGTTCGTTTTCGTTAATCTGATTGGCGACATTTAACCCCACCTGGGTGGCCCCAATAATAATAGCTTCACGGGAATTCCTGCCGCTTTTTCGCACTCTGAACAACACTTTGCGCATTACATAACGCCACACCAGCAGCACCAGTAACGTAAGACAAAACCACAAGAAAATAAATTGCGGCAATAAGGCAATTTTGGAACCAAAGAAAAAGCCGACGGTTAAGGTTATTAACCCACTAAAAAACCAAACAATCGCCACCGCCCGGAGAATTTCGATGGTTCGATGCCCGCGCCAGGAACGATAAAGCTCAATTGCCTCGGCCGTTATTTGAAAACTCATAACGTATGCAAATAGCAACAGCATGGGGGCAAAAGTGAATGCTATTTCAAAGTAAAAGCCGGACATACAGTACAATACTGTGATAATGAACACGTCTATCAGGCGGTAAAGCGTAGCAAAACCATTTTTATTGCGAACGATAAAACCGCCACCGTGGCCGACATGGGGTTCGGTAATTTCGTTATCGCCTTTATATCGATCCTGGTCGCTCATTTTACTACCACCATCTCGTTACTACCTGTAAAACCAACAACTGCATGTTCGTCCAACACAAAGGGTCGCCACAACAAATAACCATTACGGTATAAAAACCCTTTAACGCAGCATTATATATATTTGATATATATACAAAACCCGGAAGGCCAGCAAAAAATCAGCTCAATCAAAAATCAGCACACCGGATTTATTCATGGTGTGCCTCTAACAACCGTCACATTTGTTGGGCTTGGATTGCCGACAGGTCAGAGGGCCGCAACCTGGTAAAATGCCTCAGGCACCTGCCTGTAATTTCTGCTAACCACTTTCGCTAACATACAACTATAAAGTACCGCCAGCGGCAGTTAATTTACCCCCTACAGATTACCTTTACCCTTTGAAAATACATGGAGGGGTTATGCTAGAAGAGCCAAATGTTAATGCCACGTAAACATTTTATTATCATAACGAAAAAACACGCTTAATTTATCAAAAATCGCATTTGAAGACTTAAAAAATTAAAATCATTCGCTAATATATGCTTTGACTAGCTGGTTACTTAGATGACATTATATGCAAATAGATTATATGCGAGTAGATAATCAGCTAATCAACATACTTGTTAGTTTACGATGGTTTTAATTGTAGTAAATTAACGTATTGGCATGTTTTTCGCTTGCACTATACAGGGTTTTCACACTTAACGAGACGCTCAATACAGGGTAGCTTTTACACTTACAAAATTTTAGTCAGTACGTACCACATACCGCCATGTAGTAAAGGGAGTGTTTACAGTAAGTGATTACAACAAGCTAAATTGAGCTATAAAAGGACAAAGGTATGCAAAAATTATACTTAGCGACAGCAGTTTCTAGTATTTTAATAGGTGGTAATGTAAGCGCTCAAGATGCTGCAGGCATTGATTTAGGCGGGTTTCAACTCTTCCCAACAGTGGCTCTGGATTTGACTCTTGACGATAACGTTATCCGCTCATCAGACGATGAGATCAGAAGTTATAAGCGTACTGTTGTTCCGGCGTTTACGTTAGTTAACAACTATGGCCCTAACCAAATTCAGTTTGGTTACCAGCTGACCCGCGCGGACTATTATTCCAGCTCAGCTGATGATTTTACCGATCACCTTTTAAGTGCATCTGCTGCACTAGAATTAAACAGCCGTAATCGTCTTAACGTGTCTGCCTTGTACGACGATGGTCATGATGACCGTGGTACAAGCTTTACTATAGGTAACGGCGACTCCATTAATTCGGTGGATACGTATAAGAATCCGTCTGTAAATGCGGTTTATTCTTACGGCGCTATGACAGCTAAAGGCCGTGTTGATTTTACCGCTGGTTATTCAATTGTCGATTATGACATTGACACCGATCGATATCGCAGCCGTGACCTGGACAGAGCAGATCTTGGCAGTACGTTTTACTACCGGGTAATGCCAGCAACCGATTTAACCTTTGATGTTACCTATGCAGACGTTTCCTACGATTTTGCTTTAGACCCTACCCAGCCATTGGATAGTACAGAAACACGCGCATTAGTTGGTGCACAGTGGGAATCCACTGCAAAAACTACCGGTTATGTTAAAGTAGGTTATCGTAATAAAGATTTTGCAGCTGCAGGCCGTGAATCATTCAATGGTTTAGACTGGCGCGTAGGTGTAACCTGGGAACCGCTGACTTATTCAACTGTTGATTTTACTGCATTCACCAATACCAATGAAACCAACGGTGAAGGTGATTTTATCGAAACTAACACTTACAGAGCGTCCTGGGATCACCAATGGTTAGAGCGTACCTCGACCACAGTTAACGCTTCGTACTCAACAGATACCTATACCGGTGCAGGTAGCGATCGTGAAGATAAAAATACTACCATTGGTATGTTTTTAAATTATGAGATGCGACGTTGGGTGCTTATTCAAGCGGGTTACACCTTTGATCAGCGAAGCAGTAACCGAGAAACCATTGAATTTGATAGAAACTTGTTCAGCGTTTCGGCAACAGTGAGTTTGTAAACGGTCAGTTCAAAATATGAAAACAGTAGTAGTAAGTTTGTTGCTGGCACTTTTAGTGTCAGCAAATTCTTTTGCCCAGTCCAGCCAACTTAATCAATATACACTAGGTTCGGGTGACCTCCTCAAAATACTCGTGTACGGCCAAGAAGACTTAACCTTAGAGACTCGTCTTACTGATATAGGTGTTATCAATTATCCTTACCTGGGTGAAGTTAAGATCATAGGGATGACCGTCGGCGAATTAGAAAACTATATTTATGAGGGATTAAAGGGCGACTATTTAGTTGATCCATCTGTGTCTGTTTCGATAGTTGAATATCGCCCCTTCTTTGTGAATGGTGAAGTAAAGAACCCAGGGGGCTATGCATTTCAACCAGGTCTAAACATAGACAAAGCTGCTGCATTAGCAGGTGGATATACCGAAAGGGCCTCCAAAACCAAGGTATATATCGACAGAACAGTTGATGGAGAAAGCGTTAGAATACAAGCAGACAGGTACACACCAATCCTACCTGGTGATATTATCACTATCGAACAAAGCTTTTTCTAATCTCGAACAAAATATTACCTGGAACTTTAGTATGTCATCCAATGGAATAGCGAAAACCGACGATAAGGCAATGAATCAAGATGACGTCATTGATTTAGGTCGGTATTTGATGGTGATAAAGCGATATAAGTGGAAGATACTTGGGTTAGCACTAGTTTTCACACTTTTAGTTGCATTAATCGTTTTATCTATGACGCCAATATACAAAGCTAGTTCCTCGCTATTGATAGAGGCTGAAGAAGCAAAAGTTGTATCTATAGAAGAAGTATATGGTTTAGATTCTACAGGGAAAGAGTATTTTCAAACGCAATATGAGATTCTCAAGTCACGACATATTGCTGAAAAAGTGGTTGATAAATTAGATCTCACTAATTCACCTTATTTCGCTTCGGAAGAAGATGAAGGTGGGATTAAAGATTTTCTTGAAGGCGCTAAGGCAACCATAAAGTCTCTTTTAACGTTTTTGCCTCAGAGCGAAAAGGAAGTTTTAACTCAAGAAGAGATCGATTGGATCAATAAACAAAAGGTCATAGAGTCTTTTATGGAGTCTATGACTGTCTCTCCAGTCAATAACACTCAAGTAGTAAAAATCTCGTTTGAAAGTGAATCTCCTAAGTTGGCGGCAAAAATAGCCGACACAACAGCAGAAGTTTATATAGAAAGTTATCTGGAAGCTAAATTCGATATGACTTCTAAAGCGACCACATGGCTAAACGATAGTCTGCAGGGGCTACGCTTAAAATTAGAGAGGTCGGAACAAAGACTGGCCGAATTTTATGAGAAGGAACAGTTGGTCGATTTAGACGGAGTTGTAGGCCTTGCTGCTGAAGAGTTACAGGGATTAAGTGAACAACTCTTAGAGGCTGAGAACAGGTTAAAGAATAGCGAAATTATTTACCAACAAGTTCAAAATTATGCCGGGGATATAGATGAAATCGCCAAGCTCCCTGAGGTACTTAATCACCCATCGATACAGAGTGTTAGAGAGTCGGAATTAACAGCGCAAAGCAAAGTTTCTGAATTAAGTAAAGTGTATGGCCCCAAACATCAGAAGATGATTTCAGCGATGGCTGAATTGAATTCAGTTAAAGAGAGCATGAACCGACAAGTCAGGGCATTGATTTCTGGTATAACCAGCGATTATGGCCAAGCAACGTCTCAGGTTGCAGGACTCCGTAAGGCGGTTGCCGACGCAAAAGCGCAATACAGAAAGCTTACAACGTTAGATTCACAAAGGAAAATACTTCAGCGGGAAGTAAGTATTAACCAACAACTCTATGATTCCTTCTTTACTCGTTTAAAAGAAACCAGCGAAGTAGGCGGTTTTGAATCTGCCAACGCTCGAATTTTAGATAGGGCTACAATACCTGTATATCCAGCTAAGCCTAAGACCACATTAATTGTTCTTGCTGCATTTGTTTTAAGTTTAGGTTTTGGTGTATTTATAGCTGTAATTATGGACGTATTAAATAGTGGTATTCGCTCAGTAGAGGATGTCGAGCGTAAGTTAGGCCAGCGTATGATGGGGCTTATACCTTGGCAACCACACAAGAAAAAAGAGGATTTACCGCTACGAGAATTTTTTGATCCTGCTCACCATACCTTTAGTGAGGCAATTAGAACATTGCGTACCAGTGTTCAGCTTATTGATATTGAGACTACCAAACAAGTTATAATGGTTACCTCCAGCGTACCTAAAGAAGGTAAAACCACGGTATCAATAAACATGGCTTTCGCGATGGGACAACTGGGTAAAACTATTTTGGTAGATACGGATATGCGCAGGCCTTCGGTGGCTAAACGTTTTGATTTTCCGGGTTTTCAACCGGGTTTATCAAATTTGCTGGCGGGAACTCATCGGTTAGATGAGTGTTTGGTAAGTGATGCGGAAGCCGGAATCGATGTGATTAGCGCAGGTTCTATCCCGACTAATCCTCAGGAAATGTTGGCGAGTAATAAGTTTAAGGATCTGATAACAGAACTAAAAACTGTTTATGATTATATAATCATCGATACTGCACCAACTCAGGCGGTGAGCGACTCCATAGTGGTTTCTAAGGTTTGTGACGTAGTACTGTATGTAGTACGCGCCGATAATACCAAAGAGCAGCTAATCAATAGTGGTTTGAACCGTTTTATGAGCACAGGTAAGCGAGTAGATGGTATTGTGTTGAACCAGGTCGATTTACAGAAAAGCAGTAACGCATACGCCTATACAGGTTATTATGATAAATATGGCTATAATTCTCATTATGCCGATGGTAAAGACAGCTAGTTGTGTTTTTAGCTAAAATTATATTGAATAAAGCCGCTTAACAAGCGGCTTTATTGTATTTAGCCTACTATATTACATAACTAAGTTATAAAAATAGGTACAAGTGAATATGGCAATCCGAAAGGTAGTTAATGTATTGATATTTAGCATCATAACGATGTTGCTTTGCTTTGCATCGGTAAAAGCATTAACCTCAACTGTCGCCTCTTTAAAGTATTATTCTGTTAAAAACTATATTGACAGTTGGAATAGCGGAGAAGAGCCCTCGGTTGCAGAATATAACGAGGCAGTATCATTCGCCAACGAAGCTGTGGCATACCAAAGCGACATGGCATTCTATACAGATGTTTTAGCAGAGGTGCTGCAATGGGGAATCTACTGGGGTTTCGAGAAGAATGCGGATTCTACTCAGAACAACGTATTGGATTTGTATAATGAATCTATAGCTATGAGACCGGGTTGGCCTGTAACCTGGGGCAATCAGGCCTTTATAAAATGGCAACTGCAACACCCTAACGATGATATTGCTTATGATCTCAACAGAGCCAATACGTTGGGTGCCAGTACCCCTGAAATACATATCTTAATGACCAGGTTAGGTTATAGTTTTCTAAAGTCTAATTTGAGCTTGTATGTTCAATTTAACAAAACGATTAGCCATCGTTTTGAGTTAGGCTTACTTAATCACTTATCTACTCGTTCGGTGTTACAGGTAGTTAATTCTAATCAGGGTACCGCTATCGGCTGTCTCTGGCTGAAGCAAGCCGAAGCGAGTGACAGGGCAGACAGAAGATTAAAATGCAACCGATAGCCTGCTTCTATTTGAGTGTAGATGCATTAGTTTAGAGCTTGTCGAGACCTTCTTCTTCTTTCCCGTTTTTTAGAGCAAAAAGCCAGCGCGATAATAATAACAAATAACATCGCGTTTGCCGGTGCCTGGAGTGGAAAATCTACTGATATGTGTATAAACATACCGAGTATAGCCATACACCCGCCAAACGCTAAGCCTTGCATCAACCCATTACGCCTCTCCCGTAGCGCCTTTATTCCCTCTATAAATGCCCACAAGGGTAAAAGTGCAATGAGTATAGTCGCTGGGATACCCCCTTCTATAGCGAATTGAAGATAATCATTATGGGCATGATCATAAAACGCATAAATATCTTCGCCCTGGTAATTAGTGAACACATTATAATAGGTACCCATCCCAGAACCCGTTGAAGAGAAATCACTTAACAGAGGCAGTGAGTCTCGAACAACTTCGTCGCGCTTTTCTTGCTCTAAGCTTGTTTGCTCTAAACGCTCCTGCACTTTGTCGAGACCAAACCAGGCGCTTAAAATAAAGGTATCTATCACAAACAAACTAACAATAAGCATGGTTAGCCCGCGGCTACGATGCTTTATAAGTAAAAGCCCTAACAGGCCTAGTATGGTCATAGACGCAAAAAATGCCGTATTGCCCATACGCGAGCGAGACATTACTAACGCAATTACCATAATGGCCAAAGCAATTCGCACCACTGCCTTACCGTTAAGCATGGTATTTAAAAAGTTACGGATATGCTCTCTTTTTGTGCTCGCTGTTTGGGTATTTAAGGTACTTACCAGGTAGCCAACCCCTATAGAAAGACATAACATCAGGTAGTTGGCAAAATGGTTTTTATAAACGAACGTGCCAGTGGCTACATTTTTTACCGGTAACCCGAATATCCAACTGGAATTGCCTGCTAATAACACTTCCAGAGCGCCATAAAGCGCCTGAAACAGCCCAGAAAAGATAATACACAACATAACCTGTTTAATTCGCTTATCGGTTCTACACATGAGTAACGTTGCTGCAAAAAAGCAAAAATAGGCAATGCCCTTTAATAGCATTACCCTGCTCTGCCCTGCGTCAACAGATAGTGGAAAGTGACTCAGAGGTTGTTGGGTAGCTGTGTATAAGTTGTACGCATTAGGAGACAGTATTTGAACCCAGGAAGACGGTAAGGGGATTGTTTGTATTGCATTCCAAACTAAAAAAAGAATAAACGCAAAAATTGGCCATTTAAATGGCGCAAGTGCACGAAAGAATCGCTCACTGTTTAGCCACATGCAGCCTATAAAAGTAACATATGCGCCAACTTCTAATATCCCCCATGCCCATGGGCGGTTAGAGCCCAATGGGATTGGCGCCCAAAATATCAAAAATAAGAGTACGTAAAACCAAAAAGTGTCTTTAACGGGGTCTACGCGTCTTTGCGTAGCATAATTCGAAGTATTCGGCATAAGGTATTAAATACGGCTAAATCCCTGTGATGATTGTTAGTGTAGTCCAAATTATTAATGATTGGCATTAAAAAACAAAAAAGGCCTCAATATTGAGGCCTTTCATAAATATAAACTGTACTTGTATTGGCAATAACTTAGTTATTAGAGCCGGTGTTACCGCCACCGCCGCCACCGCCAGCACCGTTACCAGCACCAACAGGTGTACCTGGGTTTTGGTTACCATTACCGTTGTTATTACCGGCACCAGGAGTTGAGTTACCACTAGCATTGTCGTTGTTACCTTGCGCGTTACCCTGGTTACCCTGAGCACCACCTGCCGCAGTAGCGGTTTGAGCCGCATTATCGATTGCTGTCGCAGAAGCAGGATCAAGCGCTTTCGCGAATGCAGTTAACGTTGCAGGGTTAGTAGAAACCGCTAGTGTAGCTTGAAACGCATCAACTACAGTTGAACCATTAGCAATTGCAGTAAGAAAAACTGCTGCGTCAGCAGCATCCATGGCTTCATAAGCTTCTCTCTGCTCGGGTGTAAGGCCAGCCACAATACTGTCAGCAGTAACCGCTGATGTTTCTGTTTCTGTTGAACTTGATCCTTCCTGTGCATATGACAGTGGGGACAAACTCACCATAACTGCAGCGCAGGCTAGTAGTAATTTGCGCATAATATTCTCCATTGAGTGTATTTGATAAACGATAAAGACACCGTCAGTTCCATTGAGTGATGGAATGCACCGGAATTCCTATATATAGTTTACCAGTTAATTTGTATAAATCTAGGTCAAGTTTTAAACTATTTTGCTCTAGAAGTTTACCAAGCGCGAGGCTTACAGAATAAGTAGCCTTGAACATGATCTACAAATAGCGCTTGCAAGGTTTGTGCCTCTATTTCTTCCTCGACCAATTCCGCTATTACCTGAATGTTCAATCCGTGGGCGATGTTAACTAACGACCGCACAAAGAACTGGTTGTCATCCGATAAATGAATGTTGCGGGTAAAGCTACCGTCGAGTTTTATAAAGTCGGGGCGCAGCTTGCGAAGTTGCGAAAATGCCGCAATGCTTGTACCTACACGCTCTACAGTGAGTTTAGCATTTAACTCGCGTAACTTGTCTGCCAGATAATGAACGTTATCTGGCGCATTTTGTAAGCACACTTCGTTCACTTCTATAATGGTGTTATTGGCGATACTGGCAAATTTTTGCAGCACGGTAATGAGTTCGTCGAGCGTATTTCGCTCGGCAAATGACGCTCTGGAAATGTTGATCGCAACGGGATCGCCCGGATCCTGGCTGTAAAGTGTCAGGATTTTTTCCAATATCAGGCAATCGAGTTTACCAGCACAGTGCAGGTGCTCTGATTCGGCAATTAATTGCGACATAGGCAAATAATCCTCGCCATTGTAAGCTTTAAAGCGGGCAAAGCATTCAAAGTACACCGTAGAGCCGTCGAAATTCTTTACAGGTTGCTTAACAACGTCGACGGCTTTGGTGCTTAATATGCGGGTAAACTCATCGCGCCATGCACTTTGGCTGCGGTAAGTGTCGATTTCGCTGGCCAGCTGCCAACGCTTTGGTTGACTCTTGGCGGTAGTTAGTGCTGCATCGGCATTCTCGAGTAGTTGCACTTTACTAGTAAGCTGACTGAACTTGGCCGCGCCGATGTGGGCAAAGCCCTGAGTATACATAGGCAAAGACTGCGCGTTAAACTCGTCACTTAAGGTATCGAGGAGTGCCGCACACCTTTCTTCATTAATGTTTTCGAGCAGCATGACAAAATCACCACCGCGTACTCTGTATACTTCTCCATTCAATGACTTGCCCTGTTCAGTCAGAATATGACTCAGTGTTTTAATGTAGATATCAGCCGTTTGTGCACCTTCTGATTCATTCACATGCGCCAGGCTGGATAAGCGTACAATCACCAAAAAGCCTGAAGGGTCCATCTCCTTATCAGCAAAGAGCCGTGAAAGACGATTGTCTAACGCCAACTTGTTACCCAGTTGAGTAAGGGTATCTAAATAGGCAGTTTGATAGTAGCTTTGTGCCTGCGCGGTGAGTTCTTTGTGCTGCTTGTTTAAAATACCGGCCATCTTATTAATGGCCCGCACCATCAGGTTTAGCTCGCGGGTTTTGGGTATCGACTCTATTTCGCTAAAGTCGCGCGCGCTAATGCGTTCAGAGGCTCTCACCACGGCGAGAATTGGCGTAATAATAATGCGTAATAACGCAAATAGCAGCAAGGTACCGATCACAAACAGTGCAAGGGTGAACCAAAATGTATCTTTTGCATTTTGCCATAGTTGCGCGTAGCCCATCCCCGGATGACTTTTTACTGTCATGGTGCCAGCAATATTCCAGCCTGAGTTGATCTCAGTCTCTGCAGTGGGCGGCGTAAGCGGAAACAACTCCATAAACCACTCTGGTACCATTTCTGGCAGCGGCGGGTTTACCTTCTCTAAAATCACATTGCCATCGAGATCTTTAAGTACAATGGATTGGTAATAGCCACGGTCGAAAATCGCATTCACCATGGTTTCTACCAAGGGGAGATCTGCTTCGTTGCCAATGTAGGGGGATATCGATAACCCTAACGACGTCGCCGTATCCTGGGCGTGTGACGTCAGCTGGTCATCGATATACGCGCGGAAGCTATTTACATTTATCCACACCGTACTGAAAAAGACCAGGCACAGCACAATGATAAAACCTAAGCTGAATTGTTTAGAAAGTGACATGTCTTTACCTGTTTTATTTAAAATCCCCGTTCGATACGGGTGGTTAAATCTTCCCACAACTTATGGCGTGAGCCGCTTCCTAGCTGTTTACCGCGGCCTTGTGCTTTGGCCAGCCACAACCCTTCACCATTAAAACTATACACTGGTTGCAAATCGGTGCGCCGGCTAGCTGGCAATATGCGAGGATTAATATTATCTAAAATAAAGGGCACAGCATTGGGCGACGGGTAGTAAGCCAATACCATATGGGCCTGATTATAATCTAATGCCTTTACGTACATCATACGCATATTTTCCTCGGGCACGCCCAAAGCACGCAAACTAAAATATTTGGCTATAGTGTAATCTTCGCAATCACCGCCATTGGTGGCCAGCATTTCTACTGGCGTGGCCCAATAGTCTGCTTGTTTAAAGTGAACGGAATCTTCGTAATATGGTATTGAATTGAAAAAGCGATTAATTTCGTAGAGTTGTTCATCAATATCTTCGGATTGCAGATCGAGCAGTTCTTGTTGCCAATCTGCAACACGTTCGCGCGCTGAAGTACCGTATTCCTGTTCTATGCGGTTAAAGAGTTCTGGTGTAAAACGGAGAGGTCCGATAGCGAATATAGTCCCGCTAAGCATTAACACAGCAAGTGAAAGCAACAAAAATGAATTTATGCGGGCGTTGTTGAATCTCACTTAAAACCTCTTCTTATTTGCCAATTCTTTGGCTTAAGCAAAGCCTAACCAGCATATCACGTATAGAATTTTTTTATAATTAAACTAATGATAATGGTTACTTTTCTGGCCTCTCCCAACAAATAACCAAAAGAATTAAGAATAAAATTGCTTTGGCTTTAAAGCAATGAACGACCTAATATGGTAATTGGTGGTGTACGACCTAAATAACTATTGAGAGCGGTGTAAAGTAATACAATCAATGACTTCTGCTTAAAATGGTTGGATTACACGGGTGCTGCTGAACGGTGATATACACGTCCGCGGAATCCGCGGAAACTGACTGAAGGAAATTATAAATAGTAAGTAAGTTGAATAAGCTTGCCAAAGAGCGGGATTAATGGATGTGAGATTATGACAAAAATCTTCGTAATTATACCGTCAGTATCATCGGCAAACACACAAGTTTATATAAAGAAACTCAAATTTAATTGATACATTGAACTTTACTAGCTCAGACCTGATCGGACAGTTACGCAGTTTTTCTGGTGTTAGCGTTGGCTGACAGGCTTGGAAATGTGGCAGAGGCATACCGACTTAGTGGTGTTTTCCGCGATACGATTTACGCCATCGTAAGCTGATACAACAAGGCGGAATCGAATCGTTAAAACGTCAGAAAACGCCTGATCTTTGTGACAAAAATCGTAAAGATAGAGCCATCGAAGAAGTCGTCATCTAATTCTCCCTGGCTAACCCACACCTGGGACAGTCTAAGGTATCACGGTTGCTCAAGTCTGAAAGAAACGTCGACATACATGCTAGGGGCGTTCGTAATATCTGGTTGAGGGAAAACATGAATACTACTGCGTTAAAATTGGCAAATCTTGCCGAAGCGCGGCTACGTTTATAGTGTGATTAAATCAAAATCGCTTGGTACTTGTACCGTCAGTATCCCTTGGTAATCAGACTAATTCAATTGAACCTATCGAACCTTAACACTTAAAATCTAAATCATCCCACAACAGGTTCAATTTGAAGCCATTTGAACTAGCGAAATCAATTAAATGATGACTTGTATATAATTTTATTGGGTTAAAATGAGTTATACCACTTGGTTTATTATCTTCAGGGTGATGGGTCCAATTACGTACTAAAAATACTTCATGTTCAATATCGTTTCTTTCTACAGTTAATCTAAATAACCCTCTGGTGTTGCTACCTTCTTTTAGACTGTAATTTAAAGTAATCCATTCATCAAAAGGTACGTTAAAATCTGTGTTTAATTCAGACCAAATTAAATTTTCCCATTGACTATTTTCCTTTGTTTCTGCTTTAACCTGAAACCTATAAGATGATGTGTTCTTACCTTCATATTTTGTTAAGTAAACCGATATCCTAAATGGATAGTCAGAACCCCATCCTATATCATTCCAAAATTCTGCGACCATGAAATGGTCATAATCACCATTGTACGAAAGTAACTGCGTCATTGGTTTCGGAATCAAAAGTTTAACAGAATATTCTAATAATTCAGTATTCGGTATGTCATAGGCGTTTACCTGAACCCTACCTCTTTTATCTCTTATATTTGGTTCTTTTAGCCAGGTAGATAAAACTTTACTACTACTATCGGTAGGAGATTCTACTAATTCGATTCCCCTTACTTTCGATTCGCCGCCTTGATATTGCGCCTCTAACTCTACATCAGCTAAAACACAATTTGTTTCAGCTAAAAGCATTGCACGTACACTTTCTGTAAATGGTTTCATCTCATCGAAAACAGAACCGAATGTGTCTGAGATTAGAAATAATGAGACACAAAATGCTAAGATTTTTAATCTCATATATTTGATTTCCTTCTTTTTACGATACAGAAATAAAATACTACTGAGAAAATTGCTATAGTCATTTGTACTGCTATTCGGAAAAACGCAACATAATAAACATTTTGCGATTGAATTAAGTAGTAAAGTCCGACTAAATTAACAACGGCAAATATCAGGTACGTATACATAACGAATTTGTCAGATACTAAATTACTAACCCCTTGAAATAAGAACAAATTGGAAACGAAATACAATAAAGGTAGGACAGAAAATATCCTCAAAAAGTCAGACGCTAAAACGAACTCTTTTCCAAACATAACGCTACAAGCGAAGTCCGCTAAGAAATATAATATAAAAGTTCCGACAACAATAATCGGCATTACTAACTTAAACACAGAAAGGATTTCTGATTTAAATTTATCAATATCTTCACTGACTAGCTTACTAAAGTAGGGGTAGAAAACTTGTGAGATAGAAAGCATTACTACATTCTGGGTGATTTGTATTAACTTTTGGCCAGCCGCGTAATTTCCAAGTTCCGACATAGAAAAATTACCAAAACTTTCCATAAAGAATAAATTGTAATTTCCTGTTAGTAAAATTAATACACCAGATATAAACAGCGGAAAACCTTCCGACAATCTGGCAAAGGCTTCTTTTAGCTTTGGTTTAATAAAATTCAAATTAAATTTATTTACAGTATAAAATATACAAAAAATAGAAATCACTATATGTGAAAATGAAGCAATTGCAGCTCTATAGTAAAAATCGTCACTTTCAGTTATTAATAGAAAAATAAGTGGAAGCGTTAAGAGCTTCGAAAAGAATAGAAAAATAGCAACCGTTTTTACTTTTCCCACCCCCCTTAAAAACCATCCTGGTATTAAGAAGTCACCTATTATTGTGATAAATGTAATGAAAAACAAAAACTTGTATTTACTAATTATTTCAACATAGTATGACAGAGCAAAAAACATTGTGAAGCAAAACAGCAATATTATTAATTTTGCATAAAGGTATTCATAAAAAACTTTACTCAATAAACTATTATTATCTGCGTTTTTTGATATTGTGCGTGTTGCTGTATATTCAAAACCATACTTTATTGCTATAACAAAGATACTTGTAAAAACGAAAGCGATTTCTAAAAGACCATAGTTATCTACTCCTACAACTCTAGTTACATAGGGTAGAGTTATAACAGGAATTAAGAAGTTAGAGATCTGGATTAGTGAATAAAAAAATGCGTCAGAGAAAAGATTTTTTTTCATTTTTAATTATCCTGGAAGCTTGATCATATATCTTTTCTTTAATAGATTTAATAGATTCTTCTAATTCTATATATTGGATAGCAGTAAGCTTATTGGTAACTTCATCCGGCTCAAAGTCTTTGCTTATTAGATAAGGAGCAGAATCTGAAAATACTTCCTCTAGAGTCCCTTTCACCTTGTGCTGCCAATTAACTACCACTGTAGGTATTGCGTAAGAAAGCGAGAATATAGATGAATGCATCCTGGATGCAACAGAATACTTTACAGATGAATACAATTCCGAATAATCCGTATCTGTTCGTATATAGAAATAGTTAGAAGCTATATTTGCCTCTAATATTAATTCATGTATTTTCTTAGTAATCTTTATATCTTGATCAGAAGTAACAAGTAATAAAATTTCTAACTCTAATCGGCTAGCAATTTCTATGATGTTTCTTGATAGTTTTTCCAAATCAAAGTTTTTATCATGGAAAGACATAACTTGAAAGTCAATAATATTGAATGCAATATATTTTTTATCAGATATTTTAATAGGGTAAATATCACTTAATATAAAAGCTGGGTCTACTGCTATTGACAAGTTTTTTTGAGATGTATCTATATCTAAATCATTGACTAACTTGTGGGAATGCTTGTCTCTGACCAAAATAACATTCGAATGTGTAACGATATTTTTTAGTTGTTTTTTATATGGTAATTCAAAGGGACCAACACCAACTGCATATAATAATATTCTTTTCTTATCTTTAAATTCTGTTACTAACCTACTGAAATAATATAGGTACGGACAACCGCTTTGATTGAATAACATATTACCTCCCCCAAATATAATAAGGTCATATTTAAGAGACTCTTTTATTATTGAAGGGATTGTTTTAGTTTCTAATTTAAATATTTTAGTAAAGTACTTTAAATAAATATTAGATCTTATTATTCTTAATGCTATATTTGATGACCTTTTATCTACTGAGGAGTTATTTGTAACACTCCTTTTTTCTATGTCAATAGAGGTAATTTCGACATCATTTATTTTAAATAGATGTTCTATACAAAGCGATATAATATAATCACCTTTATTAAGCCCGCTAAGAGAACTAATTTTGAGTGCTTTAATTCTTTTCATTTATTCAGGAAACCTTTAGGTTTTTAATTAAAAATAATAATAAAAATAATTGTAAAATACTCCCATTTATTATCGGAGTACCCAAAGAGTTAAGTATAAAATAAAAACACAACAGATATAATACTAAATTATGAAAGTTGAATATTTTTCTTTTGTTGTAATATGGATTTTTTGTAATTAGTTTAAACATCAATATAACTACGAAAAGGGATAATGAAAGAAAGCCGAAATATCCGGTTTCGCTGATAACTGAACCCCAAAAAAAATCAAAATAGTACATACCATTTTCGAACCACCAGATTCCAATTAACGACGTTAGGTGATATACATTTTCAGGATTATTAATAGATTGTCCACTTCCAAAAGTTGCGAATCCGGTCCCGAATGGAAAATACTGATTTGCCAACGTAACAGACTGTAACAAGAGAGCTGTTCTCGGAGCCATATCTAACAATTGACCGGAAGTGTTCACAAAAACACCAAAATTTGAAATTAATATACTTGATATTTTATTACTGGCAATTATGGATATAGTTAGAGCTGTTAAAATAGCGATAGATGCAATCAAGGATCTCGATTTTATTTCCAAACGATAACACGTATAAAGAGCTATTAAGGCAATGCTAAAGATAAGCTCAGGCCTTTGCATTGCAAGAATAATTCCAACGAAAGAGAGGTAAGTTATATATTTGGTATACTTGCTAGTTTTATTACATAACGATGATGTGAATATAACAAATGCAAATAGAGCTAACTGTCCAGGATGGTTGAATAACCCCGAATATCTTAATATCGATGTTCCAGGTACAACTGACCCTACAGTAGTCCCTGGAAATAATGAAGAATATAATCCGGTGAATAACATTTCAAATAAAATTAGTACCGTATTTATTATCAATACGAATAGTAAGAATTTCTCTGAAAATATCGTACTACGGCTACTATTATATAAATATAGAAGTAATAAAAAAATTTTAAGATTGAGGACTGTTTGTATTATCGTATAAACATTAAATGTTTCATTAATAATAGGCCCTATCATCCCAAATGCTATATAACTTAAAAATAGAAGTATTAGAAATTTGGATGGTATTCTTAGTAAACCATCTTTCGAAACGTAGTATAAGATGGCAATTGAAACCACTAATAATTCAAGTATAACTATAAATTGCTGAGCTTGGCCTGTAGTAATTTTTTTTATAAAAATAAAAATAATTAGTAATGCAACTACCGTAGATGTTTTACAGTTGAGTGAAGATTTAATAATTAAATTCATATTATTGAAAGTCTTTTAACCACAAGTCTTTTGTTTCTTGAGTTATATACCCGTCAGAGCAAAGCTTTTTTATATCGCTTTTGTAATAACTGTGCAGTATTTCTAATGTTTCTTTTTTTATGGTTATTTTTTCTTTATCTTTAGAGTTTATTTTTTTATAAAAATCTAAGATTTTATGTTTTACTTTTGGATGTTTATAAAAAAAACTCTCTAGTTTTCTGTTGGTAAAAAGAGCAAATTTCTGTATTATGCTGTTTTTTGCTGAGAATGTTACATTTGATTTTTCAAAAGAATAGTTTTCGGGTAATGAGTAGTTTAAATTGAATTTATTTTTAATGACGTTCATTACAGCCTGCGGATTTGTAGCAAAGTTTTTAAACTCAAACACAAGAATATTCTTAATGCCGATATTCTTAAAATGCTGTATGTGCTTATGGTATAGCCCGCCATCTAGAGCGCGCATGCACCACTCTGTCATCCCTAATTCAGCTAAAGGTGTACCTTTTTCATAAGATATTGATTTTTCAACGTATTCATCAAAAGTTACAGACTCTTTTATATAAAGACGGCTCTTTCTAAATATAAAATTTGATATGAGCCTTTCAAGAGGAGATCTAATAATCAAAACATAATTTTGATTTTGTAGTCCTAATTTTTTAATGTTTTGTGAAACAATTATGCTGTCTGCTAGGTAACCCGGTGACGCTTCTAGGTACGTATCAGTGTTACCTTTTACTTTTTCGAAATTTGCATTTAAGTATTCTTCAATATTACATTCCGGCTGTCTAAGGTAATCAGTCTCTTTTTTAACAGATGTAGTAAAATAATTGGTATCTACTAAATACTGATATAGTGATGTAGTACCTGATTTTTCTGTACCTGCAATTATTAGTAATTTAATATCGTTCTTCACAATTATATAACCTTACCCGGTATACCGACTACAGTAGAGTTAGCAGGAACATCTTTCAGCACAACTGAATTGGCTCCAATGTTTGAATTATCTCCAATTTTTATAGGCCCTAAAATTTTCGCTCCCGTACCAATATAAACATTATCCCCGATAACTGGTCCTCCTGGGTTTTCACTATGTCTACCCCCAAGTACAACACTTGTACCAATAATACAGTTTTTGCCTATCTTGCTATTTTTATGAATAACTACCGCTATTCCTCTGTGACTACAGTACGTTCCTTCACCTATTTCAACGCTAGATGGTATTGTTGAGCTGAAAAGAAAGTGCGTTAAAAAGTTGAATAAACGAGCGATAATTTTCATTTTTCTTAAATAAAAGTATCTAGAAATCTTTTGAAATGTTATTGCATTATAGAAACCACCATCAAAATTATTGTCGCTCTCTTTCATTTAAGTTCCTCTAAACACTCTTTAATTCTTAGACTAAATTCGTCTGCGTTTCTATTCATCGCGTTAAATTCATTATTTTTTATCTTGCATTTTTCGACTGCAGTTGTAAGTAAAGACAATGAATCGAAAAAATGTACATCAGAAAATTTTGAAAATTTTTCAGCTGTTGACATTTGATGTTCATTTCTATGTTCTCCTAAGCTCGCTAACCTTGGCATAATGCAGATAGGCTTATTTTTATCCATCGCAGAAATAATATTCCCCATCCCGGCATGTGAAATTATTATTTCTGCGCGATTGAATAATTCATTAAATTTTTGAAATGGTATATATTTTTGATATGAAATATTTTTGGGCTGAATTTCAGAATCACCAATTTGGGCAATGATTTCATAGTCTTGCTCAGAAGCCCAAGAATCTATCAGTTTAATCATTCTATCAAAAGGTAATTGTGTTCCTACACTTACAAATATCATATAACACTACCTTTAAAAAAAAGTTTTGAATCTTTATTTTCAAGTTCAGGCCACTGTGTGAGCCAGAGATTAGCCCATCGTCCTGCCTTTTTTCCAGCTAAAGATAACTCATCAGCATTTGCAATGCTATCAATCCAAATAGTCTTGCATCCCAACATCCTTCCAAAAACCAAAGCCAAAAAACCTGGCGCAGCCCCAGTCGTTATAATATAGTGTGGTCTAAATCTCACTATCACATAGAAAACCTGTATAGCAGTTAAAATAAGGCTAAATTTCTGGTTCAAATTTGAATCTTTTACTATATAAATTTCTTGAGACTTCTGGCTTTTATCCGTAGTAATAAAGCGAGTGTTGTAACTTTCAAATAACTTAGAAAGCTTTCTTAATTGAATCCAGTGTCCACCGCTTGAAGCAACTGCAAGCATTTTACGATTTTTCATTGTCGACTCCCACCATAATATTCTTTAAATCAATAGAAATATGTTTACTCTTAAATTTTTCGTAGAATGACATATTTGTTAGAAATTTCTCTTTGTTATCTACATAATTTTTTAAAAATGACGGAAAGTTTGCTATGTAATTTTCCAACGGGACTATACACTGGTACTGTAACGATTCAATTATCATTTCTTCAACCGCACCATTTTTAACTACGTATGGTAGACAACCACATATTGCAGCCTCAGCAACAACTAGACCAAGTGACTCTCCCTTCCGACTTGAAGGAAAAAGAAAAATATCGGATTCTTGAAATATTTTTGAAAGCTCGTGTTGGCTTAATTGGTCGCAGAATTTGATTCCATCTACATCTTGAAGACTTAGTTGAAGCTGTTTTCTAACAGGCCCACTACCTATAAATGTTGCTTCTAATTCAAATCCCTTTTTCTTAGCTTCAATTATACATTCGGCTGCAACCAATGCACCTTTCTCTTTAATCATTCTTCCAGCGAAAACACATTTTATTGTGTTTTCATTATCCTTAAATTTACTTTTAAAAATTTTTTCTTGTACACCACCCGAATAGGATACTTTAATTTTATTTTTTTCTAATCCGTAAGTCTCGGTTAGTTTTTGTTTAAACCAATTTGACGGGGCGATGATTAATTTCGCGTTATGGTTAGCAATTTTACAAATTGATTTTTTTATTATTGTTTTATATTTTTTCTCACCCAATTCTGGGAAAGCGTCGCTACCATGGTAATTTAATACAAGTTTTATTTTTCTATTTGTAATTAAAGCAAGTAATGCGGGTAGAACAGAGTGGCTTACATAGTGGACATAAACAATACCATTAAATTTTAAAAGTGATATATAGGTATTAAAATAAAACTTTAAGTATCCTAGTAAGCCTTTGCCATATTCTGGAAGAACATGGCGATGTAACTCAATCTCTTCAGACTTTAGGCACTCTTCTATATGCTTTATAAATGTTCCGAAATATGGTTTTTCAGTTGTAGGATATAAGTTGGCGACTAGAGCAACATTTGTTTTTTTGCCTAATCTTTCTTGATTCGGTTTTTTATCAACCATATTGCAAAATTCCTTTTATTTTATTATTTTATGTTATGTTAAAATAATTTAATCAGTCTGTTATTGTATTGTATTCCGATTATCTTTATTTTTCTCTTAAGCATCCCATGTTTTAGTATGACTGTCTATAGCCCATATTTACTGTTTGGGTGGGTAGTTGCGGGTACTTTTATCTAAATAATTGTTCTTAATTGTAAATCATTCTTTGAAGGGAAGTCAGCGTGATTTCTGAGATCAGATTAATCCCAAAAAACATTACTGAGAAACACATTGGCCATGATCAGAATAGCATTAATTAACCAGGCCGAGCGTCACCGTTTAAGCTATCGTCCAACGTAGAAAGAATAGACGCTTACTCCTTCGGGCTAGAGCTAATATTTGGGTAACCAAGAGCTAATCACACAAACATGTTGTGTCGCTTTTAAGTATAACGTGTTAGCTCGTTAATCACTGCCAAGTGGTTTGACCTCCCCCCCCCCAATAATAGCACCATGACATTGATGATATTTCCAATAAACTGGAGACAATGGTGATCTCACTATGAAGAAACTTTACAGTTAAGAACAAATTATCAAAGCAATTAAGTGGTACTAAGATAGACGATATATCTCGTGATATAGGCATATGTTCTCTTACGTTTTATAACCGGCGAAGCAAATATGCGGGCATGGAAGTTAACGAAGCCAAGTGACTGAAATAATTAGAGTCCGAAAATAATATGCTAAAGAAGATTTTGACAGCCTAACTTCTGCAAGTAGAAGCGATGAAGGATTTTCTTTCAAAATAGTGGTGACACCAGCAGCAAGAAACCCTGTTGCTGTCATTTAGTTGATGTTTTTAAGCTAATTTAACGGGTGGCTTGTAAGTTTGCTGGTGTAGCAGAACGGGATTTCTCTACTGCCCAACAAATAAAGCTGATGACTCTGTTGCATTACATTTTAAAGAGTTGGCTCCGCAGTATCCTCGATACGGCTGTTTGATGCTTCTTGGCTTACTCAAAGGAGAATGCCGAGTAGTTAATCGCAAGCATACATACCGTCTTTATACCGAGGAAGCGCAGTAAGTACGACTAAGAAGCGCATAAACAGCCAATAGAGGTGCCTTCAACACCGAATTAATGCTGGTCTATTGATTTTGTATCAGACCAGTTAAACAGAAGCAGGCGCCCGCGTGTACTGAATGTAGCTTGTGATATATCTAGAGAAATGGTTGGTCAGTTGGTCTCAGTATCAATTCGTGGACGACAGGTTACTCGTTTTCTAAGTCAACTGATAAGGCTACGCGGAAAGTAAAAGAAGGTGATTTTGACAACGGACCATAATTCACTAGCAAGGCATACCAACACAGAATGCTGTCGTGTAGCGCTTAAACGTTAACTTCAGAAACGAATGGCTGAATTAGCACTGGCAGAACTCTGGATGAAGCAAAATACCAAATGGATTTATAGGGTGTACATTATAACAGCGTTCGACCACTTAATTCACTGAATTATCTTCCACCTGTTGAGTATGCAAAACGAGCAGCATAATATTAAAAATCACATCGGAAAATTGGGGATATTTCAGGGGAAAGGCCGAACCGCGCACAGACTAACTACTTGCTAGTATGCGCGGTTCCTTTTGGGCATTAGAGAAATGTTAGTTATAACGTTTTCTAAAATAGACTGATATAAACAACATTCCAATTATTAGTAATAATGTAGTACTAGGTTCACTAATGGGCTCGCTAAGATTACCAGCCGATAAACATTCGCTACTACTTGGATTAGAACAAATCTCAACATTACTGATCGTAATTGACGAGCCCGTAGTATTCGCGTCATTATCAAGTGCCACTACAAACCAGTTGTAGAACGTACCTGTTAACTCAGATAATAAAATACTGTATTCGACGGTGCCGTCAGCTATGCTATATGAGTCATATATATTCATACCACTCGACTGACTTCCGCCTAGCTGGTAAAAAGAACCAGGATTGTTGTTAATAGTGTTATCATCAAAGCCGACCGCATAAATTTCCCCGTAGGATCCTGTAGCACTAAAATCGAAAAATAAAGTGCTTGTGTTGTCTGCTTCTAGACGCGCTAAAACTGCAACCCATAGGTTTCCAGAGAGCGTTAGACTAAGTCCATCATCACTAATGACATATCCACCGTTAGTGTATTGACCGCCATAATTAGAACTTATCACATAATCATTAAAATCGATATACGCTGCTTTTGTGTTTGTTGCAAAGAACACAGAAGTCATTAAAAATAACGCCAGAATAAATCTCATAATCTAGTCTCTCTCTAACACTTTAAATAATAGTGTGTTGTAAATGAATGCCGCTCCCCCTTATATGCATTATGCATGCCAAATATTTTTTACCCTTTACAATCAAGGTTTTATTGTTTTCTTGGTGGATTATTTTTTATTCATGTAAAATTTTTTGACACTGCTTATATCGATATTTGTAAATCGCTGTATTGGTAAGCACCCAGTTTTCTAAACATCTTCAAGGTGCTGCTAATACTGCTTTTCGTATCTGACTGATGACAGTACACCATTTGCACCATGATTACGTCTTGGATTGCAGAACCCCTCGATATAGTCAAATATATCAGCCCTTGCCAGAGCCCGTGTTGGGTAGATTTTTCTTTTCACCCGAACTTTTATAAGAAGAGAGAAGAAGCTTGCTGTAGCGGCATTGTCATGATAGTTACCTTTTTTGCTCATAGTTGCTTCCAGTTTGTGTCATTCAGGAAGTAACGCCAGTCCTGACGAGGTATACTGAATTCCCTGATTTGAGTGAACCAATAACTTCTGCTTGTTGGGCCTGCGACGCCAAACCGACATGAGCAGCGCATCAATGACCAAGTCAGCTTTTGGACTGCTCTTCATTGACTAGCCGATAACACGCCGCGAAATAAGTCGATAACCACAGTAAGATATAACCGCCTTCGTAGTTACGGATAGATGTAAAATCAGTTACCCAATAACTATCTGGTTTATGCAAGATTAATTCGCGTTTCAAAGTATTTGGGCCAACCATGCTTACTTTGCGGCCTTTGAAGCATTGATGGCGCTTGTAAGCGCGCTCAGCGCGGATACTGGCTTCTCGCATTAATCGATGAACGTGATTCTTACCGCATGTCTCACCGTCGCTTTTGAACTCGATAGTGGTATTCGGGTAACCATAGGTACAACCTCTTTCAAGCCAGAACTGGTTGATTTTACCTAATAATCGCTGGTCTTCCTTGGCCCGGGCACTTAACTGCTGCTGGAGCCAAGCATAGCAACCGCTGCGCTCAATATTCAGGATCTGGCACATAACCTTAACTGGATAGCGCGGATTCGCTCCCTTACGAACGTGTACTTTTCTTTTACTCCCCGGCAAAGTACACGGCAGTAGATTCAAGTGGTCAATGCAACAGTTATACTAAAATACTGATTTGCGTGAGGGCTTTGGATGAAGCGAATAAAACGTACGTTTACTCAAGATGAGCGAACACTTGTTTTTGATTTATGGAAGCAAGGTGCTGGGTTTAGTGATATTGGTCGTATTATTGAGGCAAAGCCGGGATCGGTATTCACAATTTTACGTGAAGATGGTGGCATTAAACCTAGACCAAGGCATCGTAATATTTCCCACCTAACACTTTCAGAACGCAAAGAAATCCGCGTTTCATTGTCTGCAAAGATGAGCATTAGAGCAATAGCTAAACAACTAGTTCGCCCTCTCTCGACCATATCACGTGAAATTGCCAGAAATAGAGGGCGTAGATATTACAAAGCAGTTGATGCTGATAACGGTGCGAAACGAATGGCCAAGCGGCCAAAGTCTGGTGTTTTAGAACAATACCCAGAGCTGAAAAAGTTGGTTATAGAGAAGCTGGAGTTGACGTGGTCGCCAGAGCAAATATTTGGTTGGCTACGTGTCGAGTATTCTCGGCATAAGAAAATGCAGGTATCACACGAAACCATTTATAAGTCATTGTATGTTAGGGCGAGGAATATCATTCATCACTCGTTGACTGAGCATTTACGAAGAAAGCGGCCTATGCGGCATAGTCGGTTTCATAGCCGTAAAGGTGATAGAGGCTCCATTAATATAGTCAACGGCTAGTCAACGGCATTTCAATTTACGAACGCTCAAAACATATTGATAATCGACGTTCCCTCGCCACTGGGAAGGCGACTTAGTAACAGGCTCTAAAAACACCCATATTGCCACATTGGTAGACCGGAAATCGCGTTTCACAATCACCTTGAAGTTAGCAGGAAAAGACGCAGATTCAGTGAATACGGCATTGTTAGCGGTGTTTAAAAAATGCCCTCTAAATACCGCCAATCGTTTACTTGGGATAGAGGTATGGAACTGGCTAAACATAGCGTTTTAACCGCGGAATTTGGCATGCCAGTTTACTTCTGCGATCCACAATGTCCATGGCAACGAGGTACGAATGAAAACACTAATAGCCTTATTCGACAATACTTCCCTAAAAAGACGGATCTATCACCGCACTCTCAAGACCGACCCAGTGAAGTCGCAACTCAACTAAATGAACGACCAAGAAAAACATTGGAATTTAAAACACCTTCACACATGATTGAAAGGAGTGTTGCGGTGTTCACTTGAACTTACAGCGGCTTCCTTTAATATGTCCCTTTCTTGCTGAGTTCGCTTTAATTCACGTTTAAGTCTGGCGACTTCGGCTCGAAGATCTTCATCATCTTTACGTTGCATCGTTGACTTAGAAAATGTCTTCATCCAGCCATAAATACTCTTGGTGCTGTTATCTAACCGCTCAGCAACATCGGCAACGCTGTAGCCATGCACAACAACTTGATTAACTGCTTCTTGCTTAAATTCGTCCGAATAACGGATGCCTTTACTCATGATTTACCTCTTATGGTACAAGTTACATTTTTACCATAAAAAGTGTCGGGAAATCTCAGGCCTTACCAATAGCCTCCAGATCATTGGAAATCTCATCAATGTTATGGTTCCATTTTGGGGGAGAAGTCAGCTCAACGACTGTTAAAGGCTACCTCCGCTTGCCGCCCAATACACTGATGAGGATTTAATCAGACATGACTTGTGTGCTGAGGATTAGACTTTGAAGTCTATTGGCCAAAGCGATGCGTGGTTGAACTAGTTCAGCAATAACATCTGAACACAATCAGGTTCTAAAATTATCACATACAATATTGTTTAGCGTTTTTCAAACTCGTAAAAACAACAAGTTGACGGTTAAAGATAACCGTCAACTTCCTTAAGAATTATTGATTAGATCAGAATCGCTTGCTAACTAAAGTACGACACTGCGCTTGATGACATTACCCCTGCATTCTACCCGACAATTGAAATGACAACACAAGCTAACTAATCGCAAATATTAATACGCATTTTTATCAATAAAACCTTTAAAAAGGGTAAACAACACTATTTTAAAGTCTAACCATAACGACCAGTTTTTGATGTATTCCAGGTCGTATTCAATGCGTTTTTGCATTTTTTCTACCGTATCCGTTTCGCCGCGCCAGCCGTTAATTTGTGCCCAACCGGTAATGCCTGGCTTTATGCGGTGACGTAACATGTAGTACTGCACTTTCTTCCGGTACATTTCGTTGTGTGCAACCGCATGGGGGCGCGGGCCCACTACTGACATGGTGCCTTGCAATACGTTAATAAACTGCGGCAATTCGTCCAGTGATGTGCGGCGTAAAAAACCGCCAATAGGAGTAAGTCTGCTGTCGTTTTTTGTAGCCTGCGTAACCTTGTCACCGTCTTCGGTAACGGTCATGCTTCTAAACTTCCACACTTTGATTTTTTTACCGTCCATACCGTAACGGCTTTGTTTGAAGATAACTGGCCCGCGGGATGTGAACTTTACCGCTAACGCAATTACAATCATCGGTATCGAGATCATGGTTAAAATAACCGATGCCAATAATATATCTTCTACACGCTTAAGAAAGTTCATAGCGCCTTTCATCGGCGAGTCGAACACACTTACTGTTTGCATTTCACCTACGTTACATATTCTCGAATGCAAAAGGTTGTATACAAAAAAGTTGGGCACCAGATGTACCTGCGCTTTAGTATCGCCTAAAACCCGCAAAATCTCTTCAATCCGGCGGTTAGCCGTCATAGGTAGTGTAATGAACACGGTTTCTATTTTGCCGGCTTCGATATCCGCATAGGCCTGTTCAACGTTGCCTTTAAACTCTAAAAGCTCAGACTTTACAATTCGCTCCTGGTCCCTGTCATCATAAGCGCCAACCACAACATAGCCCGTTTCGGGCGTACCGTTGATTTGGTTAACCAATTCAACGCCCGTGCTGTTTGCGCCGATAATCCCTACAGCCCGCGTGTTTCGCCCATTTCGGCGCAGCACGTAAAGAACATAACGAAAGCCTATGCGCCACAATCCTGAACTTAACCAACTAAACGTAAACCATAGTGCAATGACGGCGCGCGAGTAATCTTCGGAGGATTTCGAAATAAACATCCAGCCAATCACTATCCCAATCATCAGGAAATGACTTATCGAGGCAACAAATAAAATCTCTTTAATTGAGCCCGCACGCCAGGAACGGTAAAGCCACAGCATTTCTGCGCTAAACAGAAAGGCTAAGCTGGCCACCAGGCTTATAAGATAATATTGTTGATTTAACGAAATGCCGTAAATTTTTGCGGCTAGCAACAGGCAGAGCTGAATGATGAGCAGGTCGAAAAACCTGTAAAGCACTGCAAACTGATTAACATTATTGCGAACAAAACCTTTTTTGCCCATGTCTATTTCCTTGTGAATGAAGTGAAAATAACGCTTACAAAGAAACAGTGATACCGAATTCTAACGTCCAATCCCTGTTCCAACCCTGCACTTCAAGCCGATCCATTTTTTTAATAACAGTGCAATCCGACCTGAATTCCATTTCGTAATTCTAATCAGATGTATACTCCGTCATATACACCTGCAAAACGCTACATACTTTATAGCTATTGCTCGCTGCAAAATATGCGCCACCTGTTGTAGTAGCGTATACCAACAACACGTATTCCGGGCATTTTACCACTCGCCTGAACAAGCTGGCTAGTATTGCTTTTTCGGTATAGTTCCGCAATGGTTCTACCTAAACAAAAGAAAACTAAGTCACTTTTTAGCGCTTTAACTCAAAAAACGTCCAGCCTGAGGCGCATTGAACTTTCGTCTAATTTTATAAAAATGTATTTTCATCCACTACAAAAATTTACGTTACCTATCTCGTAAATCATCGAGCTTGCGGAAAAGTCGAGCACCTGTAAAAATACCTGACAGTAAATAACCCAGCTACTGCACAGCGTTATGCCTTTCTATTGTGCACTATTTTGTGGCCCTGCACAATTTTTGAGCAGAAAAAACGCTGCATAAGCGCCGCTTCTTTTACGCCAGTATTGTAGGCTTATATAGTTTACAATTTTATGTCGGCAGACTCTGGCAATCTACTATCGTTGGTGTGACTTACCCATAACTGTTTACGGCCTCAGTTATTCAAAATTAAATTAGCCACTCGCCCGCAGATAACCTATGCTGCGGTGTTATTCAGTTTATGATGTGGATATTTAATGGAAGCACTTATTCCGTCGCTCTCAACGCTCATTGAGATTGCCGTTGCCCCGGTATTTTTACTGGCCGGTATCGCTGGTTTTTTAAATGTAATGTCGGGGCGTTTGGGCCGCATTACCGATCGGGTTCGTTCTGCCGAAGCGGCGCTAAATCAACTTACCGATATCACCCAAAATGTCCGCCTGCACCGTGAAATTATCTTATTATGGCGACGGGTAAAACTCATTAACTGGTCAATCGGCTTTTGTACCGCGTCAGCGGTTATGGTGTGTGGCGTGGTTGTGAGTTTATTTGCCGGTGAGTTATGGCAGGTTAAATTAAATCTGTTAGTCGTCACGCTGTTTATTCTGGCGATGCTCCTGTTAATTTCAGCACTCCTGATGTTTTTGGCTGAGGTAAAACTGGCCACGGCAACAATCAGGGTCACCCGCACTATAAGGTAGGTATCCGTTAATCAGCGAGAATGTGGTTTGCAGCGAGCCCCATCACCCTGGATGAACTGCGCCGGCGCGTATGGCGCAGCCAGAACTGTCCGCTCACCAACGTGGTCGACGTGTACATTAATCGGCTGCGCAAAAAACTGCACTGCCGACACAATTATTATTGAAACACTCGGGGAACGAGGCTACCGCCTGGCTCTTCCCGGCGGCACAGTTACGTTGGCCTGCCCATAAAAAAGTGGGTTTGTTCCGACACACTAAAGTAATCACCCGGTCCGCCGGCGCGCATAATAGAGCCGGCTTTGGCGGTATTAAACGTACCGTCATCAAGGTAGTCCTGCTGAATGTGCACTGCCACTACCTGCCCTAACACCAGCCACGAGTCACAAGGTGTTCCCGCGACATCCTTAAGCTGAATAAGCTGAGTTAGTTTACACTCCATCGACGCCGGACTCGCCGCCACGTGTGGCACCGCCACACAGCGTGAAGGCCGCTTAACAAGGCCCGCCAGCTCAAATTCATCCACTTCAGCAGGCACGCCAGCACTCGACTGATTCATGGGCCCGGCCAGGTTGCGTGTGGCCAGGCTCCAGCAAAACTCGCCTCTTTGCTCAATATTGCTGACACTGTCTTTATACCCCACACTGGCAAAACCGATAATGGGTGGCGCTGCGTTGAATGCATTAAAAAAACTGTAAGGGGCAAGATTTGCCCTGCCATCGGCGCTTTGAGAGGCTATCCAACCTATCGGCCGGGGCGCGATAATGGCTTTAAAAGGATCATGGGGTAAACCGTGCCCGTCGTTTACATTATAAGAATAAAAGTTGTCAGACATATGCATATCTCCTGATGATGCTGTGACGAATACGCTAGTGCACCCAACCATCAATACAGTTGGTGGGTTCGCCTAACAGGTTAATTTCGGCAATGATATCGTCAATAAAGCTGGCTTCGTCGGGCCTGGTGCGTTTGGCCAGAGTTAACCAGTGCAGCGCCTTATCGGTGTGGCCTGTACAGCCCTGATAATTGCCCCACCAGCGCTGTGCAAAAAAGTCACCTTGCTCGGCGGCCTGTTTAAACAGTGCTAAGGCACGGGGTTTGTCGATAGCCTGAACGCTGTTGGCCAGTTCGTATAAATGTTCTGCGGTTGGCGCCCGGTCGTACACAAACTCCCTTAACGCTACGGCTTGCTTTGGATCCTGGCTGACAGGATGAGCAAAAGCTACAATGCTGTAAGTGTAAATGCCGCTGCTGAGGGCTCGCGCCAGCCCGCGTACTTCGGCAATTGACAGGCTTTTATAGTGCTGCAGCTTTTGTCTAAAGATAACACTTAACTGCGGTTTACTGGGTGCTTCGGGCGGCAATCCCCACAACCGTGGTAACGAGGCTAATTTTTGGATTCCCGGCTGCAGCAAGTTTTGCCGCATTCCGTTATACCAAGCCTCTACCGCGTCAGTATCGCAGCCTCCGATATCGGTTAACGTGCTATCAATTAGCTTGTTAACCATGCGGGATTCGTGCTTTGCATCGCTGAATGACTGCTGCCACGCCGCAAATGAGTAGCCGGTTTGCTGACGCAGTGCATAGTCAATGGCCGACAATGCCTCACTGGGCATTATCAGTTGGGCATCACATCGCGCCGACATTGCGGCAAACAACTTGTCGGTGAGCGCCAATCGCCCCACCAATTGCGCATATTGCCGGGCAACGTCGCGTTGTTCAGTGCTTGCTGGCGGGGTGTTATCCTGCTGTGCAATCACAGCTTGTGTTACCAGTGCGCTACTCATACAAAGGCAACACACTATTCCCCGCAGCAGTTTAACCATTATTGTCCGGCGGCCAGTTCGTCCATTACCGCAAACAGCACATTAGCACCTACGCGAGAGACTTCTTTGTCGTAAATATGCTCCACGTTTACGCCTTCCTGGCCACCGGCTAAATCACTGATAGCCCGAATAATCACCCAATCCACATCATTAATGGTACATACCTGGCCAATGGCCGCCGATTCCATTTCGGTGACCTCAGCGTTAAACACATCGCGGGTCCATTTACGGTATGCCCGGTTGTCTAAAAACACCGAACCGGTCACGCCATTGCCACCCACAGTGAGCTTGGCTTCGCGCTCGTTAAGGATCATCTGGGCCGGCATATTTTGCATTGCTCGCTCAGCGGCACGCAGCAATCGGTCACTGGCCGTAAAGTAAGCCGTATCCTGAGGTTTATCCATACCGTCTTTAATGATCAGTACTTCATCGGGCTGAATAAAATGAAACGGTTTATAGTTTGGATAATGCGGATCGGCCGCTTTGCGCGCTGGTTGTTCAGCCATAAAGCGGGCATAGTATTCAGGCAATATCGACTCGCCCGGATTGTTAGGATCAGGGTTAGCGTAAACACTTTCATCATGGTAGTACCAACGCTCAGGAATAATCACATCACCGGGTTGCCAGGCCGGATTTACCGCACCCGCTATGCCCATAAACACTACTTGCTTAACCGGGAAATAATCCAGCGCCATTTGCATACTCATGGCCGCATTCGCAATACTCATGCCTGTGGCAAACACTAAAATGGGCTTATCGTGATATTCACCAATGCGGTATTTTATGCCTTTATAGGTTAACGTTTCGGTGATGCTGGCATTGGGATCAGCCTCAATACGTCCCAAAATCCCTTCCATTTCGGGTGCATATGCCACTACAACAGCAGTAAAGCCTTCGTCATGCTGGCCAAAAACCGGCCCGTATTCAGTATCAGGCTTAACGGGCGTGCTCTGGCAGCCCGTCATAATAATTACCACCAGGCTCAATACCAGTAACCGGGCGCTATATAAACGCTGTCGTAACATAAAACTTCTCACTTCGAATAAAGGTTTAATTGGCACCATTCTACCAGTGTTTCAAACCGGCCTGTGACCCCCTTACTCGTAACTATCGGCAAATTGGTCGAAAAAATTTTATATTTGTGACTTGAAAACAATTTGCGCGTGCTTATATAAGAAGTGTTGGTGCTTGATAACAAGGCCGACGCTAACCGTTTAGCTAAAAAAATAGCTAACAAAACAATCACGCCGCCGAATACCGGGGCTTTAATTTACACATATTGCTTAATTAAAGGATATGACTATGCGTACTATCGATTTATCTCCATTATACCGTTCATTCATTGGTTCAGACCATTTAGCGTCACTGGTGGATGCAGCCAGCAGAGCTGAAAAGCAAAGCACTTACCCGCCGTACAACATTGAATTACTGGCGGAAGACAAGTACCGAATTACGATGGCGATTGCCGGGTTCAGTAAAGACGACATCAACATTGTGGTCGAAGATAACACCCTGGCGATTACCGGCACAAAAAATACCGACACTAAAGCCGATCAGGAACGTAAATTCCTGCATAAAGGCATATCTGAACGCAATTTTGAACGTAAGTTTCAATTAGGCGACCACGTTAAGGTGCTGGCTGCCGATTTGGAAAATGGCTTGCTGCACGTAGATTTAGAGCGAGTGATCCCAGAAGCCAAGAAACCACGTAAAATAGAAATCGGCGGTCGCCTTTTCGATAACGAATAGACTTCTGTTTGATGTGTTCCTTGTTAGAGTAACTCTCGTTTACGGCGCCTGTTGGCGCCGTTTTTTTATTTATCCACCGCCGATTCAATAAATCTGATCAAACCAAGACCGGCCCTTTGCAGTACAAGTTATAAAGCATGACGTTTGGACCGTCTCAAATGAGTAAGGACAGTAATCATGACACTACAACACTACGATATTTTTAAGCAAGATTGCCTGATTAACGGAGAGTGGGTAGGCACTGCTGACCGCCTCGATGTTACTAACCCCGCCACCGGCGATGTTATCGCCTCGGTACCAAAACTCGACGCCAAAGCCGTACACCAGGCCATAGACTACGCAGAAGAAGCCTTTAAAAGCTGGCGAAAAGTAACGCCGTCGAAGCGCGGCGACATTGTCAGAAAATGGTATGACCTCATTATTGAACATACCGATGAACTCGCCACCATCATGACCACTGAGCAAGGTAAACCCCTGGCAGAAGCAAAAGGTGAAATCGCCTACGCAGCCAGTTACATAAAGTGGTTTGCCGAAGAGGCGATGCGCATTAATGGTGAAATTTTACCGGCCGGTACAGAAAACACTCATATTCGCGTGTCGCGCGATCCCATTGGCGTGTGCGCGGCCATTACGCCGTGGAATTTTCCGGCAGCGATGATCGCCCGAAAAGCAGCCCCAGCCCTGGCCGCCGGCTGTAGCATGATTGTAAAACCTGCCAGTCAAACGCCGCTAACCGCCCTGGCACTGGGCGAACTGGCCATACAGGCCGGAATACCCAAGGGCGTACTGCAAATTGTGACCGGTAAAGCCAGCGATATCGGCGATGCTTTATGCGAGAACGCAAAGGTGCGCAAACTAACCTTTACCGGCTCCACCGAAATTGGCTCGCAGTTAATGGCTAAATGTGCACCCGATGTTAAAAAACTCTCGCTGGAGCTTGGCGGTAATGCGCCTTTTATTGTGTTTGATGACGCGGATGTCGATTTGGCCGTTGAAGGCCTCATGGCAGGTAAATTTCGTAACGCCGGGCAAACCTGCATTTCACCTAACCGGGTGTATGTACAAAGCAGTGTGCTGGAGGAATTCCAGACCAAACTGGCCGACAAAGTGGCGGCGCTTAAAGTGGGTAATGGCCTGCACGATGGCGTCAACATTGGCCCTCTGATCGACAAGGCCGGTGCCGACAAGGTCGCCGAGCACGTTGAGGATGCCCTGAGCCACGGCGCGTTATTACTCACCGGTGGCAAGCGGCTTGAGCAGGGTGACAACTGGTATGCGCCAACAGTACTCACCCGGGTTCCGGCCGACGCAAAGTGCACCAGCGAAGAGACCTTTGGTCCGGTGGTGCCGCTCATTCCATTCGACACTGAAGAGCAGGTTATTGAGTATGCTAACGATACGCCTTTTGGCCTTGCTGCATACTTCTTTAGCGACAATCTGCACCGGGCTCAACGCGTGGTCGACGCTATCGAGTCGGGCATGGTGGGTATTAACACAGGCGCAATATCCGCCGCCAATGCCCCCTTTGGTGGTGTTAAGGCAAGCGGTATCGGCCGTGAAGGCGCTCACATTGGCATTGAGGAATATCTCGAAATGAAATACCAATGTTATGGCATAAAAGCCGCCAGCGAGTAGCGGCTGGCCTTCGTTAAGACTGCAATCAGCGCGCTGCCAAGGTCGTTTAAAGCCTTTGGCAGCGCGTTTTCACCGTCCCTGAAACACCCGTTCATATCGTCAACCCAGGTTTATTCTCACCATCATCATCACAGCGCGGAGTTTGCTAACGCAGTGTATTATTAGGGTGGTGCCAGCTGGCGGCAAAAATAAACAGGCCTAGAAATCGCCTATTTTTGTCTATATGATTACATTTCGGTGATATTTAACGTATATGTACATACTTTCGTCGAATTTATAGTGGTGTTCAACACACATTGTGATGGTTGGTTTTGCCTATAATTGAGTGAGGTTTCGTTGGTTCGCGTTTATTTCGACACACAACATTTATACTACCTTCCCCAATATTTACCCGTCGCCAAAAAACTGATTAAAGCGGGCGTAAACTGCATTTTTAATTTATATCCGGAATGTGGGTTTGATAGGTTAAAAAAGCGCGAGTTAGAAAACGCTAATATTCCGTTTAATTACATCGACTCGCCCAAAAATGCCCATCTCTTTTATCAGCAGAATCAGTCTGACTGGGTTATTTTTGGTAACAGGCCTCAGTTCGACCACCTCGAAAAATCGCGCATTAAAGCAAAACTGGCCTTGGTACAACACGGCATTGGGCCAAAATCATGTTACTACGATGTGTCTGAGTTTCCCTTTGATGTCAGGTTTGTCGAAGGCCAACAGCGATTGCAACGCTTACAATCGCGTTTTTCCGATGCCACCTTTGTGGATACCGGCTATGCCAAGCTTGACCCCTTGTTTGACAACTCGCCCGCACCAATGACCCTGAGCGATCTCGGTCTGGATGAAAACAAGCCAACCATACTTTATGCGCCGACGTTTTACCCGTCGAGTATTGAGCATTTTAACGCCCAGCTACCCAACCAGCTGCGCGGCTACAACATTATTGTAAAACCACATTACTTTAGTTTTGTTAAAGACAAATATGCAGCGCAGAGAGCATTGTTCGAACAGTGGAATAAATCTGATCATGTTCATGTTACCGATGTAGAAGATTATAATCTGTTGCCCTACATGCAATTGTCTGATGTGATGCTGTCTGATGCCTCGTCAGCGATTTTTGAATATGCCGCGCTCAATAAACCAGTCGTCTGGTGCGACTTTTATCAAACGCGCTGGAGTTACCGGGGGCTGCTAAAATTCAGATTAAAAAACCGTCTCGATCCCGATATTGAGCTGTTTCATCAGTTGTGTTTGCGCGCCAAATCTCCTAAAGAAGTGCCGGCCGCGATTCGTTCAGTATTAAAAGATCCGTCCAAATTAGAACAACAGCGGTTACAAATCACCCAGGACATGGTGGGTGCCACTGACGGCAAATGTGGCGACAGAATATGCAAATATATTATTGCCAACAGCTAACCCTTTAACCGAAGACTCCCTACGTGCGCTATTTATTTTATATTTCACAAAATTATTCCTTTGAGATCCTTCGCCCGATACAACAGGAAGCCTGGCAACGTGGCGACGAATGCGCCTGGTTTGTAGAAGGTAAAGGGGTTAATACTGCGCTGTTTAACGCCGATGAGCGCTGCCTGCCAACTATCTCTGATGTTGTACAATATAAGCCCGATGCGGTGTTTGTGCCTGGCAACATCGTCCCCAGCTTTGTGCCGGGCCTCAAGGTACAAGTGTTTCATGGCTTTGAATGGAAGAAAAAGGGCCACTTTCGAATTCGCGACTGCTTTGATCTGTATTGTACCCAGGGCCCGTTTTTCACTAACAAGTTTAATGAGTTGCAGCAACAGCACCGGCATTTTCACGTGCGGGAGACGGGTTGGCCCAAGCTGGATCGATTATTTTCAACCACCGCGGAAAACAGCCAGTCCTGCTCAACCATTTTATATGCGCCCACGTTCTCGCCCAGTTTCAGTAGTGCAGAGGCCTTAGCCGATACGATTTTAGCGCTTAGTCAGCAGCATGATTGGCAGTGGATAGTAAAATTCCACCCCAAAATGGATCTGGCCATCCAGGCTCGCTATTACGATCGCCAGCACACTAAGCTCATTGTGACCGACGAACAAAGTATCATTCCTTTGCTGCAACAGGCCGACGTTATGGTGTCAGACACCTCGTCAGTCATTACCGAATTCCTGCTGCTCAACAAACCTGTTATCACTTTCCGCAATTCGCAGCCCGAGCCGCCGTTGCTTGATATCACTGCGCCAGACCAACTCGGTGATGCAATCACCAGGGCGTTGTCGGTTGACGGTGAATTGCTTGATAGCATTGAGGAGTATGGCCAGCAAATGCACCCCTACCGGGACGGTCAATCGGCTAAGCGCATTCTCGATGCTGTTAAAACCGAAATTGCCCATCTGCCCCACAGCGATTTACGCGCCAAACCCAAAAATTTTATTCGCCAGTTAAAAATGCGCAAACGCCTGGGCTACTGGCAGTTTTAATTCGCTGCCACTGCGTGGCCAACCTATCCCTGAGGCAGGGCGATTTTTAAGAAACCGCCAGCGGCACGCCTTTAGCGAGGCGAGGCAGCCGCCTTAACCAACAGGCAAAAAAAAGCAGGCCAGTGGATGAGGGCCTGCTTAAAGGGGTTTTCTAATAGAGTTAAGAGACACTATTAAAAACTACGTACGCTGTTAAGGTACGCCATAAACACCACAAATGCAAATAGTAATTGTTATCATTTACATGGCGCTGACTAACCTGTCAATCACCATGCGCACTTTGGGCGACAAATGCCGGGTCGGCGGGTACAACGCCCAAATCCCTTCATCAGCAATTTGCTGCTGCGGCAGCAACTCGATTAACTCGCCGGATGCCAGGTATGGCGCAATGTAATAATCTGGCAACTGAACAATCCCCAGGTGCTTGAGCGCGGCATCAATCAGTGCCACGCCACTGTTGCAACGCAGTCGGGCCCGCACCTTAACAATTTCACTTTTGCCATGGCGGCGAAACTTCCAGTTATCGGATGTTCCCAGTATGCATTGGTGCTGCGGTAACTCAGACAGCGAATGGGGTGTGCCGTGTTTGTCCAGATAGGTCGGCGAAGCCGCCAGATGCCAGGCGCGGCTCGACAAGCGCCGGGCAATGTACGACGAATCCTCCAGCTCGCCTAAGCGAATCGCTAAATCGTAGCCATCGTGAATAAGATCCACCACCTGATTGGTCAGGTGCAGCTGAATTTGCAGTTCAGGGTATGCCGCCGAAATATCGTTAATGATTGGCGCGATAATACGTTCGCCATAGGTCACCGGCGCGGTCATTTTGAGCTTGCCGGTGGGCTTGGCCTGCAGATCTGTCACCACTTTTTCGGCAGCGCTTAGCTCTTCGAGAATAGGCTTACAGTGGCGATAAAAGGTGTCGCCGCTGTCGGTGAGTGCCACCACCCGGGTAGTGCGGTTGAGCAGTTTGGTACTTAAGCGGTTTTCCAATCTGGCGATTTGCCGCGAAACCTGAGCGGTAGATAACGCCAGGCGTTTAGCGGCCTGAGTAAAGCTTTGTGTTTCGGCTACCGCAACAAACTCATTAATGCCTTCCCAATTTGCCATACCGCCCCATTATTACTCTACAGTAAAAGTGATTTACATATATTGCCTATTGTTACTGAATATATCAGGTCTACAATAGAAAAGTCATTAGCAAGATAACCAGAGGAAAAACACCATGGCAGACGTCATCACTTGTAAAGCCGCCGTTGCGTGGGAAGCGGGTAAACCCTTAAGCGTTGAAGAAGTGCAGGTTGCACCACCAAAAGCCGGTGAAGTGCGGATCAGAATTGTGGCCACAGGCGTTTGCCACACCGACGCCTTCACCCTGTCGGGCGAAGATCCGGAAGGGGTGTTCCCGTCGATACTCGGTCATGAAGGCGGCGGCATCGTGGAGTCGGTCGGCGAAGGTGTCACCTCCCTTAAGGTGGGCGATCATGTTATCCCACTGTATACCGCCGAGTGCGGTGAGTGTAAATTTTGTACATCCGGTAAAACCAACCTGTGTAGTGCTGTGCGCGAAACGCAGGGCAAGGGCCTGATGCCAGATGGCACCACGCGCTTTACCTGTAACGGCAAAGAAATTTTCCATTACATGGGCTGTTCAACCTTTTCCGAATACACCGTATTGCCCGAAATTTCGCTGGCAAAAGTTAATCCCGATGCGCCGCTAGAGGAAGTGTGCCTGCTGGGTTGTGGCGTCACCACCGGTATGGGTGCGGTCATGAACACCGCCAAAGTACAGGAAGGCGACACCGTTGCCATATTTGGCCTGGGCGGTATTGGTTTGTCGGCCATTATTGGCGCGACCATGGCCAAGGCCGGACGTATTATCGGTATCGATCTTAACGAGTCTAAATTTGAACTGGCTAAAAAACTCGGTGCCACCGACTGCATTAACCCTAACGATTACGACAAGCCGATTCAGGAAGTCATTGTAGAACTCACCGACGGTGGTGTGGATTACTCATTTGAATGTATCGGTAACGTCAATGTAATGCGCTCGGCATTAGAATGCTGTCACAAAGGCTGGGGCGAATCTGTGATTATCGGGGTTGCCGGTGCCGGTCAGGAAATTTCCACCCGTCCTTTCCAGTTAGTCACTGGTCGGGTATGGCGCGGTACCGCTTTTGGCGGTGTAAAAGGTCGTTCTGAATTACCCGGTATTGTTGAAGACTATCTGGCCGGTAAGTTTGCGCTCAACGATTTTATTACCCACACCATGGGCCTCGGCGATATTAACGAGGCGTTTGATTTAATGCACGAGGGTAAGAGCATCCGTAGCGTTATTCATTACAACCTTTAATCTCTCTAACCGCCAGACTTATCCTGCCGATAATGCTGGCGGCTCACTTTTTTAAGGAGTGACCATGACGATAGAAAATATCAGTTGTAATAAAAGCTTCGGTGGCTGGCACAAGCAGTATACCCACCGCTCAGAAGTGAACCGCTGCACAATGCGGTTTGCTATTTACTTACCGCCGCAATGCAGCAACGGTAGTAAGGTACCGGTGGTTTACTGGTTATCAGGCCTGACCTGTACCGACGAAAACTTTATGCAAAAAGCCGGGGCGCTGCGCGTGGCTGCCGAACTGGGGATTGCCATTGTTGCACCCGACACCTCTCCACGCGGTGATGACGTGGCCGATGACGATAACTACGACTTAGGCAAAGGCGCTGGGTTTTATGTAAACGCCACTCAAGCCCCGTGGGCAACCCATTACCAAATGTACGACTACGTGGTAAAAGAGTTACCCGCCATCATTGAGGAACACTTTCCGGTGTCTACGCAACGGGCCATCAGCGGCCACTCAATGGGCGGACACGGCGCCCTGAGCATTGCCCTGAAAAACCCGGCGATGTTTACCTCGGCGAGCGCGTTTAGCCCCATTACCAATCCGGTGAACTGCCCCTGGGGCGAAAAAGCCTTTACCGCCTATTTGGGCGACGATAAAACAGCCTGGCAACAATACGACACTGTGTGTTTGCTAACAGAAAGTACCACCAACGTGCCTATGATGGTTGATCAGGGCCTCGACGATAACTTTCTGGCGGAGCAGCTTAAACCCGAGGCACTGCTGCAGGCCGCCACGCAAAAAGATTATCCACTGACCCTGCGTCAGCACGACGGTTACGATCACAGTTACTATTTTATTGCTTCGTTTATCGACGACCACCTGCGTTTTCACGCCGCGCACTTTTAGCGTATAACGATTTAACCGTAAAAATAACGAGGCTGCCAACCGGCAGCCTCACTTATATTGCCCCACTATTATTTGGCCTTCGCTGCATGCTCTGCCCTTACGCCAACCTGCAAAGTAAACTATTTTCAATGCGTTAAGCGTGATTTACGCCCGGTTTTCGGCTCAACATTTCATATATGGGCTTTACACCTAAGTATTATATTACTACTTTAGACGGTTACATTATTAAAACAAATGCGCAACACAATCGATATTGTGTATGTCCTGTCCTGGTTGACTTACCCGACCAGAGTGGTTGTGGTCGCTAATGGAGTTTCGATGTTTAAACCTACTCACCTTATTACGTTGCTCGGTATGTTAGTTTTGCAGGGATGTTCTGTGCAACAGAGCGACGAGGATATGCGCTATGAAGCGCGTCAGGTACCTGAACGCAAGGATGACTTTGCCTTTGAAAACGACAAGGTTGCTTTTCGCATGTATGGGCCTGCCCTGGCCGATTCTGCCGAATCTAACGGCACCGATTGCTGGCTAAAACGCGTTGCCACCCCCGTAGTTAACAAATGGTATGCCGAACACGAGGCAGGAAAGTCATATCACGTTGACCATGGCGAAGGCTACGACCCTTACCACGTAGGATCGTCTCTTGGCTGCGGCGGCCTTGCCCTGTGGCAACCCGGGAGTGACGATAAACTGCTTCAGGCCAATGTCTATCAGGATTTTACGGTGCTCGAGAAAACCCCGCAGCAGGTGGTGTTTGAGCTTCAGTACTATTGGCCAGAGCAGGATATTCGTGAAACCAAACGGGTTACCCTGACCCGGGGTAGTCAGTTATACAAAGCAGAAAGTCAGTTTACCCAGGCCGGCCAGCCGGTTCAGTTAGATATTGCCGTTGGCGTTACCACTCACGATGGCAAGGCATTGGCCGATGTTAACGAGCGCCGAACTATCGTGAGCACCTGGGAACAAATCGACGACAGCCACGTCGGCACAGGGGTGGTGCTACCGCCCAACTCAGACGCAACATTTTATGAGCAGGTGTCGCCCACCAAAGACCGCTCCAATGCGGTGTTAGTAACGTCAACCGACAACGCCGGGAAACTCACCTACTACGCCGGCTTTGCCTGGCAAAAAGCCGGCGACATCACCACTTACTTTAACTGGAAGCAATACCTGCACAACTACTTACCCGGCCAGGATGCACCAATGACCATGCAGTCGGTGAAACGCTTCACTCAGCAAGTCGCCGACTGGCAAATTGAACATCATGAGCAGCAGGGCGAGTACCGGGCGATTCCACGTAACCCACCGGATTGGGCCAACCGCGAGCGCTATCATGATTTGGAATGGCACCACGGTGCTCTGTATGCAGGCATGGACAGATGGCGCACTATTGCCGGTGACGCCAGGTACACCGAGTGGCTGCGCAAGATTGGTGAGCGCAATAAGTGGCGCCTGCATCAGCGCCCCTATCACGCGGATGATCACACCGTCGGTCAGTTTTACTTAAACTTTTACAAGGAGTTTGAAGAACCGGCCATGATGAGCCCCACCAAGGAGCGCTTTGACTGGATTTTAGACAACCCTAAAACAGGTACCCTTGAGTGGCTGGCCGAAGATACCCATGCTCACGATCGCTGGGGCTGGTGTGATGCCCTGTTTATGGCACCGCCCGTGTGGGCACGTCTGGCGCAAATTACCGGCGAAGATAAGTATCTTGAGTTTATGGATCAGGAATATCGCGCCACCTTTGATTTGCTCTGGAGTGACCAGGATAAGCTCTTCTGGCGCGACTCCAGTTACTTTGATCAGCGTGAACAAAACGGCGAGGACATTTTTTGGGCGCGCGGCAATGGCTGGGTATTTGGTGGCCTGGCGCTGATGATCCCTGATTTACCCCAGGACTGGCAAGGTCGTCAATTCTATGTGGATTTATTTACCACCATGGCCAGTCGTATCAAAGACATTCAGCGCGACGATGGCACCTGGTCGATGGGCTTACTGGGTGGCGTAGAAGGCTACCCGGAAGTAGAAACCAGCGGTACGGCGTTTTTTACCTTTGGTTTGGCGTGGGGCATTAATTACGGCCTGCTCGACAGCGACGAATACCGCCCGGTGATCATGAAGGCCTGGCGCGCCCTGCAGTTAGCGGTAAACCACCATGGCATGCTCGGCAATGTGCAACCGGTTGGGGCTGCTCCCGGTGATTCTTTCCCCGACTACACCGAAGTGTATGGCGTGGGCGCCCTGCTGGCAGCCGGAACCGAACTGTATAAGCTGCTGGAAAACGAACGCAATGCTCAAATCGCCGCAGCCGACGTATTGACCTTGATGGAAAACAGCGGTTGGTGCTGGTTTCAGGATCCACGAGCGATGATCCACAACGACACCCTGTTTATCGGTGGTGTAGAAGGTAACGGTGGCGGTAATGCCGTCGCCGGAATCTATGATTTAAACAGCCAACAGGTTGCCGGTCGGGTTGTGTTACACGAAGACTTTGACCATGACGATCATAATTCGCCGGTCTTTTATGCCCGCCCTGATGGCAGTGTGCTCACTGTTTATGCCCGCCACAGTACCGAGAATGTGCACTATTACCGTATCTCTGATGACAAAAACTATCTGCAGTGGGGCGATGAACAGGTTATTGAACAACCCGAATCGGTCACCTATATGAACCTGTTTAATCTGGCAGACGAGGGTAAATTGTACAATCTGTACCGCGGCATTCAGTGGAATCCGTCGTATGTGACCTCTGATGATCACGGCAGCAGCTGGAATACCACCAAACACTTTATTCAGGATGAATTAAACGGCACACAGCGCCCTTATGCACGCTATGCCAGCAATGACCAGGACACCATCGCCATATCATTTACCGATGCCCATCCGCGGGATTTTGGTAACAGCCTGTACTATGCCGAGTTCCGCCATGGTAACTTTTACAAGGTCGATGGAACCTATATTAAAAATCTCGAAAAAGACGGTGCACTGATGCCATCAGAGGCCGAAAAGATTTTCACGGGCGGCGGTGGCAACTTCAGAGGTCATGAACTGAGCGCCGAAAACAGCGCCTGGACCAGCGATATCGTATTGGACAGCAACGGCTACCCGCACATTGCCTACACCCTGTACCTGAGCAATAACGATCAACGTTATCGCATTGCTTCCTGGGATGGTAAACAATGGCACGACCGTGAAGTGGCTTTCGCCGGCACCCGATTGTACGAACGGGAAGCCAGCTATACCGGTCTTATCAGCCTGAACCCGGAAGATCCCAGCCACGCGGTGATTGCCACTAACGCGAACCCTGAAAGCGGCGAAAACAGTACTGACGGCTACCACGTCTACCACGCGTCTATCGGTTTAAAAGACAATGTAAGCACCATAAGCTGGCAACGCCTTAGCGACGACTCAGCGGGCGATAATATCCGCCCTATCTTTGCCACCAGCGATAAGCAGGACGCGATTTTGTGGTTAAAAGGGGAGTATAATACTTATACCGACTACAACATGGATGCGGTCGGCGTTATTTACTAAGCCCGCTTTTTTGCCGGCATGTGCGCCATCAGCACGTGCCGGCAGTATTGCCCTTCTGCATCTAATCTCCAACGCCTGGCATGATATACCAACCCCGTTTCACCACACTGGTAACGCCACAAAAGTTAACTGGTATTCACAGCCCGTTAATGTAACCCTGTTTGTGAGGGGAATGCTTTCTTATTTGCACCGGGGCAAAGGGTATATGAGCAAAACCAAAATGAGTGAGTTAATGGATGACTTGCTGGCGAAAACCGACGGCGATGTGTCTGTTGGCGAGGTAGTAAGTAAATTTGAGAGCCGGGGATTCGCGCCACTGTTACTGATACCGGCGCTTATTGCCCTGCTGCCGACCGGTGCAATACCAGGGGTACCCACTATCTGTGGTATCACCTTATTTATGATCTGCCTGCAAATGGCACTGGGGGCTGGCGAGCCCTGGCTACCGAAGGTACTCAAAGAACGCTCGCTCAATCACGACAAGCTGAAAAGGGCCATTAATAAGTTCAAGCCCTATATTGTTAACGCCGAAAAGATACTGACCCCACGCCTGACAGGACTCACCGATAGTCCCGCCTCCAGAGTCATAGCGCTGTATTGCGCGCTGGTATCACTGAGCATGATCCCGCTTGAGGTTATCCCGTTTGCCGCGGCAGTGCCGGCGTTTGCTATCACTATTACCGCTGTGGGTCTGCTCAACAAAGATGGTGTTGTGTTGCTCATCGGCCTGTTACTGCAAGCGGCAACCGGTTTGCTGCTGGTACAGGTATTATAAAGCGCCAATGCGACTGGTTTATGTGCTTACTTTTTGGGCGCCTTCACTACAGCGCAACGCTTAAATACGCATCAGCCCCGGCGTTACTCAATCCGGTGGTCGTAATTTATAAATAAACCACCCCATTAGTGCATCCAAGCTAGCAGGCTGCGCGTTAGTATTAGTAGTCATTGTTTTAACTACTAAGTAAATATGAAATATTCCATTCTATGTTTATCGCTGTTGTCTTCATTTTCCGTTTTTGCCGACGGGCCGCATATAGAGCGGGTCGTCGTTTTTGGTAAACAAAGTGATTTGGTTGGTGATTCTATTTCGGCTTCTGAAGGGGTTATTGGCGCCGGTGATATCGAACGTCGGCCACTGCTGCGCGCCGGCGAAGTGCTTGAATTTGTGCCCGGCATGGTGGTAACGCAGCACAGCGGCTCAGGCAAAGCCAACCAGTATTTCCTGCGTGGCTTTAATCTTGATCATGGTACTGATTTTAGTATTAATATCGATGGTATGCCGGTGAACATGCGTACCCACGGCCATGGTCAGGGCTATTCCGATCTCAACTTTATTACGCCAGAATTTATTCAGCAAATCGATTATCAAAAAGGCCCTTACCGGGCTACCCAGGGCGACTTCTCGGTGGCAGGCTCGGCAAATTTTGCCCTGGTCTCGGCATTTAATCAGCCGTTTGCCAAGGTTGAATTAGGCGAAAACGGCTTTCTGCGCTCGGTCGCTGCCACCAACCTGACACTGGGGCAGGACAACCTGGCCGTGGGGGCTGAATGGCAAACCTACGATGGTCCCTGGACCGACATCGACGAAGACATCAATAAGAAAAATGTATTTGTACGCTACCGGCAGGACAACACCGACAGTCGTTTACACATCACGTTTATGGGCTACGACAATAGCTGGAATGCCGCCGATCAAATTCCGCGCCGGGCGGTACAAAGTGGCCTCATTGACGAACTGGGCTCCATCGATACCACGCTGGGCGGCGAATCGGATCGCTACAGCTTATCGCTCAACTGGCAGTCGAATGACTGGCTGGTTAACGCCTATGCGGTGCAGAGCAACCTTAATCTGTTTTCTAACTTCACCTACTTTTTAGATAACCCTGACAGCGGCGACCAGTTTGAGCAGGTCGACGACCGGCAAATTTATGGTGGTACCGTTATGCGCTTTTTTTCCGGCCCTATGGGCAGTGCGCATGTGCATGTAAAAACCGGTATCGACTTTCGTATTGATAACATTGACGAAGTCGGCTTATATCGCACCAGCGCCAGAGTCCGCCAGGGCGCGGTACGCGTCGACAATGCCAGCGAGTACTCGGTTTCGGCTTTTTACGAAGCCGACGTGACGCTCACCAACAGGCTCAGTGCCCATGCCGGTATCCGTCATGACTACCTCAGCGTTGACGTAAATAGCGATATTGCCGCCAACAGTGGTGAGGACAGCGACACTATCACCAGCTTAAAAGGCGGTATCAGCTATATTATCGATGATGCCTGGCAGGCCTACTTTAACCTTGGCCAGTCATTTCACTCTAATGATGCCCGGGGCGCGGTAATAAGTATTGACCCGGTGTCCGGCGATGCTGCCGAGCCTGTGGATATGCTTGTTAGAGGCGAAGGCGCCGAACTGGGCCTGCGAGTAGCGAAATACCGCCAGTACAATGCCTCATGGGCGCTGTGGTATCTGGAAAACGACTCCGAGCTGCTGTTTGTTGGCGATGCTGGCAACACCGAAGCCAGCCGCGCCTCACGTCGTTGGGGAGTGGAGTTTTCGGCCTATTACTGGTTTACCGCCAACCTCACCACCGATCTCGAAATTGCCTGGACCGAGTCTACTTTTACCGAAGATGAAGCCGGAGAAGGTAATTACATCGATGGTTCGCTGCCGGTCGTTGCCAGCCTTGGGCTTAACTGGCAAATGAATGATAACTGGCGTACCGATGTGCGCGTTCGGTATTTTGGCAAGCGCACCTTAGACAGCTTTAAGCAGCGCGAGTCAGACACATTTACGGTGGTTAATACCAACCTGGTGTATGAGACAGGCAACTGGCAGGCGTCAGTGTCGGTGCTGAATGTATTTGACAGTAACGACCACGATATTGATTACCTGTATGCCAGCCGCTTACCGGGCGAACCCGAAGACGGTGTTGAAGACGTGCACTATCACCCGATTGAACCACGCATGCTGCGCGGCGGTATCAGCTACAAGTTCTGAATCGACCCGCAGTCACGCTGATTTATGGCGATATATGGCGAAATGGCAGAGATCCTGGGATCCCTGCCATTTTATGGCCAGCCGCGCCCTCACTCGTCCATTAATCGCCCACCAATCTGACAGGACAGTACGCAAACGAACACCGATTATTAAACGCAATAATTAACACGCTGAGAAAACAGATATTGGCAACCACAGACTATCCATCAGTAATTGCGTCCTGGCTGCGCGCCGACACACAGCGCTGGCAGGCGCTCGAGGTGGCCGCCTCGCTGCAACTGCCAGACTGGTGCTTAGCTGCTGGCTTTGTGCGCAATCTGGTGTGGGATCACCTGCATAATAAGCCACAACCCACGCCACTTAACGATATTGACGTGGTGTATTTTAATACTGAAGACGTCAATGCAGCCTCCGATCAAACCTACCAACAACAGCTATACGGCAAGTCACCGTTCCCCTGGTCGGTAAAAAACCAGGCCAGAATGCATACGCGCAATCAGGATAAGCCTTACTTATCCACCGCCGATGCCATGCGGCACTGGGTAGAAATCGAAACTGCCGTTGGCGTGCGCCTGAACAACAGTCGTGAACTTGAATTTATCGCGCCTTTTGGACTGGCCCCCCTGTTTGCCCTGAGCGTCACACTCAATCAGCATTGTCCTAAACCGGCTGTCTTCAGGCAGCGGATAAACAACAAGCACTGGTTAGCCACCTGGCCGAAGTTGCAGGTAAACAACACGATTTAACCCGCAGCGCGCAGCGTTTATTAGGTTGCTACGGGCTTGCCTGAGCTCATGATTCATTCCGTGAGCAGCTTCGGGTAGACGACAGCTTGCCTCCTGCCTTACTATGTAAATATTCCGTTAACAATCTGAACGAATGAACACCGTTTTCTCAACAACGTAAAATTCAATAATAGGGATATTTATGAAACCAGATTTGTTGGAAAGGCCCGGTAACCGCTTGTTATGGCTGATGGCGCTGCTGAGCTGGTCATTATTGGTCAATGGTAGCGAACACATCAACCCGGATTTATATCTTCGCGATAGCCAGTCGCTGAATGGTGACTGGGCGTATATCGTCGACCCCTATGAAAATGGTTATTACAACTACCGCTGGCAACCCTGGGATGAAGCGGATTCACCGTCTAAAAGTGCATACTTTATGGACGCTACGGTGGACAATAAACAAGAGTTACTGGAATACAATTTTGATAAGGAAGAAACACTATCCGTGCCGGGCGACTGGAACACCCAGGACAGCCGTTTGTATTATTATGAGGGCACGCTCTGGTACCGCAATAAGTTTACCTTTAGCGGATTATCCAAACACGAACGCGCCTTTGTGCACTTTGGCGCGGTAAATTATCGTGCCGACGTCTAGGGCCTATTAACCTTTGCTATGCATTTTTGCAGCAGTCTGTGTGCCGTTTAGACAAGGCGGCTGTTTGCAGGTCTAGTGGGCCTAAATCAAAAACAGGCAACGCAGTATAAATGGCACACAGGCGCTGCCCGAAGGGGTCGTCATGAAAACATTTTACTCTTTGTCACAGTCCTTTGACTTAGAACTACTAGGCCTGCAGGACTGTTTCGCGATTAAAATGTTTTCATTTAGACCAAAATTTGCACAGCAAAAGTCAATAGGCCCTTGTTAAACGGCAAAAAACTGGGCACGCATATTGGTGGCTTTACGCCGTTCAGCTATGAAGTCACAGATACAATAAAACCAGGTAATAACTCGCTGGTCGTGAGAGTGGATAATAAGCGTGTGAAAGAAGGCGTACCGACCATTAATACTGACTGGTGGAACTATGGCGGCATCACCCGCCCGGTCAGGCTGGTCACTACGCCGGGTTCGTTTATCCGACAACATAAAATAGCGCTACGCTCCGAAACCAGCCGGGAAATTTCAGGCGAAGTGGTTATCGACGGGCCAGTTATTGATGGACCACCAGGGGCGAACACTCTGACCGTGTCGATCCCGGAACTCGATATTGCTACCTCGGTGCCTGTCGCAAAGGACGGTACGGCTCAGTTTACTCTCCAGCCAGCCACACTAGAGCTTTGGCATCCCGACTCACCCAAACTGTATAAGGTGGAACTGACTTACCATAACGATAAAGTGGTTGATGAAATGGGCTTCAGAACCATACGCACAGCCGGTAAAGAGCTGTTGCTTAACGGTAAGCCAATCAGACTCAATGGGATTGCCCTGCACGAAGAGCTTGCCCTTGATGGCGGTGGCCGGGTTAAAAATGAAGAGGAAGCCCGGCAACAGCTTATTTGGGCAAAGGATCTTAACGCTAATTTCATTCGTCTGGCGCACTATCCGCACAGTGAGGCCATGGTGCGACTCGCCGAGAAAATGGGCTTTTTGCTGTGGTCTGAGATCCCGGTTTACTGGACGATCGACTGGACCAATGAAGCCACTTACCAGAATGCCCGCAACCAGTTAACCGAAATGATCGAGCGCGACTTCAATCGTGCCGGTGTCATTATATGGTCGCTGGCCAATGAAACGCCGGTGAAGCCGGAGCGTACGCGCTTTCTTAAGCGCCTGGCCGACAGTGCCCGCAGCCTCGATAACACGCGGGTACTGAGCGCGGCAATGGAAAGACATTGGGGCAATGCCGCAAGAACCTTATCGGTCGTGGAGGATCCGCTGGCAGATATCGTCGATTTGGTTAGCTTTAACCAATATCTTGGCTGGTACAGTGGCCCACTGGAAAAAATTGATCAGGTAAGCTGGCACATTCCTTATGACAAACCGGTCTTTATCAGTGAGTTCGGTGCCGGCGCCAAATACGGTCTGCATGGCAGTGTTAACGAGCGATGGACCGAAGAATATCAGGCCAGTCTTTATCAAAAGACCATTGAAATGACCAGGAGTATTGATGGTTTCATCGGCTTTTCGCCCTGGATCCTGAGCGATTTTCGGTCGCCCCGGCGCCCCTTGCCAGGCATACAGGACGACTTTAATCGAAAAGGCTTAATCTCTGAAAAAGGTGAAAAAAAGCAAGCCTTTTACCTGCTCCGGGATTTTTATGGCAAGGCTGAACAGTAGGGGCTCACGTCCGGTAACCGGCGTAGCAGGTCATATAGGTTAATGACGCCCCTTTGGGGGCGCTGCCTGCGTTTAAAAGTGATGGCTACTGGCTAGCTACTGGCTGGCTACCAAAGCCCAACGACCATGTAGGTGAGCACCACATAGCGCAGGCATTTACCCGTAGTGACCAGCAATAAAAACCACCACAGACGTACTTTTAATACACCCGCCAGTACGGTTAATGGATCGCCAATGAGCGGCACCCAAGCCAGACACAAAGCCCAGGTACCATAGCGCTTAAAACGTTGCTCAGCGCGGCTGAACTCAACATCGGAAATGCGCAGCCATTTTTTTATCACTACCTCATTCGCGAAGTACCCCAGGGCGTAATTAGTCAGCGACCCCATTACATTTCCGGCGGTGGCGATCAGCACCATTAATAACGGCGGCTGACCATCGAGCAACAGCGCGGTCAGAACAACTTCGGAGCTAAGGGGTAAAATGGTAGCGGCCAAAAACGCCGTGATGAAAAGGCCCAGCCATTGTGGGTATAACACTGCCAATCAACCAGCAAACAATAACATGTGCGCAGATTAGCATATTCTAAGAAAGTGGTAGCACCTGTTGATGGGGCCGGGGCACAAATTGCAGCGCTAAGCCGGCGCAATAGTCAGCCATACCGAACGCAAAAAAAATCCCACCTGAGGGTGGGATTTGCTATCAACACGTTAGTCTAGTTACTCACTGGCACTCTCACCGGTGCGTCAGGCTGAGGCTTAATAGGCGATTTATACCCCTTGAGCTCATCCAGTGCCACCTCGATGGCTTTGTCGAGCTGCGGATCCTGACCCTGGCTGGTTTTAATGGTCCATTGCTCTACGTTTATGTCTGGTGCCACACCGTAGTTTTCCACCTGCCATTTACCGTCTACATCATAAAATCCGGAGCGCGGCGCGGTCATGCTGCCACCATCAATAAACGCCGGCACGCCCCATATGCCCACCAGGCCACCCCAGGTACGTTTTCCCACCAGCTTACCCAAACCATAGTAGTTAAACATGTACGGCAGCATATCACCGCCGGAGCCTGAGACTTCGTTGATCAGCATCACCTTGCTGCCCCACACACCTGCTGCCGGGCTGGTCATGGGCTGCTGTGGCGAAAACGGGTTATTAAAGAAGCCATTGAGCTCACGGCGCAATACGTTGATGATGTAGTCGGCAATAAAACCGCCATGGTTAAAGCGCTCATCAATGATCACGCCCGGCTTGTCAGCCTGCGGATAAAAGTAACGATTAAAAGAATGGTAACCCTCTTCGGCGGTGTTCGGTACCCATACGTAAGCCACCTTGCCGCCAGACTTTTCTTCCACGTACCGGCGGTTTTTCTCTACCCAATGGTGCTTTCGCAGGGCATTTTCGTTGCCAATGGGTTTCACCAGATAATCCTCTGCGGCACCGGCATTGTCCGGATTGCCAATGGTTACCGTGGTGACCTTGCCTAATGTTCCCTCTAACTGGGCAAACAGGTTTTGCTCAGGGTTAACGGGCTTACCATTGACCGCTAACAAATACGCATCGCTACCGATCTGTGCCGCATACTTGCCCAATGGCGACATGCTATTGGCGTCAGCAAAAAACGACTCGCCGGTATAGATGTGGGTTAACTTCACGCCTTTTTCGTCGGTCACATAGTCCACCCCCAGTAAGCCGACGTGCGACTTACCGGTGTCAGGCTTATCGCCGCTGCTGGTGTAGGAGTGGCCAATGGCGACTTCACCGCCAAGGGTATCAAGCAAATAGGTTAGATCCAACGGGTGACTTACCGAGGCAACCATAGGTTGATATACCTTATACACGGCATCCCAGTCAGCGCCGTGAAAATTATCGACATACAGGTAATCGCGCTGATAACGCCATGCTTCGCGGAAAATTTGCTGCCATTCCTCAGCGTAGTTAACCCGTTTGGATAAGGCCAGTTGCAGGGTTTTGTCATCTTTACCTGAGCCCTGCTCGGCATTTATGAGGCGATACGTCTTGCCACTTTGCAGCAAAATCGAGTTTTTGTCGGCGCTGAGTCTAAAGTCACTGACCTTATCTGCCAGTTTGGTGATCTCACGCTCTTCGGCATCAAACTTCATAAGGCTGGTCTGACTCTCACCGCTGTCACTGGTGTACTGGCTAAGAAAGAACAGGTTACCGTTTTTACCGCCGGTTAAATGGCTAAACTGCCCGTCGTTGCTGGCGACCGGCATAATACGCTCACGAAACCCTTCGGTTACCACAACCGTTTGTGGCGCATTTTCGTTAGCTGAATCGTCTTTTTCTGTGTCGTCCTCAGGCTTGTCCTGCGGCGGCGCCTCTTCGTCTGAACGCAGTTCAAAGAGCGGATCCTCGGCCGGGTTTAAGGTTGCGTAATACAGCTGGGCAGTCGGATTAAAGGCAATGGTAGACATATCCAGCCAGGCCGATTTCGGCCCGTAGTTAACGCTGCCAAGGAAATACAGCTTGCTGCTGTCGTCGCTCCAGGCGGGCCATCTGACTTCCGCCAGCCCGTCAGTTAACTGATAAGACTTGCGTTCGGCCACGCTGTATAAATGTAATACCCGAAACATGGTGGCATTTTGTGTGGTGTAGGCAATAAAACGGCTATCCGGTGACCAGCTTGCCATCATATGCCACTCAGGATGTACCCGCTTGTTGGCGTCGATGATTTTGGTACTGCCGTTATCGCGGTTGGCCACCCACAACTGCTGCGCAGAATCGGTAAACATCAGTCGTTTGCCGTCCGGCGACCAGACGAGTTCGTCGTAGAAGCCCTTACCGGCAAGCGCTATGGTTTGCTCAGTGTTGCCATACTGATCGGCGATGATCAGTTGATACTCTCCTGACGCATCAGAAAACCAGGCAATATGCTGGCCACCGGCAGACCAGGCTGGCGCGTGCTCGCGGGCACCCGAGGTATCAGTAAGGGCGCGCGCCGAACCGTGCTCAACAGGCACAGTAAATACATCACCACGGGCGGCAAACACCGCTCGCTTGCCCTGCGGCGATACGTTAAACGAAGTAATGTGCTCATGCGCCTCGACATATTCTTCACGGGCCCAGTAAAAATCACCGGTAATCTCTATCGCTAGCTTTTGAGCCGGCTTTTCACCTTCTTTTAAATACAGATCGCCAAGGTATTCATACACCACGTTATTGCCATCAACGGCAAAACCCATCACATCATACTGATCGTGATCAGTCACTGCGCTGACTGACTGGGTTGTGTGTGAGTATTTAAACACATTGGTAACTTTGGAACGGTTAGATAAAAAGTAGATATCGCCGTTGTCAGACCATTCAGGATCGACATCAAAGTCGTTGTCAAAAGGTAAGTCATATTCCTTAAGAGTGGTTAAATTGATCACGCGCAGCGCCTGGTTTTGGCCACCACGATAGTTGCGCCAGCCGCGGTCCCAAAACCCGGCCCGGCGAAACACAACATTCTCGCCGGTTGAGTCGAAGTCACCATCAAACGCGCGCTGCATCGGTAACTGGGTGGGATTGCCCCCGTCTACCGATACGGTAAATAACTGCTGCCAGTTACGCGGTGCCGAAAAGCGCGCCGAACTGAACAATACCTGCTTGCTGTCGGGCGACCAGCCAATGGCGGCGTCACCACCAGGATGGTAAGTAAGGCGGCGGGGCTCTCCGCCATCAATCCCCACCACAAACACATCTTTATTGCCCTCATACTCACCGGTGAACGCAATCATTTTGCCATCGGGTGAAATTACCGGCTGCGACTCGCTGCCTTGAAAGCTGGTCAGGCGAAGGGCTTCGCCGCCGTCAGTGGTGGTTTTCCAAATGTCATTGGCATAGGTAAACACCAGCGTATCGTTGTGCAGCGCAGGCTGGCGCAGAAGCTGGGTGGCCGTGGCGGTTAATGGCAGTGTCATAACTGCCAGGCCCAGTGCAACACTAAGCCGAAATCCCTTTAGGTTCATAAGTATTACCTTTTTTATGTTATATAAATATCTGTTCGTTAGTCGTTTTCAGCTTAGCGTAAAGTAGAGGTAATGTAAGTAAAACACGACGAAAAGGCCTTCCCGCCACCGCGTTTCCGTCAGCGCTTATCGCAGTGTCGGCGCTTTGCAGCTCCCACAAACCAATGCGGTGGGATTGATCCCATCAGCGCGCTGTTTCGTTATAGCTGCAAGGCATACGGGTATTGCATAGCCACTGGTATTACGTACAATCGGCTGCAATACAACGGCAGCCCTTGGTGCAGCAACACATCTCTCCCGCACTATGTGTTAACAGCCGCTGACACGGGTGGTCATCACTCGGGGTTTGCGGCAGTGCACAAAGCCGGGCACTCAATATTGACTTATCAGGTTGAAGTTATGACTTATCAGCGAACACTCGCTACGCTTTCGATTTTCTCTTTGTTCAGCAGCTTACTGTTACTGGCGCTTCCAGCCAGAGGCCAATCTAACGACGACACCGTACCTGACAACATTGAGCGGATCACAACGACCGGCTCCCGTACCGGTACCGATAACCAAAATGCGCCGCTGGTGATCAGTGCGGTCAGTCGCGACGAACTGGCTTTGCTTTCGCCCACCCATATTGAGGAAGCCCTCAAGTTTATTGCCGGTGCTCAGGTGCAACGGGGTAACGGTCAGGAATACTTACCGGCCTTACGCTCACAGGTGTTTACCGGTGCCGGGGCCTGCGGGGGGCTGTTAACCGCCGAAGATGGTATACCGCTGCGCGCAGCCGGTTTTTGTAATATCAACGAGCTGTTTGAGGCCCATTCTGAAATGGCAGCGCAAATTGAGGTGCTCAAAGGCCCGGGCTCGGCCCTGTATGGCTCTAATGCCGTGCACGGGGTGATAAACGTCATTACCCCTGATACCACCTTGGGTGGCGGTATGGCAGGAGTTGATTACGGCTCTTACGGCTATAGCCGCTATAAGCTTCGCGCCGGGCACAATTATGGCGATGGCGGCGTGGGTATCAACACCAGTATTACCCGCGACACCGGCTATCGCGAGCAGGAAGGTGTTGATCAGGAAAAGATTAATCTCAGGCATCAGCATACCTGGGACGACGTCAGCCTCACCACCGGCCTGACCTATACCAATCTCGATCAGGAAACCGCCGGCTACATTACCGGCCTGAACGCCTATAAAGATCCCGTACTCGCGCGCAGCAATGAAAACCCCGAAGCGTTTCGCAAGGCCAGCGCATTACGCATCTGGTCGCGCCTGCAGTGGCAACTGAACAACGGCGATACCGTCTCTGTAACGCCCTATGTTCGGGATCAGGATATGCAGTTTTTAATGCATTTTTTGCCGGGCACACCACTTGAGGAAAACACGCAACAAGGCGCAGGCGTACAATCGTTGTGGGCGCACGCCATTTCCGACACGCTGACACTCAATACCGGTGTGGATATCGAGTTTACCGAAGGCACTTTATTGCAATCGCAGGATGGTCCCACTGAGGGCTCAGCGTTTCTGACCGAAACCATCCCTGCCGGCAAACACTACGATTACACCGTAGACGCCAGTCTGTATGCCGGTTTTGCTGAGCTTGAATGGCAACAACAGAAATGGCTGGTATCAGCCGGTATTCGCTACGAATACATGGGCTACGACTATACCAATAATATGAACAGCGGCCGACTGCGTGAAGACGGCAGCGAGTGCGGTTTCGGCGGCTGTCGATACAGTCGCCCGCCCAGTGGCGACAACAGTTTCACCAATGCTTCGCCCAAATTAGGGGCCACCTATATCTATTCAGACACCACCCGCTGGTATGCCAATTACTCTTTGGGTTACCGCGCGCCCCAGGCTACTGAACTCTACCGCCTGCAACGCGCTCAGCAGGTTGCCGATCTGGCCTCCGAAAAAGCCCGCAACCTCGAAGTGGGTATTAAAGGCGATTACCCGTCTGTGCGTTATACGGTGTCGGCTTACACCATGGATAAAGACAATTTTATCTTCAGAGACAGTGATTTCTTTTACGTCAACGATGGTAAAACCCGCCACACAGGGATTGAGCTGGAGCTTGACTGGCAGCTCAGCGAACACTGGGATATCGCGGTGGCCGCCACGGCAGCGCGCCATACCTATGAGTTTGACCGGGTACTTAACGACGTCAATATCAACGGCAACGACATCGACACGGCGCCACGGGTTATTGCCGATGTACGCCTGGGTTATCAACTGGCCGACACGACGCGAGTTGAACTTGAATGGAACCGGGTGGACGATTACTACACCGATCCGGAAAACCTGCATCGTTACGAAGGCCATGAACTGGTAAATATCAGAGCCTCATGGCAGGTTACGCCACAATTAACAATGTTCGCCCGGGTGAATAACGCGCTTGATACCGCTTATGCTGAGCGCGCCGACTTTACCTCATTTGGCGGCGACCGCTACTTTCCCGGCCGGCCGCGTAATTACCTGCTGAGCCTGACGTATCGCTGGTTTTAACGGCCGATGGGAATAACCATCAAACCGGCGCAGGCTTTACCAACACCAGGCGTGCGCTAACGCAGCGCCTGGTGATTATTGCGCCCCGAGCGTCATTGCCCACTGATCGGTGTTGCGCTGTGCGCCTCGGTTTGCGGCATCAGTTGATACTGCGGTGAACGCGGGCCTGGCAGTAAGCCGTCACGCGCGGTGGGCGATAACAGCCGCCCGGTGGCAATAGCGGCCACATCAAAACCACGGTCCGAAACAGTTTCGATAATCTGCGTAATGGCCGCCTCTACCAGCATACCCAGCATACCGCCGCCCGAATTACCGCGGTTTTCACCGCTCGACGCACTGGCAGCGCCCTGCCATAGCAACTGACCACTGCGCAGATCAATCAGGCGGGCCTCAATTGATACCACGGTGTCACTGGCCAGCACAGCGTAGGTGGTGCCGTAATCCGTGATGGTAATATACATACCCGCATCGGCGCCAAATATCTCATGCAGCTTAAGCGGCGGGATCGCCTGCGCATCTTCAGCCACGGTCATGCCGTTAGCCATAAAGGTTTGATTGACTACCGCAACCGGAAACACGTAGTAGCCTGCTTCGGCAATGGGTTTGGCAATTTGCGCCATCACGCCATAGGGAGCCACCACCTCTGTGCTTTGGTTTACCGGCGGCAATACCAGTATCGACGCCGGTCGGGCGTTGCGCAGCGCGGTGTAGTCATAGCTCTGTTGCGGACTGCTCGTGCAACCACTTAGCAAAGCCACCGCCACTACTATCATTCCCATCCAACGGCTCATTGCGTGACTCCTTGATTAGCCAACAGAAAATCCATATAAGCTACGGATTCAGGGAACAGTTGTTTTTCGATTTCAAACTGCGCAATGCCGTTTACGCTGTCGCCCTGCTCAAAGTAAAGCATGCCCAAATGGGCATGTATGCCCGGGGCAATGGGGCGGCCAGAATTAGCGGCCTTTTCGATGATGATAGTGAGCGCGTTAATTTGCTCATCAACAGTCACCTCATCACTTTTAAAGTAGTGGTAAACCGATGCAGCGTAATCACCATGATAGTAAATGCGCTGCGGCGTACTCTCGCACGCCGTCAGCAGAAAAACGGCCGCAAAGCCTAATAAGATTTTGATATTCATTAACTTTCAGGCTGCCACTGACCAGTTTCAATACCCGCTACCAAATTATTGATCGCTTCACGAATCGACAACTCAAGTACCTTGCCGTTAAGGGTGGCATCGTAGCCAGCACTGCTGCCAAAGCCGAGCACTTCGCGCTCTGACAAACTGTACTCGCCGGCCCCACTGACCGAATACACCACCGCCGTGGTTTGGGTATCTACGATATTCAGGGTCACCCGCGAATAGGCAATTTGCGACTTTCCTTTGCCCAATAAACCGAACAATTGCTTATCGCCCTCGGTTTTACGACCAAACTCGGTGACATCACCGGTGATGAGATAGCGGCCGCCAATGACTGACTGGGTTGTGCCGGCGTAACCGGTTTCCTCTGCCAGCTTGTCCATATTGTCTCTGTCGAGCACGGCAAAGCGGTTAGTTTGCTGTAAATTACTGATTAAGATGGTTTTAGCCTGCGAACCCAAACGGTCGACACCATTAGAAAAAATGCCATTCTGAAAGCTCGAACGGTTAACGAAATTGCCTACGACCACCTTGCTTTTTTCACCCGCGTAAGACGTATTGTACGACTCAACTTTGGGCGCCTCGATTACCCGTGAAGATTGCTTGGCGGTACACCCTCCCAACAACAGCACGGCGCTAACCACCAGCGTTAAAGACTTCAACTGCAAACTGTTTTTCATGTCCATATCCTTATTAATACGAGCTTACGCATCATTCACCACATAACGGTCAGTATGACCCTCGCGCTATGATGATGGTTCCGCGGCAATACAATGGCGCGACTATGACACAGCGTAGAATCACTCCGCAACGTAAATTTTGTAAGAAAAAAACTGCGCCTGAGGCCTGGCTTGTATCATTGACGGATGCCAGTTGCGAACGCCCGGCGCGGGCGTCATACTTAGTGGTGTATTGGTCATAACCCAGGCAATCACGCAGCTACGAGGTGCTTATGCAAAAACTTCCTCCCAAGCCCAGGGAGCCGCTCATGGATGACTGTTGCGGTGACGGCTGTTGTCCGTGTATCTGGGATATTTATTACCAAAAAATCACTCAGTGGCGTGAGGTGAAGCAAGCCCTTGAAGAGCAAAACACTAACGATGATTCTAACGAGAACGGGGCGGGTAAAGCCGCGGAGTAAAGCAGGTTTTTTACCGTGCAGATACAGCAAAACCGGGCCTTAACAGGCCCGGTGTTATAATTAGCCGCTATAACGGCTTAACGTTGTCGCCGCTATCGCGGTCGATAAGTTTAATAAAGGGATCAACGCCTGCGTAATAGGGCTTTTCCGGTACGGTGACAGTGATCACGTTTTCGCCGCTGACTATCTGGTGCTTCGCCTTATACAGGATCTGGCTGTCATCGTTAACTTTCGAGGGCTCCACGGTGAAAATGGCAATATCCACCCATTCATCGAGGGGCTGCTCGGTTTCCATGCCTTCACCATCGGCGGCATATTTTGCGCCGTTAACGGTAAGCGTCACCTCATATGCATCGCCAACCGGCTCCGCCGTCACAGCGTCCAACTTGAGATCGTACAAGGTGATTTGCTCAAACAGATCGGCAATAAAGGCTTGCTCATCGGGCGTTGCGACGGCATTGAGTGCCGCCTGTAAATCCAGCGTTGTCGGGTAAGGGTCTGACTTATAGCGGAAGTCAGCCATTAATTGCGCCAGCGCCGCATTGAGGCGTTCCTCACCAAGGCGGTCAAGAATAGACATCATCACGACCGAGCCTTTGCGATAGTGAATATACTGCTGGCTCTCACTGCGCATAAAGGGCATTTCTTCTAATAACTCGCCGCTTCGGCCGCGTAAATAGCGGTCCAGCTCGTACTTAAGAAAACGGCGAATTTGGTTTTCGCCATAGCGGTTTTTAAGCACCATGATGGCACTGTATTGCGACAAACTCTCCGACAGTATTGCACTGCCCTGTACATCTGCAGCACCCAGTTGATGGCCCCACCACTGGTGAGCCACTTCGTGAGCAGTCACATAGTACACATAGTCGATATCTTCCGGATCGCGCAGGTCTGCGATAAAGCCGATGTTTTCAGAGTAAGGCACGGTATTGGCAAAACTCTGGGCAAATGAGCGATAGCCCGGGAACTCTATAATGCGCATTTGCTTATGCTGATACGGGCCAAATTCAGCCGTAAAATAATCCAGCGAGTCCTTCACGCCCTGGATCATCACATCCACATTCCAGGCGTGTTTGGCATCGTAATACACTTCGATATTTACGCCGTTATGGGTATCGCGCTTAACCTCATGTTCAGCAGATAAGAACGAATAAAATGCCACCATCGGTGAATCCATTTTATAGTGGAAATAACGCCGGCCGTCTTCAGTCCATTCTTTTTGCAGATACCCCGGCGCAATGGCTATTTGCTCGGCGGAAGTCGACACTGTGGTTTCAAAGTCGATGAAATCCACGCCCTTGCCGAAGAAGCTTTGCGAGTACTTACTACTGTCTTCTAACTTGGCAGCACGAGGCCGTTCCGGTAAATCACGCTTGCGACGTTCGTGACGGTCACTGATCAGCAGATCGGTTCTGAAACCAAAGACCGGAAACAGTGAATAGTTGTCGATAAAGGTGCCATTTTCGGCCACGGCGACATCAAAGCCGCGATCCTTAAAGCCTTCATGGTCGCGCACCACACTGATACTACCGGCGATTTCTGCTCCGGGCGCCAGTGGCTCGCTGAACTCCAGCCAGGCAGAGCGGTATTCCGGCATAGTTTCAACAATTTGCGCGCCCGGCAAGTCAATCTCCCAGTCAGGCGTATGTTGAGGATAAGACACTAACACGCGCTGAATAGGGGTGTCCTGTTTGTTTTTAACCACAACTTCGGCGGTCGCTTCTATGCGGCGCTGGTGCGGGTAGATATCTACCAACGCATTCACGCTGGTGATCACCGGTATATTGGCCTCTTCAAATTCGACAAACTGACGCTCATACTCGGCGCGGGCATCGAGCCCTTCATCGCGGCCGGTAAACTCATTGAGCACCTTAGTGTTGTAATGAATAAAGCCGCCGGTTGCCAGGAACACCACCACACTGGCAGTGAGCAGGCCTTTACCTGTTTTACCCAGCTGATAGCCCAGCAGTTTAAAGCGGTCTTTCAGCTTGGTTTCCGGTCCGCGTTGCCATAAACCGTAACCGATAACCGACAGCGCCAGGCTTAATGCCCCCCAATACAGCATGTACCAGTTAAAGCCCGTCAGGAACCAGCCATAGCCGTTGAGGTCAGAGTAAAGCACACTCGGTGCTTCGCCGATGGTCCACATATTGTGTTCCACCCCCAACTGATTAAGTACCAGGGTAGAAATTAAATACGCTGACGCAAGCAACATGCCCAGGTATTTATTGGGGCTTAGCACCTGAATAAAGAAAACCAGTACGGTTACCCACATCCAGGGCAACAACTCCACGTAAAAGAGTTCACTGAAATACAGACCCAGTTCCAGATTAGTATAGCCTTTGGTGAGCTGGAAGAAAATGGTAAATACCATGCCTACCGCATACAGTACGGCCAGCACCGCCCACATCGACAATAGCTTGGACACCCAGAACACTGCATTGAACACTGGCGTAGATTCGATAATATCGCCCATGCCACTGCTACGTTCGCGCCATACAATTTCGCCGCTGTAGTAAATCAGCACGATCATCATGGTGAGGCCAAAGTTGTCTACAATGGCACCGGTCATGGTTTGCGTAAGCGGCATATTGTCGGTGCCATACAAGCCACCGTAAGGGACGGCGTATAAGGAGGTCAGGTTGAATATGCTAAACAACACCAGCACAATCATCGCCGGGCTGAACAACACCTGGCGCATCTCAAAGCCTAAGGTGGTGGTAAATTTCTGCCATTGGTAAGCCGCCGATGCCGGGTAATCAATACGGTTACCTACCGGCGCTGGCATTCTCGATGCTTTGCTGGGTTTAACTTTCTTGGTTCCCTGCTGCCACCTAAAAGAAAACAGATTCCCGAATACCACTAAAACCGTGGTGCCAATCGCCAGCCAGATCAGGCGGTTCTGCAGCAGCACGCCCTCCAGTGAGATGGTGGTAACGTTCTTATCAAAAACGGTCCAGTAGCGGCTGATTTCGCCAAAAGTGCGTAGCGCAAATGGGTCGAGTAATGCAGCAATTTCCCGGTATTCAGGTTCACTGGTTAAAGTGCCGCCCACCACATACACAATAAATACGCCAAGCGCAGTGAGGTAGGCCGCCATCATCGAACGCACCCGCTGCGCGAGGGCGTAAAAGATCATGCCCATCGACAAAAAGCCCGGCACGGTAATATAAAAAAAGACGGTCAGGTAGTAGCTTAAGTGCGTTGCGCCAACCCGCTCCGGATCAACCCACGGCATCAGTGAGCCAATCAGAATACCCAGCGGCACTGTGGCGAAAACCATCAGAGTGATCAGCAACGCCCCAAAAAAGCGCCCTAACTGGTACTGCAAGGGGTTAATTGGGCGGGTATAAATTAACTCACTCATTTTAGAGGTGTGATTGCGCGTTGCCGTCCCGGCAATAAAGTTAACCAGTAAAAACAGCGCAAACACGCCCATGATCAGAATCGTCTGGGCAATCGCATAGCTGCCGTTATACAGCACATTACCGCCACCTCCGATGCGCACGCTGTCGGTAGTAGTCGCCAGAAACGGCAGCAGGAAAAATACCATCGCGGTAACAATAAATGACGGCTGACGCAGGTAATAGCGCCATTCAAAACCAAGTGTTTTAAGCAACATAGCAGCGCTCCTTATGCTGCTTTCGCGGCGTTTTTACGTGACTCGTACAAGGTCGAGAAATACACATCCTCAAGGTTCGCCGGTGCGGCTTCAAAGCCCTCAGGGGCCTCATCTGCCATAATGTGTACCACGTGCTTACCGGCAATCAGACGCGAAGAGATCAGGCTGTATTGCTGTTCAATTTCCTTGAGCTCGTCCAGGCTTACCTGCTTGCACCAAATACGCTCTTTAAGTCGGTAGGTAAGTTCAACAGGATTGCCTTCGAGCAGGATCTGCCCTTGTCCCAGTACCGCCATATTGGGGCATAGCTCCGACACATCATCGACAATATGCGTGGACAGAATAATCACTTTTTCTTCGCCTAAACTCACCAGCAGATTATGAAACCGGTTGCGCTCTTCCGGATCGAGACCGGCGGTAGGCTCATCTACTATCAGTAAATCAGGGTCACCAAGCAGCGCCTGGGCAATACCAAAACGCTGACGCATTCCGCCAGAATAGCCACTGACGGCTTTGTCACGATGCTGCCAAAGGTTAGTGTGCACCAACAAACCTTCTACCGCTTCTTTACGCTCAGCTTTATTACTCAAACCTTTCAAAATGGCCAGATGATCAAGCAGTTTTTCGGCACTGATCCGCGGGTAAACACCAAAATCCTGCGGCAGGTACCCCAGCCGTTGGCGTAATTCGTTTGGATTGGCAATAACATCGGTACCATCAAATTCGATACTGCCGGTATCCGGTGATTGCAGTGTGGCAATAGTACGCATAAGTGACGACTTACCCGCGCCATTTGGCCCTAACAGGCCAAACATACCCTTGGGTATGGTTAAATTAATGCCATCGAGAGCACGGACGCCGTTAGAGTACGTTTTGGTGAGTTGATTGATGGTGAGCATAAAGACCAGTCCCTGAATTTATTATTGTGTACTTTTCACCCTACAGGAATTTTCAGTCGTAGCCACTGGCAATTTGTAACAATTTATGGAGCACGGTGTCAGGGTATTCTTATGCCTTTGCATCCACCGGCATACCAGCCGGAGCCGTCATGGTCGCTTCGGCGGCATGCACCGGCACATCTGTTTTGCCACCAGCAATCACCTCGCCGTGCTGCCATAACTTCCACTCACCGCGCTCATAAATATCCCAATCTTCGTCGTGGGTGAGTGGTTCGGTGGCAATAATACTCACCACATCATCAGGTGCCGTCTCGGCGGCAAAATCAATGTTTACCTCGACGTCTTTTAAACACGCCGGACCAAAGGGTGCCCGGCGGGTAATACTGGCCATTTTGGTACTGCAAAAGCTAAACAGCCAATCGCCGTTACTGAGTAAACAGTTAAACACGCCTTGCCGGGCATATTCCTGAGCCAGCGAAACCAATGTATCGGTGAGTTGTGCTGGCATGGCGTCGCGCGGCAGATTTTGCCGTACCTGATTCATGATATCGCAGAACAACTCTTCGCTGTCGGTGTCACCCACTGCTTCGTACATCCCCACCCGCCGGGTAAAATTCGGTATCTGGCCATTATGGGCAAACACCCAGTTACGCCCCCACAGCTCGCGAACAAAAGGGTGGGTATTAGACAGATTAATATTGCCGACGTTGGCCTGACGTATGTGGCATATGGCGGTTTTACTCTTAATTGGCAGTTTGCCAACAAACTCAGCAATAGGTGACGTTGCGCAGGGTTCAACATCGTGGAATAAACGCAAACCCTTGCCCTCGTAAAACGCCACTCCCCAACCATCTTTATGCGGGCCGGTGCCGCCGCCACGACGGGTTAACCCGGTAACGCTAAAACACAGGTCAGTAGGGGTGTTAGCACTCATGCCAAGCAACTCACACATAATTCCATCCACAACAACACTCAAGTAATGGCAAGAATAGACAGTTCGCCGCCGCTATTCAACCAGGGCCGCGGCTAATTCAACGCTACCAGACTCAGCCAGAAGTCACACTTTAAAAAGTGACTTTTGACACTGTTCGCGGCACGGTATTAAGACTAATCTGGTGGAAATCACAAAAAAGGAGTGTGTCTGTGTGTCATCAACGATTAATCATCTTACTGTGTTGTGCGTTGCTTATCTGTTTGCCGGTATTTGCTAACGCCGATATCAACATGCAACTGGCAGAGGTAACAAAGCGGATGGCTGGCGACCTCGACGAAGCTGAGGAGTTAATCGAAGAGGTGATGGCCAGTTATCCGGACAACGCCGCAGCGCATTTTTTGTGTGGCCAGATCATGGGCCAACAAGCCAGCAACGCCATATTCTCAGCCATGAGCTATGCCGGTAAGTCTCTGGACTGCTTTAAAAAAGCCGTTGAACTGGCCCCCGAAAATACCGATTACCGGCTTGGCCTGATGATCTATTATTTGAGTGCTCCCGGTATTGCCGGCGGTGATACTGATTTGGCCTGGGAGCACGCCAGTGCTATTGAGGATCTCGACGCGCTGGCCGGAATTCGCGCCAAGCTGCGCTTTTATCGTCAAACTGAAAATGAGCAGGGATATTCTGAATTGTTGCACGGTGCACAGCGCGCCTACGCTGACCATGCCGAGTTTCACTATTTACTGGGATTACATTTACAGCAGCAAGAGCAGTTTGCCCCGGCGCTGGAGGCGTTTAACCAGGCCGTTGCGGCGAACATAGACGAAGAACAACACTTCCACTTAAGCGCACTGTACCAAATCGGTCGCAATGCTGTTTTCAGTGAACAATTTACTGAACAAGGCACCGCGGCGCTGCAGCGTTTTATAGACATTGGGCCCGACAAACCCAACCTTCCCACCGTGCCCTGGGCGCATTTTCGCTTAGCGCAGCTGTATAAACACAGTAACAATCTTGAAGCGCTCACGCACCACCTGGCCCTTGCCAAAACCAGTGCCGACGACACCCTGCAAAAAAGCATTAAAGCGGCTTTTGACTAGGGTCTGTTGACACCTGAATACCCGCCCTCAGCTCAGTTTTTTGGCATGTAAAAGCCGGTAAACTGTAAGTTTTGAACTGAGGGCAAGGACATGCACTGGCAACTATTACTGGCGCTACTGGTATTGTGGCAACCGCAGGCAGGGGCTACACCACACAATATCGCAACAGGGCCGGTTCAACTGGCCACACGTTATGACCACGACGTTAACCCTGCCCATTATCTGATCAGTGAAAAACTCGATGGTATACGAGCGCGCTGGACAGGCCGGCATCTGCTAACCCGCAACGGCAACCCCATTCACGCACCGGCCTGGTTTACAGATAGCTGGCCAGATGTGGCCATGGATGGAGAGTTGTGGACCAAACGGGGTGACTTTGAACGGATAGCATCAATTGTGCTCAGCGATACACCAGATAAACGCTGGCAGCAGGTATCTATGATGCTGTTCGACCTGCCCAACAGCAAAGCGCCTTTTGTGCGCCGTGTTGCCGCCATCAAGGCCATTGTTGAACACGCCAATAACCCCCACTTGCAGATGATCCCGCAATTTACCCTTAACTCACCACAGGCGCTGGAAGCCAGACTGGATGCCATTACCGCGGCAGGGGGCGAGGGGTTGATGCTGCATCATCGTCAGGCATTGTATAAAGACGGCCGCAGTAACAGTTTGCTTAAAGCTAAGCGGTTTGAAGATGCCGAAGCCAAAGTAATTGCTTACTTACCCGGGAAAGGCAAGTTCTCAGATATGATGGGGTCGTTATTGGTGCAAACCCCGGATGGCAGAGAATTTAAACTGGGCAGTGGGTTTAGCTTAAGGCAGCGTCAGCGCCCCCCGGCTATCGGCAGTTGGATAACCTTTAAATATTATGGCTTAACCCAAAAGGGCATCCCCCGTTTTGCCAGCTTTTTGCATGTTCGCCCGGCTAAGGACACACCTTAGCCGGGAGCTCACAAACGCGATGAAAGACTGACGGCAGCGCCAGGGGCGCGCGACTAACCCACTTCGGTGTAGGCGTATTCACTTAAGCCCAGCTGCGCCAGTACGTCATCCAGATGAGCCTTAGCCTCTTCGGTAGGACCCGGGTAATCACCGGATATAGCCACATTCCCCATATAGCCAATTTCGCGACTACCCGGTACCGAACAAAAATACGCGGCTAAAACCAGCTCCCGCAAACGGTTAAAGGCTCTGGCCGGCAACTCATAACCTGCTTCGGCACTATCCTCACCAAAGGCGATGGTATCTAAGATCGCTTTTTGTTGCGCCTCAGTCACCGCTAAAAACGCCTGTTGGTGCTTTATTTGCGCTTCTTCATCGAGCCATATAAGGAGCCGTAAAATACTGTCACGGTCACGCTGTTGACCGCTATAAGGCGCGCTCACCCACTCATCAACCACACTCGGCGCGCCGATACCCAGTGCGCCCGGTTGCGTACCTTCTGCTGGTAATAACACATCACTGATCCGTGACACCAACGCCAGCTGATTGGTGGTTAAGGTTTTGGGCCAGGCCGATGACGGTGGAATAATTAAATTTGGATCCTGACCGTAACCGGGCAGCGAAACAGGCTCAATGGTGAGCGTTGGCCAGTGACCGACGGCAGCAGTCTTACTCACCGGCTTATCTGATTGGCCAATACAGCCAGGCAGAGTGGCGCTGGCGACCATCATCGCAAATAACTTTAATGACTGACGACGAGACAGGGAAATCTGTTCAGTGGACGGTAATGGTGTTTTCATTTTACAACGCTCCCTGTTGAAGTTGACCAGCCAGCCAGTTGGCATTGCGCATGGCCAGAGTCAAAATAGTCAGTGTGCAGTTTTTGTGCGGGTTCGACGCAAATACACCACCGTCCATGACAAATAAATTAGGACAATCCCAGGTTTGCCCCCACTGGTTGGTCACCGAATCTTCTTTTGACTCGCCCATTCGCGTGGTGCCCACTTCGTGAATAATTTGCCCGCCTTTAGCGATAGCTTGCTCAGGCGGCGGTAGCTCACCGACGTCAGCGCCCATGGTTTCCAGCAACGTTTTAGCGGTCATTAATCCGTGCGCGACCTGATTGAGCTCATGTTCAGACCACTGCCAGTGAAAACGGGCAACCGGTATGCCCCATTTGTCGGTTACTGTGGGATCAATATCCATATAACAATGTTCATTGGGCAGCATTTCACCGCGTAGCGCAAAGTATACCGACGCACCATAGTTAGCGATGGCCTCTTTTTTGAGATCGCTGCCGTAGCCTTTAAAGTCACCCGACACGCTAGCACCAGGCTCTTTGAAACCACTGCCGATTTCCAGGTGGTAGCCTCGGGGAAAGTCGAGTTCTCCGGCTGCCTGGGCAGCATGGCCCCACCAGGGAATAAACAAATGATTAGCGGTATGGCCATCTTCGTTATAACGCGGACGGTTTTTAAGCGCGGGGATCGTCGCACCAAGACCAGCGCCGGTTGAGTCCATCAGATTGCGCCCTACCTGGCCACTGGAATTCGCCAGCCCGTTGGGGTGCTGCGCCGACGATGAGTTCAGCATAATACGGGCTGATTCGCAGGCACTGGCGGCTAAAATAACCACACCCGCACTCACCGACACGGCTTTGGCCGTTTTTTTATCAATATAGGTGACGCCGGTAACTTTGCCAGCGTCATCGGTATTCACCTGTTTAACCATGGCATCGGTAATCACTTCAAGGTTACCGGTTTTCTGTGCCATCGGCAGCAGCGAGGTGGTAGTTTGAAACGCCGCACCGATGGAGCAGCCATGACCACAAGGGGTGGCATAAAAGCATGCCGCGCGGTCATCTTTAGGGCGGGTTAATACTGCGCGGTGCATAGGTACGGCTGCAATGCCATGCTTTTTGGCGGCTGCCGCAATCAGTAACTCAGGCACGCGAGGCACCGGTGGCGGCTGTAACACGCCCTCTGGAGAATCGGGCATATCATCAAGCCCGGTGTTAGTACCGCATACGCCAACCAGCGTTTCAGTTTTATCGTACCAGGGCGCAATATCGTCATACTCAAAAGGCCAGTCGGCGCCCAGCCCATCCCGTGACTTGCCTTTAAAATCATGCTCACTAAAGCGCAGTGAGTAGCGCCCCCAGTGATTAGTTCGGCCGCCCAACATACGCGCCCGCCACCATAAAAACTCTGACTCGTCGTCGGTGGTGTAAGGCTCATCGGGTACCGACCAGCCGCCATCTACGGTGGCATCGTAATAACCAAAGTTTTTATCTGCCGTACTGGTGGCCATCAGCGGCGCATCAGCATTGCGTTTAAACATGGGGGTTTCTGTTTTTGGGTCGTAATCACGGCCTGCTTCGAGCAACAGTACTTTAATGCCGGCTTTGGTCAGTTCATAGGCCGCCATGGCACCGCCCGCGCCTGAGCCAACGATCAGAACCTCATGCTTTGGTGCAGTCATCAGGGTAACTCCTTTATTTTTATATTTTTGAATGACACAAGGTCGCCGTGATCCTGCAAGCCAATATAACCAGACGATTGCTGCGCAAAGCCTTGCCAGTCGGCAAACTTACTGGCCGCCACCAGCTTATCCCAGGTCGAGGAATGCAGCACAATATGAACGGTCATCACCTCGTTTTGCCATACCGACAGCACGTTATCCTGCAAGCGGATGCGTAAACTGTTCCACGTTTCTGCCGGTTTGAAAGCCGCCGAAGGTGCTGCCACTAAATCGTACAACGAACCGGCGCGACGCGAGTCTGTTTTTGCGTCGGCATGCCTTTCATTATCGATAAGCTGAATTTCGGGCGCGTGGGAATAGACGTATTGCCCGGCTTCGTCGGCCAGCACAAACACACCACTGTTACCGCCCTGAGCTATTTTCCAGTCCAGTTTGAGTTCAAACTCATCATACTGCTTGCGGGTGATCAAATCGCCACCACCTTTCCCCGTTAGCGTTAACACGCCGTCTTTTACACGCCATAACGGGCTCACGGTTTGCTTTTGGTAATTGCGCCACTGGGCAAGCGACTCACCATCAAAGAGTAATTCCCAGCCTGCCGACTTCTCTTTGTCGGTGAGGGTATTGTCTGCGGCGATGGCTACATTGCAGTTAAACCAGCACAGCACCAGCATGGCGGATACGGATATTGAGAGCGCTTTCATTTTTTGACCTTCCCTGACGTAGGAGTTTGTTATTGTTAAGCTAATCTGACTATAGCAATACTGTGGCGAATAATGAAGCATGTATAAATTTCACCCACAGCGGCAGTGATGGCCGTACACCGGCCATGAAAAACACCATTAAAAGAGACTGAAAAAAGGTGAAAAAGACTTTAAACGGGCATTAACAGAGCTTTAAAACCAGCGGCTAGCCGCGCCCCCCGAAATGCACACATAGCCTGCGGGTCCTCGGTTTGGCTGTAAATTACAAGTGCTCAATCAGTGATTCCCCAGCACCGCGAAGCGGCGCGTGGGTGTGATTATGTGCAGTAAGGAAATACTTAGTTTTTTTGCGCCGTGTCTTTTTCGGGGACACGCAGCTCGTAGGTTCTGTATTTGGATTTAGGGTAAGGCTCCACATCATACTTAGGCTGCAAAAAAGCCACCAGATTAATCAAATCAGTGACGGTTAACGAGTCATTGATATTTGGCATTTTAGAGCCTTCGGAGTCGGTAATCATGCTAACAGGATAACGCGGAGCCAGTTTATGCGAAGGGTTGATAACACTGGTCACCAGCTGGCCATAGGTACGAATCCCGGCATCAGGACCGCCCAGCCTGACCGGACGCAACAACGCGTAGCTGTCGGCAGGTTTTGATGTAATGCCCTCCACGACATGGCAATCCACACACCCATACTGCATAAAAGCAGCCTTTCCTGCACTGGCATCCCCTTCTGGCAGACTAAAACCTTTGGCAGAGTTTGCCGCTGGCTGACACCCCATTATCACCAGCAAAAGCATTGCGAGACTTACGATACGCATAACGCGCCTCCCTTTTTAATGTCGTGTTGTTATCTTAAGGTCATTTTAATCTTAGCACTAGCGATGAGAAAGAGAGCAAAAAACAATCACACCAGGACAGGCGCAAAGTAAAAGTAGTGACCCGGCACGGGCAAACCGGTGTATAATAGATTTTTTGATCACGGTCAGTATTCATGTCTAAGTCAATAGGTATATGGAAATCCTGGGCGCTGGTGACGGGCATGATGGTGGGTTCGGGCATCCTTTCATTGCCTGCCGTACTGGCACCCTATGGCAGTTTTAGTTTTGTGGGGTGGCTGGTTACCGGTGCGGCGGCTATGTGTTTAGCTATGTGTTATTATTATTTGTCGGCCAGAAACCCCGGCTTGGGCGGTCCCTACTTTTATGTTCGCGAAGCATTTGGCGCGCTTCCGGCAGCCATTGTTGGCTGGGGCTACTGGATGTCGCTAGTGGCCGGCGCAGCCGCCATATCACTCTCTTTTGCCGGTTACTTCCTGTCAGTTTTACCTCTCTTCACCGACACTGCCGTGCACGCCACTCTGTTAGCCGTTATCTGCGTGGTGATATTTACGCTCATCAATTTAATCGGCGTCAAAACGGCCGGCACCGTGCAATTAGTCATGACACTGATAAAAATCATTCCACTGTTAGTTGTGGGTGTGCTGGGCATTTATGCCGGCGACCTGGCGGCAATTCCGGCCTATGAACCCGGCGACGTCACCGTAGTAGAAAGTATCGCCGCCATGAGCCTGCTGATTATGTGGGCGTTCATTGGCGTAGAATGCGCAACGATACCAGCCGAAGATATTGAAAACCCCAAAAAGAACATTCCTCGCGCCTCCTTACTGGGCACCGCCAGCGCCCTCGCCGTATACGTTATTGCCATGGCAGGGGTTATGTCGATTGTGCCTTTCGGCCAATTGGCCGCCTCAGCTTCACCCTTTAACGATGCGGCGAAACTGTTAATCGGCAATTCAGGGGCCATACTGATTAGCGCTGGCGCGCTATTTGCTATTGGCGGCACCTTAAACGTGACGATAATGGTGATGGGCAGTTTTATGGTGGCTGGCGCCCGCGATAAGGTATTTCCTGCCTATTTTAGTGTGGAAAACAGCGCCGGCACGCCGGCAAGAGCACTGCTGGCATCAAGCGCAGTGGTAGTATTTTTACTCGCCTTTAATGCCAACAACACCCTGCTGAAAGGCTTTGAATACCTGTTGATCATTTCCACGTTTACTGTGCTTATTACCTACCTGGGCTCTGGCCTGGCCTGCATTAAGCTGGAGTTGAACGACGTAAAACAAGGCAAGCGCTGTAACTACACCAGGTTAGTGATTGCGGCGCTAGCCAGTGTATTTTCTTTGCTGGCGACCATTGGCGCCGGCGTCTTGTATACCTGATATCGGAAGACATATGTTTCAAAACGCAATAGTAAGAACGCCCTGCCAGGCAATGGTGAATGGTTTAACCGAAGCCGACCTGGGCAAACCCGACTTTGAGCTTGCCTTAGCGCAGCATGCTGACTATATCGACGCCCTTAAAGCCTGTGGCCTCAAGGTTACCGTACTGGAAGCACTGGAAGACTATCCCGACTCCTGCTTTGTAGAAGACGTGGCGCTACTGACGCCAACAGTCGCCGTGCTCACCCATCCGGGGGCCATAAGCCGTCGTGGCGAGGTGGATTATATTAGTGCGGCGGTGCGCAAACATTATAAGCAAGTTGAAACCATTACGGCGCCGGGACACGTTGAAGCCGGCGACATCATGATGGTGAACAAGCATTTTTATATTGGCCTGTCGGCCAGAACCAATCAGGCCGGCGCGGCGCAAATGATAGAGCACCTGCAAACTCACGGTTACACGGGTTCAACGGTGACCATGTCGGAACTGCTGCATCTAAAAACCGGCATCAGCTACTTAGAAAACAATCACATGCTGACCTTTGGTGAAATGCAAAGTCACAGCGATTTTGCCCGGTTTAACCAGATTGCCGTGCCTGCCGAGGAGGCCTACGCGGCCAACAGCGTGTGGATAAACGACACGGTGCTGGTCCCAAAAGGGTTTCCGGTGACGGCAGACAATATTGCCAGACTGGGTTATGAGGTAAGGGAAGTCGCGATGTCTGAGTTTCAAAAAATTGATGGTGGATTAAGCTGTCTTTCTTTGCGCTTCTGAAGGTTTTAATTTATCTGGCCAGCATGCATAACGACCGCGCCCCTGGCCAGGCGATTTCTTCAATGAACGTGCAGACTCTGGCATAGTAAGCTGACTGGTTGAGCGATTGACTGACGTTTTTCGAATCGCCCGCGAGCAAAGGCACCGGCAAATCCACGAGTATAAAGCAATGATCAATAAAACCACCACAGCCATAGGTTTAATCTTACTGACTGCCTCTGAGCTGACTCTGGCTAGCACAACACCGCATCAGTTTGTGGATGTAAAAAGCGTTATTCGCGATGTAAACACCGAGATCCGCTATTATTCCGACGATAACTTTGTGGGCACGCGGATCGACGGCTACGAGGCAGCAAAATGCCTGCTTCACCGCGCTGCTGCAAACGACCTGAAACAAGCCAGCGAGGAACTCGCTGGCCAGGGTTACCGCTTAAAAATATTTGACTGCTACCGGCCGGAACAAGCCGTGGCCCATTTTATGCGCTGGGCGCAGGACATAAGCGACCAATCCACCAAATCTGACTACTACCCTAACATCGAGAAGGCCGATTTAGTGCCCGATTATATTGCTGCACGCTCGGGGCACAGCCGCGGTTACACTATCGATCTGACGCTTGAGCAAGTACAGGCAGACGGCAGCTATAAAGAAGTGGATATGGGCTCACCGTTTGACATGTTCGACACGCTTTCAAATACCGATGATTCGAGAATAACCGAAACGCAAAAACGTCATCGTTACCAGTTAAAAAGCATCATGCATAAACATCACTTCAGCGCTTACAGTATGGAATGGTGGCACTTTACCCATGAATCAGATCCTAAAACCAATTACTGGGATTTTCCGGTAAAGTAAGCTGTGTAATCTAGTACCGAAAACCTATTGTAAAAGAGGAAGCGCCCGTGTCGACATCAGCTCTGTACCCGTTATTGATATTACTTAGTGTTGGTAGCATTCATACTGTGACGGCGAAAGAAAATGCGCCGCCTGCTGCGCTCAACAAGCATTTTGAGAAGGCCGTAACCAGCGATACCGTGCCGGGTATCAACGTGGCTGTCGCCGATAAAAACGGCCTGGTTTGGGCCAAAGGGTATGGCTATGCCGATCTCGAAAACCAGGTAGCGATGACCCCGCAGCATAAAATGCGCATTGGCAGTGTCGCCAAGGTCATAACGGCTGCCGCGCTGATGCGTATGGTAGAACAAGGCACCGTGGAACTCGATAAACCCATTACCGATTACCTGCCCGATTGGCCGGCGAAGCACCCCGCAATCACCTTACGACAACTGACCTCACATACCGCAGGCATACGTCACTATAAAGCAGGCGCTAATGAGTTTTTGCTCAACCAACCTTTTGACACCATGCAAAGCAGTTTGGCGCTATTTCAACAAGACGATTTAAGCTTTGCGCCGGGCAGTGCTTTTGCCTACTCAACCTTTGGCTGGACAGTAGTAAGCGCCGTCATGGAAAGCGCGACAATGGCAGCCGCGGATGATCAGCGCCGTTTTGGCCAGATTATTCAGCAGGAAGTATTTTCACCCCTTTCGATGCACGACAGTGCGTTAGATGACCAATATGCGATCATTGCACATCGTCAGAGACCCTACAGCGTGTATGAGGGTAAGTTATATAACTCCCCTCAAACCGACCACAGCTATAAGTGGGCGGGCGGGGGCATGATCGCATCACCTGCCGACGTATCCCGCTTTGCGGTGGCGCACCTTAACGGCGAATACCTGAGCACGGAATCGGTTAAAATGCTGTTTAGCAAAGCCACATTAAATGACGGCCAGGCGGTAGAGTATGGGGTTGGCTGGAATATCGGCTTTAACAATTACCGGCACCGCGACGCCTATCGACAGAACCCTGAGATCCAACACATGATGGCCGCTATGCCTAACGCCGTCATGCACTCCGGAGGCAGCATGGGCGGCATCACTATGCTGATTTTATGTACCGATCACCAACGGGCCGTAACCGTTGTTAAGAATGTTGATGGCGATGAAAGTGCCGATGTATTTTTATTAGCGCTTACAACGCTGAGTGCATACCACCAGCAGCACTAAAGGATATACGCCGCCAGCGGACAACGGCGCACAGGGCGCTTTACGTGAACAGGAATTTGCATACTGTGCGCCGCAGTAATATGCCGGCGCTTAAAATTAATAAAACTTATGCGAAATTTGGTAACACGCTACAGAGAAAAAAGCTTGTACCGCATAACCCAAAGTTGTAACTTACTTGTAATGGTTAATTAACATACAAATTACACCGTATACCTGCAACGGAAGAGGTCGCAAAATTTATGAAACTATTCACAATCATACTCAGCCTGTCTGTGTTAAGTGCGTGTTCTGTGACTGAAGATCAAGCTGTTAAGTTTACTGCCGTACCTGATTCCAACCTGCAACAATTACAAAATACCCGATTCGACCGCTTTGTGGTAAACCCCCAAACTGACTTCAGCCAGTATGACGAGGTCATATTTTTCCCAACACAGTTTGATAAATTAACCGTTGATGAAAGTGCCAACAACGACCTGACTAACAGTTGGAATGATTCCACCTGGGACGAAATGGATAAAATTTGTCAGCATTTTGATGATTTTGCGCAGCTCACCTTCGAACAAAAAAGTGGCCTTAAACCGACTAATCGAGGCGGTGATAATGTGTTGGCAATTGAGTTCAGATTGATGAACTTTATGCCTTATCAACGTCGCTACAAAGATGCTAATCGCGATACGGTAGTATCCAGAGGGCATCGGAACGGATTGGGGTCTATTACCTTTCAGGCCGTCGTGGCCAACTCAAAAACCGGTGAGTTACTGGCCGTCATTGAAGACGGCATGGAACTTAATCCGGGCAATATGCTGGTGATTAAAGGCGATCCCAATTTACAGGTAGACAGTGCCTCTCCCGTCGCGCAAAACATCGCCTGGCGTAAAACCTTCCGACGCATCGCCGACAGATTGCACAACGACTTAATGCGGTTAAAACAAAGCTGATTATTGATTGGCTCAGCCCGCTAATGTTAAATGAGCGGGTATTTATTGTTTAGACAGCGCTCGGATTTTCAGTAAATATTTTACCGGCAAAACCGTTAAGCCAATCAGTACCGTAATTCTTACGATGTCGTAAGCAATCAAACCCGGTTCAAAAAACAGCGCAATGCCAAGCACCGCCGCCAGCAAAGTAAAAATTGCATCCCAAAAGTGGTGTTTTTTCCACATAGGTTGTCCTTACATTCGTATTTTTCATATTTCGCATTTAAGGGAAGGTTTCGCGAGAAACCGCCCCTTATTTCAGCTATCCGCCCTGCATCTGACGATACTGTTCTGTTGTACGATGGTTAGATTGAGCACCTGTTGGTCCATTAGCAGAAACATGGCCCTGAAAGTCATGATATTTCCCCGCTAACCAACCGGCAGCACCCATAACAAATCCGTTACCACCGCTAAAGGCGCCAGCAATCATACCTGCAATAAATTGAGTGTTTTCTCTACTGGAGTCACCGCCAACAACTTGCTCTGCTTGTTCTAATGTCAGTGTTTGCATAATGTTTTCGTGTGTTGAACTATTAAGTTATGAGTGGCCACGAGTAAAATTATAAATCCCTCTTTCTCAAAATGATGCTGTACTGACATCAGGTTTTATTAATGTCCCGTAGTTAGCTTGCGAGTTAATATCACCACATAACTCTCCATCTGCTTTGCCATAGACGAGTCCCCGGTGTTACATCCCGTAAATTCAAACAGCATCGTTAAGATTTCTTGATCTAACATCGCCTTTCAAACGAATCAATGACTACAGATTTAATAAACGACAGCAAGGAGAAACTATGTCTAAACGCCTGCTTATGGTAATGACATCGCATGACATCATGGGTGACACCGGCAACAAAACAGGGATGTGGCTGGAAGAATTCGCTGCGCCCTACTATGCGTTTAAAGACAAGGGCTACAACATTACGCTGGCTTCGCCACTGGGTGGCGAAGTGCCTATCGATCCGAACAGTCTGGCCGATGACGCACTCACCGACGATGCCATACGCTACACAAAAGATGAACTAACCCGAAGTGCGGTTTCCTCAACCATTCCGCTGGAAGACGTACGCGCTGAAGAATTCGATGCAATCTTTTATCCCGGTGGGCATGGCCCGCTGTGGGATCTGTCAGACAACGAGCATTCAATTAAGCTGATTGAAGATACCATTGCCGCCAACAAGCCGGTAGGCGCTGTGTGCCATGCGCCGATTGTGCTTAAAGACGTCAAAGCACCGGACGGCAAATACCTGGTAGATGGCAAGGCCGTAACAGGATTTACCAACAGCGAAGAAGCAGCGATGGAGCTGACCAACGTTGTGCCTTATCTTGTCGAAGATGAGCTCACAAAACGAGGCGGCAAGTTTGAAAAAGCCGACGACTTTGCCGTAAAGGTGTGCACCGATGACTTATTAGTTACCGGCCAGAACCCGCCCTCGTCGCGGCCGGCCGCCGATGCGCTGATTAAACTACTGGCGTAATAGCATTAAACCACAGGCCCCTCTCCACGAGGGGCTTTTTTGTTGGCTCACGTCATTCATTATTGCCCGGCCTGTTGCTTCTGCTGGTACCAGTCCCGCATTATGTACCAAGCTTGCTTCCTGATGCCTTGTTCACTCAGCAAGCCTTTGCGGTTCCAATAATCCTGCACCCCCGCCAGAGGCCGACGTGCAGCACGGAAATCTTTTAATAGCCACGGTGATACCCCCCGTAAGTCAGGCATATTTTCCAGCATCACTAAATTATTTTTGTACACCCGGCTTTGGTATTCCTCACTGAATACAGTGTCGTCGGTATCATGCCACCCCTGCCGCGCACCGGCACCAAACTCACTAACAATAGTGGGTTTATCAAAGGCCGATTGCCAACGGTAGGTTGCACAGGTTTCCGGGCTATCATAATACCAGCCGCAGTAACTGTTAATGCCAATCACATCCACAACACCGGCGAAGTCTTCGTCTATCAGGCGGCCATTCGCGGTTGTCGTTTGGGTATTAATTGCCGCTGTTACCAGCCGCGTTGGGTCTGTCTCACGAACAGTCTCAGCCAACTCCGATAAAAATGCGGTCCGCACTGGTGTATTGGGTGTTTCGTTAGCAATAGACCACAAAATCACAGCGGCGCGGTTTTTATCCCGGCTAAGCATTTCACCAAATTGCTGCTTCGCTTTGCTCAGCACGGCAGGATTGTCGAACTGAATATCCCAGTAAACCGGAATTTCAGCCCACACCATGAGACCGAGTTCATCGGCCATCCGAAGCATATTCTCATTGTGCGGATAGTGAGCGAACCGCACATAGTTACATCCCAGTTCTTTGGCCCAGCCCAGCAATGTTCTGGCGTCTTCCTTGCTCCATGCCCGGCCGTCACCGAATGGCTTTTCCTCGTGAATCGCAATACCGCGTAAAAACACGGATTCGCCATTGAGCAAAATGTCATTCCCCCTTACCTCAATGGTTCGAAAGCCAATGTTGTCGTGTAATGTCGTCGTTGCCAGTGTCAGCTCAACGTTATACAAATGGGGGTTATCAGGTGACCACAGTTGAGGCTCGGCGTTAATGGTGGTGTAAATTTTACCTTCCTGATTGGTCGTGAACACCCGGTTAATGCCCAACTCCGGTACGCTCAGTGTTACTTGCTGATTGTGAGTTTGCTCACCGGCCAGCCCGATCTTCACAGCAATACTATTGTGGCCGGCATAATAAACCTGATAATCATCAATGTAAGTTGCGTTGAGTTCAATTAGCCTGACTGGCCGCGTAATACCACCGTAATTCCACCAGTCAGTGCTCATGGTAGGGATATAGTCGGGCTCACGTCGGTTGTTGACTTTTACCACGACAGTGTTGCTACCGGCGGTGAGCACTTCAGTCACGTTAAACTGAAAAGGCGTGAATCCACCTTCGTGTTGTCCTACCTGTTCTCCGTTTACATAAACGGTAGCCAGGTAATTCACAGCATCGAAGTAAAGCAGGTATTGCTTGTCAGGCTCGGGCGCGGCGATGAATGTTTTGTGGTACCAAACACTGCCTTCATACCAAAACAAACGTTCATCCTGAGTGTTCCAGTCGCCGGGCACATGCAGCTTCATAGCATTGTTAAAATTAAATTCCTGCAGAACATTCGCCCCAGCGGGGCCATTAAAGGTGTAAAACTTTCTTTTATCTCCAACATCAAACGGGTCAACGATGGCATCCCATTGACCAAGTAACTGCATTTGCTTTCGGTTTGGTGCGTTTTGTAACAGTTCAGCAGCTAGCGGCCGCGACGCAACAACACACAGAATAATAAACAAACACGTTTTCATGATAGGCCCGTTCTTAAATTGGTCTGAGCAAAGTACCCAAAGATCAATAAATATTAAAACTATTATCATTTATTTAACAATTATGGTTTAAATACGGAATTTAGTGATTATCTGCCTGTTCGTCGCTACCAGCTTCCACTGAAGATGAAGCAAATGTATCGCCCAGGAAGCCATGCATTAACGAATGCCTGATATTAATGGCGGGCGAAGGGGTCACAACGGTGATTTTAATCATAGTAACGTAGTAAATGAACTTTCTGGGCGTACTAAAAAACGTATACAATACGTGTAACTCTTTAAGGCTCGACGAGTCCGGCAAGATGGCTGTTAGAATATACGGCAATGCATATGGATATTTTGTCACAGCGACATAATGCACTACTATCTGAGGTGCAGAAGTCCAAATCAATGAAGGACTAACATTGGAAGAGGGGCGTATCAGGATGTATGAATTTGGCTGACCATGTCAGTGGTATCGTTTCAGGTTTAATCACAAGGTTTCAGTAGTAGTATGAGCGGTGTTCAACATCTTATTTCCAGGATAAGTACTTACCTTAAGCTATCACTAGTCGTTTACGGACTCAGTATGGTTATGGCGGCATGGGCACAGCAGCTGCACGCCGATGAGCTGCACTTTTTATACAATAGCCAGTTAAAATTACGCTCAGACTACGAACTCGATGTTTTAAACGCAGTAATGGAAGCCACCGAAGCTGAGTATGGCGATTACTCCATTATTACCCTGGAGTCGGGTTACACCATTGAAAGATTAATTAAGCACGCAGAAGAGAGCCCCGACGTGTGGTTATGGGCAAGCCCCTATAACCCTATCAATACCGACCTCGCGGTAATTGAATACCCAATATTTAATGGCGTATTAGGGTTACGCAGTATTATTGTTCACCAGGATAACTTACCGGCATTAAATCAGGTAACGAACTTAGAAGCGCTAAAACAATACACTATTGGACAAGGGCCGGGCTGGACCGATGTCGCCATCTACCGACACAATGGTTTTAATGTTACGGAGGCCCGCTTAACGCGCTTATTTAACATGACGGCCAACAAACGTTTTGAGCTTTTTCCTCTGGGCAGAATCGAGATTGATCAACAAACCCTGCAAAGCAAAAAAGGCGGCGATGTGTTAACCATTGCACCGAATCATATGATTTATTACCCGCACCCGGTGTTGTTTCACCTCAGCCACAAACATACAAAAGTGATCAAACGTCTTCGGGAGGGATTAGTAACCATCACCAATAACGGCGTACTCGAAGCACTCTTTGAATCGCACTTCCCGCAGATTACAGCCCAACTAAGGCAGCCAGACACCATTGTTTTTACATTGGAAAATAACACCCTGCCTCAGGAATACCTGGAAAAAATGAGCCACCTTCCCTTGCTCAAAAACCTACGTTAAGCGTTTGCCAGTTTACCTTTAACCAAATTCCACTCACGGCACATATGGCAAAAAACACGGTCAAACTAATGAGCTAGAAAACTCCTTTGGCCTGATGAATTATCAGCAATGTTCCCTTTGTACACACCTTAAATATGGAATGTAAACTTTGATTTTCGAACTCCCCCCCTTTGTAGAACTAATAAAAGGTGTTAAATCATTTTTAGGTATCCAAATGGCAGCTAATTCATTCACTGTTTGCTGTGCGATCAGTAGTGCATTATGATGGAGATAAAACGAAAACTTCGCGATTGTTATTTAAAATGATAAAAGTTGATGCAAACAAAAAATAATAGAAAGCTTATGGCAGTTGACCTATTTGCTGGGGCTGGGGGCTTTTCTCTCGCTGCAATTAAAGCTGGCTTCGCAATAGACTTCGCGATTGAAAACGATAAATACGCAGTTCAAACATACCAAAACAATATCTTAAAGCTGGAGGGCGGCAAGTACACTTCTGTATTAAACGACAGCATCTTAGACTACGACCCTATCGAACTCCAAAAAGCCAGATTCAAAAACAAAAATTGCGATCTTCTACTTGGCGGGCCCCCTTGCCAAGGGTTTTCAACTCACCGCATATTAAATGCAGGTGTAAACGATCCTCGTAATGAACTTGTATTAGCATATTTTGAATTCGTTAAAGCACTACAACCTCGAGTTTTCCTCATGGAGAACGTTCCAGGCATTCTATGGCCTCGCCATCGAGAATATCTCGATAAATTTTATCAGGAAGGTAAAAAGGCTGGGTACCATGTTTTCCAACCAGTCACTTTAGATGCCAGAGACTTTGGAGTACCACAACGCAGAAAACGCGTATTTATACTAGGCGTACGAGATAAAGCAGATATTTCGAGAGTTCAGTGGCCTCCCAAGCCCACTCATACTGACCCTAAAAAATTGGGAAATGGCTTATTGCCTTGGGTTTCATGTAAAACTGCTTTTCGTTCAACGTCAGCTGATGATGAAAACAATATTCATATGAATCATGGATACGAGCTCATTGAGGCATTCAAAAGAACTCCGCTAAACGGTGGAAGCAGAAAAGATTCTGGTCGGATATTGAATTGTCACAAAGACCATGATGGTCATAAAGATGTTTATGGACGAATAGATCCTGAGCAACCCGCACCAACTATGACAACGGCTTGCATAAACCCGTCAAAGGGCCGATTTGTACACCCGACTGAACACCATGGAATTACAGTTCGTCAAGCAGCGCGAATCCAAACATTTCCTGATAGTTATTCCTTTTGTGGAGGGCTGACGGCAGCGGGAAAACAAATTGGAAATGCGGTGCCCGTTGAACTGGGTAAATATTTGCTCGAATATATCAAAGCTCATATATTTGATTCCAAAGACTTTAAGGACGAAAAGCAGATGCATATCAAACAATCAGGGTATGAACTGGCATGATTGAGACTCGTTCATTCCGTACGCAAGCAAGGACAGTCGATCACTTAGGTCGCGAGCAAATTGCAGATTGTCCAACAGCCATATCGGAGTTATGGAAAAACTCTTACGACGCATACGCAAGAAATGTATCGTTACACATCTTCGACGGGGAATCACCAGTAGCGGCTCTTTTCGATGATGGGCACGGGATGAGTTACGAAGAATTCATTGACCGCTGGCTCGTAGTAGGCACAGAATCTAAGTTCGATACAAAAGCAGACAATGAGGAAGATAGGGACGGCTTACCGAAAAGAACAAAGCAGGGACAGAAGGGAATAGGCAGGCTTTCTTCCGCCAATTTAGGCCCGTTACTTCTCATAGTAAGCAAGCGCAAAAATCATGACTTTATTGCTGCACTAATAGATTGGCGAGTGTTTGAGAACCCATATCTGCTGTTATCTGATTTAGAAGTTCCCATAACACGTTTTGCATCCCCCAATGAGTTGATCAATCTACTTCCAGATATGTTCGAACGTTTAACTGAAAACATATGGGGAACACCAGAAGACCTTGAACGAACAAAACGTTTAGAACTTGCATGGACTACCTTCGACAAACTCACATTAGAAAATACGCCAGATTCAGTTAAACCATCAGATGCAATTGCAGAAACGATTATAAGTGCATACTTCGAAGAAAAGCACTTTCAACCATGGTCTGTCTGGCAAGATAAAAGCGGTCATGGCACAGCATTACTCGTGTCGGAAATTAATGATGATATAAAGGCTCAATTAAGAAGCGCGGACCCAAGCCCTTCCACCAAGGAAATACGCAAGCAATTTTTTGCCACACTCTCGGCTTTCACAGATCCTTTTGTAGACAGTATATCAAACGAAGAAAATTCGTTTGATCCCGAATTCACTTATGAGGTTCGAATTTGGGATAGCTATACATGTGAAGCAATAATTGAAGACGAAAGATCTTTACTAAACCGCTCTATTACTGAAGAAATGGAACATGTGATAAGCGGAAATGTAGATGAAAATGGAGTTTTCCGAGGTCAAATAAAAGCCTTCGGAGAATGGCGCAAACTAGGCTCTGAGTATGTCATTAACCCACCAAAAGATTTAAAAATTCCAAAAGGTCCCACAACTTACATAGGTAAATTCGGATTGCATGCAGCCACCTTTGAGCAAGTTCGCAATAGCTCAACATTATCAGATGAGCAGTTTGCTAGGTTTAGGGATTTAGCAGACAAACACAGCGGCTTTTTGGTGTTCCGAAATGGATTGCGTGTACTACCATATGGCCGTGTAGACAATGACTTCTTTGAAATTGAAACTCGCAGAAGCATTTCTGCCGGACGGGAATTTTGGAACGCAAGAAGAATGTTTGGTCGAATTTCCATTTCTCGAGAGCAAAACCCTAATTTGAGAGATAAAGCTGGAAGAGAAGGGTTTATTGATAATGCTAGTGCGAAGGCAATAAAGCTGATCGTCATTAATATACTAAGAAAGGCGGCTTATGAATATTTCGGTCAAGCATCAGAACTAAGAGATGAATTACTGCCTGATATTCAAGAAAAAAATGAAAAAGAAAGAGCTGAACAACAACGCAAAGAGTTAGCTAAAAAGAATGCAAAGGCATTTAGAGGGCGGTTAAAACGAAATTTACCCAAAATAAATAGCTTGTATGACGAAACCTGTGAAGTAAATTCTGAATTCAAGGTCGAAAACGAACAAGACCTAGATAACACGCAAGAGCTTATCAACAAGATTAATGATCAACTAAGCGACCTCAGAATCACCGGCGCACCTGCAAGATTAGGAGCGTCTGAAGACGATTACCGGGCATTCCGTCGTTTGTATTCAACAATACAAGAAAGAGTAAAGACACTCGAAGCGGTTCGGACAGAAGCAATTGAAAAAATTAAGCCATCTAAACCTGAAGAACTTGCTCACAAACAATTGCAAAGCCATGCTAGCAGAATTCAGGCTCGGCTACGAAGTTGGAAAAAGGCCATAAATACAATTCAGGAAACGGAAAGTAAACGTGTTGAAATGCTATTTGACGAGCGTAATAAACAGTTCCATGGATTAGCCTTACCCCTAGTTGAACAAGTACGAGCTGGACGTCTTAGTCTGGACAAAGCGCTCGTGGAAATGGGCAACATTCATTCTATTTTGGATACCGAGAATGAAGACACATTTCAACCATATTTAGAGTCACTCGAATTGATGAGTGAAAACATCAATATCGAATTAATTGCTCGGCAGGGAATCGCAGAAAATATTGCACTTAAAGACGATTTAAATCGAATCAATCAACTAGCACAATTGGGCGTTACAGTTGAAATACTCGGGCACGAGCTAAACAGTAATGAAAGAATGATCCGAGAAGGTATTCGACAGATCAAGAGTAACGGAGATATTCCTGGTACACGTTTAGTGGTAGAAGGATTCGAAGCACTCAGCCATCAGCTCGAGTTTTTATCACCACTAAAAATATCTGGATCTCGCACTAGAAGGATTATTTCAGGTGAAGAGATTCTGAATTATTTGCAGGGCTTCTTCGATACGGTAATTCGCTCCAGGGCTATAAGGATAACTGCAACAGAAGAGTTTCAACGCTTGAAAGTTGATGAGCTACCTTCACGCTTACTCCCGGTTTTTGTCAATTTAGTAAATAATAGCGTTTATTGGTTAGTAAACTCAGGTACTGAGAATCCTCAAGTTCTCCTTTCTATTCGTGACAGTAAGGTCATCGTTTCCGATAACGGGCCTGGAATAGATGAGTTAGATCAACAAAATTTGTTCAAAATGTTTTTTACTAGGAAATCGAGCGGTGGTCGCGGTATTGGGTTGTACTTGTGTCGAGTAAATTTGATGGCTAGTGGGCACTCTATCCTCTATGCCAAGGAATCAAAATTCAAAATATTAGATGGTGCAAATTTCATCATTGATTTAAAGGGAGTCTATTTTGAATAACTTTGCAGATTTGGTTAATGAGGCATTCATTAAGCCACTTAGGTCAGTACTGATAGTTGATGACCAATATCCCACATGGGAAGAGATCTTTAACGCACAACTCGATGGTAATATAAAAGATTCCCAGCAAGATGTTATTTCACAGCGGAAGCTATGGAGAACGAAAGCAATGGGACCATTTGAGGTAATTAAAAAATTTCGAGAAAGAAATCCTGGCTTTGTGATTGATATACACGATGCAGTTGATAGTGACCACTCAGACAATAGTGTAGAAACAGCACCACAGTTGGCAACCCACTTACATCAATCTGATCTATTAGTTTTAGATTACAATCTAGAAGGAGCCTCTACCGGACTCGGAGGGGATAAAGCTCGAAAAATTCTACACTCAGTACTATCTAATCAGCACTTTAATTTAATAATCGTCCACACCGACGAACCAGACCTTCAAGATGTAGCAGAGTCCTGTCTTACGTCACTTTTAGATAGTTGTGCTACGCAATACACTGAAGATGACTTAGCATCTATCGAACAATCCGAGATATTAATAAGTGGCTTGGAGGATTCTGGAGATTTTGACAGAAGGAAAGTTCAAGAATGTTTCGCCAGATCACAATATTTATATGCTCGACAATTAGGGTACAAAAAAGCACTCGGCGAATACTTATCTAATAGGGGTCCACTAGCACCGTTATTTCAATTGTCAGAGAATTTAAAATTCGATATCCACCAAAAAAAGACTTTTTTATTGTGGGCAATTAATTTTATTAATGAGCAGTTAAAAAATGAGCTAGCTTCCGAGGCCCTTAAAGGCCTGGTTTGGAGTTTTAAAGAACATACTAAATGGATACGCTCTTCCAGAGGGTTTGTTTGCTTTATAAATAAAGGACTCTCAAACTTATTAGAGGAATTAGAAAATGCGCTAATTGATTGGAAGCCTACGCCTTCTCGACTTCTGTCAGCAAAATATAGATATGAATTGAACCGAATTGGTGTTGATGCAGAAGATGACGCGTTATTGAAAAATAACCTTTTTGCTCTTTTCTATCGAGATATCCGAAATGGAGGTCGAGAAGATATTTTAATCGACCAGAAATCAATCTTCAGAGAGCAAAAGCTAAGAGAGCATGTCACTAGACAATCAGAGGGGCTTTCTTTTCTAATTGAAGACAAAATAGTGGAATTTGGAAATCAAATCATTGCAATAGATTTAAAGAATGGCCAAGATTTTTTATCTCACTATCTAGTCGATTTGGGAAAAGAGAAAGAATCCAATAAAGCCATCGCTCAGTACAATAATTATGTGTCGACGCTTCCTTCCAAAGGTAATACTCCGGAACAACTGGATAGCGGCCATATATTCAAAATGGATGACCAGTGGTGGGTTTGCGCGACACCAGCATGTGATCTTCAACCAGGACAGAACTCTATCGCCTTTAGGGGTAAAAATAATACCCTACTACCGTTTACTGCTTTCCAACTCAATAAAGAAAATCCGGATAATCTTAGTTCAAAACATATTAATGGCGGAGGTTACTGTTTCATAGAGGACAACGGTGAAGTCGTCGCATTAGGAATCAATAGTATCGGTGATGAGAAACATCCATCCAATCTCAAAGTTAATTGGCAAACTTTCGTAGCTGAATCAGGAGGAGTTATTCAGAACGGGAAGCTAACAATAAAGCAATTCGTAATAACTGAAGAAAATGTATCAACAGAGCAGAAAGAGGTGACAGTAATATGCAAGCTAAGGTATGCCTACGCATTGAATTACATCCAAAGGGTGGGCATCAGCACATCTAGAATTGGTCTCGATTACGTTTCCTAGTCAACTTCTCAACATATGACGTCTGCATTAATTGATTAGGCACCAAGTTAAAACATTTGTAATGAATATGGTGCTTACCAACTTTGTTTGTCACTTTCCATCCTTGTTTATAACTTTTCCAACTTAGTTTGGATGTGACAAACAGAGCAAAATGAAAATGCTGTCTACTCCACCGTTACGCTCTTTGCCAGATTCCGCGGCTGATCGACATCTGTGCCTTTGATCAGCGCCACATAGTAAGACAGTAGCTGTAGCGGCAGCGTGTAAATGATGGGGGCAATCGGGCCATCGCAGTGTGGTACGTTAATCACCCGCATGGTGTCGTCGCTGGCAAAGGCGGCGTCTTTATCTGCAAATACGTACATAATGCCGCCACGGGCGCGCACTTCCTCAACATTGGATTTGAGCTTTTCGAGTAATTCGTTGTTGGGCGCAACCACAATCACCGGCATTTCTTCGTCTATCAGCGCCAGCGGACCATGTTTTAACTCACCGGAGGCATAGGCTTCGGCGTGAATATACGAAATTTCTTTGAGCTTTAGCGCCCCTTCCATGGCTATCGGGTACTGATCGCCACGGCCTAAAAACAGAGAGTGATTTTTATCGGCAAATTCTTCGGCTAAATCCTCAATGCCCTGGGTGATGGCCAGGGTTTCTTCTAACTTCGCCGGTAAGTTGAGCAGCGCCTGAATAATGGTCTTTTGGTCGTTGCTGGCAATACCGTTGTGTTTGCCCAGAGCCAGTGTCAGCATCAAAAAAGCGGTTAACTGGGTGGTGAATGCTTTGGTAGAAGCAACGCCAATTTCAGCACCGGCGCGGGTCATAAAGGCCATATCCGATTCACGAACCAGCGACGAGCCCGGCACGTTGCAGATGGTCAGGCTCGCCATATAGCCAAGCTCTTTGGCTAACCGCAGGGCCGCCAGGGTATCGGCGGTTTCGCCAGACTGTGAAATGGTCACCAGCAGACTGTCAGGGTGTACCACCGATTTACGGTAACGAAACTCCGAGGCTATTTCGATGTTACATGAGATATTGGCATACTGCTCAAGCCAGTATCGCGCAGTCATACCGGCGTGATAGCTGGTACCGCACGCCACAATTTGCACGTGCTTTACTTTGGCAAATATCTCATCGGCACCGTTGCCAAAAATATCTGGCAGTAAGCCGGTGTCGTCAATACGATGCTGCAACGTGTTACGCACCACCACCGGCTGTTCGTGAATTTCTTTGAGCATGTAGTGGCGGTAGCCCGCTTTATCGCCGGCATCATGCTCAACACTTGATTCAATAATATCGCGCTCAACGGCATTGCCGTCTTTATCAAAAATCGACACACTGCGACGGGTTATTTCCGCCACATCACCTTCTTCCAAAAAGATGAAACGACGCGTGACCGGTAATAAAGCCATTTGATCAGAGGCAATGAAGTTCTCGCCAAGGCCTAAGCCAATCACTAACGGGCTGCCTGAACGGGCCACCACCAGCTTTGCCGGATCGGTGCGATCCATAATAACCGTACCGTAGGCGCCATGAAATTGCTTAACTGATGCCTGCACTGCGGCCAATAAAGAATCTGCGTTCTTTAACGCTTCGTTTACGGTGTGGGCAATGGTTTCGGTGTCGGTGTCGCTGGTAAAGGTATATCCTTGTTTTACCAGGTTTTCTCGTAAAGACTGATAATTCTCAATAATACCGTTGTGGACCACGGCTATGCGGTCGCTGGAGTAATGGGGGTGTGCATTGGCTTCGGTCACGCCGCCGTGGGTCGCCCAGCGGGTATGGGCGATGCCCGTTGAACCCAGGGCATCCTGTTGGCTTAGCGCATCAACCAGGGCCTGAACTTTGCCGGTGCGTCTAACCCGGTTAATCGTGCCATCTGCGCTTAGCAGTGCAACGCCCGCAGAATCGTAGCCGCGGTATTCCAACCGTTTCAGGCCTTCGAGCAAAATCTCTACCACATTACGCTCGGCAACTGCGCCAACGATCCCACACATACATTTCTCCGTTAGCAGAGGTTTGTTTGCTCTGCTTTACCTTGATGATTATTACTTTATTGGCGTCAGACGCTCGCACAGGCCTGTACCCAAAGGCAAGCATCTGACTTTTAATTTGCGCTCATTATGAAACGTAAACCACTTATTTGCCAGAAAGCCGCGGCAAATATTGATACTCGGCTAACAGTTCAACCAAAAACAGGATCTTGCTGTTAGATAACTGCCGGTAATCAAAATAGGGGCACACCACAACGTGACGCTGTGCGTCGATAGCAAAGTCAGGCGTTATCCAGTGCAAAGACGGCGCAATATGCAGGGTATTGGCAAAGGTTTTACCACTAATAATGTGGATCGCATCCTTGCTGAACTCCTTTGGCTCGCTAAACATCAGCGCGCAGTCAGAATTTGCCTGCAACAAACTATTATCCCGAAAAGCCTGCCAGCGCGGATGCCCCTGGCGAAAGCTCGCCGGGGAAGGCAGTGCATAGGCCAGTTTGGCAAATACGTTAAACACTTTACGCCAGCCATTACCGCAGTCCTGACCAATCCGGCAGATATTACCCGCGACCAGCGGTGTAATACCAGGCGTTGCATGTTCAATCACGGTGTTTGGCCGGTTACCAATATACACCCGCAGGCGGGCCTGGGGATCGCCAATCCCCAGCACGGTTGAGTTAGTCAGATGCACCCGCACCTGCCTGTGAGTTAAGCTTCGCCGTATCTACCGGTAACCTGGTGCCTGTTAGCGCGGCTTTTTTGGCCAGTTCGATCACGGCGATGACATTAACGATGGTATCGGCCGGTACCGGCACTGGCGTGGTGGCGCCGGGCTCAAGGGCCTTACCCAGTTGGGTATAAAAACCCGTGTAGTCACCCGTTAATGTGGGGTAAATCTGGTGGCTATCTGCTTTGTATAATACGCCATGTTGCTCAGTGGGCGTGATAGCCCAGTCTGCGTCGCCCGGCTTACGATGATTTTTAAGCTGTGCTTCCTGGGGGTCAAGATGGTATTTGCGGTAGCTGCCAGCGGTGCCTTGCAACGAAAATCGCAATGTCGGCGCGGCTTCAAAGGGCGAACTCCCTACCACAGCCTGTAATGTTGGGTAATGCAGATTCACGTCGAAGGCATCATCCGATTCGCCCCCTGCCCGCAGCGTATTAATTGATGCACTCACTGTGTCAGGCAGGCCAAATAATTGCAGGCACTGATCAATCAGGTGCGGGCCTAAATCCCAAAAGATACCGCTGCCCGGCCCGGCGTTTTCGCGCCAGCGATTACGCGGCTGCGGACGAAAGCGGTCGAAGCGATTTTCAAACCGCTTTACCTCGCCCACCGCAAGCTCGGCAAGCAATTGCTTAATGGTGAGAAAATCACCGTCAAAACGCCGGTTATGAAACACGCACAGGTGACGCTGTTGTTGTTTGGCTAAGGTAACCAGCGTCTGCGCCTCAGACGCCGACAACGTGAACGGCTTTTCGACTAACACATGGCAGCCTGCACTGAGCGCAAGTTCAGTCTGTGGCGCATGCAGGTGATTGGGCGTGGTAACGATCACCAAATCAAACTGCGCCTGTTGTAGCGCAGTTTCGAGGTTGTCATACACCCTAACACCGGGTAAGACGCGCTCAACTTTCGCGCTGTCAGACGACACCACCCCGTCAATAAAAAACGCGTCTATTGCCTCTAAAAAGGGCACATGAAAGGTTTGTGCAGCGTAGCCAAAGCCCACCACTAAAGTACGAATGCTCACTGCCCTGATGGCTTTTTGTCAGGGCGTTGCCAGCCAGCGATGTTGCGTTGTTTGCTGCGGGCTACAGCAAGTGCGTCATCGGGCACTTTTGCGGTAATAATAGAGCCGGCTGCTACGGTTGCCCCGGCGCCTATCTCAACCGGTGCCACCAATGCTGAGTTCGAGCCAATGAAGGCATTTTCTCCAATACGGGTTTTCGACTTATTTACGCCATCGTAATTACAGGTAATGGTGCCGGCGCCAATATTGCTATGGGCACCGATGTCAGCATCGCCTAAGTAAGTCAGATGATTCGCTTTAGCGCCTTCACCCAGGCGCGCTTTTTTCACCTCAACAAAGTTACCAACTTTGGCCTTGGTCTCCAGTACCGTGCCCGGGCGCAAGCGCGCAAAAGGGCCAACACTGCAGTGCGGCCCGACGCTTGCCTGTTCAACTATGCTGTTGGCTTCGATCACCGCGTGGTCAGCAATATCACAGTCTATGAGTATGCAGTTGGGACCAATGCGCACATTATTGCCCAGCGTTACCTTGCCTTGTACCACGGTATTGACGTCAATAAACACATCCTCGCCGGTAGTGAGGCTTCCGCGTATATCAATGCGCTGCGGATCGGCCAGCGTCACGCCTGCCATCATGAGTTCTTCGGCTTGCCAGCGTTGTAAAGTGCGCTCCAAACGCGCCAGCTGCACACGGTTATTTACCCCCTCCACCTCGACAGGCAGTTCAGGTTGCGCGGCCTGTATGTTTTTACCTTCTGCCGCGGCCATGGCTATCACGTCGGTTAAATAGTATTCGCCTTGGGCGTTGTGGTTTGTAAGTGCGTTGAGCCAGCGTTTCAGATCGCGTCCGGCCATCATCATCATGCCGGTATTAATTTCGCGGATCGTTTTTTGTGCTTCAGTGGCGTCTTTATGTTCTACGATGGCCACAATCTTGTTGTCCTGACGGATAATCCGCCCCATGCCGCTCGGATCATCAAGGTTAACAGTGAGTAATGCCAAATCACAGGTGGCCTTGGTTTCAATCAGGCGCTGCAGGGTAGCTGCTTTAATTAAGGGTGCATCACCAACCAGTATCATCACGTCTTCGTTATCATTGATATGCTCTGCTGCCTGCATTACCGCATGCCCTGTACCGAGCTGCTCTGCCTGCAAACACCAGTTAATGGTGTTGCCATAAAGACCGGCTTTTAGCTGATCACCACCGTGACCATAAATTAAATGCACAGCCTGTGTATCGAGCGACTCTACAGTATTAATAATTCGCTGTACGATTGGTTCACCGCCTACAGGATGCAGTACCTTTGGGAGCGCCGACTTCATTCTTGTACCCTTACCAGCCGCCAGTACAACAACAGAAAATGCCATGATTAGTCCTTGTGATGTGATATTGTGAGTAGTGTAACCAAGGTGCCAACACAAGTCAGCGCGCAATTAAGTCGGTCGTCGCATAAAGCAAAATTGTACGCCTGTCATTGCCCTTCAATGGTAGCGAAAAAACACCGCAAGTTGTATGATTGCGATCTACAGGTTATTTCTTAACCATGGAGCAAAGCAAAGCAAGTGAATGCATTCAGGACTTTACACCGTAGTATTTTGTTACTTTTTGCGGTTGTGGTAATTGCTATCGTCACGTTAGTACATTTCAGTATTTCAAAAATCGTTGCCGAACAGAGCAGAGCACAACAGCAGTCATTGTCACCGGCAGTATCGTTAATTGTCACGCAAATACTTGAGCCATTGCATATCTCAGAGGCGCTGAGCAAATCTCGCGAGCTTGTCGCGCTCATGGAGAACGACGCTGTCCCCGAAAGTAACATTTTCGCAACGCTAAAAAGACTTGAGCAAGAGTTTGGCCTGTCGTTTTTTATCGCCAGCGAACTCACGCGCACGCAGTACCATTCCGATGGCTCCAAGTTCAGCTTAATTAAAGGTGAGGTTTCCTGGTATTTTAAATACCGCGACGGCGAGGCTGATACCGTTGCTGATATTGGTAAGTGGGAAAAACCGCACTTTTATATCGATATAAAAATATACGATGACGACGGCAAATTTTTAGGCTTTTTTGGCGTTGGCAAGAGCCTCAAAAGCTTTGTCTCCGTATTCGGCTCCTACAAACGACAATATGGCTACGACTTTTTGTTTGTAGACGGTAACGGCGATATTATGTTGTCGTCTGACAGTAACCTCATTCCTAAATATTCTGAATTCACCAACCTGTCAGAATTGCCCTGGTATGCCAGTTTGCCCAGAGATGTGCGCGCTAACAATTCACTCAATAACCTGTTAGTGAATATAGATGGCGGTGACCATCTGATCGCTGAGGTGGAGCTTCCGCAGTTTAATTGGACGGTCTATTTACTCAGCCCGCTCGACGCCCGTCAAACCGAAATATCACAGGGCTTTATTATTAGCGTTGTCACTCTGCTGTTGGTGATCTTTTCGCTATTTTTACTTATTTACAATTTGCTGTATTACTTCAGACGCGATCTAAAGCCTGAGCTTATTATCCGTAACACACACCGGCTGCCGGATCGCAATCAGATTGAAGTCAGTTATCAGACGCTGATAGAAAACTATTCATCGTTGAGCGTGATCATGGTGGATGTCGATCACTTCATGGATATTAATGATCAGTTCGGCCGCAATGCCGGCGACCAGGTCATGGAGAAAGTTTCTGAGTTTATCACTGCACATATGCGTGACATTGATGTGCTGGGTCGCTGGAGCAGTGGCGAGTTTGTTATTTTACTGCCGGATATGGGTCCCCGCGAAGCGCAGGAACTCGCCCACCGGTTACGCCATGGTGTGGCAATATTACCACCGCCCGGTGAATACCCGGAAATGCACTTAACAGCCAGTTTTGGCGTGTCATTTTCGGCTTCCAAACGCCCGTTAAATGAAATAAGCGCGCACGCGGAGGATGCCCTGTACCAGGCTCAACGTGATGGTAGAAATCTGGTCCGCGTGCAGTTAATCGACGACTAGCCGACGCTTTACCAAAACAACCATACGCTGGGCAATACCCGAGGTCAGAGTAATGCCCAGCAGGATCAGCCCGCCACCGGCGAAGTCCCATAGGCTGGGCACTTCATCGAGCAGCAAAACACCCCATATAATCCCAAACAACGGTACTAAATACCCCACCATCACAGCCTTGGCCGGTCCGGCAGAGCCAATAAGATAAAAATACAATAAATAGGCCAGACCGGTTCCGCCAATCGCCAGCGCCAGGGCATTAACCCAGGCCAGCGAAGAGGGCCACTGCGGCGGCAACTGGGCTAACGCAACCGGTGCCAGTAACAATGAGGCCCATAACTGACTGCCTGCAGCAACCGCCACCGGCCTGGCTCCGGTCAGCCATTTTTTCATGATGCAGGCGCCCCAGCCATAACAACATGCCGCAGCAATCACCGCGAGCACCGGCGCGATACTAATTTGATTCCCGACTGTTTTGTCCAGACTTATCAGTACTACGCCGCCAAAACCAATGATCAGTCCCCATACGGCACTGACATGTAGCCGGTCTTTCAGCCAGATAAACGCCACGAAGGCTGCAAACATGGGGGCCGTGGCATTTAAGATAGCCAATACCGCCGCCTGTAAATGCAAACTGGCAAAATTAAACAGGGCAAAAGGAATGGCGGTGTTTATAGCGCCGAGTACGCACAACGGACGCCACAACGACAGCATCTGCCGAGCCCCGCCACGGGCCAGCAAAAACGGCACAAACACCAGAGCAGCCAGTGAGGTGCGTAATACTACCAGTGGCACTACGCCAAATTCGGGGGCCGCCACGCGCATAAACATAAAGGATGCGCCCCAAATGGCGCCCAGCAAAATTAACGCGCTAAGTTCGCGGGATGTCACTTACAAGGCTCCTTCTAAAGATAATAAAAAACGTTTTCGCGTTAGTCCGCCAGCGTAACCGGTAAGGGTACCGTTACTGCCTATTACGCGGTGACAGGGCACAATAATGGCCAACGGGTTTTTACCGTTGGCCATACCTACTGCGCGCGAGGCGGTAGGCTGCCCAAGCCGCGTTGCAACGGTGCCATAACTGGTTGTCTGGCCGTATTCAATGGCGCTTAGCTGGCGCCAAACGCGCTGCTGAAAAGCGGTTCCCGCAGGATTAAGCGGGAGGTTAAACACCTTTAATGTACCGGCGAAATACGCCGCTAACTGACTGCAGCATTGCTGCGTCACTAACGACGGATTTTCGGGCAGGGTAGCGTCCTCCACAAAGGCAACGCTGGTGAGGCCGTAGTCATCACCGGCTATGGCAATAACACCACAGGGACTTTCCAGGTAACTTAACGCCTGACTCATGCATCCTCCTGTTGCTGACCGGCCAGCAGCCATAGCTGCAGGGTTAAATAACTGCGCCAGGGCGCCGCTTTTTGGGCATCGATGGCTAACTTTGCGGCTTGCCGTTTGGCAATCAGATCGCTGCTTAAAAAGCGGTCCGGATCGCTGCGACCGCGCATTCTAATGTATTCTAATGTCCAGGGGCCAATACCTTTTATTGCCAGTATTTCATCGTCGGTGAGTTCACCTGCGTCACGCGCTACACAAGCCTGGGCAAAACGCACCAGCGCCTGTTTGCGCGCCCCCGGCATTTTTAACATATCCAGTGGATTGTCGGCGACGGCTTCGGCACTGGGAAACACTTTGCCGGTTCGCGTAGGCAGGCCCAGCGTATCGGTAATGCGCTGCAGTTGGGTAATGGCCGCACCGACGCTCACTTGCTGACCCACAATTGCCCGACAGCCAGCTTCAAATACACTCCACACGCCGGGCAAGCGTAGCCCCGGCGTTACTTGCGCAGGACGCAGACCACAGCTCAATAATGCCTCACTGACAAGCGCAGGGTCGGTATCAACATCCAGCACCCGGCGCAGCGTTGTCAGAATGGGTTGGATATGCGCGGCGTGGGCCACTAGCAGACGCACCATAAAGCCACCTTTGGCGGCGTCATAGGTTGCAACCACTTCGCCTGGCTTATCATCGATTAAAAACTGGCGGTGATAAGCGCTGTCGGTGACCTGCTCAACCCCTGACAGCGCTCTGACCCGCAAAAAATCGCGCACCTGCGGCCAGTTATAGGGCTGTTTAGCGGCTAACACTACTTGCATAACGGTGCTCCCAACCGCGCTGGCTTCAACAGCGCTCTCTTTAACTGCACTCTCTTTAACAGCATTGTGTTTCCCCCGTAACTGGGTTGGCGTTAATCGAAACTGAGTATGTAAATGGCTCTGTAACCCCCGTTCGGAGCTAAAACCGGCCGCCACCGCAATATCGGTAACCGGCATACTGGTTTGTTGTAACAAGCGCTTGGCAAACAACAAGCGGCTATGTAACTGAAAACGTTTTGGCGACACACCCACTTCGGCGCTGATCAACTTGTTTAAATAGCGTTCGGAGATACCCAGCCGCGTCGCAATTGTTGCAATGGGGGTTGCCAGTTCGTTGCTGAGTAGCTTAAGGGCGCGTTGAACTGTGGTATTGACCCCCTGCCAGGCAAACGAACCCGGCGCGCTATCGGGCCGGCAGCGCAGACAGGGCCGAAAACCCTGTTCAATTGCCTGCTGCGCATAGTGATAGTAGGTAACATTGGCTTCTGCGGGCAAACGTGCTGGGCAGATTGGCCGGCAAAATATCCCGGTCGTCCTCACCGCCACGTAAAAGCAACCATCAAAGCGCGGATCCCGCGACAAACGCGCGCGGGCATATTGTTGAGACTGCGTTGCGCTAATCATGCGTTATCCCATCTTAACCAATGAACGTGCTATTCTATCGCGCTTCGTGCGTTATCATACGAAGAAATCGGAACTCTATTTAATTTTAAGCGTCTAACGCTTTGTCTGTGAAGTTGATTGCATCGCCTTGCCACCGCATAATAGCCACAGATTTGATTATTTCTATCCCTTTATAGTGTTGTTACCTGGGAGTGTCGTTTGCCAGATTTTTATTCGCTGCGCCAGTATGTGCTGGTCGCATTGTTGTTTTTGCTCGGTTGCGCTGCAAGTCGCGACGTGATCGCTACCGAGCAATGGTTCGCCGACTACGCCGCCGAGGTCCAACAACAAGCCGAAAAGTATAATATTCCGGGCTACGCGATGGTCTTTTACCAACAGGGTAAGTCGCCGGTTATCTACGTGTATGGCAAAACTCACCGCGGCGGTGAGCCGATCACCGAAGATACCGTGTTTCGTTTAGCGTCGGTCTCAAAAACCTTTACTTCGGTGCTTATGGCCAAACTCGTGCGTCAGCAGCAATTGCACTGGAATACACCGGTTACCGAGTTGAGCGATACCCTGGGCGAAAATGGCACCCTGAATCCTGATCTTGCCCTTGGCCATATTCTCGGCCAGTCCAGTGGCTTTATGCCAAATGCCTATGACAACCTTATCGAAGCAAACTACCCTCTCAAGCGTGTATTAAGTCAGTTGGCTGGCTTACAGCCGCTGTGCGCACCCGGCGAATGTTATACCTATCAAAATGCCTTGTTCGGCGCCATTGAAGAGTATTTTGTGAGTCGTAACACCTCATATCATCGCCAGTTACAAGAGCAGATCCTCACCCCCCTGGGTATGCAAACAGCCAGTGCGGGTAAAGGCGGCCTGCTGGCCTCAGAAAGTTGGGCGAGGCCGCATATTGCCATTGCCCGCAATCGCTGGCAGGAAGGGCCGGTAGAAAGTAATTATTATCGCTTTGCCCCCGCAGCAGGAGTGAATGCCAGCATTAACGATATGACCCGCTGGCTGCAAGCTATGTTGCTGGAGTTTCCTACCGTGGTACCGGAAGATGTGGTTGAAGCGGTCACCACGCCACGGGTTCGCACCAGCCGGGAAGTCTACCGGCGTGGCTGGCGAGAAGATCTGAAAGATGCGCACTACGGACTCGGATGGCGGGTGTATGACTATGCTGGCGAAGTACTTAACTACCACGGCGGCTGGGTAAAAGGCTACCGTGCCGATGTGTCCTTCTCGCCTAAACACAAAGCCGGCTATGTGATGCTGATGAATGCAGAATCTAATCTCATTAACACCACAACTGCCGACTTTTGGAAAGCTTACTTTAACCAGGCCCGACACGAGAGCCTGGGTAAATAAGTTATTTGGCTGTCTTCAAATACGTGTAACCACTTAAGCAATCTTCGTAAAAATCGGTCCAGCGTACACCTTCACGGGGCTTGATAACGCCGGCCGACACTTGCTTGTCGATCAGACGCTTCATGTCGTAGGCCATGGCTTTCGGGTTGTATTGCATAATACTGAGGACGTCCTCTACTGATGAGCCCTTTACGACTTCTTCTATGTAAAAGTCTTGTGGATCGTCATCGTAGCTAAAAATATGCACTTCATTGAGACGACCAAACAAGTTGTGCATATCGCCCATCACGTCCTGGTAAGCACCGGTAAGAAACAGCCCGATATAGTAGGGTTCATTCGCCTTAAGGCGGTGCATAGGTAACACGTCGGTAATTTCACGCCCTACTGAAAACTGATCAATCTTGCCGTCGCTGTCGCAGGTAATATCTACCAGTGAGCAGTTAATTTCGGGGCGCTCATGCAAACGTGAAATCGGCACTACCGGTAATAACTGATCAATCGCCCAGGTGTCAGCGGCCGACTGAAATACCGAGAAGTTGCACAAGTATTGCGAAGACAGATTAAAATCCAGCTCCTGTAATTCTTCGGGCACATATTCGGCCTGGGCATAATAAGCCTGCAGCCGCGTCATGATTTCCCAATACATGGTTTCGATTTTCGCCAGTTCCTCAAGCGACAGTACGCTTAATTTAAACGCATCCAGCGCCTGTTCCTTGTATTGGGAGGCATCGTTATACAATTCCTGCATGTTGGTTTGTTGATCAAAATTACTGATCATTTCGCGCATATTCTTAACGAAATAGTGCTCACCATCCTTCGGACCAGTGTCGATTGCGGCGCTGTTTGACTTAATTTCGCCCATGATTTCGGTGATCACACAGCTATGATGTGCAGTAATAGCACGGCCACTTTCACTGACCAGATTAGGGTGCGGAACCCCTTCAAGATCGCACATTTCTTTCATGCCGTAGACTACATCAGAAACATATTCCTGCATGCTGTAATTGCGCGATGATTCACTGGTGGAGGCGGTACCGTCGTAATCAATACCCAGGCCACCGCCCACATCAACATAGTCCAGCGGGAAGCCCATTTTATGCAGCTCAGCATAAATTCGGCCACCTTCGGAAATCGCTTCTTTCACGGAGCGAATGTCTGTCAGCTGGCTGCCGATATGAAAGTGCAACAGCTTAAAGCAGTGCGCCATATCATGCTCTTTCAGATAGCGCGCAGTATTTATAATTTCGGCAAAACTCAATCCAAACTTGGCACGGTCGCCGCCCGAGCTTTCCCATTTGCCACGCCCTTTTACGGTCATTTTCGCCCGCACGCCAATGATTGGATCAATCTTGAGTTCCTTGGCTATTCTTACCAGCAGTAACAGTTCAGAGTACTTCTCAACCACCACCACCATACGACGACCCAACTTACGGCCTAGCAGCGCCAAGCGCATAAATTCTTCGTCTTTATAACCATTCAGTACCGTCAGGGAGTCTTCGTTGTTGTTCAACGCCAGAACGGTCAGTAACTCGGCCTTCGAGCCCGCTTCGAGGCCATAATTAAATGGCGCACCGGCATCAACCACTTCTTCAACCACTTCACGCATCTGGTTAACCTTAACCGGATAAACACCATGGTACTCACCCTGGTATTCCGCTTCGCTAATGGTATTTCGAAAGTGGGTATTCAGGTTGGCAACCTGCGAGCGTAAAATATCGTGAAAACGCACCACTACTGGCAGTTGTACGCCTTCCTCATGAATTTCCTCGATAACCGCTTTGAAATCAATCTGCACTGAGGGATCTGACGGGTTTGGCGTTATTTTAATATTGCCGTTTTCGCCAATGTGAAAATAACCACCTCCCCACCGGGAAACGCCATAAATGCGTTCGGCTTCTTCTATCGACCAGTTCCCTGACGTTCCAACCATTGTATGTAGTACCTTTTGCAATTATTTGAGCCAACCTTCGAGTGGCAATGCTGCCACGACATGATTTGGCGCGTATTATAACGGGCTTTGGTGTTAACGCTATGACATTTTACGCATCAAGTACCCGACTGGATTAGTGTATCGGTAAGCCACGCACATTGCGAATCAGACAAAAATTCATTGACTAAATTTCGCAACTGGCCGTACCATTGATCAACACAGACCCATGACTTTCATAAAAAATCCGATAGGGTTCGGCTATTTGTTAAGTCATTGTAAAGGAGTAACAGGGAATGCAACGAGTGTTAGGTGAATTTATCGTTGAATTAACCCCACAGCAGGATGAGCTAGATATGGGCCGCATGTTAATTAACAAATCGTTTAGCGGTGAGCTGGCCGGCACTGCAAATGGCCAGATGCTAAGCAAACGTACTGCCGTTAAAGGCTCTGCAAGCTACGTCGCCTTTGAGGTATTTCGCGGGCGGTTGCAAGACAAGCAAGGCACATTTTCGTTGCAGCACATGGGCACTATGAGTAAAGGCAAGCAAAAACTTACCATAATCGTGGTCCCCGATTCGGCAACGGGTGAGCTGGCGGGCTTGTATGGCAATATGCAAATTCAAAATATCAAGGGCAAGCACTACTACGATTTCGAATTCGATTTTGCCTGAGCCTGGCTGTTAAGTCAGCGGCTGATAATCAAGATCAAAGCCGAAGGCGCGCGGCGAAACAACTTCCAGCGCGGCATCACAATGATAAAAAGCCGGGCAACCCACCGCCATCACACCCACTCGCTGACCAAATTTCAGGCGCTCCGCATTGATCGGTTGCGACGTATCATAGTCAACGATGATAATGAGATCCGGCACACTGGCCAGTATCTTGTGTTGCTGACGTGCCAGCAGATATTCATTTTTAATGGCCACTTCCAGCGACGCTTCCGTACTGTCGAAAGCATCAATCAGCGCCGTCCCTACATCGTAGCCGCCGACGATTTTGGTGCTTTTATCTACCACTTTGCCGGTAAAAAGCAGTCGGCATACACCATACACTGAATCGGCAAAAAGCTGCTCAAGCGGCGCCACGATCTGCTCTACCGGCCCGCGGTGGCGCATGAGTAACTGTCCGAGTTGCACGGCAAAACTAATAGTACCCGGTATAATTGCCTGCTTTATAAAGGCGCCCCGCATAGGATGCTCTGCGGCAGTGATCATACCTCCGGCGGCCATTGCAAAGGCCCGGATATGGCGCTCATAGGTATGCGTATCAGAGGTGCTGAAGCTCGCCGTATTCCCCGCATAATCACGGGCGACTGCCGGAGTGGGCTTGGCGCCTGCAATAGCAAATGTCATCATTTGCGCTTCGGGTAACGCCCGGCCCATGCCGTCACCATCAATGACCGGCAAACCACGCCCTACCGCAGCCATTATCGGCAACAGCGAGTTACCGCCTCCCACTTCAAAGGCCGCGACAGCATCGACCTTGTGGCCGGTTTGGGTTTCGTACTCGCGTAGCGTTTCGCTGGCCTCGTCGACCGAGGGTAACAACTCAAGACTCACTGTCGGAGCCCCAACCGCGCCCAGAGCCACAATATGGGCGTTATCATCCAGAGCCTCTACCGGTAACAATGTTACCGGTCCATATTCTTGCAGCGCCTGGCGGGCCAGCAACATGGGCAAATAAGGATCGCCACCGCCTCCGGTTGCCAAAAACACCGCTCCAAGACTCAGCGCTTCGAGATCATCGACTGTCAGGGAATTCATATTACCGCTCTCCTGTTAGCGGGTTACCGGGCGACCCCAGCTCCCCCACAACTTTTACCCGTACCCGGGTGATACCATCATCCATATAGGGGACGTCGGTTTCTTCAATATCCACCACTCGCAGGGTGTCAGGCTGAGCGCCGGCCGCCACAGCACGGCTGATAGCAGCCTGTTTAACCTGTTCGATGGCGGCCTCCCGAGACTGGCTGCGGTATGATTGTAACGATTCGGACTCGCCGCCAACCTGAGCAATGGCGGCACCAATAGCATTGGCCACACCGGCATGTTCCGGGCGCAGTGTGACTGACGCCGCGGGTAAATCACCCTTGATGATAACCGCGCCACCGCCCACCAGAATCACCGGTACCGGCTTGGCGTTTGGTTTCATCATTTCAATATTGCTATTGAGCAGTTGTTGAATGCGCGCCGCGGCATTGTTAACGGTGGCCCTGGGTACATTGGCCAGCCTGGTCGGATCGCCAAGGCTGACCGCCCCACTGGCCACCGCAATATCGGTAACGGTTAACGTGTTACCGCCAAATACCAGCGCTTCAGTGACCAGTTCACGGCCGCAGGATTGCGGCCCAACCGTTGACCCGTCAGCACTTACCAGACTGCCACCGCCGAGGCCTACGGCGCGGATGTCGGGCATCCTGAAATTGGTTCGTACGCCGCCTACATCAACGACACTGCCAGACTCGCGGGGAAAACCGCGCTGCAACACCCCGATGTCGGAGGTAGTACCGCCAATATCCACGACAATGGCGTCTGTAGTATCGGTAAGTTTATAGGCGCCGCGTAACGAATTGGTCGGCCCGGAGGCAAAGGTAAGGGCCGGAAACTGGCGCACAAAGCGGGTGCTCATTAACGTGCCGTCATTCTGGCTGATATATACCGGGCAGTTAAAATTATGCTGGCGGAGTGCTTGTTGAAGAGCGCTCACCACGGTGTCAGCAAACGGCAGTAACGACGCATTGAGGATGGCGGAATTTTCCCGCTCTAGTAAGCCGAGGCTGCCTAACTGATGCGACAGCGTGACCCGCACATCCGGGATAGCCTTAAGCACCCGCTCTCTGACCCATTCTTCCGGGCCGGGGTTCATAGTGGAAAAAGGCGATGATATCGCCACACAGCGAATACCCCGTTGATTGATATCGGCAATAACCTTGTCAATTTCGGCGCTGTTCACCGGCGCAAGCGGGTTACCATCGTAAAGAAACCCGCCATGACAAACATACACATTTCCACCCACTGCACCGGCTAAATCAGCAGGCCAGTCGGTCAGTGGCGGGCACCCTTTACCACTTGGCAGCGCAAGGCGGATAATGCCAACCGGTGCAAGAAACTTACGCTCAACCACCGCATTGGTAAACTGAGTCGTGCCAATCATCAGGGTGTCGATATCAGCCGCGGCATAACCGCTTTGTGTCAGTAATGATCCTAATGCGTTAAACACCCCGCCGGTGACATCTGCCGTGGTGAGGGTTTTAATCGACGCCAACACGGTGTTATCGCTGAGTAAGACGGCGTCGGTGTGCGTGCCGCCAACATCAATTCCAATTCGCACGTGTTACCCCCTGTTGCCCGGTTGCGAAATCTTTCCCCATAGCCCATAGACCAACGCCGACAGCAACATCGCATCAATCGCCGAAATAGTGGTGAGCGAGGGCAGCGTGGTTAACTGATCACAAATCGCCACGATGGCGCCGGCGGCCCAGGCGCAGGCCGCGCCCTTGTTAAGCGACCCCGGCACAGGCTTACTGGCAGCGTCATCGCGGCGATTCAACCAGTGAATATCGAGCGCGATAATGCCTGCCACAGGAATAAACAACGCCGTTAATACCGCCAGAAAAGTAATAAAATAATCCAGAATATTGCCAAACGCCGCCAGCATCCCCAGTACACCCAACGCCAGCGTGACCCAGCGATTCCCCTGGGTGGGTAAATTAGCGCTGATAGCCAGCTCAGCACTGTACAAATTGAGCGAATTAAGTACCCAACTTCCGGCAACCACAATAAGCAGGGCGGCGCTGCCTAACCCTAAGGCCATGATAATCTCGATAATGTCATGACTATGAAAACTATCAGCTGCATTGGCGGCAATCAGCAATACCAGCGACTGCGCCACCAGATACGACCAGAAGGCGGTATATATTCCGCCCCGTCGCTGGCGGCTGAAACGGGTAATGTCCGGTAAAATAATCGCGCCAATGATGATCACACCGACAATCATATTCACCCCATCAGAAATGGTGTACGTGGTTGCGATGTCGGTAAGCGGTAAACTTGCTGGCGCGGCTGTCTCCTGAAGCGACATCCACCCCATCCAGGCGGCAAAACACATCATCACCGGCACCAATAATACCGACAGCCGGTTGATCATTTTAAAGCCAACCACGGTCGTCATAATCATGCATACACCGGCAATGCCTTCTACGACTGTTGCTGATGGCACCGGCAGTGCAGAGCTTGCTGCAACGCGCAATACCGACGCTGAAAACAAGTCGAGATTAACCCCAAACCAACCTACCAGCGACAGCGCGAATAATACATTGAGCACGGCGGCGCCTTGCTTACCAAATGTTTGCTGCACCAGCAGATAAGAGTTTTTACCGGTCGCGGCGCCAATATCGCCCATGATCCCGCCAATGACCGTGAGCAGCAGCGCGCCAATCACCATCGCTATTAGTCCCTGTTGCCAGGACAGCGCTGCGAATAACTCAATACCGGTAACAAATGTCGGAATCGAAAAGCTGACCATTGCCGACACCGCAGCAACCCGCGGCCAGTTAACTTTATGGTGCCCGTCGACCGGGGATGTATCGGTAGCGTATGGTTGTTCCAATGCCTTGCCCGTAGAAGAATTTGCTGAATAGTCTACGCAATGCCTCACAAAATATCTTCGCGTAGTTGATGTCATTGCAAAAACTGGATTTTTTAGTAGAGTCCAAAACAAAATAATCTTTTTAGCAGGCGCAAACCGTGGCGAAACGCACTCTCAAACTGGACGAATACAATAAAAAAATACTGGCGACGGTACACAAGGAAGCGGACTTGTCGAACCAGGAACTGGCTGAGCGCGTAGGCTTATCGCCAAGCGCGTGCTTTCAGCGCAAAAAAGCGCTGCAGGAAGCGGGCTACTTTTTTAATTTTCATACCGAAATGGATCTGGACAGGATTTGCCAGCACGTTCTTGCTTACGTCGAAATTTATCTGCACAGCAACACGGAACCCCACAAGTCGGCCTTTGAGAACGCCATTCAAGCCATTCCGGAATTTATGGATTGTTTGCGGATTAGCGGCGACATAGACTATATCTCGTTTACCTGTTTTCCTGATCTGGCCACGCTAAAAGCCACCTGTGATGAACTCAGCAGCCGCCCGGAGCTGGGCATTCGCCGCCTCGACATTCGCCCTGTGCTGGAACGAACCAAATGGTATCTTGGTTACCCGCTGGAAAAACTCAACTGGCTGGAGTAGCGATTAACAGGGTAATTTAATTTACCGCGCCATGCTCTTTTCTCACAACGGAACAATTCTTGCGACACTCCCTGTTATTAAAGCATATCGAGCAGTTAACGACGCTATAACCAACAGACCGTGCAACATGTATCCTGATATTGTGAACATATTACACGTTCTTGCTCTTAAGCGTTGAGCATGGTTATCCGCTTCGCTAGCTGAGATTTTTGGCAAATTTGGGAGCTACACAATGAGTAGAACAGCTGTGCTGTATCGAATGGTCACCCCTGAACACATCTGCCCGTTTGGGCTGCGTTCCAAGGATTTGTTGGAGCGCAAAGGGTATAAGGTTGAGGATCATCATCTTAGCGACCGCCAGGAAAAGGATAAGTTTAAACAACAGCATAACGTTGAAACCACTCCACAAACCTTTATTGATGATGAGCGTATCGGCGGTTATGACGATCTCAGAGAATACTTTGGTAAAGGTGAAGCCGGGCAAACGGGCACCACTTACACGCCGGTGATCGCTATTTTTGCGGTTGCCGCACTGATGACCCTCGGCTGGCTGTTCGGCGCCGGAGAGTCATTATTGTCGATGCGCTCGCTGCTACTGTTTATTGCGGTGTCGATGACACTGCTGGCAGTGCAAAAACTCAAAGATCTCTATAGCTTTACCCAGTCATTTATTACCTACGATTTACTGGCCATGCGCTGGCTGCGTTACGGATACCTGTACCCGTTTCTGGAAGCTTATGTGGGTATCGCCATGATTGCCCAGCTGCCAGCATGGTGGGTGGCACCGGTTTCGTTACTGATAGGCTCGGTGGGTGCTGTTTCGGTGTTTAAAGCGGTCTACGTGGACAAACGCGAACTAACCTGTGCCTGCGTGGGTGGCGACAGTAATGTGCCCTTAGGTTTCGTCTCGTTGTCAGAAAATCTGTTTATGATTGCAGCCGGTGTGCTGATGTTAGCGATGTGATGCAAACCTGCTAATGCCGGCGAGCGTGCCGGCGCGTTAACACTCACCGGTAAAGCAGCGGTTGCAACGGGCTGATTGAGTAGCATTATCAACCTTAACGATTACACTTAGGCGAGAGTTAATAAGTAGTACAGGCAATACCATGACCAGCAAAACCAACAGCAATCGCGCATACCTGGCTATTGATCAGGGCACAACGTCGTCCAGAGCCATTGTATTTACCGCTGAGTTTGAGATGGCTTACACAGCGCAGCAGGAGTTTGCCCAATATTACCCCCGCAATGGTTGGGTAGAGCAGGATCCTGAAGAGCTCTGGCAGTCGGTGCTGGCAGTGACTCGCGAGGCGTTGGCGGCCGCCCGTCAACAGGGATTACAGGTTACCCATATTGGCATTGTTAATCAGCGCGAGACCACACTGGTGTGGCACCGCGACAGCGGCAAACCGGTTTATAACGCCATTGTATGGCAGGACCGGCGCACCAGTCAGTACTGTCGCAGCCTGTCTGCCCATGAAGACATGGTTCAGCAAAAAACCGGCTTACGTTTAGATCCCTACTTTTCAGCCAGTAAATTACGCTGGATCCTCGATAACGTTGACGGTGCGAACGCCCTTGCCCAGAACGAAAAATTACTGTTTGGTACCGTTGACAGCTGGCTAATCTGGCGGCTCACAGGCGGAGAGGTCCATGCCACCGATGTCACCAACGCCAGTCGCACCAGCCTGTACAATATTGGTGAAAATTGCTGGGATAACGCCCTGCTGGCATTGTTTGGCATTCCGCCCGCCATGCTGCCGGAGGTAAAAGACTGCGCAGCCGATTTTGGCATGACCGCGCCGGATATATTACCGGAAAGCCTACCCATAAGCGGTGTTGCAGGCGACCAACAGGCTGCCATGATAGGTCAGGGCTGCGTACAGCCGGGGAACGTAAAAGCCACTTACGGGACCGGCTGCTTTGCCCTGGTGAACACCGGAGCGGATTGTCCTGTGAGTCAGTCGGGATTACTAACTACCATAGCTTACCGCTTGCATGGGCAAACACACTATGCCATTGAGGGCGCCATTTTTGTGGCTGGCGCCGCCGTGCAATGGCTGCGTGACGGACTTGGCCTGATAGCCAAAGCGGCAGATAGCGAAGCCATTGCCAGTCAGGTGGGTAATGAGCACGGTTTGGTGGTGGTACCGGCCTTTACCGGCCTGGGCGCGCCGCACTGGCAGCCCGACGCCCGGGGCGCCATTTATGGTATTACCCGTGCCACCAGCGCCGACGATATTGTGCGGGCAACCCTGGAATCGGTATGTTTTCAAACCCATGATTTACTCACTGCGATGAGTCAGTCGGGGGTTACGCCCACGGGGTTGAAAGTAGATGGCGGCATGGTAGCCAACGAGTGGTTTTGCCAGTTTTTAGCCGATACCCTGAATGTACCTGTAGTGCGGCCTCACATCATGGAAACCACAGCGCTTGGCGCTGCGCTGCTTGCCGCGATGCAAGCCGGTGACATTGCCGGCTTAAACGACTTAGCTACCGCTACCCCCTGCCAAAAAACCTTCACACCTACCGCTAACAGCGATCGTGAAACTCAGCTTGTACGCTGGCAGAAGGCCGTACAGGCAACATTGCTAATGGCGCAATAGCCTGCACACCATGCCAGTGCACAGGCCTGCAGTAAGCGCCGTTAATCGTCGCCAAATTCACGAATAATACTGTTAATGGTTTCTTTGGCGTCGCCCAGCACCATGCGAGTATTATCTTTGAAAAACAGTGGATTATCTACACCAGCAAAGCCTGCATTGGCCGAACGTTTGAGCACAAAGACGGTTTTGGCCCGATAGACTTCGATCACCGGCATGCCGTAGATAGGGCTGCCTTTCATTTCTTTTGCGGCCGGGTTCACTACGTCATTGGCACCGATAACAATGACCACATCGTAGTTCTCCATACGCGGATTCACATCATCCATTTCGCATAACTGATCGTAAGGTACATCGGCTTCAGCGAGCAACACGTTCATGTGACCGGGCATGCGTCCGGCTACCGGATGAATGGCATACTCTACCGTACAATTGTTTTCTTCCAGTAGCGACTGCATTTCACGCACCGCATGTTGCGCCTGAGCAACAGCCATACCATAGCCGGGTACCACCAGCACTGACTGAGCCGCCTCAAGCACATAGAAAGCATCCTGCGCCGACATGATTTTGACTTCGCCCTGGATGGCTTCACCCATTTCCACCGGTTTTGCAAAACCCGACAGCAGAACGTTCATTAACGAGCGATTCATGGCCTTACACATAATATTAGTCAGAATCAGCCCTGACGCCCCGACCAGTAACCCGGTCACAATCAAAATAGTATTGCTCACCGCCAGGCCTGCCGCACAGGCTGCCACACCGGAATATGAGTTTAGCAGCGCAATAACCACCGGCATATCCGCACCACCAATGGAAATGGTCGCCCAAATACCAAAGCTGAGTGCCAGCGCAATCGACACATACAACCACAGCGGGTTAGCCGGATCGGTGGCAAACAAATAGCCCACTACAAAGAATGCCACAATATGAACAATACTCAGCTCACGCAGGCCGGTAAAAATAAACGCCTTAGAAGATAACTTACCTGACAGTTTACCCCAGGCAATCAACGAGCCTGAGAAGGTAATGCCGCCAATAAGAATGGTTAAGAAGACGGTCACAAACAGCAGCTCTTCGGTGGTTGCCAGCGCGATAGTACTCATGCCCGATACCGTCGCCCAGCCCAGGATTAAGGAGGCAGCACCACCAAAGCCATTAAACAGCGATACCATCTCTGGCATCTGAGTCATTTCGACAGTTTTGGCTTTCCAGGCACCGTAGGCACCGCCCAGGACAAACCCCAGAAGTATCCAGTGATAACTGATGATCTGCTGGTCAATGAGTGTCACCACGACGGCGATAAACATACCCACGGCAGAGACCAGATTGCCTTTACGTGCCGATGAGGGATGGCTTAACAGCTTTAAGCCAACAACAAATAACGTGGTTGCCAGTACATAGGCAAGATTAATGATCAATGCATTAGAACTCATCGCATAGTCTCCTTACTTACCTTTTTTCTTAAACATACCGAGCATACGATCGGTCACCATATACCCGCCTACCACGTTGATACTGGCCAGCGCGACAGCTGCCGTACCCAGCACCGTTGTTAGCACGTCGTTATCGGCACCAGAGGCCACAAGTGCGCCCACCAGCGTTACGCCGGAAATTGCATTAGAGCCCGACATAAGCGGCGTATGCAGTGTGGCCGGTACTTTACGAATAAGTTCGAATCCCAAAAAGGCGGCGAGTAAAACAATAAAAATCAGATAAATAGTTTCCATGCGTTAGCCTCCTGTGTATGCGTTGTTAAGCATGCTGTTGGTGATTTCACCGCCGTGAGTAATCACGCTCTGCGCTAAAATTTCGTCTTCGAGGTTGAGTACAAACTGCTTGCTGTCGGTATCGAAGAACTCGTCAATAAGATTTAACAGGTTATTGGCATACATATCGGTGGCATCGCGGGCCACACACTGACTCCAGTGCCCCGTACCAATTACGGTAACCCCTTCAACATTAACCACCTCACCGGGTACCGAGCCCTCTACATTGCCGCCAGACTGAGCAGCCATATCGACCACCACACTGCCCGGTTTCATTAACGCCAGAGTTTGTTTAGAAATTAACACTGGCGGCTTACGACCAAATAACTGGGCTGTGGTGATCACAATATCCGAGTCGGCAATGGCATCACGCTGGGCGTCCTGTAACCTGGCCTTTTGCTCATCGGTGAGCTCTTTGGCATAGCCGTCTTTGGTTTGACCGGTTTCACCAATGTCGATTTTTAGAAACTTACCGCCCAAGGATTCGACCTGCTCGGCCACGACCGGACGGGTATCATAAGCGAGCACACTGGCGCCCAGGCGTTTTGCGGTGGCGATGGCCTGCAAACCCGCCACCCCGGCGCCAATAATAAATACTTTGGCCGGTTTAATGGTGCCGGAAGGCGTCATCATCATGGGTAAAATACTGGGCAGTTTATTGGCTGCCTGCATCATCATCACATAGCCAGCCAGGCTGGCCTGGGAGCTTAAGGCATCCATTTTTTGCGCCCGTGAAGAACGCGGAATCATTTCGACCGACAGCGTCGACAGTCCTTTTCCAGCCATGTTTTCAACCAGCTCTTGCTGAAAGAACGGATCGATATGACCAATCACCAGCGTGTTAGGTTTGAATTGTTCAAGGTGTGTGGGAAGCGGTCGATTTACGTACAGCACAATATCTGCTGCAGGCAGCGTATCGGCAACATCGACAATGGTGGCCCCTTGATCGGTATACGCAGTATCAGAATAACCTGATAATGCACCGGCGCCTGTATCGACCATTACGGTCAGGCCCATCCGGGTTAACCGTAGCACAGTAGCGGGCGTGACAGCGCAACGCCGCTCAACAAAACTGGCATCAGCAGCGTGTTTTGCTTCATTTAAAACTAAGAGTTTCAAGAGAGTCCTCCTTTCCTACGGGCAAAAGTAACCCAACCGCTTTATTGTTTAGCGGTTAAGCAAGTATCTGTTGTTTGCCACAAGGTGCTCTTGATCCAGTTATTACAAAATTGCCAAGCCAATAAATATAAACAGGGCTTATACATATCAATTTTGTAATCTTCCATTTTTATTGGATTTTTAGGAAAGGATTACGTCGAAAGCCAATAATGCCGCAACAAATGCGAAATTGAAAGCAAAAAATGTGTAATAAGGACGTAAGTACCATTTATGAAACTTTTTACTTATATAAGATTTATTTATATTACAAATCAAAAAAGTCGCAAGGTATGACGACGCAGGCATTGAGATTATTGCCCATCTGTGTCGTTACAGTATAAAACTCCACGTAACTGCAACGCTAGGAGGGCAAAGCCCTGCGGGTACTGAAGGCGCAGATCCATGAAGACTTTGCGTACGATACACTAACGGTAATCTGTTAAGCAAGCAGCGATAGCATTCGCGAGCACAGGATGCTTGAGCACAACCAGACCGTTGCGGGCTACCACTCATCGCGACTAAATGTTAAACCGTTTGTGAATATCATTCTGAAAAATCGAATATAACCCAATGTTTAATCACATGGTTGCAAATAACCGACTTATTTATAATTGGCGCCAGTTTAAAAAGACGGGGAAATTTTATGAAAATCGTTGCATATGGCGCGAGCACAAGTTCGACATCAATCAATAAAGCACTGGCAACTTATACGGCCGGTCTGGTTGAAGACGCTGAAGTCAAAGTACTGGACATTAACGACTACGATGTACCGATGTTCAGTGAAGATAAAGAAAAGGAAATTGGCCAGGCTGAAGGCGCGCAGGCGTTCTTAAATGATCTCGCTGAAGCAGATGCCTTTGTAATCTCGTTTGCTGAGCACAACGGCCACTACCCGGCCGCATACAAAAACCTGTTCGACTGGGCAACGCGTATTGATCGCGCAGTATTTAAAGATAAGCCTGCGGTATATCTGGGAACTTCTCCGGGCCCAACTGGTGCCAAATCAGTACTGGCCGCAGCGGAAGGTTCAGCGCCGTATTTTGGCGGTAATGTAAAAGCGACGGTTTCGGTACCGGCATTTTACGACAAGTTTGACCTCGAAACGGGCAAACCAAAAGACGATGCACTGATTGCCGAACTAACAGCCGCGGTTGCCAAGCTCGCTGAATAAACCGGGCTGAATAAGCCTGACTGAATAAATCGGGCCGAATAAACAAGGCCTTGTAGTAAGCACCCGGTCTGCTGTTAAGCCTCAACAAGGCGTGTATTTTACACGCCTTGTTTTGTTTATAGCACTTTTTGCGCGAAAGCCTGGTTATCACCTGCATAGCCTTTGCCACCAGTCTTTGTACCTCTGGTCAGGCTTTTGTATAGCTACCAGGCGTTACTCCCAGCATGGTTTTAAAATCCCGAATAAGGTGGGACTGATCGCTGTAATCCAGCAATGCCACTACATCGGCGATACTGGTTCGACGGTCCTCCAGTGATGCCAGGGCGTCGTGCAGACGATACTTTCTGACCAACCACTTGGGCGACAGCCCTACATAGTGCTGAAAATTACGCTGCAGGGTTCTTACCGAATAGCCGGAATATTGCGACAAGAGCGCCACCGTTGATATCCCGCTATTATGTTTTATCAATTCGAGCATTTCGGCGGTGTGTAACAGCGCCGGGTCAGGTGGTGAGTCAAAAGGCCTTAAAAAGTGGTGCAGGGTTGCCAGCATTGCCTCATCATCCGGCGCGTCAGCAAGCTGCGCAACTAACCTGTCTGTGTTAGACCCAAAACATCCGGCGGCGGGAATTTCTTTATCCACGTACTCAGTGACTGGCGCCGTGAGCAAGCTGGCCAACGCGCCAATGTTAAACTTTACCCCCAGGATTCTGCCGGTGCCGTGCATAGGATACGCATACACTTTGCTGACCGGGCCAAGCAGCCTGGCCACGCCCTTGTCGATAACTAAGTGAAAATTAGGATCCGGCAGGTTTTGCTGTGTATGCCCATGGCCGTCAGGGAGTTGCCAATCGACAAACCAAAATTGCTCAACCAGATGGTTAAGCTGTGCCGGCGGATAATAGCGTCGCAGGTTATATTGCTTTGCGCTCTCGTTGCTGTGCAACACGCCGGTTATTGGGTTTTGATTAGGTTGCAAATTGGGGTTTGTCATCAGCGGTGTTTGGCGTGTTTTTACAATACCAGATGCGTTAGTGGTGGTAACCTTTAATTCTCTTACAAACAACGTTTACGGAACAGCAATGCAGTTAACCGGTACCTTTTCCATTACAGATTGGCAGGAAACCCCGCAAAAAACGCTGCCTCAGGGCAGTAAACTTAACAATGCTATCGTCAAGCAGGCCTATTCAGGGGATATTGCAGGCACCAGCGAAGTCTATTACCAGCTGCACTATACCGACAACAACAATGCCTGGTTTAACGGCTTTGAATATCTCTCGGGCATCATCAATGATCAGCCCTGTGAACTGGTGCTTGATCATAATGGTCAATTCAGCGATGGCGTTGCCTCCGCGAAGTTCAGGGTTATTTCCTGCGAGCCTTTATCGGCATTGGTAGGGGCATCAGGGCATTTCAGCGCGTCGTTGAATGGCCAGACAACCTATACACTCTCGACCGCTAATTAGGCGATAAGTCCGGGGCACATTCTCGTTTTATAGGTTAAAGCCGGGCGCTGAAGGCTAAAATTCGGGAATAAAAAACGGCCATAACTCGCTGATGATTTGCCGCGATACGGTGCTGCTGATAAGCCGCAATAATAGTAAACCGTGGCTGGCAGATATGCGGTTGAAGGGGGAGGTATACGGTTAAAGGAGTCTCCAATCTGCGATACCCGTAGTTTAGTTTGTTATTGCAGCATCTCAGGCTACGGCGTTATTGTTTGCAGCCCGTATCATGCATCGCTTTGCCGCTCTAACTCAATGGCATAATTTACCAGCTCTGCATTGGAAAGACTCGCTTCGTTATCGTCGTGATCCATCGCCAGTATTTTATCAACAAATTTTTCGACAATTTGCTGATGACCTACGTCGAGTAAACGGTATTTTTGCAGTAACCGTAACTCATCATCATTTATGTCCATCATGCTTCTCCGTTAAACGCCAGATACACTGTGCTCAGGCTTGCCATGCCTTACCATTACTCTGCAATCCTCAATATAAACGCTGAGCAAACACAGAGCAAACGCAGAGGGTGCGGCGCGTCTTACCACGGCCTCCCCTCAACGTACGTCACTGTTATCAGTGTCGCAAGATTATCGATATCCCAACGACTGTCGATATCCAAAGCCATCGTGGAATTTGCGTTTACCGGTAAAGTGCATTTTTTAGCTCAAACCGATCCGCCATCATGACCTTGTGCCATGCCTTAACAAAGGTATCCACAAAGCGTTTATTGCCGCCTTCGGAACCAAAGGCCGTTACCACCTGGCGTAGTTGCGGTTCGGAGCCAAACACCAGATCGGCGCGCGTTGCTGTCCATCTTTTTTCACCGGTCTTGTAATGTTTGCCTTCAAACACTTCTTTGTCTTCATCCACCGGCTGCCACTTGGTTTCAATATCCAGTAAATTCACAAAAAAGTCGTTACTGAGTACGCCAACCTTATCTGTAAATACGCCGTGGGCAGAATTATCGTGATTAGTGCCTAACACCCGCAGGCCACCGATCAGTGCGGTCAGCTCCGGCGCAGTAAGATCAAGCAGATAAGCTCTGTCGATGAGCATGCGCTCGGTTTCCACTTTGTACTGACCCTTACGGTAATTTCTAAAACCATCTACCAGAGGTTCGAGCACGGCGATATTGTCTGCATCGGTTTGCTCTTCAAGTGCATCCATCCGACCCGGCATAAAGGGTACGGTCACCGGCGTGCCCGCCGCATCGGCCGCTTTCTCGATTGCCGCCGCACCTGCCAGGACGATCAGATCAGCCATCGACACTTTTTTGTCGCCGGGCTTGCCGTTAAACTCGGCCTGAATGTCCTCTAATACTGATAACACCTGCGCCAGTTGCTCAGGGTTATTCACTTCCCAGTTTTTCATCGGCGCTAAACGGATGTGCGCACCATTGGCACCACCACGAAAATCTGTTTTGCGATAGGTTGACGCTGATGCCCAGGCAACACTTACCAGTGCCGAAACTGACAGTCCGCTACTGAGGATTTGTTGTTTAAGTTGCTTAACATCAGTTTCGTTAATCAGCGGGTGATCGCACTCAGGAATCGGATCCTGCCAGGACAGCTCCTCTTCAGGCACTTCATCACCAATCAGGCGGTTTTTGGGCCCCATATCGCGGTGGGTCAGTTTATACCAGGCACGGGCAAAGGCGTCGTCCAGCAGCGACCGATCCTTTAAGAAGCGCTCACAAATTTCCCGGTAGGCTGGATCAGTGATCAACGCAATGTCACTGGTCATCATCATTGGCGGGTGAGAAACCCCCTCTAAATGGGCATCGGGAATGCGGTCAGCATCGACGCCGTTTTTAGGACGCCAGGACTTCCCCCCGGCTTCACTAGTGGTTTGTTCCCACTCGTACTTAAATAAATTTTCGAGATATTCGTTATCCCAGCGCGTTGGGTTAGATGTCCACGCGCCTTCAATACCGTTAGTGGTGGTCAGCTCGGCGTTGCCGTGCTGGTTGTCGTTCAACCAGCCAAGCCCCTGTGCTTCGATAGGCGCGGCATTAGGCTCGGGCCCTACATGGGATTTCTTTGAGCCACCGTGGCTTTTACCAAAGGCATGACCACCGGCAATTAAGGCCACGGTTTCTTCATCATTCATGGCCATGCGGCCAAAGGTAATGCGAATTTCCTGCGCCGAAGAGAGCGGATCCATGTTTGAGAACGGCCCTTCAGGGTGCACATAAATTAACGACTGGCGCGATGCGGCCAACGGGTTTTCTAAATCGTATTCGTCGGTGCCTGGCTCACCTTCCCAGCGCTTGTCCTGAGTGGCCATTTCTTCTTCAGGCCCCCAGTATGAGGCATCATCTGCCTCCCAGGCATCAATGCGCCCGCCACCAAAGCCAAAGGTTTTAAAACCCATTTGCTCCAGCGCACAGTTACCGGTGAGAACAATTAAATCGGCCCAGGAGAGCTTCTCGCCGTACTTTTGTTTAATCGGCTGAATAAGCCGAATCGACTTGTCGATGTTGCCGTTATCTTCCCAGGAATTGATCGGCGCAAAACGGATTAGCCCTTCTGCCGTACCACCACGACCATCCGCCACCCGGTACGTACCGGCCGCGTGCCACGCCATGCGGATCATTTGCGGGCCATAGTTACCGTAATCTGCCGGCCAGAAGTCTTGCGACGTGGTGAGCATCTCAAAAATATCTTTTTTAACCGCTTCGATATCCAGCGAGTTAAACGCCGCCGGATAGTTAAAATCGGCACCGTAAGGGTTAGCATCGGGTGATTGGCTGTGCAGCAGTTCTACCGGCAGTCGGTTGGGCCACCAGTCGGCATTCATGGGACTTGTGCCCATTGCACCACCGATCCGTTTACTTTGTATAACCTGTCTACCGCCGGCAATTGGACATTTAGAACTGTCAGCCATTATTCACGCTCCTTACTGATATTACGGTTTAACCTATTGAGGTTAAAGCCTAGTTTGCATCGTTCAGTTTGTACAATGATGTAAAGAGTAGTACGCAGCCGGGCTGAGTGTAGATCGAAAACAAGCATTAACTGGATGATATAAGATTAGCTAAATTCGCCCCTGAACTCGTATGACACTTACGGTTTCTTGGTATACAGAAAGAGTAATATTTAGAATATTTTGTCGTATTTCGCCCAACGTGAATCGATATCGCCGCAGAGGACGCTGGCCAACAAAGACAGTAGACAACTCGCGATAGCATCATTGGGACACTCACACAATTCCGATGACATCAGGTGTTTACGGTTCGTCATTTGCTATTGAGGATCTAAATACATTAATCCGGTCAGTAGTCTTTATCTTCGCCAGACTTGCCCGATTATCTACCCCCCTAACCTATAAAAAATAACCGGAGCACTGCAAAGGTATAACTTTGACTGACCACATTTAAGCTGGTAATTTTACCTACGGTTAAGCGCTTACATCTTAGTTTTCGCGCCACAAAGACCTTTCGGTTTTGCCAACAATAACAAGGAAGAAAATGAAAAATATCAAACTATTAATGCCGTTCTCTCTGATTTTTATGCTTTTGTTAGGGGGATGTACATCGTTGGATGGACGGCAGCTGGCTTCTTCAGCTTATAAAGGGAAATTTTATGTCGAACATCAACCCAAAGACTCACGCGACCTACATATCAATATCTCACGGATCTTAAATGATCGTGGTTTAGATGCCGCATATGGTGATCAGGTCAAGCACCGGAAAGCGCAGAGTTTATAGTGAGCTATCTCGATAGGTGGCAGTGGGATATGCGCATGTTTCTCAGTAACCTAAGAATTGAAGTCAGGGATAAATCCAATAGTGAACTTATCGGCTTTGGCGAATCTGGACAAGACTCAATGGCTGCGATGGGTAAAACGTTTGACGACATCATCAACAGGAGTCTTGATCAAATGTTATCTAACCCAAAAGCCAAGGAGTATGAGAAGAATTAAAGCTACATACAAAGCTTAGCCCCCGCTAACTTTTAGCTACACAGATTTTTCTAATTTCTCCGGACATTACTGACTGCCTTCGGCGTGGAGCCGAAGGGTTAGTTAAATCAAAGTGAACCGGCGTTGCGTGATCTGAATTTAATGCCGAGCTCTTAAGTGTTAATGACGATGGCAGTAAAACCGGGCGGCTGAATTGACTGGCAATGACTGTCTTTTCTAACGGTAATTGCCAGTTATGATTTAATTTAGATAACGTCATTGCCAGTACATGCATGCCATGCGCCATAACATCTTTAAAGCCTGCTAGTCTGGCACTCCATTTAGCTAAATGGATAGGGTTATAATCGCCACTTATTCGCGCATATTGCCGACCTATCCCAGATTTAAACTGTAATTGAGAGTGCTCTGGCAGAGGCAAGAGTTTCTCGCTGCCTGGCACTGGGTCTGATTTTGCGCTGTGACTAAGAATGTCAATGGAAGGTAGCCTGTAAAGATAGGTGCTGCGCAGCGTCTGGCAATGCTTTCCCCCCTGACTGACGTTAGTATTTATATCAACCTGAACGCCGTATTGATGCGGCGTTATTTTGTCAAAATAACAGTGTAAACACAGCTCCTCGTTACTAAGTGGTTGATACTGTCTGATCTCATTGCCAACGTGTACCAGGCCAATCAAAGAAAACGGTGAATGAGAGTGAGATAAAGCCGAAATATGCTGTGATAGCCCCAGCAGTTGCGGAAAGCATGGATGCAGATACTGTTTATGCCAGTCGTGCAGTTGGTTAAAAGCGTTTAACCTGATGCGGTAATCGGCAGAGGTAAAGTAGCGGGTAGTCGCCACCTCAGGCAGCGCCATACTTTCATGCTCACTAAACCACTGTTCCAGTAGCGGTTTGTCCGCTTTTTTTGTCGCCGCTTTTACCAATTGAAAAATCTGCTTCACCAAACACTCCTTTTTATTGGGCGGCGATTCCTTGTGATGTTTAATTTATCCTACTTTCAAACATTTAGCATTCTATAATAGGTTAATGATTAACTTGCCCAAACACTAAGGCCGGGGCTTAATTGTCGTTGTTTAATAATAAGCTTGTCTTCACACCCGGTTGCGTTAAGCGCCAGAGCAACACTGTACTGAGAGTCAACAAACTGGTGATGAAAGTGCCAATGAGTAGCATCCGTGGTGATGTCATCGGTCAAAGCCATAGCTGGGCTCGGTGTGTCGATAGGATGAAAATAAAAGCTGTCCCCGGGTATCGCCATTCCCCTTCCCTCGGCTTTTATGAACGCTTCTTTTAAGGCCCAGACCTTATAAAACTGCTGCAAGGCATGACGCTTATCGCCACTTTCGATTGCCTGTTTAACACTATGCCATTCCTGCCGATGAAAATAATGCTGAGCGATATCTGCCATCGTCGGGCGGGCTTTCATAAACTCAACATCCACGCCAATAGCCGCGCCCCTGGTTACAGCAATAACAACGGCATCATGTGAGTGTGACAAATTAAATTGCAATTGGCTGGTATTGTTTTGCAAGGCCGGTTTGCCATGGGAGCTGGTTGTAAAGCGCAAGGATTCGGGCGTTGTGCCGGTGATGAGCGCGCTTAAGATTAACCGCAACGCCGACCGCCCGACTACGAATAATTGCTGTCGGGCTTCAGAGCGATAGCTTTCCATCCTTTGTTGTTCTTCAGTACAGAGCAGAGGAAGCAGGCTGTTGAGACATTTTCTGCGTAGTATTTCGTCGACCCTGATCAGCCAAAGATGAACCTCGTTGGTACCTAAAGTTTGTACTGGTGCAGAGCAAACAAAACCAGGAAACATACAATCCGTTGAAATAGTTTTTACTGTAACATTAGTTTAAACTAGCGGTTTTTCATATTAAAGCGTTCATAGTAAGGACAGTATCAACTATGGCTACACAGACCGAATCCGAATTAAAAATGGCTCAACTAATGGTGGAAGCCTTAAACCTTGAGGACATGGAAGCGGACGAGATCGATCCGGAGGAACAATTATTCGGTGACGGGCTAGGACTCGACTCCATCGATGCACTGGAAATTTCGCTGGCGATTTCAAAAGAATACGGTGTTCAAATCAAAGCTGAAGATGAAGGCACCCGCGAAGCATTTGCTACGTTAAGAAGCTTGACGGCGTTCGTTGAAAACAATAAGTGAGAAGCTGGCCTGCGCTGGGTAAAGGTGTATTACCGTCCCCGAAGGCCCCTATCAAATGAAAATAGATATCATCGACTACGAAACCTGCTCAGCTGCCGGTTTAAATCTCAAGGCTTTAAGAAACGCGCTGAAACTACACGACAGCGGCCTCATTAAGAACAACCTGGCGGGTTCAGACCTTGATACCTGGATAGGACTTGTCGAACAGGTCAACGACGTAAATGACCTCGGCCCATGGCAAAGCCGTAACAACGCACTGGCAGCGCTGGGATATGAGCAAGGCAGTATTCGCCAGACAGTCTCTGGGTTAATCAGCCAGTACGGCGCTGCCAGAGTCGGACTGGTCATGGGTTCAAGTACCTCCAGTATAGATCGCACCGAAACGGCGTACACTCAACTAAATGAGGCAGGAGCGCTTACCGAGGCCTTTAAGCAACCTTTCGTCCACAACCCCCACGCGCCGAGTTTATTTGTCGCGCATTTGACGGGTATTACCGGCCCTTCATTAACGATCAATACTGCCTGTTCCTCTTCGGCTAAAGTTTTTGCAACCGGCGCACGCTGGCTTGAAACCGGCATAGTCGATGCGGTGCTGGTTGGCGGCGTGGATACGCTGTGTCTGAGTGTATTGCATGGTTTTAATTCCCTGCAGTTGTTATCGCCCAATCCTTGCAAGCCTTTTGACCAACACCGCGATGGCATCAACCTTGGCGAAGCATCAGGTTTTGCCGTTCTGCAGCGCTCCGGCGACAACACTAACGGCAGTGGTATCTGCCTGACCGGTTACGGTGAAAGCTCAGACGCCTATCACATGTCACATCCTCATCCCGATGGTTTGGGTGCCCGACTGTCAATGACCCAGGCCCTCAGGCAAGCGAACCGGCAAGCGGCAGAGATTGATTATATCAACCTGCATGGCACGTCAAGCCGCGCCAATGATCTTATCGAGGGGCAATTAATTTCGGCACTGTTCCCGGCGTCTACCCAATGCTCATCGACAAAAGCCTGGATGGGACATACCCTGGGGGCGGCGGGAATCACCGAAGCAATTATTGCTATGGATACCCTCAATACGAATATTATTCCGGGCTCCAAAAACCTGGAGACCCTTGATGAGGCGCTATGCCTGTCAATAAAAGCGACTGACGAACACAGAGTATGTCAGCACGTAATGACAAACTCCTTTGGATTTGGCGGCAATAATTGTACGCTTTTGTTTAGCAGGTCAGAGTAAAATGCAGGCGAAAGAACTAAAATGTAAAATTGCAGGGATGGGTGCCTGGGGCAGCTACTTCGATAGTTGGGATGCGCTACAGCAACTGCTCAGCGGTGCCTCCTTGCCTGACACCAAGAACAAAGGACCTAAGCCGACCATAATTCCTGCCAACGAACGTCGCCGTGCGCCATTACCAGTGCGCCTTGCGGTGGAAAGCTCCTGGCAGGCAACTCAGTCAGCCAGCCTTGACCCCTGCACGCTAACCTGTGTGTTTGCATCAGGATTGGGCGATACTGATCTCACCGACTACATGTGCAGAACCTTAGCTTCAGAGCATAAAGAACTCTCTCCAACCAAGTTCCACAACTCGGTGCACAATGCGCCGGCAGGTTACTGGACGATCAGTACCGGCACAATGAGTGCCGCTAACTCAGTTGCAGGGTATGAAGAGTCGGTGTCGTTAACCCTGGTCGAAGCCATAATCCAGTGCGTAACAGAGCATAAACCAATGCTGGTGACATTTTACGATGCACCGGTAGCAGACGTACTAAGGCCAATTCTGAGCAACCAGGAATCATTTGCGTTTTCGCTGGTGATTGTACCCGACGATGCCGAAACAGATGGCATTGAAATCACGGCTCAAGTCAACGTAACAAACCAGCAAACCTGGCCTGCTTTAAACAGTGACAGCGATTATATCACTGCCATGTATAATGCTAACCCCAGCGCTAAAGTGCTCTGTCTGGCAGAATTAATCACCACATCAAACGGCAATACTTCCGTGGTAATGCCGCTGAGCCAGTGCACGTCAGTTACTTTCACCCGTACTTAGGCAGGTTATGAAACATATTAATACGGATATTATTATTGTCGGCGGCGGCCTCGCCGGAATGAGTCTGGCACTGCAAATTCTTAATCGCACCCCTTCTGTAAGCATTACGATCATCGAAAAGAATACGTTTCCGGTCCACGATACCATCGCTAAAGTAGGTGAATCGACGGTCGAGATTGGCGCTCATTATTTCACCGAGGTGTTAGGGCTCGACGCCCATTTTAAAGCAAAGCACCTGCGCAAGTACGGGCTGCGTCTTTTCTTTGGCAATATAGACGGTGATTTCAGCGAGTACGATGAGCTGGGTGTCAGCGAACTTTTCGGCATACCAGCCTACCAGATTGAGCGCGGAACCTTAGAGAACTACCTCCACGAACTGCTCGTTGGCAAAGGTGTCAGTATTGTCGATGGTGCTACGCTCGGCGATATATCGCTGGGAGACAAGCAACACAAGGTCGATTGTAAACAGGGCAATGAAACCTATTCGTTTACTGCACGATGGCTGGTAGACGCTGCCGGTCGGCAAGCCCTGCTCAGAAATAAATTACAACTGCAGACTCCCACAGGTCATCAGGGCAATGCGGTGTTTTTCCGAATCGATAAACGCGTCATCCTTGATGATTGGTCTGATAACGCCGCGTGGCAAAAGCGGGTATGCGCCCCCGGTAAACGCTGGCTAAGCACCAACCATTTAATGGGGCCCGGCTACTGGATTTGGATAATTCCTCTGGCATCGGGGGCAACCAGTTTTGGTATCGTGATGGATGATCAGGCACTTGCCGACAGTGGCATTCAGTCATTCGCCGACACAATGGCATGGCTTGAAAAGGAGCATCCGCTCTGCGCCAGTGCTATCGAAGGCGCAGAACTGCTTGATTTTAAATTAATGCAGGGCTACTCCTACGGTTGTAAACAAATGTTTTCCGACGAGGGCTGGGCGATGACGGGCGAAGCCGGCGCGTTTGCAGATCCCTTCTACTCGCCGGGCAGCGACTTTATTGCACTGAACAACACCTTCGTTACGCACCTCATTGAGCGGGATTTAAAAGGCCAGGACATTCGTTTTGAGAGCGTGCTTTTCCATAAGTTTTACGACGCCTTTTTCACCAACACGCTCTCACTGTATAAAGACCAGTACGGCGGGTTTGGCGACCGCAAAATGATGTCGGTTAAGCTGGTGTGGGACTACACCTACTACTGGGGTGTTTTTGCGTTACTTTTCTTTACCGACGCGATCGGCGATATCGAGACAATGCGTAAAATCACGCCAGATCTAATGAAAACGCAACAGCTTAACCAGAAAATGCAAATGCTGCTTAGCGAACGCGCCAGAAAACGTTTGGTACTGCCCGCCAAAGGTGTGTTTATGGATCAGTTTTTAGTGCCCTGCCTGGGCGAGTTGAATGACATTTTGAAGGAACCCAATGTCGACATTGCTAAAACCCTGGCCAAGAATATCGCCATTATGGAAAAAGTGGTGCCCTACTTTGAAGATATGTTAAGTGACGATGCATCAACCGATATCAGCGAAGAAGAACGCATTATTCTTGGTGATTACAGGTTAAGTGTGCTGGCCTGATGAGCACCGGAGTGCCGCGCGGGCTAAAGGATTTGCTGCCGATACTGGTTTTGCTGGTAACCCTTGCTTATCCTTTTTTGGTGTACTTAAACATTGATGCCATCGCGCCATATTGGTTTGGCGCATTATTGCTGGTGATGGCCCTGTTGCGGCTTATTGTGGCAGGAAAAAAACGGCAACGCAGTGACTGGATTATCACCGCGGTGATCGCAGTTTTTAGCAGTGTTATGATACTTCTCGACAGCACCGTACTACTAAAATGCTACCCAGTAATGATGAGCGCGTTTATGGGGCTGATATTTCTTTTGTCCCTACGGGACGAGCATAACCTTATTGAACGGTTTGCAGTCGCTGGGGGCAAACAACCGCCAGCGCAAGCCAGCGGTTACCTGCAAAAGCTCTGCATAGCCTGGGGGTGCCTGTTATTGCTTAACAGTGCTGTGGCAGCCTGGACGGTCTGGTTTGCCAGCCTCGCTGTCTGGACTTTGTATAACGGGCTACTATCCTACTTGCTGATGGCTGGATTCATTGTCATCGAGCTGGTATACCGAAATTACTATAAAAAGAAGCATAACATTGTCGATGAGTAATCAAGCACAGGCGTTAAACGACCTGTTTACACCGCAGGAAGGACCGCAAATCATTAACGTAGACAACGCCGATGACAGCGTGCGTATTTCACTTCACGTGACTGACCAGTTAAGCTGGTTTGATGGTCACTTCCCCGATCAGAAAGTACTGCCCGGTGTCGTGCAGGTTGATTGGGCAGGCAAACTGGCCAGAGCGTTGTTTGTTCATGATGACGCATTTCAACAACTGTCCAATGTCAAATTCAAGACCATGGTGATGCCTGATACATCCATGCAGCTTGAATTGAGCTACAACACGGCAAAAAACAGCATCAAATTCCATTACTTTAACGATTCTGACTCATTTTCGATGGGCAGTTTTAAGTTTGTGAAACCATGAAATACTGCATTATCGTTCCCCATTACAAACACGAAATCTTGTTTGAAAAGTTTCTGCCTGCGCTGGCATCGCTTAACCTACCCTGCATTGTTGTTGATGATGGCAGCGGCGAGCACAGCGTTGCAACCGTAAAGGCGTTACTTGCTGATTACCCTGATTTTCATTTGGTCCAACATCAAACAAACCGTGGTAAAGGGGCGTCAGTGATCACCGGGTGCTACCATGCCAGTGCATTGGGGTTCAGCCATGTACTGCAGCTTGACGCCGACGGTCAGCACAATATAAACGATGCGAAAAAACTGCTCGATTACAGCAAAGAGCATCCGGATTCGTTTATTTCTGGTCAACCATACTTTGATGAGACCGCCCCTTTTGCCCGCAAATACGGGCGTAAAATTACCGACTTTTGGGTGGCCCTGGAAACCTTGTCATTTAAAATTAAAGATGGGTTGTGTGGCTTCAGAGTGTATCCAATCAAGCAAATCGAGCGGGTGTTTGATAATTACTATCTCGGACCACGAATGGATTTTGATCCGGAATTACTGGTCAAAGCCGTCTGGGCAGACATTGACCTGCACTTTATTCAGACCAAAGTCATTTACCATGAAAACACCGTGTCGCATTTTCATTACCTTAAAGACAACCTGATGCTCATTAAACTTCACGTCAGGCTGATGTTTGGCATGCTCATACGCTTGCCTCGACTGCTTTACCTCCGCCTGACTTCATTGATTGGCAAGTCGTGACTGTTGTGAATAACAATAACAACAATAAAAAGCATCACTGGTCGCAAACCAAAGAAGCCGGCACGCTGGCCGGTATGCGTTTTGTGTACTTTCTTTACCGCATGTTTGGTCGCTGGATCTTTACCCTGATCATGTATCCGGTGGCGCTGTACTTTGTGCTGAGTCGTCCCGCTCAGCGCAAGGCCTCGCTTAAGTATCTCCGCGCACATTATCGCAGCTGCCCCACAGCATGGTCGAGAAAACCCAATTACTGGCATGTACTGTTGCATTTTCATCGCTTTGCAGAGGTAATTCTGGATAAAATTCTCGGCTGGATGGATGAAATTAAAGAAAGCGACTTTGCCCTGACCTCGCAGGAAGCGGTGAATAACCTGTTAAACGATGCCCGGGGACAGCTGATTATCGGCTCACACTTTGGCAATCTTGAGTTTTGCCGGGGCTTTATGCACCGCTATAATCATCACAATAAAGTCATCAACATTCTGCTCTATGACAAACACGCAGGAAACTTTGTCAAAATGATGCAAAGCCAGAACGATGCCTCGCGGATGAATGTCTTTCAGGTCGATGAGTTTGATGTGACGACTATCATGATGCTCAAAGAAAAAGTTGATGCTGGCGAGTGGGTCTTTATTGCTGGTGACAGGATTCCCCTTAGTGGTATCGATCGTACTGTTAATGTTAATTTTTTGGGTGCCACGGCACCGTTGCCAATTGGTCCGTATATGCTGGCAAAAGCACTGGCCTGCCCGGTCAAGCTCATGTTTGCCTATCGCAGCGCAAAGGTGAATCAAAAGGTTTTATTCGATGTTTCAGTGCTCTGTGACAAACTTGAAATTAGCCGCAAATCACGCGAGCAAGACCTTACGGGCTATGCTCAGCAATTTGCCGATAAACTCGAAGAGCACTGCCTGGAGTCACCGTATCAGTTTTTTAATTTTTACGACTTCTGGCAGCCCGGCACTGACTATTCACAGCTAACCGGCCATAAACAGGAAGGAGTGTCGTAGTGCTTGATTCACGCTTTGACAGTCGGTTGTTTGAACTTATCCCACACCGGCCTCCTATGTTACTTATCAACGAAGTACTCAGTGTTGATGAAAAATCATCTTCAGCGCGAGTGCGGGTTGATGAGGCGTCACCCTTTTTTGAAAAAGGCCATGGTGTACCGGCCTGGATCGGCTTGGAGTATATGGGCCAAACAGCCGCACTGATTGCGGGTCACCAGTTACAGCAAGGATTGGTATCGCCCCATTTAGGGTTCCTGTTAGGCACCCGCGCTTTCAAAGCTGAATGCAGTTATTTTGAGGCTGGCCAATACACGGTGCGTTGCGACGAAAAGGCCATCGTGGGTGACGGACTTGCAACCTTTGACTGCTTCATTGAAACTTACCAAGAAAATTCACAAACAATGACATGTCTGGCGACTGCCAGTTTATCGGTATTTCGCCGTCAGATATAAAAAGGATGTACCTTGAGTAACAATAATTTCAGGCGTGTGGTGATTACCGGTGCGGGCGTTGTCTCTGCACTGGGCAATGACTGGGCACAAGTCAAATCCACTATCGAGTCGAAAAAGTCCGCCGTGTGTTTTATGCAAGACTGGCAAAAATATGAAGGACTGGGGACTTACCTTGCCGCGCCTGTTCATGATTTTGAGCTGCCACCGCACTACACAAAAAAGCGCAAACGTAGCATGGGCCGAGTAGCTCAACTGGGGGTTCTGGCTACCGAGCGTGCGCTTTCTGATGCCAACCTGCTTGATGATCCGATCATTCGCTCCAAGGCCACCGGGGTTGCTTATGGTTCAGCCACGGGCAGCAGTCAGGCGGCGCTGGAGTTCGCTCCCATGCTCGAGAATATGTCCACGTCGCGCATAAATAGCAGCACTTATTTGCGTATGATGACCCATACTGCTGCGGTTAATATCAGTGTGTACTTTGGTACCCAGGGGCGCATGTATACCACATCAAGCGCATGCACTGCAGGTAGCCAGGCCATTGGTTACGCTTATGAAGCGATTCGGTATGGTAAGCAGGATGTCATGATCGCTGGCGGCGCAGAAGAATTATGCCCTTCCCAGGCGGCGGTATTTGACACCCTGTTTGCGGCAAGCACCAAAAACGACACACCGGAAGCCACGCCCCGTCCCTATGACACAGATCGTGACGGTCTCGTATTGGGCGAAGGAGCCTGTACGCTGATCCTGGAATCTTATGAGCACGCGAAAGCCAGAGGCGCAAACATTCTGGCTGAGGTGAGCGGCTACGCGACGAATACGGATGGCACATTCCTGGTGAAACCAAATCTTGAAACGGTCACCCGGGTGATGACCGAAGCCATGGAAGACGCCGGAGTTACGTCAGAGCAAATTGGCTATGTGTCGGCCCACGGTACCGCCACTCAGCACGGAGACATTGTAGAAAGTCAGGCGACGTATCAGGTTGTCGGGGCCAAACCGATCAGTTCTCTGAAGAGTTTCACCGGCCATACGCTTGGCGCCTGCGGCTCTTTTGAGGTCTGGGCAACCATCAATATGATGAAAGATAAATGCTTTGCGCCAACACTGAACCTGGACAATATCGATCCTGAATGCGCGCCGCTGGATTACATTCAGCATGAATGCAGAGAGATCGATACTGACTACTTTATGAGTAACAACCTGGCCTTTGGTGGTATCAATACCTCACTAATCATTAAGCGCGTGTAGGTATTGTACAACTCGTTTGTGGGCTTATTCGTGGTGTTAATATATGGCTGTATGAGTGCCTGCAAAAATACACGAGGCTAGCGTCATCATATGCTCTGTCAGTTGCTAATTAGTCACTGACGGAGCATAAAAAGGGGGCTTCTCACTGCTTTTTTATAGCAGCTAAAAGCGCGGTTTCTTGAGCGAAGTATGCAACGCATCAATATTTTTTCTTAGCAGTTTTCCGTTAGCTTCGCGCGGCAAAGCATCCACAATATAGAGTGGACGCGGAATAAAGGCGCTGTCCAAATGTTGCTTTAAAAAGTCCAGCAAATCGGCTTTTTTAATTCCTTCCTTGAGTGCAACAATACCAACCAGTCGGGTTACCTGAGTGGCGGCATGCGGATAAAAAACAATGCCATCTTCCAGTCCTTTATAACGCAATAAAGTCTGGTTTATGTGAAACAACGAACCTCGCTTGCCGGCAATTTTCACCAGGTCTGACGCCCTACCAGCCAGGACAAAGCGCTCGGGGGCCTGAAACTCAATAACATCCTGTAATACAGTCGCTTGGGGCAAATGCCCGGCAGTGACCGTTGTGGTGTTGCCCTGTTGCCCGAAGTGCAACCCGGAGAATTTGAGCCAGCTTGTCTCCACTGCCGTTCGCCGTACTGCCATGGATCCCACTTCGCTACACCCATACACTTCCCGTAGTGGGGCCGCAAAGGCTTGTTCAATCTCCGTAGCGAGCTCTACCGTTAATGGCGAAGTGGCACATAAAACAGAATGTAAGGGCTGCGGTGCATTCCCACTGGCACACAGTGCCCGCAAATGGACCGGCGTAGATGCCAGCATTCGCGGCTCAGGCAACGCATCGAGTGCATCAAAAATGTCCTGAGGAAAAAGTGGCTTTGCATCGCTCATGCAAATATTGCTGAACAAGGCCAGTAATACAGATGTCTCAAGCCCCCACATATGCTGCGCGGGCATGGTTGCCAACTGGTATAGGGTTGGGGGACAGTCCGGCACCATGAACGCATAATTGATAGCACTGCTGCGATGCAAGGTATGCCAATACTTAAAATTTGGCTTAGACTGCCCCGTAGAGCCGGAGGTAAAGCTTATGCAGGCCAGTTGATCATCAGCAATCCTGGGGATGGCAAAGTCTACTTCATCACCTGGCGTCAAGGAGACACCCACAACATTAATGGCAGCAATCGTCTCGTCAATGTCACAGCCATCGTGAATGATATAGCACCCCTGGTAGTCTTCACTAAGTTGTTTTTGTGTAGCGATGTTTTTATTGGGTGGTAACAGGTTAACATCACCGCGCAAAATCGCTGCACAGAACCCCACCATAAACAGGTATCTGTTTTCACAAAGGTTAATTGCATAGCCACCGGCAGGCAAATTCTCAGCCAGTAGGTAAACGTGCGCAACAAATTGATTTGTTTCGATAACACCACGGTTTAGCCCAAGTTCTTCAATAGGTTGGGTTAAAAAGGCAATATGTTCGTTTGACTGGCGTGTGACCAGGGGGAATGTATTTGACATGAAGCTTATAATTTTAATTGTGTACCTGAATACAGACCGGCCTTGCGTCCAAAACCGTATTCGCTTTATTTTCGATATACGCTAGTTTAAACTACCGCAAAATTAAACACTAACATTGTATCAAGGAACGATTGCTCGTTATTTGCGTCGTTGCTGGTCATCGAAACAGGATCAGCCCTTGCCAACACCAGGATGTTCCTCACATTTACAGGCAGAAAATCTGCTGATTTTTAGAGTATCACCACATTTAGTTTTATCATGCTGAAACAACAGTTCATTTCCGCTCCAGTTAACGAATTACTCGCAGACGACCACACTCTGGCGGTCATTCCGTTTGTTAAGCAGTGCGAACCATTTGAAGCCGGAATAATTACTACTGGCCTGGAAGAAGCGGCATCATCCATGGCAACATGTGAACGCTGGACAGTTTCTCAACCCACAGAACGGGGCCGGACCGGCAACACTTACTGGTCAAAAACCCGTGACTTAATTTGCCTTGCGCACTGGCTAAGTAAAGATGAGTGCCAGGATATACAAAAAAATACACAAAATGCATACGAGTCGGTGTTATCAGTGATGACTGAGCAGGGCTTCTCGTACCCATTCCGCTTTTGGAATTATCTTCCCGCGATCAACGAAGGCACCGGCGATGACGAACTGTATAAAAAGTTCTGTACCGGGCGCCTGAAGGCATTTGAAAAGGCCGGGCTGGCACCTGAGGACTTTCCGGCAGCGTCAGCGCTAGGCCATCATTCAAACGGTGCTGTGATATATGTATTTGCCAGTAACGTAACACCACAACATTTTAAAAATAATCAACAGGTAAATGCGTATGAATACCCTCGTCAGTACGGGATCAGCAGTCCGTCATTTGCCCGCGCAACAGCACTAACGCTGAACGCTGTAAACTATCTGTTTATTTCGGGAACAGCGAGTATTATTGGCCATCAGACGCTGGGCGAAAACGATCTTGAAAAACAACTCGAGGTAACGCAGCGCAACATTGAGCACCTGCTCACTACCGCGAACCCCGAAAACCTCTCGCTTTCAACTTTTAAAGTCTATGTCCGATACCCGCATGATGTGGCGTTTACGCGAGCCTGGCTTGAGGCGCGTTATCCCAGTGTACAGATGGTCTTTACCATTGCCGACATCTGCCGCAAAGAACTTCTGGTCGAAATTGAATGTGTTTGCCTGTAGCTATTCGCCCATGTCATAGCGGCGGACTCTGATTATGCAATTCTCCCGCTTAGGTAAGGTTTGGCAGATTAGTTCCGCGGCGCTTTGCTATGCGCTGTTTGGCCTCGGGGCCCTGATTGTCGGGGTGTTTTTTCGTTTACTGAGTCCGTTGCCTTTTATACCTGCCGCCAAAAGACAACGTATGATTCGCTGGAGTGTTCACAAAGGTTGTTTAACCTTCATCAGAATTATGCGATTTTTTGGCCTTATCAGGTACAAATTTAACGTTGAGTCGATGAAACAAGCCCGTTGTGGACATATAGTGATTGCCAATCACCCCTCACTCATTGACGTGGTGTTATTGCTGGCAGTAAACGAACAGATGTGTTGTTTTGTAAAAAGTAGCGTCTGGGAAAGTGTTTTTACCGGCGCCGTCGTCCGTCAGGCCGGCTATATCCCCAATCATGCAGAGCAAGTGCTGCCTATAGCAGCGGCCAGACTGCAAGCAGGCGAGAACATTTTGATCTTTCCGGAAGGCACTCGCACCAAGGACGATAATATCATCCGCTTTAAACGCGGCGCGGCCAATATGGCGGTCGCGGTCAATGCCGCCATTATGCCGGTCGTTATTGAGTGTCACCCCAGAGCACTCAGGAAAGGCGATAAATGGTACGATATTCCCCCTGGTGGCCCGGCTTTTACATTAACATCTCAAAAGCTGATTACGCTTGAAGATTGTATTGACACAAGCCAGTCCAGACCGAAACAATACAGACAACTCACGCGTCATTTAGAAAATTATTACGAGCGCCAGCTTAGTGCGGCCTCAACTAAAGACGTAAACCCTGACAACAAGATTTAGTGAATTAGCAATGAATGCAGACAAAGAAAATATTCTTCAACAAGTACGCGATACCCTGGTTGAACTGTTCGATCTTGAGCCCTCTGAAATTGTGCCACAAGCCAGACTCTACGATGATCTGGATATTGATAGTATCGATGCAGTAGATTTATTGATCGATCTGAAAAAAACCACCAGTGTGGATCTGACGCCAGCGCAGTTTAAACAGGTACGAACCATTCAGGACGTTGTCGATGTATTGGCTGAACTCTCGGTTAAGGCATAGCAGGCCATGAAAACAGTATGCCTGGATATTGATATACCTTTTTTTGACGTTGATGCGTACCGGGTGGTTTGGCATGGTAACTATCCAAAGTATATGGAAATGTCACGCTGCGCCTTGCTATCAGAGATTGGCTGTCCATATAGCGTGATGGAAGAACATGGTTTCTTTTTTCCCATTGTTGATATTCAGGTTAAATACGTAAAGCCACTTTTATTTGAGCAAAAAGTTGTTATCGAGTCCTGGCTCACAGAGTGGGAAAACCGTTTAAAAATTAGTTATGTCATTAAAGATAAAGCGACCGGGGAGACATATACCAAAGCCAAAACCACGCAGTTTGCGGTGGCGATGCCCGAGCAGATAACCCAGTATGAGTCGCCGCCTTTTCTGGTGGAAACAATCAATTCGTGGTTAGATAAACATGACTAGCGTTTGGCAGTGGGTGATTTTCTGTGTGGCTTTGTGTGCGCTGGCACCTCGCGATGTACAGGCCAGCACGACGCAAACGAAAGAAGCCTCATTGCTGGCAGGTATATTTCCATCAGGCTGCCATTTTTCTGGTCGGTTTTCGCAGCAAAAAAGTATCCCGGGGGTTCCCCACCCACTTACCTCAAGCGGTGATTTTTATTATTCCTGCGACCTGGGTTTAGTCTGGCATACCGAAACGCCCTTTAACGAAGCCATTCTGTACGTAAACAGTAGTAATAACTTTAAAGCCGATGCCGAGGGTACGCTAGCGCCGCTATCCGGCACCACGCGATATATTATGTCGAACATATTTGTACGCTTGCTCAAAGGCGATACCAGCTATTTTGTTGACGAATTTGCCATCACCAGCGCAGAGCAAAACGCGGCGGTTCAATTGCGGCCCGAGAGTGACTACATCCGTAAAGGACTCGATACCATCACCATTAAAAAAGCCGTCAACGAGGTCAGCGGCACGTCACTGGATATTAATGTTATCGATGCCTCCGGCCAACACACCGACGTGACGATAAGTGATGTTACACAGCATAATATCGATGGGAAAAAAGCGGCCTATGAACAATGTGAGGCTCTCTATTTGAAGACCGCAGACTGGTGTCAGGTGCTGCGCTCTCCTTCCCGTTATTAACCGGTCCTTATCACTGATGAAAAACGCACTGTTGCCCTTTACATTTATACTGGCTGTTTTTGTTTGCGCCGTTATTTTTGTAATGAATGCACAGCACTTTCAGATCGATACAAACCTTAATGATTTGAATCCGACAAAAATTAACGAACCCGGTTTAAAAAAGGCCGTTGACAACTTAACACGCGATATTAGTCAGCGCTTTGTGGTGGTCATAAAGAGCGACGATAAAACAGCGCTCTCCAACAGTAAAACCGCACTGCAGGCTAAACTCAATGCGCTGACGGAATTACGTGTTATTGAAGATGACGCCTTACAAAATGCCTATCTTGATGTGTTGTCGGATTATCGGTTTTATGTGCTATCGGCTGATCAGCGCCAGGCACTTACCGCAAACACTCAACAGCAAATCGCCGACAACGCCCTTAGAAAACTCTACCAGATTGGCGATGGGATCAGGCTTATTCCCTTTGAACAGGATCCCCTCGGCTGGTTTTCTGATTATTTGCTGACGAGTATCGCCCCCCCCGACCTAAGGGACCCGTCTGCAAGCACAGAAACAGAGTTCGAAACCGCTTCCTTTTCGGTTATGTTTGATACATTTCCCAACGGCATGTCGGCACAGCAAGTACTTTACGCCAAAATCCAGGCCATTGAGAATCAAATAAGTCAGCAGTATAACGTCACCGTATTACGTTCGGGCATGTTCTTTTTTGCAGTCGACTCTGCCCAGTCGGCCAAAGCCGATATTCAACTGATTGCAGTCGGCTCTGTGGCTGGCGTATTGTTATTAATGATGCTGGTTTTTCGCTCTTTGCTGCCGCTGTTTCTGTCGCTCACTTCTATCGCAATTGGTGTGGGTTTCGGCGTGATTACCAGCACGCTGGTGTTTGGCTCAATTCACGTGCTGACTATCGTCTTTGGCGCCAGCCTTATCGGGATCGTTGTCGATTACTCATTGCATTATTTTTACCATCACCTGGCGCACCGAGCTGTCTCAGGGCCTGGTCACGCTGACGTGTTGTTTCGGGCAATGCTGCTGAGCATGATCACGTCATTAGTCGGCTACGGAGCATTGAGTTTATCGGATCTGGTAATATTAAAGAAAATTGCGTTGTTTTCATGCTCCGGGCTTGCGATGGCGTGGCTTAGCGTAATGCTATTGGGCCCACTGGTTATACGCCGCCCTATCGAAGCGCGGCAATCTCTGTTAAAACGCATCATTTATGTATGTCAGCGGGTTACCGCACAGCGGCCTCGCTTATTGGGCGTTGGTGGCCTGATTGTCAGCGCGGTCTGCGCTGGCTATATCTATGCGGGAAACCCTCAGACCAACGACGATCCCAGGCGTTTTTTTCACGTGTCCGGGGCACTGCTGAGTCAGGAGCAGGAAATTGCAGATTTAACGCAAATTTATGAGCCTGGCCGTTATTTACTTATTCGGGGTGACAACCCTGAGGCGATATTCAGTGCGTTGGATACCATAAAGACCGCAGTAGATGTCGAATCTCATGCCATTACCAGCGTGGCCGACTACTTCCAGTCACCTCAGCAACAATTAAACAATTACGCTCTGCAAGCAAAGCTGTATGAAGATGGTGGTGCGCTGGATAGCTTCTCAGCAACCATTGGCCTCGCCCCGGATGTGATCAAGCAAATAAAACGTGACTATCAATTCGCTGCTGGAAATACTTTGCGCTTCAATGAATTACTTGAGCACTTGCCGTCGTTACCGCCATTGTGGTTTGAGCATGAGAACAGCATATACAGCTTTGCGTTGATCAGGAAAGGCGCCGATCTTCCAGCTATCGAAGCAGCCAGCAAGACTATCGATAACGTGCAGTATGTAAATACACTGGCCAATGCCAGCAAGGCGCTAAAAGCACAGCGTGAAACCGGTACAAAGTTACTGTTTTTAGCTTACGCGCTTATTGCCCTCTTAATCGCAGTCTACTATCGCAAATTATCAGCGGTTATGCTGTTGCTCATACCCGCCTCGGCCAGCCTTATTGCTGTTGCGATAGTGAGCGCGATGGGTCAATCGCTCAATGTCTTTCACATTATGGCGCTGTTTTTGGTGCTCGGCCTGGGCATGGATTACATTATTTTTGCCAAAGAGATGGCCGGTCAACAAGCGACGACTCATCAGGCAATTTTGCTTTCAGCGGTGACCAGTTTATTGTCGTTTGGACTACTCGCTTTCAGCTCCATGCCAATTGTTCAGGCATTCGGTAGCATTGTACTCATTGGTAACACAATTAACTTTATAGCAGCGATCAGCCTGTTTAATAACGTTCAGAATCAATACGAGAAAGGATATTATGGCGGATAAAAAGAGAGTTCTGGTAACTGGAGCCAGCAGTGGTATAGGTAAAGCTACTGCTTATAAACTGGCACAACAAGGGTACGCGATTGCAGTGCATTATCGCAGTGGTAAAGACTCAGCCGAGCAGGTAGCCAGTGATATTATCCAGGGCGGTGGTACAGCCGTAACGATACAATTTGATATTGCCGACCGGGACGGTACTAAGGCCGCCATCGAAAACGATATTGAACAAAACGGTGCTTACTATGGTGTAGTATGTAACGCTGGGGTGACCAGAGATACCGCGTTTCCGGCGATGACCGGCGAAGAATGGGATAGTGTCGTGCATACCAACCTCGACGGCTTCTATAACGTTCTGCAGCCAACCATTATGCCGATGATTCGTTTACGCCAGGGTGGCCGAATTGTTACGTTATCTTCTGTATCCGGATTAATGGGCAACCGGGGGCAAACCAACTACAGTGCCTCTAAAGCGGGTATCGTTGGGGCCACCAAGGCGCTAGCCATTGAGCTGGGCAAACGTAAAATAACGGTCAATTGTGTTGCCCCAGGTGTAATCGAAACAGGCATGATCGAAGGCGCAGTAGCTGACGAAGCCAAAAAAATGATCCCCCTCGGGACCTTTGGCCATGTAGACGATGTGGCAAATACCATCGGCTTTTTAATATCTGATCAAGCAAAATATATCACCCGACAAGTGATCAGTGTCAATGGTGGTATGTACTAGGCGAGGGTGTCCCCCGCCATTTAACTATCGAGCTTTCTCAAGAAAAGGAGTTTCCAATGAGACGAATGAGTGCGGCCATTATGGCGGTGTTACTTTCTTTCAGCGCCATGGGCGCATTTACGGACGAGCAGCAACAATTAGCTGATCAGTTACTATCCGGTGACTTAGGTCAGCTAAAGTCAGCCTCTCAGCGTATTTTTAAAGAAGGTATTAAGCACCCCGAATTGTCAGATATTGCCGCAGAAATTTTGCTGGTGAAATACCCTGACGCTTATTCCAGTGAGGTCGATTCCCTGGCGTGGCTGGCACGGGCCATCGGATCAACAGAAAACGGCCGCTACCATGGGGTACTTTCTGAGGTGGTTAATAGCACTAAAATCGACAAACTGGCGCGCCACGCTGAAAAAGCACTGGATAACCTGCCAGGCGCAGAAGGGGAACAATACATCGCAGGGATGTACACGCTACCAAAAGGCGTTTTCGAAAAGGAAACGACATCAGAACTGGTGGCTCGCCTCAAAAAGCTTATGCTGAGAGGCGATCTCGCCTCTTTGAAACGCGCAGCCAAAGAAATTGTTAGCACCAAAACCGTCGATCAGACACTCACCGACATTGTCGCTGAGGCTTTATTGCTTAATTACCCTGCAGCAACCAAAGCGCAAATAGATACGCTGGCATGGCTGACAAACGCCATTGGCAGCACCGGTTTAGCCCGCTATAAGCAAGTATTGCAACAGGTCGAAGATAACAGCGATTTCAGAAAACTTCGCAAATATGCTGAAAAAAACAAAGCAAAGCTGGCTGACGAAGAGGTTGAGCAGTATCAACAGGGTATGTTGAAACTGCCGTTGCCAGCGTACACCTACTAAAAATGTCCTGTACGGCCAGATAAAACTCGCTTTTTTTTGGCCGTAATCACCTGGATTTTATTGCCCTTCGAATACCGTCTGCTGTCGCCGCGGATAGCGTTCTAACACCTCCTCGCCCGGCTCCCAAAACGGCAGCTGGCCGCTAATCACGGCGCTGCGATAATATTGTACTGGCCACATATGCGCTGTGCCCTGATATGTTTTGTCTAAACCTCTTAGCGCGCTGACATCAAACGTATGGGTGTGCTCTACCGGCACATTGCTGCCGGGGACGTTGTCGTTGATGTCAATGTAGGCGTCACTGATGTCTGCGCAAGAACCAAAGTTTTGTGTACCATAATGCCACTGAAAGCCACTGTATGGCCCTAAGGGGTCAAGATATGTGGTATGCACTAACACCTCAGGGTTGATTTCTTTTAACATTTCACAATAACCATACGCCATAAATGAGCCGGCGCTGTGTGCGATCACATGAACCTTCTTTAATTGCTTATTTTCCAGCAGTACTTCGGCCAGTTGATGGCCTATCCTGCGGGCATTATTAGCGCTTCGGAACAGGTTGGTTGAGTACTCATACCAGTCTACTGTAACTACCTGTTGGGTATCGGTTAACACTGATTTTTCAAGTTCCTTTGCAAAGGCGGTTGGCCAGGTGTCGGGGCTGTCATCTTTACCATGAATTAAGATAATCAATTCTTCTTTATTCCCGGCGACTACCGGCGCATCGATGTCGAAAGTAAGTGGCCAGGGAAAATAGGAAAATGCTAATAAACCCAGCGTAACAACCACAAACGGAATAGCCGGCCATACGAACAAGATAATCAGCCATGATTGGACTGTTCGCTTACAAACAACGTTATTTAAGAATTTCCATTGTGCCATTCGACAGATTCCACTGGGCTATTAACCGAAAGCCTTGAGTATATAACTCTGCTCATACGCCTGAAATAGTAAGTTAGTTAGGGAGTGTTAAATAAACTATCACGAAACATTTGGCGGCCTTGCAAAGGGTAAGGTAAACGCCCGACACAAATTAACTCAAATAGTCGCAGCGCGTGAACCCAGGCCTGTCTTTTGACTTGCCCCTCTTATTGTCTGGATTAGCCGAAGATATAGCTCGGATACTAAACACAGTATACTCTTACAATATCAATTTAATGGGCTCTTCCTCAAGGCTGGGCGACGCCACACTTTTGAGCAGCCAATACCGAACAGTCGCTGAGAGCCATGCGATGCTTATTTGTCAGATGTGAAGAGTGGGCGAGGTTATTGAAAAGCGGCAAATAAATACTCTCACCAAAACAAAAAAGGCGCTCCGAAGAGCGCCTTTTGGGTTTAAGCGTTAAGCTTATGGGTGCACTACATCATGCCGCCCATGCCGCCCATTCCGCCCATGCCGCCCATGCCACCCATATCAGGGGCACCGCCTTCGTCTTTAGGCAGTTCAGCAACCATGGCTTCGGTAGTGATCATCAGTGACGCGATAGATGATGCAAACTGCAGCGCAGAGCGGGTTACTTTAGTTGGGTCAAGGATACCCATCTCCAGCATGTCGCCGTAAGTGTCGTTGCCAGCGTTGTAACCGTAGTTACCGCTACCGCCTTTAACAGCATTAACAACAACAGACGCTTCTGCACCGGCGTTAGACGCGATTTGACGCAGTGGAGACTCCATTGCGCGTAACGCTAACTTGATACCGTGAGTCTGATCTTCGTTGTCACCAGTCATTTCTTCAAGTTTAGCTGCAGCGCGAACCAGTGCCACACCACCACCAGGGACTACGCCTTCTTCAACCGCAGCACGAGTTGCGTGCAGGGCATCTTCTACGCGGTCTTTCTTCTCTTTCATTTCAACTTCGGTGGCTGCACCGACTTTGATGACTGCTACACCGCCAGACAGTTTCGCCAAGCGCTCTTGCAGTTTTTCTTTGTCGTAGTCTGAAGTTGAGTCAGCAACCTGCGCACGGATTTGCTCGCAACGTGCTTCGATAGCGCCTTCTTCACCCGCACCGTCTACCACGGTAGTGTTGTCTTTATTGATAACAACACGCTTCGCTGTACCTAAGTCTTCCAGCTGTACTTTTTCCAGCTCCAGACCAATCTCTTCAGAGATAACGGTACCGCCAGTCAGGATAGCGATATCCTGCAGCATCGCTTTACGACGGTCACCAAAACCAGGAGCTTTAACCGCAGCAACTTTAACGATACCGCGCATGTTGTTAACAACCAGAGTCGCCAGCGCTTCGCCTTCTACGTCTTCAGCGATGATCAGCAGTGGCTTGCTGTCTTTAGCAACCGCTTCAAGGGTTGGCAGCAATTCACGGATGTTAGAGATTTTCTTGTCAACTAACAGGATGTAAGGGTTATCCAGTTCAACGGCACCGCTTTCCTGGTTGTTGATGAAGTAAGGAGACAGGTAACCGCGGTCAAACTGCATACCTTCAACCACGTCCAGCTCGTTTTGCAGGGCCTGGCCTTCTTCTACTGTGATAACACCTTCTTTACCCACTTTTTCCATTGCTTGTGCAATGATGTCGCCCACTTCGGCGTCAGAGTTAGCAGAGATAGTACCTACCTGAGCAATAGCTTTGCTGTCGGCACACTCAGTAGACAGTTTTTTCAGTTCTTCAACTGCAGCGATAACGGCTTTGTCGATACCGCGCTTAAGATCCATCGGGTTCATACCGGCGGCAACTGATTTTAAACCTTCAGTTACAATAGACTGGGCCAGTACGGTTGCTGTAGTAGTACCGTCACCCGCTTCGTCGTTCGCTTTAGACGCCACTTCTTTTACCATCTGGGCGCCCATGTTCTCGAACTTGTCTTCCAGCTCGATTTCTTTGGCTACTGATACACCATCCTTAGTGATGGTAGGAGCGCCAAAAGACTTATCTAATACTACGTTACGGCCTTTAGGACCCAAAGTTACTTTAACTGCGTTGGCCAGAACGTTAACGCCTCTCAGCATTTTTGTGCGGGCGTCATCACCAAAACGTACTTCTTTAGCTGCCATGATTAAATTTCCTCTCTATTCGGTTAAACGGGTTGTTATTCTACGATTGCCAGAATGTCGCTTTCGCTCATGATCAGTACTTCCTGATCGTCCAGCTTCTCGGTTTTAACGCCGTAACCGTCGTTGAAAATAACGGTGTCACCGACTTTTACGTCTAATGCTTTAATTTCGCCATTCTCCAGAATGCGACCGTTGCCCACAGCGATAACTTCACCGCGAGTCGATTTTTCTGCCGCAGAACCGGTCAATACGATACCGCCAGCAGATTTGCTTTCTTGCTCTGCGCGCTTGACGATAACGCGATCGTGTAAAGGACGAATTGCCATTTTCAAATCTCCTGAATAAATCAACTATTCAATTTTAGTGTTAAGTGAATGCACAAGTATTTATGCACTCTTTACCTAGTGTGGCCCGAAGTGAGCCGTAAAATCGTTACTGCGTGGATAAATGGGGGAGTCGCCAATCAAACTCAAGGGGTTTGTTAAAAAAAAAATGAAATTTTTTTCATTAGTACGGGTAAGGGTACCAGGGGCGAATAAGGTTCAGCACCCCGCATTGCGCGAAGTGCTCAATCAGGCCGCTTAGTTTTGCATTGTTTTATGCACGGGACGCGGTAGCAACTGAGGCTGCCAGCCCTCTAAAACACGCTCAGCCGAGTAATTCGCCACCTCCTGCGCCCTGAGTTGCGGGCGCTGGGTGTTAACAACAGCGCCGGGCCCATAGCTGCCCCACTCACTAAATCGTGCATCGTCGAGAGGGTCAAAACGTTTGCGCGAGCCGTCTTTTGCTGTGCCACTCATGGAGCCCCAGCCCACATCGGCAATGTGAGCATCCATAAATGTATTAATGAAGGTCGCCTTGCCTACCGCATAGGGGTTGGCATAGCGTCCGTCGTCAAAGGTGGTTGTGGGGTGCCACGGACGACCAAGAGGCACGGAATTATCAGGCACCCCGGGCTCCCGTAGCATACGACTGTTAACAAAGGTAAAACCGTAGGCGTTATCCAGCAGCGTACTGGGCGCCGTCAGGTAACCGGTAAATGTCATTGGCTGCGCACGTGGGCGCGAGATCACGTCAACGTACTCAAACAGCGCGTTACCATCACCAAATATAAAGTCCACATGGCCGCGTATTTCGCTGTCGGTAACATAAGTTCGCCCACCCTGCACGTACAACGTATCCTGATAGCCAAGCAAGGCCACCCGCTGCAATAAAGTACGATCGGCCTGCTCCGCTATTTTAAGTGCCACAGCCTGAGTGCCTTTTACTTTATCGGGGTGACCCTTAGGCAGGCGGTCAACACCTGGGTAGTCAAAGGTATTTTCGATAGTGAGGTCAAACAGGCTGACATCCGTTGCCAATACCTCAACAACGGCGGTGCGAAAGGTACCCCAGGTTTCTTCGTTGTACGCTGACACAGGCTGCCCGGCGTAGCGGTCAAAGGTAATGCGGGTGTTGTTCTTACCCGCACCAATTAACCGAATGCCCGGCTTATCGATCAGCACGCGTTCATGATAGCGGCCTTCGCCAATTACAATGGTCCAGTTTTTTGCCTCAGCCGGCGCAGCATTAATGGCGGCCTGAATAGTCGAATAGGTAACAATACCCACCTCAGCATTAGGCTCCAATACATTACTCACCCGCGCATTCACCACAAAGGGTTGTTTACTGGTAGTTGCGACACATCCCGACAACACCAACCCCATTAGCGCGACAACGAGCGCTGCTGGCCAGTTAAATCTCATAGGCTTTACCATTTATCTGAATATTGTGTTGTTCAATATCGGCCACGTTTTCAATAACGGATTCCTCCGCGACATTCTCGAAGGTCAGATTTTTAAGCGTCACACCCGTGATGGGGGTATGCGGATAGCCGCGCATCATAAAGGCTCGCCGGGCTTTTACCACATGGAGGTTTTCTATGGTGATGGCTTCCAGCTTAGGCATAAACTGGCCCACATCGCCTTCTTCGTAGTAAAAGTTAATCACAATAGCGTCTTTGACTTTGCCAATGCGCAGGTAACGGTAATTAAGGTTTTGTAGATGACCACCGCGAATGGAATTGGTTTTTATACGAATACCGCGGTCCAGATCAGGACTGCTCATTTCACAGTGCTGGGCATACAGGTTTTTCACACCGCCTGAAATTTCGCTGCCGATTACCACACCACCGTGGCCTGCTTTCATCTGACAGTTATTAATCAGAATATTCTGACAGGGCGCTGCTACCCGGCGGCCATCGGCATTGCGTCCTGACTTAATTGCAATACAGTCATCGCCGGTATCAAACACGCAGTTTTCAATCAGCACGTCGGTACAGCTTTCCGGATCGCAGCCATCCGAGTTTGGACCATGACTGTCGCAGTGGATATCGCGAACGGTGACGTTTTCAGACAGCACCGGGTTAACCAGCCAGAACGGCGAGTTTTTAATGGTGACGCCCTCAATTAATACGTTTTTACACCGATAGGGCTGAATAAAAGGCGGGCGCAGGTAGTTATCATCAAACACCCGGTCAGCCACAGGCACTTGGTCTTCGGCCATCTGGCGCAGCACATCACGGGTAAACTTTTGGTTTTCGACCGGATCATCCCCCCAGCTAGCCTCTTTCCACTTGCCTTTCCAGGGCCACCATTGGGTGGGGCTGCCACCGCCTTCCAGGGTGCCTTTTCCGGTAATGGCCACGTTCGTTTGCTCAAAGGCATAAATGAGCGGCGAATAGCCCATTAGCTCAGTGCCTTCCCAACGGGTGTATACGTAAGGCTTGTACAGCTCTGGATCGGCAATAAAATGCAATACTGCGCCCTCGCTGATATGCAAATTAATGTTCGACAGCAAATGCACCGGCCCGGTATAAAATTCTCCGGCCGGGATAATCACTTTCCCGCCACCAGCTACCGCTAACTGCGTTATCGCCTGCTCAATGTAGTCACCTACATTAACGCCCTTGCCGGGCCTGGCCCCCAGATCGGTAATGCTGATACTGCGGTCAGGAAACGTCGGCGGCGAAATGCGCTGACGAATAGCACTGGCTTCATCGTTCCAGGCAAAGTCGTTGCCAGGCTTCACGGCACTTGAACATCCACTTAGCGTTGCCGCTCCGATAGCGGCTGATCCGCTGCCCATAAATTTTAATAGTGATCGGCGGTTTAAAGACAATGTCACTGCATATCTCCTTGCTTTCGAACGCGCTGTAAAAAGGTATCAATCCATTGGGCTGTCTGGCTTAAATAAGGTTCAAACAGCCAAAAAGTATGGAGCGTTTCATCCAGCTCGATGTATTGATGAGGAATATTGTGCTGGTCGAGCGTTGCCTGCACGGCTTGTCGACCTGCGGTAAAACGTAATTGCCCGCTACTGATGATCAGCGTCGGTGGTGAGTGCTCACCTACATATGATGCAGGCGATGCCTCGCGCCAGATAGCCGGGATCTGTTCATAGGTACCGCCCAGCCATAAGGCTGCTGCCGACTTAGCTTGCTTTTTGTTCTCAAACTTAAGCGCCAGCGGCGTGGTAAAATCCAGCACGCCGTCTAAATCAATAATGGCATTAACGCCAGAATGGGGTGCCTGACTGCTGTGATAACCGGCAAAGTCACCGGCAAACCCTGCCAGCGCGGCCATATGACCGCCTGAAGAGCCGCCACCAATGGCAATGCGGTCAGGATCTATTTGCAAACGTTCGCTGTTGGCTTTCAGCCAGCTAATAGCATCATTAATGTCGATTAAGCCAGCCGGGTAAGGGGCTTGGGTAGATAGCCGGTATTCCACCGCCACCACCGTGTATCCGCGCTGCGCGAGCAGGTTTGCCAGCGGATAAAAATGTGACTTGTTACCTGAACGCCAGCCACCGCCATGCACCAGCACAATGGCCTGATTGTTTTTATGCGCCTGTGTGGCGTGGAATATATCCAAATGTAAGTCGCGGCCCCCCGCTACCTGTTTGTAGGGGCGTTCAAACGCTATTTGCTGGCCTGCCTCAAACGACAGTGCTGGCCAGCGAATCTCGGGATGCTTTTTGTGGTTGCGGGCAAAACGTTCGCCGGGAGAGTAGCTGTCATCCACCACTATCTCTGCTGCTCGGCCCGACAGGCTCAATAAACCACTCGCCAGTAACGCTAAAAAAGTCCGTTTCATAAACACTAGTGGCGCTCCCTGTGCATGGGTAACACACGAAAATAATCGTAGTGGGCTGCGGCCTTTTGGCTGCCCACGGCAAATAAACCGGTTTTTGCCCCCACCCAACGGCCCCGACGGGCAATAAACTGCTCACCGACCACCGTAAAGGGCTCATCGGCACGGTAACGATAGGCAAAGACTGCGGTTGAATCCGAAGCCAGAATGTAACGTAACTCAATGCTTTCTGCGGCCAATTTGCCGTAATCATGCACGCTTTCGTCGCATCCGGTGCGTGCGTTCTTACATTGTACATAAACAAGATGAGGGGCACCGTCGATGCTTTTCACCCCAACCCAGGCGTAGTCTTCGCCAAATAGCAGTAAACCACTTTCCAGCTCTGCTGCTTGCGTTGGAACCTGCAATTTCGCTCTTACCTGAAAGGTTTGCGCGGGTAACTTTTGCAACAGTAAATTAGGGGTCATCCACAGGTTATCACCGGTGGCGGTGACTTTTTTTGCTGCTTGCAGGGTTAGCCTGCCGTCGTTCAGCGCATACCAACCGGGTTGCGGATTAGCGTTCCACTGCCACTGAATACTCAGTGCATGAGTGTTAAATTCATCGCTGGCAGGCTGAGGCTTTATTGTTCCTGGCTGCGCGGTTAAAGGCTTAGCATATTCGTAAACCGGTTCACCGCGGCCATCGTTGTCATTGTCACGGCCAATCACCGGCCAGTCATTTTGCCAGCTAACAGGCTGTAAATGGGTAATCCGCCCATAGGCTTTGCGCGACTGAAAATGTATAAACCAGTCTTCACCCTGGGGCGTGTGGATCCACGAGCCCTGGTGCGGGCCGTTAACCAGCGTATTGCCTTGCGCTATTACCGTACGATGTTCGTAAGGCCCGGTAATATCAGTCGCGCGGAACACGGCCTGCCAGCCGGTTTCTACGCCACCGGCAGGCGCAAATATGTAGTAATAGCCGTTGCGTTTGTAAAACTTGGGGCCTTCCAATGTGCGATACCCGGGCAACTGATGACCATCAACAATGTGGGTGTACTCGTTGCTCACCCACGAGGCATCGGGTGCCATGTCGCGCAAGCTAAGTACGTTATTAAAGCCGGCGCGGCTTTTTGCCCAGGCGTGTAGCAGGTATGCTTTGCCGTTGTCATCCCATAATGGGGTGGGGTCGATAATGCCTTTGCCGGGTAAAATAAGCGTCGGCTCACTCCAGATCCCGGCCGGATCATCGCTGGTGACCACGTAAATGCCAAAATCCGGATCAGGGTAAAATATCCAGAATTTGCCGTCATGATAACGAAAGTTCGGTGCCCATACGCCGTTGCCATGCTGAGGTTGGTTATAGTGGGCAAGTGGTACCTGCCGCGGCAGGGCGTAGTTGATGAGTGTCCAGTTAACCAGGTCGGTAGAATGCAGTATGGGTAAACCCGGTGCTGCATTAAAACTCGACGCGGTCATATAGTAGTTATCACCAACCGCAACGACATCAGGGTCTGAATAATCAATGTGCAGGATTGGGTTGCGATACGTACCATCTCCCAGATCACTAATGTGAAGGCGCTTCCCGGCAATGACTGCGCTGCTGGCGCTGGTCTGCTCGCTAGTGCCCAGGCAGCCGCTTAACAACAACAGCTGCATGGGCAGCAACACAAGAAGCCTGCCGCGCATTGTTATTTATCCAATTCCAATGCGGCTAAAATAAACGGGCCAACCCCTTTGGCATCATTGGGACGAATCGGCTCGCCCATGTAATACTCAAAGCTGCCATCGCGGTAAGGGTTTCCGCCAAGCCCGGCCACCGCACACACCTGGTTTAAATTGACGACATTGGTATCTGCTTCAACTGAGACCATTTGGTCGAGCAGTCCGGCAAAGCCTTTTTCGGCATGGGCGCGGTATTTCTCGGGCAACACCCCTATATTCACGCCGCGTGCCATAGCGTAGGTCAGCATGGCCGTTCCCGATGCCTCAAGATAGTTACCTTCGCGATCACCTAAGTCCGTGACCTGATACCAGGCGCCGGTACTGTGCTGATATTTGACGACCTGCGCCATGAATTTTTCAAAACGGGCAGCTAACCAGGCACGTTTAGACAATTGCGCTGGCAGAACATCGAGTACATCGACCATGGCCATGGCATACCAACCCAGCGCTCGTGACCAATGGTGCGGCGACAAGCCGGTTTCGTTGTCGGCCCATTTTTGCTCCCGAGACTCGTCCCAGCCATGGCGGGGTAATCCTGTTTCAGGATCGTAGAGGTGCTTTTCGATTTGCTCGAATTGTAAAAACACATCATCGAGCTGCTCAGGTTTTCTGTCACGCACTATGTATTCAGCGTAAAACGGTGCGCCCATGTACAAACCATCGAGCCACATTTGATAGGGATAACGTTTTTTGTGCCAGAAGCCGCCTTCGCTGGTTCGCGGGTGCTCGTTTAACTGCGCTCTGAGCTTATCGGCGGCAAGCATGTACTTTTGGTCACCGGTTTGGTCATACAAAAAGAACAGCACTTTACCGGCATTGATCATATCAATATTGTATTTTTCGGTTTCGTAAGTGGCTATGTTGCCCTGTTCGTCTATCAGGGTGTCGTAGTAGCCCTTAAGATAATCAAAATAGCGTTGATCGCCGGTCTTTTCATACACGCGGGCAAAACCTAACAGGTTTAAACCGTGTACATAATCCCAGGTAGGTTGCTCGTCCCAGTCCATCATCCACGCTTCGGGGAAACGCACCATTTCTGACTCAACCATACGCTCATACCATGGCTTCGTATTATCCAGCGTATCGGCCTGCGTGCTTACGATTGACGACACCGCCAGTGCGCCAACCAGCAGTATCCTGCTTACTCTATTCAACATTTTTCGCCCCTATTTAAAAAAATGTAAACAACTTATGCTACCGGTAGCATTTTATGTCTTTTGGTCATGTTGTCAACATGTGAATGATATCGTAAATAACGGTGTTTATGTAATACAAAAGGCAATTAAAAGCCCATGAATACCCATAAAACGTTTGGAATATTACCCTTTTATAGCTTATTTTTACTGAATTACGATAAAAAGTAATAACATTAAACTGGTATTTTTCACAAAAAATTAAATTTTAAGTAAAAGACGGGTTGCCACCGGTAGCATTTAGATCTATATTGTTAATCGCTTGTTAACCACGACCTATAATAACAGCAGGTTTAACAGGCCTGAAAACAGGATTTTAATTGCACTCAAATTGTTCTGCGGCTGACCAGTGAAACATCTCCGCTGCGGAATACGAATTAATAAGCGTGAGGAAGCCTCGAATGAAATTTGCCAAGACCTTTAACCAAGCACCACTTAGCCTGGCAGTAGCCTGTGCGTTACTCAGCCCTAATTTGGTCGTTGCACAAGAAGCTAACGATAATGCGGTAGAAGTGATTGAAGTACGCGCCAGCAGCTTTGCTGACAGCCTGCAAAAAGCACTGCTGACCAAACGCGCCTCAGCAGGTGCGGTAGATACTATCCTGGCCGAAGATATTGCTGACTTTCCGGATCAGAACCTGGCTGAGTCACTGCAGCGTATTCCCGGTATCGCCATCAGTCGTGATGCTGGACAAGGTCGGGAAATTACTGTTCGAGGCCTGAACTCAAGCTTTACCCGTGTACAGCTTAACGGTATGCAAGCGCAGTCGTTATCAGCCGGTCCGGGCGGCGTTCGTAAAAGCCGTGCCTTCGATTTTAACGTCTTCGCTTCCGAGCTGTTCAGTCAGTTAACGGTACATAAAACCTCTTCTGCGGAAATTGAAGAAGGTACCTTAGGCGCCACGGTTGATCTGAAAACCGGCAGACCCTTTGATTTTAAAGACAACGTTACCGCGATAAACGTACAAGGTACTTATAATGATCAGTCCGAAGAAGCGGATCCACGTTTATCAGCCCTGACCAGTTATACCAATGAAGACCGCACGTTTGGCTTTTTAGTATCGGCCTCATTTTCTTCTCAGCTAATTAATAACGTTGGTGCCGACACCGGCCGCTGGGAAGATGACAGTTTCTGTACTGATGACTCATGTCTGGGCACCCAAAGCGAAGATTTAAGCAGCTACTGGCATCCTCGTTTCCCTCGCTTTGCCGATAAAACCCACGACTTGGATCGTACCGGTATTACAGCGTCAATGCAGTTTGCCCCAACAGAAGATACCACGGTGACACTTGATGCGCTTTACTCAACCATTGAAGCTCAGCGTCTTGAACCCTTTATGCAGGCAATTTCACTGGCGCGGACAAATTCCCTCGGCGTCGGCCAGACCTACCTGACCGATTACACAATTGATAGCGATAACAGCATCATTGCCGCGACTGCCCACGAGGTGGATATTCGCTCAGAAAACTTCGAGTCAAACTGGGAATCAGAATTTACTCAGTTCAGTGTCGACGTAGAGCACCACATCAATGATGACTTGCAGGTTAACCTGTTGTTAGGCACCTCTGAATCAGTGCTGGATAACCGTGAAACCACCATTATTTATGAACACTTTGGTGTCAATGACCCGCGCCGCACGCTCGATTACGCGCAAAGCAGTTCAGCCGTTACCTTTGACTATACCAATCCGATGAGTCCGCAAATTGGTTACAGCTTTGATACGGCCAACCCGGCTAACTGGGAACTGTCTGAATATCGTGACCGTATTTATGATGCAACATCCAGCTACGACAACGCTCGTGCTGATTTTGCCTATATTCTGACAGACTCTATTACCTTAAAAGGTGGTGTGACATACAAAGATTATCTGTACGAAATTGCCGGCTCACGGGCAGATGGTACCTTTGCCAGCGCTGATGCCGCAGACGGCACGGTTGATAATGTCGCATTTGGTATCAGCAATGTCGTGACCGCAGCCGATGGCAATGTTGTTAACGCCGGTGGTCAGTCGTTCTTTTTAGCTGACGGCGCGCAACTGTCTCAGTTCTTAGCCAGCGGAGGCTGGAGCTACGCGCCTCGCGGCGGCGATACCTATGCGGTCAGCGAAGAAAACATGAGCTACTTTATTCAGGCTGATTTCTTTTTCCCGATCGGCGAAATGGACCTGCGAGGAAACGCCGGCGTACGTTATGCCACCACGGATGTTGAATCTACCGGTTTAGTTAATGGCGATCCGACCACCGTTAAAAACGACTACAGCGATACGTTACCATCGGTTAACCTGGCCCTTGATGTCACAGAAGATATCGTGCTTCGCGCAGCCTATGCCGATGTCATCTCACGTCCTGGTCTGGGTACATTATCGCCAGGCGGTAGCGTTGACCCATTCAACTTAGCGGTTAGTTATGGCAACCCGTTTATCGACCCATTCCGTGCGACCAACTATGATCTGTCTGCGGAATACTACTTTGCTGAAGGCGCTTTGCTGTCACTTGCCTACTTTGTTAAAGACATCGAGTCCTTCCCAACAAATGAAACAACCACTCTGAACTGGAAGCAGATTGGCTTACCAGACAGCGTACTTGGTGGCCAGGCGGAAATCGTCAACAACGCCGATTTTGAGGTGCGTCGTCCGGTCAATGGTGACGGCGGTAAGTTAGACGGTTTTGAAGTTCAGTATCAACAAACCCTCGACATGTTGTCTGCACCGGAGTGGGTGAAAAACTTTGGGGTACTGGCCAACATGACCTTCGTTGATGCTGATGTTGAACTTACCGGTCAGTCAGACAGATCGTCAAACTTTACGGTTTACTGGGAAGATGATGTATTCAGCGCACGGATATCAATGGCCAAGCGCAGCGAGTTTACCACCTCGTTTAATAGTAACCCTAACAAAGAGCGCTATGTAGACGGTACCACTCACATTGATTTCTCAGCCAGTTATAACGTTTCTGAGAATTTAAAAATTTCCATTGAAGGCATTAACCTCACGGATGAGCCAATCGTTGAATTAGTCTCACCCAATGTAGGAGGTCGTATTTGGAACGTTACTCAAACCGGCCGTCAATTCTTTATTGGTGCCAGTTACAGAATGTAATACTTTTATACGTGTGCCCAAGGATCATTTGATCCCGTTGTAAGGCCATTCTCGGATGGCCTTTTTTTTTCGTTTTTTACAGGAGATAAACATGAAAAAGTTGTTGTTGCTGTGTCTCGCGCTGACGATGACCTCAATGAGCGCTGGCTCTCTGGCCTGGGACCCAACCCGGGTGGCGCTGCATCTGGTGGGAGACTCCACAATGTCGAACAAACCTAACCTGGCCTATCCTGAGCGTGGCTGGGGCCAATTGCTGCCAGAATATTTTAGTAATGAACTGGAGATTGTTAATCATGCCGCCAATGGCCGCAGCACCCGTCGATTTATCGACGAAGGACGTTGGGCACTGGTGCTGTCAGAATTAAAAGCCGGTGACTACGTACTGATACAGTTTGGTCATAACGACCAAAAAGTGGAAGACCCGACACGCTACGCCTCAGCAGAGAAAGACTATCCGGCGTTTCTGCGTCGCTATATTGCCGAAGTGCGAGCCAAAGATGCCACCCCTATGATCGCCAGCTCCATATGCCGCCGTCATTTTGATGAACAAGGCAACTTACAGCGTAAATTACTCGACTATGCTGCAGCCGCCCGCGAGGTAGCGCGCGACGAAGAGGTAGAATTCTTTGACCTGAACGAGCAAACCTGCGGATTTTTAAAAGACATTGGCGAGCCAGCCAGCCGTCAGTATTTTATTCAGGTACCACCAGACCTATACACCCGTTACCCTGAAGGAAAAACCGATAATACTCATTTAAATGTGGTGGGTGCCTCTAAAGTTGCGCAATTCTTTATTCGTGACCTGCGTAAACGCAATCACCCGCTGGCCAACTACGTTTATCGCGATTCACTCTAGCGCCACAAGTGCAACACTAAGCCGCCAGCGTGCCCATCGATTCGTCATGACAGGCACGCTGTCAGTCTATACGACCTAACTTATTCCCATCAAAGCAGGCCCTCGTCATGATTAGATGCCTTGTTATTTCATTGCTCTTATTGCTGGCAACCGGTAATACCATTGCCGAAAATTCCCCGTATCGCAGCGATGTGTTGTGGGTCACCACCCCCAACAACCCTGACTGGCGCTATGCCCTCAACGAACAAGCGACAGTTGATGTGGCGCTGTACCACTACGGTATATTGCAACACGACATCAGCATCCACTATACCATTGGCCCTGACATGCTACCGGCCACCAGCCAGGGCTCCATAAGCCTGACCGATGGCAAAGCAACCATTGCTGTCGGCACGATGCAGCAACCCGGTTTTCGCGACCTTCGCCTCAGTGCGGTGGTCGATGGTGAAACTTACACGCATCACATAAAGCTCGGATTTGACCCGCAGAACATTCAACCATTTACCACCATGCCCGAGGGTTTTGACGCATTCTGGCAACAACAAAAACAATTAGCCAGCGCGGTTCCCATGGAAGTAGAGCGCACCTGGGTAGCGGAGTTTTCTGATGATCAGGTTGATTGCTATTTGATTAAACTACAGGCACATCGCGCGGGTCAGTATGTGTATGGATATCTGACCATTCCCAAACGGGAGGGCCGGTTCCCCGTGGTATTTTCGCCGCCCGGCGCCGGCATAAAACCCATGACGCCCGAAAAACACCGTTTTTATGCCGAGCAAGGCGTTATTCGCTTTGATATGGAAATTCACGGCATCAGGCCCAACCTGGATAAGGCAACCTATCAGGAAATCAGCAGCGCGTTTGGCAAGGGCAATAACAGCTACCTGGTGAACGGCCTGGACGATCCTTATAATTACTACATGAAAAAGGCGTACCTGTCTTCGCTGCGGGCACTGGATTATTTAACCAGCTTACCTGAGTGGGACGGTAAAAACCTCATAGCACAGGGCGGCAGTCAGGGCGGAGCACTGGCACTCATTACTGCGGCGCTCGATGAGCGCATTACGGCGGTAGCGGCGAATCATCCTGCTTTGAGCGATATGGCGGCTTATACCGCAGGCCGAACGGGCGGGTATCCGCACCTTTACGATAAATTTTCAGGTATGGATACCCCGGCCAAACGTCGTACCTTGCAGTATTATGACGTGGTCAATTTTGCGCGTCGTATAACGGTGCCGGTGTTTATGACATGGGGTTTTAATGACGATGTGTGTCCACCTACCACCAGCTACGCGATATACAATGTGATCACCGCTGATAAACAAGCCCTTGTTACACCCATTAATGAACACTGGGTATCGACCAGGACCCGCCATAAAATTCTCAACTGGATAAAAAGTACATTGAAATAATCGCTGGGTATAGCAGTTGCAGGGTGATATCGATTCATTTTAGATAATTTAACAAAGTTATCGCCCTGCAGAGCAAGCAAAAATTTAATGCATTTGACATCAAATAAACATTTTATTGGCATTGTGCCAGCGGCAAATGTCGGGCTGGATTCGGGCGGTGTTACCGTTAATAGCAGCCGTTCACTTTTTTTGATAACTGGCTGTCACGGGAGCCGCCCCTCCCACTACTTTTGACTGAGCTACTCACTCTTCACACTCAACTTAGGAGGTTTTTCGATATGTTTCGAATTTCATTGATCTTGTTACTTTTTTGCAGCCAAGCTTATGCCTATGAAACGTTGCTCACCGTTGCCAAAGACGGCACTGCTCAGTACACCAGTATCCAGGAAGCCATTAACGATACAAAAACCTTTCCCTGGCACGATATCACCATTAAGGTGAAAAATGGCGTATATGAAGAAAAGGTCAATGTTTATTCCTGGAATACACGCGTCACAATCATTGGCGAAAGTCGTGACAACACCATTATTCGCTTTGGTGATTACTTCGACAAAATAAACCTTGGTCGTAACTCGACCTTTCACACCTACACAATGCGGGTAGCGGGCAATGATTTTAGCGCGGTAAACCTGACTATCGAAAATACGGCCGGGCCGGTAGGACAAGCGGTAGCATTGCATGTCGAGGCAGATCGCGCGGCTTTTTACAATGTGAGCTTAAAGGGCTTTCAGGATACCTTGTATGTAGCCGGTGAAGGTCACCGCAGCTATTTTGAAAATTGCTATATTGAAGGTTCGGTCGACTTTATCTTTGGTGGCGGAACGGCCTACTTTAACCACTGTCAGATTCATTCACTACGCTCAGATAGTTATGTGACCGCTGCTTCCACTGAACCAAACCAGCCTTACGGCCTGGTTTTCGCTAATAGCCAGTTCACCGCTCCTGATGATATCTCGGGTGTCTATCTGGGACGCCCCTGGCGCCATCATGCCAAAACCCTTATCACCAATAGCTACCTCGGTGAACACATTCATCCGGCAGGATGGCACAATTGGAATAGTGAGGAAAAGGAACAAACCGTAAACTATGTAGAAATTGGCAACTACGGGCCTGGCGCTACCGCAGCCAAGCGAGTAACCTGGGCAACAACAACAACGGCTGACGCTCCTCTGAACCCCACTCCCCCTTCCGCAATTCTCGGTGACTGGCGCCCGCACAAACCTCAGGACTGAGGACCGGGCAGCGCAACCAAGTTCATAAAATCCATCGGGATTTATTCTGTTTCTATGCTGAATGAATCCCAAACATCAACCATACTATGAGTTGAAGACAAACCCGTTGGCGCGAATAAACAATACATCACCTGGCGTAGAATCACCGTTAACCACCTGCGTCACGTAGTCGGCGAGTTGTCCGAATGTCGTCACATTGTTGACAAATCGCTATTAAAATTAACTTTAATTAGCAGTAAGTGCACACTTACATACATAGTAAGTCGCCGCCAGATTAACCTGAATATCATTGACTCAGTGCGCCCGGTAAGACCCCACAACACGCTTGGGATGAAATGGTGCCGGCGTTGTTGCTCACCCTCAGCAAAAGCTAAGGACCCCGATATCCATACTCATGGTTTCATTTTATTCTTCCTGCGTCGAGGCAGCGGGTACAGGATATACTGTTTAACCGGGCTTACAGTGATAACCGTTGCTTGAAGGCCTGCGCCTGACGGCGTGACGGCACCAGCACCCGGCCATTTTGCATGGTGACCTGCCATTGCCCGTTTAAAGTAACGTCGATATCTTTTATAAAGGCCAGATTAATAATTTCGGAGCGGTTAAGCCGAAAAAACTCGCTCCCCGGTAAGCGTGCTTCTATGTGCGACATGGCTTTGTTTAACATCGGCTTGTGAGTCGAAAAGTACACTCGCGTGTAATTACCTACCGACTCCAGCAACTGCACCTCTTTGAGCTTAATCAACCAGCATTCGTCGCCTTCTTTTACGAATAACTGACTCTCAGCATCCAGTAAATCAGCGCTGTGACTGGCGTGCGCCTGTTGAAGTGAGTCTAGCTTAACCGCCTTATCCAGCGCCTTTTGTAAGCGCGGCAACGTGACCGGTTTAAGCAGGTAATCGATGGCGTCGACCTCAAAAGACCGTACCGCAAATTCATCAAAGGCGGTGGTAAAAATCACTCTTGGCAGGGGGTCGAGCCTGGCCAGCAGATCAAAGCCGGTGCCGCCAGGCAAATCAATATCCAGTAACAGTAAGTCTGGTTGCGTCTCGGCGATTACCTGCTCGGCACTGTCAACCGTATCTGCCTGACCAACCACTGTCACGTTGGCAATACCCGATAGCTGTTCACATAACTCTAAACGCGCCAGGCGACTATCTTCAACAATGACTACGCGCATGTATTATCCTCAACCGGGATCTCAACGTGGGCAACCACCTGATCACCCACTTGTTGGAGGGTAAATAGTTGACGGCCCGCGTAAAGCAACTGTAAACGCTGACGAATATTCGTCACGCCAATGCCTGAGTCACCAGGCTTAAATACGCCGGGGTTTATAACGTCGATGCACAGCCTCTGCTCCGCTACGCTAACCTTTACTGCAACACTTCCTCCGTCGGCCAGCGTTGCAATTCCATGTTTAATGGCGTTTTCTACCAGCAACTGCAGTAGCAAACGCGGTACACAACTTTGCAGGTTGACCTCGTCATCCACCTCTACCTGGTAATTGAGGCGCTTTTCATACTGCATTTTCATGAGACTGATATAGGTAGTCACGATACTCAGCTCAGACTCTAACGTCGACTTTTCACCGGCATCAGATTGCAGGTTATAGCGCAGCATATCGGCCAAATCTGCCAGCATATCGCGGGCCTTACCGGTATCTTCGAGGATCAGTGCCCGAATGTTATTAATACAGTTAAACATAAAGTGAGGGTTAAGCTGGGTAAGTAGTGCACTGAGTTTGGCCTGCTGCAAGGTGTGCTCCAGTCCCACCTGCACGCTCTCCAGCTCATCGACTTTGCGCTGGCGGGTAATAAAGCAATACAGGCCACTCCATATCACCAACACTACCCACAGCACTAAACAGTTATTTAAAAACAACAAATCCAGCGAGCCGGCAGCCTGGCCAATAATCGGATGTTGAATGACCACCAGCGTTGCCAACATTAAACTGGTGGCCGCAGCAGCGCCAAGCAGTGACACCGCAAAAATCTCCAGCACCACGACAATTAAGTTGTGACGCCGCCACTTACGATACCAGTGCCGCATGGCATGACTGACCAGCCAACCGTAAACGTAGAGAATGAGCACGGCCATAAACAGGGCCATATCGACCACCCCCACCGAAATTTTCAGCAGGGTATCACTGAGATAAAAAACACCCCAGCCGATAATTTGAAACCACCAGTACTGTTTCATTGTTTCTAATTGTCCACTCGTGCCGTTATCCATTCTGAGATGGTGGTTAACGTAGCAGGCGCCATCGTTTGCGTGAGTTTGCCATACTCATCAGGTAGGCCGGTGTCAGCCTCCTGAAACAGATGGTTTTGCCCCGGTAAGGTTAATAACGTTACATCGTTATGACCTGCCTGCGCAAATATTGCCTGCATGGCTGGCATATTCGTTGCCGCGGCCACCTGAATATCTTTGTCGCCATTCAGGGCCAGTACCGGCATGTTAAGCTTTGCCAGTACGTCAGCAGGCTGGTAGGTAAAAAAGCTGCGCCCCCATTCATTGGCGATCAGGCTGGTGTACTGCTGCGCCACTGGCGCCTCATAACCGGCATTGAGGAGTTGCTGTTTGATCTGCGCTGCGCTGCTACCATCAATAACGCGCTGGGCAATATCAGACATCAGCGTATAAACTGCCGACGCGTTGGGATGACCGTAAGCCGCCGCAATATCCCGTTGTTGTTCTGCCCACAACGTTTTACCGTCTACCCCCAGCCCGGCCAGTAATACTACAAAGGCCACCTCTGGCTGACGTGCTGCAAACACGGGTGCAATAACGCCGCCTTCACTGTGGCCAAGCAGACCTATTTGGCTGGCATCGATATCACTGCGGTCGGATAAATACCCAAAGGCCGACTCCACGTCGGTACTAAAGCCAGTGATAGTTGTGCCCTGGTAGACGCCGCCGCTATGCGCCGTGCCGCGATCGTCAAACCGCAGTACCGCCACACCGGCTTTGGTGAGGTGATCAGCGAGCACCAGAAACGGCTTGTGCCCCATCAGTGTTTCATCGCGGTCCTGCGGGCCTGAACCGGATACCAGTATAACCGCCGGAAAAGGGCCTTTGCCCTCAGGTTTGGTAAGTGTGGCGGCAAACTCAAATTCACCGCTCACATGGGGGTAGGTGACGTCTTCCACCACATACGGAAATGGTGCTGTAGGATGTTGTGGACGACCACTGCCTGCTTTACCTGCGGCAGCTTTTGCCGATGACTGACGCTTCAGTATCAGACTAAACTCAGTGCCAGCCTGAGTGAAAGTACCCGACAAAGTGACATTGTTAAGTGTCGCCTGGTACGACGCGCCGATTGCCGGAAACGCCACCTTTAACAAGGTATCGGTAGCAGTAATTACCTTACCCTCAATACCGAAAGCGCCCTGATCAGGGCTATCAAGGCTGACCTGCCATACCGAGTCGGTGCTGTCTACATGCAGCACCAGCGGCAGCGTTACACCCGGCTGTACCTCAAGCTCGCCCTGCCAGTCACCCTCGACTCCTTGTGCATGGCTTTGTGCAATGCCTGTCACCAGCAGCATAACGGCAAAAATGGTTTGTCTTAACATCACTTTGTCCTATTGTTCAGTTTGCAGTGATATTCATAATGCCAGTAATAAACAATAACGGGAGATTAAATGACCAACGGTCAATAATGGGTTTCAGCGGACGAAATAAAGGGTCAGCGGTTCGGCAGAGTCACCGTGCTGACCCGGAGGGAGTCTTACAATACAGATGATTGTGGTACCAGCTAGCTTAGTAACGACTAAAGCGGCGCCACCGCTTTGTGTAAGGTGTCTGCAGGAATAATCGCACCGGGGTGTTGTATAACGGTGCCCGCCACAATAGCGCCATAGCTGGCCGCGTCGGTGACCGACTTGCCAGACAGGCGGGCAGCCAGATAACCGCCATTAAAGGCATCACCGGCAGCGGTGGTATCAACCACATTAGCAACTTGTTGTACCGGCACAATAAAATGACCGTCAGAGTTCACAATATGCACCCCTACTGCGCCATTTTTCATTACCACCTCGTCAATCTCAAACGGGGCCAGGTGAGCCAGTACCTCATCGGTATTCACATGCTCGTAAAGCGCTAAATGGTCGTCGCCACCGGGAAAGGCAATATCAGCCAGCTGATAACTTTTATTCATCCAGAATCTGGCTTCGTCACGGGACGACCACAGCAACGGCCGGTAATTGGGGTCGAAAACCACTTTGCAGCCTTTGTTACGCAGGGTCGCCAATAACTCAAATAATTTTAAGCGTTGCGGTTCGTCCAGGATCGCCACCGAAATTCCCGAAAAATAAAAGAAATCAATATCCTCCGGGGCTTTTGTCATGGCATTGATGGTTTGCGTCGCCGCAGAATTTGCCCGCCAGTAAGCGAACGTGCGTTCACCATGCTGGTCGGTTCTTACCATGTATAAACCTAAATTGCGCTTACTGCTGCGATACACCTGTTCGGTACTGATTTGCTCATTCCCCATCGCAAACAGCAACTCGTTACTTAAAAAGTCGTCACCAATTGCGGTGAGATAACTCACCGCTACCTGTGGCGCGCTGCGCTTTAAGTAAACCGCGGTATTGTAGGTATCGCCGGCAAAGCTCTTGGTAAGCTGTGTTTCGTTAGCAGAAACCAGTTCCACCATGCACTCACCAAAAATGACAATTTTCTTCACACTCATTCTTTTACTCACAAAAAGCCGCCGCAATACAGCGCATTACCCGGCCACCAAACAATGGGATTATTTTAATGTTTTCAGCACGTCTGCAGCGTTGTCAGCGTTTAGTTCAACTAACCGCGTCACGTGTGATTGTACGGTGTCTTTAAACCACTTGTTGGCCGATAGTTCGGCAAACACCTGTGGCAAATTGAGTACCGCAGCGGTTAACCCCTGGGTATCACCGTGATATTGCTTAGCCAGTCCCAGGAGTGTTTCTGCCAGCGGATCGACCAGTTCTTCCTGATCGTTATGGCGCTTGGCAATAAACAAAATCCAGGCAGCAATGGGCACACATAACAGCGTTGCATCGTTGCTTTTTGCAAGGTTATCCCGAATCGTATTTAAAATACGGAAGGGGAGTTTTTGCGAGCCATCCCAGGCAATTTGCGATAGCAAATGACGGATATGACGATTTTTATAACGATTGAGAATGGCATCTGCATAAGCCGATAAATCCATCACCCCATCGGCGTTAATCGATGGCAAAATTTCAGTGTGCAACAGTTCACCAATAAAGTGTTCCAGTGCCTCATCGCTGATGGCTTCAAAGACGGTTTGCTTGCCCAACAGTGTCCCCACATAGGCCAGTGTTGAATGGGTACCGTTTAAAATACGTAATTTCGCATTTTCGAACGTGGCGACGTCGTCGGTAAAGGTTACGCCAACCTTTTCCCACTGCGGACGGGGGCCACTAAAGGTGTCTTCTACCACCCACTGGGTAAAGGCTTCGCGCTGAATAGGCCAGTTGTCTTTAACACCGAGTTTCTGCTCTGCCAGTTCGATCAATGCTTCGTCTGTTGCGGGCGTAATACTGTCGACCATAGTGCACGGAAAACAGATGTTGGCACCAATCCACTCAGCCAGAGCAGGTTGTACTTTGGCTGCAAATTGCATAACGGCTTTGTGCAGCTTTTTACCGTTATCCGCCAGGTTATCGCAACTGATCACCGTAATGTCAGTTTGTTGTTGCTCAAATCGATACTTTAACGCACTGACAATTAAACCAATGGCTGACACCGGCGTATCCGGATTCGCTAAATCGTGCATGATATCCGAATGGGAGGTATCAAGATCGCCATTACTGGTGAGGCAGTAGCCTTTTTCAGTAATGGTGAGCGAGATAATATGCGTGTTTGCGTCAGTCAGCGCGCGCATAATCGCATCGCGGTCTTCGCTCAGAACCAATACCGAGTCAAAGGCACCAACCACTTGCACATAGGGGTCGTTGTCGAGCACCACCAGCGAGTAAAGATTGTCCTGCTCGCTCAACTTCTGCTTAAGCGTGGCACTGCGCATTGATACCCCGGTGATACGCCAGTTGCCGCCGTAGGCCATCGCCATATCGGTGTACACTGCCTGATGGGCGCGATGAAACGCCCCGGGGCCAATATGTACAATGCCGCGACTGCGTTCTTCTCGTGGATATTCAGGGACCTTTACCGACGCCGGTAATTGCGTCAGGGTTTGCTTGGTTAAACTCGCAGACATAACTCGTTTCACCCTAATTTGTAGGCGTTTTTCGCCAAATCATAAGATAACTTTTTAATCAGATCAGCGGCTTCTTCTTCGCTGATCCGATGCTCCAGCACCATGCTGGCAAGGAAGCGGCTGTCGATTCTGCGCGCTACATCATGACGTGCCGGTATCGACAAAAACGCCCGGGTGTCGTCGTTAAAACCAACGGTATTAAATAAGCCTGCGGTCTCGGTGACCTGATGGCGATAGCGCAACATCCCCTCAGGACTGTCATGGAACCACCACGCCGGACCCAGTTTCAGGCAGGGATAATGACCCGCTAAGGGAGCCAGCTCGCGGGAATAGACGGTTTCGTCGAGGGTGAATAAAATGATACTCAGACGCGGATCGCTACCGTACTTATCGAGCAGCGGTTTAAGGGCCTGCACATACTCAGTTTGCAGCGGAATATCAGCGCCTTTATCGCGGCCAAAGCGGGTAAATACATCCAGATTATGGTTACGGAATGCGCCCGGATGGATCTGCATGACCATACCATCTTCAATGCTCATACCGGCTAATTCGGTGAGCATTTGCGCCCGGAATAACTCCTGATCGGCGTCACTGCTATTGCCGCTCAGGCACTTGTTGAGCAAAGCCTGACACTCTGAGGCCGACAAATTAGCAGTACGTGCTGTGGGGTGACCATGATCCGTCGCCGTTGCACCGTGCTCACGGAACACCGCGCGACGCTTGCGAATAGCATCCAGGTAACCGTTCCAGGTAGTGGTATCTTCACCGGTCAGTTCACCCAGCAACTCTATGTTCTGAGTAAAGTTTTCTAATGAGGCATCCACCACGTCATCAGGACGAAAAGAGGTAATTACACGCTTATCCCATCCAGTGCCTTTTAATGCACGGTGATGATCTAAATTGTCCAGCGCACCCTCGGTGGTGGCAATCAGTTCAATATTGAAGCGATCCATGAGGGCACGGGGTTTATACGCATCCTTGGCAAGCTCACTGGTAATGAACTCATAATACTCCATGGCATTTTCGCTACACAGCATGTCGGTTAAACCAAACACATTTTTAAATACGGTATCCAGCCACATTCTCGACGGCGTACCGGCAAATAAATAGTAATGGTCGGCCAGCAGCTGCCAAATCTTGCGCGGGTCACTTTCGGTGGGCCCACCGTCACGTCTGCGTATGCCTAATTGTTCCAGTGAGATCCCCTGGCTGTAGAGCATTCTGAATACGTAGTGATCAGGTAAAATAAATAGCTCAGTTGCATTGCCAAAATTTTCATCATAGGCGAACCAACGGGGATCGGTATGACCATGCGGGCTGATAATGGGCAAATCTTTAACCGACTGATACAGTGAGCGAGCAACTGAGCGCGTCGCCTCGTCGGCCGGAAAAAGTCTGTCTTCATGTAATAATATAGGTTTCATATCATGCTCTTATTTTACAGGGTGACGCCACGCTTCCATATTGCTATTTCGTGACTACCGTTCTTTTCGTTGCAGGTTTTCTCGCCTGACGCAATGTTCAGACAAAGTTGGTACAACTGCGCTGCGCAGTCGTCAATACTGACGCCTTGCAGCACCTGGCCTGCGTTAAAATCAATCCAGTGTGGCTTCTTCTGAGCGATTGTACTGTTTGATGAGATTTTTACTGTGGGTACAGGAAACCCGAGCGGTGTACCACGCCCGGTGGTGAATAACACTATGTGGGCACCACTGGCAGCCAGTGCAGTAGAACTTACTGCATCGTTGCCGGGTGCCTGAAGCAGGTTAAGACCCTTGTTGACCAACGGCTCGCCGTATTTGAGCACACCATTAACCGGTGCCTGACCGCCTTTTTGTACGGCCCCCAGGGACTTTTCTTCCAATGTCGTTAAACCACCCGCTTTATTGCCCGGTGAAGGGTTCTCATAAACCGGCTGGTTGTTATCAATAAAATACTGTTTGAAGTCGTTAACCAGATCAACGATATTGCCGAACACTTCCTGACTGGTTGCACGGTTCATTAGCAACTGCTCGGCGCCGAACATTTCAGGTGTCTCAGTGAGCAATACGCTGCCGTTTTGGCGCACCATCAAATCTGACATACGGCCAACCAGCGGATTCGCAGTAATACCCGAAAACGCATCACTGCCGCCACACTTCATACCAAGCACTAATTCGCTGCTATCGATGGGTTCACGTTGGCACTTACCCACGTCATCGAGCATCTCGTAAATAAGCTTTATGCCCTCTTCTACCTCGTCGCCAACCTGCTGCGAATTAAAATAGCGAATTTGGTTTGCCGGGCGATCTACTTTCTCGAGCAAATTTGCCAGTTGGTTATTCTCACAACCAAGCCCAACAATTAACACCGCACCAGCGTTGGGATGCGACGCCAGGGAGGCCAGAATGTTCTGGGTATCATTAAGATCATCGCCGAGTTGTGAGCAGCCAAAGGGGTGAGTAAATGAACGAAAGCCATCACACTCACCAAAATAACGCCGCTCGCACTCTGCGGCAATACGCTCGGCAGTGCGATTGACACAGCCAACCGTATTGATGATCCATACTTCGTTGCGAATACCTACTTTACCGTTAGCGCGGCGATAGCCCATAAAACTGGCTCGTGAATCGCGCGTTACCGGTTGTTCCGCACTGACAGGGTTATATTCATATTTTTCCTGGCCGCTTAATCCGGTTTTTAAATTATGACTGTGAACATGTTCGCCCTGCTTTATATCTGCCTGGGCGATACCAATGACAAAGCCATACTTCACCACCTGTTCTCCGGCGGCAATACTACGCAGCGCTACCTTATGGCCAGCAGGGATGTCCTGTGCCAGGGTTAGCGAAAACTCGCCAACGGTTTCATCCGCAGCCAAATCCATGGTAGAAACTGCCACGTTGTCGTCGGGGTGAACCTGTATCAGCCTTGTTTGCTCAGTCATAATAACCTTATTAGCCTACTATCTTGATTATAATTTACCATGCTTTTAACATTTTTGCCACCGGTGGCAAAAAATTATAGTTAAAGGGCATAAAACATAAATTGCCCGTTAATTAACTTATCTCTTTGCCGCTTTGCGGGTCGATTCACGAATGATCAGGTGCGGCTTGATAGTGTATTCACCCGCCCCTTCTTCCGGTTTATTTTCGATCAGCGCGATTATTTTCTTAGCGGCAATACCAGCCATTGCCACCACCGGCCGTTGTACCGTGGTAAGCGACGGAATCACCCGCGACGCCAGTAAGTTGTCATCAAAGCCCGCTACCGATAGTTCACCCGGTACGTCAATACCCAATTCATGAGCAACTTTAAGTACACCGGCGGCCATCTCATCGTTGTTAGCCACTATTACCTGCGGGCGGGGCGATTGAATAAGTAACGCTCTGGCACATTCGATGCCGCTTTCGTAGGTGTTTTTACCTTCGACAATCCGCCCCGGCGAAATTTTTAAGCCCAGTTCTTCAAGGGTATTGGTAATCCCTTCCAAACGCTCAACGGTTGAATAGTAATGATTCGGCCCACTGATAATAGCAATATCTTTATGCCCTAATGACACCAGATACCGGGCCATATCACTCAATGCAGCCCGATCGTCAGATACCACTATGTTTGGCTTGTTATCAATATCCACCGAAGTCAAACGCACATAGTTAATACCATGATTGGCCAATGCCGATGCAAGCTCGTTGGACTCAGACACCGGCGGTATCACAATAACCCCATCAATGTTGGAGCGCCGCACAAAACTCACGCAATTACTGATAAATTCATCGCTACGATAGTTGCAAGGGTGTACAACCAGTTCGTAGCCTTTCGTAGAGCAAATATTTAACACCCCACGCTGTACCTGATCGATATACAACGCATCCGGGTTGTCGTAAATCAGGCCTATCAGGTAAGACCGGCTGGCCGCCAGTCCGCGAGCCTGTTTGTCCGGAGAAAAGCCGAGCTCATCTACCACCCGCTGGATCTTTTCCCGGGTAGCAGCACCGACGTTTGAGGCGCCGTTAATAACCCGGGATACCGTGCGTTTTGACACCCCGGCGATTCGCGCCACGTCGTTTATAGTCGGCTTTTTGTCCATTCATAGTACTCTTTTATTTTTTTTATTCGTAGCCCGCAGTGTACCGCTAACACCCTGCATGCGCTAGTTGACGAGCACAGCGCATCGAGGCTGACAGTATATTTAGCCCGATATGCCGGGCTACTTACGGTTTACAGTCCAAATAAGGCCGGCAGCGCTTCGCTGAACCAGGCAACGTATGTTACCAGCATTAATACGCCAAACATCGCAATATACAGCGGCAGTAACGGCCTAATAATATTTTCCAGTCGTGTTTTGGCAATAGCACAGGTAATAAACAACACCGCACCCACTGGCGGCGAACATAATCCAATCGATAAATTTAATACAATCATGATACCAAACTGCAGTGGCGACATGCCCAGCTCCGCTGCCACCGGTAAAAAGATCGGCGTAAAAATTAGCACCGCAGGCGTCATGTCTAAGAAGGCGCCAACAACAATCAACAGCAGGTTGATCAGTAACAAAATGACAATAGGGTTATCACTTATATCGAGCAGAAACTCACTGATATTTTGCGGAATATTGGCAAAAGACAACATCCACGACATTGCCGTAGAGGCCGCAATCAACAGCATTACAATGGCCGTGGTTTCTGCCGACTTAAGCAATATTTCGGGCAATTGCGCAGGTTTAACTTCACGATAGAACCCCACGGCCAGTATCAGAGAATAGACCACTGCAATCGCACCGGCTTCCGTGGCCGTAAAAATGCCGCCTACAATGCCGCCAATGACCAGAAAAATTAAAAATAAGCTTGGAATAGCCGCTGCCACCTGCTTTGCCACAACGCGCAGTGGTAATCTGGCTGTGGTGGCGTACGCATTACGCTTGGCATGAAAAAAACACACTATCATCAGCGCCAGACCAACCATAATGCCCGGCACATAGCCGGCCATAAACAGGGCCGCAATGGATACACCACCACTGGCAATGGCATACACGATGAGAATATTGCTCGGTGGGATCAGCATACCGGTGGTGGAGGCCGCAGCCGTCACAGCCGCGCTGAAGTTTTCGTCATAGCCCTGCTTTTTCATTTCGGGCAACATGAAACTGCCTATGGCCGATGTGGTGGCAACTGCCGAACCCGAGATGGCACCAAACAGCATACAGGACACTACGTTCACCAGCGCCAGGCCGCCCGGTAAAGAACCAATTAACGCCAGCGCACAATTGATGAGACGCTTGGCAATGCCGCCCCGCCCCATGATCATGCCCGATAACACAAAAAACGGAATAGCCAGCAGAGCAAAACTATCAAGCCCTCCGGCCATACGCTGCGCAATGGTTGTCACCGCAGGTGTAAAATCGATGTTGATAAGCATGGCCACCAGCGTTGCGATGCCTATGCTAAAAGAAATAGGAACGTTTAATATCAGTAATACAAAAAAGGTTACAACCAGCGTAATTGCAGTAATATCCATTACAGTTCGCTCCCGTCTTCGGCCAGCCACAGATTATAAATATTGATCAGGGCGTAGCCGATAATCAGCATGCCCGACAGGGGCAGCACGGTGTACACATAGCCCATCTTAATCCCCAGTGACGCCGAAATTTGCTCTAGTTCCAGGGTCAGTGATACCAGCTGACTCCCACCAAAGGTTAAGGTTGCGGCGCAAAATACAATGACCAGCACTTCAACCAAACTTAAAATCCATTTGCGACGTGCTTTGGGCTGTTTTTCCACAATCAGATTAAACCCTAAGTGGACTTTTTGACGGTAAGCAAAAGCAGCGCCCAGCAATCCAATCCATACCAACAGAAAACGTGACAATTCCTCGGTAACAGAGGCCGGATCCTGCAAAATAAACCGCGACACAACCTGCCATACGACAGTCAGTAAAATAAGCGTCATGGCAAGCATTAACCCGCCCGCCACTGCATTATCAATAAGCTTAATAAGTTTGCGCATACTACATGGCCTTAATTTGAGAAATGAGATCACCAACTTCAGTACCACGTAAACTATCGTGGAACGGCTTAACGGCCTCAACAAACGGGCCTTTGTCCGGATAAATGACTTCAACGCCATCAGCAATCACTTTTGCCAGCGACTCTTCTGTGGACGCTTGCCAGGCCTTACGCTGAAAAATCACCGAGTCGGCCATGGCCTGGGCTACCCATTCCTGTTGCTGTGGGGTAAAGCTTTGCCATTCTCGCAGTGACATCAACATGACATCGGGCACTGAGGTATGTTCATCGAGTGAATAATAACGCGCGATTTCATAATGGCGTGACAAGTAATAGCTAGGGGGATTATTTTCGGCGCCATCAACAACGCCCTGCTGAAGCGCGGTATACAGCTCTCCCCAGGACACCGGGGTAGCGGCTGCACCCAATTCGCGAACCGTTTTTACGGCGGTGGGGCTGTTAAGCACACGGATCTTCATGCCAGCCAGATCGGCAGGCGAACGTACCGGTCTGTTATTGGTGTAAAAACTGCGGCTACCCGCATCGTAATACGCTAAACCTTTAAGACGAAATTCCTCGACACCGGTTAACAGCCCTTTACCCACATCGCTGTTCAGTACTTTCCAGAAATGCTCATTATCGCGAAAAATATAAGGAATACTGAAAATTTTCATTGCTGGTACAAAGCCCTCAAGCGGGCTGGCAGACACCTTGGTCATCGACAAAGAGCCGATTTGCAGCAATTCAATCATCTCACGTTCAGTGCCAAGCTGACTGCTTGGATATATTTGCACATCCATGCTGCCATTAGAGAGTGTATGCAAACGCTCACCAAAGAAAACCATCGCCTTGTGCACCGAGTGCTGGGTATCAAGCGTATGACCAAGGCGAAGAACCTTTTTTGTCTCGTCTGTCGCGCTACCGCAGCTGGCCAACATCAACGTGGCAAGTGCCGCAGCGGTTAGCTTTATTACCTTTTGTAACATCAAGTGAAACTCCTAAAGACGTATACCGGCAGAACATCAATCCCGCTAATTTTACGCTTCGTTTTAAACCATTATTGCACCGGTACTGGCTTACTTCCGTAAAATGTTAATGAAATAATTCTACACATAAACCATGTTAACAATATTTAAAATAATTGCCACCGGTGGCAATTGTCAATATGATTATTAACAAATTCGACGAAACTTACCATACTACAGCCACGGAGAATATCATGAAACGTCACTTCACAATGCCGTTAATCGTTGCGTCAGCAATGCTTTCAGCTTGCACAGACAGCCCCGAAATGGCCACGGACAACACATTACAAAGCAGTAAAAAAAATAGTACCCATGCCGAATTGTCGGTTCGACAAGGCGGTGAATGGCAAGGTAAAGAATATGTCGCTGATGGCTTTGAGTTTGAGTCTGTGGAGTCATTTACCTCCCCGGAACAACTCACCGATCACTCCTATTACCTGCGCTATGAAGGTCCGGGCTGGGAAAATGAACAAGTTGGTTATCGCTTGTATCTCGACTGGCGAAACGGTATTGATGTATTTGTAAAAAGTACCACCGATATCATCCTGCCGCAGGTTGGTCAGGACGGTTACGACAGCTACCACGAACTCAGTGAGTGGGGCGGTGATGCTCTCAAAGTCGGCAAATCAGTGGGCTTAGGCGCATTAGGCCGCTGGGTTGATGATGGGGTGGAACACTTTAAAAATGTCGGTGCCACACATTGGAAACTGTTACAAAATGGTCCCGAAAAAAGCCAGTTTTCGGTGCAATATGATAACTGGAATGTGGCTGACATAAACGCCGACGTCGAAACCATTTACACTATCGAAAGCGGCGATCCCAGCACTATGGTGAATGTGACGACGTCGCAGCCGTTAACCAATCTGGTGACCGGCTTAGTGCGTCATGACAATGTTGCCTATATCGAAAAAGAAAGCGAGCACTGGATTATGATTGCCACCTACGGCAAGCAAAACCTGCTCGGCGATGATTTAGATTTGGGCATGGCGTTGTTCGTGCGCAAAGACGATGTTGCCGGGCAGTTCGAAGGCCCCCACGACTATCTCTTCCAGTTCAAACCTGCCACCGACTACGAGTACGGCTTTTTTGCCAGCTGGCCGGGGCATCCTGCACAGCCTCAAAACCAACAGGAATTTGAGGCCTTTATGGAACAGAAACTAAGTGCGCTTGATGCGTCGCAGTAGTAGCGAGTCTATTTGAGACGTGGGGAGTCGTCGTTAGCTGATTTATCGACGTACTCCCCTTCAATTGTTTCACCGTCAGCATCCTGTCCGGATGTGCGCGTATCACCCGTGTAATGCTGATATGTGCGCTGTTGCGCTCCACCGACGGTATGCACGGTTAAATGTTTGGCTGCCCTGGCAGCAATAAATTTACGCGAAAAGGGCAGTGCAAACGTAAAGCCGACAATATCGGTGATAAACCCGGGGGTGACCAGCAATACACCGGCAATCATCAGCAATAAACCTTCCAGCATTTCATTACCGGGCACCTGATTTTGGGCCATTTTAGCTTGCGCAGCCTGCAGCGTTGACAAGCCTTCCTGGCGCACCAAATAAGCCCCGACAAACGCAGTAATTACAATCAATCCGATGGTATTCCAACCGCCAATCAGATCGCCCACCTGCAGCAACAGCGAAATCTCGGCAATTGGCATGATAATAAAAAGTAGTAATAAAAATCGCAAAGTCATAGTCCTGTTGCTGTAATGAGTCTTCCTGTATGGAAATGGGGAACAATTATAGGATAGCAAGTCATCGATAACCGGTTTTATTCCGTATTGCTACCATAACCAAATACACCAGAGCAGTGAAGACCGTGTTTTTTGCTGCTCAATGCAGGTGGCGGCCAATAATGTCCTTGTGGTAGACACCTGAAGCCGGGTAAAGTGCCGTCGCCTGGGGTAAACTGAATAGTTTTTAAGATAAGTCCGGTCTGGTGGAGACTAACCATGAGTAATGTATGTATTGTATTTTGCACTACGGACACCCGTGACAATGCTGAAACCATTGCCGACGCCCTTATCGCCGCTCGCGCGGCTGCCTGTGTACAAATTGTGCCGGGTATTACCGCCGTGTACCGGTGGCAGGATCAGGTAGTAAAGGATGAGGAGTTTCAACTTGTTATTAAAACCACGCAGCAGCACGTTGATGCCGCTAAACGTGTGGTTGACGCGCTGCATAATTACGATGTGCCGCAATGGGTTGTGGTCGACGCACAGCATGTCAGCGCTGCGTATGGCAACTGGGTTAATCAAGAATTAAATGTTGAATAAAAGAGGAAGTATCTCGGTGAAACAGTTCCGGCTTGTAATAGTATTGATGGCATTTTTAGCCGTGTTATTTAATGGCGTTGCCAGCGCACAAATAAACGATGGCGACATGCAGGATCTGTTTGGTAGTGAACCTTCCTTCCTGCCGGTAGAAGAAGCCTTTGCCTTCGATTTTGAGCAAAAAGCCGATGAACTCATTGTGCATTTTGACATCGCCGATGGGTATTACTTATATAAAAAGCAGTTTAAAACCACCACCAAAAACGCCACCCTGGGTGAGCCGGCTTTTCCTGCTGCGGAAGAAATCGAAGACGAGTTCTTTGGTATCTCGGATGTATTTTACAATAAACTGTCTTTCACTATTCCTATAGAACAGTCACAGCAGGACGGCGTGGTAAAACTGCGCTATCAGGGCTGTGCCAGCGCGGGCCTGTGCTACCCGCCAACGATTAAGGTCATATACCTGAATGCCGTGAATCAACCGGCAGCGCCGGCGGCTGAACAAGACGCGACGGCGGTTGACCAAAACGCCGCGGTCGCAGACAGCGTTGCACAACAGGCCGCCGTTGAATCATCGTCAGTAGTGAGCGAACAATATGATCTGGCGGATTTGTTGGCATCGCAGGAAAGCCTCGCGCTCACCTTGTTGCTGTTTTTAGCGCTGGGGGTTGGTCTTGCCTTTACCCCCTGTGTATTCCCCATGTATCCCATCGTATCTGGCATAGTGATTGGTCAGGGCAAAGACATTAAACTGTCGCGCGCGTTTATTTTGGCCTTTGTTTATGTGCAGGGTATGGCCATCATGTACTCGCTCCTCGGCCTGGTGGTTGCCTCGGCCGGTGTCCAGTTTCAGGCCGCCTTGCAACACCCTGTCATTCTGATCACCTTTATCATTATATTTGTGTTGTTAGCTGCCGCTATGTTTGGCCTTTACGAGATTCAGTTGCCGAGCAAATGGCAGGAAAAACTCAGTGGCGTGAGCAACTCACAGCAGCGTGGTAGCCTGGTCGGCGTCTTTGTTATGGGTATATTGTCGGGATTAATTGCCTCGCCCTGCACCACAGCACCGTTAACCGGTATATTGCTCTTTGTGGCACAAAGCGGCGACACCACGCTGGGATTCTTAGCGCTCTACGCACTCAGTGTAGGTATGGGTATTCCGCTGATTATCTTTGCCATGACCGGGGGCAAGTTGCTACCCAAAGCAGGTAACTGGATGAACATTGTGAAAACCACGTTTGGTTTCATGTTACTGGCGGTAGCCATCGTGTTTGTTGAGCGTATGTGGAATTCACAATACAGTGTCTTGCTATGGTCAGTTCTGGGGCTTGCTGCTTTCAGTTACTTCCAGGTGGCTAATCAGCCAACCGCCGCGACCTTCGCAAAAGGGGTCAGAACACTGGTTATTTTTGTTGGCCTGTTTGTCAGTGCCATGTTGGCCTACAACACCTTTTTCAATACCGCTGAGGTAACTCAATACGGTGTTAACACCGGAGTAAATAGCGCCCAACGAGGAGATGGAAATGACACCAGCGCATCTGACCAAGCTGCCAACGGCTCTGCAGCCAAACAGCCTGCCCACCCGGAATTTGTGCTGGTAAAAAACCTGGCTGATTTTGAACAAAAACTGGCGGCTGCCAACGCGGCGGGTAAATCGGTAATGGTTGATCTCTATGCAGACTGGTGTGTCGCCTGTAAAGAATTCGAAAAGTACACCTTTGTTGACCCACGGGTCATCAGTGCCCTGGATAATACGGTGTGGATGCAAATCGATTTAACTGACAATACGCCCACTAACGTGGCGTTTCAGGATGCCTTTGACATTTTCGGATTACCAACGATTTTACTCTTTGATGCGCAGGGCAATGAACTGACAAAAGCCAGAATAACCGGTTTTATGAAAGCCGAACCCTTTGCGAAACATGTTAAGAACGCTCTGAATAAGGATTGACCGGTACCAGGGCCTGCGGCAACAGTGCACAGCAATGACCAACAGGCCCTCAATAAATATTCTTAAAAGAACACACACTCACCATTTACAGTTATCTATAGATAAGAAATCACGTAAAAAGAACAGGTTGTCGAAATTTTTTTGCAAATTTAAGACTTCCCTGCACTAACGAATTTATGTACTACAATTCATAGCGTATTCACTGTGAATTAGGAATGACATGAATAAATACGTTGTTGTAGGGATTGCAACCCTGATTGCAATGGCTGTAGCGTGGTTTCTTTCGGGTGTGCTGGCCGTTATTTTGTTGGCTGGCGCCATTCTCGGTTATGATTATTATGTAGGTAATACTGCATCCGCCGAACAGGCACAACCCGCTAACAGCAAAAATACTGATGCGCCCACGGCCAGTATTGACCAGCATGATACGGATGCGCTCAATAGCATTTCAGCAACCAGCACAGAAATTCTCGGTGAATGTGAGACCAGTCTGGCTAACATTATTTCAACTCATAACGACGCGGTTGATACACTCAGCCAAAATTTTCTAGGCTTACGCAGCCTGGTAGATCAGCAAAGTGAAACCATTCACCAACTCATCACTGTCGACGCTGGCTCAGAGGAACTTTACAGCGATCGTATGCGCGCCTTCGCCGAAAGAACCGGTATTTCACTCGACCGCTTTATTCAAAGCACGGTAGATATGTCAGCCGGCATTATGGAAATTCTTGAACAGATTACTGCCATTAACGACACCGTTCCTTCGGTAATTAAGGCCCTCAAAGATATCGATGGTATTGCCGCACAAACTAACTTACTGGCACTGAATGCGGCCATCGAAGCCGCCAGAGCGGGCGAGCATGGTCGTGGTTTTGCCGTGGTCGCCGACGAAGTCAGAAGCCTGTCGAGCCGCTCGGCGCAATTCAGTGAATCAATACAAACCCAGATTAACGGAATTAATCAAAAAATCTCTTCGCTGAGCGAACGTATAGGCGAGTTAGCCGCTTACGACGTGAGTTATGTTATCGAAGCGAAAAAAGATATTAACCACGCTCTGCAGGGCATTATTGTTAAAGCAGAGCAGGATCAAAAAGTAACCTCTGGCTTACAAAATTTATCAGGGGAATTGGACACGGCGTTAAACAACGCGACGCGTGGATTGCAGTTTGGCGATATCAATCGTCAGTATATGGAGTACACCATCAGCGTTGTTTCATTGTTAAAAATGCATCTCACAGACCTTCAGGATCCGTCGCAACAACGCGACATTATCAACAATCCTGAAGCGTTCCAGCAAAAAATACAGTCACAGTGGGCGGACCTTCATAACCCGGTATCTTCTTCTTCGGTTGATGCTGGTGATATAGAACTGTTTTAAAGGATAAAAAATACATGAGTACGACCATAGCAATTCCCGAGCGATTTGACTTTAGCTTTCACAAGTCATTCACAGAACAATATAACAAGATTCTTGACCAACAGACAAAGGGCTTGATTACTCTGGACTTTTCACGGGTACTCTACCTCGATAGTGCCGCCCTGGGCATGATCGTACTGTTACAAAAACGGGCCAAAGCCAATGGCTGTAATGTTGAAGTCGCGAATGCTAAAGGTACCGCTCTGGAAGTATTGCAAATAGCTAACTTCGACAAAATGCTCACTATTCGGTAGGAACCAGTACCGGCATGAATACACCAAGCCGCTTCAGCCATAAAGACGCCGTACTCGTTGTCGATGACGACCCCATCTTTTGCGAAATGCTGGTCGCTGATTTAACCCTTCAGGGGCTTAACGTTTTTAGTGTATCTAGCCTGGCCGATGCCAGAGAAATTGTCCGCCGCTATCGTTTTGATATTGTACTGATTGATAATCACCTGCCCGACGGCTCCGGCACTTCACTGTTAGGCCAATTGAAGCTGCTGGACCCAACGCCTTATGTGATTATGGTTTCTATCGATGACCAAATGACCAGTATTTCAGCAGGTTTTAGCTCTGGTATCCACGATTACATGGTTAAACCCGTCAGCATGGAATTGTTGCTGGAAAAAATTCGCAATCTGCTGTCGTTTAAGCAGGCAAACGTTGAACTGGCTAACAAAAACCATTTATTACAACAACTGTTAGACGAAAAAGCCCAGGAAGAAAACCTCGCTCAGCACGTTTACAGGAATATCGCCAGTGCGGAGTCTGATTTACCCGGCTTCGTGGCTTTAGAGTCCCGGCCAATGACCAGTTTCAGTGGCGATACGCTTTTTGCAGGTTACAACCCAACCGGCAAAATCCAGCTCATTCTGGCAGATGCCATGGGACACGGTTTAGCCGCGGCTATTTGTATTATTCCCATTGTCACAACCGCCCGTGCAATGACCAACAAAGGCAAGGGCATTGAAGAAATTTTTCACGAAATTAATCGCAAGCTGTATTCAGAAATACCCGATGATCGCTTTGTCGCACTGGCCGGCATCGAAATTTGCCCATACACCTCAACGATAAGCTTCATTAATGCCGGGCTACCGCCCATTATTTGCGGTTTACAAAACGGTGAATTACGCGAACTCAAGTCCCGTGCAATGCCGCTGGGCATTCTCGAACCGGTCAGTTTCAGTATCAAAGTAGAGCAACTTGCCATCGCAGAGGTTACTCAAATTGCCCTGTATACGGATGGATTAATAGAGCAAACCAACCCTGCCGGGGACGCATTATCGTTAGCCAAACTCATCAGCGAAAGCAAGCGAATACTGGCTGATAAAGGCAATCTCATTGCTCTGATGGGCTATTGCACCCACTATGCTGAGGGTAAATCCGAAGAAGATGACATCACGCTCTGTGTCATTGACGGCGAAAAACTACGCGCGCAGCTACAGGGTCAACAACAATCAGCGACCGTCGATTTTGGTGAAATTGACTACCGTTTTTGCGTCCGGGGCAACGTTTTAAAAGGCCTGGATGTACTCAATCAGGCAATGCACATCATGCAATACGCCGGGCTCCCTAAAGACTTATGCCAAAAAGCGTTTACGGCCATGGCTGAACTGGTTAACAACGCCCTCGATCATGGCATTCTCCGTTTAGACTCTAAACTTAAAAATGACGTAGAGGGATTTGCTAATTATTTGAGTATACGGGAAGAACGTCTGGAAAATCTTAATAAAAATGATGAACTCATCATAGAACTTTATACAAATTCGACTACCTTTATAAAAGTATCAGTCGAAGACTCTGGTACAGGATTCTCTCTTACCAATCCTTCAGCCGATAAACAGGGGCTTAGTGGACGTGGTCTCGGGCTACTGGATGCAATATGTAAGACCGTAGAAAGAAATACCGCAGGTAATCGAACGACTGTTTATATCGAAAGGAATTAGATGTTATGGGCAAAAAAATATTAATCGTTGATGACTCTATGTCGATTCGACAGATGGTCGAAGTAACGCTAAAAGGGGCCGGCTATCAGGTAGATGTAGCGGAAGACGGTCAGGTAGCGTTAGACAAGTGTCAGACCACACGCTATGACTTTGTGTTAACCGACCAAAACATGCCGCGTATGGATGGTATTACCTTAATTAAAGCCCTCAGAGGCATGACCAGCTTTCGCACCGTGCCCATTGTAGTGCTCACCACAGAAGCCGGCGATGCATTAAAAAGCCAGGGCAAAGCAGCCGGCGCAACCGGATGGATGGTAAAACCTTTTGACCCATCCAAGCTATTAGCCATAGCCAAACAGTTACTGGGGTAAACGCACATGTCTGTAGATATGAACCAGTTTCACGCCGTCTTTTTTGAAGAAAGCCAGGAGCATCTTCAAACGATGGAGGAACTACTACTCAATATTTCTACAGATTCGCCGGATGCGGAGGAGCTCAATAGTATTTTTCGTGCCGCACATTCTATTAAGGGTGGCAGCGGTATTTTCGGCTTCGATGCCTTAACCGGTCTTACCCATGTCATGGAAACTATCCTCGACAAAGCCCGTAATCACGAACTTGCGCTGACCACTGACATCGTTGATATCATGCTCGCAACCACTGATACGCTGGGTGATATTCTTCAGGCCTATCAGAACGAAGCAGAGATTAACTGGTCACAAATCGACGAAGGCAAAGCCGCGCTGGAAGCCATATTAGCTGACCCAGCCGCTAAACAAGACTCTATTTCCGCGAGAGACGCTAACGAGACAGATGACGATGGCTTCGGCTTCTTTGACGACGCGCCGGGGCAACCTGTTGAGGCAAGTGCTTCGGGGGATCCGGCGGATGACGATGATGGCTTTGGCTTTTTCGATGATGCCCCAGGCCAGCCTGAATTAACCCCTCAGGCCCAGCAGGGACATGACGAACATAACGACGGTTTCGGCTTTTTCAGCGAGCCGAAACCGGCCGAGCCGCTCGACGACAAAGAAGCCTATGGTTTTTTTGCCGACGAAGCGCCGGCGGCGACGCCAGCCACAACGACCACTGCGAAAAAGCCATCCGCGCCACAACCTGCAGCAAAGCCAGGCAAAACTGACGCCGGCTCTATCCGCGTTGATACCAGCAAAATCGATACCGTGGTTAATTTAGTGGGGGAGATGGTTATTACCCAGTCGATATTATCGATGGTGGGTGAGGAGGTTGAGGGCGACACAGGCGAAAAGCTCAGCAGCGCAATCGATGAGTTGTCGCGGAATATTCGTGAGATTCAGGAAGCTGTTATGTCGATGCGCATGATCCCGGTCTCCTTTGTGTTTAATCGTTTTCCACGCCTGGTAAGAGATCTGGCCAAGACCCTCGATAAAAAAATTGATTTGGTTATTGAAGGGGGCAGCACTGAAGTCGACAAAAGCATGATTGAAAAGCTGGCAGATCCGCTCACTCATCTGGTTCGCAACAGCCTGGATCATGGTATTGAGCCGTTAGAAAAACGCCTCGCCGCGGGCAAACCAGAAACCGGTACAGTAGTCCTCAGAGCCGAGCAACGCGGTGGCAACATCCTGATAAGTATTGAAGATGATGGTGGCGGCCTGAATCGCGAAAAAATACTCGAAAAAGCCATCAGCAATGGCATGGACATCGACCCTAAAATGCCCGATGAAGCGGTGTGGGCACTGATTTTTGCGCCGGGGTTTTCTACCGCCGATGCCGTTACGGATGTGTCCGGCCGTGGCGTTGGTATGGACGTGGTGCGCAAAAATATCGAGTCGATTCAAGGCTCCATCGATATCGTTTCAAACGCCGGGCAGGGCTCGACGTTTACCATAAAGTTACCACTTACGCTGGCTATCATTGATGGTATGTGTGTATCAGCGGGAGAAGAAACTTACATTATCCCGCTGCTGAATATTATTGAATCTCTGCAACCCGGTGAGGAGCAAATAAAAACCCTCGCTAAAGACACCATGCTGTGGAGTCGTGACCAGTACTGGCCACTGATATCACTGTGCGATCAGATGCACACCAGCGGTACCAAAAAACCCATTACCGATTCCATTATCGTGCTTGTTGAAATTGGCAAGAAACGCTACGGCATTATTGTTGACCAACTGCTGGGCAAGCAACAAGTAGTCATTAAAAGTCTGGAACGCCACTACAAAAAAGTGGCCGGTATTTCGGGCGCAACCATTATGGGTGACGGCAAAGTCGCCATGATTATTGATGTTGATAATCTGGTCAAAAATGAACAAATAAATCAAGTGGGGTTAACCTGATGAAAACTGTGTCATCGCAGAATGCTGCGCTGGCGGTCACTGCTGGGGCGAGCAAGGAATACCTGACATTTATGTTAGGTGAGGAACAATACGGATTAGCGATTATTCAGGTAAAAGAGATCCGGGGTTATGAACCGGTCACCAAAATCGCCAACGCACCAGACTTTATTAAAGGCGTGATTAACTTACGAGGTGACATAGTGCCTATCGTCGACCTGCGAGTGAAGTTTAACGTCAGTGAAGCCACTTACAACGAATTTACCATTGTCATTATGCTCAACGTACAGGATCGAATTGTGGGCATTGTTGTGGACAGTGTATCCGACGTAATTAACGTTACTGAGGACGAGATCCACTCACCACCGGAATTTGGCGTCGCGTTTGATAGCCGCTATCTGGATGGCCTGGCCAGCGTTGATGACGGTCTTGTCATTCTGGTCAATATCGAACGTCTGATTACCAGTGAGGAAATCGGCATTTTTGACAGCATGAATCAGCAAAACGAGGGCTCAGTATGAACTTGCGTAATTTATTTGGCGGCCAGACAGAAACAGAACCAAAACAAAAGCAGCCGGCTTTTTATGAAGTTGCACTTAATGCTATTTCATCGGGCGTAATGGTAGCCGATAAAAACCGGAACATCATTTACGCTAACGATGCGGTGTATAAACTGCTTAAAAGTTACGAGGACGAGATCCGCACGGTACTACCGCACTTTTCTGCCGAAAACCTGGTAGGCCAGAACATTGATCAGTTTCACAAAAATCCGGCTCATCAGGCAAAAATGCTGGCCGAGCTTACCCGGCCAATGTCTTCATCCATTATTGTCGGCGATGTAAACTTCAATTTGCAGCTTATGCCGTTACTGGACGAAAACGGTCGCCCCGACGGTGCCATGGTTGAGTGGGTTGATAAAACCGAATACAACATGACCGCCAACATGCTGGCCGCGCTGGACCGCAGTCAGGGCGTTATAGAGTTCCGGCCGGATGGCGAAATCGTTAAAGCCAATGAAAATTTCTTAAGTTTAATGGGCTATACCGCAGCCGAGATCGCTGGCAAACATCACCGCATATTTGTTGATCCCGACTACGCCAGATCATCCGAATATCGCGACTTTTGGACCAAGTTACAGCGCGGCGAGCATGCCAGCGGCGAGTTTCTTCGCTTTAACAGCCGCGGCGAAAAGGTGTGGATTCAGGCCTCATACAACCCGGTAACCACCAGCAACGGCACTGTGACGCGCGTGGTCAAATATGCAACCGACATCACCAACCGTAAGCTCGCGATTAACGATATATGCGAGATCATGCTGTTACTGTCGAAAGGTGACTTAACGTCAAGCCTGGATCGCGAGTATGAAGGCGAGTTTATTACGCTGGCCGAATCAGTGAACGATTTTGTGTCAAACCTGACCGGCATTATTAACGAAATCCGTTCCGGCTCAGAGACCATTAACAACGCGTCGTCGGAAATTGCCAAAGGCAATGCCGATCTGTCCAGCCGCACAGAGCAACAAGCATCCAGCCTGGAAGAAACCGCTTCCAGCATGGAAGAGATTACCAGTACCGTACAGCTCAATGCCGACAACGCCAAACAAGCCAATGGCCTGGCCTCTGAAGCCTCCAAGGTTGCCATCGATGGTGGCCGGTTAATTGAGCAGGTGGTGGGCACAATGGCTGAAATTAACGATTCGGCGAAGAAAATCGAAGACATTATTGGCGTGATTGATGGTATTGCTTTTCAAACCAACATTCTTGCGCTTAATGCCGCCGTTGAAGCAGCCCGGGCTGGCGAACAAGGCCGCGGTTTTGCCGTTGTCGCATCTGAGGTTCGCACCCTGGCACAACGTTCAGCCAATGCCGCCAAAGACATTAAAGGGCTTATTTCCGACTCTGTGAGCAAAGTGGAAAGCGGTAACCAACTGGTCACCAAGTCCGGCGATACCATGCAAGAAATCGTTACTGCTATTCAACGCGTTAATGACATTATGTCTGAAATTGCCTCTGCCTCAGCGGAGCAGGCGTCAGGTATTGATGAAGTGAATAAAGCCATATCACAAATGGACGAAATGACCCAGCAAAACGCCGCTCTGGTAGAAGAGGCTGCGGCAGCGGCCGAGAGTATGAGTTCGCAGGCGTCACAGCTCATTTCACGGGTTAACTTTTTTGAGTTAGGTATAGAACACGAGGCGGCCTCCTCAAAACCCGCCGCACCGGCGCTTCGGGCAAGTAAGTCAAAGCCAGCACCGAAAAATGTGTCGGCCCGCACCAAGCAGATAAGCCCGGCAAAACCTGATGATGACGAGTGGGAGAGCTTTTAAACAAAAGCGCAGCTAGCCATGGATAAACCCTTTGCGTATTCAACCAAAGAGTTCAATGCTGTGCGTCATAAAATACGCACGCTTACCGGTATTAATCTGGCTGACAGTAAAGACAACATGGTATACAGCCGCTTATCTCGGCGGCTGCGGGCGCTGGGTATCGACAGCTTTGACGGATACCTGCGCTACCTTGATGCCAATCAAACCGAAACAGAGCACTTTATTAATGCGCTGACCACTAACCTGACGTCGTTTTTTCGTGAGGCGCATCATTTTGAAAAGTTAAAGGAATATTTGCTTAGCCACCCGGCGCCACAGCGAATTTGGTGTGCGGCGAGCAGCAGCGGCGAAGAGCCCTACTCTATTGCTATGACATGCGCTGAAGCGCGCGGCGCGCTCACTAACAATATAAAGATTGTTGCGTCAGACATTGATAGCCGCATGCTCGAGCGTGCCGAGGCCGGTATTTACCCGATTGATCAGGTGGAGAAGCTTTCGCCGGTCCGGCGTAAACAGTTCTTTCACCGGGGTAAAGGCGCCAACGCAGGCAAGGCGAGAGTGGTACCGGAATTACGCAAATCCATCGTTTTTTTTAAGCAAAATTTGCTCGATACCCACTACGCCGTTGACGCTGGCATCGACATTGTTTTTTGTCGTAATGTTATGATTTATTTTGATAAACCAACACAAGAGATAATCCTGAAACGGATTTTAGATAAAATGAAACCGGATAGCTTGTACATCGCAGGGCACTCTGAAAACTTCTCACATTTAGCCTACCTGATGCGCCCTTTGGGCAAAACCATCTACCAGGTTAACCGGCAAAGTGCATGACTGAGCTTCCCGATAAATCAACACCTAATCGTTACTATGATCGTCAATTCGACAGTGATGCGGTAAAAATACTGCCAGGCGAATACTATGCAACGCGTGATCCCACGCTGATTGTTACCGTGTTGGGCTCCTGCGTATCGGTGTGTCTGCGCGATCCGGTCACTAAAATTGGCGGTATGAATCATTTTTTACTGCCTACCGATGAATTTATCACCAAAGGAGCCATGGACAGCTCAGCGCGTTATGGCACTTTTGCCATGGAAATTCTGATCAATGAGCTGTTAAAAATGGGCGCCGCACGTCACCGCCTGGAAGCAAAAGTCTTTGGTGGTGGTAATGTGTTACAGGGGCTGACTATCCATAACGTTGGCGAGCGCAACAGCGAGTTTATACTGGATTTTCTTAAGCTCGAAAGCATCCCGGTGCTGGCGCGTGATTTGTTGGGTCCTTATCCGCGTAAAGTGTATTTTTTTCCGGCCACGGGTGACGTTAAAGTGCGTAAGATTAAAGTAATGCACAACACCACGATTCTTGATCGCGAGAGTGAATACCGCTTGCGTATAAAAGATGCACCGAAGGCCGGTGAAATCGACTTGTTTGATTGAGTAACTGATTATGACTATATCTGTGCTGGTCGTTGATGATTCGGCGTTAATTCGCTCGCTGATGACCCAAATTATTGCTTCGCATCCGGATTTGACCCTCGCAGGTACCGCCCCCGATGCCTATGTGGCCAAGGAGATGGTGCAAAAGCTCAACCCTGATGTAATTACCCTCGATATTGAAATGCCGCGGGTCGACGGCCTGACCTTTCTGGACCGGTTAATGAAGGCCAAACCGACGCCGGTGGTGATGATCTCCACGTTAACCGAGAAAGGGGCAGATGCCACCATGTTAGCATTGGAGTTAGGCGCGATTGATTTCATCCCTAAACCGAAGATAGATGTTCAGGCAAAATTTATGGCGTTTCAGGAGTTGGTAACGCGAAAAATAATTGCCGCCGCCGGCGCCAATGTAAAAAAACGCACCGTCGAGACGAACATCAGCAAAACACAGCTATCTTATAGCGGCACCGAGCTTATTGTGGGCATTGGCGCCAGTACCGGCGGCACCGAAGCCATTAAGGATTTATTGGTTCGAATACCCGCATCATTCCCGGCTATTGTGATGACCCAACATATGCCACCAGGATTTACCACGTCTTTTGCTAAGCGACTGGACAGCCTTTGTGCGGTTACTGTCAAAGAGGCGCAGCATGACGAACGTTTGTTACCCGGTCATGCCTATCTTGCACCGGGCGACCAACATTTAAGTGTGGTTAAATATGGTTCTGACTACCGCAGCCAGTTAAGCAACCACGAGCGGGTAAGCGGTCATAAGCCGTCGGTGGATGTCTTATTTAATAGTCTGGCACAACATGTGGGTCACAATGCGTTTGGTGTGATCCTGACCGGTATGGGACGCGACGGAGCCGAAGGCATGCTGGCAATGCACAGTAAGGGCGCTATGACCTTCGCCCAGGACGAAGCCAGTTGTGTGGTTTACGGCATGCCCAAAGAAGCGGTACGTTTAGGTGGAGTGGTTAAGTCATTGCCTATTGCTGAGATCGCCATTCAGTTAACCAACGCCATTCGCGCCAAATCGAAAGGCAACAGATTGTAAGCCATTACATCCACCCACTACACAACTCGCAACTGCGGTTCAGAAAGCAAAAATTGTGGCGAACCTCGCTGATAAGACCAGTATTTTGCTGCGATATCTTATTTAATCACTATAATTGCCGACTAATCTCAAAATAGTGCGAATTTAACGTGCTAATTGTGTTAATTAAATGTAGTTTTCTGTATAACTAGCATATATGCAGAATTTAAGCACAAGATAGCTACAAGATTAATGAAAATACTTTTATTGAACGGCCCTAACCTAAACATGTTAGGAAAACGTGAGCCCGACAAGTACGGGCACACTACACTCGATGAAATTGTTGACGGCTTAACTGCGAAAGCATCCGCGCGACAATGGTCACTGGTGCATGTGCAATCAAATTCAGAAGCTGAATTAATCAACCAAATACATGCCGCAATGGGCAACACCGATGCGATTATTATTAATCCTGCCGCGTTTACCCACACCAGTGTGGCGCTGCGGGATGCGCTGCTCAGTGTTTCGATACCGTTCATAGAAGTGCACTTGTCTAATGTGCATGCCCGCGAAAGTTTTCGACACCATTCTTATTTTTCAGATATTGCTGCTGGCGTAATTGTTGGCTTTGGCGCTAGAGGCTATGAGCTGGCTCTGGACGCAGCGGCAGATATTGTTAACAACTAACATTATAAATAGAGACAGATTATGGATATTAGGAAAATTAAAAAGCTGATTGAACTGGTCGAAGAATCAGGCATTTCTGAGTTAGAAATTACCGAGGGTGAAGAGTCAGTACGTATCCACCGTGGTAGCTCGGCATCTGCGGCTCCAATCCATTATGCGGCTCCGGCGCCCGCTGCACCACAGGCAGCCCCCGCGCCAGCTGCAGCGCCTGCCCCGGCAGAGCCTGAAGCACCGACCGGTCATACCGTAAAATCACCAATGGTAGGTACGTTCTACCGTGCCTCTTCACCTACCTCGAAAACCTTCGTCGAAGTGGGTCAAAGCGTCAACGTGGGCGATACCCTGTGTATTGTAGAAGCCATGAAAATGATGAACCAAATTGAATCAGATAAAGCCGGTGTCGTGAAGGCAATACTGGTCGAGAACCAGGAAGCGGTTGAATTTGACCAACCCCTGTTCATCATCGAGTAGACGGTATTCTCATGGATAAAGTACTTATAGCTAACCGTGGTGAAATTGCACTGCGGATCCTGCGAGCTTGCAAAGAGCTTGGGATTAAAACGGTGGCCGTTCACTCAACAGCCGACCGCAACCTCAAGCATGTGCTGCTCGCCGACGAATCAATTTGTATCGGTAATGCCTCAGCAACAGAGAGTTACCTGAACATACCACGTATCATCGCCGCCGCAGAAGTCACTAACTCCATTGCAATTCATCCTGGTTATGGATTTCTCGCTGAGAATGCCGACTTTGCTGATGCGGTTGAAAAAAGTGGCTTCATCTTTATCGGACCAACCGCCGATACCATCAATTTGATGGGCGACAAAGTGTCGGCTATTAACGCCATGAAAAAGGCAGGCGTTCCTTGCGTGCCGGGTTCAGATGGCCCATTGACTGACGACACCGAGCGTAATAAAACCATCGCTAAGCGTATTGGTTATCCGATTATTGTCAAAGCAGCCGGTGGTGGCGGTGGTCGTGGTATGCGCGTAGTGCGTAGTGAGGCGGAATTAATTAAAGCCATTGAAACCACCAAAGCTGAAGCAGGCGCTGCTTTCGGTAACGACGTTGTGTATATGGAAAAATTCCTCGAAAATCCACGCCATGTGGAATTTCAGGTACTGGCCGACGGTCAGGGTAATGCTATTCACCTGGGTGAACGTGATTGCTCAATGCAACGACGCCACCAAAAGGTGGTTGAAGAAGCCCCCGCGCCCGGCATTTCTGAGCAAATGCGCAACAAAATTGGCGATCGCTGCCGTAAAGCCTGTCTCGAAATTGGCTATCGCGGTGCCGGTACGTTCGAATTCCTGTATGAAAACGGGGAATTTTACTTCATTGAAATGAATACCCGTATTCAGGTAGAGCATCCGGTGTCAGAAATGATCACCGGCGTTGACCTGGTCAAAGAGCAACTGCGCATTGCCGCAGGGCAACCGCTGTCTATCGACCAGTCGCAAATTCAAATTCGCGGCCATGCCATTGAATGCCGAATTAACGCCGAAGATCCCAACACCTTTATTCCCAGCCCCGGTAAAATTGAAATGTTCCATTCACCGGGTGGTTTAGGTGTGCGTTGGGACTCGCATATTTACGCAGGTTATACGGTACCGCCTTACTATGATTCAATGATTGGTAAGCTGATTACCTATGGTGAAAGCCGTGATGAAGCTATCGCCCGTATGCGTCACGCATTGGATGAGTTAGTGATAGACGGGATTAAAACTAACGTGCCTTTACAGCAACGCATTATGGCAGATGAAAACTTCTATGCCGGCGGCACCAACATCCACTACCTGGAGAAAAAACTAGGCTTAAATTAAGTCTTGTTGAAGTGACGTAATTCATTAAGGCTTTCGCGTGCGAAAGCCTTTTTTATTTTCTTTCGCCCACCCCTTTATAATCAAACACCATTCTAATTTAGTAATTAATTAAATCTGTTTTTTAGAATTTCTAAATAAGAATTATTATCCTAAAGTATAAGAGTTAAAATGAGGCTTGATAATACGTATTAACATGCAGAGAGTTGACCCCTCTAAATGAATATACGTTGCCTTTTTTAGGTACTTCTCCACTTTTAGCCGGCAGTCTTTGCCGGCTTTTTCTTTAACGCCCCCACTTTAATTTACGCTATCATGGTCGTGTTTAGTCTCATTTAAGAGCATTCCTCAACGCCATGGCAAAACGACCTGATTTATTACTGTATATTGCCAGCCTTTATTTGTTGCAGATTATTGCTCTGCCGGTGCTGGCTTCGCAGCCTTCAGAACTTTATCAGCAACGCTTGGATGTACAGGTGCGCTTTGACAACCGTTCCGACCGGCCGGATCGCTACCAATACCGCGTGCGTTATTACCCGCAAATTAATATGACAAACCAGTGGAGCCTGCATAGCTTCGTGGTAACCGGCGACGATTTCAGCTCCAGTCACAACACCTTTGGCGAACAAGACAGTGAGCAACTGGCCATTCGCCGTTTGTACGTGAGGCGGATTAATCCATCGGGTAAAACCGAATTTGGGGTTATTCCTACCTATAAGGGCCGCGTCTCAGCAACCGGCATGTCTAAAGATGGCTGGTTTCAGGGCATACGTCACGTTTATCAACCCAACAGCGACCAGCAATTCGAAATAGTCGCCGGGGCAATTAACGACACCAATCCCGACAGGGCGCTGTCACTCAGCAACAAATTAAACCTGCTGGAACTGGAATATACCGCCAGGCTTAATGACGTCTATAGCATGGAATTTGGTCTCGAACGCATCACTGGTGGTAACTATGTGCGTGGTGAGTTGCGCGTTCAACAGAGCGTAAATCACGTTTGGTTTTTTGAGCTGATACATCGTGCGGACGAAGCCGATAATAAGGTAGTTATAGGGCTGGATGGCACCTTGTCGCTCGCCAGTTACCCTGTCGACCTGTACGCCTATTACGCCTACGTCAGTGCAGGTTTTGGCTTACGTGCCGAACTCACTGAAGACTACCTCGGCACCGGACACGGTGGTTCCGTTGAAGTCTCCGGCGCATTGCCCGGCACAGCCATTGGCTGGTTTTCCAGAGTGGATATGGTCGATAGCACCAAGCGCTTTTTACTTGGCGTTAAATACGCATTTTAGTGGCAGGTGAATTGGAGTAATGCGACGGCTTCAAACTACCAGCATCGTGTACTGATATGATTACCTGGACAACCTGACCGCCTGTTAGCGGGTAATGTGACACAAAGAATGTAGCAAACAGTAGCCGCCTGATTTTCCAATTTAATATTGTTTTTGTTCATTTTACCCAGATATAGCCATTTCTTAATCAGGAATTACCGGGAATTTTATGGACATAAGTTTACGTGATGTTACCAAGGACAACTGGCTGGATGTAATCCACTTAGAAATCACTAAAGAACAGGAGGATTACGTAGCGTTAAATTCAGAGTCTATCGCTGAATCAAGTTTTTATCCTCACTATGTTAATCGAGCAATATATCGCGACGATGAAGTTGTTGGATTTATCCAATATTACCAGGAACTTGAAGAGGGACTCCCTGATGAGTTTTACATCGCTCAGTTCATGGTTGACGTGAAGTATCAGGGTCAGGGTATCGGGAAAATCGCTACGGAGCTGGTCATTAGCGAAATGAAAGCCATTCCGGAGTGTAAAAAAATCACCATACTTTATATGCCCGGCCATCATGTAATGCGTAAATTTTATTCAAAGTTTGGTTTTGTTGTGACAGAAGAAGACGACGAAGACGGTGTGGTAATGGAGCTTAGTGTTAAATAGTTTACACGGCTTTCAGGTAAAGGCATTGCGTAAGTACAAGCCCGGTCCGATTGCGACCGGGCGTTATACACTTATCATCACTTAGTGACGCGCAAGGCTGATCAGCTCGCCACTGTATTCACCGCGCATTATAACCTGGTTAATCGCGGCGACGTTCTGACCGTATTGCTCAACAAATTCAACAATCGGCATGTCATTACAGGTGACATTTTTAGCCACAAACTCAGGGCTAAGTCCGGCATCCCGTAATGTACGACGCAGCTTTACTTTGTTACCTTCAGCAGCCACTACACAAATTTCTGACGTGACATAGTCATCGGCAGCCACCAGTTCAGGGCTAGCTTGTGCAACCGACATCGCACTCATTGTTACACCCAGGGCAATCATTACTTTTGTTAATGCTTTCATCATATTTTCCTATTTTCCGTTGAGGAGAGAGTCGATATAACTAGAGCAAAGGCGATGCCAAAATTATTTATACAACAATATCAATGAGTTAGGTAGAGATTTGAAAAATAACGGACGATTAACAAAGATGCACAGACTAAATAATGGTTAAAAATACCATTTTTTAGCAAATTAAAAACATAAGGTGTTGAAAATGTTGCTAAATGTTTCAAAACCACACACAATTTCGCTTTTTCAACGATTATTTAGCGCAATAAAAAAGCCCACCTAACCAGGTGGGCCAAACAGCAAGAACGCATACACACTTACAACAGTGTATTTGTTGATATGTGAAACGTACAAAAATAGATCAATATATTTTTTATATAAATTTACTATCAGCTATGAACACCGTTATGTGACCAGCACATGACATGGCGACAACGCGCTATTCACACTGTCAGGCAGCGTACTGGGACTGCTGAATTAACTTGAGTAATTGCGCTGCCGCCAGGGCGTCATCCAGTGCGCGGTGATGGTTTTCCAGCTGGATATCAAAATGTGCACTCAGGGCGCCGAGTCCATAGGATTTAATCCCCGGATAATGCTGGCGCATACGTGCGCAAGTGCACAGTTTAGGCCGTTTAAAGTCCATCCCTAAGCGGGCAAACTCCTGCTTTATAAAACCGTAATCAAAGTTAACGTTGTGGGCGACAAAAACACAGTCTTTGCTAAATGCTTCAATGTCTTCAACCACGTCGGCAAATACCGGGGCATCGGCGACCATGTCATCGCTGATCCCGGTCAGTCGGGTGATATAAGCGGGAATATGCCGCTGCGGGTTGATAAGACTGCTCCATCGTGCCACTTCTTCGCCATCGACCATTTTAACCATGCCTACCTCGGTGATCCGATGCCCGGCAGACTGCCCTCCGGTTGTTTCGATATCGACCACCACATAAGGTTGCAGAGGATCGCTGTACCATTTCACCTGGGTAATACCGACATTAAAGCCACATTGTCTGAGGCGCTGAATAGACACCAACTGATTACGCCGTAACTGATCGCCCGGCGCTTTAATTTCTTCAAAGCGGAGCTTACCGTGGTCAATCACCATAATATCCGGAAAACCGTCGCTGAGGCTGGCATAGTCTTTACACATCATGATTAAAAATTCGCGCAGCGAGGTTATATCAACGCAGGAGAGCAGCACTTTCAGCGTATCGAGCAAATGGTCGCGCCACATAAAAATACTGTTTACTTTGCCGTAATGCGCACTCGCTTGTTTGAGTAAGTACCGGTAGAGCACATCGCCGTGGCAACAATACTGCTCAAGGTGCGCTTCTATCTCCTTGCCATAGGTGGTATAAAAATCGTTATGGCGCAATACCTGCGGCCGCCGGTCAAATTCATTGACTAATCCACGATCACCGTACAACCATTGCCAAAACAGTAAACCAAACAAGGTTCGCCATAGTTGATTCTCGGTCCGGTAGGCAGCGAGCCCCCGGCGCCGGTAATAACCAATAACCCCTTGCTCTACCGCTTGATTATGCAGTTCATCTAGGTGAATAACATGGGTGGCATCACGCAGCATGTCGGTCAGCAACGAGGTTTTTTTACGATTGTATTTGCGCCGGTAAAAGTCCTCTGCAAAGGCTAGCAGGGTATCACTTGGCGGATCATCAATCAGGGCTTCAAGGGTTGCTTTTACCTCGTCCTTGTTGCCGGCCTTATAGCTTTCCCGCAGCCACTTTTCGCGCGCCTGATCGCTGTTTGCCTGCTGCAAATAGGCCAGCGCTTTGTGATGATCACGAGGTAGCCAGAAGGTTCCCACCTCATAGAGCAGGCGGTTACGGTAATCATCGCCAATCACACATTCAGCCGCCCGCTCACTCTCAAGGGGATAGTGTTCTTTTTGCTGCTCGGTGAGTGATTTAAATTTATTCAGCTCCCTGGCATAGTAAAAAGCGCTCAGCGCTGCCGCCTGCGAGTCAAAACGGGCAAGCTGTTCACTGACATCCTTACGGGTGCGCATTACCCCTAAATCACGCATGGAGAACTGATTTAACCTGCCCCGCGTATGACCAAAATACACAAACAGCAAATAATTTAACGGCCCGTCAAACTGACGAACGCAGTAATCCTGATTAAGTTCATCAGGCACATACAACGGGCCTGCCAGCAAACGCCCGGCAAGCTGTTCAGCAAATACAGGTTTAGTCGCCGACGCGGGTAACGTTTCGCCGTTAGCGCTCAGCAGCAGGCGTAAATCGGCCTTACTGAGCGCTTGGCCGAGGGCAAAACTGTCGGCTTTTTCAAGCCCGGCAAACCAGCCCTGTTGCGTTAATTGCTGCAACTGTTCAAAAGGCGCATTTATTTCAGCGTAGGCAAAGGTCTTCGTGGCAATCACCGGGTACTTGCGGTTTGCAGCGCGCACCACAATACATTGCTGATCGCTATTAAGGCCTCGGAAATCGACAATAAACCTGCGCGTAGGCTCGTCCAGCAAAGTCTGGTTAACGCCGGTAAAAAATTCCAGAAACTCATAGAAATGATCGAGATAATATTTTTCAGGCAGGGTTTTACGCATTGCTTATTCCATCCGGGCCTTAATACATGTATAAATATACAGCCTGATTTTTAATAAACAACTAGTTCGTGACCCTTATTGATGTTTTGTTACCGCTTTTATCCGCTGGCGGCTAACCCAGGCAAAGTAGTCGGCCAGGGCCGCATCGGCTTTCAGGCGCGACAAAGAACTCAGTTGTTTAGCGAGGGTCATTTCATCATAGAACCGGTGAATACCATTGTGGCATTGGCGACATACCAGCACCCCACTGGCCAGCTGCTCTTTACTGTAATGTTTTTTAAAAAAAGCCCGGCGATGCATTTTGCGCGGGATCAAATGGTGAAACGTCAAATAGGTAATACGACTGCAACACACACATTTGCCGCTTTTAACTTGTGACATAAACCCGCCTTTATCTGCATAGATTCAATCCAGCTCACTTGCTCTTACGTATAGTGTGATAAATGGTGTTAAAACCGCAGTAAATTTTTTAAAAAGAGGTGTCCAAAAAATGAGTTTAACTCAAGCCAGTACTTTTGAGTGTCCCTATTGTATGACCATTAACGACCTCGAAGTGGATGAAATTAACGACATCGGCCAAACTCAGGTGACAGATTGTCAGATATGCTGTCAGCCTATTGTAGTGACCATCAGGGAGAGTGATGGCGAAATAGATATTCAGGCCGAGCAGGAAAACGAATAATCGATGAACACCTTTGATGAACATGATATCGGCAGCATGGCGCAGCGTTTTCGCGCCAACTTTGTAAACAGCTTGTCCGGCTATAAAAGCGCTAACCTGATCGGTACCGCCGATGCAGAGGGCCAAACTAATTTAGCTATTGTGAGCTCGGTAGTGCACATTGGTGCTAACCCACCGTTGATGGGCATGATTATGCGGCCACACACGGTGCGACGCGATACCCTTGGTAACATCAAAACCAGCGGTTTCTACACCATTAATGCGGTGCCTGCGGCGCTCTACGCACAGGCGCATCAAACTGCTGCCCGCTACGATGAGGGTGTCAGTGAGTTCGTTCAGTGTGGCTTTAAAGCGCAGTGGCGCAACGGGTTTGCAGCGCCCTTTGTCGCCCAAAGCCCTATTCAAATTGGCCTGAAGCTGGTTGAAATAGTTAATCTGACGGTCAACGACACGTCGCTGGTGGTCGGTCAAATCCAGCAGGTTAGCGTTGAGGAAACCCACATTGATGACGATGGCAGCGTCGATATTGATGCATTAAAACTGGCCTGTATCAGCGGCCTTGATACTTACCACGAGGCGAACGCAATAGCGAAAATGGCCTATGCTAAACCCGATGAGGCGCCCACGGTCATTAAACAGTACTGAGCTGTAGCGCCGCGATAATGGCCCAGGCTGTAAGAACATTAATACAGATCAAAACATCATTGAATAGATTTGGTTAATCCATTTGATGAGTGTATAAGTAAAAGTAGTGAACAAGATAAATGTAGTAACAAACCCGCCGCTGGCGGGTTTTTGTATTTTAGACGCTTAGTAAAAAAGAATCATTCTCGTTAACTTTTGGAGTATAACTATGAAATCAGTCAATCGTCGCGATTTTCTGAAATTATCAGGCACCACGCTCATTGGTATGACTTTCGGTGGCGTTGCCCTGCAAGCCCAGGCTCAGGAGCATCTTAGCGAAGACGATGCCACCGCTAAGGCACTTAAATACGTCAACGAATCTACCAAAGAAGGTTCGAACTGCAGTACCTGCATGTATATTCAGGGTGAAGCGGGTAAAGAATGGCGTCCTTGCGCAATTTTCCCGGGTAAACTCGTTAATGCTAACGGCTGGTGCAGCGCCTGGGTGAAAAAGCCGGGCTAATCACTCACCAGACTATGCCTTATTACAGTAAAAGCGGCGCCATAACCCTGTGGGTGTGGCGCCGTTTTTAATTGCCAGAACTAATCCTGTTCTGATTGCATCAAACGGTAAGGCAGTGCGCTGTTTTTCAGTGCCTCAAAGCGGGTCGGGTAGAACCCCGGCTTTTTAATAAACTTATTCGATTTTTCAAAAGCGTAGCCAACATTCAACACCCTGGCATCCTGCCACTGCCCGCCAACAATACTAAAGCCTACCGGCAAATCCCGTACGCTGGTCATGGGCACGGTTATGTGCGGATAACCGGCAATCGCCGCCAGATAGCCAATGCCAATAAAACCCGCCGGGGCGTGATCGCCGTACACGCTATCGATAATAAACGCTGGGTTGTTAGTGGGGGCAACCAGCACATCCACATCGTATTCCTTGAGTAGCTTATCTATGCCGTTGTCGCGCGTCGCCGTTCTGACCGTCTGTAATGCCGTGGCATACTCTTCGTCCTGCAGACCATCAGTGGCTTGCGACTTCGCAAAAATCGATTGATCAAAGAGTTGTAACTCGCGCTCCGAGGCGGCGTTAAAGTCTATCAGCGCCTGTAAACTTCTTACCGCCAATGGCGCCGGCGAAGACTCCAGGTATTCGTTCAGCGTTGACTTAAATTCAGCCAGCAATACAAAGTATGAGTGCTTACCAAAATCATCCGGCAGCGACAGCGACTCAATGTCAACCAGCTCTGCGCCCTGCGCCGTTAATTTTGCCAGACTGTCATTAAAGGCATCGATAATTGCCTGATCCTGGCCCTGACTGTCGCGCATTACGCCTATTTTTAGCCCGCTGATATCACCATCGAGTGCTGCAAGGGTTTGCGCGCTCGGGCGACTGGCCGACTGCGTTGCCTTGTCGCTGGGATCGGTTGTGGCCATTACCGAGGTCATTAAGGCTGCGTCTTTCACACTGCGGGTCATGGGGCCGGCGGTGTCCTGGGTAACAGAGATAGGTACAATATGGGTACGCGGGATCAGGCCCACCGTGGGTTTAAAACCAACAATGCCATTCATCGACGACGGGCAAATCACTGAACCATTGGTTTCGGTACCAACGGCCAGCGAGGCAAAACCTGCTGCCATCGCCGCCCCCGAGCCAGATGAGGAGCCACACGCCGTACGCGACAATATATGCGGGTTACGGGTTAAACCGCCAACGGCGCTCCAACCACTGATTGAGTCCTCTGAACGAAAATTCGCCCACTCAGATAAATTGGTTTTACCCAGTATAATGGCCCCGGCCGCACGCAGTTGTGCCACTAATGGCGAGTCACGCAAGGTGTCGTTGTTGAGCAATGCCAACGAGCCTGCTGTTGTGGGCATATCGTTAGTTTCGATATTGTCTTTTAGTAATACCGGAATGCCGTGCAGCGGCCCTAAGGGTTCACCTCTGGCAATCGCTGCATCGCGGGCTCTGGCGTCGCTCATGGCATCCGGATTCAAACGCAAAATACTGTTGATGTTAGGGCCCTGGTTGTCCAACGCATCGATTCTTGCCAGATACCCCGCCACGAGTTCTTCGGCGCTGATCTGGCCGTTTTTGATTGCTGCCGCCTGTTGCACCGCAGGCATATCCAACCACTTGCTATCAATAGATGGTGGCTGTTGCGTGCCGCATGACACCACCCCAATCAGTAATACGATACCCGTTAGCTTTTGCCACATTGTTGGTGTTCTCCCGCTTGTATCCCTGCTTGATTACAGGTTGTTATAGTGTCTGGCCGTTGGTGATGTGCAAGCGCTGCATAAACGGCCAACCGCCTTAACAATAAAGTAAAACTGGCGACAACTCCATATAGGAACTTTTATTCTCACTGCCATTCTCACGGCAATTCCCCCGGTCAGGCAGAATCTCATAACAGTACACTGACACTACCAAGCCTGTTAAACTTGGCCTTTTTACACCACGACTGAGAACCCGATGCCCTGGCTACAACTCAAAATAGAAACTTCAGCAGAAATGGCGGAACAAATAGGTGGCATGTTCACCGCCAATGGTGCTCAGGCTGTCACCTTTGTTGACGCCAAAGATACCCCCATGTACGAGCCAAAACCCGGCGAAGTGATGCTATGGCCCGACACTCAGGTAATCGGGTTGTTTGATGCCAGTGACGACATGCCGGCTATCATTAAGCGTCTGGGTAACGCCAAAGTATTGGGTAAAGACTTCAAATACCGCCTTGAGCCACTCGAAGATAAAGACTGGGAGCGTGAGTGGATGGATAATTTCCATCCTATGCAGTTTGGCAAACGGCTGTGGATTTGCCCCAGTTGGCGTGACGTGCCTGATCCCAATGCGGTGAATGTGATGCTCGATCCGGGCCTTGCTTTTGGTACCGGCACGCACCCAACCACTTCATTGTGCCTGCGTTGGCTCGATGGCGTAGATGTAGAAGGCAAAACCGTGGTCGACTTTGGCTGTGGTTCCGGCATCTTAGCCATTGCCGCACTCAAACTGGGTGCCAAAAACGTAATTGGTATCGACATTGACCCGCAAGCGTTACAAGCCTCCATGGATAATGCTCAGCGCAACAATGTCGCCGATCGCTTAAGCGTGTTTTTACCCGACAACCAACCCACGCTTGAAGCCGATATTGTTATGGCCAATATATTATCCGGCCCCCTGCTCGAACTCCGTTCAGTAATTACCAACTACTGCAAACAAGATGGCTTGTTAGTGCTGTCGGGCATTTTAGCTGAACAGGTGCCACGCATTGAAACAGCCTATCAACAACATTTTAACCTCGAACCTACCGCAATCGACGATGAATGGGCGCGGGTATCCGGTCAGCGAATACGATAAGGCACCCAGTTGACAGGGCGATTCAATAAAATTTTGCGCTAACCACTCTGACACAAAAACGAAATCTTTTTGTCAAGAGCCATAATGCAAATTTTGTGTGATTTTTAGCCTTTTCAAGATTGCAGAAAACACGTACACTTAGCGCCCCATTTCGGACAGGTGGTTATTTTCTACTCAAATGCAGGTTGTTTTTTATGCAAATTGGAACTTACTCACTTGATAACAACCTAATGTTGGCGCCCATGGCGGGCGTAACAGACAGGCCTTTCAGACAACTCTGTCGTCGTCTTGGAGCTGGTTTGGTTGTTTCAGAAATGCTGAGCAGCAATCCGAAGGTGTGGAATACTGCCAAATCTATGCAACGCATGGATCACAGCGGGGAGTCGGGTATACGTTCGGTGCAGATTGCCGGCGCAGATCCAGACTTAATGGCTGAAGCAGCAAAATTTAATGTTGCTAACGGTGCTCAGATTATTGATATCAATATGGGGTGCCCGGCCAAAAAAGTAAATAAAAAACTGGCAGGTTCAGCACTATTACAACACCCCGAATTGGTAGAATCTATTATTCAGGCGGTTGTAAACGCAGTATCGGTGCCAGTCACCCTGAAGATACGCACAGGGTGGGACACAGACAATCGCAATGGGGTAGAGATTGCCCGTATTGCACAAGAAAACGGCATACAGTCGCTGGCGGTCCACGGGCGTACCAGAGCATGTATGTATAAGGGCTTTGCCGAGTACAAGACTATCCGCCAAATAAAGCAGGCGATATCAATACCGGTAGTAGCCAACGGTGACATTACCTCACCACAGAAAGCCAGGGAAGTGCTTGAGTACACCGAAGCCGACGCATTAATGATTGGTCGCGGCGCCCAGGGTAACCCGTGGATTTTCAGAGAAGTTTCGCACTATCTGAACACAGGTGAACTGTTGCCACCGCCATCGTTACTGGAACAGCATTCGGTAATGAAAGAACACGTAGCGGCCGTGCATGCTTTTTACGGAGCAGAGAACGGCGTTCGTATAGCCCGCAAACATGTGGGTTGGTATTTGGTGGAGCACGATAAGGATCGTCAGTTCCGTAAAACGTTTAATGGACTGGAGTCTGCCAGCGAGCAACTGCAGGCCATTGACGGCTATTTTAACGCGCTGCAAACCGGCGAGACCCGACAGATCTCCCCTGCAGCTTAAGACTGATTAACAAAAGAGCAAGAAAGTATTATGTTCGATCAAAATGTAACTTCTCCTTTTACTACAACTGTAACTACTCCTTCACAGACTCAGGCTCAAAAGCCACTGCGTGACTCAGTTAAACAAGCGGTCAACAAGTACCTCAAGCAACTGGATAACACCAACATCGATAACCTATATGACATGGTGTTAGCCGAAGTTGAAGCGCCATTACTGGAAGAAGTTATGACTTTTACCCGCGGCAACCAAACCCGTGCTGCCATCATGATGGGTATCAACCGTGGCACACTGCGCAAAAAACTCAAGCAGTATGGCATGAACTAAGTAATTCGGGCCTGGCCCATTAAAGAGCACCTTTCGGTGCTCTTTTTGTTTAATGTCTACTGATGAATCCGACCGCGACAGGGTGCACAATACATATCATAATAGTCGGGCCGTCAGTCAGTACCTTTAACTTACAACCTCATCGACACAAGAAACCACTATGGAAACACCAAAACCGATTAAACGCGCTTTGTTAAGCGTTTCAGACAAAACCGGCATTGTGGAATTTGCTACCGCGCTGCATGATGCTGGTGTAGAGCTGCTGTCTACCGGCGGCACCGCTAAATTACTGGCTGAAAAAGGCTTACCTGTAATTGAGGTATCAAACTATACCGGGCACCCTGAAATTATGGACGGGCGGGTTAAAACGCTGCACCCTAAAATTCATGGCGGTATATTAGCCCGCCGAGGCACCGACGAAGCGGTCATGGCAGAAAACAACATCGGCCCTATCGATTTGGTTGCGGTTAATTTATATCCGTTTGCTGCCACCGTAGCAAAAGAAGACTGCACGCTGGAAGACGCCATCGAAAATATCGATATCGGTGGCCCCACCATGGTACGTGCCGCCGCTAAAAACCATAAAGACGTGACCATAGTGGTTAACGCTGCCGATTACGCACGCGTGCTCACCGAGATGCAAAGTAATGCAGGCTCGCTCACCTATACCACGCGTTTTGATTTGGCTATTAAGGCCTTTGAGCACACCGCTGAATACGACGGCATGATTGCCAACTATTTTGGCGCGCGTCTGGATTCAACCGATTGCGCCGACGACTGCGGCCACGACCACAGTGAATTCCCGCGCACTTACAATATTCAGGTCAGCAAAAAACAAGATCTGCGTTACGGTGAAAACAGCCACCAGTCGGCGGCTTTTTATGTTGAAAACGACATCCAGGAAGCATCGGTAGCTACCGCCACGCAATTAAACGGCAAAGAACTGTCGTTTAATAATATTGCCGATACCGACGCCGCCCTTGAATGCGTAAAAGAATTTGAAGAACCGGCCTGCGTAATTGTTAAGCACGCCAATCCTTGTGGTGTCGCGCTGGGCGAGAATATTTTAGAAGCTTACGATCGTGCTTTTAAAACCGACCCTACCTCAGCGTTTGGCGGCATAATTGCCTTTAACCGCGAGCTCGATGCCACCACCGCACAGGCCATTGTTGATCGTCAGTTTGTTGAAGTGATTATTGCGCCGTCGGTATCTCAAGCCGCAACAGACATTATTGCCACCAAAAAGAACGTGCGCCTGCTGGCGTGCGGTGACTGGCACGGCCAGCTCACCGAAGGTTACGACTTTAAACGCGTAAACGGTGGTTTGTTAGTGCAGGAACGTGACTTTGGTATGGTTGAGATGGACGACCTTGAAGTGGTCACCAAACGCCAGCCGACTGAAGCTGAATTACGCGACTTAATGTTCTGCTGGAAAGTTGCCAAGTATGTTAAATCCAATGCCATCGTGTACTGCAAAGACAGCATGACCATAGGTGTTGGCGCCGGTCAGATGAGCCGCGTGTACTCAGCAAAGATTGCCGGTATTAAAGCGGCCGACGAAAACCTCGAAGTGGCCGGCTCAGTGATGGCCTCTGATGCTTTCTTCCCGTTCCGCGACGGTATTGATGCCGCAGCGGCTGCCGGAATTAAAGCGGTTATACAGCCAGGCGGCTCCATGCGTGACAACGAAGTGATTGCCGCGGCCGATGAGCACGACATCGCCATGGTCTTTACTGGTATGCGCCATTTCCGTCACTGATAGCCGTTTTTTTGCGTTGGCCTGACATCACGAATGTGAACATTCTGTGTTAGGCTAACGTAGTAAACAGCATGTTAATGACAAAAGGGAAATTAAATGCGTAAATCAGCGATAGTTCTACTTGCAAGTTTGTTATCAGTACCGGCATTTACTGCCAATGCAGATGCCATTGCCGATGCGGTGGGCAACGACACTCGTTCGAGTGATGCACGCCTGCGTGATGAATACCGAAACCCCCAGCAAACCCTGCGTTTTTTTGATGTACAGCCCGACATGAATGTAGTGGAAATCAGCCCCGGTGGCGGCTGGTACACCAATATTCTGGCGCCGCTGTTGAAAGAAGATGGCAAGTTAGTTGCCGCTCACTTCTACATTGACGACGAAGCACCAAGTTACTACCACCGTCTGGTTGCCAGTTTTAAAGAAAAAATGGCCGGCGATGGCCCGTTTAATGCCGTTGAACTCGCCGCGTTTCACCCGATTAAAGCCCTCGATGTGGGCAAGCCCGGCGCCGCCGATCGCGTGCTGACGTTCCGTAACGTGCACAACTGGTATATGGCCGACAAAACCAAAGGCGTATCTAATGCGATGCAGGCTTTTTATAAAGCCCTTAAGCCAGGTGGTATACTGGGCGTTGTTGATCACCGTTTACCGGAGTCTGCCGACGATAGCATGATGGAATCGTCAGGCTATATGAAGCAGTCGTTTGTTATCGCGGCGGCCGAAGCAGCCGGTTTTAAACTGGTCGAGACCAGTGAAATCAATGCAAACCCCATGGATAATGCAGATCATCCACGAGGCGTTTGGACACTGCCACCCAGCCTGCGTTTAGGCGAGGAAAATCGCGCCCATTATCTGGCCATTGGCGAAAGTGACCGAATGACTCTTAAATTTATGAAACCTGAATAACTACGGAATACACTGAATGAAGGTACTAGTGATTGGCGGTGGTGGCCGCGAGCATGCGTTGGCCTGGAAGGCATCGCAATCTATTGGCGTAACAGATGTTTTTGTTGCGCCCGGCAATGCCGGCACGGCAACCGAGCAAGGCTTAACGAACGTTGAGATTGCTGCCACTGACATTGATGGTTTACTTGGCTTTGCGCAAGAAAACGCCATTAACTTAACCATTGTTGGACCAGAAGCGCCGTTAGTAATGGGTGTAGTAGACACCTTTGAAGCGGCTGGCATGACCATCTTTGGCCCCAGCAAAGGCGCCGCGCAGCTGGAAGGCTCAAAAGCCTTTACCAAAGACTTTTTGGCCCGCCACAACATCCCCACTGCCGATTACCAGAACTTCACTGAGATTGAACCCGCCCTTGCCTACGTACGTGAAAAAGGTGCGCCCATTGTGGTGAAAGCCGATGGTTTGGCCGCCGGTAAAGGCGTTATTGTAGCAATGACGCTTGCCGAAGCCGAAGACGCCATTAAAGATATGCTGGCCGATAACGCCTTTGGTGATGCCGGTAGCCGCGTGGTCATTGAAGAGTTCCTCGACGGTGAAGAAGCCTCGTTTATTGTAATGGTAGATGGTAAAAACGTTGCTGCGTTTGCCACCAGCCAGGATCACAAACGCATGGGTGATGGTGACAGCGGCCCTAACACCGGCGGCATGGGTGCGTATTCTCCCGCACCGGTTGTTACCCCTGACATTCACCAGCGCATTATGGATGAGGTGATTAACCCCACTGTTGCTGGCATGGCAGAAGAAGGTTACCCCTACGTGGGATTCCTGTACGCCGGATTAATGATCATGGCCGACGGTACGCCTAAAGTGATTGAATATAACTGTCGCTTTGGCGATCCGGAAACCCAGCCAATGATGCTGCGCCTGCAGTCTGATTTGGTGGCGTTATGCCTGAAAGCCTGCGACGGTGAGTTGGCCGACACGGCTATCGACTTTGATCCACGCGCTGCGGTTGGCGTGGTGTTGGCAGCCGGTGGCTACCCTGGCGATTATGCCAAAGGCGATGTGATATCCGGGCTCGATGACGCCGCTAAACTGGATGGCAAAGTGTTTCACGCCGGTACCGCCCTCAAAGACGGTAACGTAGTCACCAGCGGCGGACGTGTATTATGCGCCACCGCCTTAGGCAACAACGTAACCGAAGCACAGCAACAGGCTTACGAACTGGTAAAAGCCATTGACTGGAAAGACGTGTACTACCGCAACGACATTGCCCACCGGGCAATTAAGCGTGAAAAGTCTGGCCTTGCCAACTAGCTTGCGCTGCGTGTGCAGCTTTTAAAAATACAAACGGCCCTTATTCGGGCCGTTTTTTTTAAAAGCATGTTGCAGGAGGGGGTTTCAAAACTATGCTCTATGCCTACCAATGCGCTGTTTAACAGCGGAGCTTAAATTACTTTCTGCGGTATGCTATTAAGCCCAGTGTCGACAACATTAATAATAAAAACGAGCCGGGTGCAGACACAGCCGGAGTGCCTGTACTGGCGAAGTTCTCGTCAAAATCAGAACTAAATGAAAAACTATTAATATCGTGGTTGTTGTACGCTGAACCCGTACCTGATGTAAAGCCTACAAACACATCAGTGGAGCCAAAGATGCTGGTCAGATCAACGTTATAAGTAATGGCTTCAAGGGTTGGTTTCACAGCCGCCTGGCTGTAACGCACACTAAGCTCGTCAATGGTACCGTCGTAATCAATCCAGGCAAACCAGTCGCTGCCGTTATTGAATCGTGTCGCTTCGTTTACGGTTGCTACTGATGTTACATTACCATCAAGGTTTACACCAACATGGTTACCATTAGGATCAGTAGGCGTGCCGTTGTCCCAGGTGTCAAACTCAACACCCAGCGACTGACCCAAACCTTCAAAACCAATACCACCGCCTCCGGTGCCTGCGGTATTTGAAACAGTTTGCATAGTAAAGACCAGGCCATCAGCACCGGGCCCATCACTATCTCCAAAGCCACCCAAACCCGAAATATTAAACGAGAAAAAGGCACTAAACGACACATCAGCGCTCAATGCGATGGCATTAGTAGAAAACGCACTACCTGCCTGACCTGACGTATCAGATGTTAGCCTCAGAACATCACCAAACTTAGACGCAGTACCATTTAACTGAAGTCCGGACACGTCTGAAAAGTCGCTATAAGTGATGACTGCCGCGTTAGCTGACACTGAGCCGGCTAAACCCATTGCCAGCGCAAATCCTTTCATTACCTTTTTCATAAAATACCTTAACTTTACGAGGTTATACTTTTGTCTAACGATAAACAGCAATAAATATTCCAAAATAAAATTAAATATTAATATCAATCAGTTAAAATCGTATACCAAAAAACAAGGCGTTATATGTAAACAAAGCTGACACTGATCATGCCCGGTAGAATGACGCCGTGCTTTGTAACAGAGAATATCCCGGAACAGTTATCAGACGGTTTTTGAGCGCCGTTCCCGTCTGCGCAGTTAGTCCTCAGGACGCGCTTTTTTATTAAACCGGTTCATCATATTGCCGGTAAATGCCCATACCATAACGCCGCTCCAGGCAATCACCGACAAGCCTGCCGGCACACACGCCAGTGCAATAAGCTTTACATGCTTACGATTAAAGACCAGCGCAACAAACGCCGGTAAAAACCACACCAGTAATACAGATGCGCCGATAACTCCAAGTTGTACCGGCGAGGCGGTGTCGAAAAACTGTGTAAAAAAGTCCATGTTTGTTAGTTCCTGCTTTTGCTCACGTATAGTTATAGTCTGTCATTACATTAAAAAATTACACTTACCCTAAAAAAAGCTTGTTATATATAGCGCCCTGCCACAGCATGAACTGCCAGCCTGTGGTTGCCTTACACGGGCGTTACAAACGCACGCAGCCATATTGCAGGGCTTGATTATTAGCGCCCGGAAGCTTATAACTAGGGACTATCTTATAAAGTATTTGACGCCGACCGTTCTGATGTCGGCAAATTCGAATACGCATCAGCCAAAAGAGAACGCATGTCGGCAAAACACCCCATTATTGCTATTACCGGATCGTCTGGCTCCGGCACCACGACAACCACCAATGCGATTCGGCATATATTCCGTAATCTGAACATTGATGCGGCGTATGTCGGCGGTGACAGTTTTCATCGTTTTACCCGTCCGGAAATGGAAGTCGAGATCCGCAAAGCCCAGGAGCAGGGCCGGCACATTAGTTACTTTGGCCCTAAAGCGAACGACTTTGCCCTGCTGGAAACGCTGTTTCAGCAGTATGCTGATGATGGCAGCGGCCATTTTCGCCAGTATTTGCATACCTTCGACGACGCTGTGCCGTTTAATCAAATGCCCGGCACCTTTACGCCCTGGCAGGAATTACCCAAAGACACCGACTTACTGTTTTACGAAGGCCTCCACGGCGGGGTACAAACCGACGACATTGATGTTGCCAAACATGTTGACTTACTGGTAGGCATGGTGCCCATTGTTAACCTCGAATGGATTCAAAAAATTGTGCGTGACACCACCGATCGCGGCCATTCCAGAGAAGCGGTAATGAGCAGCATTGTGCGTGGCCTGGATGACTATTTTCACTACATTACGCCGCAGTTTTCCCGTACTCACATTAACTTTCAGCGCGTGCCCACGGTAGATACCTCCAACCCTTTCAGTGCCCGCGAAATTCCTACCCAGGACGAAAGCTTTGTGGTGGTACGTTTTAGGCGCGAAATGAAAAACGTGGACTTTCCGTATTTGCTACAGATGATCGACGGCGCGTTTATGTCGCGCATTAACACGCTGGTGGTACCGGGCGGCAAAATGGGCCTGGCCATGGAGCTTATCCTTACCCCGCTTATCGAAGATCTGATGAAGCGTAAAAATAGCCGCGGCTATCAGATGGACTGGGTGCAGTAAGCAAACAACTCATTTATTCGCCTACTTGTCTATGTTTCAATCATTTGTTGTACAAGCAAAATTGGCTATTAAGAAATGAATAATTACTATCTGTAAATAATTCCGCAATACGGACATAAAGCCCTTTACTGATGCAGGTTAGGGCTTAAAATACCGGCACTGAAATTGCGGATATCTCCCATGTTAGACACCCTCCTTATTATCATCGCGGCACTGGCATTAGCGGGCGTTATGTTTGAAGAAGTTCTTCACATTAACAAAGCTAAAATTACGTTATTTTTTGGCACCCTGGCCTGGATGATTTTATTTATTGCATCGGGCAGCCCGGCAGAAACCGATGCAATTAATGAAGGCTTGTTACACAATATTACCGAAATCTCCACGCTGTGGTTATTTTTGGTAGCTGCCATGACCTTTGTGGCCTACCTTAACCGCAAAGGGCTGATTGCCAACATGCTCAACCTGATCATGCCTTCCGAGATATCACTGAAAAAATTAATGCTGATCACCGCACTATTCAGCTTTTGCTTTTCGTCACTGGCCGACAACATTACCGCAACGCTGGTCTCCATCGCCATGGTACTCTCTCTCGGCTTACCGTTTAATCAAACCATGCGTTTTGCGGTACTGGTGGTGTTTGCGGTGAACTCAGGTGGTGTATCGCTGATCACCGGTGACGTCACCACGCTGATGATTTTTATGCAGAAGAAAGTCACGATTACTCAGTTGTTCTGGTTACTGATCCCGTCATTTCTGGCCGTCATGGTACTTACCGGCTTGCTCAGTATTGGCATGACCGGCAAGGTAAAAATTCGTAAAACGACCTATACCTCAAACACTATCGATTACGTGATCGCCGGTATCTTTTTAAGCACCATTATTGCAACGTTGATCCTGAATGTGCTGTTTGCCATACCGCCCATGCTGACCTTTTTAGCGGGCATGGCAATCATGTTTTTGGTAGCTAACCATATGGGCGAAGGCAAAGATGACGATCAGGATCCCATTATGGATTACATCCGCTATATCGAGTTCGATACCCTGCTATTCTTTCTTGGTGTATTGCTGTTAGTTGGCATGCTTGAGCATATCGAGGCATTGCATTCGCTGTTGTATCTCTATCAGGTATTTCCACCAATGACGGCGAATTATTTAATGGGCGCTATGTCGGCATTAATCGATAACGTGCCGCTAACAGCCGCGCTGCTTAAAGCTAATATCGACATGTCGGTGAGTGAGTGGATGCTGCTGACCTACGCGGTAGGGGTGGGCGGTTCATTACTGATCATTGGCTCTGCCGCCGGAATTGTCACCATGAGCAAGGTAAAAGGCCTGAGTTTTGCCCGTTATGGTAAGTATTTTTTACTGCTGCTGATGGCTTATTCAGTGGGCTATGCGCTGGTTTATAGTGTCGCTACCTATATAATGCCCATAGTTTGACACGCTTTGTAACAATCAAGCCCCGTGTGACACATTTGAGCACTTTTGTCTGCCATCACTTGCGGTTATAGTTAGGCTGAGACAGTTGTAGCGTACGCGGTTAATTGAGGCAAAAATGGGTCAGGAAACATCAAAAATATTAGTCGTCGATGACGATATGCGTTTACGTAGTTTGCTTGAGCGTTACCTTGTTGAACAGGGTTTTCAGGTACGTACCGCCGCCAATGCAGAGCAAATGGATCGCCTGCTGGAACGTGAAAATTTTCATTTGATGGTGCTCGACCTCATGCTACCCGGCGAAGACGGCTTGTCGATTTGCCGCCGCTTGCGGCAGGCAGAAAGCAAAATGCCCATTATTATGCTCACCGCCAAAGGCGACGAAGTAGACCGTATTATTGGCCTGGAGATGGGCGCCGATGATTACCTGCCCAAACCCTTTAACCCCCGCGAACTGTTAGCCAGGGCCAAAGCCGTATTACGCCGTCAAACCACAGAAGCGCCCGGCGCGCCCTCTATGGAAGAGCAAATTGTTGAGTTTGGTAACTACCGGCTTAATTTGGCTACCCGCGAAATGACAGCCAGCGGTAAGCCGTTGTCACTCACCAGCGGCGAATTTGCAGTGCTTAAATCGCTTGTGACCCACCCACGGGAACCCCTGTCACGGGATAAACTGATGAACCTGGCCCGCGGCCGCGATTACAGTGCATTGGAGCGCAGCATTGATGTGCAGGTATCGCGCTTACGCCGTATGCTTGAGGACGACCCCGCTCACCCACGCTATATTCAAACGGTGTGGGGCTTAGGCTATGTATTTGTGCCCGATGGCGCGATAGTGTAAGCCCGCCTTACTGTGCGGTTACTCCCCAAAAGTGCCTTTGGCCAAACGGTTCTGCTGATTGGCGTGCTGTTGCTGATTAATCAGGTGGTGTCTTACCTGTCGGTAACCATGTATTTTATTCGCCCCAGCTACGAACAAATCAATAGCTTAATTGCCACCCAGGCCGCCACCTTAAAAACCCATACCGAGCAATTAAGCGAGCCTGACTACCGCGAGCAACTTAAAGAACAAACCGGCATTCGCCTGTTTAGCGACCGCGAAGCCAAACGCGCCAGACTTGGCCAGTCTACCTTTTACCAGTTCATGTCGAGTCAGGTATCTGAGCAGCTCGGCGAAGACGCCGAAGTGCGCATTAGCGCCCCCCAGCTCGATGAGCACGACACGCCCTATTATGTATGGATGAAAATCGCCAGCTTACCCGACACCTGGATCCGCATTCCGGTGTATGGCCTGAGCGAAGCCAATATCTTCCCGCTAACGCTGTATCTGCTGCTCATTGGTATATTAAGTGTGGGCGGTGGCTGGCTGTTTGTACTACGCCTTAACCGCCCTCTCAGTGCCTTACAACGCGCCGCCGTAAAGGTTGGCCGTGGCCAGTTTCCACCGCCATTAAAAGAAGATGGCACCAGCGAAATGATAGAGGTAACCAAAGCCTTTAACCGCATGAACCAGGGCATTAAGCAGTTGGAGCACGACCGCATGGTAATGACAGCCGGTATCTCCCACGACTTACGCACGCCATTAACGCGCATCCGCCTGGCCACCGAAATGCTGCCCGAGGATCAGGACTGGGTAAAAGACGGCATCATCAGCGACATTGAAGACATGAATGCCATTATCGATCAGTTTATTGAGTATGCCCGCCAGGAGCAGCAGGAAAAACAAACGGTCATCAATTTAAACCCGCTGATCACCGAGTTGGTTAACGCCAGAAACACCAATCAGCAGTTTAAACCAAACACCGACGAGCAGCAGCACATTGAACTCGATTTAAACCCCTTACCCAATATTCTGTTGCGTAAAGTGGCCATTAAACGGGTGCTGGAAAACCTCATCGAAAACGCCTTTCGTTATGGCAGCCACAACATTGAAATTAAGAGCTATTTTGATAAAAAACAGCAGCGCGTGGTGTGTTCGGTACGTGATTTTGGTGAGGGCATTCCAGAAGAAAGCCTGCAAAATGTTTTCCGCCCTTTCTCGCAGGGCGACTCCGCCAGAGGCTCCAGCGGCTCAGGCCTGGGCCTGGCCATTAGCAAACGCATTATCGAAATGCACGGCGGCCAAATCGATCTGCGCAACCACAACCAAACCGGCCTCATAGCCGAGTTCTGGTTACCTAGTGAAGGGTTGTAGTTTTTAAGCAAAGCGCTTAGCGATAGCGCTTAGCGATAGCGCTTTAGCCCATCAGGCATTCAGCTTAGCAAACTCCCCACACCCACAAACCAAAAAGCCATTTTCTGGCAATAGTTAGCTTTGCAAATAAACAGAATTGCAGCCCCACCGTTTGGCCGATTGGGCCGCAAAAAAATAGCCGACCAAGTTGGGGCAATTTACCCTGAATGCGGATAATAATTGATTTATTTTTATACAGCGCTTTAATTTTGAGCGAATACATCGTAGTTTAAGAAATTATGCTCATATCAATTTGGGGGCTAATAAACTGTTATGCGTCGTCGTCATTTCTCACATGTTTAGTGCGGCGGTAGCGGGTTAGGGCAAGGCAGTTTCAATAGGTCGTATCAGTACCTACCGCTTTCAGTTTTAAAAACAGCTCTAACAAAGTTTGTTCGTTTTAACCCGGTAACACCAGAAGTCTGCAACTCAAAATTTCTCAGCTAGTTCACTTCTCAAGCAGTCGCTTTATCATCTGGCTTTTCGCCCAGGGTTGTTTTAAGGTAATTGTTATTCTTTAAATCAACAGTTTGTTTTGGCAGGCGGTGGCGGCAAAGCCGCGAAAGGCAAGTGTCTCGCACGCATAACAAACAAATGTTGGGGACACAAACATGCGGGCTCTGCTTCGCAGTATAGCCCACGGTTTGTACTGCCAAATTAGGGCGTTAGAGCATCAAAGAAGGAATTATGTGTAAATGGCAGAAATAGTAGATGTTCTAAAAAGGCTACAAAACAATAGCCAACTCACAGCCTATGCTCACTTTGGAGCTTCTGAGCGTATGTCGAGACTCCATTTATGGCTTGGAATTCCTATAGCTTTAATCTCTGTCGGTTTAGGCTCGGTATTTGTTGCGGACCTGCAAAATGTAGTGCCCAACTTTGTCAAGTGGTTATCAGGCTTCTTATCTTTCGTGGCAGCAATGCTTGCAGCTTTGCAGACACTCTTTAATCCAAAAGAAGCGAAGTCTAAGCATAGAGAATTGGCAAACGACTATCTATCTGTAAGCCGTAAGTCAGAATTAATATTGGCTAATTTTAATAGTGATGTTTTAGATATTGAGAGGCTGTCGGAGTCGACAAAATCTCTAAACGACGAATATGATTCTATTAATAAATCGGCGCAAGACTACCCGACAAATAATGCTGATTGGAGACGTGCTAAGGCGAAAATTACGGGGTTCAAAACAGGCTATGAAAAATCAAGCCAGTAGAACGCCAGTAAATATGGCGCCTTAGCTTGAAGCGTCCGTAAAAACGGGGTAGAACCCGGCTTAAAGTTTGTGATCTTAAGGGAAGTTACATAAATGAGTGAGATTCCGGAAGAGAACTATCTTGATTTTCAAGTGCATTCAGGGATTAAAAAAGGTTCCGACATAATTTATGCTGATGAAGTTCGCCAGCATGATCTTGAGCTTATTTCGAAGAAGAATGGGAAGAAATATAATTTTGTTGGATTTAAAGATATTCGAGATGATCTGCCAGAAAATATACGACGTCAAATCTCTACCCTTGAAGGTTGGTTGACTATCCGAAATGATCTTCGTTTTGTAAATGAAAATATTGAGTTCATTCTTAACTCCGATCTGGATGATAGGTGGCTAAAGGTTATCCAAAGCATGTATTTCTCTATAATTGTTACATATGGAAAATGTTTTAATACAGCTAATGGAAGAGCTACATTAAATAAGAAAACATGCTTTAAAAAAAATAAAGAAGCTGAAGAAATACATGATCACATGATTGGAGTTCGAAATAACTACGTGGCGCATGGAGCAGTTGGCTACAATTCAGAGACTGAAGTGTTCTATGCGATTGAAAAAGGAGAACTAGAACACTCTGACAGGCGAATTGAAAGTATATCGGCAGCAATAAGCTTTCCAAATTGGGACCTACTAAGGAAATATCAAGCTGTTGTCCATACTGTACATGACAAGTTAAATAACTCTATTTGGTCTCTCCAGAAGACTATTCAGAGTAGAGTCGAAAGTATATATACGTTAGAGGAACTAAGGAAACTCGCGAAGTACAGCAACAGTTAGCCTAAAAAGGTGGGCAACGGGACGCCAACTGCGCCTTGCTCCGTTGGCGCCCATTACCACCGGCGTTAGGCACTGGCAAGGAGGAAGAATGACCACTGATGACTCAAATAAGACAAAGGGGCTAATACCTCCTTTAGGGGATCAACCCACAACCCCTGGCGAGGACTTCATTGTTGGGCATGCCTCGTTTACCCCAGGAGATGATTCACTTTTAGGCGGTATCATGCCGACCTCGATGTCTGGAATTGGCAGCTCGCAGGCAACCCGAGAAATTGATCCTATGGTCAAAAAGCTTGTTGATATAAAGCAGAGTGAATATTCAAAAAAAGCCATCTTACATAAACGATTGCACTATCTATTCTTAACACTTGGGGCTACGCTCGGCATTGCAACGCCATTTCTAATTCCAAACGATCCTACCATTGCACAATTTTCTTCTATAGCTGTCGTTGCTATTATCTCGTTTGATCAAATCTTCAGACCAAAAGAAAAATGGTCTTTGTACTCAAAGGCTACGGATTTATTACAGCTTCAGTTGTTCAAAATGTCTGGTGCTTATGAGTCGGATAAGGAAGTTATTGAGACCATTCTGAACACTGAGGCTCAAATATTGAACACGGTTCCCGACCTCCATGAGGTAATGCAACAAGTAAAAGATAGTAGGGAGAAAAATGCCTAACAACACTTTTCAGTGTGCGTCAGACAGGCTAAATCAAAGAAAGGAGAATACTAAATGAGAATGGCGTTACTCTCGTTCATATTATTGTTGGCTAGTGGGTGTGTTTCAATTCCTCCCCAAGCGGTTACTTCTCAGGCATTAATAGTGAGTGGGCTTGAATCAGCAAAAAATAATCAGCTTAAGATTATTAATGCTTATGCTGATGATCAAATCGTTCGAGTAGAAAATCTAATGAAAAATGTTGTGATTGACGATGTTATAGCTTCTGAGCTCAAAGGAAGAAAGGCTTTGCCGGCTGATGAAGTCAGAGTGCTTCTAGTTGAGTATGCCGAAGACTTAAGATCTGAAATATCAAAAATTGAAGCTAGCCGCCAAACCTTGCTGAAAGAAACAGAAGCTAGTTATGGTCAATTAATAGACTTAGCAAAGGCAAATTATGATTTTTTAAAGACTGCGCATGATGCGGCAACTATTCAAAATGATTTGATTGACAAGTACAAAGAAAAACTAAAGGAAGTAGAAAAGAAAGTTGAAGATTATGTAAACAGCGAGGAATAGGGTTATGGGAAGGTTTAGCGATCGTTTAAATGAAGTGGCTGGAAACTCACGTTTCACGCAGTTGGAGCTTGAGTCGATTTTTTCTCCCGAAGAGGAGGAAACTATTTTAAAGGTGAAAGAAGCGCTGGCTTCTGCCTCAGATGAAAATGAGGCATCAATAAAAATTCAAGCCATGGGTGAAAAGGCTATTAAAGTTCTTACTAAACTTGGTAAGAAAGCACTGCTAGGATAATTGCCTAACAAACAAAGCCAGCGGATGCTTCTCACCGCTGCTTTGGGCGTTAGCCACTAAACGGAGGTTTTAACATTGGAAGTAAAATCTGATCCTGCTGGCAGGTTATGCGACTTGCTACAGGAAGCACGTAGAAAAAATGAAAGTACAAAGTTCAGAACAGTATGGGCAGCCGTTTTTAAAGTGGATGAATCTGATACTGGTGCAATCCTTCGAATGTTGTCAGACATGATCCAAGTGTCTTATAAAACCCAGGACCGAATTAGAGAACTAGAAAATATAGATCATGATTTATTTCTGAAGCCTTTCGATAATATTGAAAAACTATTTTCGCAAATTAATTTAGAAGGATCATGGCAAACAGGTAGGCGTTTGTTAGATGAATCAACGATTTATGGCCTACAGTTTTGTTCGGATCGGCTGAGCAGAGAAGCTTCCGTATCAACTGTTAACCATGAAGAGATAGAGCGAATTCAGAAAGTACTATCTGAATTAACTGAAACCGTTTTAAGTTTGGACTTTGAACCGAATTTAAAGTCATTGCTTATTAGGAATTTAGAAGGGCTAAGACAAGCAATAATTGCCTATCGAATTAGAGGGATAGAGGGAATTGAGGCTGAATTAGAAGCTAGTTTCGGTTCCCTCGCACTAAAGCGTGACATGGTTAAAAATGCTGTAGAGAAGGACTCCGCAAAGAAAGGATTTTTTTCCAAGTACATACCTTTCTTAGAAGGTATCAACAAAACAGTTACTACCGCGAAAAATCTCGACGAAGCGTCGGGTAATTCGATATCGAGGATTCTGGGGCTAGAAAGTGGCTAACAAGCCACTGTAGTCGCCCGCAAGCGGGCTGGGACGTTAGCACTCAGTGGGAAATGGACACCTGTATGACACTTCAAGATGTAAAAGAAAAATTTAAAGAGCTTTACTCAAAATATTGGCTGGAAGTTGTTGATGAGCACGAAGACGAGATATTTTTTCAAAGTCGTGGTGGCTTTACGATAAAGGCCTCATCTGACGATTTAAGGTCATACTTAGACTTCGAAACTCGAAAGTCGAGCTATATACATGAACCATTTGAGACGTGCTTGTGCAGTAAAGACCATTTTGAGCAAATGATAACCTCTGGAAACAGATATGGTACATTTCTCAATATGCGTCGGGGGCAGAAGATAACTTTTGGCAACCATGAGACAGATTCATACTATGTGGAAATATCCGAAGCGTCCTTGGATTACAAGAATTATTTAAGATTCAATGAATACTTTTTGATGAGAACGCTGGATCGTATTCGAATGAATGTTGGGCGTGGTAGGGCTGATCAGGATAGAGATATTGGTTTTTACGTTTACGCGCCACTCACAATTAAAGTGTGTGGTCTTTCTGAAACAAGTCCACAAAAATTAGCCGAGAAATCTTTGGAGATAATAGAAGGCTGTTTATTCAATGTGTCATATTTAAAAGGCATAGCTTTAGTCCTTGAGGAGGAATTTCCTCACCGTCAACCTATTGGTGATGATTTTAAGTATGAAGATCATGATTTTGGTTCTGAGCTACCTCTGCCAAGATCTTCAGTTAATAGAGATGTTGCAAGATTCTATCAAAGAGGAATGGTTGTAGAAGATTCAATCAATCAGTTCCTTTCATACTATCAAGTCTTGGAATACTACTTTTTGTCAGTTTCAGATGAAGAGCTATATCGGAAGCTAACAACTATCTACAATGACCCTGGATTTAAATCGTCTCCCAAGCATTTGGATAAAGTTATTCAATCTACCCTTAACCATAAACGTGAGTCAGATGAAACTGAAATGCTACGCCTAGTTATCGCTAAGCACGTATCAGAGGATGATTTAGTTGAATTTATCGGAGCTTATGAAGATCATCTAGGTGAAAAGCTTTTTACAAAAAAGAGAAAAATGTTTGGGGAGTTAACTGAAATTCGTTTGACGACAGGTCACGTAATTGGAAACGTATCAAAAAGGGTCAAGCTAATTCGTAATGCATTGGTTCACTCATCAGATAGGTATAACAGAAATGAGAATTTTGTGCCTACAAGACAAGCAGAGCTAGAAATCCGTAAAGAGGTTCCACTGGTAAAGCTTCTTGCAGAAAAGGTGATTATATCAACAGCGCAATGAGTGCTAACAAGCGCATGTTGTCGGACTGGTTTTCCGTTACGCTTCAAACCAGCCGCAAATGGGACGTCACGCATACAAGAAGGTAGTAAGAAGTGAACTCTAAGCTTGGTGAGACGCCAACTCGAAACGAAGCAATTGAATATCTTTCTGAGTCGAACACATATAGAAACCACGACCTTTTTGTTGTTGCTGGGTTTTCTAAGGCCGTATTGAACACAAGGAATTCATAATGAGTCTTCATAAGCACGAAAATTGGCTTGATATAGCATTGCCCAAGCATCGAAGGCTTACGGACGCAGTAGTAACAATATTGGAAAATCTCCTTAACGCAAACAGTGTCGAGTACTTGGCTGTAACAGGACGAACGAAAGAAAAGGAAAGTGCGCTAGAAAAGATTAAACGAAAAGGATATAAAAATCCCGGTAGACAACTAACTGATATCTCCGGTATACGAGTTATTGTGTATTTCGAGTCAGATGTAAAAAGAGTTTCCGATTTGATTGAATCATCATTTAGCATTGATAAGCAGAACTCCTTAAATCAAGATGACTTAATGTCGACCGATCAGATTGGTTATCGATCTGTTCATTTTGTTTGTGACCTCGGTAAACAGCGCGGTGCTTTACCTGAATTTGAAGAAATTTCTGACTTGAAGTTCGAATTTCAAGTTAGAACAGTTTTACAACATGCGTGGGCCGAATTGGCGCATGATAGAAATTACAAATTTTCTGGCAAGTTGCCTAAAGAGATAGAAAGAGAACTTTTCTTATATGCGGGAATGTTGGAAATAGCAGATAGAGGCTTTGATACGCTATCAACTAAAATCGACAACTACATTAAAAATTTGAATATGAAATCTCAGGCAGGCGATTTGGCTACTGAGATTAATTCGATTAGTCTCCCCCAATTCGTGGAAAAATGGTGCCAAGACAATAATGTAATTTTGGAACTGCCGCATACAACTGACCAGTATAGTGAACTTGTTGGTGAGTTGAACGATTTTGGAGTGCAAACGCTTGAGCAATTGAACAATATCATACCCCCTGCGTATGCAGAAGCTTATAGAAGAAGAAAGCATGAAACTACGATTTATGGGCTTGTGCGTGATTGGATGTTGATTCACGACTGGAGAAAGTTCGTACATGATGTCGAATTCAATTGGGTAATGGCGTTCCCCCACATTTATGATGAGTTCATTGAAGAAAAAGAACTTGAGGAGTTTTTAGGATCTTTCGAGTGGGATGTGGAGGATTATGATACAGAGTAAGGCTATCAAGCGAGTAAACAAGGACGCTCTTGCCTTTACACCTATTACCCAAAATATTAATCATACAAATTGAGCTTCGTGCAAATGGGAGAGAATTCTCCAAATTTATTAGAGATTTTCTTGAAGCTGTATTTCTAATATTCGAGAAGGAGCAATAAAAGCCCGAAATTTGTATTAGATAAAAAAACGTAAAGTGCACCAGAAAAAGGCAAAGAGTGGCTTCCAATTATGTGTATTGATTGCCCATTAAAGCGTTCATTAGTCATATAGGGAAATATGAATGAAATATACAGAATGGTTAGTACAAGAATTTCCAGAATTGGCAGATAGTTCGAGCGTTAAAAGGTTCAATTACGTCAAAGAAGCTAAAGCTGAAACCCGGCGTTTACGTATCATGGCCAGCATACCAAAAACGTTGTGCACTTTTATACTTGGCTACTGTATAGGTTTTGCTTTCAAGAAGTACACAAACTTTGATTTAGGAGTAGTCATTGTTATTGCTGTCACCTTTTCTGTTCTGGTCTTCGGTGCATTTTCAAATAAATTAGAGGATCGAATCATTCAAAAGAAGCTGACAGAATTGGTGAAGAGGGACTCCGAGTAGCTCAAAGTTTGTTTGCTGTTCAATTCTATAGAGCGACAACTATCTTGCCCGGTTATTCTGTTACGGTTCGACCACATAGTTCACTGAATTACCTGCCGCCTGTTGAGTATGCAAAACGGGCAGCATAATATGAAAAATCTCATCGGAAGATTGGGGCTAATTCAGTGGGAAAGGTCAGTTCTAGCAACATCAGCAGGGAATGCACGACTATGTTAACAATATCGCATAACAACCCAATAAACTCACTCGCGATGCTGGCTGAGCGCAAAGCACATGGAGCCTTCGGCTATGAGAGTGTAAAAATATTTGTGCCTTAGGAACTAGTGATTATGTTTTTCAAAATGCTTGCTTTAATTGCTCTTAGCATTGTCGTCACTGACTATTATCTCATCCATGTTGCCGTTAAATTTTGCGGCACCTTAACTGGCACCGTAAACCCGAAGATACCCGACCCAAAATTCAGTCTCAACATTAAATTGGTACAATCCATTCCAATAGCTATTGCATTGTTAGTGTATATGACTCTTGCGTTAAAAGAGCATCGTTCAGTAAAGCCCATTTCATTAGGTTTTTTGGGCGGGTGTACTTTAGCCCTTTTTTATGGAAATTTAGCAATGGCATGGACTCTCTACATAGCAGGAGGAGCAAGCTCGACGTCAATACTCTATACACTCATCGCTTTACCTGTTGCTGCTTGTTTTCTTGGTACATTTGCAGCGTTGATATGTCTCTACTTTTATAACAGGCGTGAGAAAGCGGCAAACCGCACAGGCTAAGGCCTATGAAATTAACACTGTATGCCTCCTGGCCAGTATAAAAGTAATCCTGCCTACAATGAGTTTGTAAACGTCAAATCGCCACCGAGAGGCCGGTTAGGTAGCTAAAAAAATAGCCTACCAAATTGGTGTTATATACCCTAAATACGAATACAAACTGCCTTATTGCAATACAAAACCTTTGATTTTGCGTGAATATAACGTAATTTAAAAAATATTGATTATCCCAAATTAGTGTAGTTGCTTACACCAATTTGGGATCTAATAAATTGTTATATGCCAAGAGAGATTTTAAATGGGATTTGAAATTTGGCACTTCGTTTTAGGTATTGCGATTATGCTCAATGTAGTTGTTTCTATATTTCTGGTACGTCGTGATGATTTGGAAGTCTTTCAAAAAGGTGCTCAGATATTTATAGTTTGGTTAATCCCATTTTTTGCGGCTATTGGATTATGGTTATTAAATCATAGTCAGGACACACCAGCAAAAACACGCAAAAGTTTTGGTGGCGGCCCACAAGATAGTAGTGGTGCTGGTTCTTCGGGGGATTAGTGGCATATAACAAACACATTATGTTCATTCGCTCCGCTCATTGGGACGCATACTCGCTGGCTGGCGCTTCGCGCAAGTTTAGCCAGCAAGTCTGCGCCCCATATGTGAAGTGTTATGTGGCAGTTGAGAATGAACCGATTTTTTAGCATTTTGCTTATGGCCGTTCTGTGCGGTTGCACATCGACCAAGCCCAAAGAGAAAGAGTTAAAATTCTCTTATCAGGATAACTACGACTATTTTGGGTATGTTACTCATTGGGTTAGAAATCCAGAAATTCCACCTACAGATAATAATATAGTCGGCGCTGAAAAGGATTTTTCACTTTGCAAGAGCAAGATAAATGAGCATCTAATTGATGCTCAAGCACCAATTGGTGATATCCAATATGCTTTTATCGTAGAGTGTATGTACAAAAACGGTTGGTTCTTATCTGCGGAGACTTACATGGTTACGCAGTAAGCCACATAACAAGCCAAGTAAGCGGGACAATAACACGCAGGCTCCCGTCACTTCGTTCCGTATTATAGCCTGCGTGTAATTGCCCCTTCTTGGGGTGTTATATGCACTTGACGCGTTGGTGTCACATTAAAGCCGGTGAATGTCACATAAATGACGTATTAATAGAGGTATTTTCTTACGATAATGACTAAGGTTTTTATCTTTTAGGAAATAATTATGGAAATGCAATTAGACGTACAGAAATTAAAGAAATTAAGAGAATCCAAAGCATGGAGTCAGTCTCATCTTGCTGATGTTTCGGGAATTAGTTTAAGGACTATTCAGCGTATTGAAAAATCAGGAATCGCATCACAAGAATCGGCCCAGTCGATTTGTTCAGCATACGACATCTTAGTTACTGATATTATTGTTAATGAAGATATGAAGGTTAATATAGAACCTACTTTCTTAAGTGCTGCCAGATATAAAGTTGAACACATGAATATAAAGGCAACTATACTGTCTTTTTTTATAGCATTCATAATTGCTTATTTCTGGTCAATTTAACGTGCGTATAACAAGTCGTTGAACGCTTGCGCCAGCAAACTACGCTGACACGGACTCGCAAACTTCGCTCGCCCGTTGTGCGGGTGTTATGAACCATAAGGAAATATCATGAAAAAGGAAATTTTAATATCTTGTATTTCGCTGTTGTCAGCTAATTCATATGCAGCTAAAAATGATGCGGCTGAGTTAGCCGCTAAGTTTCAACACACTGTCAATCAAGGTAATTATGTAGAAGCCATTAGTTACTGGGAACCTTCTAAGCAATATGAAATGTCGTTAAACGGCGGACAACTTATCGGTACATTGTTTTCTGGCATAAGTTTACAAAAAGATACGCTCGACACGCGTTGCAGTAACGAAAATTGTATGGTCTCGGCTCAATACAAAGATGACTCTGGTAAAACACGTAAAATTACTTATACATTCGTCATGAATGGCAGTTTGTTTCTGAGCAATATTCAAACTACTGGTTCATAACAAACCAAGGCTGCGGGACACTAACACGCAGGCTCCCGTCACTTCGTTCCTAATTTTAGCCTACGTGTTATTGCCCCTGCTTGGGGCGTTATATAACTTAGTAAACTTTTCACGTTTAAATTTTAAAGGATTAAATATGAAACTATACCCATTCTCACAGATTACATCGAAAAACTTAAAGCTACTGTTGCTCGCAGCACGGCTGATTGCATCTAGCGCTATCGTTCTCTTTATTGCAACGGTTGTTTTTGCAATTTACTTTTTCTTTGTAACTCCGCAAACCATTATGGAAACTGTTTTGAAACAGGGGGTTCTTTCGTACAGTGTTTTCGCTTTCATTACGGCAGCCATTTTACTCGTTATCAGTGGCCTTTCTGCTGCAGTGGTTTCTTGCGAATATAAATATACTAACGACTGAAAAGTGCAGCTGTATAACAAGGAGCTCAAGCAAGGAAAAATACTCGCTGGCCGTTCCGTCCAAAGCGCAAGTATTTTCCGATTAGCTTGGCGTTGGTAGGGTCACTAAGGAAGTTTCGTGCGGTTTTTAATTGTTCTCTTGTTTTTACCTTTGGCTGTGTTAGCAGACGAGTCTAGACTCGTGAAACAATTTTTTGGCCAAGATGGCATTAAAAATAAAAGAGAAGTATATGCCGGTGAAATGTTGGAACATTATCTGGATAGACCCACTTTGGGCGAGACTTTGCCCAAGGGTATCGAGGTTAGCCTGAGAGCGCTTGAAAAAAATCCGCAAAGAGAGATTTATGCTGTATTGCTTTCAAAAGATGGTAGATCTCAAGACTGGTATATCTATTTAGTAAATGACCAAAACAAATGGAAGATTTCAGCAGTCAGGAATCTAGCATTACCAGGTTTGTTCTTTATGGCTTTGCAAGAGGCACAAAGCAAAGCCAATCGAACAAAAGAAGAGGAGCATCAATATCAGAATATGCTACTTACTTTGCAATTGGATTCCGAGCTTAAAGAATTCTTGCATAAAAATATTGATAGCCTAAATACGCTAGCCTTGGAGGCTAAAACAAGCCAGGAAAAGGCTACTGAATCCGCCAAACATTTAAATTTTAATTTTGTAGGCTACGAGTCAATCAGCGGCATCGTTGACGTTAACATAGGTGGGATTCTAGATAATTCAGTTGGGTATTTGTTTGTGCCAACTGGAACCGAAGTGCCAAAAATGTCAGACGATAATTATATCTATATTGAGCATATCGTTGGCAATTGGTATGTGTACAAGACAACGTAACCATAACAAAGCCAGCCAGAGGGACAGCCAAACCGCTGCGCGCTTTGTCTGCCCTTGCTAGCGGCGTTAGAGTTCAGGAATGTATTCGATAACAGTTCACTACAAATTAACCGAATATTGTTCTTTGCTGCTTAAAGTATGCGAAGCTGAAGTCGGCAGCAAAACTGCCAATAAGTGGTATTTTAAATTACTGGCATATCCAATTTGGGGGGCTATTTATCTGTTTAAGCTATTTAAAGAGGGTAAATGCCAATTTGTATTTTCTAAGGTGGGTGTTGCTCGAAAGTCAAACTCAGGCATTAGCAAACTCCAATGGAGCGAAGTTGCAAAAGTGGTGAATATGGAGCATTTCTACTTGCTTGTTGGAAATGAAAATGGAGTGGCGCCAGTCCCAAAACGATGTCTGTCATCTAACCAACAAGCACTCTTGGAAACTTGGGCAATGGCGAAATTGACGAGTGAACTCTAACCAGCACATTATGATCAATCGCTTCGCTCATTGTGAGGTAAATTCGCTGGTTTGACTCGTACCTCGCAAGTATAGCCCGCGTGTTCGCGCGACTAAATCAGGACCTTATTCACAGAGGAAGTTTCATTGAGAAATCTTGTATTTTTAACGTTTTTATTTGTTAGCTCTCTGGCGTTCGCTAATGACAGCCTGAAGATACCTAGAAGCACAGTTATCGAATTGACTGAGCCTTCAACGAATAGGGTTTACCCACTGTTTATAAAATTGCCTCGCTCATACGAATCAAATAAGGATAAAAAATATCCAGTGATTTACCTAATGGACGCATGGTATAGCTTCCAAATTGCATCAGGTGCAACGCGGTTTCCCATGAACAGTGGCGCAATGGAAGAAGCAATAATTGTTGGGGTGTCTTATTCAAACGGTTCAAAAGGACCATCAAGCCGAGTAAGAGATTATACACCGGTCAAAGCAGCTAGCTGGAAGCTGGAAACGGGCAATGCAGATGAGCATGCTACATTTATTCGTGAAACTGTCTTTCCCTACATCGAGACTACCTATAGAGCAAAACCATCGGAGCGCACTTTTGTGGGTAACTCACTGGGCGGTTTATTTGGCGCTTACATCCTGTTCGAGCATCCAGACATGTTCGACAGTTATATATTAGGTAGCCCCTCCGTTTGGTTTGATAACAATCACATATTGAATTCAAAGGTTACGAAGTCTGAATTGCCAATTAAAGTTTATTTATCCGTCGGTAGTTTAGAGCAACCAGAGTTTGGAGAGAAAGAAGATATGGTTGCTGGCGCTAAGCTGCTTGCCAATAAGATCACAACGCAGACCGGTGAGCAAACTCTTCTTGAGTTTCGTGTCGTTGAAGGAGCTAAGCATGCGACAGCTTTCCCTACAACTTTAATTCAAGGATTGGACTGGATTTATAGCAAGCAATGAGTCGTTTTTATATAGCGATGCGCGGCACGCCGATGGCCTGCATTGTGCACTTTCTGCACGGCGTGATGTTTACAAAGGAGAAGAAATCCATCTTCCGTTTGATAAAATCATTGATACGCTTTCTAAAAAAGTGTGAAGCCCATGAAAAAAGATACCAGTAACTACTGTCGACCAAATTTGCAGTGGTTTACCGCTCAATAACATTAGTGTGCGATATTGTATTTATTAGTTCCGGGAAATGATGAAAGTATTACGTGCGTTTTCCATATGAAATTGGCGAAAAAAACTCAACCATGCAAATTACTGCAAGCTATAAATGTTCGGGCATCGAAATATAACACGTAAATTAAAGCGGGCAGTGTTAACAAAGATGAGTGGGCATTTTGTGCAGTTTGACGAGCCTGAATTAGTAATTAGTGAACTTACCCTCATTATTGAGCAACTCATAAAACACCAGTAAGGCGCTATTGTCGCCGCTCGCGCGGCTGGGACGGCTTGCGCTGCGCTGCAGCTGCTTTCTGGGTGGTATGCTCGCAATTTTCATTTTGCTTTTTAGATGACGACGTTTTTCCTGGCACCGAAGTTTTTTGCACAAGTCTCATAGTATTGAAAACTGTAATGATCTGCGTTGCATTAGTCACATTGTTACTCATCAGAATTGATGGGCAAACAAGACAGTCAACGATGAGGAGAATGCAGTCCCCTTTCACCCCTGTTACGCAGAAAAGAAAAAGGCCGCTCAGTAGCGCGGCCTTTCTCATACTGTAGAAGTGGATAACACTAAAGTGACCAGATTGGAGCGATAGTCGTGACCGTTCGCCGTGTATCAATCTGACGAAACAATAGCGTTTACAGTATATAGCTGAAACCCACACTAACACTGCGGCCAGACAATGGTGTCAAAAATCGCAGAAAACTCTGATGAGGACGGGCATCCGCATCGGTCAGGTTATTTACGCGCGCAAACAACCGGCTTTCTGACGGTAACCAAGCTGGCTGCCAGGTAGCATATAAATTAACCATGTTGTAGCTGGCGCTGGGTTGCTCATACTGTGCTAAGTCCTGCTGCTTATCGTAGTGCAGGTAATTGATCGCCAGACTGGCTTGCTGATATTGCCAGTGCACACCGAGACCATGTCGATCGGCCGGCACCCGCGGCATACTCTCGCCGTCGAGTTTGCGGCGAAAATACTCTTCTTCTTCACCTGGACGGGGCTCAACCGGATTAGAAAAGTCAAACGGATCATAAGAATTATCGTAATGATAACGGGGCTTATTTTCTACGCCATCGACAAACCCACTAAAGGTAAAATGGCCGAGGTTTTCGGTTTGCCACTGATATTCGGCGGTGATTTCAAAGCCCTTGTTAAGGGTGTCGGCCTGGCGCCACTCCTGAACAGCGACACCGCCACGAGAGATACCGGTATTGCCCAGGTAGATAAAATCATCGTACTGGTTTTCGTACCAGCTGGCGGCCAGAGTAAACTCGCCGAGGGAGAGTTGTGTTGCATATTCCAGCGATTCATTGTTCTCATGCTGTAGCTCAGCATTACCTTGTTCTTCTATCATCAGCGCATAGTGGGCGTTGCTGGCATAAAGCTCACTTACAGAAGGTGCGCGGTCGGCATTGGTGTAGCTGGCACTTACCCACCAAAAATCGGTAAGTTGCCATTGCAGCGAGGCATTGACGCTTTGCAAATCAAAATGACGATCCCGGGCATTCGCTCCCTGACCAGAGCCAAAATGATAATCAGAGTCCAAATCTACGTCATAGCGTATCTGATCATAGCGGCCACCAAGCTGCAGCATGAACTGTTGCCATTCAATATTTTGTAACCAGTACAAGGCGTACTTATTCGTTTCAACCGGCGGTAAATAGTTATCATCGCCATCGCTGCGAAGATCTTGCCGCTCAGCCTGCAAGGTAAGCTCGCCAGGCTGTGCGTTTAACAGTGTGTAAGTTAAGCGGGGCGCAAATTGAAGCGTTGATAATTTAAAACTATTCGCCAGTTGGTAACCCAGATACTCCTCGTCTTGCTGCTGGCTATAGGTCAGTGACGTATCCACTGCGTTCAGCCAGGCGCTTTGGGTAAACAAATATTGATGTTTGGTATCGATGCGACTGACCGTAGATTGAATATTCACGGCGCTATCTGTTGCACCACGGCGAATATAACCGGGGATATCGCGGTCTGTATCGAGAAGGCTCACGGCCATACCCATATACTGATTGTCGCTGATTGCCTTGCTTAACCCCAACATCATATTGATGGTACTACTGCCGGAGTTATTGACTTTGCCGCGGCTTTGTTGACCCAGGTGAGTAATCTGTTGATCTTCGAGAGGCGTCGCATCGACCCATGCGCTGCCGTCGTATTCCCATACCGGGGAACTCAGGGTAACCTGACAGCGACTGGCTAGACGACTATCACCAACGAGTTGCTCCCAGTTGTAACAGTCGCTGGCTTTGGCCTGTCCTGGTACATGATAATCGCTCTGATCTCTGATCTGCAACGCGGCGTTTACTGCAAAACCTGCGTACGTGTCTGAGATCTGGCCCATAATGCTGCTTGCCGCATTCATTCCGGCTTCCGCTTCAAAACGTTCAGAGGGCGCCCAGTCACCCAGTATATCGGGGATCCGGTTGTCATCGACATCTACCGCACCGGCCATTGCTTCACCGCCAAACGGGATGACCGCTGCTGCGCCCTTTACTACGCGTATAGTGCGGGCAAAAAACGGCTCCACGGGAACGAGTTGATCATCGCTGGCGGCCGACATATCCCGCACAGGAACGCCGTTGATACCTATTACCACGCGCTGTCCTCCAAGCCCACGGATCACAGGACGGCTGGCAGAGTTGCCAAAAAAGTTGCTGGTGACGCCTGGCTGATTTGCCAATGTCGCGCCCAGTGTTTGTTGCTTTAATTGATCGAGTAGCTGGCCGTCTAGTTCTAATTTGTTGGCTTGTAGCTTTTCACTGGCCGCACTAGGAAGACGTTTGCCGGTAATCTCCAGTTTTTCAATATCATCAGTTGCGGCTGCCTGAGCCACGGCGGAAAACCCGCTAACCAGCAGAGCGAGGGCAGATAGTTTTTGCTTCAAAGTTTTTAATCTCCTTATGCTTCGAAAATACGATGTTATAACATAACATTTATTTTTGCTATGGGAGGCTTACCGGTTTCGCTGGTGATCACGACAAATTCACATTGAGGACTCAGATGAACTGCTTAAAGCATTGGATGGATGTGCGTCGAGTACATAACAAACAACTATTGGCACTCCAGCGTGAGCTCGGTAATATAGCCGTTATGCAGTTGCTATGCGCCAGTGGAAATGGAATGTCCAGGGAAAATCTAAAAAAGAACAACCTATTTACTATGACGGTGGCGGCAGTATTTGCTGCAACATTCGCCCATCAAACAATGGCGCTTTTGGGGCTATCAGGTTCAACTGAAGATACGGGTATATTCTTGCTTCAGGCCCTGTTCTTTGGGTCTTTATTTTCAGTATTTAATCTCTTCACAACACGCCTGTTCAAATGGCTTTATTCTTAATCTGGCGGGTACGAGGCTTATAGGTAAACATCCACTAAAATAGCAACGCCCGACAGTAGAGGGCACTTTATGGCTGTCGATATTCATGGCGGCGCAGAAAATTAACGGGAATAACCCGCCTAAGCCTAACCCCAGTAAAAGTTGCCGAACCAAATGACCCCTAGCCCCACACGAATTACCCCCTCGCGAAGCCAACAACGCATTCTGGCCAACGCTGACTCAGCGAAGCTGCCAGGCTGCAGAGCCAGCAAGAGGCCGATTTGATCACAGAAAAATAGCCTACCAAATTGGGGTAATTCACCGTGATTAGGGACAAAGACTGCTTTATCGCAATACAAAACCTTTGATTTTGCGTGAATATAACGTAATTTAAAAAATATTGATTATCCCAAATTAGTGTAGTTGCTTACACCAATTTGGGATCTAATAAATTGTTATGTAACAAGGGAAGTTTTATGAAAACCATATTAGTAAGCATTGATTCAAAACCTATTCAATCACTTTTCATGGTTGTTGGACTGTTGTTCTGGGTTTCAGCCTGGTACATTTATCAATCAACGAATACTACAACAGAATTCCTCTTCTCAATATACGATATTCAAATTGAGTCACTTGCATCAAAGAATATTGACCCAAATCAATTGGTACTTAACGGTGAAATACTTCGTGATATTGCCAGCAAGTTTAACAACCATAGCAACTTTGGTGTTATCGGGATGGTTATTGCTGGGGCTTTTTTTCTTTTGCTAACGTTAGGGTTGTCTGTATTTAATGTTTCAGTGAACAACAAAGCTCACGCTAATAAGCAAATGTCACATAACAAACCGCTGTAGACGCACGCGGGGCGTGCTGGGACAGTAACACGTGGGCTCAGTCGCTTCGCTCCAATTTTAGCCCACGTGTTATTGCCCCTAAGCGGGGTGTTATGTTTCAAGGAGGAATCAATAAACTCTTATGTTGTATATACTTGGCGGTCTGCCCGCGGTAGGCAAAACTGAACTTTCAAAGTATTTATCTTCCTCATTGGGTGCAGTCCATATTCGCATCGACACTATCGAACAAGAATTGAAAAACTTTGGATTCAAAAATTTGTATGACGAGGGCTATAAGATTGCTTTTGCTATTGCGTTAGAGAACCTAAAAAACGGTCTTTCTGTAGTAGCAGACTCAACCAATCCAGTTTTAGAATCTCGTGAAGCGTGGATAAGCGTTGCAAATAAGGCCTCATCACCCTTCACAGAAATCGAAGTCATCTGCTCTAATGAAAATGAACACAAAGAGCGCGTCAAAAGAAGGCAAACGGATATTCCTAACCTTTTGCTTCCGTCGTGGGAAAGTGTGACTTCAAGGGATTATCATTCGTGGGAAACAGTACGTATAGTCATCGACACTGCGGGAAAAACGCCTGAACAAAGTAAAAAAGAGCTGAGTGAGTTACTTCGTAGAAGCAATGAAACATAACAACTCAATAAACTCACTCACTTCGTTCGCTGGGACGCATACACGCGGGGCGGCTTCGCCATTATGCCCCACGTGCCTGCGCCCCTTATTTAAGGGTTATATTGCAAGGATGAAATTAATGAAAAATCTTATTTTAATTTGTACTCTTTCTTTACTTTTTTCAGGTTGTGCATCAACACAGCTAGAAAGCCCGAGATGGGAATACAAAGTGTTTGTTCTTAACCCATTCGAAAATGGTTTACTTGGCAGAACAATGAATGAAATCGCTGACGAAGTAGAGGCAAGAAGAAAAAGAATACTTCAGGACTATGGGGAAGATGGATGGGAACTTGTAAGCGTTGAAGAAAACATCTTCTACTTTAAAAGGCCGCTCTCCGAATAAGATGCAACATAAAAATTAATATGCGGTTCTTAGGGTCCGCATCATTTAAATGTTATGTGTAAGCGATAAATAAATACAATGGAGAAAATTTAAGGATTGATACAAAGTATCTGAAACGTAAAGAAAATTGCATATAACAATTTACTCAAAAGGACGCAAAACACTTGGCTTGCGCTCCGTCGCCACTAATTTTAGCCAGGTATTTGTGCCCCTTATTTAGGTGTTAGGGCTCGCTATCCATACTCAGGAATTTTTAATTTTATGAAAATTACGCACATTGCCTCGACTGCCATCTTGGCTACAACCGTCACCGTCTTTGGCGCCAACGCCGGGACTGCATCCGAACACGAAAGCCTTTATAACACGGTAGCAGCGCTGGACACAGCAGTATTCAATGCATTTAACCACTGCTCCGAGCCCGGGCAACTTGACAAGCATGCCAGTTACTTTGCCGCCGACGTTGAGTTCTACCATGACAACGGCGGGGTCACCTGGACTCGTGAGGAGATGATCGCAGGCACTCGCAAGAATGTCTGCGGTAAGTTCAGGCGCGAGCTCGTGGAGGGCTCGCTTGAGGTCTATCCCATCAAGGGCTTTGGCGCCATTGCACAGGGCTCGCACCGCTTCTGTCAGTTCTCAAGTGGCGTGTGCGATGGCTTAGCTGACTTCACCATGGTCTGGAGCGAGCAGAATGGTAAGTGGGAGCTCACTCGGGTACTTAGTTATGGTCACCGGCCGGCAAGCAACCCCTAACGATTCATTCAAGCGTTACACCTTTCAGGAGGCATCGTGATAGTCATCTATGGGATCAAAGAACACCTTAACCCGGTCAAGGCTCAGCTCTCCGAAGTCATTCACGGATGCATGCAGTCCGTACTCGGAATGCCGGAAGATAAGCGGGCGCATCGTTTTATCCCGCTGGATGCCGAGGATTTTTATTACCCCGGAGGCAGAACTCCAGCCTACACAGCCATCGAGATCAACATGATGCAGGGGCGAGCTCCCGAGACCCAAAAAGCGCTGATCAAGGCGCTCTTCAACAAGATTGAGTCTGTGGTTGGCATATCACCTGTAGACATCGAAGTGACAATTAAAGAGCAACCTGCCCACTGTTGGGGATTTCGGGGCATGACTGGAGACGAGGCACGTGACCTCAGTTACTCAGTCAATGTGTAACAAATTGCTCAGGTACTTTCCGGGTCTTGCTGCCAGCCGCCTGGCTTTGCGCCAATTGAGACTGGCTGGGAATTAATTAAATGGGAATGCTAACGTTATTTTTGTTGATTGTCGTTTGCGCTAATGTTGTTTGTATTGGCTGTTACAGAAAATATAAATCACCGTTTGAAAAGGTAGCGTTTTACAGCGGCATTATTGGGATTGTTGCCCTTCCTGTAAATATAGTTGGCTTGTTTCTAGGGGCAACAAATATCCAGGGTGTTCACGGCGACTTATCAATTTTTCTTCTAGTCTTTATTGTGTGGGCTGCTACCGCAATAATATCAGTCGTGGCGAACATTAACCTTATTATAAGGAAGGTGAAAAGTTAACCTAACAAGCCGCCTCGGCCGGACGGCGTTATGAGCCTGGTAATAATAAGGAAATCACATGATAAACAGGGGAGTAATTGCTGCTACTTTTCCATTCACTTTTCTGCTGGACGTGTCTCAGCCTAAAACTACTTATATCTTAAAGTCCGTTGCAATTACGGCTGTTCCGGCATTCCTGCTCAGCGTCACTCTTTCAATTTTATTTCCTGACTCTAAAAAGCCTGAGTATTCTTACGATATATTACAACTATTTTTCGTCGTAGTTGTTTTTGGCCCCTACTGGAAACATGCCTACTTTCCTTTGGAATATTCATTCTGAGCAAAGTATTTCGTTCAAAAGAATACATCGTTCTCAGCTCTAGTTTGTTATGGGCATTACTTCATGCATTGCGCTCTCCGTTGCACGGCATCATTGCTTTATGGCCATTTTTTGTTTTTTCTTTAGCTTTTATACAATGGAAAAAAGTGTCAACTGGAACAGCAATACTAATGGCTTTTGCAATGCATTTTGGTCACAACCTGTTTAGCTATTTGCTAGCTATCGGGTTGTTTTAATTTTGTTTATTGGCACACGCGAGTATCACGTAGGTAAGCGTTACGCGTTTACGTTAGCAATTTGGAATTTTCGCTTATGTTAAGGAATTCCCGTTCAAACCTTCGCCTTACGCACTTCGCCCTTTAATCAAGCGGCTGTAGAACCAGGTGGCAGTCCACAGCAATATGGCTGCTATCGGCACACTCCAGTAGGCCGTGGTAATGGATGTTGCACCCGCCCAGGCGCCGGTACCAAATGAAACTAGCTGTACGCCCATGGCATTGCCTAAAATAGTAATGCCTGAGAGCAAGGGGCCTTTATCGCTGTCGATATTCATGGCGGCGGAGAGGATTAACGGGAACAACCCGCCTAAGCCTAACCCCAGTAAAAAGTTGCCCAGCCAGATAGGTGTAAACTCTGCACCCAATTTGGCAATAATCGCGCCGATGAGCAACAGCGTCACCAGCACTACCATAAGACGGTGCACACTAAACCAGCGCAGGAAAAGCGCAAAACATAACCGGCTCAGCGCCATGCCACCGGTAAAGCCCGCGAGCAGTAATCGCGCGGTATCGCCATCGTATGCAAGGCCCTGCTGGGCGTAACTCACAAACCAGTTTACGGTGCCAAACTCCACCGCGCCATAGCCAAAACTGGCCAGCGATAAAAACAAAAACACTGGTTGGCGCACAATGGTGGCAAAGGCTAGCGTTTGTTTGGGTGCACTGCTGGTGTTTTGCAGATCAGGCCCTTTGCCACGTTGTGTACGCACACTGATGGCCGTTAACAGCGCTAAGGTAACCCATAGCAGGGCTAAAAACTGCAGGGGCAGGCGCCAGTCAGACTGCCATAAATAGATTCCCGACACATAAAAAGAGGCCACCAGCGTTCCTAAGCTAAACATAAAATCCATCACGCCCATCATGGCAAAACGGGATTTCACATAGAGCTGGGCAATAATGGTATGGCCAATAGTAATCTTGCAGGAGCTGGTGACACCCACCATAAACACCAGCACCATAAACCCTGCCCAATGGGTCATAAATGAGGCAATCAGAATAAACAACGCATTGATCGCCGCAAGACTGGCAAACAAGGGTAAAAAGTCGAACCGTGAGGCGTACTTACCGCCGAGTATGCCGCCCAGCATCATGCCAAAAGAAAACAACGTAAACAGCGTACCACTGATCACGTTCGACATTGCCAGCTCCCGGGCGAGATCGGGCAATAGTATTCCCCACATTAATAGCAGCAGGCCAAGCAGAAAAAATCCGCTGAAAATAACAGTTGTGGCTAAGGTACGATTCATTGCATTGCAACAGTCAACATCCTGCTCCATCACGCGTTATCGTTGCGCTCTCTGGTTGAGTTTTCATTTTAAACTGCAACATATCAGACACCCAGTATTCCTGATCGAACTCAACAATCCGTTTTTGCTCATCATAACTGGTTCTGTTGATCATTATGGAGGGGGCTCCAGGCGAAACGTTTAACAATTTTGCCTGGTGGGAATCGAAAGCTGCCGGCGTTATTGCAATATCAGAATAGGCAACACGAACATCGTACACATCACGTAAAACAAGGCTCAAAGAGCCGTTAAGATTAACGTGCTGAAGCCCAGGGTAGCGCGACTTTTCTAAATAAATATCTTCTATTAGTACTGGCCGGTCGTTAATCGAACGGCGCCGTCTCATATGGTAAAGCCCAGCCCCGGCCGGCACACGTAACGCATCGGCTATACGACGACTTGCCTGGCACTCGTTTAATAAAATTAACTCGGTTTTAGGCACCATTCCCTGATCCGAAACATTGGTCATAAACCCTTTGTCTAATACTGGGTTAAACACCAACCGTCGGCCGGCAACAAACCAACCTCTTCGGTCCATTCTAAATACGCGACCCTCTGTTTCTAATTGCGACAGTGCATCTCTTAACGTCAACCGCGTAGTCTTGAGCTCCTCGGCAAGTACACGCTCAGAAGGTAGCTTCTGATTCTCGCAATAAATATCTTTATCGATACGCTCTGCAAGTAAGTCTCGAATAGCCAGATAAGTTTTAGTGATAGTGCTTGATTCCATATAAAAAGAGTCCACCGAGGGTGGGTTAAGTTTACAAGTAAATGTGAAACGCAACAAGCGGCGACAAAGGTGAATATTCCAGAAGGATAATAATATAAACTGGTATATACCAATTTAATGTTAATGTCATAATACTCTGCTCAAATGTTGATAACTGAAATGCACATTAATTCGGAGACAACATGAAAAGGTTAACTAACCAGCGCGTAACATCGCTGCGTCCGCTTGCACTTGCTATGGCCACGCTGTTTAGCCAGGCACTGATAGCACAAGATCAAAACGAAGAAGAACAATCAGCAATCGAAGAGATCGTGGTCACCGGCAGTTATCGGGCCAGTTTATCTCAGGCCGTGGATATGAAACGCCTAAACCCGGCAATTTCAGACTCTCTTATTGCCACCGATATTGCTGATTTTCCTGATCAAAACCTCGCAGAAGCACTACAACGTATTCCCGGTGTAGCGATTGAACGCGACAAAGGTATGGGGACCAAGGTAAATGTGCGTAGTCTGGGCGTTGAGTATACTCATACCACTATCAACAACGTATCGACCTCTTCAGGTAGCGGTGGCCGCGATGTCAACTTCGATATCTTCGCATCAGAGCTTATTCAATCTGTGACGGTAAAGAAATCACCGTTAGCGTCAGATGAAGAGGGTGGTGTTGCCGGGGTTGTTGCCATTAACACAGCCAAACCTTTTGATTATCAGGGTAACCGCTATGTCGCTAATCTTCAGGCTGCCTACAATGACTTATCAGAAAAAACCGACCCGCGTTACTCTTTTTTAATTAGTCAGAATAAAAACGACAAATTTGGCTTTTTAGTTTCTTTTGCCGCCGAAGACCGCACCGTACGTACTGATCAGGCAGACACCGCCGAATTCAAAACCCTCGGTACGGTAGTAGAAGATGCCTACGACATTACATACGAAAAGGCCATTAACAATGGTTTAAGCGACGCGCAGGCAGAGCAGCTGGCAAGTCAGGCCCGCTCGCAAGCCATCCCGCAAGGCGTGTCTGAAGATGTGCTCTATGCCGAAAATATACGTGATGACATCATGCTTAACGCACAAGAAAAATGGGGGGTCACCACTGCCTTGCAGTATCGTCCTAACACTCAAATGTTATGGACGCTCGACGTAATGGCCGGCAATTTTAAAGGTAAAGAAGACGACTACATGTTTGGGTCGTGGACAGGTGACGTTACCCGTGCTTACGACCTGACCATTGATAACAATAACATTATTACAAAAGGCTCTTTTGATAACGCCCAACATGAATTTAAGTCATACGATCGCTATCGCGACGAAGATTATCATCAGGCCAGCCTCAACTTTGACTGGGACATCAACCAGTGGCAAATAAAAACGCTACTCGGTTATAGCGGCGCACAACGATCATATCAGCGAACACAGGCAAAATGGACGAATTATGCGGCAATCACGCAGGAATATACCGACAACGGCATGATTCGCTATTCATCGGATCTCGACCTGGCGAACGACGTGGAAGAGTATAGTTTTGTATTCTGGGATTTTGACAACACCAAAACCGAAGATCAAAAGTATGTCGGTCAGGCGGATGTGATCAGAGACATGGCGTTGGCATCGCTACCGTCCCTTACAACCATTCAGTTCGGTACCCGCTATTCAGAGAAGTCAATGGACTACGATCACGGATGGACCGAAGTAAAAGGCGAAACCGTTTACCAGGGTGAAGGTGGTCGACAGTATACTTCTGAAGAATGGGTAGGCACGCCGCTTCCGGTTGACCAAATTGTTTCGGTCAATACGCTTATCCCCGGCGGTGATTACATGCAGGACATGCCCGGCAAATTTGATGCCTGGATGGCCGTCCCGAATGCCTGGGCCCGGGAGCAATATTACGTCGATGGATTAACGCCAAATTATTTTTTTAACGACCACTTTAGGGTCGATGAAGACGTGCTGGCACTTTACGCTATGGCCGATTTTGACTTTGATATTGGCCGCTTCCCCGCGGCATTAAATGTCGGCGGCCGCTACATTCGCACCGAGCAGCAATCCTACGGATATCAGAATGTAGATGGCGAATGGAGCACCGAACCCGTCATGTTCGAGGCCAATTACAACGACTTTTTACCAAGTTTGAACCTGGCTGTCGATCTGACCGACGATATACTGCTGCGCTTTTCCGCCGCTAAGGTGATGACCCGCGCATCCCTTGGGCAACTGTCTGGCAAACGCAATATCTCAACTAACGATAAAACCATCGATATGGGTAATCCTCAGTTAAACCCATTGCGAGCAACGCAAGCTGATATAGCGCTGGAATATTATGCCGACGAAGATACATTTTTTGCTATTACAGCCTTCTACAAAGATCTGAAGTCCTTCATCACCGAAGCAAAAATTGGCACGACCGACTATCAGGGTGAGGAATTCGAAGTTTACTCTTTTGTTAATGGGAAAGGTTCGAGTATTCGCGGCGCGGAGATCATTGCACAATTTCCGTTTACTCACTTTAGCAGCGCATTGCAAGGCTTTGGCGTAAATGCAAACTACACCTGGGTTGATAGTTCAAATGGTCATATTTCAGATATTGGCCTGGAAGTCCCAATGTTTGGACTATCCAAACAATCTTATAACGCCACGTTATATTTTGAAAAAGCCGATTTCGACTTCCGCCTGTCGTATAACTTTAAAGGCGAGTCAGTCCAAAATCTGGAAGACAACTTGTATCCGGTTTATCGGGACGATTACGGGCAGTTCGATTTATCTGCCGGTTATCAGATCCATGAAAATGTGAAGCTGACGACGCAGGTAATCAACCTTACCGATGAATACATCAGTGAGTACCAGGTTCAACCACGTTACCCAATGATGTATCAGGTATCCGGTCGGCGAATTTCCGTTGGGGTTCGCGCCACATTTTAATCGCCGTAAGTTGTTTTTCACCAGCCCCAGCCAACGTTGGGGCTGGCTACGTTTACAAGGAAATGCTCTATTTATGTTATCTCTATCCACTACTTACCCGGCGCTAGCGCTTTTTATTGTGTTGTCGGTACTGAGCTTATCCGGCTGTCAGCCATCACAAAACAGCCAACACACCGAGCTGGCTATCACCACTAAACCTAAGCATGTCATACTCATTGGGATTGATGCACTGAGCATCGATGGTCTTTTACAGGCAGAGACACCAGCGCTCGACAAGCTTATGCAAAATGGTGCCTATACTTTAAATGCCAGAGCGGTACTCCCCTCTTCCAGCAGCCCAAACTGGAAATCTATCTTATCAGCGTCGGCACCTAATCAGCACGGCGTCACGTCCAATAGCTGGGCACCCTATGATTTTATCCTGCCCCCTGTCGCGACCGGTCTGGAAGACATTTTCCCCACAATCATTGGTGAGTACAGACAGCATTACCCCAACGCTAAAATAGGCGCTTTTTATACCTGGGGTGGGATCAATGAGTTATTTGAACGTTCAGCACTCAATATTGATGTTAACAGCGAAACAGATGAACAGACAATCACGCGTGCAATCCAATATATTACGGCGCATAAACCCGAATTCACACTGCTCCATCTAGATAATGTCGACCATGTTGGACATCATGACGGGCACAAAACAACTGAGTTCTACAATGCCGTAAATCAGGTCGACCGTTTAGTCGGCACCCTGCTTGAAGCCTTAGAAACCGCTCAGATGCGTGACGACACAGTGATTGTAATCGCGTCTGATCACGGCGGTATTGGCTATGGTCATGGCGGAGAAACCCTCGATGAAATGCAAGTACCGGTGATTATCAACGGGCCTGGCATTAAGCATGATTTCCGCATCAATAAGCCTGTCTATACATACGACACCGGAGCCACGGTAGCCTACTTACTTGATATCCCGCTGCACCCGGCGTGGGTTGGACGCCCCATTGTCAATGCGTTCATTGGACAACCTGCTTTGAACAGCCAGGCCATGTCTGGCGCCGCGCGTCTAGCCGCCCCGACACTCTTACCTAAACCACATCTGTATGAACCGGCTGGCGGTTTCTTTGCCAACGGTGCAGTGACTATCGAAATGCAAAACAATGCACCACGAAGTACACTTCGCTATACCATCGATGGCACCAAACCAACGCGAAGCTCGCCTGAATACACCGGCAAGTTCACCGTAAGTCACTCTGTTGTTGTACAGGCTGCTGCTTTTGGTGATGAAGAACAACAAAGTACTGTCACAACAGGATATTACCGAACCAGCTCTGGCCAAGCGGCGAATGGTATTTCAGTCGGTTATTACGAAGGCAATAGCTGGCGCTTTCTGCCTGTTTTCGAGCAGCTCACTCCAATAAAAACCACACAAACTCATGAGTTTAGAATCGCCGATATTCCGCTGCGTGATAATCAGTTTGGTTTACGTTTTTCCAGTTACCTTAAGGTTACCACCGGCGGCGAGTATACCTTTTATACCTATTCAGATGATGGTTCGACATTGTCAATTAATGGCGAGGTTGTAGTAAATAATGATGGCGACCACGGCACGATCATGCGTTCCGGCAAAGTCCAACTCGAGCCGGGTATGGCAGAGATCACCGTTGACTATTTCAATGGTGGTGGGGGTGCATGGTTAGATGTTTTTTATCGTCCCCCCGGGCAAGTACGTCAACTCATAGCGCCTGAAATGCTCTATGTTTCGCCTCAATCAGGCAGTTCGGCGCCAACCAGGGAGTAACGATGAGAAAAACGTCAGATAACGCACAAACGTGCATTGCGATCGACCACATGCCGTCACTAAAGGATGAAGGCATTAGTACTCATAAAGTGCCTGTAAAAAGTGCCAACAGCCCTTCATTCTCACGTTTTGGACGTAAAGTTTACGACTACGATAAAGAATCTGTGATTATTGAAACCTGGCCGGCTCAGGGATGGCGGCCTGTTGAGCCGGGTACAGGCAACGAAGCGGGTATTGCTGAGGGCGTGTTTGAATTTAATCGCCGCGGCCAGTTAATGACAGCGCGCAATCATGCCGTAGATGGCCACTACATCACTGGCTGGTTCGCCGATCCCGCCACTGCGAGTGAACAACACCCGGCAGATTGCGCCAGTGTTTTCGTTTGTGAGGCGAACTATCATCCCGACGGCGGACAGGTATTTTTCCCCCTGCAACAAACCCCGTTTATCGCGCTGCTCGCAATGCCGGGCGATGACGTAAAACCCCAGGACTTTATTGGATTTTACTGCGACGGTAGTTTCGGCATTCAGATTTATCCTAATATCTGGCATCAACCGGTTTTTCCGTTAGCGCCAACAGCGCAATTTGCCGGTAAGCAGGGCAAAGTCCATGCCTGCATAGCAATTGACTTCATTAGCGAATATAACTGCTATCTGCAATTACCACTCCACGAAGTGGTGCTCAATGACTAATGATATCGTTGTATTTGATCTCGATAATACGCTTATCGAACTCGACAGCGGGGATCGCTGGCTGGAGTTTATGGTGGCTCTTAAAATTCCTGGTGCCACCGAGGCGTTAACATCGTGTCGCAGTATTATGCCCGCCAGAGGCGCTGGCCACATTGATATAGAGCGGTATATGTATCATTGGCTGAAGCCCTTAACCGGTTGGTCAATCAATCAGCTTAATCCGCTCATCGACACATTTATTGCCCGGGCAGTTGCCCCTGCTGTGTATCAGCAAGGCCGGGCCGCACTTGTCAACCATACTCAGCGCGGCCATAAAGTATTACTGATCTCGGCAACACCCGACATACTCGTCGGTCCGATTGCCCGGTTTTTAAACATTAACCACAGCATTGGTATTCAGGTTGAGCAACAACGTAACATAATTACCGGCAACGTGATCCCGCCCATTAGCTTTCAACAGGGAAAAGTAGAGTGCTTAAAGCGGTGGCTGGATTGTACGCCGGATCACAAGGTGATTATGGCTTACTCCGACTCTGAGAATGACCTGCCACTGTTGCGCTATGCTCAGCATGCATGTTGCATTAATCCCAATCCTTTCCTTCACAGTACTGCTGTTCAGCAAGGCTGGCAGGTTAAACAGTGGCATATTGCCAGTAATGAGATTTCCCATGAATGATAGTTCGCTACACACAGATCCGCTCATCACCCAAGGTTTTAGTGTCCTGCGTCAACTCTTCGACCGTCAGGAAATGGCTGAGGTAGAGCGAGATTACGCTCACTTAATTGACCAGACTCACGACATTTTAAAGTGTATCAAACAGTCGCGAAAATCCTTTGCTGACTACTACCGGTCGGCAACGTCATCGTTAATTGTGGTGCCTGAAGAGGCTAATCCAGAGCAGACATGTCGGTTCGAATATCTCTGTGCCTCCTCCGATTTTATCCGAAATAAAATAGTAGCGCGGCTCAGCAACGAAATCGCGGCACGCATTGGCAATAATGTGGTTCTATTTAAAGACAAGTGCAATATTAAAGCGCCGGGGGGTGGAGCCTTTACCGCGCATCAGGATATACCTGCTTATATTAAATTTGGCCCTACTATGCATATCACCGCAGCGATGTTTCTCGACTCTGCGACTGCGCAAAACGGCGCACTTGAATTTGCCACCAACTATAAACAGCTCAAACACCCTGATATTCATAACGTTGATACCATGATGGGAGAGCAGCCTTTGCTCCCAATGTATCGTGGGGGAGCTAATAACGGACGTATAATACCTGAGCTGGAAGAACAGCTGGATTGGCAGCGTTACGACGCTGAGCCTGGAGACGTAATATTATTTAACTCGTATGTACCGCATCGTTCCGCAGTGAACAACAGCCAAACTACCCGACGGGCTTACTTTTTTACCTTTACACTAACGACCGTGGAGGATGTATACGCTAGCTATTATCATGCTAAACGTATGCAGTTTGATGATCCGCGGTTTCATATTGCCACTCCCACTCACTACCAACGGGAAAGCGAGTAATTGAAAGGGCTTGCAACGGCGATAGCCATCGCAAGCCCGTCTCTCACTTGTCGACAATACCATAGGCAGCAGGTAGCTTATCCGACAAACGCCAACGGAAATACAAGGCGGACAGCATTATAAGGGCCATGCCAAAGAGCGCGATGATATAACTGCTGTTAATCATAAAACGCAGCCAACTGAGTTCAACATTGAAAAAGCTCTTGTACAACAGTATTCCAACACTTCCGGCGTAGCCCATCGCATCAGCGACATAAATCAAAAATCCTGCATTTGCTTTATCATTTACCACCGCCAAAAGGCGATCAAAGAGCAAACAATTGAAGGGGATATAAGCAATATAAATACCTGCAGATAATGCAATCATCCATACTTCACCATTAATCGAATGGAATTCAAACAGCAATGTACTCACGCCAATTATCAGAATTCCAAAAAATATGAGTCCATGGTTGATCATTAACGCTTTGAAGTTGTTTTTTACCAATACAACCAAACCAAGAATAGCCAGCGTAGCTAAAGAGACGATAACCGCAGCCTTGGCAAAAATAGTTGACTCATCCCCATACCCTAGGCTTTGCCATAATTCAGCCGCGTAGTTATCGCTAAAGTCGCGTAAACCGGTGAGCAGTATATAGGTGGCTATCAGTAACGCCAGTCCAGGAAAATAACGCAGTAAAAAGCGTTTTCGCGCGTAATGATCCATAGGAAACCGTGCATTTCTGGCCGCCACATCGGCGCTATTAGGGGGCGGAACCTTTGCCAACAACCATACCGACACAAACAGCGGCAGGGTGAAAAGCAACCCGGTCAGCGCGGGCATCCACCATTCACTGACCCCCCACGATAGCATTAGCCACTTGCCAACACTCTTGACCACGCCTGAAGACACAATAAAGCTAATACTCAGACCAGCGCCCAGAATTTCGGTAACACGTCGTCCCTCAAGAAAACTAAATACCAGCCCCCAAATCATGCCTAGCGGCAGGCCGTTTAAAAATAAAGCCACCATTTTCCACTCTTTGGGCACCACGGCAAACAACACGAGTGCCAATTCGGATACCATCACCAACAGCAGAATCGATGTTGCTCTTTTTCCGGGCGTCATTTCAGCAATAACTTTGATACCAATAAATTTCGAACTGGCATAGCCAATGATTTGGGCCAGTACAATGGCAGTCTTGAAATCCAGTAAGTAATGCCATCCGTCAAGTTCAGAATAGCTGCCAACGGCAAAGGTTTTTCGAAATGCATACATCGAAAAATAAGTCATAAACGCGGCGGACGTTGCGTATATCACAAACCAGAGCGTTGAACACTTTTGTAACCACTTATCTAATTTTGTCATTAAACCAAGCCATTTTTTAACATAAGCTCAGTTTAAATAATAAGTATGACACTTTTATTTTGGTATATACCAGAAGCGGTATTTTTGATATGGTTTAGTTGTTTATTATCATCGGAATTAGTACGCTATGACACTGCAAGAAGCCTTATCGCACATACAACAACTCTTTATACGGTATGGCAACGAAACGTACGAAGAAGACTGTACACAGCTTCAGCATGCCCAGCAAAGCGCTACGTTAGCGCTGGAGTGGGGCCTTGACGAAGAACTAGCGTTAGCCGCTTTTTTACATGACATCGGGCATTTTTTAGCCCAGGACAGTCAGCTCCCAGACTTTGACAGCTATGGTTATGCAAGTCATGACGAACTCGGGGCTGCATTTTTAGCCTCCTGCGGATTCTCAGCGCGCTTGTGCATGCTGGTGGCTGAGCATGTTAATGTGAAGCGTTATCTGGCTAGCGTCGATCCCGAATATTTAGCGAACCTGTCTCATGCCAGCACAATGACTTTGCGTCAGCAAGGCGGTCCAATGACCCCCCTGGAGTGTGAACAATACGCAAAAAACAATCTGCTAAATGACATTGTTATGCTCAGGAAGCTCGATGACTCTGGCAAACTTCCCGCTATGGAATGCCCTGCGCTTGACGAATGGATGCTACGCATAGAGCAGCATTTAACGGCGCAGTCACAGTAAAACGATGAAAAGCAATATTTGGGGCAGTGTCGTGTCTATAAAAAAGGCCCGTTCATTACGACACGGGCCTAACGTCACCTTGCGGACGTGCTAAAACTTATTTGCTGCCAGTGCTAATAGCCAGGGCCAGCCTGTTTAATGGCATCAGACACCGTGTATTTTTCAAAGTTAGCCTGAAATTCGTTTACTAGTCTGGCCACGTACTGGTCGTACATTGCAGGGTCTTGCCAGGTGTTTTTAGGGATCAGCAGGTGGCTATTCACACCCGGTACGGCCGTCGGCACATCAAGATTGAGGCCGTCAATGTGGGTGGTGGCCACGTTTGCTAGTTCACCACTGACAATGGCATCAATCACCGCGCGGGTGGTAGGAATATCAAAGCGCTTGCCGGTGCCGTAGGGGCCGCCGGTCCAGCCGGTATTCACCAAATAAACCCTGGCATTAAAAGCCTTAACCCGTTTGATCAAAAGCTCGGCGTATTCGCCGGCCGGGCGGGGGAAAAACGGCGCGCCAAAACAGGTGGAAAACGTCGACTCAATGTCGGCCGTTGAGCCAATTTCTGTGGAGCCCACTTTGGCGGTATAGCCGCTTAAAAAATGGTAAGCAGCCGCCTCTTCGCTCAATACCGACACGGGGGGTAACACGCCGCTCACATCACAGGTTAAAAACACCACCGAGCGGGGTTCGCCGGCCATGTTCTCTGCCACGCGCTTTTCGATATGTGCCAGCGGATAAGCCGCTCGTGAGTTTTGGGTAAGCGACACATCGGCGTAGTCGGGGTGGCCGGTATCATCGAGCACCACGTTTTCTAACAAGGTGCCAAACTTTATGGCGTCCCAGATAACCGGCTCATTTTTTTGCGATAAGTCTATGCACTTGGCGTAACAACCGCCCTCAAGGTTAAACACCGAGCCGGGTGCCCAGCCATGCTCGTCATCGCCAATTAAAAAGCGTTTGGGATCGGCCGACAGGGTGGTTTTGCCGGTGCCCGACAGACCAAAAAATAAGGTTACATCGCCCGCTTCGCCCACATTGGCAGAGCAGTGCATGGGCAGTACTTCCTGGGCGGGCAATAAAAAGTTTTGCACCGAGAACATGGCTTTTTTCATTTCGCCGGCGTAGCGCATTCCGGCAATCAAGACTTTTTTCTGGGCAAAGTTAATGATTACCGTACCATCGCTGTTGGTGCCGTCGCGTTGAGGTACACAGGTAAAGCCGGGCACGTTTAACACTTGCCACACTGGTTTATTATCATTGTTGAAGTGTTGCGGGGTGATAAACAGGTTTTTGGCAAAAAGATGCTGCCAGGCCGTTTCGGTCCGCACCTCCACAGGCAGTGCATGGGTGGTATCGGCACCAACCTGAAGCTGCGACAGGTAGTAATCGTCAAGACCAAGCAAATAGTTTTCAACGCGCTCCCACAATGCGTCGAACTTTGCAGCATCAAAGGGGCGGTTCACGTTACCCCAATCAATCTGCCCCTCAGTCGTGGGCTCCTTAACAATAAACCTGTCTGCCGGTGAGCGGCCGGTTCGTGCGCCTGTGCGTACCACCAATGCGCCATTGGCGGCCAGATGACCTTCCCCTTTTTGTAAGGCGTGCTCCACGAGCACCGCCGGGGTCAGATTCGTCCATTCCTTTGCTACTTGCTGAATCGCTGCTGCCGCTGTCATATCTCTCCACCCAAAATAATCTGTAATATTACATAGTGACTTACAAAACCAAACAACAACTCAAATACTACATCATTAAAGGCACGCATCAACATAAGCAGTCGCTATACCGACTATTCACATGACGTTTATTTCATAAAAACCTGTAATTAATTACAGAAATAAAGGGAAGAATGCAGTATCGCAGGCTTGTGGTAACTGCCTGTGCTGGTTGCGGCAACCCTGTAAAGGTGTAGGTAAGGTAAGGCTTTTTATTCAACAAAAACCAAAAAATTACTATATAACAGGCAAATAAAAAGCGCCTGGAGGCGCTTTTTAAGTAAAGGGCAGTATCGCCGTGGCTAACATAAGCTAACCACTGGCAGCATTAACGCTATTGGGTAGCGTCTGGCGCTGTGCTGTAACCGCTGTGTAATGTTTCAATGTCGATTTCATCAAAACGGTATTCAGTGTGGCAGTACTGACAGTTCATGGTGACTGCGCCTTCCTGTTTAACTATGTCGAGCAGTTCACTTTTGTCGATATTACGCAGCGCTTCGGCACTGCGCTCCCGCGAGCATGAACAGTTAAAGATCACCGGCTTGGGCTCGTAAATCTCTACCGTTTGCTCATGGTACAAGCGATAGAGCACGTCCTGCGCCGGTAACGAAAACAGCTCCTCGGCAGTCATGGTTTCTGTCAGGGTGCATAAATGCTCAAATTCGCTGTCTGAGGTAACAGCGGTTGCTTCGCTGCTTTGCGGCAGGATCTGCAAAAACATCCCAGCAACTTTGGGTTTGTCTGCGTCACTAAAATCAGTGTGTATAAATACCCGCGTGGCGAGTTGTTCGGAGCGCACAAAGTAATCTTCCAGACAGCCTGCTAACGAGCCTTTCTCCAGGGCAACAACACCCTGGTAGCGTTCGCCTTCGGTGGGGGTAATGGTGATCACCAGCACCGCATCGGCCACCAACCCGGCAAAACTTGCAGCGCTGATGTCGGCGTTTTCGTCCCAGCGTGCCACGCCGCGCAGGTGCTGCTCGTGGGTAGCGCTAATAACCGCATAACGCACCGTGCCCTGACTCTGAATTTGCAGGCTCACTTCACCTTCAAATTTAAGTGTGGCGGTAAGCAAACTGGCGGCGGCGGCCATTTCAGCCAGCAGTTGCTGAATAACGGTTGGGTAATCGGTACTGTGGACAATAGGTTTTAAGGTGTCCTGTAGTCTTACCAACTCGCCTCTCACACTGGCGTCGTTAAATAAATAACGGTGTAACTGATCAAACTGATTCATTCATTAAATTCCTGACTTAAACCGTGTTTATACCCTTATTATAGAGCAGCACGCCTGAGGTGGCATTGCTGACTGCGGGGTATGTATTACTGGTGTTTTAATTTTATAAGTTCGCGGCGCTGCTTTTTGTCCGGCCGGTGATCCGGGCTCGGATTATGAAAGCTGTGCAACTTTCTGGCTTCTTTGTTTTGTTCACGCTTAGCGGCGCTTTCGGCGGTTTCGGCGTATAACAGCTCGGCATCTTTAGCTGGCAGCCGTTTGTCGGCTAACCCCTGAATAACTATCTCCTTAACATCCCATCCGGCCGGTACCCGCACTGTGGCGTTGAGCTCAACGATTTTACCCGGCTTACTTTTTTGGCCGTTATAGTGAACTTTTCCGCTTTGAATCAGGTCTCTTGCTAATGCCCGGGTTTTCGCCAGCCGGGCAGCCCAAATCCATTTGTCTAAACGTACCTTTACATCGGTTTTTGTATCGTTGGCCATGGGTTTTTACTCGCTAAACTGTAATATAACTTTAACCTGTACGGATTAATGTTGTTGCCCCCGCGTCGACTAGGCTATCATGGGGACGTTAAATTAGGGTTAACAGACCACCAACTAGTTGTTTTCAGATGATATTGAGTCAGACCAAGTCACTAAATGTACCGGCTTTTTTTACCGCCCACCAATCCCGCATTCGTTTTGCGGTCATTGTGCTGCTGTGCCTGTATCTTATTGCTTATGCGGCTGACATTACCTGGAAGTTAATCCCCACACCCGCTTCAGATAGCACGGCTGCGGCACCGGGCAGTTCAGTAACAGCCTCTGCTGGCTCATCATCAGGCTCTCAACGTGGGGTCGATATCAACCAATTACAACGCCTTAATTTATTTGGCGAGGTTAATAAGGTTGCTACGCCTCAACCCGTCGAAGAGACCATCACCGATGCGCCCGAAACGAATTTAAATTTAGTCCTCTCGGGGGTGGTGTCCACATCGAGTAAAGACGCCGGCACGGCGGTAATAGAAAATCGCGGCAAGCAGGCCATTTATGCAGTGGGCGACAAAATAGACGCCACCAATGCCACCTTGTCGCAGGTTCATAGCGACCGCGTGATTATTAAAAATGGTGGCCGCCACGAAACACTCATGCTGCAAGGGCTGGACTTTACCAAACGCCGCGCCCGGCCACCGGTGATTGCGGCAACCGGCAATCGCAGCACTGCAATGTCTCCAGCCAGAGATGATGAAGAGCCTGTTGAAATGAGCGATGACGCCATTGCAGCCACCGAGGCGCTGCGCAACAAGCCGGGCAGTTTTACTGATTACATAACGATCACCCCGGCGCTGGAAGGCGGTAGTATGGCCGGCTATAAAGTACAGCCGGGTAAAGATCCCAGTTTGTTTAATTCGGTAGGCTTACAAAACGGCGATATCGTTATACAAATAAACGGATTGGATTTAACCGATCCGTCTCAGGCTCAGGAAGCCATGAGTGAATTAAGAAACGCACAGTCCATCGAACTCACAGTGACCCGCAATGGCGAATATACGTCACTGTACCTGGACATGCCTGAACAATAATTTAGAGCAATACAGCAAAACAGGAATTTAACATGAGGCGAATTGGTCGAACTTGGTTGACCCGAATGAGCGTAGCATTCTGTGCCACTATAATGTGTGCTCAGGCAGCGGCAATCGATCGTATGCCCAAATTTCAGGATACGGATATCAACGAATTTATTAATATCGTTGGCAAAAACCTGCAAAAAACCATCATTGTTGAGCAAAATGTTCGCGGCAAAATCAGCGTCATCAGTTACGACATGCTTAACGAAGAACAGTACTACCAGTTTTTCTTAAACGTGTTGCAGGTGTATGGCTACGCGGTGGTCGAAATGCCCAACGGCATTTTAAAAGTGGTGAGAGCCAAAGATGCCAAAACCTCCAACATTCCGGTGGTCGAAGATGCATCGATGGACGGCGACGAAATGATCACCCGCGTTATTCCGGTGTATAACGTGCCGGTACGCGAACTGGCGCCTATTCTGCGTCAGTTAAACGATCAGGCCGGCGGCGGTAACGTAGTGGCTCACGATCCGTCTAACGTAATGATGCTGACCGGCCGCGCCGCGGTGGTTAACCGTCTGGCCGAGATCATTGAGCGGGTTGATCGCGCCGGTGACGAAGAGGTCGACATCGTAAAACTGAAATTTGCCTCCGCCTCTGAAATGGTGCGCATTGTAGACAGCATAAATAAATCGCAGGGCAAACAAAACGCTACTGGTAAAAGCGAGCCACGGGTAGTGGCCGATGACCGCACCAACAGCATTATCGTAAGCGGCGACTCTAAAGCACGTAAGCGCCTGATCAACCTTATTCAGCGGATGGATCAGGAGCTTGAAACCAACGGTAATACCCGCGTTATCTTTTTAAACTACGCCAAAGCCGAAGACTTAGTAAAAGTACTACAGGGTGTCAGCGACAGTATCCAGGCCGAAGACGCCGCGCCCAACGCCAATGCCCGTCGCGCCGGTTCGTCTAACCGTGATGTCAGCATCGACTCTCACGAAGATTCTAACGCGCTGGTCATTACTGCCGAGCCCGACATGATGCGTTCGCTGGAAGAGGTCATCCGCCAGCTCGATGTGCGTCGTGCGCAGGTGCAAGTCGAAGCCATCATCGTAGAGTTGTACGAAGGTGACGGTACCTCGCTGGGTGTGCAATGGATTTCAGAAGAAGGCGGCGGTACGCAATTTAATAATGGTGTTGTGCCTATCGGGGCGCTCGGTGTGGCATTACGTCAGGCCGAAGATCGCACTGTTACGCGCACCACCACATCGGCGAACGGGGTACCGGTGCAAACCGAGGAAACTATCGAAGGCGACCTGAACTCGTTAGCTCAATTACTTGGCGGTGCCAATGGCATGATCGCCGGTATTGTCGAAAACGGCTGGGGCGCGGTGGTACAGGCTATTAGCAACGACACCAACTCTAACGTACTGGCGACACCCCATTTAACCACCATGGATAACGAAGAAGCCTTCTTTATTGTGGGTCAGGAAGTGCCGGTGATTACCGGGCAAACCACCGGTGCCAATAACGACAATCCATTCCAGACCGTTGACCGTCAGGAAGTCGGTATTAAGCTACAGGTTACCCCGCAAATTAACGAAGGTAACGCCGTTCAGTTAACCATTGAGCAGGAAGTTTCCAGTGTTTCGGGCACCACCGGCGTTGATATTTCGGTGAACAAGCGACAAATCAAAACCACGGTAATTGTTGATGACGGCGGCACCATTGTGCTCGGCGGGTTAATCGACGAAGACGTCCAGGAAAGTGTGTCTAAAGTGCCACTACTGGGCGACATTCCTATTTTGGGCCATTTGTTTAAATCCACCAGCAGTAGCAAACGTAAACGCAACCTGATGGTATTTTTACGGCCCAAAATTGTGCGTGACGGCGTCACCATGAACGACATCAGCAAGCGTAAATATAACTTTATTCGTGCCCAGCAGTTAGACAAGCAATCAGAAGGCGTTACTCTGATGCCACGCACAGACACGCCGGTATTGCCTGAGTGGAACGAAGGGCTTGCCTTGCCACCGTCGTACGAAGACTACCTGAAACGTCGCGAAGAAGAGGAAGCTCAGCAACAAGCCCCCGTTCAGGACGACAACTAATGGCAACGCAAGTCGACCAGTCCGCTCTGCAAGCGTCGGCAGCCACTGTTGCTGCCGAGTCAGCTGACGCGCTGCTGCCCGAGGAGGCAGCGGTTGATGATCAACAGTTGCCTTTTGGTTTTGCCAAGCGTCATAAGGTATTGCTGGAACTCAATCAGTCACCGGCGTTGCTGTACCATACCAACGAAACCCCGATCGCTATTTTTAGCGAAGTGCGACGTTATTATGGTGGCCCTCTGTTACTTAAAGAACTGCCTCAGGATCAGTTTGAACCGCTGCTAACCCAGGCCTATCAGCGCGATTCCTCGGCCGCCAAGCAGTTAATGGAAGACCTGGGCAACGAGAGTGACCTGTTCTCGCTGGCTGAAGAACTCCCCGATACCGAAGATCTGCTCGACAGCGAAGACGATGCGCCCATCATTAAACTGATTAACGCCATGCTCGGTGAAGCCATCAAGGAAGGCGCCTCAGATATTCATATTGAAACCTTTGAGAACCAACTGGTGGTGCGCTTTCGGGTAGATGGCGTATTGCGTGAAATACTGCGGCCCAACCGTAAGTTATCGTCAATGCTGGTGTCGCGTATTAAGGTTATGGCAAAACTCGATATAGCCGAAAAACGGGTGCCCCAGGACGGCCGGATTACGTTACGTATCGCTGGTCGGGCGGTGGATGTGCGGGTATCCACCATGCCATCGAGTCACGGTGAGCGGGTGGTTTTGCGGTTATTAGATAAAAACAACGCGCGCCTTAATTTAACCGATTTGGGCATGACGGCGGTAAATCGAGACCACTTTTCAACCCTTATTCGTAAACCGCACGGTATTATTTTGGTCACCGGCCCCACCGGCTCAGGTAAAAGTACCACGCTGTATGCCGGCCTGTCGGAAATCAATTCTAAAGATCGCAACATCATGACCGTTGAAGATCCCATTGAATTTGATTTGCAGGGCATCGGCCAGACCCAGGTGAACCCGCGCGTCGAAATGACCTTTGCCAGAGGGTTGCGGGCCATTTTGCGTCAGGATCCCGATGTGGTCATGGTGGGTGAAATCCGTGATATCGAAACCGGTCAGATTGCCGTACAGGCCAGTTTAACCGGCCACCTGGTGCTCTCCACGCTGCACACCAATACCGCTGCCGGTGCCATTACCCGACTGGAAGACATGGGTGTTGAGCCGTTTTTATTATCGTCGAGTCTGCTCGCAGTATTGTCGCAGCGGCTGGTACGAACCTTATGTAAAGAATGCAAAGCGCCGCACACGCCCAGCGAGCAGGAAGCCGAAATACTAGGCCTGCAGCAGGCCCATGCAACGGTGATTTATTCGCCAAAGGGATGCGCGGCATGCAACCAAACCGGCTACCGCGGACGTACTGGTATTCATGAGCTGTTAATTGTGGATGAAACCGTACGTACCATGATGCACGAAGGTAAAGGCGAACAAATTATCGAGAAATACATACGCCAGACCACCCCCAGCATTCGCGAGGATGGCTGTCATAAGGTACTGAATGGTCAAACGTCACTGGAAGAAGTACTCAGGGTTACGCGGGAGGACTAATGGCTGCATTTGCGTATAAAGCAGTTGCTGCCAACGGGCGCAACAAAAGCGGCGTTCTCGAAGGCGACAACGCCCGTCAGATCCGCCAGCAATTGCGCGAGAAAAACCTTATTCCTCTTGAAGTTGAGCAGGTCGCTGAGAAAAGTGCTAAGCAATCCGCCGGCGGTTTTCAGCTGTTCAGGCCGCGTATTTCGGCCAGTGATCTGTCGCTGCTCACCCGGCAAATGGCAACGCTGGTTGAGTCTGCCTTACCCATTGAAGAAGCACTCCTTGCCGTTGCTGAGCAAAGCGAGAAACCGCGTCATAAAAACATGATGATGGCGGTGCGCAGTCGCGTGGTTGAAGGCTATACCCTGGCCGATGCGTTGGGCGAATTTCCCAGTGTGTTTGATGACTTATACCGCGCCATGGTTGCCGCCGGCGAAAAATCCGGGCACCTGGATACCGTACTTAATCGCTTGGCCGATTACACCGAACGCCGCCAGCAAACCCGCAGCCAGATTATTCAGGCGCTGATTTACCCGGCTATTATGATGTTTTTCGCCATGATGATTGTGGTGGTGCTGCTCACCGTAGTGGTGCCCAAAATTGTTGGCCAGTTCGATCACATGGGGCAGGATTTGCCCACCATTACCACGGTGCTGATTGCCATTAGCGAGTGGTTGCAACACTACGGACTGTATTTACTGGTAGTCGTTGCAGCGCTGGTACTTATTTTTCAGCGGCTTATCCAAAAGCCCGCCATCAGGCTGCGCTATCACCGCTTTATATTGGGTGTACCGCTGATTGGTAAAGTTACCAAAGGGCTTAATACGGCACGCTTTGCGCGCACACTGAGTATTTTAACCGCCAGTGCGGTGCCGCTGCTGGAGTCTATGCGTATATCCACCGATGTGCTGCAAAATTTGTACATCAAAGAACGTATCGCCGAAGCGGCGGTGCATGTTAAAGAAGGTTCGAGCCTGCGCGTTGCGCTGGACAATACCAAAATATTTCCGCCGATGATGATGCACATGATTGCTTCCGGCGAACGCTCCGGTGAGCTGCAGCAAATGCTGGGGCGCGCCGCAGATAACCAAGACAGGGAATTTGAGTCGCTGATTAGTGTCTCACTGAAGGTGTTCGAACCTTTACTTATTGTCACCATGGCAGGCGTTGTACTGTTTATTGTCATGGCGATTATTCAACCAATTCTGGCATTAAATAATATGGTGAATGTGTAATGAAAATGCGTAAACGTCAGTCCGGTTTCAGCCTAATCGAGATCATGGTAGTGCTGCTGATCATTGGTATTCTTGCCTCAATGGTCGCCCCGCAAATACTGGGTAATCAGGAAGAAGCGCAGCTTAAAAAGGCCGCCGTTGATATCCAGCAGCTCGAAAGCGCACTGGAAATGTATAAGCTTAAAAGCAACCGTTTCCCCACCACCGAGCAGGGCCTCGACGCGCTGGTCAGTATCCCGACGCTGGATCCGATCCCGCGTAACTACCCAAGCGATGGCTATATCAAACGCCTACCGGATGATCCCTGGGGTAACCCTTACACGCTGATCAGCCCCGGAGAAATGAACACTATCGATATTTTTTCGAATGGCCCCGACGGTGAACCGGGTACCGATGATGACATTGGTAACTGGAATATTAATGAGTATTTAAATTAAGCTTGTTGATTTTATACCCATGCGCTCAGCCGCCTCCCATGAAACTTTACCACCCGCTTTAACCGCAGGCAGAGCCGCGCGCGGCTTTACCTTACTGGAAGTTATGCTGGTGCTGTTATTAATGGGGCTGGCGGCCGGGTACGTGGTTTTTAATGCTATTTCTACCGATCCGGCTGAGCAGCTCGAGCGCGAAGCACGCCGCCTGCAGGTGGTTATTGATATGGCCAGCGATTACGCCGTCCTGAATCAGCAACAGCTTGGTATCCGTATTGATGAGGAAAACCGCACCTACAGTTTTATGCGCCTCAACGACGAAGACGAATGGCAATTTATCGAAGAGCAAAAAGTGTATGAACCGGTTACGCTCACCGAGCCGTTTTTCTTTACGCTGACCCTCGACGACTTACCCTGGGAAGAAGGCGACCGGCTGTTTGAACGGGACATGTTCGACAACGCCCTTAGTGTTAACGAGCAGGATATCAACGTGGGTGAAGAAGAGCCGCCGCCCCCGCCACCGCAGATCCTGATTATGTCGAGCGGCGAAATTACCCCGTTTAGCCTGGTGTTTCATTATGAGCCTGACTTTTCGGGTAATCAGCCCGCTTACTTTGTGCTTAATAATCGCGATGTACCGCCGTTAGAGTTTCTAGGCCCGCTGGATCAGCCCGACTGGGAGCAAGCGCAGTGGGACTAGCAACTCGCCAATACAAACGTCAGCCAGGGCGGTTTAGTGGCGGCATGACCCTGCTGGAGGTGATGGTTGCCTTGTTTATTTTTGCCATGACCGGCGGTGCCATTATGAAAGCCGCGGCAGAGCACCTGAGCAGCCTGGGGCAAATTGAAGAAATGACCATTGCCACCTGGGTCGCCAATAATCACTTAAATCAGCTGCAACTCGAAAAGCCCTGGCCGATTAAAAATAATGTGAAAGGCCAAACCGACATGGCCGAACGCACCTGGTACTGGCGACAGGTAGTTAAAGATACCGGCGACAGCGACTTTAAAGCGGTAGAGATAAGCGTGGGTTTGCGCGCCGATCACAGCGATTCAATCACCACCGTGGTGACATACTTTGCCAAACCGGTCGCGGGGGCATAATGCGCAGTAAAGGCTTTACGCTGATCGAAATTCTCATCGCCATGGCAATTTTTGCCATGATTGGCCTGGGTGCCACCGCGCTATTATCAACCGTAATAGACAGCGACGAGATCTCCACCGAAAAGTTTGCCCGCCTGCAACAGTTGCAGCGCTTTATGATGACCCTAGAGCGCGACATTCTGCAAGCGGTGCCGCGAGCTGTGCGCATTGAAGGACAGGAAAACAACATAGTATTACGCGGCGGCAGCGAACTGAACGATTCAGACGCGGGCAGTCTGGCCTTTGTGCGCGGCGGCTGGCATAACCCCAAACTGGCCCTGCCGCGCAGCACGCTGCAAAGTGTGGGTTACCGCTTAAACGAACAAAAGCTCGAACGCTTAAGCAGCGTGTATGTGGACAACGTTATTGGCTTTGAGCCTAAGGTGCGGGTGTTACTCGACAACGTCAGCGACTTTACCGTGGAGTTTTATACCGGTAACAGCGGCGATGACAACGAATCGGCCTGGCACGATAACCACAGCAGTGAGGTACTGCCGCGCGGCATTCGCATTACCGTTACGCTCAACGACGTGGGCAGTATTCAGCGGGTATTTGCGCTCACGGAGCTAAAACCATGAGGGTCATTCAGCAACGCGGCGCAGCCCTGTTAATCGTGCTAATGGTGGTGGCACTGGTGGCTATCCTAGCCACCGAGATGGGCGCACGCTTGCAGTTGCAGGTGCAGCGCGCCAGCAATATTAAGAGCAATAACCAGGCTTACTGGTATGCCATGAGCGCTGAGCAGTTTGCCCGTAAGTCGTTGGTAACCTTAATGCAGGAAACCGGCGAAAAAATTCACTTAAACCAACCCTGGGCGCAGGCCTTTGAATACCCCATGGAAGGTGGCGGCATAGAGGTGTATCTGGAAGATATGCAAAGTTGTTTTAATCTCAATGCGTTACCCAATGCGGGGGCGACCGGCTCAACCGGACAGGAGCCTACCGAAGCCATGAATGCCTTTGCCCGATTATTGCAATATACCGACGAAGATATCCCCAGTTATACCATTGATACCGTGCGCGACTCCCTTGCCGACTGGCTCGACGATGATGATCGCATGCGTGCCTACGGGGCCGAAGACAGTGAGTATGCGTCGCGCCCCTATCCTTATCTGGCCGCCAACAGCAAAATGAGCAGCCAGTCGGAGCTGCGTATTGTCAACGGCGTTGAACCTGAATGGCTCGATAAACTGCTGCCGCAGATATGCGTGATCCCCAATAACGAAAAGCTACTGGTGAACGTCAATACCCTCACCGAAGAGCGGGCGCCGGTGCTGGCAGCGCTGACCGGCTTAAGTGTGTCGCAGGCAGCGTCAGTGATCAGTGCTCGTCCCATGGACGGCTGGAAAGACGCCAATGCGTTTTTGAGCGAGCCCGATATTGCAGCACTCAACCTAAAGCAAGAGCAAACCGCATGGTTTGCTGTGACCACAGAGTATTTTATTTTACACACCAAGAGCCGTTACAATGAGGCAAGCTTTGCAATGAGCACGGTGTTTAATGCTGGCACATCAGGCAATATAGCGGTGCTACGGCGCGAATTTGGAGTAATCAGGTAATGGAACAGTTAGTGGTAAGGCTCGGCTCTGACCAGCACGACCCCATTTATTGGGCGGTGTGGTCACCCCAGAGCCAGGATGTTATCGCCAGCGGCGAGTTAACAGGCGCGGCACAATTAAGTGACTTAACCGAGCGCACCAGTCTGCGCAATGCCATTGTGCTGGTCCCCGGTGCCGATGTGCGCCTGTGTCAGGTGACGCTGCCCGGCAAAGCCAACCGCAAACTGCTCAGCGCCATTCCGTTTATGCTCGAAGACGAGCTGGCACAGGATATCAGCGAACTGTTTTTTGCTATGGGCCCCAAACAGGGTAACGAGCAGTCGGTGGCGATCGTCAGTCACAGCCAGATGGCGCAGTGGCTGGCATGGCTCACAGATGCAGGCTTTAGTGCCGAGGCGCTGCTGCCTGACACACTGGCCCTGCCAGACAATACCGATAGTGACTGGGTAGCGCTGGCCATTGGCGAACAGCTTATTGTCCGCCAGGGACTGTGGCAGGGTATGCAGGGCGAGCAGCAATACCTTACCAGCTTGCTGGCGTTTCAGGCCAAACAACAGCCCGAGGTTGTTTCACTCACGGCCCTCACCGAAATCGATTTACATGCCGTGCCCAATATAGAACAGCGCAACGATATTGCCGAATTGCCGCCCATGGGGGTGTTGGCAAAGCACGCTGACAAAGCGTCGTTTTCGTTATTGCAGGGACAGTACAAAACCAAACGGGAACACAATGCCGTTTGGCAGGTGTGGCGCACCCCGGCGATTTTACTGGCAGTGGTGCTGGTGATCAGCGTGGCCGACCGTGCTTTGCAGCTGGTACAGCTACAACAACAAAATGCCCGCTTGAGCGAGCAAATCGACGCCATCGTTGCCCAGGGGTTTCCTGACATTGGCACTTACCGCAATGTTCGCATTAAGATTGAACAGGAAATGCAGCGCCTGGAGCAAAACGGCGCTGGCAGCTCCATGTTAGTCATGCTGTCACAACTGGGGCCGGCATTTGCTAACTCTCAGGTCACCCCGCAAACGCTGCGCTTTGATACCAACAATACCGAAATCCGCATTCAGGCCCAGGGCAAAGACTTTAATGCACTCGATACCTTTAAACGCGGCGCCGAAGCGGCCGGGTTTGAGGTGCAGCAGGGCGCTATCAACAATCGTGACGACAAGGTGATCGGCACACTGGCTATTCGGGGTGCGAGATGAAGAGAGTAAAAGAAAAATTCGCCGCACTGACAGAACGCGAACAGCGCCTGGTGGTGGTATCGGCCATCGTCGTCGCCGTCGGCATTTTTTACTGGGGCCTGTGGGCACCGCTTAATCAGGGCATTACCCAACAAACGCAATTGCTGAGCAGCAATAAGCGCCTGGTTAGCTGGGTTGAGGAACAAAGCCTGCGTGCAGCGCAGCTGCGCCGTACCCAGGGCACCAAGCAGCAGGTAAGCGGGTCACTGCCGCAAATTGTAACTTCGAGCAGCGCAAACTTCGCCCTGACAATCTCGCGAATGCAGCCGCAGGGTGATGAAATTCAGGTATGGATTGACGAAGCGCCCTTTAACAGCCTGCTGTCGTGGCTCAATAATCTGGAACAACGTGGCATTGTTATCGATCAGGTTGATGTGGCCGAAGCCAATGCCCCGGGTATGATAAAAGTGCGTCGACTGGTGCTGACGAAATGATGAAATTTAACTGGCGCTGGGCACTCGGCGCATTGTTACTGTATGTAGTGCTACTGATAATGTCGATACCGGCCGCGCAGGTGGTCAACCGCGTTAAACTGCCCGCTAACGTCAGTATCAGTGGGGTTGAGGGCAGCATCTGGCAGGGTCAGGCTGAACGGGTACAATTTAACAATACGCTGATCAACGATTTGAGCTGGGATATCTCCGGCTGGTCATTGCTGGCCGGCCGGCTGACTGCTGAGCTCAACGCCGGAAATATGCGTGATGCCTCGTCGATTGCTTTCAAAGGGCCGGTCAGTGTTAGCCTGTTTAACCCCACCTCGTTTTCGACTGAGGATTTTCTGCTGTATTTGCCGGTGGCGCGGGTACTGGCCGAGGTCACACTGCCTATCCCGGTTGCCGCCGGTGGTCGTTTTCGGGTGAACGTTGAAGATCTGGACTTTGACAACAGCGCATGCGAAAACATGATGGCGTACGGCGACTGGCTCAATGCCTCGGTGGCCGGTACACAAGGGCCCATCGAGCTGGGCACCTTCTCGGCGAAAATCAGCTGTGCACAACAACAGTTTGTGGTGGATGTGGCCGAGCCCAATGCCTTTGGGTTAACCATGCAGGCGAAAGCGCAACAGGATATGACCAACCTAAGCGTCAGCGGACAGTTTAAACCCGACCCGTCACTCCCGCAGGAAGTGCATGACGCGGCAAAATTCTTTGGCCGTCCCAATGCCGATGGGTATATTGAGTTTAAGCTTTAAACAGATCGCTATGATTGAACCTGGCCATGGTGAGAGTAATGGCCAACTCATACACACTCTGGCGGGTTGCCAGGTTGTTGGTGAGTAAACCAATGGCGCCGCCTTTTTGCTTAACGTTGTCGGTATCAAACAACCTGTCCATTACATCGCCGAGCTCTTCACCTTTGGTCAGCGCCCTGAAAACGCTGACCGGCAATGGCAAATTAGCGCTGCGCCCTACTGACCACTCCGGGCCATTACAAATGGCCACGTAAGCAAACGTGGCCGGGCCATCAGCAAAATTATCCACTCCGCCCTCAATGGCAATGTACCAGTCAGCCGGGTGCGCCCGCACGCAGGCTTTTACCCGGTTGACCGCGCCAAGGCGGGTTTCTGCCTCGGTCATGGGCTGATCAGCCACCTGGCTGGGCGCAGCATAAGCAATCACTTCACAGTCGTCGCAATCGAGGACTTTCTGTAATGCATTAGCCGCGGCATTCACTTTTACCGGGTTTGTTGACCCTACTACAATTTTCATGAGGTGACCTGACCGTTGTTTACCGGATGCTTAATAATGTCTTCCAGCAGGGTACGGTAATCGCTCACCGCAGGATAGCTGTCAATGAGTCGCTCAGGCTGTTTGCTGTCGGGGTTTTTGACCGCCAGTAAATGGCCAATACCAAACTGTTTGGCCGCATCGAGAATAGGCAGACTGTCGTCGACAAACAGCGTGGTGGCCGGGTCAAATCCCAATCGTGCCTGCAGTGCAACCCACAATTGCTGTGACTCTTTGGTAACGCCAAATTCGTGGGTGGAAATCAGCGTATCAATGTGGCTGTCGAGCCTGGTGTGCTCCACTTTAAGTGACAGGCTGTCGGGGTGGGCATTGGTGACCAGTACCACCTCGCGGCCGCTTTGATGCAGCGCATCTAAAAAGGGCAGGGTATCATCGCGCATGGCAATAAGGTGTTCGATTTCCCGTTTGGCCGCAACGATATCCATATCCAGGCGTTTGGCCCAGTAATCAAGACAGTACCATTCAATTTGACCGCTTAACCGGTTGTACTCCTGATGCATTTCCTGGCGACACTCAGCCTCAGACTGACCGGTTTTCGCGGCCAGTTTTCGTGGCAGGTGCTCTAACCAGAACTGGTTATCAAAGTGGAGATCGAGCAGGGTGCCATCCATATCTAACAACACCGTATTGATTTTTTCCCAGGGCAGAAATGGCAAGCGCTTTTCCTCTAAATACGTTAACCTTAAGTCAGACAATATGATAACGAAAGACTGGCCTAAACAACATGAGCAATATTGAAAAGGACAAAACGCTACCGCACATTCATGAGCGCGAAATTGTGGCTGAAAGCCGTTTTTTTCGTGTTGAGCGTGTTGATCTTGAATTTACCAACGGTGCCACCCGCCAGTTTGAACGTATGGCCGGTTACAGCCGTGGCGCAGTAATGATTGTTGCCATTCAGGACGGCGATTTTTTGTTAGTCAGAGAATATGCGGCGGGCACCCATAGCTACGAGCTGGGCTTTCCCAAAGGTCTGATTGATAAAGGTGAGAGTGTGCTGGAAGCAGCCAACCGGGAACTGAAAGAAGAAGCCGGATTTGGCGCCCGCCAGCTCGAAGCCATTCACAAGGTGAACATGGCACCGACCTTTTTTAATGCCCAGATGAATATTGTTATGGCTCAGGACCTCTATCCTGAAACCCTGCCCGGCGATGAGCCCGAACCCCTAGAACTGGTTCGCTGGCCAATTGCTCAGGCAGACGAATTATTAGCCCGCGAGGATTTTATCGAAGCCCGCTGCATTGCGGCACTGTTTTTGGCTCAAAAGTGGTTAAAGGAGCACAACTATGTCTGAGATTAACGACGAGGCGCTATTACAAATCGCCAAAGACGCTGCACTGGAAGCTGGCGAAGCTATCATGCAGCTCTACGACGACGGCGACTTTGAGAGTTACCAGAAAGACGACGAATCACCGGTGACCAGTGCCGACTATAAGGCCAACGAAATTATTACTGATCGCCTTAAGGCATTAACTCCTGATATTCCTATATTGTCGGAAGAAACCAAACATGCCAATCTGCATGAACGCAGAACCTGGCAGCGCTACTGGTTAATCGATCCGATAGACGGCACCCAGGAGTTTATCGCACGCAGCGGCGATTTTGCCGTGAATATCGCCCTGATCGAAAACAATCAGCCTAAGATAGGGGTGATTTTCTGGCCGCCGGGTCAAACCCTGTATTATGCATTAAGCGGACACGGGGCGTTTAAAGATTCGCCCGGCGACAGTGGCCCAATTTCGGTGCGTAAGCTTGATGATCCGGATAACAGTGTGGTTATTCTGGCCATCAGCCGTCGCCAGCCCCGTGAGCGGGTGGTGTCAAAGCTGTGTGCAAAACGCGTTTATCAAACCCTGCCACTAGGCAGCTGCTCGCTAAAATCCTGTTTTATTGCCGAAGGTAAAGCCGACGCATTTATGCGTTTAGGGGTAACCGGCGAATGGGATACCGGCGCGTCACAATGCATTGTGTCGGAAGCAGGCGGCGCAATCTATGCGGCTGATTTTGAACCACTGAGTTACAATCAGCGTAATACACTTGAAAACCCCGATTTTATAGTTCTGGGCGATCAGAGCGTGCCATGGCGGGATATAATCCAATACTAAGGAGTCAGTATTTTTATGATTAAACAATCACTTGTTCTTCTCAGCGGCCTGTTGGCCAGCCCTGTGTTTGCCGACTGGTCAGTGAATGCCGAGCAATCGAGCCTGCATTTTATGTCAACGAAAAATGCACAAGTTACTGAGGTGCACAGTTTCGGGGAGTTATCCGGCACCGTGACTGACGCCGGTCAGCTGACTATCGAGGTACCACTGAGTTCCGTGAACACCTCTATTGCCATTCGCGATACGCGCATGCAGGAAAAGCTGTTTAATGTGGCAAAATTCCCCACTGCCACCTTTACGGCAAGCGTACCTGAAGAATTAATGAGCCTTGATACCGGGCTCAGCAAAATGGCCAAGGTAGACGGCACGTTATCGCTGCACGGCATCGAAGCTCCTGTCAGCTTTAATGTCAGTGTCAGTAAGGTTGCCGACGACACCCTGGTTGTCAGTACCGTGTCACCAACCTTGATTGGCGCAGAAACCTTTGGTTTAGCCGCAGGCCTTGACATGTTACAAGACATCGCCGGCTTAAAGAGTATTACGCATACTTCACCGGTGACTTTCTCGGTGACATTTGAAATGTAGCCAGCGTCCACGCATAGCAAAAAGGAGCAAGTGATTGCTCCTTTTTTGTTTTCTGTGCGATTAGCGAGTGCTGACTCGCTGTGCAATCCGGACTTTTCGGCGCCCAGGGCGAATAGGCTTTTTAGGAATGCGCTCGCCACCGAGCCTGATTATCAGCCTATGCCCACAACGTATGGACAGGTTAATGCCGACCGGACTGATTGTACTCGCGCATCTGCTCACTCAGGATATCCTGGCGTTCATGCATCGGTTTCAATTGCTGCTCGTAGTGGTCGTGCATGCCATTAGCGAAGGAATAAGCCTGATCACAGTCGTCATCATTGGTGGTAAACAGTCCTCTGCACTCAATTTTCACACCAGACTCCACAATCACCATTTCTTTATTGGTGACGCACCCTGTCAGTAACAGGTAAACACCTAAAATACAGAGCGTCCGTAGCCGCGTTGTCTGCAATACCGGTATTGATATCCTTGTACCCACTTGCATTACCTTGCTCCTGCCATCTTTTGATCATGCTCTGTTAATTATAATACACACAACCGCTTATTTCTCAACGATAAGCGTAGGTGGCGCCGCTGGTATTGTGCTTACAGCAGACAAAGAGGCGCGCCTGATATTTGTGTTGTTGCGTTTAATCATTACTAAATCTAACGCTCAAAGTGTGTAAGCATTTACTTTATGTTAAATGCTTGCGGGAAAAACAGGGTCCGTTAGTAACCAAATCAGTTGTAGGCTGTAAGCGGTAAGCTGGTGTTCGCGTTCAACATACCTGTCCACCAGTAATTGTATAAAGGGGCGGCCGCCCGGTTATTCCTCACTGGTCGAATGATAAAGCTGAAATTGCCCCTTACCATTTCGTTTAGCCTGATAGAGCGCTTCGTCGGCATATTTAGCGACAGTGTTAATATCGCGGCTATGGTGCGGCCACCAGGCTGCACCCACACTGCCGCCAATCTGAACATCCTGGTCCTCACCGACATCGGTGGCTCCGGATATCTGTTTAACCGCTCTTGAGCCTAAATCGGCCAGTAAGCTCTCGATATCGGCGCGGCTGCTTTTTACCACCATAACAAATTCATCGCCGCCGATACGGGCCACAATGTCCTCACCACGAATAACGTCGGTTAATCTTTTCGACACCGTTTGCAGCAGAATATCACCGGCGTGATGACCAAGGGTATCGTTGACCTCTTTAAAGCTATCAAGGTCAATGTAGAGCAAGCCAATAGCTAAATTGTTGCGCTTTGCTTCGGGGGTTAAATGCTGCAAATACTCTTTTAAAAATGCACGATTAGGCAAACCGGTTAAAGGATCGGTATGCACAATATCTTCTAGATCGTCAATTTCTTCCCGCTGCGACTTCAACCGCAGCAATAATTCATTCAATGATCTGGATAAGCCTTCGATTTCGAGCGAGGCATGCTCTTCAGGGATTGTAGTTTCATCCTGCAACGTTTTGATTTTATCAGCCGCTCTGGCCAGTCGCACCAGCGGATCAGAGAAGCGCGCCGTAAAGAACCATCCGGTGCCGGCAAATATCAACAGCATAATGACGCCTAATATGGCAATTTTGACTTGCAGTAAATTGACCGGCGCAAACGCGTTTTGCTCCGGCACTCTGACCACGACATCCCAACCTAAACCGGCATACTCTGCATACCCTTTGGTTTTACTCATTGCGGTGAGATAACGGCCATCTGACCATTGGCGAATGTTCCAGCCGCCATTATCTTCTTGCGAGGCATGCTCTAAATCAACAAGACGACTGATAGGCGTACCTATCGATGCTTTGGGTCCCAGTAATATCGTATGACTTTCGCTGAGCACAAAATATTCCAGCGGATAAGCTTTTGTGTGGTTCGACTCAAACATAGACTGCATAACTTTCACAGCCCATTCCCAGCTTAAGTGCATGGCCAGCACGCCCTCCAGGGCGCCATTTTCGCCTCGCAAGGGTGCAGCTACATCAACAAACTTTATGGGTTCGCCCGAGGGATTAGGTAACAGTTTAGAGAGCAATATTGCATCGTGTACATCACCTAACCACAGCTGTTGGCTGCCTGATTGAAACACCGGTCGATGGGCAATATTGACGCCTTCGAGAATGCCCCCCGTAGCAACGCGTACTATGCCCTCACTATTTAATAACCCTATCCACGACGCGACACTGTGCTGCGCTTGTATTTGCTCGAGCTGAGCACGAATTTCATCGTCGGAAAGCTGATTATTGGTCTGATACAAGCTGGTCAGTAGCAATATTTCCTGCACTCTGGCAGCCATATCCTGATCGAGTTGCGCAGCCAGGTGATCGGAGCGCTCAACCATTGATTCGCCAATTGAGTTTCGAATGTACTCTGAGGAAACGCTATAAACGAGCCCGCTCAAAAGCAGTATAGAGCCGCTGACCAATGCCACCACTAACAGTGTAAAACGGGTTTTTAACGACCAACGTCCGGTCATTTGATAGCCTCTTATATAATCACAGGCTTAAGTGTGTCCTTCATTACGAATCAATTCAATCGAAGATTTTAGTTAGTCGCAGCGGATTACCGCATCAGGGCGATTTAATTGTAATGCCGGGGCATACTACTGCTGCCACCGACAGTCGGTATTGCGGCCAGCTCACCATTAACGCGCGAGGCAAGCGCTATTTAGCCGGCCTCAAAGCCGGCTAACGGTATTACTATGCAGCCTGTAAAGCTGTTGCCAGGGGTGGCTAGGTCGCCGTCTGCGCCGCTAGCGGCAGGCGAGTGTCGGGGTACACGGTAAAGTCCTGAATGATCATGGGCCGCCAGGCTGTTGCCGGCAGTGCTGGCACCGATGCATACAGAATATCCGTTTCGCTGTAACTGATATTTGCCATACCGCGGCGAACCCGTTTAAGCGCCCGGCATTCATTCAGTTCATCCTGAATAACAAATATGCCGGCGCGCTTGCTCATTTGGCCTAATGTCGGGCTTGAGGTCAGGCGAATAAGCGGGGCGGCCAGCAGCAGGCCCGATAATACCGGCAGCAACCAGGTAAATAAGCCGGGCGTATAGTAAAAGGTGACACCCCCCCATACCAGCGCAACGAGGGTTGCTACATAACCGCGTCTTAACGATGTTAACCAGGGCACCATGCTACCTTCGCGAGCTTGTGCTTCCCATTTTACCGAGTGCCCTACAAACACGCTGAGCACAAAATAACTGTGATAAAACATCATTAGCGGTGCAATGATAATGGCCATCGCCAGCTCCATTATGCCGCCTTTGAGCAGGCGCCACACGCCGCCAAACTCATTACGACGCTGTATGATTGCCAGCACTAACCCCAGTATTTTAGGCATAAACAACAGTGCGACGGTCATCCACATGGTGGCGAACATGAGACCTTGCCGCGCTATCTGCCAATCGGGGAATAGCTGGTACTCGGCGGAAAAGAACGCCACCGGTGTTAAGGCACGGTAGAGGGCATCGGCAGTACCAAAGGCCAGCACCAGTAGCAGCAGTAGCGATGACATATACGCAAAAGCGCCAAATAAAAAGTGCAAGCGGCTGGTCAGTTTCAGGCCTTTAATGCTGAGTAACCCCAGGTGTTGAATATTGCCCTGCACCCAGCGGCGGTCACGGGTGGCGTACTCGAGCATATTGGACGGTACTTCTTCATAGCTGCCGGTGGTATCGGTAAGCAAATAAGCCTGCCATCCGGCCCGGCGCAACAGCGCGGCTTCAACAAAGTCGTGACTGAGGATTTCGCCACCAAAAGGCGCTTTACCGGCCAGGGTAGGTAAACCACAGTGCTGGATGAAAGGCGCAATACGAATGATCGCGTTATGCCCCCAGTAATTTGCACTGTCGGTTTGCCAGAACGACAGCCCGGTCGCCAGCATTGGACTGTATAAATGCGCTGCAAACTGCACAAAGCGGGCGAAAAAGGTATTCTGACGGACCGGCATAGGGATGGTTTGTATCAATGCCGTGTCGGGGTTTTGCTCAATACGGTAAGCCAGATCGGCCATGCGCTCACCCGACATGACACTGTCAGCATCCAGTACAATCATCGCTTCGTAACGACTTCCCCAGCGCTGACAAAAATCGGCCAGGTTACCCACCTTACGGCCGGTGTTTTGCTCGCGTCGACGGTAAAACACCTGCTCACTATAAATACCTAAGCGCGACGTCAGCGCCTGCCAGGCATTGAGTTCGGCTTCTGCCCTGGCCGGCTCGGTGGTGTCACTGAGCATGTAAAAATCAAACTGTTTGCCATTGCTGGTTTCTGCCAGCTCACGAACACAGGCCTCAAATCCCACCATAATGCGCCGTGTATCTTCGTTGTAAACCGGCATGACCACCGCGTGACGCTGGCATAATTCTGCTCCGGTGTCGGGCGCCGGTAAGGCTTTACGCAGGCTCAGTGGATCAATATTAAAAAGCTTAAGCACGAAACCAATCGCCGCTGTCCAGAACGACATCGCCAGCCAGATAAACAGCAGCATACTAAGGCCCAGTTGCGCGGTTTCCAGCGCGGTAAGGTGATTGGGTTTAAAGATTTCGTACAGGCTCCAGGTCGCCAGACCCGCAGTGGGTAAGACCAGAAGCGCCATCATCAATAACCGTGCGCCGGCGCCAAACGTCTGCAGCGTTGAAGGCACATTGGGCGAGGTATTGCGCGAATTCAAGTGAGCATTATTGTGCATGATAGACATAGTTCCAAACCTCACTAATTAGTTGATTGTCCTGCTGAAGATACACACGCATATCGGCAGGTTGGGCTTTCTGAGGGGTTAGCAAAAATGTGGCGCGCAGCAGATTGCCGTCATTTACCGGGTACACCCGCGCGTGGTGAATTTGCCCCTGGTTAGTTTCCACCGCCAGGTTAAGTGCCTCCGCTTCGATTTTCAGATTTTCGGGGACGGCGAAGTCCACCGCAAAACGGCGGGATTTAACCTGCTTATTTTTTTCGCCTGGCAACACCGCTGCCCCCTGACGGGTGCGAACCACCGTTGCCAGCGTTGATTCTTTGTTGCCGGTCACAGTGTCGAGCTGATAAGCAAAGTAACGGCTTTCGCCAGACAGTAGGGGCTCTGCCGGCACCCAGTACGCCACAATATTGTCGTGAGTTTCCGATTGCGTAGGAATTTCCACCAGCTCTAAACGACCTTCGCCAAAGCCGGTTTTGGGGGTGACCCACAGTCCGGGGCGCTGATGGTAATTGGCCTCGCCATCCAAATAGCTGGCAAAGCGGGTGTCACGCTGGAGCATGCCAAAGCCCGCCGGAGCATTATCGCTTAACGACGTAATTTGCAACTGGGCAGGATTGGTCAGCACTCGCCAGATTTGCTCGCCATTGCTGGTGCGCAACACCATACCATCGCTGTCGTGTACCTCCGGGCGGTAGTCATCGGGTTTTACCGCGGTGTTTTCGCCGTACAAAAACATGCTGGTAAAGGGCGCGATACCCAGTTTGGTAACGTCTTCCCGGGCAAACAACCAGCTTTCTACCTGCATAGTGGTTTGGCGACCGGGCATCACGGTAAACTTGTAAGCGGCGCTCACCGACGGGCTTTCTAAGCGGGCATAAATAATCATTGCATCGCCATCGTCAGGCTCAATCAGCCAAAACGATGTAAAGTGCGGAAACTCCTCACCTTCTGGCATCCCTGTGTCGATAGCCAGGCCACGGGCAGACAACCCATAGACATGCTCTTTACCCACTAAGCGAAAGTAAGACGCGCCCAGAAACACGGCAAATTCATCTTTGTATTGCTTATTTTTAATCGGGTAGTGCACTCTGAACCCAGCATAGCCATCGCTTTCTTTGGTGACTTTAGCAAGCGGCTGCGCCGAACCGGTGTAGTTAAATGATTGCGGGGAAAATGGCAGAGGCTGCGCCTGATTATCGGCGCCAACCGTAAAAATACTCACCGGTTGCTGGTACAAAAATCCGGGATGAAAAAACTGCACTTCAAAGTTATTAACGCCACGCCATAAACTGTCTTCACTATCGAAACGAATTTCACGATAGTTCTCATAACTCATGTCTTTGAGCTCGTCAGCCAGGTTATGATCTGTCATCTCGTAGTCTTGCTGCGCTGATGCGCGGGCATCATTGATGATGCTATGCAAAATAGGCGCTGACGCGGGCGGTAAATTATTTTCCGAGACGGGCTCAGCCAGCGCCATGGCTGAGCCAAATAAAAACATGGTGACGCACGCAAGCATGCGGCGCAGCAGCGCACTACCGCGAAGACCATATTGATGATGATCGTTAGCCGTCAACATTGCTGGTAAAACTAATAACCGATTGGTTGTTGGCATTGTTATCTCCGTTTGATGTAAAGCAGTCGTGTGAAAGTCGTTACCTTGGTACCTTCAGCACTGCTACATGCTTTAAGACCGATGCGAAAAGCTTATGCAGAGGTATTGAGCAAAAGCCGATCCAATCTGGTCTATTCAGTTCAACTGCATTTTTTAGCCACAGAAAAACAATAACTTACACATCAGCTGTACTACGTTTGCTTGCTGCACCGCGCTGTTCCTCTGGTTATCGTGAATGGTTTAATCCCCAAAAGTGTTGCTTATTTGCAACACAATATCACCTAAATAGGTAGACGCATAGCCGGCACTACGCCCGGGCAACAATGCCAGCACAACGATTAGCAAACCTAAACCATTGTAAATAAAAGATAAAAATTATATCCAGCGAGTTTAACTTACAGCCTGGCCTGAAGCTTGCGATGGCAGTGTAAACACCAAGGTTTTCAAGTAACGGAGTAGTAAAGATGAAAAATACGGTATTTCTGACCAGCGCAGCCCTGGCATTTTTGTTTGTTCCTGTGCCGGGCACAGCAGCGACGCCTGACTGGCGTTACCTGGAAGGCGGCTATCTGAGCTATGACGGCGATGGCGGTTTCGACCCCGATGGCCTGCAAATTAATGGCAAATATTCTCTCGATAAGCACTTTTATCTGAACGGCGAATATGGCTGGGCGGAAAGTCGCAGCGCCGACTTCACTACGCTCACACTCGGTGGTGGCTATCGGTTAAGACTCAACCCAACGACGGATGTCTACGTGGGCGCTAATTTTGAGCGCATTGATTCTGATTACTATGACAACAACGGCTACAGTCTGGTAGGCGGCGTTCGCAGCTTCATTACCCCGGACATAGAAGTTAATGGCGAGCTTGGCTACCTGGATATTGATGAAGGCGACATGACGTTTAAAGCGGGGGCGTATTACTACCTGAACCCGCAACTGGCCGTTGGCGCCAACTACGAATTAATGGACGATGCAGACGTATTTCAGCTGTCTGGCCGCTACGTATTTTAAACTCTGTGCGTTAAAAAGAATCAGGTTTGCATGCTCTGCCACACGGACGTGGCGGAGTTTTTTTATTGTGCAAGGTCCTCATCCGGGGGCAATACCTATTGTGCTTCGTCGCGGTACTCTCGCGCCGGGCGTATGTCTACGGTGTCATGCAACTCTGAATACACCAGCAGTGCCTCACCGCTTTTAAGCTGTGATACCACCTGTGCCACCTTCGTGCTGAGTTCGGTTTCAATCTCGCCATAATCGGTGCCTTCACGCAGTACAAACTCTTTGGCAATGTTGTGCAACGTCTCTGCGGCGATCTCGTCGATGGGTATGATCATAGTGACTCCAGCGTTGGCAAAAAATCAGAAAAATAGCGTTTAACCCGCTGTTGCAACCATATCTGTGGGCGAGCGGGAGTACCAGACATAAAGCCAACATGGCCGCCGTTTTCGCTCAATTCAACCGTGACGTGTCTGCCCAGTTCTGATTCAGGCGGTATAATTGTGTGATTCATAAAGGGATCGTCCAGCGCATGAATAATCAGGGTCGGGCTATGAATGGCTTTTAAATAAAAATACGCACTGCATTGCTCATAGTAGTCACGCGCGTCGGCAAAGCCATGTAAAGGCGCAGTGACACGCTCGTCGAACTGCCAAAAGGTGTGAATATTGTTTACCTCGTGGGCGCTTATCTGCAGAATATCGCGATAGTCAATGCGCTGCATTTTTTGCAATAGGTTTTGCTTCATGCTGCGGATCAGGTACTTTTGGTATACTTTGGAAAACCCCTGATCCACGCTCGATGCGCATTCATCCAGTTTTAACGGCGCAGAGACCGCCACGGCCGCCTTAAGGCCCAGACTATCGGGGTTTTCCCCCAACAGCTTAAGCAGCATGTTACCGCCGAGGGAGAAACCCAGTGCCACCTTTGGTACATCGGGGTAGCGTTTGTGCAACTGGTTAATAATAAACGTTGGATCGCCGGTTTCTCCCGAATGATACGCCCGGGATGTGAGGTTGACCTCGCCGCTGCAGCCGCGAAAATGCATGAGCACCACCTGCCAGCCATTATCGCTTAGCGTCGCCATCATATCGTTGGCATAGTGCGATTTAATGGAACCTTCCAGACCATGAAACATCACCACCATGCCGGTCAGTGTTGCCGGTGCGGGCCCCCAGGCAAGGTCAATAAAATCACCGTCGTCGAGCTTAACCCGCTCGGTGGTGTAACTCAGCGGTAACCGTTGTTGCAGAAAGCGAGGCCAAATGGTCTGAATGTGGCGGTTACGAGCCCAGCGCGGTGCCCTGAAACTACTTTGTATTATTCGCCCGTGTGCAGAACCTTGAGTATGACTAGACGGTGTTGTCATGTGTTGATTACTTTACTGATTAACTGTCTGATTTGGTGGCTATCGGGCAGGTTGAGCCACTTGCCGACCTGAATGCTATGGTTATCACTGCTGTCGCCAGCCTTATCGATGGGCTGTGATTGATTAAGTACGGCGACCAGCGCTGCCTGTTGCTGCGCTTCCAGCTCTAACTCCATGGCCTTAAGCGTTTCATAGTGTTCTGTGCCCTTAGCGTTGCGCCGCTGCTGGCGATGCGCCTGAATAACCGGATCGGTTTGCGCCACGGCCTGCCTGAGCCGGGTGAGCAGTGCGTCATCGACCTGATATTGATGGGTTATACACCAATGCAGCAACAGCAGTAAATTAACATTAACCTGATACTGGTCCTGCAGGGTTAAACACGCCTTTGCAACACCTTCCTTAGTGTAAACCGCTACACTGTGCTGCCAAAACGTATCCTTGGTTAGCTGTGTCATTGTCAGGCAGTGATCGCGTAGCGGGTTTTAGCCTCTTCCAACGCTTCCTGTGCCTCCAGCCACTGCATCTCCTCAATCTCTATTTGAGATTTAAGACTTGCTTGTTTGTCCAAATAGCTCATTAACTGGGCTTTTTTATCGGCCTCGTAAAGCTCGGTTCTGGCGAGTTCGTTCTCCACGTCGGCGAGCGCAGTATTAAGCTTTTCCATCGCCTTTTCAGCCTCTTGTATTTGCTTGCGCAGCGGCGCGGTAGACTGGCGAAACTCAGCTTCACGGCGTTTTTCTGCTTTGCGGTCTACCTTGGGTTTGTCGTCGACGGGCGCAGTTGCGGATGCCTTATCGCTTTGTTGTTGCCCTAAAATCCAGTCGCGGTAATCTTCCAGATCGCCACTAAAGGGGGCAACGTCGCCGCTATCAACCAGGTAAAACTCTTCACACACTGCCGACAATAAATAACGGTCGTGCGAGACCAGCACCATGGCCCCTTCAAAGCCCTGCAAGGCGATATTTAAGGCATGGCGCATTTCCAGGTCGAGGTGGTTGGTAGGTTCATCGAGTAACAACATATTAGGCTTTTGATACACAATAAGGGCCAGCACCAAACGCGCCTTCTCACCACCGGACATGGGGGCTACCGGCCCTGTGGCTTCATCGCCGTGAAAACCAAAACCGCCCAGAAAATCCCGCAGCTGTTGCTCGGTGGCTTTGCTGTCGAGTCGCTGCAGGTGTAACAGGGCTGATGCGCTGGGATCAAGCGTTTCGAGCTGATGCTGGGCAAAGTAACCAACGTTGAGTCCTTTTGCGGTGTTAAACACCCCTGCTTTAGGCGCATGCACGCCAGCGAGGAGTTTGATCAGGGTTGACTTACCCTGTCCATTGCGGCCCAGTAAACCAATCCGACTACCGGGTACCAAATTTAACTTAACCTGTTGTAAAACAATGTGCTCGCCATAACCGAGCATCACTTTTTCCATTTGTATCAACGGATTTGGCAGCGCACTGGGTGGTTTAAAGGCAAAACTGAACTGACTGGCATGGTGTGCAGGCAGCAGTGTTTCCATTTTTTCCAGTTGCTTGATGCGGCTTTGCGCCTGCTTGGCCTTACTCGCCTTGGCCTTAAAGCGATTAATAAACGACTCCAGATGCGCTATCTTGTCTTGCTGTTTACTGTATTCAATATCCTGTAAACGTAATCGCTCGGCGCGTTGGGTCTCGTAGCTCGAATAATTACCGGTATAGGCAATAAGCTTTTGTTGTTCGACGCTGATAATCTGTGCCACACAACTGTCGATAAACGCTTTATCGTGAGAAATTAACAGCAGTGTGCCCTGATAGCGTTGCAACCAGCGCTCCAGCCAAATTACCGCATCTAAATCGAGGTGGTTGGTGGGCTCATCAAGCAACAGCAGATCTGACGGGCAAAGCAGCGCCTGCGCCAGGTTTAAACGCATGCGCCAGCCACCGGAAAAGTCCGTTACCGGCGCGGTGAGTTGCTCATTGGTAAACCCCAAGCCGGCTAAAATCGTCGCCGCTCTGGGTTCAACATCATAGGCGCCGGCCTGTGCCAGCAAATCGTGATACTTGCCGATGGCCTCGCCATTATGGGCCTGCTCGGCGTCGGCCAGCTGTTGCTGTAAACGGCGCAGATGCTTATCACCGTCGATAACATAATCGATAGCGCTACGGTTGACCGCCGGGGTTTCCTGGGCCACGCTGACAATGCGCCAGTCAGCAGGCAGCGAGCAATCACCGGCATCCACACTCAGTTCGCCGCGCAATAACGCAAACAGCGTTGATTTACCACAGCCATTACTGCCGATGAGGGCAACCTTGTGACCGGGAAATACCTGCGCCGACGCGCCATCAAGCAAAACTTTGCTGCCGCGCATCAACGTAACGTCGGATAACTGAATCATAAAACTGCGATAACCTGTGATAACATAGCCTGGCTGGGTAGTTTATCAGAAGGTCTGCATGCGATCTGCATTTGCTCACCTGCCGTATTAACAATATCGAGCTAGCATTAACTGATTGTCGGTTGATTATGCTTAGGTCAAAAAATTACCCGAAAGATTTTGATTAATTTAATTGTGTGAGTAGCATGAGTCAACGCCAACGAAAACGCTTTATTGCCGGTGCAACCTGTCCTAAATGTAAGGCCATGGACACCATTATGTTATTTTTCGAGAACAACGTAGAAAAACTTGCCTGTGTTGAGTGTGACTATACTGACACGCAACCCCAGGCAGAGGTAAAAACCGCCAGTCGCGGCAGCGATAACATCATTGGTGTGTTTAAACCAAATTAAATTTAGCCAACCACTAACAGTAAGTACTCACTAATTTTGCTACCAGAATTTAATTTAGCCCAGGCAGTAGGCATGCTGAGTTTTGTACTCGGCATTTTGTGCTTTTATCAGCGCAACGATCAGCGCCTGCGTATTATGATGGTGGTGATGAACTTAAACCATGCTCTGCACTTTGCACTGCTTGGCGCAGTAACGGCCTGTTTGAGTGCCTTACTGGCAGTTGTACGTACCGGACTGTCCATTAAAACCCGCTCCCGCATTGTCGCCTATGTTTTTATTGTGATAGCACTGGTACTTGGCCTGGCGTTAGCCGATGCATGGTACGATTTGTTTCCCATTCTGGGCACCTGTATTGGTACCTATGCGCTGTTTTGTTTATCTGGTATAAAAATGCGGATTGCCTTTTTACTCGGTGCGATCTGCTGGCTTACCAATAATATTATTGTCGGCTCCATTGGCGGCACCCTGCTTGAGGCCACGCTGTTAGCCGTTAACTGCATGACGATGTGGCGATTGTATTTAGCCAGCAAAATCAGGCCGTAATAGTATCAGGCGAAGCGCCCGCTTAAAGCTCCTGACCTGTGAACCATACCTGCCATCATAGCAACAGCTGACATCCCCCAATGGTAAAACGAAAAATCTTTGCCGGAATTTGAAACTGGGCTACACTAATTTTTCTTGTCTGTAAACATACATCAGGGACGGTGGTTATGTTATCACTCTTATTAAACGAGGCTAATATTTGGTTTAGCTGCGGGCTTGGCGCGGTGCTTACCTTACTTACCCTCGAAATAACCGGTATGCTTTTTGGCGTCAGCCTGCTGAGTATTGTGGCTGAGCAAGCAACCACCGACCGTCACAGTGATACAGCCTCAGGTAGAACCCTCGCCACCTGGCTTGCACTCGACCGTCTCCCTTTCTTGGTATGGCTGATGCTATTAGTGACCAGTTTTGGCATTACAGGCCTGGTATTAAACTTTCTTTCTTTACACTTTTTAGCCACCTACGTTAACCCCTGGCCGGTTATAGCCCTGGCTTTGCTAATTGCCGTCGTCATTACCGCACAATGTGGCGGTTTAATCGCCCGTTGGTTGCCTGAACAACCTACTGCGACCTTACCAATAGAACATTTAGTGGGTACGGTAGGCTGTATTACCTCGGGTGTCGCGCGTCCGCGCAGTCCGGCGCAAGCTAAGTTTACCGATTGTTCAGGCCAGGCCCATTATTTGCTGGTTGAGCCCATGGAGAACAATGAGCAATTCAGCCAGGGTGAGCAGGTATTGCTGTTAAAAAAACAAGCGCAAAGCTGGTTAGTCACACGCTACATTGCCCCTGAATAACAAGCGATAAAGAACCTTGTTTGAGGGGAAAATAACAGGCCTTAGTAATGGGGTGGCGGAACCTCTTCTGACATTTTAGCAATATTCGAGGGCTCCATGCCTTTCACTTTATCAATCACGTGGCGCAACTGATACTGCATTTTTTCGATTTGAATTTGCTGGTTAGATAGCGCGTCGTTGAGCGCGTCTATGGTATATTCCTGAAACGCTAACTTAGTTTCAAGTTCAGCAATTGCATTATTGGCGTCGACTAATTGCGCCGCCAAGGCCTCATTAGATGTTGTCATGATTCTGGCATACTCCACAGTTCCGCTAACCCGCTACTGCTGACGGAAATTAGATTCTTTTCATCAATAAAACCCACACCATACACAACAGCTGATGGTGGAGACATATTTTCTCGCGGTGCCACTTTCCATTCGCCCACCTGCTCGCCGGTTTGTACATTCCATAAATACATTCGCCGCGATGGCGCCCCTGTAAGCAAGTACTTACCATCCGCAGAGAATACGGCATCAGTAAATATCTTTTGGCGTGCGATATATTGCAACTGGCTGATGGGCTCACCTGTCTGAACATTCCAAATCTGCGACTTTTGCTGACTGTCAGCGGTAAACGCATAACGCCCCTGATCATCAAGAGCAACCAGGGTAACGCGACTCGGATGGGTAAAGGAATGAATAACCTGTCCCGACTCGGTGCTCCACAGGTAAGCAACATAGTCGTTCCCCCCCGTGAGCGCATACTTACCGTTGGGTGTCACATCTACGCTGTTGATACGTTCCTGATGACCCAAAAATTCAAGACGTCGTCCACTGCCCGGCTCAAAAAACATGACCTGACCGTTTGAACGCCCAACCACGACGCCACGCCCCCCATTGGCTATTGCCACGTCGCGAATACTCGACTCGTCAATGCGCCAGAACCCTACCGGTTCGCCGGTTGTTAAACTCCAGGTTGCAAACGCTTCGCGGTCTGAGGTTACCGCATAGCTATTGTCTGCGCTAATATGCACATTCGCCACCAGGTTGTTTCCGTCGCCCTGATGGCTCCATTGGTATAGCGGTTGGTCTTCACCAAAACGCCAAACGTGAATACCATTATTAATGCCTGATACCAGGCTTAGCTTACCATCAGTTGACACATCGGCGGCATAGGCACCTTCTTCAACAATACGCCATTGCTTATCTGGCGTGGTATCCGGCACAATACATCCGCTTAAGGCAACGCAGTTGAGAGCCGCAACCGACAAATAAGTGAACATTTTGAATTGTAGTGTTGTCATAGGCTGTTCTATTAACATTTACTGGCTCGATAATAACACGAAACGTATATATGCGTCCCTCTGCCGACGATTCACGGCATTATGCGGCAGAGACTCGTGTTTGTTTCGTTAAGCATGTTAAAGTATCGCTTAAATCCAGTTACACCTTTAAATTAGACAGGCAGTGTTGCGCACGATAAGCAAGCTGCCCATCAATAAACGGAGAAGTATATGCAAAAGTCGCTCGTTGCCCTTTCTATTGTTGCAACACTTGGTTTGGCTGCCTGTCAGCCACAACAAGATACCACCGCAGAGACTGCACAAGCACCTGCGCTCAACAAAGAAGAAATGACTGATGCGCAAAAGCAAGCCTATGCAATGGGTGCCAGCATGGGCCTTTTCATTGCTAATCGCGACCAGCAGATGCAGCAATTTGATGAAACCCTCGATAAAGACGCGCTCATGCAGGGTCTTAAAGATGGCATGGCAGATACATTGATTTTCGAAAGTGCTGAGATCCAGCAACTGGCCCAGGCAGGCGAACAAGCCATGCAAGCCAAGCAACAGGAACTTGCCAGCAAAATGGCTGCTGAAAACCTTGAAAAAGGCACTGCGTTCTTAGCCGAAAACGCGAAAAAAGAAGGTGTTATCACCACTGAGTCTGGCCTGCAGTATGAAGTTATCACAGAGGGTGAAGGCGAAAGCCCGGTTGCTACCGATACCGTTAAAGTGCATTATCAGGGTACTTTGCTCGATGGTACCGAGTTTGATTCGTCTTATTCGCGTGGCGAACCTATTGAGTTCCCACTGAATCGCGTTATTCCAGGCTGGACTGAAGGCGTTCAAACCATGAAAGAAGGTGGTAAAACACGCTTGTTTGTTCCTGCTGAACTTGCTTATGGTGAGCGCGGAAAGGGCAACATTATTACCCCTAACTCCACCCTGATTTTTGAAGTGGAACTGTTAGAAGTGAAAAAACCAGAAGCGCAGGCAGAGACTGAAGAGTAATAGCGTTGCCTTCAAAGGGCTTTATTTAGCGCATTAATAGAAAAAGCCGACAATTGATTGTCGGCTTTTTACTAAGCGTCTATCCATGCTTATCGGTAAGTCCGTACTTTTTTGCATAGTCGTGCTGGCCAATCCAGCATTTTATGCACCCAAATACTCATTCGGGCAATGTTTTGTTTGTTCTTTATAAGTATAGAACATACACCAAACACTGCACGAAAATGACCAGGTTTTGTTCAAATATTTTGCGCTAAAAAATTACCGCTTTATAACGTAATTAGCTCAGGCATCATCACTACGACGACGATCAGCTTGCAACCGACGTTCAGGGTGCAACTTAACTTTATTCACCTGATGAAGCAAAATTTTGCCGGCCTGATATAAGGCCAGGCATGCCAACACCGACACCATCGTTTTAGTGCCTTCATCACTACTGAACGCGTTAAAGGCCGTTACGCCAAAAAATAACACAGCACTGAGCAGTAAAATAACGCCGGAAACACATAAACCAAATTCCAATACCGACGCCGTTCTTTTAGCCGGTGTTATTCCTTTATCGAGTTGCTCTAATGAAAAATTTTGATTCATAATACCTATCCTTTGGTTGTAAACGACATCATTGTTGGTGCAACTACAGCGCATTGAGATCGTTATCGCTATATAAACTTGCAATTTCATCACAATATCAGAAACAACCGGGCGGTACGATGGGCTTAATCCAGCCTATGATCCCGAATATTGTATGAAATCATTAAAATAAATGAATGAATGAGTATTCGATGCGACTGCTCTATAGTTATCATTAAACCATAGCTTCACCGAAGCTGTAAGGCAATCCAACGCACTACAACTACGACTTTAGTATAATGCTGTGAGAAAAAATTGCTAATAATAATTTATGACTAAAACACCTCTTATTACTCGTAAAGGTTATCAAAAATAAGACAACACACACTTGATTTAACGCGCTATTAAACGCAACCATCGAACCTGCCAATTGTCGAAAAGTGATTCAAGGATATACAATGCTGCGTAGCGCAAAAACCATTGCATCTGAATCAACGCCAAGAGGTTTCATGTGAAAACCAACCTGATTACCAGCGAAGGATATGCCAAGCTTAAAAGTGAGCTGGATTATCTCTGGAAAGAGTATAGACCTGAAATTACAAAGAAAGTTACCTGGGCAGCCAGCCTGGGTGACAGGTCAGAAAACGCTGACTACAAAGAGAATAAGCGGATATTGCGGCAAATAGACTCGAGGGTCAGATACATCAGGAAACGGTTAGAAAGCGTGAAAGTAGTTCACTATTCTCCGGAGCAAGAAGGTAAAGTGTTTTTTGGTGCCTGGGTTGAAATTGATAATGACGAAGGCGAACACATGCACTTCAGAATAGTAGGTCCGGACGAAATATACCGAAACGAAGAGACCTACATTTCCATCGACTCTCCCATGGCAAGAGCGCTACTCAAAAAAGAAGAGGGTGACGATGTGTTGGTAAAAACGCCTGCCGGCAATGCCTACTGGAATGTGTTGAGTATTAGCTATAAAAAACCATAACATTCAGTACTGATAATATTGTGCGAATCTCACTGTAAAAAATAGTCGACACCACAACCAGCCGAAACAGCCCGCCAACCAGGCAAGCTCATTTCGGCGATTGCGCCGCTATTTAATTAACTTTTATCGTTAACTAAGTGGCGCTCCAGAAAATCGGCCAACGCGCGATAAAAGGTCACGCGATTTTCCAGTTTACTGACACTGTGGCCCTCATCAGGAAAGCGCAGGTATGTAACGTCCAGGCCTTTTTCACGCAATATGCGCACCATGCGATCAGATTCGGTCACCGGATCGCGTGGGTCATTAACACCATGCTCAAAAAACATCGGCGCAGTGATGTTATGTACCGTATTAATGGGCGAATTTTCAGCGTAAAACTCTTGCCATTTTGGCTCACGAATATCCCCGTACTCAATACGATCGGAGGCTTTTAAACCCGGCGAAGCTTGTTGTAATGCGCGCACCCAGTCTGACACACCAACAAAAGAGGCGCCGGCCTTAAATGCGTCGGGATACAGGCCCATCACCGCATTGACCATATAGCCACCGTAGGAACCGCCCATGACAGCCGCATTGTTGGTATCTATGCGCGGATCATCCTCGAGGTACACGAGTGCATCCACCAGATCGCGCACACTGTCGAGACGTTTTTCCTGATTGTCTAACCTAGCGTAGGTTTTACCAAAGCCAGTGGAGCCACGCACGTTAATATCCAGCACCGCGATGCCTTTACCCACCAGGTACTGAGTCAGTGGCTGCCAGGATGGTCTGGCCTGCGCAGTCGGTCCGCCATGCACATCAACAACCAGCGGCACTGCTGTCCGGGTATTTTCAGGCAGGTAAAGTAAGCCCTGCACTGTAACGCCATCGCGAGCGGGGAACGTCATCACCTCCGGGTGCACCAGTGATGACGGTTCAATACCGGCCAATGTAGCGCTAACCACCGGCTCAATGTTTTTAGCTTTCGCATTAAGCGTCATTATTTCGCCCGGGGAGGCAGGCGTGCTTTTTTGCACCGCTATAATATCTTTATTTGCCGCGCAACTTACCGACAGCACTCCAGGGTCACCGGGTAAGGCAGTATAAGTGAACTTTTTGTTTGCCAACGTTGCAATCTGCAGCACACTAAAGCCATTTTTATTGCCGGTCATTACCATCTGCGTCTGATTGTTACACAGGTGCAGGCTGTCCTGGCCTTCTCCCATTTCCAGTACGGTAGTGGTTTGAGACTCAGTGTCATATTGATGCACAGCAGTCATTTCACGGTCCAGGTTCGACAAAAAGTACAGCGTCTTACCGTCTTTGCTCCAGTTAAAATCACTAAAAGAGGCCGCGACTTTCGGTTGATATAACGGCGCTATTTCGCCACTTTCGGTATTGAGTATATACACATCCTGGGCATCTTCACCGCGAGTTTCTGTCACCAGAATATTAGCGGTTCCGGGCTGCCGCGCCGCTGGAAAGAAACCAAATTCAGCCTGATAAATCATGCTGGACTCACCGCTACGTAAATCATGCTGATAAATGTCGAAATCCCGTCCATTACGCTCCGTAGAAGCGTAAGTAAACAAATTTCCGGTTGCGTCAAACTGACCGAATCGTCTGAACGCATTGGAATGATCTAAAATAAGTTGTTCCTGTCGGCCGTCGCGGCTTATGAAATAATACGCCGGACGCTCGTTGCCATTGTTATCGGCGCTATACAGCAAGCGCTCACCATCAGGATGCCATTGGTAAAAGGAAATGCCGTTCCCAAACGTAATTTGAGTGGCTTCACCACCGTCGAGAGATTTTACCCACAATTGACGCGTACCGGTGACATTGCTGGTGAAGGCAACATGGGTGCCCTGGGCGTTAATACGCGACTGACTGACACCACGGGATAGCAAAAATCGGCTAATATCAACCGGCTGGGTGCCGGCCAGGCCAATCGACAATGGCCGGGATTGTGGCGTGTCTTCCGGGTAAGGCCATGAGGTAGCTTGTTCTGCAAATGTACAGGTGGAGCAAAGCATCAGGCTCAGTGTTGTGAGCAGGTAACGGTATCGGTTTTGCATAATCTCTCCGTAAGTGACGTATTGAACGACATGTATTGCGCAAGTGTTGATAACGTCTAGCTATATCACGTTGCTTCGCAGTGAACCGGCATTTTAAGATTAACGTACTAAAATGCCGGTTCAATATCACCAGGGTTACATGTTCTCGCCCTGCACTGAACATCAACCATATTGAATTCACTGACGTTATTGGTTTGCAGGTGATCGGTATTTTCTGCACGTTTGTGGCCGCTATATTGCTCATGCCTAAAGCCTTAAAAAGCACCTTCTGAGCAACGAGCTGTTAATACACGCCAACCACCGATTGAATAAGGCTAAGTCTGTGACACGGTGTTTTTCAGTGCTATACTCTGCAGCCAGAAATAGCGCACCAACGCGCAACGTTAAATCAACTCAACAAGGTGGGAAAGGGCACTTTCCAATCTGACATTCACTACCGCCTGAACCTTACTCAAAATGATGATGATAATAAATACAATTGCCAACGAATTAGCCGTTAAACCTGCTCAGGTTGAGGCGGCCGTGAAACTTCTTGATGAAGGTTCAACTGTCCCTTTTATTGCCCGCTATCGTAAAGAAGTCACCCAGGGACTCGATGACACCCAGTTACGTAATCTGGATCAACGCTTGTCTTACCTGCGCGAGCTCGAAGATCGTCGCCAGGTCATTCTGAAATCCATTGCTGAACAAGACAAGCTGACTCCCGAACTTAAGCAACAGATTGAACAAGCTGACAACAAAACGTCGCTGGAAGATTTATATCTGCCTTACAAGCCGCGTCGGCGCACCAAAGGTCAAATTGCCATTGAAGCCGGCCTCGAACCGCTGGCCGATGCACTGTTCGCCGATCCCACGTTGGTGCCAGACGACATCGCGCAAAATTATGTGAATGCCGACAACGGCGTGGCCGACACCAAAGCCGCTCTCGAAGGGGCTCGTTATATCCTGATGGAGCGATTTGCTGAAGATGCCGGTCTGTTGGCAAAAGTCCGTCGTTATCTTAATGAAAACGCCTATATACGCAGCCGTGTTGTCGAAGGCCAGGAGCAGGCCGCGGTTAAATACAGCGACTACTTTGAGCATTCTGAAAAGCTCGCTAAAGTGCCTTCTCACCGGGCGCTGGCCATGTTCCGCGGCCGTAACGAAAATATGCTGAATATCCAGATGATTGCCGATCCGGGCCAGGAAGACTCCGCAACGCAATCATCATACTGCGAACAAATTATTGCAGCGCACTTTGACATTAAAAACCAGGGGCGTGCGGCGGATGCCTGGCTGGCTCAGGTAGTAACCTGGACCTGGAAGATCAAAATTGCCCTGCATATGGAAACCGAATTGTTTGGCCAGTTAAGAGAAAAGGCCGAAGAAGAAGCGATCAATGTATTTGCCAAAAATCTCAACGATTTGCTGATGGCTGCCCCGGCAGGTGCGAAAGTCACTATGGGGCTTGATCCGGGTTTACGTACCGGGGTGAAAGTCGCCATTGTAGACACTACCGGTAAGGTAGTAGGTACTACGACTATTTTCCCCCATGCCCCGCAAAACCAATGGGATAAGTCGCAACGCACCCTGGCCAACCTGTGCCGCCAGCACAAAGTAGAGCTCATCAGCATTGGTAACGGCACAGGCTCGCGTGAAACCGATAAACTGGTCAGTGAAATGCTCAAGCAAAACGAAGAGCTAAAAGCCCAGAAGATCATGGTGAGCGAAGCCGGGGCATCGGTATACTCTGCCTCCGAACTCGCCTCTAAAGAACTGCCTGACCTTGATGTGTCATTGCGTGGCGCCGTATCAATTGCCCGTCGCTTACAGGATCCTTTGGCCGAGTTGGTTAAAATTGAACCCAAAGCCATTGGTGTTGGCCAGTATCAGCATGATGTCAGCCAAAGCATGCTCGGCAAGTCATTGGATCAGGTTATTGAAGACTGCGTAAACTCAGTAGGGGTAGACTTAAATACCGCCTCTCCTGCGCTATTGAGCTATGTATCGGGTTTAAACCGGACGCTGGCACATAATATTGTTAACTATCGCGACACCCACGGTGCGTTCGTGCGCCGCCAGGATCTCAAGGCGGTAGAACGCTTAGGTCCGAAAGCCTTTGAACAGGCGGCGGGGTTCCTGCGCATTGTTAACGGCACCAACCCACTCGACAGATCAGCGGTTCACCCCGAAGCGTACCCGGTTGTCGATACCATTGTTAAGCGTACCGACGTAGCAGTAAACGACCTTATCGGTAATACCGAGCTGTTACGCAAACTTAACCCGGAAGAGTTTGTCAGCGACAGTTTTGGTATTCCCACGGTTAAAGATATTCTCAAAGAACTCGACAAACCTGGTCGCGATCCGCGCCCTGAGTTTAAAACCGCGACCTTTAAAGAGGGTGTAGAAACCATTGCCGATCTTAAACCCGGCATGATACTCGAAGGGGTGGTGAGTAATGTGGCTAACTTTGGCGCTTTTGTGGATGTCGGTGTGCATCAGGATGGCTTGGTCCATATCTCTGCCATTACCAACAAGTTTATTTCCGATCCCCGTGAAGTCGTTAAAGCCGGCGATATCGTGAAAGTAAAAGTGCTTGAGGTTGACGTAAATCGTAAACGTATTTCATTTACCATGCGCTTAGACGACACCCCAGCTCCCCAGGGCAAAGGGTCGAAAGGCAGCAGCAAACCGCAGGGACAAGGTAAAGCCAAACCGGCCAAAAGCAGAGCCCCGGCGCGACAAGCCGCGCCAGCCAATGCTGCCATGGGCAATGCCTTTGCCGATGCGTTTGCCAAAATAAAGAAAGACTAACCGTTATACGAATATTAACCACAACGGCCTCATTATGAGGCCGTTGCTGTTTCTGCGCGGCTAAAATTGAGGTTAAACAGGGACTTGTTTACCGGTTAACAGGCCTGATGGCGATGCTGATAGTTATTCTAATGACTATGCTGAGGCACGAAAGCCGCCTTCGGCGGGTGTGCTAACGCCGCTGTAAAAGCTTGCGATAATATTGCTGCGTTGTGCCATTTGCTCATCCGCAATATTCAATGACCGCCTCGGTCCTGCGCCATTGTTACCGCTGTCACTGGCTGACAACTCTTCCAGCGTTCGTTTTGGTATTTGCGGTTGGTTATCGGCGACTATTTCGTCGATTGACGGCGGCTCAATATCACCAGGCTGACGGTCAGCGTTGTCAGACGCGACGGTGCCGGCCTCACTGTTCTCCTTCGCCAGTTCATTGCGGGCTTCAAAGGCTATGCGCGCTGCTTCAGCAGCAACCTGCAGGTCTTGCGGCGACGGCTCGGCGGGTGCTAATGCTGCCGCCCGCACCTGCTGCATTTTGTTCAGCGTTTGCTGAGGAGTGTTTTCGGCTGAAATATCAATCGATACCTCGCCGTCAACGGCATATCGCTGGCCATCGGGGCCTCGTTGATACTGATACTGAGGCGCGCCAGCGTACTGGCCTCCGGCCGCTGCATGGGCCTGCTCATGCTTACGCACTTCCTGATCGCGCTGTTCAAGCGAGTCAATTTTGCGCTGCTCGGCCTGCTGCTGTTGGCGCTCCTCGGCATTGTCTTTGCCGGCGCTCTCATCTTTGCCGTTATCAAAGTCAAATGCTTGCTGGCCATCAGATGATGCCTGCGCCGAACTGTTCTGACTTACCTGGGGACGCTCATAGGTAAGCGGTTGATTGCCTTTAACTGACGACCTGAGCTTATCAGACTCAGAGCCTAAACCCTGTTCTGCCGCGCCTTGCTTGGCATCAGAAGGTTGTGGAATTGTTTCGCGGGCCAGATTGTCACGCCGGGCCGCTTCCACGCTAAGATTAGCAGTGGGAATGGCAAAGGACGTTGGGATAGGCGTGACAATATTCATAGCATTCAGGCGATGGTATCGATTATCTTGCCGACGGTATCATTGGCCACATCTAACACTTTTGCAGAGGCCAGTGCATTGTTACTGTAAAGCTGCATCGACAGCAAATCTGACATCATGTCGCCATTCGCCTTGGGCAGTAAGTCGGTGGTTGTTGACAGGCCCCGTAATCCGGCGTTGGCCAGCATCTCGCCAACACCTTGCTGCGCGACTTGTTGTTGCGCCGTTTTTTGCGCAATACTCAACGCCGACTGGGTCATCCCGTCGAAAGATCGTTGCAGACCAAACTGGCCGGCAACAATCGCTGAATTAGCATTGCTGTTAATTAACATATTTGTTTACTACCTACTGAGCTTTCGCGATCAATGGGCACATACCGACACTACGGTGTGCAGACCCTCACTACTTGCCGGATTTATCAAAGCGCCTTCATCCCAGACGCAATACCCCTATACTCTCGCGGTTAATTATTAACCAAAAACGCAAAAAAATAAAGCATTACTCATGGATTGCAGTGGAGTGAATTCCTTACAGAAGCCTATTCTCACAGGCTTTTCAGGCAGTTACTTCGTTAACGGATAAGCATCTTAACTGCAGCGTCGATCGATTTTATCGAGGTTCTTTACAAAGCTGAGCATGATCTCGGCGGTTTGCTGCGGATGAGAAATAAACGGGGCGTGTGCAGCGCGGGACAGCACTACGGTATCTGCCGCGGGCTGTAGTTCATGAATGCGATCAATACTGCAGGTCGGCACCAGACTATCAAGCCGTCCGTACAGACGCAGAGTAGGCTGCGTTATGCGTCCGATTGCCTGTCGTAAGTCTGTTTGTTCAAGCAGGTTTAAGCCCGCTACCAGTGCCTGTTCAGCGGGTGCCGGTAAGTCACGCAAATGCCCGCGTATAACCTTGACGTCCTGTTTGGCACTGGGACTGCCCATCGCCTGAATGGCTAAAAAGCGGTCGAGGGTTTTTTCGTAGTTGCGCGCCAGCTGCGTCTGAAAACCTTGTAACACCTGCGGTTCGATACCGCGCCAGCCCGGCCCGGAAACAAAGCACGGCGACGAGGCAAGGGTAATGACGCCAGCGACCTTGTTTGCGTAGTCCAGCGCCAGCTGCTGCGCTACGAGGCCACCCAGCGACCAACCAGCCACAACGGCACCGTCGGGAATAACACTGGCAACCCAATCGGTCAGTGTCGCCAGCGAGTAGTTGTCAGGCACCGATACGGCGTTCTGGCCAAAACCGGGCAAACAGATCCGGATAACACGCAGCTCTGCGGTTAGTAGCGGCAGAAACTCGGTAAACACGGCGCTATTCATACCCCAGCCATGCAGCAAAACCAGTGCCTTTCCTGTTCCTTCAGTCAGGCTATTAAGTGGTGCAATAGTGTTATCGTCGAGCACAGTTTAACGTCCTTTTAAATGTATAAAATGAGTTTACATGAGCAAGATAAAAACCGAAATAACAAAGTACCTGTCGGGTTTAAGATTTGCCGCTAAGCTGCTACCTGAGCGTCTTTGCTATTTGTGCCAGCAGTCTACTGACACCCTGGTTTGCCAGCATTGCGAACAAGACTGTTTGTTCTTTAATTTGCCAATGTGTGACTACAACTTACTCAACTGGACGGTGATCCGCAACGCACTGGTCACCGCCAAACATACCCGGGTGTGCGCCGCCGGTTACTATCAATGGCCGCTGGATTATCTGGTGAGGGAGTTTAAATACGGTCAGCCGCAGTTGGCCGACACCCTGGCGGACTGGTTTTGTCGCTATGGGTTAAACGCCCGTCGTCCTATGCCGCAGTGTTTATTACCGGTACCTACCAGTGTCTGGCGGTATACCAGGCGCCAGTATCATCAAACAGCCTTGCTATCGGCCTGCTTGTCCAAACGGCTGGGTATTGAAACCCAAACCCACTGGGCGCGGCGCTCGGCATCCGTTAAATACGGGTTTATGCATCAACAGGGGCAGGGCCGCAAAGCACGGCTCACCAACCTCAATAAGGCTTACACCTTAACCGCTGAGCCTTTGCCTGCCCATGTTGCTATTATCGACGATGTCATGACGACCGGCGCCACGGTAGCAACCCTGAGTAACATGCTACATAAACGCAACCCGGCCATGCAGATTGAAGTGTGGACGATGGCGGTTACGCCACTCAACGCCGATGGCACATTGCTGTTGCCGGGACGCCAGTTAGCGCCCCGGGCGAGGTAGTAGTCACCACACACATGTACCTGTGGTGTTTAGTCGATGGCCTCCGACATAAACAGCGCATTGCTCATAAGTTTGCTGGTGCCATACCAAAAGCCCCTGAACTGCGGATCGTCGGTAAAACCAATTACCCGGCCACGCCCCATAGGCTCAGCAATCACCGCTACCGACCCACCTATTTCCGATGCCAGTACGCTGGCACTGTAGCCTGCAACCAAAGGACTTTCCACATAGCGGGCTGGTATCTCGAAGGGGGATTCATTGCTGGTCACCATCATATTACTGGTTTTAAACATGTTGAGCTCGTCAGAATCATAGCCATAAAAGAGCGGATGCGATGTATCGATACGCGTTTTATATACCGAACCGGCTATAAGCTGTTGTGCGTTATAAGCTGAACGGTCGCCGTATTTAAGCGATTTCTGGCTAAACAGGTCTTGTACGTCGTCGCTGCTGCTGACATCAATATCTAACCATTTTTCTTTCTCGAACAGGTAAAGCGCTGATGTCTGGCCAATCAGTGTACCGCCCTGTTTAACCCAGTCTGTAATGTCGTTGACCAGGCTATCAGCGAGGTTATAACGGCCGCTGGCAACAACAATATGGGTGTACTGACTCAGCGACGTGCGGGCTAAATTATCCTGTTCTACCAGTGTAATCGGCATGCCTACCTGAGTGTCTAAATAATGCCAGATCTCGCCCACCTGGTACGGGCTGGTGCCTTCGCCGCCAACCACTAACACCTTTGGTGCTTTAACCGGCACCATGCCGCGACTGCCCAGATCAAGTCCACTGCTGGTAAAGCCGCTGGTGAGGGAATAGACCGGCACGCCAGTCTGCTGTACCGCGCTGTTCAACAACGCGGCCAGTTGAGGTGGCTGTGGTACACCCTGTGGTATAACGATGGTACCTGCACTAAAGGCCCGTTCGCCGTCGTGAGTTTTAGCACTGAAACCTTCAGTAGCAATACGCGCGTCAACACTGGCCGCCGCTAAATTTTGCAGCAGCGCCGGTGACTTGAAATGATGCCATTCAAAGGCATACGCATAGGCATCAGCATGAATGGCCGGCAGCGCTGCAGGCTCGGTCGTGGTAGCCTTCGCCAGTTTAACGCGGCGCAGGTCACGGGCGTTGAGTGCGCCGTATTCCAGGTCAAAAGCGAGCGGCAGGTTCCAGTTCGACACATCATAAAAAGTATTGTCGGTAAATGTCTGACGGGTTGAAAACAGTGACTTTATTAACCGGTATTGCGGCTGCGCCAGGGGAATAACCAGCGTATTGTCAGCACCCAAGGTATTGTTATCAACGGTCATATCGGCGGCAGGTATCTGGTAGTCGATATGATGTTGGTCAAGTACCCATTTTGCTTTGTCGAGGCGCCAGCTGTCCAACGGCTCGTGCAAGAAATACGCGGCGTGTTCGTCTTCTTTTGCCAGCGCTGCGGTATCGCGGAAAAAGTTATGCTGGTAGTCGAGCAACGCGGCTTTGTTAGCCAATGCACCGTCAAATACCGCCAGCGAAATAGTAAACTGGTTTTGAATCGTTTTGACAAAGCTTAGCGGACCATTGATTGAGTCTTGCAAATGTCCCCGGCTGCTGGCCTGCTCAAATAATATTCCCACGCTGCCTTGTGCGTCCGGATACGTAGAGCCTTTACCGTAATAAAAGTCATCAAAGCCTTCCTGGCTGAAATATAACTGATTTTGACTATCAAATGCTTTGACATAGGACTCGGCCAACGCATTGGTCAGGCGCACATTCCCTTCCGGTGTCCAGGGATTTTTGCGACTGGGAACACCAGGCTGAAAGAAATACGTTGAGTTGGTTCCCATCTCGTGAAAGTCGGTAAGAATATGCGGCCGCCACTGCTGAAACTTACTGATCCGGGCCTGAGATTCCGGATGCACTAACATGAGCCAATCGCGATTTAAGTCAAACCAGTAATGGTTTGTTCGCCCGTTAGGCCAGCCCTCACGATGTTCCCGATGATCGGGATCGCTCGATAACACCTGACCTTTGTGCATATTGGCCCACTGGGCAAAGCGCGATAAGCCATCAGGGTTAAACGACGGGTCGAGCAGGACAACATTGTTGGCTAACAACTCTGTGACCCGTTCATCTTTTGCGGCCGCTAAGTAATACGCCACCAACAGTGATGCATTGGCCCCCGAAGGTTCATTGCCGTGTACGCTGTAGCCCATATACAAAAACAGCGGCGCATCGGCGGAGGTTTTATCGCCCTGATTAACCTGTTTAAGATGATCTGCGCGCCAACCGTCCAGTTTTGCCCGATTGTCGGGCGCGGTGATGGTGAGCAACATCAGAGGGCGTTGCTCATGGGTGTAGCCGGTGACTTCCAGACTCACACGATCTGAGGCCTCGGCCAGCGCACGCATATAATTAACCAGCAAGTCATGGCGCACGTGCCATTCGCCAACATTATAGCCAAGCACCGATTCTGGCGTAGGGATCGCACTATCGAGTTCGGTGTCGGCCGGCAAATAATGAGTAGCGGGTTTACCCTGGGCAAGGCAGGCGCCGCTGATAACCAGTGTGCCTATCAATAATGATGCGCGTTTTAGCATCGTTTGACTGGATAATGTTATGCCATGCTTTAGTTGTTTGAGACTCACTCTGAGGGTGGCTAGTAGCATTTCGCGGATACCGTAATTAGTTTTATAAGTTGGTCGTATTCAGACGTTGCAATGCATAATATACCTATCTGAACTGCAGATGCCAGGATATTAATCGCGCCCTGAAGTCACCGACAGAGGGCAAAAACTGCTGTGATTGCTATTAGTTGTAACAATATTGCATATACTTCTTTCAATACCCGAGTGTTTTACTCAAGTAAATTTGTTATCATGCTGCTTATTTAATGATTATGCAGGACTCTATCATGATCTCAATATCTACAGAGGCTCAGGCGCATTTTAGTAAGTTGCTGGCCAAGCAGGAATCGGGAACGAACATTCGGGTTTTTGTGGTAAATCCAGGCACCTCCAGTGCCGAGTGCGGTGTATCCTACTGTCCACCTGATGCGGTGGAGCCAACCGACACACGCTTGCCCTTTGACGGCTTCGATGCGGTGGTGGATGAAGAAAGCGCCCCTTATCTGGAAGAGGCAGAAATTGACTACGTGACCGACCAGATGGGCTCGCAGTTAACCTTAAAGGCACCCAACGCAAAAGCCCGTAAAGTGGCCGACGATGCGCCTTTGGTAGAGCGCATTAACTATATGATTGAATCAGAAATCAATCCGCAACTGGCGAGTCATGGCGGTCAGGTTATGCTCGTTGAAGTCACCGAAGACGGCTATGCAGTGCTGCAGTTTGGCGGCGGCTGTAACGGTTGCTCCATGGTTGATGTGACGCTCAAAGAGGGCATTGAGAAACAAATGCTCGAGGCCTTTGGTGGCGACATTAAAGGCGTGCGTGACGCCACAGAACACCAGTCAGGAGAGCACTCCTACTACTAAGTAGCGGGCTCCCGACACTGACATGGCTGGCCAATTTCTGCCGTTTACCCACTGGCAACGATTTGTTCAGGGCCTTACGGTTTTTGCCCTGGGGCTCGGTGTTATGGTTGTTGGCGCCTGGTGGGTGCTGCCATTATACTATGTGGGCCTGGCCATTCTGTTCGGCGGCTTTGGCTGGGCCATGTCAGGTTATTTAGGGTTACTCTGGCAACGTCTGACCAAGTCGATTAATCCGCGCTCGAAATAAGTTTGCCGCGCCCTTGCTGCCAGTACAACACGCCCCCGAGCGTGACCCCGCGAGCCAGTAAGAACGCCAGTAGCGCCCACCATAAAGCCGGATTACCCTGTGCCTGCGTGACATACCATACCGGAAAAAACACCAGGGCCGCACTCACGATCATCGTGTTACGCATTGCCCGCCCCTGGGTTAGCCCCACAAATACACCGTCATACAAAAAACACCAGTGCGCTACTAAAGGCAGGGCCGTCATCATTGGCAGGTACTCATACGCCGCCACCTGTAACGGTCGTATGTCGGTGAGCAAATTCACGATTGCTTCGCCAAAGCAGTAAAACACGACACTGTAAATGACGGCAAATACTGCCGACCACCCTAACCCGCGGCGCGTTTGAATTAACACACCGCGGCGGCTTTTGGCACCGGCGGCCTCGCCCACCGTAGCCTCAACAGCATAAGCAATGCCATCCAGGCCAAGGGCAATGAGCACAAAAAATTGCATTAAAATAGCGTTCACTGCCGTGGCCGTCTGACCATAACGCGCGCCCTGAATTGTTAAAAACGCCAGGCACAACTGTAAGGCCAGATTACGTACCAGCATGTCGCCATTGAGCTTCATGAGAAATTTGCGCGCGGTCTTGTCGAACCACTCTAATTGCGGGGAATGCCAATCAATCTGCCGCAGCGCCACCACAAGGGCCATCAACATCATGCTGTATTCAGCCACGACACTGGCAAACGCAACGCCGCTGACTCCCCAGTCTAACCACCAAACCAGCAGAATATCTAATCCGGCGTTGAGCAGATTACCGATAACCTGCACCACCAGTACCGCGGTGGTTTTTTGCTGCCCCACCAGCCAGCCAATCAAGGCCATATTTAACAGTGCCGCCGGCGCGCCCCACACCCGCGTATTAAAGTACTCGCGGCTGAAAAGTGCCACATCCGTTGCCGGTGACGCCAACCAGAGCCCGGCAGTTAAGATCCCCGACTGGCACAATAAGATAATAAGCCCAAGCAGCAGAGCAATCGCCGACGTTTGGTAAAACGACTTGGCAATGGCTGCGCTGTGTTGCTCTCCCCTGGCCTGGGCACTCATCCCGGTGGCAGACATACGCAAAAAACCACACACCCAGTAGATTTGGGTCAGCATCAACGCACCAATCGAGGCTCCCGCCAATTGCGCCGACGAATCCATATGCCCCATAACAGCCGTATCTACCAGACCAAGTAATGGCGTAGTGATGTTCGCCAAAATCATTGGAATGGCAAGCCTGATTAACTGCAGGTGGGCGGCGGTGCCTTGAAGCTGATAAGATAGAGTTGTCACTAACTGTTCAATAACTAAGGAGAATGTTGTATGCAGTTTACCACGACACAATGGGGTAATGCGCTGTTGCTGTGCCTGTTGTCACTGTTTAGCGCTGCCAGCTGCGCGCAAACTGCGCCGCATTCAAGTGGTGTGATACTGCTGTATCACCATGTCTCTGCCGACACGCCGCGCAGTACTTCCATAACGCCTGACCAGTTTGAGCAACACCTTAACTACATTGCTGAGCATTATTCAGTGGTTGCCTTAAAGGATCTGGTTGCGGCAGCCCGCGGGCATGGCAGTGTGCCCGACAATGCACTGGCCATTACCTTTGATGATGGCTACGAAAACATACTGCAAAATGGTCATCCTCTGCTTAAAAAGCACGGTTTTCCCTATACTGTTTTTATTAATCCGGCGGTGATTGGTAAGCAAAGTGATCAGTTGAGCTGGGCGCAAATCGCCACTATGCAACAACAGGGAGCCACCTTCGCCAACCACACCATGGATCACCTGCATTTGCTGGAAAAACAGGCCGGCGAGACTGACCAGGCATGGCTGGCCCGGGTGTGGCAAAATATCAGCAGCGCCGAAAATATGATTACCGAACACACCGGCCAAAGCCTTAAGTACCTCGCCTATCCTTTTGGCGAGTATAATCAAACCTTAGCCAGCAAGTTAACCGATAACGGCTATGTGGCTTTCGGACAGCATTCTGGTGCGGTGGGTACGTTTACCGATATGGGCGCCATTCCGCGCTTTCCCGCCGCGGGCCCCTACGCGAACCTGGACACCCTGAAAACCAAAATGGCCAGCCTGGCGATGCCGGTTATCGACACGTCGCTGCAAAACCCACAAGTATCGCAGCGTCAACTCAACGATCCCATCAGCATTACGCTGAACGAAGACGCGGCAGCGAAAATAAGACTTGCGCAAGTGGCTTGCTATTTTCAGGGGCAGAGACTGCCGGTAGAGGTGGCTGACAACCACTTTGAGTTTACCCTTTCATCGACCCTGCCCGTGGGCCGTTCCCGGGTAAATTGTACGGCGCCATCAAATCAGTTGAGCGGGCGCTTTTACTGGTATTCGATGCCCTTCTTTGTCGCGACTGACGAGGGGAAATATCCGGACTAACTGCGCTTAGCGTTCACCGGCGTTGCCCGTTCCAATTTGCAGCGCTTTGATCATCTGCACAAACTGGTCATTGCTGCGGTGAACGCCGAAACCGAGTTTCTTATAAAAAGCGATAGCGCCGTGGTTGTCCACGCTACAGTTGAGCACCAGGGCGTTTTTTTGCATTCCTTGCCCTTTTATTTCCATAAAATTAATCAGCGCCGCACCAATACCCTTGCGCCGTGCCTTTTCAGAGACGGCCAGGTGTCCTATGCCTAATTCGGTAAATAATGGGGATTCAAGCAGTGCCAGGTAGCGTTGCGAGCGCATGACAATCTCTAAAGCGTTATCAATACCATAGTGATCGACAATCGATGCTAACGTTAGGCGATCAAAGTCTTCGGGCAGCTGATTATGCCAGCAGCTAACAAGCCCGGTAATCTCGCCGTCGGTCTCAGCGACCCAGTGATTTTGGTAGCCGTACTGGCCGCCGCCTTTATCCCAGGCAGACAGCAAGTAGTCAAAAGCGGTATCAGGATGGCCCATACCAAATACTTCGGTTAGTAAATACTTGCCAGCACTAAACAGAAGATCAACAGCTACACTACCATCATTTTTTTCGGCATTTCGAATAATACTACTGCATGGCATTTAGTGGTTCTTGATAACATCAGGCATGTCGGTAAGGATTTGAACACTGTCACTTACTGCGACTTCGCCAGGATTAAACTCCGGTTTAAACCTTCCAATAGCAAAACCATCCGGATCGATCACTACAACAGACGCACTATGATCAACAAGGTAGTTAGGATTATCCGTACTCTCTGCTATCGCGTACATCAAACCCAACGAACGTGTTAACGGAAAAAGTTGTTTATGTTCACCCGTTAGCGCCACAAATTCTGCGTTAAAATACTCCACATAAGAAGCAAGACGCTCTGGAGTATCACGGTTCGGATCAACGGATACAAACACTACCTGAATAGGTTCAGTTGTGGAAATACTTTTTAGATCTGGATAAATCTTGCTTAATGCCGCCATTGTAGTAGGGCATACATCAGGGCAAAACGTGTAGCCTAAAAACAGCAGGCTCCAGTGACCGTTAAACACTTCCTGATTGGTAACAGTCTGGCCGTTTTGATTTACCAGCTCGACAGCGGTTAATTGTCGGGGTTGAGGAAAGGGCTGAAAATACTCGGGCGCGCTATTATTTTGCGATTGTGCAACAAACCAGGCAATAATAACGCCGGTAGCGAGTGCTACCGTCCCTACCAGCGCTAACAGTGTTTTTTGCTTCATAAGACTAACGGAACATAATGATCAACCAGTAACACTACAAACAATACCATGAGATGCACGATGGAGTATTTGAAGGTGGTCATAGCAGTCGTGTCATTCGCCGCATATTTTAACTTTATGGCGTAATACAAGAATACGGCATTGAGCAGGCTGGAGCCAATAAGGTAAATAAGTTGCGCCTCGCCAATTAAGTATGGCAACAAACAAACCAGACACAGCAGTATGGTATAAAGCAGCACGCAGGTTTTGGTAAAGGCAATACCATGGGTGACCGGCAACATGGGCACCTTCGCTTTAGCGTAGTCTTTTTCCCGATGGATAGCCAACGCCCAAAAATGCGGCGGCGTCCAGGTAAATACGATCAGTACTAACAGTAGCGCATGAGCATGGATCTCGCCGGTGACCGCGGTCCAGCCGAGCAGTGGCGGCGCTGCACCGGCAAGCCCTCCAATTACTATATTCTGCGGCGTCGCGCGTTTTAAAAACATGGTGTATACCACCGCATAGCCCACCAGGCTCGCCAGCGTCAGTAACGCCGTGATACGGTTAACCCACACTTCCAGCATGACATAACCCACCACCGCCAGCACAAAGGAAAATACCAGTGCCTGCGGTATGGTGACTTTACCTTTGACTACCGGGCGATTAAACGTACGCGCCATCTGGCTGTCAATTTTATGGTCAACAATATGGTTTAGCACAGCCGCGGCACTGGCCAGTAAGCCTATGCCCAGCAGCCCGGCAATCAGCTTACTGGCGGGCACCCACCCCGGTGTAGCCAGACACATACCCACCAGGGCAGTCAGCAGCAATAACATGACCACACGAGGCTTGGTCATTTCGTAATAATAACGCCAGTTTTGACGCCAGCCAGTGTGAGTTGCCACAGGGGCTGGCTTACTGGTATGAAGGACTTCGGACTTTGCCATAACAGCCTCCTAGACTTTACGATAAAGAGTATAAGTGATGAGGACCAGCACCAGTAGCAAACAGGCTGCTACCGCGTTATGTAAAACAGCTACCGTTAGTGGCAAACTGAACACAACGTTACTGACTCCCAAACCTACCTGCACACAAAGCACACCGCCCAACACCAGGGCAGCACTGCGCAGATAAACAGATAATGAACGGCGATACAGGCACACGGCCAGCCATCCCAGATAAATAAATGTCACCACCGCGCCCAGGCGATGCATAATATGCATGGTTGTGCGTTCACCATAGTCGTGAGCGCCGTATTCGTAGTTATCCGCTGGCGGCACACTAAAGGCACCGGGAATATCTATCCGACTGGCCCAGTCACCCTCGCAAAGCGGAAACTCTGTACACGCCAGGGCTGCATAGTTAGCTGAGGTCCAGCCTCCCAGCGCGATTTGCCCCACCAGCACAGCAATGCCACAGACGGCAAACACGGCATATTTTTTAATGCGCATATCAACATAGCCAATCCGGTAAGAGGACAACCGTAAATACAGTAAAAACAAACATGTCAGTACGCTGAAACCGCCCAACAGATGACCCATCACTACCACCGGCAGTAAATTCATGGTAACGGTCCACATGCCAAGCAACGCCTGAAATACCACCAGCGCTAACAAAAACAACGGCAATTTGACCGGCTGTTGCGGCGAACGTTTTAGCAACGACCACACTGCGATCACCAGAATGCACAAGCCCAGTGTTCCGGCAAAATAGCGATGAACCATTTCGTTCCAGGCCTTGTGGGTTTCTACCGGACGCTCGGGGTACGCCGCATTCGCCGCTTCAATATGACTTTCGCTTTGCGGTACGGTTAAATGTCCATAGCAACCTGGCCAGTCCGGGCAGCCTAACCCGGCATCGGTTAGCCGGGTGTAAGCGCCCAGTATAATGACTACCAGGGCCAATATGATGCTGAATCCTACTAACTTACGCATGGTTATGCCCTACCCAATACGTGATAATTTGAGCAATTTACGCAAGTCAGAAAGAATGTCCCGACTGGCCATGACCGCATCCTGACGTAGCGCAAAGACCGGATAACGCAGCATGGCATTACCCTGCGTATCAACCAGGAAAATATGTTGGTTGACCTGGCTGCCAGCCAGAGCCGCACTTTGTTGCTCGCTGAGGCTGATAGCATTGACGTGTTCAAACTCATGCAGAATCTGACGCGCGCGGGCATCGCTGTCGGCGCTTATAAATACGGCAGGCTGGGCGCGGTCGGTCTCTTTGCCCAGTGCCATCCATACTTGCTGAATGGCGTAAATTGCGTTTTCACATTCGGTATTGCATTGGGCCGGCATGACATACATGACCCGCCATTTAGGCGATTGACCTGCGAGTAATGGCGTAATGGTTTCAACTGGCTGTAGCAGCTCGCCTTTATTAGTAGCGCCCTGTTCAAACCAATTCTGCTCAAGTGCTAACTTTGCCAGCACTACCGGTATAATAAACGCCGCAAATAAAATCAGTAACGAGCGCTTTGGCTTAGAGTGAGTGTCGATGACGGTAGCCATATTATTGAGATCTCCTGAACCACACAGATAAGAAAATGACGATAGCAGCGATAGCCAGACCGAACCATTGCACGGCATAGCCCAGATGTTTTTCAGGTGACATCACCACCGGCTGCCAGTGAGTTGTAAATTCGCTGAGCGCTGGCTCAGAACGAAGGCGTTCCACCACCATATCGGGCAGTGCGGATTGCCAGCGAGTGTTAAGTTCGGCAATGTCGAGCTGCTGAATAACCACCGGAAATGAATTAAACCGGGTTTGAGTTTCGCTTATGAACAGATTACTGCCTGGCTGCGACAGTACGCCCTCAATGGTAATTTCGCCCTGGGGCACCGCCAAAACCGGCAGTTCGTTACGTGAACGGGGCACAGCAACCCAACCCAGGTTAACCAGTATTTCCCGCCCGCGGGTTAGCACCGGCACAATAACGTCGTAGCCAGGACGGCCCTTAATAATTTGGTTATCGAGTAACAGCACCCGACTGTGTCGGACAATGCCAGTAAAGCGTACCGGCACATCGCGCACATCCTGCCACTGCCCGGTAGCGCTAAATGGATGAATTGGCGTTTCGGCATTCTTATGCGCTATGCTGTCAAGACGATGTTGTTTTTGCGCCATCCGATCTAGCTGCCAAACCCCAAGCGATACCATCGCCATAACAGCCAGCAAGGTGATGCATCCAGCCAGTATCGGCCACCGTCTGGTGGTAAGGCCCGGTTTGATATAACCGGCATTCATGGAGCACTGAGGAGTTTTACCCATGGTTATTAAAGTGATTATCGTAGGGTTGTTGATTTTTATGATCGTAAACCTGTTTTTGGCGATGAAAGTCATGTTGGGCAAGCAGTCCGGTAAGGCACCAATGAGTAAATATATTGGCCGCAGGGTGATGACCTCGGCACTGATTGTCGTGATCATTCTGATAGCCATGGCTACCGGAATCATCACGCCCAATCCCAGCCCGTACTAGAGGGGTTATAGACTCCCCCTACAATATGTAGACAAATACAAACAACATTACCCACACCACATCAACAAAGTGCCAGTACCAGCTGCCGGCCTGGAAGGCAAAGTGACTTTCCGGGCTGAAGTGACCTTTTAACACGCGCAGAAACAGCACCATTAAAATAATAGTGCCCAGGGTCACGTGCATGCCGTGAAAGCCCGTAAGCAGGAAGAACGTGTTGCCGTAAATGCCCGATTGCAGCGTCAGTCCCAGATCGCGATAAGCATGAATATATTCCTCTACCTGTAAAAACAGAAAGAGACAGCCAAGCAAAATCGTAATCCCCAGCATAGCCGTCAGTTGCTTACGTTTGTTTTGCTCAAGGCCAACGTGGGCAAAATGCAGCGTGACCGACGAAACCAGCAGAATAACCGTATTAATGGCGGGCAACCCCATCCAGCCCATGGATGTGGTGGTGACGCCTCCGGGCGTTTCTACCAATGGCCATATGGCCTGAAACCCCGGCCACAAGACTTCGTTGGTCATGGCATTATTCGACGAACCGCCGAGCCACGGAATAGCAATCATGCGGGCGTAAAACAGGGCGCCAAAAAACGCCGCAAAAAACATCACTTCAGAAAAGATAAACCAACTCATCCCCTGGCGGTACGACTGACCAAGCTGGTCGCTGTACAAACCACTCATGGACTCGTTAATCTGATCCTTAAACCAGCCAAATAGCATTACCAGCAATAACACCACACCAACGGTGAGTATATTGCCGCCATAGCCGGCTTCACCGCGGGTACTTTCTATAACAAAGTTGCCAGCACCCACTGCAATTAAAAATAACGCAATCGCGCCCACGATGGGCCAGTAACTTTGCGCCGGTACATAATATTTTTGATACTCTTGTTGCATTACATGCTCCTTAGACTCAGTTTTGTGCAAACGTAGTCAGGAAGGGGTTATTATTAGTTTGGTTGTCATCCGCGCCTTTACTGGTGACGTCGAACAACGTGTATTGCACGGTAAAATACGTTATGTCTTCAGGCAGTTGTGGATCCACATAAAAGCGCATCGGCATCAGTGATTCACCACCTGCCACCAACGGTTGGCTGTTAAAGCAAAAACACTCGGTTTTATTTAAATACAATGCCGCCTGACCCGGCGACACCGACGGTATAGCCTGGGCTACCATGTCTCGGGAGGCCGGATTGCGTACGTAAAATTCCACCATATTAAGCTCGCCGGGGTGCACTTTTACGCGTTGAGTCTGGGCGCGAAATTCCCAGGGCATCCCCGTATGGGTGCGCGTAATAAACTCCACCGTTATGGTGCGCGACTCATCCACTTCGGCGGCATTAAATACCGCGGCCGTGGTGTTGGTTTTGCCGTTGATACCAGTGATATCGCAGAACACGTCATACAGGGGTACCAGAGCAAAACCAAACGCAAACATGCCGACTACTATAGCGACAAGTTTGGTGACCAGTGCGGAATTTGAGCCAGCCATAATTACTTCACAACCGGTGGTGTTTCAAACGTATGATAAGGCGCAGGCGAGGGAATTTCCCACTCCAGACCTTCGGCGCCTTCCCACACCTGATCAGACACCGGCTCACCCTGTTTACGACACGCTTTGATCATAACAACCAGGAATATCAGTTGTGATAAGCCAAACGCAAAGCCACCCAGGCTGATCCATTTGTTAAAGTCGGCAAACTGCAAAGCGTAATCGGGGATACGCCGCGGCATACCGGCCAGACCAACAAAGTGCATGGGGAAAAACAGCACGTTAACGGAGATCAGCGAGCACCAGAAATGCCATTTGGCCAGCGTCACATCAAACATGCGCCCGGTCCATTTGGGAATCCAGTAATACACCGCCGCCATAATCGAGAAGATAGCCCCCGTCACCAGCACATAGTGGAAATGTGCCACCACAAAGTAGGTGTCGTGATACTGGAAATCCACCGGAGTAATTGCCAGCATCAGGCCGGACAGCCCGCCAATGGTAAACAGCACAATAAAGGCCAGCGCAAATAGCATGGGGACTTCGAAGGTCATAGACCCCCGCCACATGGTGGCGACCCAGTTAAATACCTTCACACCGGTTGGTACCGATATGAGCATGGTGGCAAACATAAAGAACATCTCAGCCGCCACCGGCATACCGGTAGTAAACATGTGGTGGGCCCACACAATAAAGCTCAGCAACGCAATGGAGGCGGTGGCGTACACCATCGAGGCATAGCCAAACAACGGTTTGCGGGCAAAGGTCGGCACAATCTGCGAGATGATCCCAAAGGCCGGTAAAATCATGATGTACACTTCGGGATGGCCAAAGAACCAGAAAATATGCTGGAACATAACCGGATCGCCACCACCGGCGGCATCAAAGAAGCTGGTGCCAAAGAACTTGTCGGTCAGTACCATGGTCACTGCCCCGGCCAGCACCGGCATCACCGCGATAAGCAGGAAGGCGGTAATCAACCAGGTCCACACAAACAGCGGCATTTTCATCCAGGTCATGCCCGGCGCGCGCATATTCACAATGGTCACGATGACGTTAATTGCCCCCATAATGGATGAAATCCCCATTATGTGTACTGAGAATACAAACAAGGCCGTACTGTCACCACTGTAGGTGGTTGACAATGGCGCATAGAAGGTCCAGCCAAATGCCGGGCCGCCGCCTTCAACAAACAGCGATGCCAGCAAAATAGTGAAAGCAAATGGCAAAATCCAAAAGCTCCAGTTATTCATGCGCGGTAGTGCCATATCCGGCGCACCAATCATCATTGGCACCAGCCAGTTGGCGAGCCCGGTAAAGGCCGGCATCACCGCGCCAAAGACCATAATCAAACCGTGCACAGTGGTCATCTGGTTAAAAAAGTTCGGCTCCACAATCTGTAAGCCTGGTTGGAACAACTCAGCGCGAATAACCATTGCCATGGCACCACCAACCAAAAACATAATAAAAGCAAACCACAGATACAGGGTGCCTATGTCTTTATGGTTGGTGGTTAAAATCCAGCGCATAATGCCGCTGGGCGCATGATGATCATGATGGTCGTCATGTGCATCATGAGGATCTGCCGCTCCGTCTGCGGAGCCGATAATATCAGTTGCTTTACTCATGTTGTTACTCCCCGCTCGCAACAGCGTTAACGTCAGCGGCCTGCACCAAATCACCGGTGTTATTACCCCAGGCGTTACGTTCATAGGTGATTACAGCCGCCAGCTCTTTAAGGCTAAGCATTTTGCCAAACCCCTGCATGGCAGTGCCGGTTTTACCGTTAAGTACAATATCGATATGAGCAAGTTGATCCTGCGTGGCTATCGCGCTGCCTTTCAGGGCCGGGAATACCCCGGGCAAACCTTCACCATTAGGCATATGACATGCGGCACAGGCGGCGTTATACACCCGCTCGCCCTCACTCATGAGTTCGTCCATGGACATGCTCATGGCCATTAAGCGCTGCTCTTCTTCGCGGGCTTTCTGCTGCATGGCCTCTTGCTCGCTGACCCAGGCTTCATAAGCCTTGGGCTCTTTGGCAATCACCACAACCGGCATAAAGCCGTGATCCTTACCACACAGCTCTGCACACTGTCCGCGATAAATGCCCGGCTCATCAACACGGGTCCAGGCCTCGTTAATAAAGCCGGGGTTGGCATCTTTTTTCACCGCAAAATCAGGCACCCACCAGGAATGAATAACATCATCTGAGGTAATCAAAAAGCGCACTTTTTTATCGGTAGGAATGACCAGCGGACGGTCCACCTCAAGCAGGTAATTTTCGCCTTTTTCATAGCGATTGTTGATTTGCTCGCGCTGAGTTGCCAGTAAGGAGTAATACTCTACGTCGCGGTCCATATACTTATAGTGCCACTTCCACTGCGAGCCGGTAACCAGTACGGTCAGGTCAGGTTCGGAGGCATCCTCCATCGCGATCAGCGTTTTCGCTGCAGGCACCGCCATAAAAATCAGGATCAGGAAAGGCGCCACTGTCCAGGCGATTTCTACTTTAACGCTTTCATGAAAATTAGCGGGTTTTGCACCGCGGGATTTACGATGCAGATACATAGAAATAAACATGATGCCAAACACTATTACTGCTATTCCCACACAAATGGAGAACATCAGCATGTGCAAATCATAAACTTGCCCACTTATTTCCGTTGCACCCCGGCGCAGGTTTAGTGATGACACCTCACCGCTCGCGGCAGCCATCGCTGCCGTGCCGGTTAAAAGCAGGATCAGTGTTGTCCAGGCTTTCAGTATGCGTATCTCGAGTCGTTTCACTCGACACCTCCGTTAGACCTGAATTTACCCACAGCTTGCAACAATGCGAGTAAAAACCAAACTGGTCTGTATTGGTTGTTATTTGAACTGCCTTTTTAATGTTTTGTGCTTACTTTGTTATTTTATTGTTAAGCACTGTATAAGAATTACTCATTGTAGCCGTAACGTCCAGTTATTTTTCGCTAAAATTAAGATTACTGGCTATTTTTTGTTCAGGGAGGACTTTTTCGGCAGGTCAGGTTAGTAAGCTTTTACTAACTTAAATTTGCCGCGCAGGCGTCGAGTATTGCGCAGGAAAGGGGAGTTTGGTGCAGATAACACCCTCAAAGACAAAAAAACCGGCCAATGCCGGTTTCAAATAAAACGAAAAGTGAGCTTATCGGGACAGGCTGATTACATCCAATCCCCATTACGAATAACGCCTACCGCAATGCCCTCTATATTGAATGGCTGATTAGCGAGGTCGACTTTTATCGGCGCAAATTCGTCATTTTCTGCATGCAGAAGTACCTCACGACCACGCTTCTCGATGCGCTTTACGGTGACATCTTCATCGACCCGGGCAACCACCACCTGGCCATTGTGCACATCAACAGTGCGATGTACCGCCAGCAGGTCGCCGTCGAGAATACCAATGTCTTTCATACTCATACCATTCACGCGCAGCAGAAAATCGGCTTTAGGATGGAACAGGTCCGGATCAACCTTATAATGCATTTCCACATGTTCCTGGGCCAGAATAGGCTCTCCCGCCGCAACCCGGCCAATCAGTGGCAGGCCTTCTTCTTCGATCTGTTCGTCAAGGGGAATATTGAGTTTTATACCCCGTGATGTCCCCGGTAGTATTTCAATCACGCCTTTTTTCGCCAGCGCTTTTAAATGTTCTTCCGCAGCATTCGCAGAGCGAAAGCCTAACTCACGGGCAATTTCGGCCCGGGTGGGCGGCATGCCGGTATCCAGCATGGTAGATTTTATTAGTTCAAGTACTTCTTGTTGCCGGGGGGTTAGTGGACGCATAAACAGCCTGTTATTCCATACAGTTGTTAGCAGTATAACGCGCGCGACTAAAATGACAAGGTATTTGTGGTAGCGTTAGTGTCGGCATAGTTTGATTGTTCGGATCTTCAGCATTTTTTATGTTAGCTGCGTGTGTCCTTTAGTCGCCGTTGGTTCTGTTATGCCATGATTCAGCACACGCCTTTATTTTATAATAGTGCCACAACGATTGGTCGTGAAAGTATCGATTTTCGCTGGGTGGAGACTCCTCAACGATTACCCGATAGCCCTTTTCAGTTAATTTATCTGCATAGACCGAAGTCATACGCCAGTCTACCACCAGGTCCTTTTTACTGTATGCAATATAGATTGTTCGATTGTCGTCATGAGGTATTTTGCTTACCCACGCAATCGGGTTAAAAGGGGTTGGTGTGCGCAAGCTGTAGTCCTGAAACGGTAAGTTTCGATAAGGGGAATTCAAATCCAATGGCGCCGAAGAAATAATTGCGCAGTGTATAGGTTTTGAATAGAAAGACATCACTCCCGCAGCGATATTTCCAGGGTGTGAACCTCCTACAATGATTACAGACTCAGCTCCAAAGTCATCAACCAACTTCTCAACAGCCTTACTCATAATTTTTATACCATCACGAGTAAATGTCACTTCTTCGCGACCTGTGGAACCGTAGAAACCAGGTGGTGTTAAAGTTAACTGTGCTAACCCTGTATTTAAAGCGAATGTAGAAAGCCGTTTATCCGTTTTTACTAAGTCATTACCGTCAACATGCTCAATGCTATGTTTTATATGTGGTAAAGGGTATTTTTTAACGCTCAAAAAGCCGTCAGCTGACCTGAAGCTAACAATCAGTAATTTATTCCAGTTTGGGCGTTCAGAGACTTGTTTTGCACCGTCATATCCAAGCATCGTGAGGCTATAACCTTTGCCGTCACGAGTAACGCTGACTTTGTATAGAGTATCTGCATATTCAGGTGAGCCAGCAGGCTGGGTAAACGTCAAATAAAGGGGCGGGCTACAGTTAATAATTACGATATACAACGATATCAGTATTAATACAGCTGTAAGTTTATATTTCATGTGCTTTGCTCTCATCCTTAAGAACTTAATTGACCTGTTACTACCATGACTCTGCGAAAATCAACTTCTACCAGAGCTCAGCGTTCTGCAAACTGACGTACCTTTCAGGCTATAAATGATAATCTAAAAGCGTCGCTCAACAGCAGGAATTGCAAAATAGGCATCAGGGTCATTTTCTTTTAATTCATCCAGTGTGGTTTTTCGGGCTAGCCGGTCCTTGCGTTGGGCAACGCTCTCACCATATACCGCCTGATGCTCCTCTTCAATCAACGCATTCAACTCCTCCAAGCTCACTAATTCGAGTAGACGCGCCGCATGCAACAAGCCTTCAATGCGGCTCTTCTGCTTTTCATCGGGCTGGCCGGCCTGAACGCGCTGAAAGTTTTTACGCACTTCCTCGCGGCAATGTTGTAAATATTGTGTCGCATTCATAGCTGATTCCTTTTGTTTGCAAACAGGTTGTTGGTAAATGCTCAACGCAGAAAATGCCTGCTATAACCGGGTGCCATTAACAAACGAACACCCCGGCGATAAGTAGCCAGGGTTGAGCGATACTAACTGTAAATAATGTATCTCACTCACCTGATCTGCCCCTTTAAACTGCTTTATTTCAAAATAATATTCTGAATAGTTATCACCGTCTTTTTGAAGCTCAATAAACGGATACTGCCGGTATTTCCACTTACCGGTAATGACTTGCTCTACGTGTTGTTTATCTTCCTTGGTTTGCAGGTTGAATTTTCCGTCCGGATGCAATGTCAACGCAATTGCCCGGGGGCAACCCTGTGGTTGATAGCGCTTAGCTAAATCCCGGTGAACAAGAAGAGTGCTCACATCAATATCCTCCGGTAACAAATACAGTGCCAGAGAATCCTTTGTATACCAATGGTTGCCTTGTGTTAAGCCCTGAGTGCGTTGAACGGGAAACCCGGCCGATGCGGATAGCGCTGACGCTATGCTGATTGCGTCAGGGTGCTGCAATAAAGGGGAATACAACAGACTGTTCTGCGTTATCGATACCGGAAAATCAAACTCATTAAATTCAATGTTAAACTGTTCGGATCCCTCAAAGGCCCGTTTAACGCTTTCCTTTTGCTTGTTATCCAGATATTTGCCATAGACATATACCGTAGGATGGTTCGCGCAGCCGACCATAAAACTCGCTGCCAACACCGCTACACAAACAAGACGCTTCATTCTTATATTCCTTAACACCAAATTTAATACCGCATTGATTACAAATGTAATCTTTTAATATCCAATGAGCAAGCGCCTTCTATGAATTGATTATTGACGTCGCCTGCCTCACCTGGCTACGCACGGTTTGGTTTTACCCGTGGCAGACAAATGCAGCAGAGCCTGTCTTAGTAGCGCTGCAACTGCCTTTGTATATTTTTGTACAAAAAGTCCTTGCACTATCAAATTACAAGTGTAATCTAAAGTTAAGACTACAACCGTAATCCAAAGTGACAGTAATGCCAGACAAACCTATTAAACCCGAAATATCCAATGCCGAATTTGACGTGCTTGATGTGTTGTGGGATGCCTATCCGGCCACCTCTAACGACATCATCGAACGCTTGCGCCACCAAAAAGACTGGCACGACAAAACGGTAAAAACACTGCTTGGCCGGTTAGTTAAAAAAGGCGTTGTAGACTTCGAAAAGCAACAACGGCAATACCTTTACCGGCCGTTAATTGCCCGCGAGGATTACACCAAAAAAGAAACCACCACCTTTGTGAGTCGCTTATTCAAAGGCAAGGTCGCCCCTTTGGTCGCCGGGTTTGCCAACCAAAACACCCTGTCCAAACAAGATGTAGACGAGTTAAAAGCCCTTATTAAGCAATGGGAGCAAGACAATGATTGAGTGGCTCATTCAACAGCAAATTGTGCTCAGCGTCACCCTGGCCTTACTGATAACCCTGGAGCATTTTTTTACGGCTAAGATTGGCGTCAAACTGATGTATAAACTGTGGGGAATTTTACCCGCTGTGCTGGTACTCAATAACCTGCCAAGCAGTTTTACCTCAATCGCAACTGACAGCTTTACCCGCTATGTGGTGGGGTTAAATCCAAATGTTGTGGTAGCAGATAGCCTGCCGCTGCTGCTCCTGTGGTGGGCTGGTGTCGCCACAATATTTGCCGTGATCGTTACGCAAGCCATCAGACTCGGTCGTTCCGTAACTCGTAAAGCCCCCGGCAGTCACAGCAGTTGCGATAACATTTACTATGCCAACGCTGCGACCACGCCCATGTTGTTTGGTTTTATCCGGCCCATCATTTTGCTACCAACACAATTTGCCAACACCTACTGCCCGGCCCAGCAACGCTTAATCCTCGAACATGAGCAAACGCACTATCAGCAATGCGACCACCTGTGGAATTCGGCCGCCCTTATCATCACCATGTTTTTTTGGTTTAACCCACTGGTGTGGTTTGGTTTTCGCTCTTTTCGAATCAACCAGGAGCTAGCCTGCGACAACCGCGTATTACAAAACAAAAACAGCGAAGAAAAACTACTGTATGCCAAAGCGCTCATAAGATGTGCTGAGCATGCATCTACTCACCTCAATACCTACCCTACATTTGGAGAAAAAAGTACTATGATTAAACGACTTAATTTAATCAAACAGAGCACCCCACGGAGCAAATTATTTGCAATGGCTGCGGTATTCACCGCCACTGCGTTAAGTGCAAATGTGGCGTTAGCCAATTTACCTGCAGCCAGCGTTAAGGCTGACAGTTACATACCCACCCCACCGATTGTGCGTGTTGCGCCAGTGTATCCGTCAAGCGCTGCCAGCAACAATACGGAAGGCTTTGTGTTGATGCAGTTCGATATCACCGAAACCGGCGCCACCGACAATATTAAAGTTGTTGAGTCTGAGCCTGAGGGTGTGTTCGATGAGAGTGCCCTGCAGGCAATGGCGAAATGGAAATACAAACCACGCATTCAGGGCGGGCAAGCCCAGCGGCAAACCGGATTAACGGTTCAGCTCGACTTTAAACTTGGCCCGGATAGCGATGAAAACGCCACCAATACTGACATTGAAAAAGCCAGCGTATCGCAAACCCGGTAATCCCAAAGCGCATAGTTAACGCCCGTCAGTGCAGTACATTTGTGCTGGCGGGCCTTTTATATTGACGTATCCGAATGCTGACTATCGGATTACCCCGCCACCCGGTTTACAGCCACGAGTGGCGCATTCTGCGCTCCAATCCAACCATACCAACTCAAAAGCAGCCTTCCAAATAACACATATTGTCGGCATCGACAGCGGTTAGCCTGTATGATGGTTGTTATTAAAACAACAGGTAATGAACACAAATAAAGGAAGGTTATGACCCATAAAGTGGCGATTGTAACAGGCAGTAGCCGCGGAATAGGTGCCGCCGCGGCCAGACAATTGGCCCAATGTGGCTATGCCATTGTGCTTAATTATCAGCATTCGGCAACGCAGGCCGGGCAACTACAACGCGAAATAACTGCACTGGGCGTGCCCTGTATTGCCGTGCAGGCCGATGTGTCTAAAGAGCAGGAGGTCGCTGAACTCTTTGCCCGGGCCGATACTCTGGGGTCGCTGGCGGTACTGGTCAACAACGCCGGCATCCTCAAGCAACAAAGCAGCCTCAGCGACATTTCGGTTGAACGTTTTCAACACGTTATGCAGGTAAATGTGCTTTCCTGTTTTTTGTGTACCAAAGAAGCCATTAAACGAATGTCGACAACACTCGGTGGTACAGGCGGCGCCATTGTGAATGTTTCATCAACGGCGGCAAAATCCGGAGCGCCTCACGAATATGTCGACTACGCCGCCTCAAAAGGGGCCATGGATACTCTCACCCGCGGTGCCGCAATGGAATTAGCCGACCAGGGGATCCGAGTCAACGCTGTGCGACCGGCACTCATTTATACCGACATGCACGCGTCGGGTGGAGAGCCTGGCAGGGTTGATCGTATGCAGGAGCGCATTCCGTTAAAACGTGGTGGTACGGTAAAGGAGGTCGCTGAAGCCATCGTCTGGCTGGCAACCGATAAGTCCTCCTTTGTCACCGGCACTTTCATCGATGCCTCTGGCGGGCTGTAATACCTCTGTCAGTAGGCAGCGTTAGCTGTCTGGCCACTACATTAGAGAATGCTAATTTATCAAGCGCAGCATAAGCGGTTATGCTGAAGACGACAAGTTGCCTGAAATTAACATAAAAAAGGAATTTACCTGATGAAATACATGCTGTTAGTTGTCATATCGCTATGCAGTATAAGTGTCCTGGCAGCGCCATCGGCCCTGCAACCCACCAAATCCGGACTTTTTGATATTGGCGGGTTTAGCCTGTATCTCGAATGCTACGAAAATGACAAACCCATGCTGATTTTAGAGCAGGGATTTGGCCGCGCGGGCTCAGATGGTGTGTGGCTCGACAACATTCGCCGACTGACCGATACCTACAGTGTCTGTTTATACGACCGCGCTGGTATTGGTAAAAGTGAGCAGGGCCCGGTGCCGGTGACCATCAACGATACTGCCATACGCCTGCATAAGTTACTCGCCGCAGCAGAGGTATCACCGCCTTATTATTTTGCCGGCGGCTCTTATGCATCCTATGTGATTACCGCTTTTAATCACTTATACGAGGACGAATTACTCGGCGCGGTGTTAATCGACCCGCCGCCTTTTGGCTATTTTTACACGATGGGCACCCGCTGGCCCAAAGACTTTACAACCGACAATACGGATCTGAGCCGTTACTATAACTTCGAACAAAGTGTGCATAACCCAATGTTCGAAAAGGCCCCCGAAAAAATCGATCACATGCAAAGTTATCAGCAGCTTAAACCTGCGCAGGACTTTGGCAATAAACCACTCATTGTGCTGCGAGCTAAGCTTACAGACGAGCCCTATGATCCACCGTTTGTGCCAAAGGATATTGCCACTACCATGGATCAGTTGTTTGCCAATGCCGAGCAGAGTTTCAGGGCCTTATCGTCAGATACCACCGTCACCTATTCAACCTCGGAAAAACATCACTTACATATTGCAGACCGCGACCTGGTGGTAAAGAGCATTAAAGCGCTAAGCAATAAGCCGTGAGTCTCTTATCCTGCAGAATTAGCCGCGACGCGGTTTTATAAACAGGTATTAGCCATAATTTTACGCTGCGCGGCGGCAGCGGTTGCATCACCGGTTGATTGGGCCACGGCTAAATCAACCCGGGCTGCGTCACATTGCTGCTGGAGTGCAGCCGCCATCAGGTAGTTTTGATCTTTTTGCTGCTGCACAAGGCCTTTCAGGCCATTATATTCCCGTCGCTCTTCGGGCGATTTGGCGGCATCGAAAGGTTCAGGTTGCGTTACGCCACAGCCGCTCAATAATGTTAGTAAGCCAGCCACGTTTATCAGGCAGTGTCTCATAATAGCTAAAATTACTCATAGGTTGTAATAACCGCATAGTCCTATAGCCACCATCTTTTTAATTACCCAAAGGTCTGTTTTTATTACCCGTTACCCTCAACACCGATTCCGGTTACGAATCATGTCGGCTAATTTAACTTTTTGTCGAGTTTCGCTTTGAGCACAGCAATGTCGTTGCGGCGCCCTTCATCGGCCAACGGACGGTCTGCTCGTGGTGCAGCATGTGTGGCTTTATCCAAAAATACCAGTGCCTGGCGATACTCGCCCTCGTCAAACAAATACTCAGCATAAAAGTAGTTACTGTCGATACCGTCCGGATTAACCTCCAGAGCCCGCTTTAACAGCTTTTCGGCTTTCTTATCGCTGCCAAAACCAATCGGCCATCCTGGCACTTTGTGGTACAACACACCTAAACTCGCCAGTGCTGAACCGTGCAACGCGTTCTCGTTAATGTTCAATGCCGTTTCAAAGTTTTTCTTTGCGGCTTTGGCATATGCAAGCGCGCCCAAACCGCCTTCAGCGCCCGCCGTGCTCGACTGGATAATACCCAGCCAAATAAGCAATTCGGCACTCTCAGGTTGGGCCGTCACCAGCGCCTGGGCTTGTTCAATCAGCGCTTTAAAATCATCGGCTTTTTTATTGCTATCTGTGTCGGCGTAATTAATTCTGGCCCAGTCACTTTGTATGCCCTGCAGGCCCGTTACAGGCTCAGCGGCAGTTAGTGACAAACAGGTAAAAGCCAGTACAACAGCAATACAGCGCATGGTTTTCATAATAGTTTCTCCTTGGTTGCAGACGTTAAAAAGCGTTGGATAACAGGTAGTTTTTTTGCCAGTGCCCGGTCGACCAACTCTGGAAGCGCCCCGTTCAGGCGGGCAAAGAGCTTCTCGGGCATGCCTATAAACCAGCGCGCTTTATTGCGCTCCAGTTGGCTTACCAGCGCTTCGGCGACCCGCTCAGGCGGGTCCACTTTGTTGCCGAGCGCCTGATTCATCGACACGACCGCGGCAGAATTAATCCCCGTTTTTGTGGCGCGCGGCGCCAGATAGAACACCCCCACATTGCTGCTGGCCAGTTCACGACTCAGTGATTCGGTAAACCCGCGTAAGCCAAACTTAGACGCGCAATACGCGGCATGGCAGGCAAATCCAATACTGCCAAAGGTAGAGCCCACATTAACCACATAAGCACTACTGGCGCGCTGTAAAAGTGGCAGCAGCCGCTGGGTGAGAGCCATAGGAGCGTAAAGGTTAGTGAGTAGCAATGTGTCAATGCGCTGTGCCGGGGTTGTTGTAAAGTCGCCTGTCTCGCTGATACCGGCACTGTTAATAAGCATGGATATATGCCGGTCATGACATACCGCCACCACTTTATCGCGACCAGCTTCGGTGGTGATATCGGCGCACACCAGGGTATGCTGCCCCGGCAGAGATGCCATAAGGGCGCTGAGTGAGTCAGCATTGCGCCCGGTTAAAATCAGCGAGACGCCAAGTCCGGCCAGTTTGTACGCAATTGCCTGGCCGATACCGCCGGATGCACCGGTTAACAAACACACCTGTTCCTGCCACCGAATTGCCATTATGCCGCCTCCACCAGTGTGCCAGCGTTGCCCAGGGTGCGAAATATATTGGCGTACAGCTGAAAAAATATTTTGGCCGAATGGATAATTACATCCTGCTCGGATTTATCGTCAATGTTGTTCATCAGGTCGCGGAAGAACACGATATGTTCCTGATCCAGCGAACCGTGGGAGCGCAAATAGCTAAAGGCCGCGTCGGGTAAACTTAGTTTTTGTTTAATCATAGCGGCGGCATTGTCGGCCAGGGCAATACTGGTGCCCTCCAGCACAAACACCATACCAAAAAAGCACAGCGGGTTTTTGCGCCGAATCGCATCATAGGCATAAGCCACCATTAATTCTGTGGCGGCAGCAGGCTGACCCGCTCGCACTTGCTCTTTATCAGCACCACAAGCGGCCAGGTCATTGAGGATCCATTCCTGGTGACCGAGTTCTTCCGCAATATATTCAGCCACCGCGGCGCGCAACCATTCTTTTGATTCGGGTAACGCCGCACCGGTAGCCATTAACAGTGGCACCGTATGTTTAACGTGATGATAGGCTTCACATAAAAACGCGCTGTAGTCGTCAAGGGTAAAGTCGCCGTTAAACACCTGTTGGATTATTGGTGCATGGATTAAATAAGCCTTTTCAGCCTGGGTTTCTTGTTCTAAACGGGTAAATAAATTCATAAAATCAACTCCTCTCCTACGCGATTGCAGGCGTGTACATGTCTGTAATTAAAGGCTCAAAAAATGCCAGCGCCTGCTCGCGTCTGAGCTTGCCGTTGCTGGTAAAAAGATTGCCCCCGGTAGCGATATCTTTAGCAATGCGCCACACATGAATGCGCGCATACTCCGGGAGTGTGCGGTTAACATCTGCAAGGTATTGCCCGATATAGGCCTGCGAAATAGCGGCATTGCGGGGTACCAGCACTGCCCCGCACACAGGGCGCGCTTCGCCAACCACCAGCACATGGCTGAACAGCCCGCCGGCCAGCAGTTCGCTTTCGAGCCACTCGGGCGAGATATTGCGCCCCAACGACGTGATGATAAGGTGCTTTTTTCTGCCATGGATGGTGTAAAAACCGTGCTTTTCAGCGACCAAATCGCCGGTATACACATGCGTTGGGTAAAACGATGACGGCTGGTTCATGTACCCTAAGAATACCTCTCCACTGATCACAAGCTCGCCGTTTTCAACATACAACTGGTTATGTCCGAGGCTGCGGCCTACTGTATCTATACGCTCAGCACCCGGCACATTCAGTGTGTTTACCGACACACATTCCGACAGGCCGTATCCCTGATAGACAGGTAAGCCTGCCGCACGCGCTCTGGCAATGACATCGGGTGAAACCCGGGCGCCGCCTACCGCGATAAACTTAAGCGATGAGGGAGCTTGCCAGCCATTATCGATGGCCGTCACCAATAGCATCAGCAACTCCGGTACAACAATGAGCGACTCAGGCTGTGCTTTGGTGATCGCACTGACCACTGCTGCGGGGTTGGTTAGCCTGGCGCCGGTGAACCCGAGCTCTTCAGCACTGCTCAATATGACGGTGCCGCCAATAAGCAGCGGGGCGTAGATACCGGCAATGTTTTCCAGCAAAGTAGCCAGCGGCAACAGGCACTGATGGCGAATACAACTAAACGGCAACGCATCATCCAGACTGCGGGCAACCCTGGCCTGCGCAACATTACTCAGACACACCCCCTTAGGGTTGCCGGTGGACCCCGAGGTAAAGGTTACTTTACCGGCACCAACGGGCAATTGCGGCGCTGTGGTGGTTACCCGCTTTAATGCCGTGAGTTGCATTAAAGGCATAGCGCGCACCTCATCAAACGCAAACTGTTCAGGCTGATCAGTGACTACTAATTCGATGCCAGCCTGCTCCAGTAAGTGTTCGCGCTGCGCCAGCGAAAAGTAAGGCGGAATAGGCACCAGCACCTTGTTGGTTTGCCGACACGCTAAATCACAGATTACCCAGTCAGGGCAGTTATCTGCCATCAGGGCAATGCGCTTAACGGGTTGCGTGCTAAGCCAGCACGCGGTGCGTTGTATAGCCTCCTGCAACCCGGCATAGCAAAGACGGCCGCCGGACCACTCAAGTGCAATACGCTCAGGCCATTGTTGCCAGTTCTGCAGTATCATAGCTGTGCTCCCAACTCAGCCGACAACACCGCAGATAAGCTGGCAAAGGGCGAAAAACTGGCGCGCAGCGAAGGGTTATCAAGGGTTAGCTGGATGATATCGGCAACCTTTACCGCCACCACCTGAGGATGGGTTTGGTAGTAGCTCCCCCAATGTTGGCTGGCGTTGCCCGCAGTAGCATTAAGGAGTTTAGATTCATCTGCTGGCGTTAAATAATGAAGCATGAGCCCACTACGTGCCATCATGCGCTGCAAAGCGTCGGTCGCAGTAAATACCAGCACCGAAATACGCTGCTGAAACAGCGCTGTTGCAGTGAGGAGTAGCAACGCCATGGTGTAGCGCGATGACGCGCTGTACAGGTTGCCGATTTCAGCCAACCGGTGACGCGGGCAATTGAGGCCGTGCTCACTCAGCGCCTCAGGCAGGGATGTATCAAAGTAGGTTTCAACAAACATGGGCGCGCGACCACTGCGAATACCCAACGCCGCCTCAATCTTATGGCCGCCAAGCCCCACCAGCAGCGGCATGAACTCAGTGATACTGGCCTGATAGGCGATACGAAAACCGTTGGCAATATGCCGCTCAATCGCCGCTCTTTGGCGATGGTGTTGATTGGCAGCGCAAATGACTGCCGGCACATTGGCAGCGCCGGTAAACGCACTATGCGGGCCGGGTGCTTGCGCCAGAACAGTGTGGGATGTGCTCAACATAACCTTGTCTCATTGGTGACCGTTGAGCATAAGTATGAAATAGCAACATTAAGAGAACCTTAAGCATTAAAATTTACCCGGAATTTAATGCCCGGCTTTACCCGTTAAAAACTCAGCCTAAGCCAATGGCATGTGGCAACACGCAACCCACAACCTACTGGCACTTAAGTTTGGGGAAGCCCTGGTCGCCTGAGTGGCGCGCAACAGAGGCTTCAAGTTGACCGGAATGGATAAATTCAGCAATGTATTTATTGATTAGTTCCTGAGCGTCCCGGCGTTCGGGCCGGATAACAAGCACCAAATCAACCTCGCTGATCACATTGGGTGACTGGTAAAAATCGGTATCGCAGAATCGGCTGTGAGTAAGAATAGACAGGGCATTTTGCTCATTCATAATAGCAAACTGACAACGCTCCCTGGCCAGCATCATTGCCATCGTTGTCTGACTGATAGAATTAACGCGTGATAAGCCATTTTGCTCGTTTGCAAAATACCTCTGCAGCACTGGATAAATAAACCCGCGTCGCGTGCATACCGTTGCGCCGGGGTGCTCTTCAGGTATAAACGGGCTGGAAAATGGCTTGGTGGCATACATAAAACTGGCGTGAGACATCAGTTTGTCGCTGTAAATAAAACTGTCAGGATTATCCAGCCACACTCTGGCCGCCAAAAACATGTCAGACTTACCCTCTTTTACCAGCAGTTCGTTACGGGCACGACTGGAGTCCTGATAACGCATCGCTAGCTGTTCCCTGTCGGCGAAGCTGGCAAAAAAGTCCACGACAACACCCTTGTATTGCCGCGTCTCAGGATCAAAATACAAATATGGCGCAGAGCCAGGTGAGTTAATCGCAAAATTGATTGTTAAGCGCGGCGATGAGTCAGGCTCAGGTGACTGTGCCTGTACAGTCACCTGACAACACATCAGCAATATTATGCTGGTTAAAACTTTTATTGTTCGCTTCACAGCTGCCGTCCTGTCCAATACCCGGTTCTCATCAGTTTGCCTCACCAGGCTGTTTGCCTTAGCGGCTTTGACTTAATGTGACCCGCTCAACAAGCTTAATAACCTGGCGGGCTCTTTTGACTTATTCAACAGCGCGATTTACGCCGCTGGCCCTTCGAGGGTAAACACTAAATGCCTGCGCATATCTTTGAGCACCACCCCTTTTTTGAGCAACGCTGCACTTAAACGCTTTTGCCATACTTTTAATTCGGGCTCTGCACCACGCAGTGATGCTTCATTGTCAAACTGAAAACGCAGTAATAACGACCCGGGGAATTGATGGTACTGCACCTCAAACCAGCATTGCACCATGCCGTTGAGTGCTTCCCGGCCCTGTTCCTCCAGGGTGTTGGCAACGCTAAGTAGCAAAGCTTGTTGTTTGAGTTGTACGGCGGAAAGTTTTTTCATTGCGTGTGCCTGGTGATGGCTATTTCGACACTTTCGGCACTATCAGAACCTTCTACGGTTAACCACATTTGGCCATCCTGAATCGTCACTTGCATTTGCATGGAACGCTGCACAGCATTCTCAAGTATCTTTATAAGTGCCTCAGGCAGGGTAAAAACCGACAGGTTTTTTCTGCTTTGCAGGGCGGTCTTTTCTTTTTTCCACCACGCCTCAAAACTGTTATCGGCGTAGGCATAAATCATCATCTGCTGACTTTGGTTGCAACCCTTTTTAATGCGTTGCTCCGAAGGCTGGCCCAGTTCAATCCATAACTCTATTTCATCGCTGTAGCTTTTTAGCCATAGATCCGGCTCGTCATCGTCCGACAGGCCCTTGGTGAATTGTAATCGCTCGTGCGCATTGACAATAAAGGCAATAATTCTAAGCATCATACGCGCGTCATTCTCAGAGGGGTGACGAGCGATAGTCAGATTGTGGTCATTGTAGTAATTGCGATCCATATCGGTAATTGATATGTCGGCTTTAAAAATAGTCGCTTTCAGTGCCATGCATGGTGTTCCAGAGTAATGGGGGTGCACACGACCACGCAGTTGCAATATGGCCGTTGCTTTGAGCGATATATTAACAGTTATTATTGTTAAGCGTACGCAACCAGGGTAAAAAATGCTGCCTGTGACCGGGTCGATTGGCTGCCCTGCCCCCCTCTGCTGGCAAAAGTTAGTCATTGGCCAGTGCGTTAACACTAACAGGGCATCGTGCCAAAGGCTAAAACTCATACTCCAGGGCCACACGCAAGGTATGATCTTTACTGTCGCCGTTGAGACCGGCAATAAAACCCACCTCCCACTTCAGCTGCTTTTGGCCGTCGAAACGCTTAATACCCATAAAGGCCGGGCCAATACCGGTGAAATCCTCAGCGGCGTAGAACTCAATAGCCGGTTGAACTTCCGGAAGCCAGCGGTAGCGAAATTTTACTTTTAATTCGCTTTCGAATTCTGACGGCACGTTGTCTCCCCATTCGTATACCAACAATACATTGGTAGTGAGGCTAAAGCGGCCCAGCTCTTTTTCGGTGAGGATCCCGCCCTTTACTTCCCAATCATTGCTGTTGTGCTGTTTTTCAAGCTCAAACAGGGTTCCCCAGTCGGCCCAGTACTGGCCCTGATTGGTTAGCATGGTGCGCAGTTCCAGCTCGTATGACTGCAGACCAAAATCGCCATATTCGTCACGTGTACCAACAATATAGGTTTCTAATATTGTGTGTTCGCTAAGCGCGTGGCCAAACGATATACGTTGCATGAGAATATTGCCATCATCGTTCTGACGTGAGGTCAAACGCCATTCAAATTCACGCTCAAAAGGGAGGACGTAAGGATGATAAACCTTATCTACGGTAAAATTATCGGCCCTGGCATGCCCCGAAACCAGCGCCGTAGCGGGCAACATCAGGGCCAGCAACATCAGGTAGTGTTTCATTGTACCTCCCGGGCAGCGCTGCCAACATCTTTTAGCGTCGCTCTGACATAGCAATAAAGGACAGGCAGCAACACTGAGCACACATAAATCATGACATAGGCCCCCGTTGGTGTAGCCTCGTAGCCCATCAGCGCATTAAGAAAGTGACCGTATTCACTGTCATCGGCAACCCAGCCAGAGGTATCCCACAGCCGGGTTTGGTTAGGTAGCAGGTTTATCTGTTCGAGCAGTAACGCGATTCCCGCCACCTGCCCGGCAACAAACACTGTCAGCAGGGTATGTTGCAACAGCACAATTGCCAGCGCTTTGGTCAGCACATACAGCAATACGCCCACACTCATGCTGATGCCAAGCCCGATAACGTTGCCCACTATCATCGCTGTGCCGGCTTTAGGCGCCGACCAGTACGCCACGATATAAACTAAAAAATGAATGGCATTCACCAATGTGAGGCCTGTCATTAAGACAAAACTCAGCCGTTGAGCTTGCGCGGATTGTCCACCGCGCAGGCGCTCAAGAAACAGGCACAAACCGCATAACAACAGCAGTAGCACCGCGCTTTTAATTAGCTCCAGGCCGCCCCCGTCAAACAGCGCAGACACCGCCGCTAAATTAAAATACAGCGCCAGAGCAAGCATCCACCCAACCACAGTGCCGCTAAGTAAATGCCAGAAGCTTGCCCCCTGCTGGGCCAGAAGCAAACTCAACATTAAAAATACCGGCAGCGTATCGCGAATAAACAAAATAACGGTGTTAATAAGCATTGGCCGGGTCCTTTTGTGTTGCAGCGTTAGTAACCAGCACCTTGCCCACTGCCGAGTCAGGGTGAAACTCGCCAAAAAAACGGTACTCGCCAGGGGGTAATGGCCCCACAAAAATGGTGCCGCGGCTATTTGCAAAAATCACCTTTTCGCGGTTTAGGTCGAAACTGTCAATTTCTTCGGGGGTTGGGTCATTGTTAATAAAGGTGAGCCGGACTTTTTTATATGCCGGAATTGTCACCGTTTGCGGCAAAAACAAATTATTGCGGATCTCAATAGTCACTTCGGGCAGGGCCGCGCTGACCGCAAACGGCAACCCGGCAATCATGAACACAACACGCACGAGCCAGCGCCTCATGAATCTGTCACCTCAACCGGCAGCGTAACCTGCACCTTTAGCCCACCCAACACAGACTCTCCCAACGCGATGCTGCCGTGGTGCAAGGCCACAATTTGCCCTACAATGGCAAGCCCCAGACCACTGCCGGTGGGCTTATGCTGCGCGTTTTGTGGATCGCGGTAAAAACGTTTCAGTACCTGTGGCCGTTCCTCTGCTGCGATACCGGGGCCGGCATCTTCAACCAGCAATTCAACCTGATTTTCGGTGTTTGTTACCGTGACCCTGATAGCGGCCTGTTCGGGTGCGTAAGCACTGGCATTTGCAATTAAATTTTGCAGCAGAGTGTAGAGGGTAAACTCGCTGCTATTAAGCAGAGCGCTGTCGCCTTCTAAGCTGATGTCCTGGTGTTTTTTATCAATTTTGCTGTACAGATCGGTAATGACATTCTGCGCCACGGTGTAGGCATCGACCCTACCTGACTGCAGGTGAAACAGCTCAGGACTGGTGCGACTCAACAATAAAATCTGATTAACGGCGTGGATCATCCGGTCGGTATCTTGCTGGATAGCGGCGAGTTTATCTGCGTTATCAGGCTGTTCCCGGGCCAGGTTATGTAAATTAATCTTCATCACACTCAAGGGCGTACGCAGCTCGTGAGCCGCGTTAGACGCAAACTGTTGTTCACGTTCAAAGGCTTCATTAAGGCGCGAAAATACCGCATTGAGCGTGTTGACGACCGGTTTCATTTCGGTAGGTACGCGCGACAACGTAATAGCAGAGAGATCCTTGCCCTGGCGTTGCGACAGCTGGCCCGACAACACTTTCAACGGCTTAAGCCCCTGACTGACCGCCATAAACACGATTAAGGCCAAAATCGGCACCGCGTACAAAAAGGGCATAATCACCGACACTGTAAGGGAATCGGTGAGGTCGAGCCGGCTTTGTAACGGCTGGGCCACCATAACAATAGTATTGTCTGCCAGAGACTGGGTGTATACCCGCCACCGTTTGCCGGCAAAGTTTTCATTGGCGAAGCCGCTGTCACTGCTTGTTAAAGGCGTTGTGATGTCGGTGCCCGAGTACGATAGCAGCTTGCCATTGCGCCATATTTGATAGACCAGCTCACTGCTATCGGTTTGATCGACAGGGTGGTGATTACTCAGCGATACTGAGTAAAGCAAGGTGGTAAGTTCCTGATCCATAAACTGCGACGACATTGCCAGCGCCGCCCTGTAACCGTGAATTGCCGCGCTGAATATCACCAGAATGAGCGAGCTGATTAACACCAGGGTTATGGCACGACGAATTGAATGCAATGGTCACGCTCCGGCGTTTAACGGTATGCTGTAGCCAACGCCGCGAATGGTTTTAATAAAGTTATCCGGGAGTTTTTTACGCAAATGGTGAATGTGCACTTCAATGGTGTTGCTGGATACTTCCTCGCCCCATTCATACAACCGTGACTCAAGCTTTTGTTTGGGCTGAATGCGGCCACCATTTTCCATCAGCACCTGCAGTAGCATTAACTCACGGCGCGGTAACATTACCGGGGCGTGATTAACCCTGAGCTCAAGCGTTTGGGTATTGAGCGAAACGGCGCCAATACTGACCACGGCACTGCTCGCGGTCCCCAGGCGCCGCTGAATTACCCGCAGCCGGGCAAACAGCTCTTCCATATCAAAGGGCTTAGGCAAGTAGTCATCAGCGCCGGCATCCAAACCAACAATTTTATCGGTTATTTTATCGCGCGCGGTTAAAATGATGACCGGCATGTCTTTGGCTTTGCGACGAATTTTATGCAATACCTCAAGGCCGTCCATATCGGGCAGGCCCAGATCCAAAATCACCATATCGGTTTGCCCGGCGGTAAGCATCGACAAGGCGTCACAGCCGCTGCGCACGCAGTCGACCACATAGTTAGCACCGCGCAATGAACCGGAAAGCGCCGTTGATAATGGTTTGTCATCTTCAACAAGAAGTATTCGCATGATGCTGATACGGGGATAGTTTTAATAGCCCAGTATAGCAACGAAAACTTAAGCTAACCTTAAGGTATATCAATATTGAGGGTAAAAACGAGGACCGGCGACAGTACTTTAATCGCATACCACGGGCGGCTCAGCGCCGCTTAACGTGGTGCGCTACCAATTAACCATGCATGCTCTGTGGCGGGCACTGTACCCTTGAGGCCACCAGCCAGCGGTTCACTGATTAATTCGGTGACCTCACGGTGCTTGCCATAATACTGATGGATCTCAGCAAAAGGAATGGCAAAGGGCGGCCCCGGAAGCGCCGACTGATCATACTCAAAGGTAATTAACAGCTGTTTTGCCTGCGGTGCCAGTGTGAGTACCTGCTGACAATAAGCCATACGCATTGACGCAGGTAAAGCAACGAGGGCGGCGCGGTCATAAACCGCGTCAACAGAACCAATGTATTCAGGTTTTAGGGCAAAAAAATCACCACAAAACAGCGTAATGCCGGGCGCTTTGTAGCGCAGTAAATCACCACGCTGAGCAATGTCCGGAACGATATCCTGTGCGGCGAAATACTGCTCCACCGCAACCTGGCTCAGCTCAACACCGATGACTTCACAGCCGCGCTTTAGCAGGTATGTCATGTCGTGACTTTTACCGCACAACGGCACCAGCACCCGACATGGGCCTGCAAAACCAAGCTCATTGGCAAAGCGCATCAGCATGGGGTGGGTGTCGTCCTGATGAAAGCCGATTTCGCCCTTTTCCCATTTATTGTGCCAAAAATGATGTTGCATTGACGCTCCGGAGTGTTAACCACTTATACTACTCAATGTAGCGCATTTTTTTACCGATAGCGTAGCGTTTCTGCTGGCGGTGAATAAAAGTGCTATTCCACGGCAAACGGACGACGCTGCAAATAGTCACAGGCGACGTCCATTTTATACACAATCCGGGTTTCTTCTAAGTTCAGAGCGTCGCGCATGGCCTGATGTTCGCGATGGTAGGCTTCGTTCATACCGACATCCTGTGCACGCTCAAAGGTGTCGCGATCCGGCCATTGGGCATAGGCTATCCATTGCCCGTCTTCACTTTTGTGCAGGCGTGAACCAAGACTTCCCTTAAACAGGTATATGCCTTGCGTTACCCTCGGCCAGGCTGCCAAAAAGTCAGCCTCCCGGCCTGGCTTTACCACAAATTCAAACATCACAATGTACATGATTTCTCCCTGGCTGTGGCTGGCAAGGCAAGTAAAACCGCTATTTTGTTGTGTGCGCCTGCTGCGATGCGGCGCGATGTTCGACGCCTTTGCTACTGCCTGACCACATGGCCCAGACGCCAACGGCTAATAGCGGCAGGTTAATTTGTAACGCCGCCACCGACAGTGCCGCAAAACCAAATTGCACCACATAGACCACCCAGAACATCACGATGACCACGCCCAGCAACTGCTTAAACAAGTTCACTACGGTATCTTCGTGTGCACGCTTAGTAGCGCCAGCCACTAATACCAGCAAAGTGAGCCAAAATACCCATACCGGCGCCACTGCAAAGGCAAAATAACCAATGGCACTGACCACCAGGGCGATGGGCGTGCCCCATACAAATGCGGGCCACATCACATTGATGGCGTCACGGGTTTTGCGCTTTTTCAGCCAGATATTCAGCCCGGTTGCCGAAATTACCGTCAGCATCATGCCCAGAATCACGTAGAGCACTTTACCTGGCATACCAATAAAGTCACCAAAGTGCAGTCTGAATACCGAATACAGCGCCTGCATACCGCCATCGCCATCTGAATAGCCGGCTTTTTCAATATAATTACCAGCGGAGTCATAGCGGTAGTTTTCAGAATAAATCAAACGCTGTGGGGTACGCACAAAAAACTCCATAAATTGCTGTGGCGTACCCGGCTCATGAACGGTAAAAAACAGCAGGTTATCGGTATCAACCTTGGTGCTGAGGTCACGCATGGCGGTGCCAATATCCGGCGGTGCAATTTCCTGCACCAGCTCAGGCTCCGGTGTAAATGCGCGATCGTACACGGCCTGCGTATCGCCGCCGTAAAATGCCTGGGCGATAATTGTCACAAAGACGCCTGCCAGCCCAAAGTAGGCACCAGTTATTGCAATCATGAGGTGAAAAGGTGTGCCCCAGACACTCAGTCGATTATGCAGATCGATATTGGTTTTCAGCCCATCACCGCCGTAGCGAAACTTAAAGGCGTCTTTAATAATCCGCGGGTGGGCAAACAGACCAGAAATGATCAGTGCGCACAATAATGCGCCGCAGGCACTTACGAATATCATGCCAAAGGTGTGGGGTAGGTGCAGGTACAGGTGCAAGTCCACTAGCATTTTAGTCCAGGTGACGTTTTCCTTTTGTATCAACGCGCCGCTGTCGTCAACAAAATGGGCACGGTGATCATCCTCCATAACTAACCGCGGTATACCGGTGCCCGGAAACACAAAGTAATAGTGATGGGTATCATCGCTGTATTGTTCGGTAAAGGCGGCGTATCCCTTTTCAACCTGTTCAATATTAAAGCCTGTGCTTTCGGCAATATAAGGCTGCTCCCAGCGCTCAAATTCCAGATGTAATACCGCTATCGTGCCCGACAGGCAAATTAAAAACATCACAGCGCTTATCAGCAAACCCAGCCAGGAGTGAGCATGTAACGATCGTTTGGCGAAACTCGCCGGGGCAGAAACAGCTTTAGCCATGAGACACTCCAAACAAATACACGGCCGCCAGGCCAGCCAACAACAAACAACCAAGCACGTGCCTGACTTTGCGCGCTGACATCATATAAAAATAGGCAACAACGCCCCACAGAACAGGCATTGCCGTGACCCCGATGGCCATCTGCTTGGGCTCACTCACAGGTAATTGGTACACCAGCGCAATCACGGTTACGCCACAGGCAAACAACAGCACCGGCAACACATATAAGGTGTGCCAGGTGTTAGTCACCACCGCTGCCCAGTTAAATTGCCATTGATGGGGAGCCTTACTGATAACGCGTGCGGTACGCTGTTGATGCGCTTCCTGGCGGATCCCTAACCAGACACCAATAGCTGGCAACGACAAACCAATCGTCAGTGCGAATTCAATTCCTACCGCTGGGATAAACGCGGCAATGCCGGCCAGCACTGCCAGCCACCCGGCTACCGACCGGGACGTTTGACTACGCTGCCAGCCAAGGTAAATCATGTACGTGCCCAGCAAAGAGGCCAATACCCCGCCGACAATAAAACTACCCATCACCATATTTTCTTCTGCTTATTCCCCAATACGCTCAGGGTGTTGTCTATCCACCAACCAATGCAAATAATAATAATTTACATTAACATTGATTTCAATAGCGGTCTGGCCGCGCAACTCGCACTTTGTGTACATAAAACAATTACTTCACTGGGCAGTAGCGATATCGATCCGTTTTACGATGTGTCGGTTATAAGTTGCTACCTGCATACTTTTGCCGCTCACGGGAGCGCTATGTCAAAACTCACAATACTGTTAACTTACCTCACCATGCTGCTTGTTTTCGGCCTGCTCGATGCGGTATGGCTGGGTGTCGTCGCAAATGAGTGGTACTTTGGCGGTCTGTCCGCATTACTGCGCGAGCAATTTATTACCTGGCCATGGATGGTGTTTTATCTGACTTATTGTGGTGCCGCGCTGTATTTAGCGGTACTGCCAAGTCGTGTTGGCAGCAGTGTAAAACTCAGCCAGGCGCTACTTAAGGGCGCCGTGGTAGGCGCAACAGCCTACGGCACCTATAACCTCACTAACTACTCGATTGTGGCGGACTGGCCGCTCACCATTACGCTCATTGATTGGGCATGGGGCACATCGGCTACCGCTGTGGTTTGTTTAATTGGCGCGCTAACCTTAAAACGCCGACACTGAGCCGTGCCTACAGGCCTTATAACCGGCTGATTTCGTGGTACACTAACGACGTTATTTGTTGAACAGGATACCCAATTCATGACCTGGATGCGTCAGGCTTTGCTTAACGTGTTTCGTTTACCGGTTAAGTGGCTGGTAAAAACCAAAAGTATTCCGTTGGATGTTGAGTCTGAACTCGGCATCGACAAAACACGCCCGATTATTTATTTGCTTCCCACCGACTCGATCACCGATCAGCTGGCCCTTAAAATGACCACCGAGCGGCTGGGATTACCGAGCCCGTTAGAGAACGTATCACTGGCAAATAAGCATTATCCGGGTAGCCTGTTTTTACGGCGCACCGACGCACTGTTCAGAAAACGCCGCAGCGATACCGACATTGAGCCGGTGTTTACCGACTTGTTTCAGTTACACCACCAACACACCGAATTAAATATACAGGTTGTGCCGGTATTTGTGACCTGGGGCAGGGCGCCAGGTAAAGGTAAGCCAGGGTTTGCCGATCTGATCACCCATGCGGCGACTCCGAGCTGGCTGCGCAAGTTTTTTATTGTGCTGTTTTTGGGCCGCGACAGTTTTATTAGCTTTAGCCGTGCCGTATCGACACGCGCCATGGTTGATCACCAAGCCAGTGATGCCTTCTCGGCCCATAAGCTGGCGCGAGTAGCAAGCACTCACTTTCATCGCAAGCGCCAGGTAATGAATGGCCCCACACTGCTGGATCGCCAGGAACTAAACAATGCGGTGTTAGGCTCTGCCATGGTGCGCAGCGCCCTGAGTGACGAAATGCGGAGCAAAAATCTGAGTGCCGACGAAGCGCGCCAGGTTGCTGCCAATTACCTGACCGAAATTGCCGCCGACTACCGCGAAGGGTTAATCCGCTTTGGCGATCGGCTGCTTACCCGTATTTGGAATAAAATCTATAACGGTATTAGTGTTGGCCACGCCGACCGTATTCGCGAGCTGGCCAATAACGGTCATGAAATTATTTATGTGCCTTGTCACCGCAGTCACATGGACTACTTACTGCTGACCTACGTGATATACCATGAAGGCCTGGTAACGCCGCATATCGCGGCCGGTATCAATTTAAACTTTTGGCCGGTGGGCGGCATTTTCCGCCGCGGTGGTGCGTTCTTTCTGCGCCGCAGCTTTGCCGGAAATAAGCTCTACACCGCGGTGTTCCGCGAATATCTGGAGTTGTTATTTAAAAAAGGCTACGCCGTTAAGTATTACCCCGAAGGCGGGCGCAGCCGCACCGGCAGGTTAATTCCGCCTAAAACCGGTATGCTGGCGATGACGATTCAGGCTGCTATAAAAGGGGTAAACCGCCCGGTCAGTTTAGTTCCGGTATACATCGGCTACGAAAACGTCATGGAAGTAAAAAGCTATCTAAGCGAACTAAAAGGCGGCGCCAAGAAAAAAGAATCTAACTGGCAGGTGTTTTCTGCCATTAAGAAACTCAAAAATTATGGCCATGGTTATGTCAATTTTGGCGAGCCTGTTTCGCTCAATCAGTTTTTAGACAACAAAGCACCTAACTGGCGCGAAAGTCACGTTAACAACCCGGAGCAAAAACCGGCCTGGTTAACGCCGACTGTTAACAGCCTGGCAGGGGAACTCATGACCCGGGTAAACAGTGCTGCCGCGATCAACGGCATGGCGCTGTCGTCGCTGTGTTTACTGGCATCGAAGACGCAAACCATGAGCAAGCCCGAATTGCTGCAGGCCATGCGCGATTATTTAGCGCTGTTTAACGCCGCACCATACAGCAAAGACGCCACGTTGCCATCTCAGGATGCGGCAGAAATGCTCGAGAGTACCTTAGCCTTAAATCGACTGCAGGTGACCGCCGATAGCTACGGTACCCTGATTAGCCCGTTACCGGATAACGCGGTTTTCCTGACCTATTACCGTAATAACATTATTCACCTGTTTGCCTTGCCAGGTATAGTCATGACCGCCATCTTTGCCCATGGCAGACTGGAAAAAAGCACGGTATTACAGCTCATTGCGGCATTATACCCGTTGTTACAGCGGGAGCTGTTTATGTTCTTGTCGCAGGATCAGGCGCTTGCCTATACCGCCGAGTTAATCGACGCCTTTAAGCACAGTGGCATGCTACAACAAAAAGGGCGCTACCTGGTGCCACCGGAAGCCGACAGCGACCACTTTCACTCCAGCTGGTTACTGAGTCGCTGTATGCAGGAAACCCTGCAGCGCTACGCCGTGGTGCTTACCATATTAAAACGTGAAAAGTCCCTCAGCCGCAGCACCCTTGAAAGTGAGAGTAAAACCGTTGCCGAACGCTTGTCGAAACTCTATGGTATGCACTCACCGGAGTTTTACGATAAAAACGTATTATCCAGCTTTATCAGCGCGCTACGGGATAATCACTGGCTCGATGCCGCCGACGACGGCGCCTTGAAATACTCCGAAGAAGCCTCAGCGCTGCGCGGTGATATTATGGCGTTAGTATGGCCAGAAATAGCCCAGCATTTGCAAAAGGACATTCTGCAGCAGCCCAGTGAGTCAGCGCCAGACAAGGAGGCGAGCCAGCATGAAACGCTTTGATCGGGAGCTACTGAGCGAATTAAGAGCAAAAGCCGAAGCCAGCCCGCGACGCCGCGCCCACCATAATGTGCACGAAGACTACCAGCAGCCGGTGCAACGGCTGTTTGTGTGCATGCTGCCGGATTCCTATGTACGGCCTCACCGTCACAGCCAACCCACAAAATGGGAGTTTTTTATGGTGGTGGAAGGCTGCCTGGAACTGCTGTTTTTTGATGATAACGGCACGCTCACCGAACGCCTGGCATTAGGCCCGCAAAGTGATGTTCTGGGCGTTGAAATACCGCCCAACACCTGGCATGCCACCGTTTGTCATGCGCCGGTTACTTTTGTTGAGGTAAAGCAGGGCCCATACGAAGTCACCGACGACAAAGACTTTGCCGCCTGGGCACCAAAGGAAGGTGAAACCCAGGTACCCGCGTTTTTAAGCCAGCTAAAAACGTTAAAAACCGGGGAGGCCGTACGTCTGTAGTCAGGCCTGCGGTTGTCACTGGTATGCATAACTATTTTTTGCATTGCACTCACTTCTGCGCGCGACTTCCCCGCGCGGCAACTTTGATTAGATCGCCATCACTATGCTGGCTCAAACATGCTTGTCATGCCTATACTAGTTAAACGGCAACATTTTATGAGACCATGTAGTCGCACTAAATGTTGTTCGCTTTTATGAACACGAAAAAATAGATAAAGGTTTGAAAATGAATAATAAAATAATCGGTATTGTGCTTTTGATTGTTGGCACCGCTTTGGCGTTTTGGGGCTACGATGTCTATAACTCAGCGGGGGCACAATTAGGGCGGGCCATCGACGGTGACACACCGATTGAAGCCTGGGCTGGCATGGTCGGCGGCGCCATTTGCATTATAGTTGGGATCTTAAGACTTAAATAGTTAAACACCGCGTTACTAATGGCACCTATTGCCCTGCCATATTGCTTTGTATACAGTTGGCGCCGGGCAGGCTTCTGCTTACATCTGTGCAACTAAAAGCTGCATGGTTGCGCCCACAGCAGCTTTTTTATGCGCCACAACAGGTTACCCCCGCTGTGGCGAAGTAATCACCGTCTGTGCAGCACATATATTCCCCTCTGAACAGGTCAACAGTCCCTGGCAAATCCACAACCTCAGATCTGCGCGGGTGGATATTGCATGCTGTTTTTTGTTTCCGCGTGGCACATTGTCTGCCTCGCCTTTTGTTAGGCCTCCTTCTTTTATCACATCATTATAACGATTAAGTTAGTGCTCAAAAGGCGCCCAGAAAAAAATATAACCTATAAATAACATCCACTTAAGATTCAACCCTGGTCGATGACACCGCGCCATTTGTTAAGCTGGTTAACATTTTAGTTATATATATTTAACGTTATGAAATGTCTCATAAGCCTAAACATTGCGACGTTTGCTGGTTAACCTCCCCCCGAGTGTTACTTCGGTATGCGTTTTTTTGAATCAGTGATGGGACCCTATGCCGTGTAGTAGTAACAACAGAGCAAAGCTACGGTTACTACGCCGTAGCTCTGTTACATCTGGAAAGTCAAAGGGATAAACAAATGATTACGTTAAAGAAAACAGCAGGTTTGCTGGGAGGCTTGTGTATAGCAATGGCCAGCACGACTGGCGCTGCACAAACACTGTATCAAAACGAAACCGGTACTCACGACGGTTACTACTACTCGTTCTGGAAAGACAGTGGCGATGCCAGCTTTACCTTAATGCCTGGCGGGCGCTATCAGTCACAATGGAACAGCAGCACCAACAACTGGGTTGGCGGTAAAGGCTGGAACCCGGGCGGCCGTAAAGTGGTAAATTACGAAGGGTATTATGGCGTAAACAGTTCACAAAACTCTTACCTGGCACTCTACGGCTGGACCCGTAACCCGCTGATTGAGTTTTACATCATCGAAAGTTATGGCTCCTATGATCCGTCTTCCTGCTCGGGTGGCACCAATTACGGCACTTTTCAAAGCGATGGTGCGACCTACAGAATGCGCCGCTGCCAGCGGGTTCAACAGCCCTCTATCGAAGGCACACAAACCTTTTATCAGTACTTTAGTGTGCGCGAGCCAATTAAGGGCTATGGCAACGTGAGCGGCACCATTACCACCGGTAATCACTTTGATGCCTGGGCCAGTGTTGGCCTCAATTTAGGCACCTTTGACTATATGGTGATGGCATCCGAAGGCTATCAAAGCAGCGGCAGCTCCGACATCACGGTCAGTGAGGGCACCAGTAGCGGCGGCGGCTCTTCGGGTGGCGGCTCAGGCGGCCCAAGCAGTACTGATATCGTGGTGAATGCGCGCGGCGCAGCGGGCGGTGAGCACATTAATTTGCTGATCGACGGTAACATCGTTGCAGACTGGACACTCACCACCAGTATGGCGGCCTATGTGTATTCTGGCAGCGCTGCCGGTGATGTTCAGGTTGAGTATGATAACGATGTGTCAGGTGCCGATGTAATTCTCGACAGCGTGTATATTAACGGCGAAACCCGCGAAGCTGAGTCCATGGAGTATAATACTGCTACCTACGGCAACGGCGAATGCGGCGGCGGCAGCTACTCTGAAACCATGCATTGTAACGGCGTCATTGGTTTTGGTGATACCGGTGCATGCTTTAGTGGTGACTGTGCTGCGCCACCACCGACTAACGACCCAATCACCGTGCGTGCTGAGGGTATCAGCGGCAGCGAGCACATTAATTTGTTAGTGGGTGGTAACGTGGTAGCCGACTGGACGCTGGCAACCGGAATGAACGATTACACGTATACCGGCGGCGCCAGTGGTGATGTACAGGTAGAGTACGATAATGACGCAACCGGCCGCGATGTAGTTTTAGATTACGTGCTGGTAAACGGCGAGATCCGCGAAGCCGAGGACATGGAATACAACACTGCGACCTACGGCAATGGCTCATGCGGCGGCGGCAGTTACTCTGAAACCATGCATTGCAGCGGCGTTATCGGCTTTGGTAATAGCGACGCCTGCTTTAGCAATAGTTGCAATTAAGTGCTTAGGGCAGTGTATTGCTGCTAAGGCTAAGCAGGCTAACAGACTGCTACAGGTGTAAACCGTAAACTAAAAAAGGCAATTTGTGAGTACTTACTAATTGCCTTTTTTGTTTAATAGCCAATACACCGTCGATATACAGAGCGCTAATTTAATCGCTGAAAAAAATAATCGCGCTCAATAATAGCGCCTTTGGCACCAATCACGATGCCTGCAACCCGGGCGCCGAATCCGGCAGCCACGCAGCAGTCCTCGCCGGCAAGGGTTTTGGCCAGGTAGCCGCCGATAAAGGCATCGCCTGCCGAGGTGGTGTCGACTACCTCAGCAACGGGTTTAACCGCGACACTAAAATGCGCGTTGTGCTGAGCAATTTCGACACTCTCGGCGCCGCGCTTTAACACGATTTCACGCACGCCCAGGCCCTGCAAAAAGGTAAACACCTCTTGCTCACTTTGATGACCATAAAGCTCGCGGTGATCATCGCCGCCCGGAAAAGCGATATCGCACAGCGAATAAAGCCGTTTTGTCCACTCTCTGGCCTGCTCAATGCCAGACCATAACTGCGGGCGATAATTGGGGTCGAATACTATTTTTGCGCCCGCTTGCTGATAACGCTTTAAACCACTAATGAGGATTTCGCGCTGGGGTTCATCGAGGATGGCAACGGTAATGCCCGACACATAGACAATGTCAAAATACACGTCAGGTAGTGCCGCCGTTGTGAGCATTTGACGGGCCGCGGAGTCGTTGCGCCAATAACTAAAACTGCGCTCGCCACTGGCATCGGTATTGACCAGGTACATGCCAACGGTTTTGCTCTGACTGCGGGCCACATATTGCGTATTGATCCCTTCTTCGGCAAAGCGTTCTGTCATCTCGCGGCTCAGTAGATCGGTGCCTACAGCGGTGAAGTAATTCACCTCGCAAGTGGGCAGGCAGCGTTTAAGGTAAACCGCGGTATTAAAGGTATCACCCGCAAACTGCTTACGCAGCGAATCATGGGTAAGCGGGGCAAGCTCCACCATACACTCACCAATAATCAGGCAGGTCGGCATAGCATTCTCCTTTTCAGCAAGCCAGACTACAGCAAATCACCCGCGTTAAGCGCCGAGCCGGTTTTCTTTTAACTGGTAAGTATCGCGGTAAATACCGCGAGCCGCTTCTTTGGCCAGTTCGGCCACTGCGGGTATTTGTGATTTGGGGAAGGTCACTGCCGGCGCAGTAACGCCCACCGACGCGATAACGACGCCGCGGTTATCGCGCACCGGTACCGCCAGACAACGCACGTCTTTGTTGTATTCCCGCTCATCTACCGCATAACCGAGCGCTTCGATTTTTTTCAGCTCTTCGCGCAATTCGTTAATATCGGTAATGGTATAATCGGTGTGCCTTTCCATGGGGTGTTCTTCCAGAATGAGTTCCAGATTATCGTAATACAGAAACGCCAAAAACACTTTGCCGCCGGCAGAGCAATGCAATTGCGCTTGCACGCCGGGGCGTTTGGACACCATCAAAGGGTTAGGGCTATCAACCACTTCAACAATCAGTATGCTGCCGTTATTGGGCACGGCCAAATGGGCAGTATGACCGCTCTTTAAGGCTAAACGCTGAATATGGGGTATCGCCAACTGATGCATGCGATCAGAATTAATAATATGTAACCCCAGCTTCATTAAGTCAGTACCACAATGGTAACGCTTGCCTTTCTTTTCGAGCATTTGCTCGTTACATAACGTACGCAGCAAGCGAAACAACGTGGTCCGGGGTAAATCCAAAGCCACTTCCAGATCGTGCATGGTCATACCGTTCGGATTGTTGGCCAGAATCCGAAAAATCTGACAAGCATGGTTCACACTGGGGATCAGATAACGTTCCATAATGACTTCCACCGGTTACAAATTTTTAACAGTCTAATACAGCTTACACCTGGCTACTATCGCAATGTGTCTGGCGGGTAGCTGTCCATGTCGCCGTAATCGAGGTTTTCGCCAGCCATGCCCCAGATAAAGGCATAGTTAGAGGTGCCTACGCCACAGTGAATTGACCACGGTGGTGAGAGCACGGCCTGCTCGTTATGAACAAAGATATGACGGGTCTCATGGGGTTCTCCCATAAAGTGACTAACGGCCTGACCATCATCTAAGTCGATGTATAAATAGACTTCGTTGCGGCGATCATGCTGGTGAGCCGGCATGGTATTCCATACACTCCCCGGTTTTAAGCGGGTTAAGCCCATCTGTAACTGACAGGTTTCTACCACTGAGTTGATCATTAACTGGTTAATGGTTCGCTCGTTACAGGTTTCAGGGCTACCCAGATTCAGCACTTTGGCTTCATCACGGCCCACTTTTTTATTCTTAAAGGCATGATGGGCGGGTGCCGAGTTAAGGTAGAACTTTGCCGGTTGGGCCGGATCGTCAGAGTAAAACGTCACCGACTTGTTGTCTTTTGCAAGGTACAGCGCTTCTTCGCGGGCCAGGGCAAACTCTTCGCCATCGGCCACAATTGTGCCGTTGCCGCCAATATTGATGATGCCAAGTTCACGGCGATCGAGGAAATGCTCGGCTTTAAGTGGATCGAGGGTTTCCAGTACCAACGGGCTGTCTGTCGGTACTGCACTGCCTACCATAAACCGTTCATAGTGGCTGTATACCCAGTATACTTTACCCGGCTGCATTAGTTTATCGACTAAAAAGGTGTCACGCAGCTCTGTGGTGTCGTAACCCTTTACCTCTTTTTGTCCTACCGCGTAGCGGGTTTCATATTCAGTTTTGTTTGTCATGCTAATAAATTCCTCGTAACGCGCTTATCGGGCCAGGAATCCGCCATCGACGGCGAGTATATGACCATTAATGTAGTTACTTGCAGCGCTGGCTAAAAATACCGCGGCGCCCTGCAAATCTGACGTTTCCCCCCAGCGGGCAGCCGGTATACGCTTGAGTATCTCGCTGCTACGTTCAGGGTCATCCTGTAATGCCTGGGTGTTGTCGGTGCGGATATAACCCGGCGCAATGGCATTGACCTGCACGTTGTGCTGGCCCCATTCGTTTGCCAGCGCTTTGGTAAGCCCTGCAACGGCGTGTTTACTGGCAGTGTAGGCGGGGACTGTAATGCCACCGCTGTAGCTCAGCATCGACGCAATATTGATGATTTTGCCGTGTTTACGTTCTACCATTTTTTTACCAATTTGCTGGCATAACAAAAACGTAGCATCCAGATTTACCTGCAACACATGCTGCCACTGGTCCAGGGGGAACTCCACCGCCGGGCTGCGATAAATCGTGCCACCGTTGTTAACCAGTATATCTATTTCACCGAACACGCCTTGCGCTTTCTCCGCCAGCGCCATTACAGCGTCGGTATCAGACAGGTCGGCTGCCAGCTCCACTGCTTCACCGCCCGCGCTGTTAATTTGGTTAACGGTGTCTTCGCTGCCACCAATACGGCTGCTGGCACAAACCACTTTGGCACCAGCCTGGGCAAGCCCCATCGCCAATGCCTGACCAATACCGCGGCTGGCGCCGGTTACCAGTGCAACTTTATCAGTTAAACCAAAATCTGGCTGACTCATAGGTGCTGTCTCCTGTTAATTTATGACGTTGCCTCGCTCCTGCTGCGAGGCTGATGTTTAAGTTAGTGTGGTCGCTGTCCCATATATGAACAAGTATTCCCCATTACCATGGCCAAATACCGGCCATTTGTTTCATATCTGAAACCAAGTCGACCTCTTCGGTACTTTTAGTGCCTCATCTGTGGCTTATTCCACCTCAGGGGATACGGCAACCGCGTAAACGTGCACCGGACCATGCATATTCGAACGGAACACCACCCACTTTCCGTCTGGCGTAAAGGTCACATTAGGCTCAAGTCGGTAATCGTGATTTTGCATATTCACCAGACGAGTCGCCTTTAATACAGCGGGCTTAATCAGATCTGCCGCATTGGGCGCGCTGATCCCCGCAACATCGTTGATGGGTTGCGATTCAAATAAATAAATCCATTTGCCATCCTCGGCCCGGGCCACCATTTCGGCATCGCCGCCGTCGCCGGCAAATAAGCTGCCATCGGGCGAGATGTTAAAATGCACTGACCAGTAATCCCGCGGCATGTGCCGCCAGACCCGCTCTTTGGTCTTCATGTTGTAGCTTGCCAACCAGAACACTTCGCCGCGCGGGGTTTGCAAGTCGTAGAAAATACGCTCGCCACTGGCGTCAAAAAACTCATGACCGGCAATTTCCATATTCATGGTGCGGTGATGCACTTTTTGATTCTCACTGCCGTCTATGCGCATGGTCCAGATACGGTCTACTTTGTGCCAGGGGCCTTCATGGCAGTACATCAGCTGACCCGGGTCGTCGGGCGAAAACTGAATATGGTTTAACCAGTCTGTCGCCTCATGTACTACCTTTTGCTCGCCGGTGGCAATGTTAAAGGTAAACATTTGCATGGGAATGCGCGCTTCGAGGCGCTCATTAATACGCACCTCTTTGGCATCGGCGAAACTAAGCGGTTTACCATCCGGACCAAGGGCTTCGTAGCGCGCTTCAAAACGGCTGTTGCGTGGGCCGGATTCCAGGTTATGTTCGCGCTCGGCCACTGCGCCCGCCAGCAGGGTTTCATTGCTGTTGATCGTATGTATTTTACCAGCCGGGATGGCCCCCAGCTCCTCAACGGCACCGGTATCTATATTCACCCGCAGTAGCTCGGTGGGTTGCTGCAACTCATTTTGCGGATGCACTTTTTGACCGTTGTCAGCCGCAATACGGGTGAGGTACACACTGCGGGTTTGTTTGCCAACAAACAAAATCCCCACATCAGGATGCTCATAGAGTCGTTTCACTGACCAGTCGCTCAAATCCACCACGGCGACACCGTTCGGGTTGGTCACCGAAATGACCATTTTATCTCCCTCTGCGGTGTAGGCATTCTGATGAAAATATAACGACCGTGAGCCGGGCTCCTCTGACACCCTTACGATACGGTGGCCAGTGTCTTTGTCGATCCAGGATTTGGCGATATCCGGCCCGCTATTGCTGGCCGGGGTTGTCGAGCAGGCCGCTAACACCATAGTTGCACCTGCCAGTATTGCGTGTAATGCCTTCATTTAGCGGCCCACCGTATTGTTGCCCCACAGCTTGTCATAGGACCAGCCCGACAAGTCTTCTACGATTGCCTGGTTCTCTTTACTTGGCGGCGCTTCCTGACCATTCTTAAAGCGCTCGATTTCGGCCATGAGCACCTCATGTGTTTCCTTACTGAGCTTAAACTTGGTGGACACCCAAAAGCCAAACACCAACACCACCAATGGGCCGGCGGCCAACATAATCACGATGGTTGAAATGGCCTCGCTGCTTTGCAGTTCTTCACCTGAGGCAAAGCCGCCCGCCTCGAGAATAACCCCCACCGACATCACGGCGATAGCCTGGGTTGCCTTGCGAATAAACGTCATGACGCCGGCAAAGCTGCCCTCGCGTCGACGAGCGGTAACAATCTGATCCACGTCGGCCATGTAGTTATAGGTGTTCCACGGAATGTAATTTAACGCGCCACGGCCAAAGCCGGCCACAACGACCCCGGCACCCAACCATAGCAAGCTGAACTCGTTGGTCATAAAGAACATCGCCAGTAGCAGTAAGATCCCCACAAAATAGAACACAATGGCGACCCGGTAGCTGGGCGCCGGGCCGAAACGCATCACCAGCGGAATAGCCAGTGCTACCGCCAGCAATTGTGCGATATAAGTCACCGCCATCATTTCTGACGCAATCACCACCGTACCGCCAATGGCAAATACCACAAAATAGGTAAACACGGCATTGAACACATCCTGACTAATATAACCGCCCAGGTACATGCCCAGATGCAAACGGAAGGCACGGATACGCAATGTGGATGACAGGTTTTTAAACAGGGTTTTGAGGGTACCGGTTACGGTCCAGTTCTCGTCTTTGGTAAGCTCTTCTTCGCTCAGCTCGCTGGCGTCGCGCTCCCAGGTGAAGAACCACACGCCAAAAACCACCAGCATGAATACCACGGAGAAAATCGACCCCATAATTAAAAACGTCGAGGCAGACTCTTTGCCACCGGCAATGCTGACAATCCAGCTGGGCAAAATACCGGCAAAAATAGCCGATACCTGACCAGTAAGAATACGCGCACCAGCCAGCTTGGCCTTTTTCTTGTAGTCATCGGTCATTTCCGCGGCCAGGGTCTCATAAGGAATGAGCACCCCGGCATAGACCAGTTCAAAAAACACATAGGTGATTAAGTAATACCAGTACTCCTGCCCGCTTACCCACATCAGGGCAAAACTGGGGAGCAGCGGAATGGCACCAATTAGAAACACCCGGCGGCGACCAAACTTGCGACCAATTCTGGTCCGCCCAAGGCCATCCGATATATGCCCAATCAGGGGGCTCGCCACGGCATCGAGAATGCGCGCAATGGCGAAAATAGACGCGGCCTGAACGGCTGATAAGCCACAAAATGTGGTATAGAAAAACAGGATCCAGCCGCTGATCACGGCCATCGAACCTGCACCTAAAATATCGTTAAGCCCGTAAGCAATATAATTGACCGGCTTGAGTTCACGACGGGTCATAACACACCCTCCCAGTTAACAGATTAAATACTGATTAGATGTAGCTATTCATAAATTCAACGAGGGCAAAAATAGCCATCGATTGCCCGTAGGGCATAGAGGTCAGCGGAATATCGCGATAGCCCTGCAGGTCGTCAAAGACCGGCGTGCCAAAGGACACCTGCTGAAGTTCGCCACTGTCGTCGATGTTTGCCAGTACTGCTTTAATGGCTTTGATAGCACAGGGCTGGTACTCGGCGCTGATGTAACCTTTGCGCACCGCTTTTAAGATGCCATAGGCAAATCCGGCGGCGGCCGAGGCTTCAAGGTACGAGTCAGGATCGTCCAACAGAGTGTGCCACAGGCCATCCTCGTGCTGCGTTTTCACCAGCGCTTTTACCTGCGCTTCCAGCGTTTCAATCAGGAACATACGCAGGCCGTCGGTTTCCGGCAGGTCGAGCAATTCAATGAATTCAGGAATGGCAATGGTTACCCAGCAATTACCGCGAGCCCACAGGGCATCGGCAAAATTATGACGACCATCGAAGGTCCAGCCGTGAAACCATAAACCGGTCTTACGGTCAGCCAGGTATTTTATGTGCAGCATAAACTGGCGCTTGGCTTCTTCTACATAGTGCGGGCGATTGAGCAGCAAGCCAATTTTAGCCAGCGGCATAACCGACATCATCAGCGTGTCGTCCCACAGCTGCTGATAGTTTTCTGAGTTAAACACAATATGCTGAATGCCATTTTCTTCGGTACGTGGAATACCATCCATGATCCACTCAGCCCATACATCGAGGTAGGGCAGGTAGCTGCGGTTACCGCTGCGTTCCTGCATATAGGCCAGAGTTAAGAACGGCGACATAGTGTTAACGTTTTTGGTGGGTGTGCCTTCGGCGAAGCGATTGGCAAACCACTCTTCAATAATCACCCTGGCTTTTTCGTCGCCGGTGATATCCCAGTATTTCAGCAATCCGTAAAGGCCAATGCCGTGTGTCCACTCCCAGTCGTTCCAGCCCTTGGTGTCGATAACCCGGCCATCATCTAACTTAAGCAGAAACTCGCCAGTATCGTCAGTAATGTTGACCAGATTATCAATGAGCTTATCAATGCTTTTTGTGACGGTGGCATAGTCAATGTCGTGAGCAATTGCAGGCATGTTAAATCCTTCTACTTTTATTGGTTTCAAAATAAACCGGGCGAGGGGCCTAAACACATAGAAAAAAAGCGACTGTCGCCAACGGTTTTAAATAAAATTGCGCTAAATAATTGACGTCACTGTACATCAATTTACATACTATTAACGCGAATTAACGTTTTTGTTTCAAATGCGAAATAGACTTTCAAATATGAAGCCTACCGATAAGCATAGCGCGTAAATTCAACACGTTATGATTTATGAGCCGAACCACCTCGCGGCGGTTCGGCTCATCTTAGCGGACTAGTCGAGGGCGTCGGGGACCAGCGCCAGGTTTTGAATGGCGGCGAGTCCCCACTGCGAGGCATCATTTGTTGACACCCAGGGCGCTTCATCGATTGGGTTCAGTACATCCGGCCCGGTAACGTGGGTGGTACTGAGGCGGTCCTGCTGGCCAATTTTGCCAGCGAACTCCTGGGTACGGCCAAACTCCTGCCAGGCCCGCTTGGCCAGTGCCGAATTACCCGTCTCTTTAGCGGTATAGGCGGTTAGTCGTGAGTGCGCGGCCGACAGATTGGGCCGCTTAGACATACCCAGCGCCGCCTCCTGAGTGGCCTTGTCGGCATTATATAAGCGACCGTATTCAAGCCAGGCCGCCTTATACGCAGGCACATCCAGTAGCTGGTTCAGCTCGGTATTCACTTCAATTAAGCCAAAAACCGCGCTTAAGTGGGAGATCCCCGGCTCGACATCGTCATAAGGCAACAATTTTTGTTTGTCGACGTCATAGCCAAAAGCGCCGGCGAAAAAGCCCAGCGGATGCTCGCCAATCACTCGCATGGCATCTAGCAGACGATCGCGGTATTTGTCATCACCGGTGCGCTCCCAGGCGGTCAGCCAGTTAGATGCCGTGGCACTCCAGTCAGTACCGGCACTAATTTTAGCCATACCGGGCATGGGATTCTGGCGCGCCACTTTGCGAGTCGGGTTAAGCTCACCGAGGGCCTTGTCGGCATTTATCACCTCGTTCAGTACATCGCCGGTGCGGTCGTCACCGGTAATGTAGTAATGAAAACGGCGGTAGGCAGCGGTACTGATCCGCAATTGCTTGGCACTGCAGCCCCAGTGCTGCACGTTGTGACGGGTACCGAGGCCCTTAAAGCGACCAGCGTGGTAAATATCCACATCGCGATTATGCCGGGTCATGTTTTCTGCCAGGTGGAATGTGGTGGGATCACCACTGCGTAAAAATGAATACCACAGCCATAAATCCGGCGACAACTCTGAGTTGTCCCAGGCGTAACCGCCAATATCGTAGCGCCACACATGGCGGTCGACATCGTAGGTGTGCATGACATCACCGAAGTTCCAGAAGCCATACCAATGGCGCTGCTCCACCTGGCTGCAATAATACTTCACCTGAAAGTCGAGCCGGTCCTCAATACCCGCTTTAGCCGGCGTTGAGCGGTCAGGCAGTGTCCATAATCCACCAAACACATTGGTTGCCAGATAATCTGCCGGTGCCGCTACAACTTGTGGCGGATGCGCGATGCTACTGGCCATCTCCACGGTTTTCTGGCGACTGGGCGTTGCATCCATAATGCCTAAGGTAAAATCGGTGGTACGCGCGACGCCATAGGCAGAACCGAATCCAGGCTCGTAGTCTTCGTAGATAATATTCAGCGCATCGAGCTGCTCATCATAGGTGTCCTGGCCCATGCCATCGTGGTAAAAGCGAACATCCATGGCAGGGGCTTCAGGTGAGTAGAACCAAAGGGTTGCCTCAGCCAGTTCGGCGCCGGCATTGCGAATGTCGACCTGGACCGGATGTAACTGCCAGAAATCCCGCATGCCAAACACAATGCCACCCGATGCGCCGCCAAGATAACTCACGCCTGAAGCGCGATGACCCTGGTCTGAGTCAATCCAAGCGTGACCGGGCTTGGTACGCTTTTTAATGGCAAAGCCATTGGCCGACAGCTGCGACAGGGTAAAATCGTTCCACACCGGAATCCAGTGCATGCGACTGCTTACCCGCTCATCCCATTCACTTAATGGCGGGGTTGCCACGCCGGCAATTTGTGCATCGCGCACGGCCTGGCCCGGATCGCGTCGCAGGCCGGTTATGCCTTTCACACCCTCTCCCCACAGGCCATCATCCTGACCCACGAAGCGTATATGTCGGTTATATAACTCATCACGCTGAACTACGTTAAAGCGCAAGCCTAAACCGCGAATAAAATCGCTTTGATCATCGCCGTCGTAAATGAACGTATGACTCAACCTGATTGATTCGCCGCCAGCATAACCATAGACACGCAGTGCGAAGGGGAGCCAGCTGCGCCCGTTGGGCAGTTTGTGTTTACCTTCTATTTTTACCACACTGCGTACCGGGCCACTTTGCTCAACCGTCACGCTCTCAATATTTGACTCGAAGGCGGTTACCGCCGCCGGTTGCTCAGGTTCGTTAACCGGTGCATCCTGCACCAGGCCAACCAGGCGCGCCGATTGACCAATGGTTTTACCGTTGCGGCGCATTTGTTGAATAAGATCGCGCCCCTGCTTACCTATGTGCACCTGCACCACACCGGTATCCAATACAAAATGATCGGACTTTTCGGTCACAGTGGTAGCAGCGGCAGGTTGCGGGCCTTTCCCGGCCAGTATTTTAAAATGATTGCCGGGCTGAGCACCGGCAGGGATCGCATGGGCTGTCCACTTTACGCTGCCATCCGGCCAGTAGGCGGTTGGCCAGCTTTGCAGTGGAATTGCAGTACCGTTTTCAGCGATGAGTTTGAGGGCATCAGATGGCTGGCGCTCGCCTTGTTTCCAAGGGTAGCCCCAGGTAGCACCACTTTGATAATCTGGCGCGTTGCCGTCTACCCAACTTAATGTGCCCGGAACGCGTTTTACTTTGGGTGTTTCAGCCACCTTACTGGCTGTGGTGGCGCAACCGCTTGCCGATAATGCCAGGGGCAACGACGCTGCCATGCTGCCCTGTTTTAAAAAAGTGCGTCTGTCCATCATATACTCCAACGCTTGCTAATTTCGCTCAATGCTTGCACGAAATTGAGCGATTTCTTTAACATTTTGTTAATTTATGATTAGTTTGTACCATAAAAGAATCAAATTGCGATAAATAAGCCGAAAACTATCGCATTAATTGATTCACATATGAAACTGACTCACAGTGCTATCCTGATCCACCATGAAGGACTTAAGCAATGAACAAACGTTGTCTGCATTTACTGTTTTGTGTGTTATTCCTTAGTGTGTTTAGCGGCTGTACTGAGCGGCTTGCATCACCCAATCCCCCACCTGATATGACGTCTTCCGAGCCGTCACCGAGCGCAGCGGTGAGCAAAGGCATGTTGCTCTACAGCAACGCAATGGCCAGTGCCGAGGACGTCTCTGACTGGGTAATGGAAGGGCCTGGTATACTGACCTTCGACGACGGCTGGATGCAAATGTCTTCGCCCAATGAAACCATGCACCATGTGTTTTGGTGCCCCGAGGAGTTTCCGGATAATTTTATTGCAGAGTGGCAAGCGCAACCTTTGAAAACAGATGCCGGGCTGACCATTGTGTTTTTTGCGGCAAAAGGGGCCAATGGCGAAAGTATCTTTGACCCGTCGTTGCCGGCCCGTGATGGTACCTTTAGTCAGTACACCGAAGGCAGCATTAACAGTTATCACATTTCTTATTACGCTAATGCCGCACATAACCCTGATCGTGGCCATGCAAATTTGCGCAAAAATAACACCTTTACCTTGTTACAAGAGGGAAAAGTCGGGATCCCGACCTATTCAGATCAGGTGCATCAAATTCGGCTGGTGAAACACCATAACCATATTCAGCTGTTTGTGGATGGCGACAAAGTGATTGATTACACCGACGACCAACCGGTCATAAACGGGGTAGATACCGGCGCCCCCTATACCAGCGGCCGCATCGGTTTCAGGCAAATGAAATGGACCCACTTTCAGTATCGTAATTTCAACGTCTGGGCAATTGATTAACCGTTACAGGTCCAGAGGTATTTAAATACATAGCGGGCGTCAACGCGCCCGCGGTAAAGGTTTACGCGACAATACTTTTAACGTATTGATTTAACGCGTCATCCTGACTGTTATCGAACAGGCAGCGCTGAAAACGTTCGCCGGTAAAGGCGACTTTAACCAGTTCCTGATCAATTTTACGCAGCGTATCAACAAAGCTGTCTTCTGCTAACGCGGTTTTTAAGTCGGCAAGAATGGCTGCATTTTTAACCTGTGGTTCGCGCCGTTCCACAGGATAGCCTTCGCCCCGTCCACCGGTCAGCGACTTTTCAAAAATATACCGGGCGTTGAGTTCAGCGCCCCAACCGAAGCCTTTGGCAAATGGCAGGGCGAGTGCATTGCCATTGTTTACCTGATTAAACAAAAACGCATCGGACGGATCGATACAGTATCCGCAATACACGCCAGGCTGAGCATTAAGCGACATCAGCGCTCCCTGACCCGTACCGCAGCCAGCAAACACAAAATCGACGGCCTTAGAATTTAGTAACGCACCGGCCATTATGCCTAAGTGAACATAAGTAAGATGATGATCGTCTTCACTGTTCATTCCCACGTTATAGACCTCATGGCCCAGGCCATCTGCAACGCTTTGCAGTTCGTTAAGCACTATTGAATTTTTTGACGCCTGGCTATTTTCCATCATCAACGCTATTTTCATGACAACCCCAATCTTGTGTAGCTTTAAATCTGTGACGCTAACATTAATGCTCAGCAAAGGACATTCAGGGCGGTCTTTAACGACTTTTAAGTTCATATGTGAATATTGGCGGCATCTTAGCCCGGTTATCACCGCCAAAGTGGCGTTCTGACAGGGTATTACCCCTGGTCTGTAAAAGTCAGCTAAGACTGTTGTGCAGAGTGTTGCTCGCCCACTTTTGGTAACGGCGCATAATGAAACCAGCCGGCGTAGCTATACAGCCCGGCAATCGCCAGTACCAGCCAGTGATACCACATAAAGGGCAAATAGGAGAGCGTGCTCACCCCCAGCGTGGTCGCCATAAATATGCCGCCATCACTCCAGGGGATCATTGGGGTGGTGACCGTGCCGCCGCATTCCACATTGCGCGACAATACCCGTTTGTCGATACCGAGCTGTTCATAGTTACGCCCGGTAATAGTGCTGGCCGTCATAATAGACACATAGGCCGCACCGCCCAGCGCATTGCCCAACACACCGCACAACATCGTCGATAATCCCAGCCGGCCAGTATTGGTCGCCCAGTTTTGCAGCGCATTGCATACCGTCGTCAGCACACCCACCGACGCCATCAGGCCGCCCAAGCCTAACGCCAGGATCACCAGCAATATCACAGACAACATCGACACAATGCCACCACGATTGAGCAAAATTTGTAAAAATTCCACGTCGGTGTTGATGAAATTACCGTTATAGAGCGCATCCAGGGCGCTAACCAGTGGTGTTTGCTCAAACACCACTGCCCACACCACACCCAGCAGGGCACCAAAGCAAATTACCGGAAAGGAGGGCAGGCGTAACATCAGCAAACCAATCACCACTAACGCGGGCAACAGCATGTACCAGCCAATACTGTAATGCGTGGCAATCGCGGCCATCACCTGCTGCGCTGTGCCGGTGTTGCCATCGTGCTCAAAGCCTAACCCCACCAGCAGAAATGCCAGGCAGGCAATCACGCAGGCAGGTACGCTGACATAAAGCATCGATTTAATATGCGCGATCAGGTTTACCTGACACATGGAGGCCGCCATCACCGTGGTATCAGACAGCGGCGAGAGCTTATCGCCCACATAGGCACCGGATATCACCACGCCCGCCACCAGCGCGAGCGGTAATTCAAACCCGGCGCCAATACCCATCATGGCGATACCCGCGGTACCCGCCGTGCCAAATGAGGTACCCGTGGCCAGTGAGGTAATCGCACAAATGATAAACGCTGCCGGCAGGAAAAGCGCCGGATCCATTACCGATAAACCAAGATGGATGATATTAGGCACAATACCGCCCGCCATCCAGCTACCAATGAGTGCCCCTACTGCGATCAGTATTAAAATGGCATCCATCCCCTGATTCACCCCGGCGATGGCCCCATTTTGCAGATGGTGGTACGCATAGCCCAAATATTTACCAAACCCCATCACCACAAACCAACAGGCAATAAATGCCAGTTGAATAGGCAGGCCAAGGCTATGCACGCAGATAAAGATAATGCCTAACAATAAAACAGTGAGGATTAAAATTTCGCTTAACGAGGGGAGCCGCTTTTGCTGCATAGGGCGCATCCATTGCTTGTCACGTGCGAAGCGCACGAAGATGGTATTCTGTATACTTTTTATCCCATAGCAGGTAGCCAAAGTAAAGGCAGTTTTTACTGCCTGGTCAAATACTCAACAACATCGTGCTGCTGACATTGTCTGGCAACGCTGATCACAGACTGGTGCTGGTGATGATTAAAGTGTTTGGCGTAGCCGGTATAGTTAAAATAGCGAAGCATCGCCAAATCACCGCGCCGGGCAGCGCCATAATAAAGGCGATACCGCTCTTTTTGATTCACCCGGGCCAGTAAACACAGCGGTATACAACACAAAGTCGCGGTGACTATGATAAGCAGCATTATCGCCTCCTGTTATCTTATCGCGCGCGCAGCTAATGGTGGCACGTTTCGACAGAGCTGGTCACCGTAATAGTTATTGGTAAAGTTACAATCTGGCGCAGGCTCAGGCATGGGGGCAGACTTACGATTTAATAGCTGTTTGATGATCTGGTTCATTGGTGTCTCTGCTTGGCTGTTTTCATATTTGGTAGTATGACCCTTACTGTCACGCACGAAAAACGGTTAAACCTGATTGCGTTGATTGCTTTTTTTGAACAAAAAAACGCATAGCAGGCAACCAGGTGGTGCTGAACACAACACGACTTTGGCTTAACTCACGCCCCGCTCCCTATTAAGGATTTACTCCTTTGCAAACCTCCCGATGTAAGATAATGTTAAAACTGATTATAATTTAACCATTGCATGGAACCTGAATGTTTTTCATAGCAGAGCTAAAACGACGGAACGTAGTCAAAGTTGCCAGTGTGTATCTGGTAACGGCATGGTTAATTCTGCAAATTATCGCGGTTGTCTCTCCTTACCTGAGTTTACCTTCGGTATTCGGTACCGTTGTCACCGTCGCGCTCATTATAGGCTTTCCGTTTGTATGCATTTTTGCCTGGGCCTTTGAGCTCACCCCCGAGGGCATTCGCGCCACCAGAGAGGTAAGCGAAGAGGAATCCATTGCCAGGCAGACCGGCCATAAAATAAACCATGTGCTGGTAGCGCTCATCGTTGTGCTGGTGGTGTATGTGGCAGTTGATAAACTTTGGTTATCTTCTTCACCTGCTATTGTAAAGGCAATAGAAGTGGTGGAAGCTGAAGAAGAGCAAAAAGTGAAAGTCCTCGCCGTGCTGCCCTTTTTAAATTTAAGCACCGAGCCGGATCAGGAAATCTTTGTAGATGGTTTAACCGAAGAATTACTCAATACCCTGGTGCGTATTCCTGAGCTCAAAGTGCTCGGCCGCACCTCCAGCTTTGCCTACAAAGGCGTACAAAAAGATCTTAAAGTTATCGCCAAAGAATTAGGCGCTGACTACGTTATTGAGGGCAGTGTGCGCAAAAGCCAGCAGAATTTGCGCATTACCGTACAGCTTATTGATGCCGCCACCGGCGCACACCTCTTTTCCGACAATTTTGATCGTAAGTTAGAAAACGTATTTGCCTTACAGGAAGACGTCAGCGATCAGGTGGCGGCAGCATTAAAACTGAATGTGGTACACCAAAATGATCGTTATGCGACGGCATTGAACCAATTAAATTATGTAGAAGTTGAACAACTCGTCAGGGCGAGGGCATTAACACATAAGCTAACCACAGATTCTATTAACCAGGCCAAGCACATATTGGATCCTTTGCTGGCAAAATATCCCGATATCTCTGCCATTCTGGGCTTAAGCGCCTATGTTGCCACGATGGAAGTCTCAATGACTGAAAATGTTAGTCTGAATGAAGCTGAAACTATTGCGTTAGCTGAGGCGGCATTAGAACTGGACCCGCTTAACCGTGACGCTTTATACACACTTGCTGTAACTTATGATGACTATTCACAATTAACTGATAAAGCACTACGAATTTATCAAAAAGCGATCCGTGTTTACCCTTATGATTTCTATTTTATTCATGCATATTTCACTAACCTGATAGTGAAAAAAACGCCTTGTGTAGAGCTTGATGGCTTTTATAACAGTCTGGAACTTGAAGGCCTGGAAGACAAATACAAGAACCGCCTTCGTTACTTTACGCTGGCCTGCTCCGCCCCAGAAGACGCTGAGCGGTATAAGTCCACTGTTACCACGGAAAATGTCGAGCGGTATATGGAGTACGTTGATCCTATGCAAACCTATAAATCCGTAGAGAAACGTTACCGTGAAAACCCAAATCAGCGAAATGCATTTTGGTACTATTATCTCCTTCAGGTACTCGGCGCTACTAATGATAGCAAAGCAGTCCTTGACGATATTGACTTGTCCAGCCACGGATATTGGGCAACCTATACATACACCGCCAGCTACTTTACTGACATTGAACTACCTGAAAAAAACTGGGGTGAACTGTGGCAAGCATTGGCGCAGAATAATTATTTTGCTATTTATATCGACGATGCACTGGCGCTTTTTGATATGGCGCAAAAACAGGAAAAACTGGCTCAATTTCGCCAACATCTTGCTGGTCTTACACCTCCTGACGTTTCAATTGAACAATTATATAATTTATACAGTTATGTAGAGATCTTATATAAGTTAGGCGAACACCAAAAAGCTATCTCAATTGCCAACGAGGCTTTGCGACTACTGGAGGAATATAAACACCTGTATCCGCGAGAATATGTATTTTATGGGCTTTCGAAGTACGAGTTTGCGCTGAATCTAACAACCAGGCGGTTTGATACCGCACAGCGGATACTGAATAACTACCCCGATAGATCCGAATTTGCCTGGAGGCATCTTGAACCAACACGCTACCTGTATAGAGACATCGCAGACCAACCCGTAGTACAGCAACTACTAAGCTCTATAGAGCAGGAAAGAACCAAACTGCGTGAAGAACTGAGTTTGCATTAACCGTGTTCTGAACGGTCAATCATAGAGGCGTTTTAATAACGCTTCGTAAGCCGCTTTATCCTGGCTTTTCAGTTTGGCTAAATCAGCTTCTATTGCATCCACCAGCGTTTTGTTTTTAATCGCTGCAATCTCGTCGGCCATAGCACGTAAGGCATTCACGGCATCACCGGGCTTACCATCGGCGATTTCCAGTACAGCATTGGTGAGTTTACCCAGTTGCTTACCGTAGCTGGCAACCTTGGTGATCACTTGCTTTTCCAGTGCGGCATTACCCGCGATATTAATGTCGTACTGGGGTGAAAACCAACTGGTCACCGGCGAAATATCTTTTACATCACCGCTTAACGGCATATTCCAGGCAAATGGGGGAAGGGCGAAAGGGTTAAACATGCCACACTCCTTATGAACGTTCGGGTTATAAGGAGTGTAGCGCCAAGCGGTTATTTTTAAACAACCCTGTCAGGGTAAATGAAATACCTGTTGCAGTGGCTGCGTTACCGGGCTGTTATCACTGTTGTGGGCCATAATATCGCCCATATACGCCCACCACTTCTGCATGATCGCTTTGGCAGGTAAATCATCCATAGTGTGTTCGCTACTGCGCCATAACACTGCAAATAGCTGTAGCGTATCGGGATGTAAAAAAATGGAGTAATCCTCTACGCCCGCTGCTTTAAGTTCGGTCACCAGCTCTGGCCAAATCTCATCGTGACGACGTTCGTACTCTTCTTCACAGCCAGGGTTAAGTTGCATGACAAAAGCGATCTTCTCCATTTTAAACCTCTTGATTGGTGTTAACTATTAATCGGGCATAGGGGTCAAGCTCAGTGGTACCGGCCAATGTTTTGCCGCTGAGCATATCGGTCGCGCCATTGGGTAACGAAACGGTTTTAGTCTCATTGAGCATATTAAGCACTATCCACAGCAGTTTACCCTGCGTGTTTTTTCGCGGCACGACTACCACACCCTCAGGTACATCAAAGCGCATTGTTACCCCGGCTTGTTGGGCATAATGCCCAATGAGCCGGTTAAGCATTGCAACGCTGTTATCCCCGTGGGGATGCGCGCCTAGCAATACCAGCTTACCTTTGCCTATCGGGCGCTCGGTGGCAAAGGCCAGCCCTTTGGCCCGGCCTTTGGTGATGGTGCCCACAACATTCGTGCCTGCTTTCGCTTTTACCGCGGCGCACCAACCGCTCAGCTCACTTTCCACTCCCAGTAATTCACCCTTGGCATCAGTGCCGGTAAGTGGTAATACATACTGGGTGCTCACACCGGCCATTTTCTCCAGTAAGCCAAGACCTGCCTCTACCGGTACGGTGTGTTCTTTACCGCGCGTACCGGTAACCGGCCCGGCAATCCAAATCCCGCCGCGCTGCATAAAGTCCTGCGCTCGGATTAAGAATGCCTCACTCACATAAGGCATAGCCGGGGTGATCAACAGCTTTAAGCCGTCTAAGGAGGCGCCCTCAAAGCGGGCCTCGCGATGCAAGCCTGAATCCAGCACCTGTTTATGCCACATTTCAATGATGCCCCGATAGCGAGCAGGAAAACCCGAACGCTTATCCAGTGACTCGGTTTCTAACATGGCTCTGGCATGGTCGGAATAGGTCACGGCCACTTCGGGTGTTATCAGCGTTGAATTGAGTAATGTTGGTTCAAGTTGCTGTTTAGCTTCACTGACTTTTTTAACTTCGTTATAGCCAATCGATGGTGCGTTCCAGGCACTTTTTACGGCGCTGTGGGGTAACTCTGCGCCAGTGCGTTGCTGACGCCATAACCAGTAACAAAACCCTTCTCCGCCGAGGGCATAAATCAAACTGGCCTCGGCCGCTAAAAAGCCTTCCGGGTGGATGGGCTGATGATTGCCCAGCCAGCCATTATGGGCCACACTGGTTTCCATGAGCCAGAAAGGACGGCCGGGGATGGCAGCGCGATATAAATCAGAACGAAACACCAGCGTCGACCATTGCTCAGCGGTGGGATAGGCATCGTAGGAGGCAAAATCCAGTGCCTGCATAGAGCGTTCGTGATGAATATTAAATGCCGGATTGTCGTTGTGCGTAATCGGCAAATCCGAAAACTCACGGATGACGTTACGCTGCGCCAGCATAAAATCCGCCACACTCTCGCGGCAAAAGAGTTTATATGCGGTGATGAGCGAGGCGTTATGCAAAAACGGCGTAGTCACCGGCGCGGGCACCTGTTCAAAATTATTGTAATGCTGACTCCAGATATGGGTGCCCCAGGCCTCATTGAGCTTGTCGATACTACCAAAGCGCTGTTTCAGCCACTTACGCCAGTTGGCGATCGCTGCATCGCTAAAATCTTCTGCCACATGGGCTTTCATTTCGTTATCTAACTGCCAGCCAATCAATGCCGGGTGGCGGCCGAGCTCATGGGACATCCGGCGAATAATACTAAAACAGGCTTTGCGCACGGCCGGGTGCTCATAACTGGCATGCTGGCGCGCGCCATGACTCATAACAGTTCCATCGGCGTTTTTATGGCAACGCTCGGGATGATTGTGGGTAAGCCACGCAGGGGGCGTTGCGGTAGGGGTACATAACACCACCGCTATACCGGCCGCGTGCATCTTGTCCATCACGTTTTTAAACAGCGAAAAGTCATAATTGCCCGGCGTGGTTTCCATGGTTGACCAGGCAAACTCGGCCATGCGCACCAGGTTTATCCCTAAAGAATGCATTTCGGCAATATCGGCGTCGACGTCGGCATCCGGCCATAGCTCAGGATAATAGGCCACGCCGTGGATAAGCTGGTTAATTTTATACGGTAATTGAGAGGCCGAAGACGCTGCCAGTGCGCTTTGGGACACCGGCGCCATGAAGGCACCCAGTGCAGCTCCCTTTGTGGCCAGACTAAAGATATCGCGTCTTGAAAATGAAGGCATAGTAAATCCTTTATTAACAGAAAAAAGGGCATCAAAGATGCCCTTGTTTTGAATTACGGAAGAAAAGAGTTCATCACTAGAACTGGTAAATCACACCTACCGAGTACTCGCGGCCAGACCATTGCAGGTCAGACAAACGGCGCGGGCCAGCGTTATACGATTTAACCTCACCGGTGAGGTTACGACCATCCACATAGGCGCGGAAGTCTTCGGTGATGTTGTAGATGAATTTGGCATCCATATAACCGGAGTCGTCAACAAAAACCGGGTTGCCAGAGCGGTCAGCCGGATTAATCAGATACTCGTCGCGGTAGTTATAGGCGACACGGAAGCTCCAGGTATCTGTTTCGTAAAACGCGGTAACGTTGTAGCTGTTTTCCGATTGTGACGGGAACGGCAGTTCGTTACCGGTTAACTGGTTAAACAAACCCACATCATCTGCCGTCATATGGGTGAAGTTAACCGCGCCGCCGAAGCCGTCAAATGGTTCTGGCAACCAGCTAAAGATGGTCGAGGCCTGCAGCTCAAAGCCTTTGGTGGTTACACCGCTACCATTGATTTTTTGGCGTACATCAAACAAACGTCCGTCGTTAAAGAAGTCCACATCAAAACGGGTAGTCGGGTCAATAACCCAGCTGTTGATATCTTTAACAAAGTAGGCACCGGCTATAATGGTGTCTTCATTGGGATACCAGTTCAGAGCAACATCGAACTGCTTGGCACGGTATGGCTCTAATGCAGGGTTACCTGCAGTACAGATATCACGTAAATCATCCAACTCGTTCCGCGAGGTACGATATATAGTACAGCGGGCGTTAACGTTAAGGTCGTTAATTTTAGGTCGTGACATCACTTTTGCGGTACCAAAGTACAACACCAGTTCGTCTTCAATGAGCGCTAAGTTCACGTTTAAGCTTGGCAGAAAGTCGTTGTACTCTTCTTCAACCGTTTTACGACCGTTAAAGGTATCCGGGTGATCGGTATCTTCGATACCTGGTAAAGGCTCGCCCGTCACAGGATCGGTTAACACGTTGCCGTCTTCATCTACCTGGTCGACGATAATCCGTTCAAATACGTCACCGTTAGACGCCGTTTGCGTTTCAACGTAGCGGGCACCCACGTTACCCCACAGGCGCATGCCGCCTATATAGGTTTCGAAGTTAGTTTGCAGGTAAATCGCCTGGGTATCGACCTGTACATCGTAATTGCCGGTGCGCACGTCTAAGTCCTGACGGGAGGTAAAGTCATTCGAGACCGCCTGGATAGCATCAATAAACGGATAGGTGTCTACTGCCTGATAATTGCCAATGGTGTCTACCCCCAGGCTGTAACCATCAAACAGGTCTGGCGACTGGAAGGTATTGCCGGTGATCAGGGCAATTTGATCCTCCATGGTCCATTCCATGGTTTCGCCGGTTTCAGGGTTTTCGTAGGTACTGCCCACATCACGAATGATGTTGTACTGGAAGCTAGCATTTTCGAAACCCTGGTTACGCACCTGCACACCAGCTCTGATGAGCGTCAGGAAGTCCGAATCCGGTATATAGGTCAGATCCAGCTTAGCCATGCCCTCGTCAGACTCATCCAGGCCGGGCGCATATTTATAGCGTGAACGGGAGCGATAGCTGGCCGGGTCGTTAACATCAAAGCCATCGGAGGTGTCCGTTGGATCATCGGGGTTAGGAAAATAGCCGGTATTAAAATCCCACTCCGGTGCGCCACGGCTATCCAGGTCAACCTGTACTCCGGCAACACCATTAGCGGTAATGTGGGTATCTCTTGAGTCAATATCCTGCTCGGCACGCGAGTAAGCAACCTGACCTTCCACTCTCCAGGCGTCCTTGCTGTATTCAAAGCCGGTCTCATACATTTCGGTGGTTTGATCCCAGCCAAATTCCAGAGTCCGGTTAGTGACTGTGGCCGCGCGGGTCTCGAAGTAGGTCACATTGTGACGGTCATCCACAATCACCGAATCCGGGTCGATGCGCGCAGCAGATTGCGACTCTAAATGCAGGTTTAAATCCAGTGCGTGTTTATCGCGGGTGTTGTGAGTGTAGCTTGCATGCGTTTGCAGGTTATCGGTTAGGCGATACTGCACAACCACGTTGGCACTTAAGCGGTCTTCTTCACGAGACCAGATACCATAACGTGGCAGCCGCGGTGAAAAATCAAACCACTGCTGCTCACAGGCGCCCTGATCAGCGGTATCGGCACAAGCGGCTTTATCGGTCACGTTGGCAAAATCTGCATCTTCAAAGGTTTTTTCCGGCGAGTTGTCGTAGTCGGCAAAGCGCGCCCACTCGGTATTACGCAACGCATGGATCATAGTATTTTTGGTAGAACCGGTAACGTTGACCAACACACCTAAATCGTCGTTATATTTGTACACCCCGGTAGCATTCCATTTATTGCTGGGGTCGTCTATCAGGTCGTTAAACTGGCCTTCGGCATTAACCGACAGGAAGTTTTCTTCAAATTCGTTGGGTCTGCGAGTGTTAACCTGTACGGTGCCGCCGATACCGCCTTCGGTAAGGCGTGCTTCTGACCCTTTGATAACATCAACCGATTTAACCAGCTCCGCGGCCATGTCACGAAAATCCACGGCCCGGCTACCGCCGAAACCCTGCGCAGAAACGTTGTTTACTTCAACGCGCAACAGGCCCGGCTCAACGCCGCGGATACTGATCCCCTGACCTTCACCAAAATCACGGTCCAGCTGTACACCAGGGATACGTTGTAGAGCTTCACCAACGTTTTTATCCGGGAACATACCGATATCTTCAGCAACTAATGAGTCGGTAATGGTACCGGCCATTTTTTTACGGTCTAACGCGCTGCGCTGGCTAAAGCGAATACCTTTGACTTCGATAACCTCGGTATCGTCGCCCTCGGCGTCTTTATCTTTTGCTTCGGCCGTCTGTTCTTGCTTGGCGGTCTGATTTGATTCTTGTGCCCATACTGGCGCACTGGCAAAGCAGGCACCGGTTAATAAAATGGTAGAAATACTGGTGGCAATTAATTTGCGCGACGTACTTAACGTACCTTGAGTGGCTGTTGTAATGTTGCGTTCCATGACGTTTTCCATAGTAACCTCGTTCGCTATTCAAAGACTGGTTTTCAACCAACCCGAGTAAACATTGTTTTAATATTTTGTTTACATCTGACTGCATGCTAGTGACTAATGCTGGTCTTCGTCAATACACTCCCATCAAAAACACTCATTAATACGCACAAACAATCATTTAATTTCATATATGGATAAATTACCACCGCCTCACTCCGTCTTTTGGCTTTTATACCGCCGCGGCAGCGCTACTTATGGCAGCCTCAAAAATGGCTTTCACGGTCGATGAAACCGGCCTATACAGCACAAAGCCCGCATTTGGGCGGGCTTTAAGCTGACTTCAATTGGCTTTTTCACAAGCGGCTTTATCAGCTTTTTGCAAGGCCTGTTGACTGCGCGGTAACGCCATTAACAACTAGGCCATGGCTGCCTGATTAAGCAGTTTGAGAATGCCGGTCACGCTTTTTTGGTCGGTACTTTCCAAAATCACATGCACAAACGGCGTGTTTTTTTGAATAAGGCCAAACAGATGAGCGTGATCCATTTCACCACTGCCAGATGGTAAATCGCCGGTTTTTACGCCATTTTCGTTAACAAAATCCTTACAGTGAATCGCCACTATATGGTCACCAAAACGCGCAAACGCCTCATCCATTAGCTGTTGTTGGGCGTCACACTCATCAAGCGGAAAAAAGTTAACCGGATCGTAAATCACTTTTACATTGGGTGAATCCACGCATGTCAGCAGGCGTTCCATGCGTTCATAGGTATTGATTGTATGGTGGTGAGCAACCCCCTCAATCCCCACAAATACGCCGTGTCGCTCGGCAACATCGGCCAGTCGGCGCACGCTTACAACCAACTCCTGAAACGCGGCCTCGCTGTGATTATCCGGATGATAGGTGCAGTCAGCATTACGCGAGCCGGTTTCGGTGCCCACAATCGAGCACCCAAAGTCACGGGCAAACTGCAGGTGTTCCTCGAAACGCTGCAGCGAGCGCTCGCGCTCAGCCGGATCGGGATGAATCGGATTAATATAACAGCCCAGCACCGCAATATTGATATTGTAGCGGCCAAATTCATCACGCACGTGGTTGGCAAAACCAGGCGTAATCTGGCCGGGACTGTCGCTAATAAACGGAAAGGATTTTGCCAGCGCCAGTTGCACGCAGCTGACCGGAAAACGGCCAATTTCGGCGGCGATCTCTGCCGGCGTGCCCTGCCCGTAATCGTGTGCTCTGACCCCTAAATTAATGGCATTCATTGACTGCCTCCATCGATAGTTTCCTCAACGCTCAGCCCAAGCATGGGGGCCAGACGCTCTGCAACCAGTTGTGCGGTGAATTTGGCCCCTCTGAGGCTGGTATGAGTGTGTTTGTCGGCAAACATGGCATCTACGGCAGCCGGCCCCATGGCGTCATAGCGGCTGGCAACCAGCTCATGCAAATCAATAAACGGCACCTGCGCCTGACGCGCAACGTGCTCAGCCCACTGCGGATAGCTGTTACTCGCACGGGCGATCCGGGTAGCGCTGTCATCCCACTTTTTGCGCGGTACAGGCGAGCAAATAACCGGTGTAACACCCCGGGATAATGCGTCGCCAATCATTTTCCGTAAATACCAACCATAACTGTGCACCGTTTCGGTTTGTCCGGTCAGCATGTTGTCGATCACGACTTCTTCATGGCCAATGCCTTTAATGGTGCCGCGGGCACGGCTGTCGTCATTGAGGGCCCCGGCATCGTTGTGACCAAACTGAATAACCACCACATCGCCGGGATTCATCATATTTAATGCGCGCTGCCAGTGTCCCTGGGTCACAAAAGTACGTGAGCTCAGCCCGCCAACGGCCCGGTTAACAATGTTAAGCGGTGGCTGGCCCAGCCACTCATCAATAAAGTCGCCCCAGCCCCATTGCCCGTCACGGCCATCACCCCAGCCATTACGAACGGTAGAATCCCCCACCATAAAAACACTTTTGCGGAATTTATCCGCCTTGACCGGCAAGCGCACAAACGACCAGTCATAAGCTTCTGTTTGTTGGCCTTGCTCAGAAAACAACGCCTCATCAAGCCCTGGCTTAATTCCTTTTAACCCGGCCACCACATGTTTGGCATGGAGCCTGGCGCCTTCGTCGTTATAGTGGGTGTGATCTTTGGGGTACAGCGACGCGGTGGCTTGCTGACCAAGTCGCTCAAGTTCGTCGGCAACGGCATTGGTTAAATCGATATATGGGGTGTCTGACTCCCAGGCCAGCTGATAAAGCCAGTAGCCATAATCACCGGATCCCCGCTCAATACGATGACTCATGCCATTGCGCTGCCAGAGGTTACGCACACTGAGCGAGACCAGTACCGGAGTCGCCCCTTTGGCTTTTACGTCATTCACCATCTGGCGAATATAATGGCCAAAAGAGAATACACGTTCTTGCTTGCCGGTGAGTTGGTTTTCGATATCGACAAAGTCATCACCAATACCAGCCAGTGTGCCCCGGGCACGACGATCGTCATTCACCGGACTACCGTCGTTGTGACCAAACTGAATAATAACCATATCCTCCGGCTGCACATCGTTGATAAGTTCCTGCCACAACCCTTCAGTGATAAACGTACGGCTGCTACGCCCCCCGCGAGCACGGTTATCAATAGTCACTTCGTCACTGAAAAACTGGCCGAACATTGCCCCCCATCCCTGATGGTCGGCGTTATTATAGGTCGCTGCAGTGGAGTCACCGGCGATAAAAATGGTAGCGGGTTGGCGTGTATCCTGCTCACTGGCGTGCAGCGCTGCCACACCAAGCAGGCAGGCCAGCGCTGCCAGCCACTGATAGGAAGAGAACCATTTCATAAAATATAATCCTTTGTTTGAGCATCGTTTAAAAAATAAATAGATGACAGCGTCAGCGGATAATCTCATTGTTGCTGCGCTGTGTTTGTGTATTGCGCCAGCGGTAACTGTTGTTGCATCGCCGCTTTTATCAGCATTTGGGCAAAAACATGTGCCCCCGCTTCATTGGAGTGGGTCCGGTCGTTCAGTACAAAATATGCCTGAGCCGCGTCTTGTCCCAGGGTTGTCACCCACTCGTGGGAGTGAGCCATTAAATCGATATAGGGAATACCCTGTTGCTGACTAATGGCAAGTAGCGCTGCACGAACATCCAGTTGTGGCCATAGATGTTGCTTACTCAGCGCAACGTTAACATTGCGTACCATGGGGGAGATGAGGACCGGTGATGCCCGGCGCTGTTTAATGTATTCAACTAATGCACTAATCCGCTGCGTGTACAGCTCATGAGAGGTGGTTTTATCGTTATGACCCAGCTGTATAAGTACCATGTCGCCACGGCGAAGCTGGGCGGCCACGGGCGCAAAAAGCGCGCCATCGATAACGTTGAATGCCTCACTGCCTTCACCGGAATCGGCATAATTGACTACCGCGATGTCATTGTTCAGATACGCGGGCAAAACCTGCCCCCAGCCACTGTAGCGTTCCCCAACGGGTTTATGCCACTGCGGGTTTTGATCACATACCGTTGAATCACCAAGAATAAACAGTCTTTTATAATCCGGCGCGCGGTTACTTGCTGCTGTGAACGGTGTTTGCGACGATGCAGCGGGCGCAACCGTTATCCGCTTAATACTGTCAAAACCTGCCGCAAACCATAATGTGAGGCCGGGTGTGCCCTGATAAGCGTCGGGTTGTATCGGTTGCCCATCAGGCTGACGGGTATTAACAATAAAGCTAACGGTGTCGGCTGCGCCGCTGATTTCGCTATCTGCCATTAACCGGCGTGATTCGGCGTATACGCGAAATGGGCCTGGAGTAGCAAACTCAATGTTTACCGCATAAAAAGCGGGTGGGTTAACGCCTTTAACGTCAATATCGCAGCGAACCGGTATTCCATCATTGTCCTGGCTGCATTGTGCCGCGAGTTCATCGGGCCCGAGTGCCACGCTCTGGTTGGCGTTATTACCGCTTTTGGCAACGGGCAAAGAGTGACTACAGGCAGTGGTAACGCTCACCATCAGTATTGTCAGCAAAGAATAAAGTGCTGTGTAGCGCACAGAATTGGTCATCCGCATTATGTAAAGCCAGATTTAATGTAATGTAAAAACATTAACACCCGGTCTTAACCTGTAAAATATGCGGCCGCCGATATGGTCCAAATATCAACAATTTATGTCATATTTGAAACAAACCAGAAAATTGCCGGGCGTTACAACAGCCTTGCCAGTTCCTGACGGGATATTTTCAATACTGAGCCATGCCGACTGCCTTGTGGCATATTGAGCTTATCGGTGAGGTTTTGCCAGTTTACGAAGTCACGGGTGCGCATAACACCAAAGCTATGGTCGATGTACTGGTCGTAATACACGTAATACCAGCCGCGCCATTTCACAATGGCGGGCCCCTCCACCCAGATCGCCGGCGGCGTAAAGGGTTTGTCAGCAATTTTCCACGGGCCGGTAATGGCTGAGGAGTGCGCCACCAGCAGGTTTTTAGCCGGCGGATAGCGGGTTTCGTCTTTCACTATCATGGTGTAGCCCGAGTCACTTTGTGTAATCGCGGCATCGATAACATTAAAATCAGGCTGATAAAATAACGCTGTGGGCGTGTAATGCTCAAAGTCTGTAGTGGTGGTGGCGTAGATCCGGTGATCCCAGCCTTTGTCGGCTTGCTTTTCGGTTTCCGGGTAGCGCCCCGGAATGGTCGACGCCCAGTAAATCCAGTATTGTTGAGTTGCCTCATCCCAGTAGATTTCCGGTGCCCAGGCATTTTTGGCGGTGGGGAAGTCAGCCATTACCGGTAAAAACTCTTGCTCACTCCATTCCAGCAAGTTGTCGGAGTGCGCCAGGCCAATACCACGGTCCTGCCAGCCGGCGGTCCATACCATATGAAAACGGTCATCTGGCCCGCGAATAATCACCGGGTCGCGCATGAGTTTGGTACCAACCTGCGGGCTGACTACGCTGGCGTCATCGTTTATGGCAATCCAGTTAACTGCATCCTCGCTGTACGCTAAGTGCAGGCCATCTTCACCGTTGCCACGAAACGAAGCAAACAATAACACTTCTTCAGCGTCTGAGGTGTCTTTGCCGGCGATTGATACGCACCCCCAAAGCAAAGTCAGGCACACAACATTTAATACTATAACTCGGTACACAGGCTCGGGACTCGTTGGTTTTATTCTAAAGGGATTCTTACCGATACAGCGAGATTGTCAAAACCTAAGCGCTGAATGTTTCAGATGAGAACAAAAAAAGCCACCCGGCTACTGCAGCAAGGTGACTTTTTATGGCTGGTGTTACAACAGCGTGCAACCTGCCACTATTTCAGTTCAGATAAAAAGAACTTATAGGCCGGGTTTTCGGTCACATCCTGGCAGGTGTAGTTCAGCGCTTCGACATGTTCATCAAAGGCTTGCCGACTGTCAGGTGGAATATCGAAACCGGCCAGCACCAGGCCTTCCGCGGCGCCGTGGTTACGGTAATGGAATAAGGTAATATTCCAGCGCTCACCCAGCGTGTTTAAGAAGTTAAGCAATGCGCCCGGGTACTCCGGAAACTCAAAGCTGAATACCACTTCGTTTAGTACCGTCGGTGGCCGCCCGCCAACCATATGGCGCACGTGCAATTTAGCCAGTTCGTTGTCGGACAGATCGAAACACTCGTAGCCTTTGTCATTCAGATCGCCGGTAATCTCAGCAAACTCAGCGCGACCACCGCGCAGTTTAATGCCGACAAAAATATGCGCTTCGTTTTCTGACGCATAGCGATAATTAAACTCGGTAATCGTGCGCCCGCCCAGACATTCACAAAACTGCTTAAAGGCACCCTGGCGTTCCGGAATTTTAACCGCGAAAACGGCCTCTTTTTGCTCACCAAGTTCACACCGCTCAGACACATATCGCAGGGTATGAAAGTTGGTATTCGAGCCGCACAGGATACCGCCGAGCTTTTTGCCGGTAATGCCATGTTGCTTAACGTACTTACGGATTGCCGCCACCGACATAGCGCCGGCAGGCTCAGCAATGACCCGGGTATCGTCGAAGATATCCTTAATGGCACCGCAAATTTCGTCGTTAGTGACGGTCATGATCTCATCGACATACTGATTGCAAATGCGGAATGTCTCACTGCCCATCACTTTAACCGCAACGCCATCGGCAAAAATACCCACCGAACTTAAACTGGTGGGTTCACCCGCTTGCTTTGCCGCCGCAAAACAGGCCGACTCTTCTGACTCCACCGCGATGATCTTAATCTCAGGCTTTAACTGCTTAAGATAAATCGAAATGCCGGCAGCCAGACCACCACCGCCAACGGCAATGAAAAGAATGTCGAGATGCGGGTTTTGCTCCAGCAATTCCCGTGCGATGGTACCTTGTCCGGCAATGACATCCGGATCGTCAAAGGGCGGAATTAAGGTATAACCATGCTCTGCACTCAGGGCTTTGGCATGGGCGCTGGCAGAATCAAAATTAGTGCCGTGCAATACAATGTTGGCGTTTTGGCCACCAAAGCGGCGCACCGCTTCAATTTTAATGTCTGGCGTGGTTTCAGGCATCACGATAGTGGCTTTAATGCCTTTCATGTTGGCCCCGTAAGCCACGCCCTGAGCGTGGTTGCCGGCCGATGCCGCAATCACCCCCGCCTGGGCCTGGGCTGGCGTTAAACTGGCGATGCGATTATAGGCACCGCGCAATTTAAAAGACTTTACCGGCTGCTGATCTTCGCGCTTTAAAAAAACATCGTTGCCCAACTCCGCGGTTAACCGCGACAGTGTTACCAGCTCGCTGTTAACGGCGACATCGTAAACCGGTGCCAGCAGGATCTTTTTAAGATAGTCGTGGTCGCTTACGGTCATAGATCTTCCAGTTTGGATGGGTCTCTTACTGCGCCTTTATCGGCACTGGTGGCCAGCATGGCAAAGGTTTTCAGCGACAACGACACTTCGCGCTGACGATCCACCGGCCGCCAGGGGCGCTCGCTGGCATCCATGGCAATGCGGCGTGCCGCCATTTCGGCATCGGTAATCGCCACATTGATGCTGCGATTAGGAATATCAATTTCAATGGTGTCGCCTTCCTGCACCAAACCAATACCGCCGCCACTGGCAGCCTCAGGCGAGCAGTGACCAATTGATAAGCCAGAAGTACCGCCTGAGAAACGCCCGTCGGTAATCAGCGCACAATCTTTACCTAAACCCTTAGACTTTAAATAGGATGTCGGATAGAGCATTTCCTGCATGCCCGGGCCGCCTTTAGGCCCTTCGTAGCGAATGATTACCGCATCACCGGCTTCGATTTGATCGTTAAGAATACCGGCTACGGCGTCGTCCTGACTTTCAAAAATACGTGCCCGGCCGGTGAATTTAAGAATGGATTCATCCACCCCGGCAGTTTTAACAATGCAGCCATTTTCGGCCAGGTTACCGTACAGCACCGCTAACCCGCCTTCCTGACTATACGCATGCTCAAGGTCACGAATACAGCCTGCGCTACGATCCGCATCGGCATCATCCCAGCGACAACTCTGGCTAAACGCCTGGGTGGTGCGAATACCAGCTGGGCCTGCGCGATAAAATTCAATGGCACTGGCATTCTCAGGGTTGGTGATATCCCACTCACTGATCACCTCGGCAATGGGTTTACCCAAAACATGGGCACAGTCACCGTGCAACAACCCGCCTTTGTTAAGCTCATTTAAAATGCCCAGCACGCCACCGGCGCGGTGCACATCTTCCATATGATACTGCGGGGTGGATGGCGCTACTTTGCACAAGTGCGGTACTTTGCGTGACAGGCGGTCGATATCGGCCATGGTAAAGTCAACCTCACCTTCCATAGCGGCAGCCAATAAGTGCAAAATGGTATTGGTGGAGCCGCCCATGGCAATATCCAGACTCATGGCATTTTCAAAGGCCTTAAAGTTGGCAATGTTGCGTGGTAGTGCCGTGGCATCGTCGTTTTTATACCAGCGCTCACACAACTCAACGATGAGTTTACCGGCATTTTTAAACAGCTGCTCACGGTCGGCGTGGGTGGCCAGCATCGAACCGTTGCCCGGTAACGACAAGCCCAGTGCCTCGGTTAAGCAGTTCATGGAGTTAGCGGTAAACATCCCCGAGCACGAGCCGCAGGTAGGGCACGCAGAGCGTTCAATTTCGTTGGAGTCATCGTCAGAGACCTTGTCGTCAGCGGCGGCGACCATCGCATCAACCAGATCGAGTTTAATCAGCTGATCAGACAGCTTGGTTTTACCCGCTTCCATGGGTCCGCCAGACACAAACACCACCGGCACGTTGAGGCGCATTGACGCCATCAGCATTCCCGGGGTAATTTTGTCGCAGTTAGAGATGCACACAATGGCATCGGCGCAATGCGCGTTAACCATGTATTCTACCGAGTCGGCAATGATTTCGCGCGAGGGCAGGCTGTAGAGCATGCCGCTGTGGCCCATGGCAATGCCATCATCCACGGCAATGGTATTAAACTCTTTTGCCACACCACCCGCTGCTTCGACACTGCGCGCAACCAGTTGCCCCATGTCTTTAAGATGCACATGGCCCGGCACAAATTGCGTAAAGGAGTTAGCAATGGCAACAATGGGTTTACCAAAGTCGCCGTCTTTCATACCAGTGGCACGCCACAGTGCGCGTGCACCAGCCATATTGCGTCCCTGAGTGGTAGTAGCGGATCGTAATTTAGGCATAAAAAATACTCTCATCCCCGAAGGGTGTCTGTTAGTTATAAACCGGTTTGAACCAGTTTCACTTAATTCGGTTTGGCCATTGATGCCAAAAACACAGTTAATCTTGTTATCTGCTTGAGGCTGTCAGTGTCCTGACCAACGCTGATGTCAATAATTCGCTGTCACTTTATCGCCCAACGCACCGGCGGATTTAAAAACACGGCTGCGGGCGACATTGCCGCGCTAACCCCACATCACACAGGCAGCAGACTAGTTTTGTACTCTTGCTCACAAATAATACATGAGGCGACAACAAGACCCAATGCATAGCAACACTATTCGCAAAACAAACAACATTTTTACCCGGCAACGGATTGTGAAGCCTGAGTACAACATAGTTACTACAAGGACACAGTGCGTCAATTTAGACGTCGCTGACAGATCTCAACGACAAAGATAAGTTCGGATTTTGGCTGGCTTCTGATAAAGGTTTTGGAGCCTGGCTGTAGCACCACCTTCTCAGGAACGGTAAGAAATACCACGGATCAACCAGGCTGATCAAGCGCTGGCGGTTAATTTTGCATAAATGCACGCTGAATAAAATAAAAACTGCACCGAGGCGCAGTATTCGTCGTTACCCGCGGGCCGTTACACTTAGTTTATCTATTCTTCAACGGTGGCATTAGTGTATGGGCCTGGGCATTGTTTACACACGCGGCGTAGCGGGTATTAATGCCCCGCGGGTAAAAGTGGAGGTACACCTTTCCAATGGTCTGCCGAGTTTTAAACTCGTGGGATTGGCCGAAACCGCGGTGCAGGAAGCCAAAGAGAGGGTGCGCAGTGCCTTGATTAACAGTGGCTTTGAATACCCGGCCCGGCGCATTACGGTTAACCTGGCGCCGGCTGAAATCCCCAAAAGCGGCGGCCGTTATGACCTGGCCATTGCGCTGGGTATTTTAATTGCCATGGGATTACTTGAACAGGATGCACTGACCAATATGGAAGTCGCCGGTGAGCTCGGACTTAATGGTGAAATTCGCCCCGTCGTTGGCTTATTGCCGGTGGCCATGCGCTGCGCCGATGCCCGGCAAACCCTGCTTGCCCCGCACGATAACGAAGCAGAATTACAACTGATTGACGGGCTTCGTTATATTGTAAGCGGCAAGCTCCTCTCGGTATTTTTGCACCTTGGCGGTCAGCAGGCATTACCGCTACAACACAGTACTCAGCGCGCGGTGCCACCACAAGCCGCACCGCGCTGGGATGATATCATTGGCCAGCAACAGGCCAAGCGCGCGCTGACTATTGCCGCTGCCGGACGACACAACTTACTCATGGTGGGCCCGGCCGGCACCGGTAAAAGCCTGCTGGCCAGCCGGCTGGTATCGCTGCTGCCGGTGCTGTCACACCAGCAGGCTCTCGAAACAGCCGCATTGTATTCTGTCAAAGGTGAGCTTCGCGATACCACCCAATGGTATACACCGCCGTTTCGCTCACCGCACCATACCTCGTCGGCCATTGCTCTGACCGGCGGCGGTACGCATCCGCAACCTGGCGAAGTATCATTGGCGCACAACGGTGTGTTATTCCTCGACGAGTTGCCGGAATTTGGCCGTAAGGCACTGGACGTGCTGCGCGAACCGCTGGAAACCGGTGATATTTGCTTGTCGCGCGCCTCGGGGCAGGCGCGCTATCCTGCCAGTTTTCAGCTATTGGCGGCCATGAACCCCAGCCCTACCGGTGATATTGATGACGGTCGCAGCACCACTCAGCAGGTGCAGCGTTATTTAAGCAAGTTGTCGGGGCCATTGCTCGACCGCATAGATTTACAAATAGAAGTTCGCCGGCCCGAACACTATAGCTTTGCCAAACCGCCCAGTGGCGCCGACAGCGCCGAACAAGCGCTGAAAAAAGTGACTAACGCCTACGCCATTCAGCTTCAGCGTCAGGGCAAATACAATGCCGATCTGAGCGTTTCAGAACTGCGCGTTCAGTGTCCGCTGGACACCGAAACAGCGGATTTCTTGCAACGGGCAGCCACCAAGTTAAAACTGTCTATGCGGGTATTTCACCGCACCATCAAGGTTGCCCGCACCATTGCCGATCTCAACAATCAACACGCCATCAGCATTGAGCATATTAGCGAAGCCCTGGGTTACAGGGCGCTGGATACGCTCATTCGTCAGTTTAACTCAAGCTGAAACAGGGCATTAATGAGCGGCTCATGGCGACGCTCCTGTAAACAGGCCAGACCCAGCTCATAAGAGCCAATATCGTCTACCATAATGCGTGTCACGCTGCCTGACATACTGGAATGATCAAGTACCACCTGGGGCACAAAACCAATACCACAGCCCAGCGCCACCATAGATACGATGGCTTCATTACCGCCTACCGAGGCATACACATTGGGGCGAATACCGTGCTCGGCGAACCAGTGATACACAATTGAGCGACTTGGTCCCTGCTCAGGTAACACCACCGGATTAGTGCGCCAGTCAACCTGACTGAGCTGGTTTAGTCGCCATTCCCGTGGGGCAATTAATACCAACGGCACCCGGTCAAGCCCGGAAAAACATAAATCTGTGGGAAAATCCGCCGAATTAATGGCAATCGCCACATCTGATTTTTTTTGTTTTACGTTTTCTATAGCCAGGCCGGGGTCACCGGTTACCAGGCGAATATCGACCCCCGGATAGCGCTGTCGAAAGCGTTGTAATACCGACGGTAAATGACTCTGGCTGGCCGTCACTGAACAATACAGGCTCAATTCTCCTTGCAATGCTTTGCCGTCAGCACGCAGCTCCTGCCGTATTTGCTGCCACTCACCAAGGACTTTTTCGCTAAAATTCAGCAACTTGTGACCGCCATGTGTAAGCGCCACCGACCGATTGTCGCGTTTAAATAAAACACAGCCACACTCTTCCTCGAGACGCTGTATAACGCGGCTTAACGTTGACGGCGACACGTACATAGTCTGTGCAGTGTCACCAAAATGTAAACTGGTTGCGAGATGATTAAACAGCTGTAGGCTACGAAAATCCATGGCTATTTCACTTTTTGCAATACTGTTTTGCAAATATATCATTTTTCAAAACATGAAGGCTAGCGTATATTCAATCGCAAGTCGTCAATGACGAGATCATCCCAACAAAGTTACATTAAAGTAACGCAACGGGATAACGACAAAAGAAGTTCGGAATTTATTTTTTTATGGCTAATTATTTCAATACTCTGTCTTTACGCCAGCAACTGGACCAGTTAGGTCGCTGTCGCTTTATGAATCGCGACGAATTTGCTGAAGGCTGCGAGTTCCTTAAAGGTAAAAAAATTGTCATCGTTGGCTGCGGTGCACAAGGCCTTAACCAGGGTCTCAACATGCGTGATTCAGGGTTAGACGTGGCATATGCGTTACGTCAGGCCGCTATTGATGAGAAACGTGATTCTTATCAGCGCGCAAGCAACAATGGTTTTAAAGTAGGTACGTATCAGGAATTAATCCCCACCGCAGACGTGGTGTATAACCTGACACCGGATAAGCAACATTCAAGCGTGGTGGAAGCCGTAATGCCGTTAATGAAAGACGGCGCCACACTGGGTTATTCACACGGCTTCAACATTGTTGAAGAAGGCCAGCAAATTCGCAGCGACATTACCGTAGTAATGTGTGCGCCTAAGTGTCCTGGTACCGAAGTACGCGAAGAATATAAGCGTGGCTTTGGTGTACCAACACTAATTGCTGTGCACCCGGAGAACGATCCAAAAGGCGAGGGCATGGCCATCGCTAAAGCACTGGCCAGCGCCACTGGTGGCGACCGTGCAGGTGTGCTGGAGTCGTCCTTTGTTGCGGAAGTTAAGTCTGACTTAATGGGTGAGCAAACCATTTTATGTGGTATGCAACAAACCGCAGCTATCCTGGCTTATGAAAAAATGACGGCTGACGGCATTGATGCCGGCTACGCAGCAGCCTTAATCCAGTATGGTTTAGAAGCCATTACTGAAGCGCTGAAAATTGGCGGCGTGACCAATATGATGGATCGCCTGTCTAATCCAGCGAAGTTAAAAGCATTTGAGTTGTCTGAAGAATTAACGCAGCTAATGCGTCCGTTATTCGAAAAGCATCAGGATGACATTATCAGCGGTGAGTTCTCCCGCACCATGATGGAAGACTGGGCGAATAACGATGCTAACCTGTTTAAATGGCGCGAAGAAACCGGCCAGAGTGGCTTTGAAAATGCACCTGTGTATGACGGTGAAATTTCAGAACAAGAATTCTTCGACAACGGTATTTTGTTAGTCGCGATGATCAAAGCCGGTGTAGAGATGGCCTTTGACGTGATGGTTGAAGCGGGCATTTTACCTGAGTCGGCGTATTACGAGTCATTGCACGAAACACCACTGATTTCGAACACCATTTCGCGTAAGCGTTTGTACGAAATGAACGTGGTTATTTCTGACACTGCAGAATACGGTAACTATTTATTTGCTAACGCCGCGGTACCATTACTGCGCGAAAAACTCATGCCAAACATTGATACTTCATTGATTGGTAAAGGCTTAAACGTGACATCGAACCAGGTAGACAACAAGCGCCTGGCCGAGGTTAACGAAGCTATTCGCAACACTGGCGTTGAAGCAATTGGTAAAGAATTACGCGGTTACATGACGGATATGAAAGCCATCATCGAAGCGTAGACAGTTTCTGTCGTTAGGTGCTTAAACCAAGCCCTTTTGCCCGACCAATTTGGTCGGGCTTTTTTATGCCCGCAAAACCCCTTTTACCTGCAACCGAACCTGTGCAATAAGCATACAGCGTCGGTAAGTGTGCAGCGCATATTTCAAAACAGGTGTGCATTAACACGCCAGGCGGCGGCACATATCCGCGTATCCGGCTCTCAATATGTATTCCGGGCAGGTCACAGCCACTTAACAATGTGCTCTATAGCGACCTGGGGGATGCCAGGTAAGCAAACCGAAACTATGGGCCGCTATGCCGCGGCATCCATTTTAGGGTTGGTTAAACTCATGCGAATAATGGCGAATGCCAGGGAAAAGAACAGCACAAAGCCCGCTCCAATCGGATAGAGGTTATCGGTAAGATAGGCATCTACGCTGGTAGCCACAACAACGGCGATGATACTTGATATCGAACCAATGATGGCGGCACCCAGCCCTGCCATCTCACCAAGAGGCTGCATAGCGATTGCATTGAGATTGCCAAACAACAGCCCGACAAAGAAAAAGCCCACAAACAAGGTGGCAATGGTGACAAACAACGGTGGCAGGCCGTCGTACATCTCGATTAAACTCAAAAAGACCAGCGCGAAGGCAACCGCACCCACCAGCGCGAATTGCGTTACCCGATACATTCCCATTCGCATCACAATACGGCTGTTGATAAATGATGCCAGGCCAATAGAAAAAGCCAGCGTCGCAAAAATATAACTAAACCAGTCACCGACACCATAGTAGCCCTGAAATATGGTTTGCGACGCACTCAGATAAGAAAGAAATGCGCCAAATACGCAGCCCATTGCCAGCGTCGGGCCAATCACCGGCTTGTGAGTCAGAATAAAGCGCGAAGAGCGCGCAAACTGTCGCCATGAGAACGGTTTTCTGCGACTGGCGGGTAATGTCTCTGGCTGACGGATCCAAAACCAGGTACCGCTAAATGCGGCAACACACAAAAACAGGGTAAAAATATGCAGCCACGAGGCGATATTAAGTACCCACTGACCCACCATAGGCGCGAGCATAGGTACTAGAATAAACACCATCATAATAAACGACATGACTTTGGCCATGGCTTCGCCAGAAAATTGATCGCGGATCACGGCCGTGGAAGCGATACGCGGCCCGGACACGCCAAATGCCTGTATTACCCGGCCAACCAACATGGTATTCATGTCTTCGGCAAGCATGCAAATTATGGTGCCTGCAACAAAAATACCCAAGCCCAGAATAATCGCTTCACGCCGACCGCGAGTGTCACAATACGGGCCAAAAAATAACTGGCCAACGGCCAGCCCTGCAAAAAAGAGCGACACAATAAGGTGGCTCTCATGAATATCCTTAGCCCCCATGGCTGCACCGATGGTATCGAGAGCGGGCAGCATAGCGTCAATACTTAGCGCCACCAGCGACGTCATTATTGCCATTAATGCGATAAATTCAGGTAAACCCAGCGCAGGTTTAACATAGGTGCTTTTTACGTTCATATACAGAAGACTGTCCGGATAATAAAGAAATCAAATATGTAGGAGATGGCCGCACGCGCCGGCCAAAGCAAGCTGCAGATTATATAGGAAGTTAACCTTTTACGCGCCCTGTTCCGCGCTGATTGGCGGCAAAAGTTGTCGGCGCAGGCGTAAAAAATGGCAGCACCCTCGCCGTGGCAACACAGTGAACCCGTGCAATAGTGGCACCGGCGACAGTAACAAAAAGTGCCCGCGCGTCGTCCGGGCACTCTGGTTTCGCGGGCTCGGCAAACCGGTTATAACCGGTTTGCACTAAAAGCTTACGAGACGTTACAACGGTACTTAGCAATCCTTGTCTTCTAAGTCCATCTTCTCTTTGGCGTCTTCACAAGCATCTTCGATGGCGTTGCCAGCATCTTTAGCCATCTCTTCAGCTTTATCTGCGGTATCTTCAGCAAACGCCTTGGTTTTATCTGCAGCGTCTGAGGTTGCCTCTTTGGCATCATCCATTGCTTTACTGGCCGCGTTTTTAAATTCGCTCACCTTGCTTTCGGTTTGCTCTTCCTTTTCTTCGCTACAGGCGCTAAGTCCGAGTGTAAACATTACAACAGTAGCAAGCGTAAACAGTTTTTTGGTGGTTTTCATGAGTATAATTCCTTGATTAAACAGAGCGATCGAGTAATACAGATTTTATAATTTTGCCCAAAAATACCAGATAAATAGCCGAAACTAACAGCATTTTGCCGGTATTTTGCAGCACAGGAATAACTGCTCGCCATTTTAAAGCGGTTAGCAAAATAGCGATAGCAAAAAGAATAAAAACAAACATTGGCGAATCCTTGAAAAATTTACCTCAGCGAATTACCGCTAACACAGCAGTAATGCGAAAACCTTGCCAACACTTTATTATCATTAAAATTCATAGACTTGCTTAAGCCTTTGGTCTGTCAGCCAGGCTGTTACGGGTAAAGGTGTCGGTAATAAGAGACATTTTTACTCATTTGTGACGACGATACGCCCACACCAGACACTGCGATGCGCTTCGCTGTACCATGGTATCGCGTATAAGGTTAGAGGCACTCACTTTTTAGCCAGGGCCTATAGACCCGCATAAATGTGCAGGGAAACACGCCATATTGCAGTACAATTTGCAGTACAATGAGGTTTTCACCGGTTATAAGGTTAGATCGAATGCGTATTGTATGCGGAATTGAAATTAAAGGCAGTGAAGCCATTGTTGCTCTGTTAGCCCTCGACCGCGGACTGTTTCAGGTGCCCGATTGCCGGGTTCGCAGAGTCGCCCTCCAAACGCCGGATAGCGCCCATAACTTACGCTATTTTCAGCGCACTGTAGCCAAGCTTTTGGCCGATTATAAGACTGCCGAAGTGGTTATTCGTGAACGCCCAACCAAGGGCAAATTTGCTGGCGGTGCGGTGGGTTTTAAGCTGGAAGCCTGTATACAGCTGATAAACGATATTGAGGTAACACTCCTCAGTAGCAGTCAGATCAAACAGCGGCTTAAGCGACAGCCATTGACAGTGCCTTTTACCGAAACCGGACTCAAGGGGTTTCAACAAGGCGCCTTTGAGACCGCTTATGCCTTTTTATGTGATCAACCTGACCCAGCAGAGTAGACTGTCTGGCAACACGCGTGTTGGTGTCCGTAAGGGCTTAAATAACCAGCCAGCCGTTTGCGCCGCAGCATTTAATTGGAGCGGTCAGGCTTTTAAAGGCCTGACCAAATCACCCGGTGGTGGCAACCTGTCAGCCATATCTTAATGCAGGTATTTCGCCAAAAAATCATCCATTTCTTTAAATAGCGTCATCCGATTAGACTGAATGGATAAGTAATGGTCACCAAAAGGTAACTCAACATACTTATAGGTTTTACCAGCATCGTCCAACTCATCAGCCATTCTCTCGCTTTGCTCGACATGTACCGTGCGGTCTTCCTCTCCATGTACCAGTAATATCGGCGTTTTAATGTTCTCTACATAGTTGATCGGTGACCGACGCTCGCGGTCATCGCTGTCTTCGCCCAACTGCTTTTTCACCAGGTTAGCATTTAAAAAGTTGCGTTGACGATACACCATGCGGTCTAAATCACTGACGCCGGCAAAACTCACTGCGCACTGGTATAAGTCCGGACTTTTAACTGCCGCGGCAAGTGCGGCAAAGCCGCCATAACTGGCGCCCACAATACATATTTTATTTTTGTCGGTATAACCCTGATCAATCATCCATTGCGTACCGTCAACCACATCATCCTGCATGGCCATGCCCCAGTTTTGCATTTGCGACTCGCTGAAGGAAAACCCATAGCCTGTAGACCCGCGAAAGTTTGGCCGTAATACGGCGTAGCCACGACTGTTAAAATAGGCAACCCAGTAATCGAAACCGGCGCGATCACGTCCCGCGGGACCACCGTGAGGGAATACCACGGTGGGATAAGGCGCCTCACCCTGTTTAGGTAGCGTTAAATAGCCTTCAATTTCGACTTTGTCGCGGGCAGTGAAAGTAATTAGCTGATGGGCGCTTAACTGCTCGGTATCGATCTGTGGATACTGATCAAACAGAAAACTGATTTGCGGATCTTTTTGATTACCGAGATAGTATTTACCCGGTTGTGCATCACTCTCAGAGTAAAGCAGATAAATTTCTTCATTATCACTGAACGCTGTGAGCACATTGTGCTTGTCGCTAAACAGCCTGTCCAAACCCCGCTGCAGGGGGGCGTATCGGTCATCCCAGTAATAACGGCCATTGGGCGCGTGTGCATGGCGGACGCCAATGGCATCGCGTGTTAACGGTGAATAAATCAGGCTACCGTCGACATCATAATTTTCATCGGCGTACACGAGCGTTTCTTTGCGGGTCGCTAAATCCAGCGTGTACAATGCCTGATAATCGTTGAGGTATTTTTTTATGTACAGTGTGTTGGGATCAACACCAAAGCCCGCCACGTGCACTGGTTTATCCGTAGTGACGTTAAAGCTGTACAGTTCTTCGAAATTGCCTTCTTTATCACGCAGGAAAATCTGCTTTTCACCGGAATCGTAATCCAGTGAAATACCAATTCGTACGTTTCCTTGCTGATCGGTCACCCAGTTCCGGATCTGTTTGGTACCTCGCACAATGCGCTTTATTTTTTGATTTTTAATGTTTACTTCAAATACGGACTTCTCAAACGGCCGGGATATATCGATAGCCATAAGAATGTGATTGGGATCATCGGGTAAAATATCGATCACGTTGTCCTGAAACTGCGGCACGTACTTTGCGTCGTTCTGATAACGTTGGATATGTCGCCAGTCGATAACCGGCTGGGGCGATTCGCCTTGCTCGTCGTAGCGCATCACGTAAAGGCGGGTTGAGAAATATTTCTGGCCATTTCTGGCACTCATCTCATAGCGAGCACTTACTAACAGGTCTTCGTTATTGGCCCATTTATACCAGTTTATTTTGACCTTTTTGTTGTCGGAGTTGAGTAAGTAATAAACATTACCGGTGGCGACATCTAAGGTCATCAGCGCCGCCATATCCTCATCGGGCGAATTGCGTTCCATGGCAACACGCTGGCCGTCAGGCGAGAGCGCTACACCGTAGAACTGGGGCAGGCGGCTAAACACATCGAGGGGTTGAGGATCAGCCTGAGCGGGGGTTACCAACAACACACTCATTGCATAGCAAACCACTGCTAACCGCTTGAGCAGATGAATCATAAAACGTCCTTGTCTGTATTTGTGCATTCGGCATTACTATAACGACAACACAACACCCAACGCAATACTCCGTTGATTATCCGATTTTGCTGTAGCCAGGGGATTTATCAGGTAAACTTATGGTCTGAATATTGCGTAATGTTCTTATCTTTATTTTTTGTAAGCCGTGCGAGGAGCACTCACGTCGTCAATGTTTTTTAGCCCGACTTTTTTCCGTCGCACTCTTTATTTTTCTGGCATTGCCTGTCTATTAGGGTTAGCGCCAATTGCTCTGGCGCTGGAGTATACTCTCAACGGTGTGAGTCGCAGCGATCTGAAAGACAACATCAAACTTCACCTGAATCCTATTTCGGTCACCAACGGGGACCCCGACGAGACCACCGAAGAGCGCATTATTAAGTCTGTAAAAACTGCACTGCAACCTTTTGGTTTTTACAATACTGACATTGCATTGCGTACCGAAAAGCAGGCGCTAATCATTGACGTGGACCTCGGTGAACCGCTGCGTGTGGCCAATGTTACCCGCGAAATCATCGGCGAGGGCCGTGACGATCCTGAGTTTAAACAACGCTTTAACAGTTTTAAGCTTAAACCCGGTGATGTCATGCATCAGCCCACCTACGAAAGCTTTAAGTCATCTATGTTTAACTATGCTTTGTCCAACGGTTACTTTGACTACCATTGGCAGGCAACGCGCCTGGATTTAGTGCGCGAGGAAAACGAAGCCAACGTATTGCTGATTGCGCAAAGTGGTCGCCAGTATGAATTTGGCGAGGTCCGACTCGAGGGTGACACCCGCTCCAGCGCCATTATCGGCCGCATACAGCCTTTTCAGGAAGGTGAAAAGTACACCTCTGCAAAGCTAACCAAATTTAACCAGCAGTTAAATCAAACGGGCTATTTTTCCAGAGTGATCGCGCGCCCGTTGGTCAGCCAGGCCAAAGGCGCCCGCGTCCCCATCGAAGTGACCCTGGCACATTTGCCGCGCGATATCTTTAACGTTGGGGGTGGCGCAAGCACAGACACCGGGCCCAGAGTGCGTGGCCGTTGGGAACGTCCCTGGGTAAATACCCGGGGGCACTCTATTACCGGTGAGTTATTTGCCTCGCAACTCGAGCAGGCTGCCAGTCTCGATTACCGCATCCCGCTCGAAGATGTCAACAACGATTATGCAAGCATCAAGACCAGCTATGAATTTCAGGACAACGATAACAGCGATACTAAACGCGAAACCCTGAGTATTTCTGCCCATCGTTTTTGGAAAGAGGCTGAATCGCCCTGGCAACGCAGCCTGTCACTAACCTACGACAGGGAAATGTTTACCCAGGGCCTCAGCGACCCGCAAACCATTAATTTGCTTATGCCTGGTTACTCCATTGCCTTCAATAATGCCGAAGAAAAAGTGGATATTGATCAGGGCCAGTATTACCGCATTTCTGCGCAGGTGGCGCACGAAGATTTGGCCAGTGATATCTCTTTAGCAAAAGTGCTGGCACAGGCCAAAATTATAACCACGCTGGATGATACCCACCGTTTGTTTTTCCGTGCTGAGGCCGGCGCCATTTATACCGAAGAGTTTAACCGGGTGCCGTCGTCAATCCGCTTTTTTACCGGTGGCGATCAAAGTGTACGTGGCTTTGGTTATCAGCAGATATCCCCTTTTGTGCTCAATGATGAGGGCAATCGGGTGTTAACCGGCGGCAAGTACCTGGCCACCGCCAGTATCGAATACGCCTATCCCATTGCCGACAACTGGCGCGCCGCTGTATTCAGCGATGTGGGAACCTCAACCAATGATTTCTCGGATCCACTGGCCCGAAGTGTCGGTATTGGTGCGCATTGGTTAACACTGATTGGCCCTGTACGATTTTATGTTGCTCGGGGTAAAAATGCGTTTGAGTCCACATGGCGAATCCACTTCACGCTGGGGCCAGAACTATGACGATTAACCGCCTCGCAAAAATATTTTTAGTGACCTTACTGCTATTGCTGGGATTAGTGGTACTGGTTTTGTCACCGCTGGGCACGCCAGCCATCAACTATGCTGCCAACAAGTTTGTACCGGGCCTGACACTGGAAACGGTATCAGGGAGCTTGCTGAGCAAAATTACCTTCGAAGGCATTCATTGGCAAAACGCGCAATGGCAGGTCGACGTTGATGCGGTAACGGTTGCCCACGAATGGACCTGTTTGCTTAAGAGTGCCGTGTGTATTGAGCAGGCAACGCTCACCACGCCCAGGATAGTCCAAACCAGTCGCAACGAGCCCGCAACTGAAGAACCGGCACCGGCAGAGGATATCTCATTACCCTTCGCACTCTTCCTGGACTCCCTGAATATAACCAACGCTTATTTTGAATCACCCGCGGTAACCCTTGAGATGACGGCCGGCAACATCAGCGCAGAATGGCTGGACTCGTTAGTTGTCAATGAACTGATGGTGAATGTATTAACGGTGCAGTTACCTGAGAGCGAGCCGCAGCCGGCAACTCCCTTAGCAATCGCTTATCAGGCACCGGTGCTGCCTGAAATCGTGCTGCCGCTGGCAGTTGAACTGCATGAGGTAACGCTCGGTCAGCTGACCGTTAGCCGCGCGCAACAGCAACTCGTTAGCCTCAGTGCCAGCCTGCAACACGCGACAGCGAAAGGCAGCACGGTAGTTATTGATACGCTGCAGGTAGACACCCCGGAACATTCCGCAACGGCCACCGCCGAGGTAACCCTGGCGGGTGAGTATCCGTTGTCGCTGACACTGGATAGTACCCTGACACTGGCCCAACAATCTCAGCGCCTGGCACTGACCGCGAAAGGCGAACTCAGTGCACTGACACTGGATATCAAAGGTGAAGGACCAATCACCGCAGCGACGGCGGCGCAAGTTAACCTGCTCAGCGATCAGTTGCCGTTGTCGCTGCAGGCACATTGGCCGCAGCAGTCGCTCAGCCCCTTTGTGGCCGGACAACTTTCACCCGGTACGCTGTCCGCACAGGGAGAAATGGGCGGTTATAGTGTTCAGCTCGATGGCGGTGCCAACCTTGACGAGTTAACCGCTGTCACTGTTAAGGCTCGCGCTTTATTAGGTAAGCATTCGCTGGCGGTGTCGACCCTCGACGCCACCTTATTTAACGGCGAGATCAGCAATTCCGGCGTGATGTATTTTAGCGAAGCGCTTAGCTGGCAGGGTACAACCAATATTGTGAGCCTCGACCTGGACACCTGGCTGGCGCAGGGTCCGCAAGATATAAACGGTGGCATGAAATCGCACGTTAACATGAGTGAGCAGGGCCCCAATGTACTGCTGTCAGAACTGGCCCTCAGCGGCACTCATTTAAATGAGCTCTTTACTATAGCGGGTGACGTTGTTTACTCGGCCAACAGCGATATCGTAGTAGCGAACCTGAATGCAGACATTGCCGAAAACCAGCTGACGATTGCCGGACAGGTACTTAACCAACAATACCTGGATGCACTGATTACACTGGATCTGCAACAACTAGCCACGCTGTACCCGGATATCAGCGGTCAGGTTACCGGCTCCGTGGCGGTCAAGGGCGACTGGGCAGATCCGGTGATTGACTCACGCATTAACCTGCAAAACGTCGTGGCGAGCAGGGCGCTAAGCCCTATCGCCGCCGGCCAGGGTGCGCTCAATGGTGACATAGCGGTATCTGGCTCACTGGCCAGCCATCGCTTACAGGCCGATTTACAGCTACCCGAACATACCACCCAACTGAATCTTGAAGGTCACTGGCAACAACAGGTGTGGCAGGCCACCCTGAGCGATTCGCAGCTCGCTATTTTAAATACCAGTTGGCAGCAACAGTCAGATCTGCAGCTCACTTATAAGCAACAGCAACAACAGTTTATGATGAGCCAGCATTGCTGGCAGGCACGTGAGGAAGGCGAACTGTGCATTAACTCGCTTAATTACACCCCGCAGCAAATTACATGGGACCTCAGCGCCAACTTGCTCCCCGTGGGGTTATGGGCCAATGAAGTATTCCCGGAAATGTTGGCCAAGCGTAATAATGCCACCCTGTCACTGACCACCGCCGGGCAGTTTACCCCGCAAAGTCAGCAGGCAACAGGCTCCTTTAGTGCCAGCATCAGCCCGGATAGCTGGGAGTTGGGCAGTGAACCAAGTGTGAGCATCAACCTTGATACCTTTAACCTCAACGGTGAATTTACCGACAGTCAGCTGTCTGTAGATGCCAGTATTACCAGCCCTGAGATTGGCAATATTAGTACCCAACTGACCATTGATCCCTTTACCCAAACCCCACAGTTGCAGGGCAAACTGCAGTTAAGCCAATGGCAGTTAGCGCCTTTTCAGCACCTCATTAATAACATGCAGGAGCTTGATGGCCAGATAGATGGCACCCTGGAACTACAAGGCCCGGTCAATTTGCCTGCGGTAACCGGTCAGCTTTCTCTTAAGCAAGGCTCTATCAACAGCGATGACCTGCCGGTGGTGGTCTCTGACTGGCAGCAAACCATCGAATTTTTTGGTGATAACGCCACCTTTGATGGCAGCTATATGCTTGGCGACGGTGCCGGGAGTATTGCCGGCAAAGTAAACTGGCAGGACGAGCTCATCATCGACGTTGACCTTAAAGGGAACGCGTTCACCGTTCACTATGATGCCAGCAGTGTTAAGGTTTCGCCCAACCTTAGCGCCCACATCGATCCGCAGGGCGTAGACATCGCGGGCGACATTAATATTCCCTGGGCACGGATCAATATCACTGAATTACCCCCCAGCGCTATCTCACCGTCGCGGGACGTACATTTACGTGGCGAACCGCCCAGCGACGCTCTGGTCGACAATATTAACGCCAATGTCTCCATTACCCTTGATAAAGGCAAAAAAGGCGAAGTCCGGCTGGATGCCTTTGGCCTCACGGCGGCACTAAGTGGGGGTATAAATGTGCAGACACAACCGGCCATCACCGGTTACGGCGACCTGCAAATACTCAATGGCCGCTACGAAGCGTGGGGGCAAAACCTGATTATCCGTACCGGTGAAGTACAATTTAATGGCCCGATCAATCAGCCGTTATTACTGGTTGAGGCCATTCGCGACCCCAAGCTGACAGAGGATGATGTGATTGCCGGTGTGCGAATCGATGGCCTGGCCAGCGAACCCAGTATCAGTTTATTCTCAGAACCGAGCATGGATCAGGCGCAAAACCTGGCGTACCTGCTAAATGGCAGTGGCAGCCTGCGTAGCAGTGGGCAGGGTGATAATGGCTATGCCGCCATGCTGATTGGTTTAGGCTTATCGAGAACCGAGGGTATCACCAGTAATGTGGGTAAGACCCTGGGGATCGAGGATTTTGCGGTGACCACCACCGGACAGGGTAACGACACCAAACTTGCCGTATCAGGAAAAATAGCCCCCAACCTCACCGTGCGCTACGGCGTTGCTATGTTTGAAAACGAAGGCAGTGCCGGTCAGGAAGTGGCGTTACGTTATCAGGTTTGGACCAACCTCTATATCGAAGTGGTGCGCAGCTTGTCTACGGCGGTTGATATGTACTATCAGTTTACATTAGGCGACCAGGACAAACAGGAAAGCAACGACGACACGAACGATTAGCCTTCATGCCCGGGGGCTATTCCTGCTCAATCAGTTGCTGGTATTCGGCTTTAAACTTGCGTTCGCGCTGATAAGCCCAGGGCATAAAGCCTGCCATCAGTACACACAAACCGGCTATGACCGGTAACTTGCTGACCAGTTTATCCATGCTCATCTCACCTGAATACACTAACACGCCAAAAATAGTCAGCAGCATAACGATACTTACCCAGCCGGAATGAAAGGTTACGCGGGCAATTGTCTGGTTGTTGCGCAGTTGTTTTTTGAGCGTCTCACGAAACTGCGCCGTGTCTTCAAAGGTCGCTAACGCTGCATGGCGGCGTAACCAAACAAAATAGACCGTCATCGCCAGGGCGGAGCCAGATACCCCAAAAAGCATATAAATTAATACACTCGGCAGGGAATTCCATGTATAGGCAATGAAGCCGATACTCATAAAAAGGCACATAAAATCCGTTATTACATACAGCCGTTGCAAACGTTGCTGGCGCTTTAAACGTTTGGTTAGATCAGCCATATCAATGTTGCTAACCGGCTGTTGCTGCCAAAGTGCGGTTAAATCGGTTGATTCGTCATTCATGATTCATACTCTGTTGCAGTGCTTTTTTGGCTCGTTGCAGTAACACACCGACATGATTTTTGTTGATCCCGCACACCTCGGCGACTTCCTGATAGCTCAACCCTTCTAACGTGAGGGTCATCACCTGACGCATGGTCACCGGCAAGTCCCGAATAGCATCAAGCAGGTTCACCACATCGCGGTTTCGTTCAGCGGCATAGGCAGGTTCGGTATCAGCGGGGGCTGATGAGGTATTAATGGACTCATCATCACCATGATGAATGTGACTGCCTTTTACCTCTTTGCTGACATGACTGATTGCCCGGTTATGGGCAATTTTAAGCATATAGGTTTTGAGGCTTGCGTCACCATTGAAACGGGCCAGGCCCTGCCAAACCGCCAGGGCGATTTCCTGCAATAATTCCTGGCGCAACGACTCATTGGCCTCATAACTGGCCGCAACGCGACTCAGTAGTGCCTGATGTTCATTAAGAATTTGCTCAAAGTCCGTTTGCACGCCACTTCCATCGTTATTGCCTAAGCTAGTGTGGGTATAGTCTAAAGCGGCGCAAAAAAATTACACTTTGCTGTAATTTTTTTTATTCACCGAAGACTGTAACAGTATGCTGCCGATCAACCGGGCGGTGTTAACTTGTTAATTGACTCGGAGAACCCTGATGACAACACTCGAAATAACCTTGCTGGTATTGACTATGCTTGCTGCAGGCTTGTTTTGCCACTACCTTGATGCTAAATACAACTGGCAGTTAAGTGCCTGGTTTTATGGTAAACCCGTGAATCCCTTTGATGCCAGACAAACTGTGCAAGCAACGCCGGCAGCGTCAAAAGACGCAGAAATTGCCAGCCTCAAAGCGCGCATAGCCACGCTGGAAGCGATTGTGACCGAACCCGCCTTTGAGCTCAACCAGCAGCTTAACCAGCTACGAAAAGAAGGTTAAGCCGTATCTCGTAAAAACGTTTCTAACTGCCCGGCAGCCATTTTTACCAGGCGTTGGCGCGACTCTTTCGCTGTCCAGGCAGAATGCGGAGTAATGAGTAAATTAGGTAGCTTTACATTGAGCAACGGGTGATTGGCAGGGGGCGGCTCTACGGTCAGGGAGTCAAGTCCGGCGCCACCGATTTGCCCGCCTTTAAGCGCCGCAAGCAGTGCTGGTTCATCAATCAGGCCGCCGCGCGCTGTATTAATCAGCAGCGCTGTGGGGCGCATTGCTGCCAGTCGCTCAGCGTTGATCAGCTTGTCTGTCTCGGCGCTTAACTGGCAATGTAAACTGATGACATCAGCCTGGGGTAGTAAAGCGTCTAAAGACTCGCGGCCTTTTACCTCGGTGCCCGGACGGGCGGCAACCGACACCTGCATGCCCAGAGCCCGGGCCAGGGTCGCAAAACGTTTTCCTAATGTACCATACCCCACAATTACCAAATGCTTGCCCGCCAGCTCCATGACCGGCTGATCGAGTAAACAAAAAAATGGCGAGCGGCTCCAATCGCCCTGCTGCACTTGTTGGTGTGTAGGTACAAAGGACGTGGCTAAATTTAACAACAACATCAAGGCATGTTGAACCACCGCGTCAGTGCCATAGCCGTCGACATTTGTCACGGTGATACCGGCTTGCCGGCAATATGCGGTGTCCACATTGTTCATCCCCGTGGCGAGGACGCCGACGTACTTTAGCTGCTTTACCTGTCTGAGGGTATCCGCGCTCAACACCACTTTGTTGACTAAAATAATGTCGGCATCTTGTATACGCTGCGCAACCTGGTGGGGCTGCGTCGCTGGATAAATGGTTAATTCAACAGGCAGGTGTTTAAATTCGTTGAGGGATAAGTCATTCCCCAGTGAGTCGCCGTCTAACAGTACCGCGCGCATTACAATGACTCGATGATCCGTTCAAGGGCTGATTTGGTGCGAGCCGGCACCGGCACGACCCGGTCAGAAGAGCGATCAACAAACACATGAACAAACTGGCCATGGGCTACCCGACGCTGATTAGTACCCGCGTAAATCGATACGCCGTAGGTCACCGAACTGCGGCCAATTTTAGCCACCCGCACACCAACATCAACGTCTTCAGGATAAGCAACATGAGAAATAAACTGACATTGTGAACTTACCACATGCGCCACCACCGGACTGGTGCGAAAGTCCATGCCCGCTTCGTCACACAAAAACCGGTTAACCGCCGTATCGAAAAAGCTGTAAAAAACCACGTTGTTCACGTTACCGTAGATATCGTTATCCTGCCAACGTGTTGGCAACGTTACCGCATAGGGATAGTCGCTTAGGGACGGGGTAATGTCCGTCATAATAGTTTTTCATCCTTCTAATCTAGCGTTCTGATATTACGAGCAGAATTTTAGCTTACCGACTCCTCGCCGGTAACGCCAGAGTCTGTTGAGTGTTGGCAACAATTTATGCCCGCTATGGCAGTCTTAAGACCGCCAAACAGGTGTGCAGGGCCGGCGCTGTATAATGCCCGGCATAGTAAAAATGGTATTACTAGTTTCTGATCTGGCCATTGCCAAGCACAACGAACTTTTCTGTGGTTAAGGACTCGGCCCCCATAGGCCCATAAGCGTGTAATTTACTGGTAGAAATACCAATTTCGGCGCCCAGCCCCAACTCACCACCATCTGAAAAGCGTGACGACGCATTCACCATGACCACTGCCGAGTGAATATCGCGGATAAAGGCATTGGCCGTGGCATAATGCTGCGTGACGATGACTTCGGTATGCCCGGAGCCGTATTCGGTAATGTGCGCAATGGCTTCGTCGTAACTCTCTACAACCCGCACGGCAATTTCCATTGCCAGATATTCGGCGTGCCAGTCTGCATTCGTTGCCGATAGCGCATCGGTAAAATGGGTTTTCGACGCATCGCAGGCATGAATCAATGTATTGTGCTGTTTAAGCATCGCCGCCGCCCGCGGTAAAAAGTCATCGGCGACGTCGCTATGCACCAGGCACGTTTCCAATGCGTTACACACTCCGGTACGCTGAGTTTTACCGTTTTCCAGGATGTTCAACGCCTGCTCAAGATCGGCGTGTTTATCGACATATAAATGACACACACCTTTGTAGTGCTGAATCACCGGAATTTGACTGCGCTCGCTAACGTACTCTATTAAGCCTTCGCCACCACGGGGAATAATCAAATCGATGTATTCTTTAAGGGTCATGAGTTTATTCATGATTTCGCGATTCGGATCGGGAATAACCGTTACTGCCGCGGTATCTATATCAAATTCGCGCAACACATGATGAATACATGCGGCCAGGGCGAGATTGGAATGCAGCGCTTCTTTACCGCCGCGTAAAATCACGGCATTACCGGCCTTAAAACACAATGCCGCAGCATCAATGGTAACATTTGGCCGCGATTCGTAGATCATCGCGATAACCCCTAGTGGAATGCGCATTTTGCCAACCTGGATACCACTGGGCATGGTTTTTAACTGCTGGATGCCGCCGACCGGGTCTTCCTGATTAGCCACAGAGGCCACCGCACTGGCAATCGCCATCACCCGCTCTTCGTTGAGCGTAAGGCGGTCCATCATGGCCATATCCAGTCCAACAGACTTCGCGTGTTCCAGATCCAGTTGATTAGCACTCAGTATGTTACTGACCTGCGAAATAAGGTGCTTACTGATGGCCATTAATACTGCACGTTTTTGTTCGCCACTTAAGCTCGCCACTTGTCTGGCTGCGACTTTGGCGTCGCGCGCCGCGGCGCGGATTGAGAAACTCATAAGAGACTCCTTTAGTCGAACATCACAAGATCGTCACGATGGACGACCACCTCGCCACTGTCGTAACCCAACTTACTGCGAATTTGTGTGCTTTTTACACCTTTTATAACGTGTAACTCCTGCGCACTGTACAGCGCAAGGCCTTTTGCCACGGGCTTGCCCTGACTGCAAATTTCCACTGCGTCACCGGCGTCAAAGTGACCACTTACTGTTAATATACCCGACGGCAGTAAAGACGCCCCCTGGTTTTTTAGCGCCGCACTGGCGCCTGCATCTACTTCAATTTTACCGCGCGTTTTAAGCGTATGCTCCAACCACAAGCGGCGCGCTTTTTTATGTGACTGCTGTGCCCGAAACAGCGTGCCCGGTATCTGGCCGGCTTGCAAGGCATCAAATACTGTTCCATTGCGGCCATTCACAATAAGAGTCTGAATGCCACTACGGGTGCATTTATCGGCGGCTTCAATTTTTGTGCGCATACCGCCAGTGCCCACAGACGTCCCGGCTCCCCCTGCAATAGCGTAGATGTCAGGAGTAATATGATCCACCTCATGAATGAGCGTAGCGTTGGCATTTTTGCGTGGATCGGCCGTATACAAGCCATCGATATCCGAACATATAATCAGCGTATCGGCGCCTGCCACCAATGCCGTGTAGGCCGCCAGATTGTCGTTATCACCCACTTTAAGCTCATTGACTGCCACAGTATCGTTTTCATTTACGATGGGTAATGCCTGGTGTTTAAGCAGCTCTCGCAGGGTATTTTTGATATTTACGTAACGCGTGCGGTCATGCAGGTCGTCATAGGTAACCAGCACCTGCGCACAGGGAAAGTCAAACAGGCGCTGCCAATTCGCCATCATCCCTATTTGGCCTATCGCCGCCATTGCCTGTTTTTCGGCAATGGAGGGCACATGATTAACCGGAATGTTAGCCCGGCCAGCAGCAACACTGCCGGACGACACCAAAATAACTTCTTTGCCAGCGGCACGGCTGGCGATGATAAAACGTGCAATGGGCAGTAAAAAACGGTCACTGCACTGGGCGCCGTCTGGCGCGATCAGGGCACTTCCAATCTTAATGACAGCGCGTTGCCATGAAAATGCATTCATCCGGGTGAAATCAATCTGTAAGCGGGCAGGCCTCTAGAATATTACAAAGTGTGCGTAAAACAAACTAAAAGCGTATCTCAGACAAGGTGTTACGTGCCTGATCAGGGCCGGTAAAAATAGCAGCGGACTTGCCACGCCACAGGATTCAATGGTCCGCGCGGACCGCACTGCAGGCAAACGCCCGAAGCCTGAGACGATACCTGACTCAAAGCCGTAAAAGCACCGCTGTTATGCTGAGTTTGCGTCCAGTTTTGTGCTATTTACGGCCAAGTGCTGGCAAAACGCGTCGCATTAGAATTAAACTATGTGGCTCTAATAATAATTGGGGGGATGAGTACAGCGGTAGGATTATCGCAATACTCGGCGTTTCCCTGGCATTACAACGACGACGAAGGAAAATCTATGAGCAAGCGTATGCCAAAGTTAATTTGGCTCATGCCGGTGCTATCGTTGCTGACCTGTTCAGTGTCAGTCAATGCAGCAATCAAGCAAACAAAAGGGGACTTTGAAGATAAGTTCCGCCAATTGGATGAAGTGCTTCCAACTCCTAACGTATACCGCAACGCTGCGGGTGAGCCGGGCCATCAGTATTGGCAGCAAAAAGTCGACTACGACATCGACGTAAAACTTGATGAGGCTAAGCGCCGGATTGAGGCTGTAGAGCAGATTACCTACAAAAATAACTCGCCTGATACGCTGAAGTATTTGTGGATCCAGTTAGATCAAAACAAATTCCGTGATGATTCAATGTCGGCGTTAACCACCACCTTTGGTGGTATTGGCAATCGTGGACCGGCAACCTCTGCGGCCTCTGGCGACAGCCCGGCAAAATTGTCGCTGGGTGCCCTTCGTCGCCAACAGTTTGTTGACGATAACGAACTGGGCTATCAGATTAACAAAGTCACCGATGGCCGCGGCAACCCGCTGCACCATGTCATTGTGGGTACACTAATGCGTGTTGATCTCGACTCGCCCCTTAAGCCCGGTAAAGATACCGAAGTGAATATCGACTTTGGCTTTAATATCGTTGAGGAAGATGCGGTTTCAGCACGTGCCGGTTATGAGCACTTCCCTGATGACGAGCGCGAGGGCGGTAACGACATCTTTTTGCTGGCCCAGTGGTTCCCGCGCCTGGCGGCTTACACCGACTATGAAGCCTGGACCAATAAAGAGTTTATTGGCCGTGGTGAGTTTACCCTGGAATTTGGTAATTATGATGTAGAAATCACCGTTCCGGCTGACCACATCGTATCGTCTACCGGTGTACTGCAGAACCCACGTGACGTGCTGACCAGCGAACAACGTGAGCGTCTTAAGAAAGCCGAAACAGCCGACCGCACCGTGTTTATCGTAACGCCGGAAGAAGCGCTGGAAAACGAAAAAGAAGGTACCAGCAAAACCAAAACCTGGCATTTCGCAGCCGAAAACGTGCGTGACTTTGCCTGGGCGTCGTCACGTAAATTTATGTGGGATGCGCGCGGCTACCAGCAGGGTGGTGATGTTCAGCCACTGGTAATGGCAATGTCTTTCTACCCCAAAGAAGGTGGCGATCTGTGGAAAAAGTATTCTACCGAAGCCATCATTCACACCATGGATGTGTATTCACGTTTCTCTTTTGACTACCCTTATCCGGTAGCCCAGTCGGTAAATGGTCCGGTAGGCGGCATGGAATACCCCATGATCACCTTTAACGGCCCACGTACTGAACTGCAGGACGACGGTTCACGCACCTATTCACTGGCTGAAAAACGCTTCCTGATTGGCGTGGTGATTCACGAAGTAGGGCACATTTACTTCCCGATGACGGTTAACTCTGACGAACGTCAGTGGACCTGGATGGATGAGGGCTTAAACAGCTTCTTAGACGGTGTTGCCGGTCGTGAATGGGATCCGGATATTCCATGGGGTGTTGAGCCGCGTGATATTACCGGCTATATGAAGTCACAAACCCAGGTACCCATCATGACTCAGTCAGACTCTGTGCTGCGTCTTGGTCCTAATGCTTACACCAAGCCGGCTGCAGCGCTGAACATTCTGCGCGAAACCATTCTTGGTCGCGAGCTGTTTGATTTTGCCTTTAAAGAGTACGCCCAGCGCTGGATGTTTAAGCGTCCTACACCGGCTGACTTTTTCCGCACTATGGAAGAGGCCTCAGGGGTCGATTTGGATTGGTTCTGGCGCGGTTGGTTCTACAGCACCGATCATGTTGATATCTCACTGGACAGCGTTTACAAGCTCCGTTTAGATACTCAGGATCCAGATATTGATTTTGCGCGTGAGCGTCAGCATGAACTCGACAAGCCAAAATCACTAACCGTTGAACGTAACGAAGCCGAAGGCAAAAAGTTATGGGTCGACCGTTTCTCAGATATCTCTGATTTTTATGACGAAAACGATCAATTTACGGTTACCAACAAAGAGCGTAACAAGTACAAAAAATGGCTCGATAAACTTGAACCATGGGAACGTAAAGCCTTTGAACGCGCCGTTGAAGAAGATAAAAATTACTACGTAATGGAGTTTTCTAACAAAGGCGGTCTGGTGATGCCAATCATTCTCGAAATGACCTTTGAGGATGGCAGCACAGAAATGATGCGTATACCTGCTGAGATCTGGCGCCGTACCCCTAAAGCGGTAAGCAAGCTGGTCATCACTGACAAAGACAAAGAGCTGGTGAGTGTGACCGTTGATCCACGCTGGGAAACTGCTGACGTTGATGTTGAAAACAATCACTATCCACGCCGCATTATTCCGTCGCGTATTGAAGCCTACAAGTCTAAGCGCAGCTCATCCAAGGTACGTCGCGATATCATGCAGGATATCAAAACAGAACTGGATACTGACAAAGACGAAGAGGAAAGCGAAGGTAATGACAACTAAACTCAATCGGGTTTCAAGTGTCATTCAGGCAGGGCTTTATGCCCTGCTGTTGTTTATGGCATGTGGACAAGCCGTGGCGCATCAGCAAAAAATTGCCATTACAACGGTACTTTTCAACCCGCGAACCGAAAATATCGAAATTATGCATCGGTTTAACCTGCATGATGCCGAGCATGCGGTAAAAGCGCTGTTTAAGAAAACCGCTGATATTCTGGATGATCAGGAAACCCAAACGGCCTTTGCCGGGTATGTGGCAGAGCGCTTTATGCTGCGTAACGCAGAAGAAAGCAATCTGGCACTAAAGTTGGTCGGTTATGAGGTAGACGGTAAGCATTTCTGGGTATACCAGGAAACTGAACAGCCACCAGCGCTGGCAGGTTTACAGGTACGTCATGACGCGCTGCGAGACCTATGGCCAAGCCAGGTCAACACCATTAATGTTGAGGGTAAAGGCGATTTACAAACGCTGACTTTCACTGAAAACGTTGAATTACTTGAGGTGCACTTTTAGTTTCACCTCAGCCAGCATCAAACCGCTGCTTTGCTGCTGCTTTGCTGCCGCTTTTAAGCCATGCAAAGCAGCCTGTTTTTATCCGCTTGTGTTATAAAAGCCCATTCAGACCAAGGTCGTATTTGACCTGCTCCGCTTAAGTAGTCATGATTGCATAAAAAATGACAAGGTAAGTTGAATGAGTGATACCAATCAATCTGACGCATCAACACCGAAAAAAAACATCCTGTGGGTAATTCTGTCGGGCGCCATGGCCATGACATTCATCGTGATGCTATTTTTGCCTGATTCCGGCATGGGCACCGGCATGCTCAATATCTACAGTGCCATGTTGTGGTGCGGTATTTTTGGCGCGTCTTTATTCAGATACCTCGGCCGTAGTGGCTGGTTTGGCTTTGCGGCGGGCAGTGCAGCAGGTATGCTGATCCAAATACTCTCACAACTCGTTTAGGCTGTATGAGCCAACCCCCAAAAAACAAAGCGGTACCCAGTTCTCGCATAGCGAGATTGTCACGAATTGGCTCCTTAGCCACCAAAATTGCCGGTAGTGTGGTCGCGCAGGGCACCACCAAATTACTCTCGGGCCAGCGCCCGGTGCTGTCGGACATGCTGCTGACACCAAAGAACATGCAGCGCATTACCAATCAACTTGCCTCACTACGCGGTGCTGCCATGAAACTTGGCCAGCTTATTTCGATGGATGCCGGTGAACTGTTATCACCGCAGCTCAGTGCCATACTGGCACGTCTGCGCGAAGACGCCGACCCCATGCCCAAAGCCCAGCTACAAGGAGTGCTGGATAGTGCCCTTGGCACCGGCTGGCAAGACCGCCTGTTGTATTTTTCGTATGCGCCCATCGCAGCGGCCTCTATTGGCCAGGTGCATAAGGCGATTACCATGGACGGCGAAACGCTGGCCCTCAAAGTGCAATATCCCGGTATACGCGACAGCATTAACAGCGACGTGGATAATGTTGCCAGCATCATTAAACTATCGGGTATGCTGCCTGCAGCACTGGATATCAAGCCATTATTAGCCGAGGCCAAACAGCAGCTCCATGATGAAGCCGATTACCGGCGTGAAGGACGCATGATGTCCCGCTACGGCGCCGCACTTGGCGATTACCCGGCTCTTGTTGTACCAGCCCTTCACAGCGCCCTGTCGACCGACACGGTGCTGGCAATGACGCACCTTAACAGCGAGCCCATTGAAAGCCTTAGCGAGGCGCCTGCCGATGTCCGTAACCAGCTGATGACCGATATGTTCCGGCTGTTTTTTGATGAAGTATTTGATTTTCGTTTGATTCAAAGCGATCCGAATATGGCCAATTTTCGCTACATGCCAGATACTCAACAAATTGCGTTACTTGACTTTGGCGCCTGTCGGGAAGTGCCTGCGCCTATTGCTGATGGCTATTTAGCCCTGCTACGCGCCATGGCAAGTGATGATATGACAGGCGTTGCACGCGCGGCACAGGACATTGGCTTAATGCTGGACACTCACACTGACGACCAGCAGGCAGCGGTACTGGCCATGGGTAAACTGGCTTGTGAAGCCCTGTATACCGACGGCCCTTATGACTTTGGTAACAGCGACTTACTCACCCGCGTGCAGGCTGCCGGTATGTCACTGAGTTTTGACCAGGACTTTTGGCATGTACCGCCTGCCGATGCGATTTTTATTCACCGCAAGCTTGGCGGTTTATATTTCCTTGCCAAGCGGCTTAATGTACAAGTGGATTTGCGCATTGCCGCTCAGCGCTGGCTGGGCTAACCCTAGTAAGGTAAGGTCATGCTAAATGGCAACGCCATGGACTGCGTGGCTTTTGGTGGATTGCCAATCATTTCATCGTAGGGGGTGTCGTGCTTCATGTAGGCATTCTTAATATCGCAGTGGGCAAAGAACTCGCGGATATGACCGGCGCTGTGAAACCGCATCGGGTCGCCTTTTGCATTAAAGACAATACCGGTATGACCATCAGCAGTGATCTGCACCAAATAAACATTCATCTCGTATGACTGCACCTCCAGGTTATCAATAACCATTGGTGTACCTTCAATATCGCTACTTAAAAATTTATGCATTGTTGTTACCTCCGGCCTTACCAACCCGTGTTGAAAATTAGCTACCTTCACTCATACGCGCGAAACAAATTAAAGGATGAATTGCGCTAAATCGGTCTTTTTAATAATGTCAGCCCGCCTTTTGTGATACGGTCTATAAAATCGAACCTGTTAACGTTTTACTGTTGCATGTCAGTTGTCTGTCTAATATTGATGGGAACTAATGATGCGCGTCATCATCCAAATATAGAGAAAAAGTGTATTGATTTTCAGCGAATTGCCATTAACTCTGGTAGTATGAATATCGCAGCCAACGATCAAGGTGGATAATTTATGAGCGAAAATTCTGAACAGCGATCCTGGTTACCTTATGCCATTGTGATTGGTGTAATCGTTATCGTGTTAGCAGTGGTCCTATTTTGGCCAGCCAGTGAGCCAGAGCCGGAACCTGTTGTTGAGGTTGAAACGCCGGCTGTTGTTGAGCCCGAAGAAACAGAGCCTGAACCGGCCGACACTTTTGAGGCCGCTCCGCCGCCAGAGCCCGTTGAGATCGATCCCGACCAGGAAGCTACCCCTATGCCAGAACCTATGGCAGAGCCTGAGCCGCTGGATATCAGTGATACCGCGATTAAATCTGCGCTGGAAACAATAGCAACCTCTCCAACCCTTAGCCGCTTATTGGTAACGAACGGTTTGTTGCAGCGTTTTGTAGTATCGGCGACCAATCTGGCCGACGAGGACATGGCTCCCAACCACCGCTTGCTGACTCCGCCTGAACAAGACTTCAGAGTGTATAACCAGGCCGACAGAGAATGGATAGATGCTGCCAGCTATAAGCGTTATACGCCCTATGTTGATGCGCTGGAATCCATGAGCAATGAAGACTTAATTGCCTTGTATGAGCGCTATCAGGAAGAAATTCAGGCCAAATATGCCGAAATTGGCGATCCTGATCAGCCTTTCACTGAGGTGCTCATTGAGGCCATTGATACCTTACTGGATACCCCTGAAGTGAAAATGCCAATTGAGGTGTACACCGATTCGGTGATGTACAAGTACGCCGACGAAAGGTTAGAAAGCTTATCAGCGCCACAAAAGCAACTGTTGCGCACCGGTCCGGACAACATGCGCCGCATTAAGGCCAAGCTGAGAGAGTTAAAAGACAGTTTGAGTAGCCGCACCCAATAAGTAAGCACTAACAAACTTGAATGTTATTTAAAAAAGCCACCCTGAGGTGGCTTTTTTGTTAGTGGCAAAATCTGTATCGCTAGAGAAATCTGCAAATTGCTTTGAACTAAGCGCCAGCGTACATAATGTACTCAGCATTACATGCGCTAATGAGTATTAAGCGTCCGTTGTATTACCGGTAATTACAGCATTTGAAGCCGTTGGCCCGACAACCGTATGCCAGGGTTTAATTTGCCAACCTGACACCAGACCATTGATGACATAAGGGTCATTCTCTGCGAAGATGCGCGGAATATCCTCGGAATTGGCGCTAAATACCAGCACGGCACTGTCAACAGGGTCACCGGCCGCGCCGCCAAGAATTAGCTCCCCCCTGTCAACAGCTGCCTGAGCATAGGACAGATGCGCCGCTCGAAACTTGCTTCTAAGCGCTACGTAGTCGGGCACGGTTTCATAGATTAACAGGAAGTGCACTGTGAGCTTCTCCTTTAGAGTAAATAAAACACGGGTAACTTTACCTTTTGCGACTTTAAAGCATGTCGTTTTAGATTAATTTATTCTGGTAAATCCTCCTACTGCCCGTGAACAATAGCACCTGCAGCAGATGGCGCCAACGAGCACCACAGTATTGTTCAGTTGGCAGCACTCGTTATTTGTAAGCCCGCCTTGCTCTAGTCGAGATCTGTTACCTGCCACCCAGAGCCTGTAGAGGTAAAAGTATATAATCGTTCCCGCGTTTGAACGGTTACGTTATTATCGGTCAGGTGCACGTTTTCAACGGTTTCACCAATTTTGAGCCGGGCTTCGGTAAAATATGAAGACTTAGACTGGAGTCCGAGTAACGTGCCAGACGTAACAACAACAGCAACATTTTCAGCTGACTTCACAGCAATGACACTGTCATACAGTGGTAGGCGAACTTCATAAAAACTATCCGTGGCAATATTGTAGCCAATGGCACGATCTTCTGTGACCAGCAGCGCAATAAATGGCGATACGGAAGCAGTTGCCGTTTCTATTTCATAGGGTGAAAGACGTATATTATTCCAGTAATTTGACGACACGGATATGACATTAAAACCAGCGTCTGTCAGCACGGCGCCCAGATAACCTGACGCGTTACGCCACAACACCCTCTCTTTAGGTTTAAGTCTGAATGTATCCGACTTAACGCCAGAAACCACAGCGGTTACCTTTCCATCTGATTGTGCGATGTATATTTTATCCTCAATGTCATGATTGGCCTCTGAAAGCACAGGCAAGCCGACGCTGATCATTAAAATATGTACCAATAACAACTTGTTGAATAACCGCATAGAACCTCTACAGGGATAAATATTTATCATATGCATAACGCTGACATAAGCTACGAATGTCTGTACGAAAGTAACGAGGCATGGCCCGTGTTAGTATCCCAACAACCCGCCTCATACTCGTTTGTTAGCTGCTATGACGCAAATATAACCACCGCAGCCCTGACCAAAATAATAAAAACGCCATACCCAAGCAGTGAAATTGAACGTCTGCGACGTTTAGGTAACAACTCTTCGACTACCACAGCATCTGCTTTTTTTAATTTGGCTCCCCAGATTAGAAACCAATAAATACTTAGCATATACGAATTGGCGTCGATTTGAATCAGAGCATTATGTCTGGGTCAAAACCACAAGCGCCTGGAGTAGGCCATAGCACCATTGACACTGAGTGCGAATTTAGTAGTAAAGCGGTCATATGAGACGTCAAGGGTGGTACCCGCAACGACATGTTGATGTTTTTGATATCGTTCGAAACTCATGCTCTAACAGCCCCTTACGTCCCTATAACCGTAGGAAACGTTTCTTTACCATGAGCCGCAAACAAGCTAACGGTAGAGCCAGCAGAACAATTTGAAGCCATCAAATCGAGGCCATTATTTCCAGCCCTGGAGCCATTTCTCCCGGCTTTTCAACTCTGTCCATTGTATTGAATACTCGTTGTTAGAAAGCACCGCTTCCAATTTACACGCAATGACAGAACCATCCTCGTCGAACTCCATTTCTGATACCAGGAAATGCTTTTCTCGATTTATCGGCTTTACTGCTGTCCATTTACTGTTTTGTAATTTAGCAGGGTTAATTCGGTTCATACCAGCTCCATAACGTTTCGACTGTATTTAAGCACTCTTCGTTTTACGCAACTTTTAAGGCTCAAGTTCAGTAATGTACACGTCATCAGAGCGAACAACTAACCCTGTCGGTGCCATTTTCCGCCAGGGGCCGGTTGCGATTGGCGGCCTGCATGTAGGGGCCGTCAATCGCATCCGCGATGTTGCTTACCGTGGTAGCGGCTGGCGCTATTCGTCGCCGCTTTTGTCGCCGAGATGGGCTGACAGGTAGGGGGCTAATGCCTTAGCCCATATCCGGTAGCCGGTTTCGTTGGGGTGCAGCAAGTCGGGCATAATGTCCTTACTGAGTGTGCCATCATCTTCAAGAAACTGCTGATTAATATTGGCAAACATCACATTTTGCTCTTCAGCGAGGGCCTTGAGCAGCGTGTTGGCGCGCTGATTATTCATCCGCTCTTTGTCTGCGTTATCTGCACCACGGGGGAATATAGCCAGTAGCAACACGCGGCTTTCTGGCACACGTTGCTTTAATTCAGCAATGATTTGCGCCACACCGTCACGAATACTCGCTGGGGTATCCATGCGGTGGCCGGTGTTATTGGTACCAATCATAATGACAGAAAGCTTAGGCGATATGCCTTCGAGCTCACCATGTTCAAAGCGCCACAGGACGTTTTCGGTACGATCACCGCTAAATCCCAAATTCAGCGTAGGAATATGACCGAAATTAGCCTGCCATACCGCTTTACCGGCGTCTTCCCAGCCATGGGTAATAGAATCACCAATGAGCACTAGCTCCGGGTCTATTGCGTCCTTTTCCGCCAGCTTCTGCTGGTGGCGTGACATCCACCACTCATCAGCCCAGTAGGTTCGAAGCGGTGCGGGCGTTACGGTTATCGCATCCTGATCCGGGCACGCCATATTGCCCTCGCCCTGGGGCTTAATGGCGACATCCGCGATGGAGAAGGCACCGGTGCCATAAAAGTAAAACCGCAGCGGATGCTTCACCGCCGAGAAGTCTGCGCCTGTCCGGTCAAAACACGACAACGGCATAGCGAATTCTTGCCATCCTTGCTGCTGCAGGGGCTTCATTTTTGGCCAGATATCCACGGCATTGCGGCAGTTTTCGCCGCAACTGACTTCTACTAGCAGCCCGGCCTGAGCAACATCAGTCACTTTCATGGCAAAGGTTAAAACGCCGCTATTAATCACGTCCGACAAATCAAGGGGTTGCTTAGCCGTGGCAAACAAACGGCCGCTCCATGCCTGCTCAAAAGTAATGGCCGCCACCTTACCGCGGTCACTATCGCTGATGGTCGCGCGTAAGTGACCATCCTCCAGTGCAGTCTCACCTTCTGATAGCGAGGCGACAACACCGTTGTTTTCAATAAACAACGGTGTTGAGGGTGACATTTGCGCCCCTAACACACTATGTGGGGGGGTACCCGCCCCCTTATCGGCGGTACATGCCGATAAGGGGGAAAGTAAAACAACTAACGCTAACAAACTACGCATATTTCTATTGTCCATTTTTTACTGTAATTGGCTGACCGGTATACACAATACTGGCATCGGGCGCGGCGCTAAAATCAGCCAGCGACTCACCTTCACCAATAAAGCGGATATGGTAGGTTCTTGACGACACCATACCATCAAAACCACCGCTGCGTTCACCAATGGTCAGCGTGCCTGTGCTGTCGTCATAGGCCACTGGCGTGTACGAATAGCCGCCGTTTTCATAATCATATGACTTGCCGTCGTCATGGTAAATTTCAAACTCGCCGTCAGCACCGGTAAACACATTGAGTGTGTAGTCACCATCCGGCTTGTCGTAGACGTACTGAATGTCTTCGCCGGTTGGAATAATCGCACCGGCCCGCACAAACAGCGGCATTTGACCAAGCGGTGCCGGGGCGCTGATGGTTTGCCCACCCTGATAGGTTTTACCGGAATAAAAATCAAACCAGCTACCCTGGCCCGGTAAATATACCTCACGGGTGCGGGCCTGATGCTCATACACCGGGTTAATCAATAACGACGGCCCAAACATATAGGCATCATTAAGATTAATGGCGGTCTCGTCGTGCGGAAAATCCATGACTAATCCGCGCATCATGGTGCCATCTTTATGATACATATCGCCCGCCAGCGTATAAATATACGGCATCAAACGGTATCTCAGCTTGGTGTAGTACACCAGCGACTCATACACCGACGTACCTTCATCGGCAATATTGAATATCTCGCGATAAGGGTTTTGCCCGTGCGAGCGGAACAGCGGGACAAACGCGCCAAACTGGAACCAGCGCAGGTTTAGCTCCTGCCATTCCTGCTGATGCTCTGGTGGCATTTCGGAATAATGGCCAACCACTTTCCCTTGGTAATAGCGATAATGGTTTTCCGGCGTAAAGCCGCCGATATCCATGGTCCAGTTGGGCATGCCCGACAAACTTGTGCCTACGCCAGCGGCAATTTGCTCTTTTAAATTGGACCAGCGCGGTACAGTATCGCCACTCCAAATGGCAGCGCCGGTGCGCTGAATGCCGGCAAACCCACTGCGGGTTAAAATAAAGCTGCGTTTATGCCCATCGGTTTCGCGCTCGCCTTTGTACACGCCTTCCGCATTGGGCAGGGCGTAAGAGTTAAAGTACTCCGCCCCTGAACCTACCGAAAGCGGGCTCATGATCTCCTTGCGTTTCATGTAAGACAGGTTGGAGTGAATATCCGGCTCTGAGGCATCAAGCCACCAGGCATCAATGCCCAGCACGTTGAGCTTTTCTTCCAGTTGGCGCCAGAATATGGCTTGAGACTCTTCTGGATAAGGGTCGTAAAAGCCGTTCAGATACCCTTTACCAATCCAGTCCAGGTTGCCTTCCACCTCTACGTTTTTATTGAGCATATAGCCCTTTTCATCAAACTCTTTGTAGTTATCGGTGGTGCTGTAAAACTTAGGCCATACCGAGATCATAATATTGGCATTAAGCTCGTGTACGGTATCAATCATAGCTTGCGGATCGGGAAAGTGAGTTTTATCAAATTCGTGGCTTCCCCAGGCATCCTCCGGCCAGTACGACCAGTCCAGCACAATATTGTCGATAGGGATTTGCCGTTCACGATAGGTTTTTAACACATCCAGTAGTTCATCCTGATTGGTATACCGCTCGCGACTTTGCCAGAAACCGTAGGCCCATTTGGGCAACATGACCGACTTACCCGTGAGGGTCCGGTAGCCGGCAATCACCTCATCATAATTGTTGCCAGCCACCACGTAATAATCGATAGCTTTGGCCGTTTCGGAGGCCAGCGACAAACTGTACTGATTGGCTTTCGACTGCGGGCCGTTATGCAGCAACCGAAAATAGCCGCCCTGAGAGTCCCAGTTCACCGCAAAGTCGACTTTTTCGCCGGCGGTTAAGGTTGTCTCGGTAGTATGAAACCAGGGGTTCCAGTTCATCCGCCAGCGATCCAGCAGCGCCTCGCCGTCAATTGAGAGTGACGCATAGCCACTGCTGTACATGCGAAACTTGTGTAACCCCGAGTCATCGGCGCTGATTTGTCCTTTCCATTCAACCCGTGGCTGGTTTACCTCTCCCAGCTCTTCAGGGAATGGCACTTCGCGTACCGTGTTATGGGCTAAATACTGGTAATCCAAATCGGCTTCGGTGCGCTTGAGCAAGAGCGTATCACCGTCGTAGTAATAGGCAGTCAGGCCACCTTCCTCGCCGTTTTCATTATACAGGGTAAAGCCTTCATCAAGCGGCGCAGATAATTCGGGATCGCCGAACCGGGTTATCGAGGCGTTGTCCCATAGCACTCCATAGTTGCGGGTTGAAACCACAAACGGAATGGATATTTGTAAGTTGTGAGTGCTTAATTCGGCGTTTTCCCCGGCGAAGTTGATTTGGCCATTCTGATGCTGCCCCAAACCAAAAAAGCCTTCGTCAGAATTTGCATTCCACTGCTGACGTATTGCATAAGAGTCATCATCGGGCGTAATAGGATCCTGCGTTACCGGGCCAAACTCGCCGCTGTTAACCGTATCCAGTAAAACCTCACCCCGGGCGTTTTTAAAAACGACCTGTCCGTCTGTCAGCGAGACTTCGGCAGTGAGCGCACCAGTGGTCAGCATAACCTTTTTGCCGTTTGTCTCAGTGTTGAATGGCGCCCCGGGCTCGGCCACCACCATCAGGCTGTCAGCCACACTGCTAAAGTCGCTATGGGCCAGCGATGTCACTCTGATGATATCATCGGCCATCACCTGCAAACGAACCGCTTTAGCCTGGCCCTGTGCCGGGTTAACCACAATGCCTTGTGCAATCTCCTGAAAATTGCCGGCCATCGATACCTGTTCAGTCACACTGCTTCGTTCGCAGCCGGTCATTAATGTTGCTGACAATAACGTCAGCGCAATACAACACCCTGTAAGATGGCTGTTTCGCATGCCTTTCTCCGTGCTTTTTGTTAGTAAAGTCATTGTTTATATGTCGCCATTTTTACTTTTAAAATATGTGGCTGAGACGTGAAATTCAGACCCCAGTCGGTTTGATCGCCATTCCATACCCGTTCGAACACCCAATTGCCATCGGCATCAAAATGTCCTTCTTCGACTCGCTCAATCATGTAAGGCAGTTGTTCAATCTCGCTGGATGGGCTCAACGTTACCCGCGCTCGCAACGCCGTGATCAGGTATTCATCCTCACCCAGCTTAGCGATAAGCGCGCCGCCCGAAGCGGGGTGATTACCCGTTGGCGGGTCAATCCAGAACATCGGCCGTCCGTAAGACACCTCGGCGTTCCAGCGACCCAGGTCGAGGGTTTGTTGAAACTGTGAATCATCGTCAGATTTTGCCGATACCCGGGCATTCCATACCGCCTTATCGCTTGTCGAATCGTGCGGTTCGGCCACTCCCCAGGTATCGTTTTCAAAACTTAGCTTCGCCCATACCGACGCCCAGGGCGCCATCAGCGAATAAAGCTCAGCAAACGGCGCTATAGTTTCGTCGTTCACCACTTTGGCGCCCAGGGGAAAGTTAGCGTAGTCGGTGTAATCCATACCAAAGGGCGCAAAACCAATGCCCTGCTTGCCCAGGGTAGAAAAAAAGTAGCGCGCGTAAGGCTGATCGTTACCAATCTCGGCCACAAACAACGGGTTATCATCGCGGCTGTAAAGCTCCAACACCCGGTTTACCGTTTTGTGATCGCGAAAGTAGATGTCCGGTGAAATCATATCAATATGGGGTGCAGCCACTTTCCAGATATCAATGACATTGTCAGTCGGGCCGCCCATGGAATACCCGTCGCCCGGATTAAACGGGTTGCGTAGCGCTACGTTAACGTTCATGGGTAAATCTTTAACGGCTTTACCTGCCGCCGCGATGTCATCAACATAACGACCAATTGACCAGGCATGAAAGTACTCGTCGGCATTCTCACCAAATACCTGTTGCCAGGTGCCGGCGGGTTGTTGGTACAACTTTAACAGCGCCTCGGGAACGGTCTGATTAAACAGTGCTTCGGCTGCTGGCGAAAAGTCCCGTTTAGACCCATAGGTACCCACTTCATTTTGTACCTGCACCATAATCACCTGGTGCTCAGGATCGTGATCACGCAAATAGGTCATTAACCGCACAAACGCCTTTTTGTCGGCCGCCAGGGTATTCTTACCGTGCGGCGACAAAGAATTGAGTACCCGTTTATTCTCGGTAACCACTCGGGGGAAACGCTGATTATCCAGCTTTACCCAGGCCGGCGCATAATGGGGTGCATTGTTTTTCCAGGTCGCAAACCACAGCAGTACCACTTTAATATCGCGCTCGGCGGCTTGCTCAATAAGCACATCCAAAAAACTAAAATCAAACTGGCCTTCGACCGGCTCGATTTGCTCCCAGGCCACCGGAATGCCCAGTGTATTAGCCTGCATAGCCGCTACCACAGGCCATACTTTGTCTAACATGGCCGGGTAGTTTGCGGAGTTATTGGTTTGTGCACCCAATAATAAAAAAGGCTCACCATCAACAAGGAAGGCATGCTTACCCTCTCGGGTGACAATGTCAGGCAGTGGCACACTCGCCTGCGAGGCATTTTGCGATTGACGGTTCTGGTGATGCACATTAGCCGACTGGCAGGCCGTCAGCCCCAGCACACACATAATCGCACCACTCATATATTTAAAAAAATTCATATACTTATCTGTAGCAACTGGATTAGAAAAGCCAGGACGCGACGATATACATTCCATGTAGCCGGTCCTGGCAAGCACACAACAAGGGTTAGTAGTAACCACGCAGCGATAACGCGTAGCGAATATCATTCACGTGGTATGCACTGTAGTGATTACCCGGGCCATTCTGACGCATCTCATTTTTGGTCACTGCATCATTGAGGTTATTGGCTTGCAACACCACGGACAGGTTGTCATTGATGCGATAGGTCACCGAGCCGTCCATATACGCCGTCGGTGCATTAAACAGCGGCAGGCCATACGAAATGCCATTTTCGGTACCGGCAAAGCCATTAGCATTGGTCGACATTAAGAACTCATCACGCCAGTTGTAGGCCAGGCGAGCTGAAAACGGGCCTTTCTCGTACATGAGCACCACGTTAACCGCGTTCTCAGAAAGCCCGCGAAACGGCATAGGTCCATAGCCTGAGCCATCGGTATCGGCGGGTGCCGTCGATGGATCGCCGTCAGTGGAGCTATCAATATAGGTGTAGTTCATCTGCACACCGAAACCATCGAAAGGCGCCGGCAGTGACGAGAAGAAATGATTGAGTGACAGTTCAACACCAGTAATATCGGCTTCGGCACTGCTCACCGGCCAGCGGGCATTATAAGTAAAGCCGCCAAACTCCACTTGCGAGGCTTGAGGTACCTGATAGCCTGAGATGTCTTTGGTAAACAACGCGATGTAAGCGGAGCTATCCTCGGCGTAGTACCATTCTAATGACACATCAAACTGGGTTGACTCCATCGGATCAAGATACGGGTTCTGGGTAGAATCCAGTGTTAATTCATAATCTTGCACCTGCGGCGGGTTACCTGCATTTTGACTGGCTTCACCCGCGCTGGTCAGGTTGGCATTTAAGGTAATATTGGCGCCTAAGTCAGCAAAGTTTGGCCGTGCCATAGCTTTGGCAGCGGCAAACCGCAGCAATAACTCATCGGTCAGTTCTACCTTAACGTTCAGGCTGGGCAACCAGTTGCTGTAGTCGTGCTCAGCGTTAAGCTCGGTATAGGCCCCATCACCAAACAGCGGATTAAAAGGATACTGCACAAAGCCATGGGCAGTATTTTCAGTTTTTACATAGCGTACGCCAAAATTACCCGACACCGGCTTGCCCAGCGAGTCAGTGAAAAAGTCCAGCATGACATAAGCTGCTGAGGTCTTTTCAGACTGATCGTTCTTGAACTGATCGGCATTTAAATCACGCTGGTTCCAATAGGCCCAGCTCGACCAATCAGCATACACAAACTTATCCTGAAGCCCCTGAAAGCTCTCAGGGTAATCCAGTGCGAAGCTCGATTTTGGCGCAAACACGTTGGCGGGAGAGGGCACATCGCCACCAAAGAAATTATCAAAGGTGTTGAGATACAATTCATCAACGTTCGGCACGATGTTTTCCTGGCCCTCAACAATCGCCGCTTGTAACCAGTTCGGCGCTAACGGACTCCAGTTGTAACCGGTATCGGCATTTTCGGAGTTAGTATCACTATACCGGCCACCAAACCTGACCGCTTCGATAAAAGAATCTTCAAGAATGTAGGTAATATCGACATCCACGGCGGTCATGTCGGCTTCGCGATCGTACTGATTGTCCATAATAAAGTTCCAAACATAATTGTTGGGATCAGACAAATAATCAGCATCGGAGGTCACTGTAGGCAGGCTGCCGGTGAGATCCACATCGATATAAGGCACACTGACCTGGGTGGCAACGGTGTTATCGATACCTTTCGATGTTGAGTCGACCCGCTGTAAGGAGCTTTCGACAATTAAATTTTCGTTACTGTAACGATACCGCAGCGCGATATCGTCGGTGCGCGCATCCTGGGTTGACGAACGCACATCGGCGCCCATCGGCACACCACCGTCCTGAGTGAGTCTGCCTTTTTCCAATACACCACTGTCGCTGAATTGCGCACCGGACTCCACCTGCACACCATAGGGCCAGTTATCCACGAAAATGGCATCCTCGCTCCACTGCATGTCATAGTCACTGGAGAAGTAAGTTAAGGTAAATTCGCTGTTCTCATCGGGGGCATACTGCACTGCCGCGTAAGCACCGGTGCGTTCGCGGTCAAAATACATGGTGCGCCAGTCAGCACCGCGCGGCACATATACCGTGCTCCCCTCGTAACCCGCTATATCATCGCGATAGAAAAACGGCCGCACGTACATAGAGTCATTACGTGTGGAAAGTTCTGATTTGGCTATATCAAATAAGAAGCCGATCTTACCCACGTCGGTATTCCAGGTATTGGAGTACAAAAACGAGTAAGCGGGCTTTGTTTCTTTAATCACGTCGCCATAGTTAGCCGTAATATCAAAAGAGATTTGCTGTTTGTCGCTATGAAAAGGCAGTCGGGTTTCTAAGTCAATCGTGCCCGCCAGACCGCCCTCTATTTGGTCTGCCGAGGGGCTTTTATAGACATTCACGGCATTCAGTAGTTCTGGCGGCACATCGCCAAAGCTCAAGGTTCGGCCACCGTTAGCGCTAAATGTACCACGGCCATTTAATTCGGAGCGCACCTGGGTTAAGCCACGCACAATCACGCCGTTTCCCTCAACGGAGAAATGCTCGGGATCACCCAGTGACATGTAGCGGTCGATGGCAACACCGGCAATGCGTTGCAGCGTTTCGGTAACACTGCGGTCGGGCAGGGCACCAATGTCGTCGGCACTAATACCGTCCATGATTTTGTCGGAGCTCATCTTGGTAGCCTGGGCAGAGATAACACTCGAGCGCATGCCTTTGACTTCAATTGTTTCAACAACCTCTTCGTCATCGTCAGTCGTCTCCTGGGCCAACGCTAGGCCAGGTGCCAATAACCCTAAAGAGAGCAAAATACAGTGGGTAATTTTTGCTTGTTTGAACTGTTTTGGTCCTGAATTTTTCACTTTCATAATAAAAGTCCATGTTGAGTTGTTTGTTGCCACGGTTTCTGCATGGTGGCGATTATTTTGTGTTGCCTACAAGGACGACATACTCTTGATTGGCTTTACTTATAAAGCTAATAACGCCCTCTTCTATCTGCTGATAGTCGAGCACGTGCTGGTTACTGGTAATCGTTACTTTGCCCTCAAGCGCGCGATTGCGCAGACGCACTTGTGCGTCTTTACCGGTGACGATTGTGGCGCTTTGCAGGGTATTGTTTTGCCATGCCATCGACACGGTCAGGTCGCCTTGGGCGCGCAGCCCCGTCACCTTGCCAGTCCCCCACGCAGTGGGGAGTGCTGGCAACAGATGTAGCTCACCCAAATGGCTCTGCAGGAGCATTTCGGCCATACCCGCCGTGGCACCAAAGTTGCCATCAATCTGGAAAGGCGGATGCGTGCTCCACAGGTTGGCTAAGGTGCTGTCTCTTAACTGATGCCGGAGCAAGCGTAAGGCGCGATCCCCTTCCAGCAAACGCGCCCAAAAATTTACTTTCCAGGCCCGACTCCAGCCGGTGCCGGCGTCGCCACGGGCATTGAGCGACGTGCTCGCTGCAGCCGCCAGGTGGGGCGTTGTAAGCGGTGATATCTGATTGCCAGGGTGAAGCGCATATAAGTGCGAAACATGACGGTGCTGATTGTCTTGCTCATCGATATCCTCACGCCATTCCTGTAATTGCCCCCACTGACCAATTCGCAAACCGGGCTCAAGCTGGTTCAGTGCGGTGGCGAGTTCTTCCCTGAACAGCGTGTCGTTGAGTTGCCCGGCCGCCTCGTAGGTTTTGCTTAACAGATCAAACACCAGCTGTTGCGACATGGCGGCGCCCACCGTAAAGTTGCCGTGCTCCGGCGAGTAACTGGGTGACACCAATAACCTATTGTTGTCGGTAGCGGTGGTAAGATTATCCAGCCAGAACTGACTGGTGAGTTTAAGCAGCGGGTACACGCGCTCAGCAAGAAAATCGCGATCCTGGTTGTACTGGTAGCCGTGATAGAAATGCAGGGCAATCCAGGCGGCTGCCTCAGGTTGCCAAAAGGCCGTTGGCCACTTAATTAAGCCAATCGACCCCCAGGGATTAGTATTGAGAAACGCCACCCAGCCACGGGAATCAAACAAGGTTGACGCGGCTTGCTGGCCGGGCACGGTGAGGTTTTCAACAAAGTTGTACAAAGGTGGCAGGGTTTCAGCAAGATTGGTGCTCAGCGCCAACCAGTAATTCATTTGCAGATTAATATTTAAATGATAATCAGCGTTCCAGGGCGCAACGATGTCTTTATTCCATATGCCCTGCAGGTTAGCTGGCAACGAGCCTTGGCGTGACGAGGCTATCAGCAAATAACGTCCATACTGAAAATACAATTGTTCCAGGGCTCGGTTGGCGGCTTGCTCGTCGCCAGGGTAATGCGCTAACGCGTGGGCCATGTCCTCAATAGGCGCACCACCTAAATCGAGCTCCACCCGTTTGAACAACGGCTGGTAATCGGCCAGATGGTTTTGTTTAAGCGTGGCATAGCCAACACCGCGGGTTTGACCTAACTGTCGGCGCACTTTATGCGTCGCATCTTCGCCACGGTAGGTCGGATGCTGCAAGGCGTAGTTTGTGGCAGCAGTAAGTACCAGCACTACCTCAGACGCACCGTCGACCGAAAAGCCCCCGTCTGGTTGATAAGTTAACGTTCCATCACTGTTCAGCACTCTTAAGCCGGCTGCATATTGCAGCGTGTTGTCATGTAAAACGCCGGCATAAAGCACTTCGTTTGGGCTCAGTTGCAGGGCCTTGCGAGTGCGGTTTTCAGGGAACTTCAGCGACGCCTTAAAACTGATATTTTCAGTGCCACTGGCGGAAAGCCTGATCACAATGCTGTTGTCCGGATAGCTAACAAAGTATTCGCGCACAAATTGACTATCCTGCGTTTGATAACGCACTGCTGCGGTTGCCGAGGCGATATCGAGTTCGCGCTGATAGTGATGATAGCTGCCATGGCTTGCCGGCCAGTCAATGGTCAGCGTACCAAAGCTCTGATAGCTACCATAACCACTTTGAGCACTGCCCAGCTGCTCTGCAACCTGCTCCGGCGCAAGCTGGCCCTTACTTGTCAGCGCTGCCTGCACCGACTGAACCCGCTTTAAATAGGTCTCTGTTTGTTGCGGAAAACCAAAGTTATAGCCTTGTTTGCTGCCGGGCCCGCCTGTCCATAGGGTTTTTTCGTTGAACTGGAGGGCATCCCTCTGTACGCCACCCAATACAGTCATACCAAGATGACCATTACCCAGAGGCAATGATTCTGATTCCCAATCCTGACCCGGTTGCGTGTACGACAGCGTCATAGACTTAGCAGCACTAACCTGTAAACTAAATAGTGAAAAGGTGCACAACACCAGCCAGGCGCTGGCGAAAAAGCAGGCGAGTTTGGTGGCAAAGCGAGCAGTTAAGGTGATATAGAAATCACTTATTTCAACCGCACCTGTTGCAACCGAAGACAGCCTTTTTTCACATTGACCTTGTAGCACTATCGTTACCTTTTTAATAACTTATTGTTACTTTAATGTTAATATTGCGAAGGCTAAGTGAATTAAGGGATTGGCGTTATTTTTTTCGGTAAAAACCCTATTACTGTGCAAAAAATACAATTAATTCAGGCAAAAAATAGAAGCATTATTCGCATGTGAACACCAGATACACTGGCAATCTATACTCGTTGACGGACAGGCGACTGTTTGGTTATATATCTCCACTACAGTGGTCACTTTAAGCAAGGTTTGTTGAGCTAAATATGTTTAGCTACTATAAGAAAGTTACATATTCGTTAATATTCATGTTGCTGATTACGGCTTTGCTTGGCTTTATTGCGGTGGATTTAACGTTTCTCAAGGTGCCGTTGTTACCCTCTACAGAAACGTCGCAATTACAGTGGCGGGCAACCGCTTACTCTGATGCCGCCGAAGGCGGCTCGTCGAGCATAGAAATTATCGATGATGATTACACTTACTCGCTAAACATGGTACTCCGCGAAGATAAGGAAAGCCCCTTTGCAATGGGAGAAATGGAGTTTGTAGACGCCCAGGGCACACCGATAACCGTTGATCTCAGGCAGTTTAAAGCCCTGTCGTTTATGGCTAAATGTATGCCTGAAAACACCCTGACCTTCTCGTTGTTTACCCTTGATGAGGATGTATTGAACTTTGACGATGCGCGCTCAGACCGTATTTCCACACGCTATTTTCACTGTAATAAGGAATGGCAGCAGTTTGACATTGATATTACCCATTTGGACACGCCGGAATGGTGGTATAAGTGGTACGAGCAGCAACTCAGTGATCAGGAATACAGCTTGTCAAAAGTGATAAAAATCTCCTTTGGCAGTTCGATACAAAGTCCTAAGAACGTTCAGTCTAATATTAATATTCGCTCACTGAGCTTTTTAGGCAGGGACTGGTTTTATATATATCTGTTTGGTTCGTTATGTGGGGCGGGCTGGATTGTGTTGCTGGTGTGGCTGATCAGACAACACGCTTCCCATTTAATGGCTGACATCAGAGAAAAAATGCAAAAGGATCGTCCGTTAATTGCTTACAAGCAATTATCTATCGAGTCGCACAAAGACAAAGACAAAACCACCATACTGAGGCTCATGGCCACAGAATATGCCAACCCGGAAGTCAACCTCGACTACATAGTGCATACGTCTGGTATTAACCGCAACAAAATCAACGAAATCTTAAAAGACGAATTAGGCTATACGTTTTCAGCGTATTTAAACAAACTAAGGCTACACGAGGCAGCTCGCCTGCTGTCGGAAAATAACGATTCAAATGTGTCAGAAATTGCCTATACCGTAGGCTACAAAAACGTACCCTACTTCAATAAGTTGTTTAAAAATGAATACGGCTGTAGCCCTAAACTGTTTAAAAGCACCAGCGATCATTTTCACCCTGAAGTTTAAAAAGTCAGCCCCCTCAACGCACTGTTACGCGCAACGGCCACCAGCGCGGCGCGATGCTGCCTGTAGCATAGGACGATAGTTTTACTCCCCGGTACAAGGACGCCCCCCTTTGAGCCGGCCCGGCCTTTATCAGGCAGAATTTTGTAAATCTATCAGACTTAACTTACAGTGAAGCTAAGTTCACAACAGTAAGAGCATATTTAAATGAAGAACCTATTGAAATCAGTGACTTTGTGTTTGGCAGTGCTGCCAGTCGGCCTGTTGAACGCTGCCACCGTTATACATGCCGGAAACGCCTTTACCGGCACAAGCGACTCACTAACCGGCCCGCTGTCGATTGTCATAGAAGGCGATACCATATCGCGGGTGGAACGCGGCCATATCAGCATTGCCAGCGGCGATACGCTGGTGGATTTAACCGATGCCACAGTGCTACCGGGCCTGATGGACATGCACGTTCACCTGAGCTCACAACAAAGCGGTACGTCCTCATACCTGAAACGATTTACTCAAAACGAAGCCGACTACGCGCTGGCGGCTGCCGACTTTGCCAATAAAACCCTGCTGGCGGGCTTTACCACGGTGCGTAATTTGGGTGACAGCTACAACGAAACGGTCGCGCTGCGCAATGCCATTAATAAGGGCATCGCCACCGGGCCGCGTATTTATACCGCCGCAAAATCGATAGCCACTACAGGAGGCCATGCTGATCCCAGTAATGGTATGGCCAAACTGATCCGCCCCCATGTAGGCCCGGAAGAGGGCGTGGTTAATGGTGTCGCCCAGGCCCGCGAGGCCGTACGTCAGCGCTATAAAGATGGTGCCGACGTAATTAAAATCACCGCCACAGGTGGCGTACTGAGTGTGGCTAAAAGCGGCCAGAACCCTCAGTTTATGACTGATGAGCTTGACGCCATTGTTGCCACGGCCAAGGATTACGGCATGACGGTAGCAGTGCATGCCCACGGCAAAGAAGGCATGATCCGCGCCATTAAAGCCGGCGTTACATCGATAGAACACGGTACCTACATGGACGCAGAAGTCATGGATCTCATGAAAGAGTATGGCACCTATTATGTTCCCACCATACTGGCCGGTAACTTTGTAGCCCAGAAAGCAAAAATCGATGGTTACTTCCCGGAAATAGTCCGTCCTAAAGCCGCAGCAATTGGCCCGCTTATTCAGGCCACCTTTGGCAAAGCCTATAAAGCCGGCGTAAAAATCGCCTTTGGTACCGACAGTGGCGTGTCGGCCCATGGTGACAATGGTCAGGAATTTGCGTTGATGGTTGAAGCTGGCATGCCACCTGCAAAAGCTCTTCAGTCGGCCACCATTGATGCCGCCACCATGATCGGCATCAGTGATGAACTGGGCAGCCTGGAAGCCGGAAAACTCGCGGATATTATTGCCGTGAAAGGCGATCCGCTGAGCAACATTAGCGTGCTTGAAAAAGTCGACTTTGTAATGAAAAGCGGAAAAATCTACAAACAGTAGGGTAAATATACTTGGTAAAGGACACTTTAAGGCGCAAGACCAGGGCAATGGTTGAGTCAAAGCATATGTTGCGAGGGCTGACCATTGCGTCTTTTTTGGAATCGACCATTGTACCGATTCCTCTGGAAGCGGTACTTGTGCCGCTTATGCAGGCTAAACGCGACAAGCTCTGGCTACTGGCTTTAATGGCAACGGTAGGTTGCGTGATTGGTGCAGTATTTGGCTATACCATTGGCTACTACTTATTTGACGCGATAGGTCAGGATCTGATCCAGTGGTTTAGCTCTGAAAAGCAGTTTGAAACCATTAAACACAAAATGGACGTCCAGGGTTTCTGGTTTGTGTTATCGCTGGGGATTGTACCGGTGCCATTTCAAATCGCCATGTTAGCCGCCGGCGCGACGCAATATTCAATTGGCCTGTTTATACTGGCCACGGTTATTGCCCGTTCGTTACGCTACTTTGCGCTCGCACTCATCGTTAAAATTATTGGTAACCAGGCTGAGCACGTTATCAAAAAATACAAAGTCAAAGCGATGATTGCAATTAGCATTGTGGTGGCAGGGTTATGGTGGGTTTTAAGCTAAATTTGCTACCCCGGTAACATAACGGCACAAAAATCCACCAAACATTGTTGATAATAATTCTCATTTGCATTAATTTAGTAACGTCACATCTACTAACGCAAGGAGAATACCGCCATGCAATCATCCGTTCTCTGTCCGGTTTACCGAAAATGGCTGCAACTGCATCCTGAACAGGCACGCATTAAGCGCCAGACACTTAAAGCTGAAGCGCTCGCGTCGCGACGTAAAGGTGATATTCGTCAGGCAACTAATTTGTACCGGCTGGTATGGGAAATAGCCCAGTCAATATTGTTTTCGTTACGTCGACCCGATAATCATAGTGCCGAGCACTATCAGGATTTAGTGATATTTGCGGCCGCAGCAATGGCTCATCAACAATGCTGCGAACAACAGCCAGAGCCTGAAAGCGCGGCGCATCACAGTGTACTTGCCGATACCCAGCAGCAACTTTCAGCGCTGCTGCCGCTGTATGCCAGCGAACCCAAACTACTCGACACGATCAGCCAGCTTAAAGAGTGGCTGCGTTGCAACAGCGTATTACAGCAATCTGTGCTAATGCATTAGTGTGAGGAGACTTCGGGTATGAAAAGGGATCATGCACAACCTGAATTTGTCAGCGTAAACGTGCGGGTAAGTGTGCTGAAACAGCTGTTACAAGGCCAGCAAATACATCTTAGCGATGTGCATGGTACGTCGCTGGCGCACAAACAATGCCTGCAACAATTACTTTTGCAGGCACTGTCAGAACGTTAGTTTGGCGTTGCGCTAAAGGCCTTTTTTTACCAGGTAGCGGTAGGGCGTCGAGTCGGTGCTGGCGGCCACCAGGGTATGTTGCATAAACCGGCAAAAGCTCGGGATATCCCTCACTGTTGCCGGATCGTCAGCAGTAATACACAGCGTCTGGCCGTCTTCAAGCTTGCGCATTTGCAGGCGCACCATCATTACCGGCTCCGGGCAACGCAAACCCAGAGCGTCGAGTTGCTGATCGGCACTGTCGAAGTTAATGGATGAATCAGATGCCATAGCTTTTTCGGTATTGCTCAATGGCAGCAATTGCGTCGTCATAACCACCGGCTGAGCGCAGGTAGGTCACCACATCGTTGAGCGTTACAATAGACACAACACGCGTATTGTAGTCGCGCTCGACTTCCTGAATTGCCGATAGCTCACCGGTGCCGCGCTCCTGACGGTCCAGGGCAATGAGGACACCGGCTAACGATGCCTGGTTGGCCTCAATAAGCCCCATGGATTCACGAATTGCAGTACCCGCTGTGATCACGTCATCCACCAGCATAACCTTTCCGGTTAACGGACTCCCGACCAGATTGCCGCCTTCACCGTGGGCTTTGGCCTCTTTGCGGTTAAAGCAATAAGGCACGTCCATATCATGATGATCAGCCAGCGCAACAGCCGTTGTGGTGGCAATAGGAATGCCTTTATAGGCGGGGCCAAATAACACGTCAAACTCAATGCCAGCATCGGTTAACGCATCGGCATAATAGCGGCCCAGCCTGGCTAAATCGCCGCCACGGTTAAATAAGCCAGCATTAAAAAAATACGGGCTTGTACGGCCTGATTTAAGTGTGAACTCGCCAAATTTTAAAACGCCACGGGCAATCGCGAACTCAATAAATGCTTGTTGGAATGCTTTCATGTCGTCTCCAGAATTTAAGCCAGGGCCGCTTTTTGAATATCAAACAGTTCGCGCAGGCCATGCTTGGCAATATCCAGCAGTTCCTGTAGCTCTTCAAACGAGAAGGGTTCGCCTTCGGCTGTGCCCTGTACTTCGATGAGTTTGCCGGTTTCGGTCATCACCACGTTCATGTCCGTTTCGGCAACAGAGTCTTCGGTATATTCCAGATCGGCAACGGGCAGACCTTCGTAAATACCCACCGACAAGGCCGCAATCATATGCTTAAGCGGGTTGGCTTTAATAATGCCTTTGCTGCGCATATACGTGAGGGCATCCACCAGCGCCACGCAGGCACCGGTGATTGACGCCGTGCGCGTGCCACCGTCAGCCTGGATCACATCGCAATCAAAGGTAATGGTGTTTTCGCCTAATAATTTAAGATCAACCGCAGCGCGCAATGAACGCGCAATTAAACGCTGAATTTCCAGCGTACGACCGCCTTGCTTGCCACGCGCCGCTTCGCGCTGCGAGCGGGTATGCGTAGCACGAGGCAGCATGCTGTATTCGGCAGTGATCCACCCTTTACCCTGGCCTTTCATAAAGCGCGGTACACCTTCTTCGACAGAAGCGTTGCACAATACTTTGGTGTTACCAAACTCAACCAGTACAGAACCCTCTGCATGACAAGTATAGTTACGGGTAAGAGTGACTGGGCGGATTTGGCTGGCAGTTCGGCCACTTGGGCGCATGGTGTTCTCCTGAAATTGGGTTTATCTGTGTTCGGATAAATTAACCGCGATAGTATACCGTATTTAGCCCCATAAGTTGAACGACGAATATCAGCGCACAACATCTGTATGCAATTTGCACTTTATAAATAGCCAGCGCCCGGCAAGCGGATGCAAAGGCATAGGGTTACCGCGCTGAATGTAGTATGATAATAAGCCATAAGTACAGCAATATGCCCGACGGATACGACAATGATTTATAGCATGACGGCGTTCGCACGCTGCGAAGTAAAAAAAGAATGGGGAACAGCAGTCTGGGAAGTGCGCTCCGTAAACCAGCGCTATCTCGAAACTTACTTTCGCCTGCCAGAGCAGTTTCGTGGCTTGGAACCCGTGCTGCGCGACCGATTCCGTAAGCGTCTGCAACGGGGCAAGGTAGAATGTGCCCTGCGCTTTACCGCTAACGACGCTGCCGTGACTAAATTAAATCTCAACGAAGAGTTGGCCAAACAGGTGCTTCACGCTGCCGATTGGGTGCAGTCTCACGGCCAGTCGACCGGGGTAAACCCACTCGATGTATTGCGCTGGCCGGGCGTGATTGCCGCCGAAGAAGCCGACACCGATACCATTCAGGCCGACTTACTGGCCGGAATGGATCAGGCCATGAACGACTTTATTGCCGCGCGCGGTGCCGAAGGAGACAATCTCAAAGTACTCATTGAGCAACGCCTGGACGCCATTGAAGCAGAGGCAAATAAAGTCGCAGAGCGTATGCCGGAAATTCTGCAATGGCAACGTGAGCGCCTGCAAACCCGCTTTGAAGAAGCCCAGATAGAACTCGACGCCGCCCGGGTAGAGCAAGAGATGATCTTACTGGCGCAAAAAGTCGATGTGGCCGAAGAGCTCGATCGCCTGCACTCACACGTTGGCGAAACCCGCAAAATCCTCCAAAAGGGTGGTGCCTGTGGTCGCAGACTCGACTTTATGATGCAGGAGTTCAACCGCGAGTCGAACACCTTAGGCTCTAAATCCATCAGTACCGACATTACCCAGTCGGCGGTAGAGCTTAAAGTGCTTATCGAACAAATGCGCGAGCAGATTCAGAATATTGAATGACGGTTAGCTTATTTCAATAGTTTCATCCCGGCCGCTTAAATTAGCGGCTTTTTATTATTACCCCTCAATAAATCACTGTTATCGGTGAATATAAGACATTTCACATACCAAAACATATAAATTCACTATTATTGGTGATTATATTTGAAATTTCTCATAACCACTCTATAATCACCAGTTATGGTGAACAATACTCAAGTAATCATAATCTCATGGCCAAGAAAGTAACTGCTTCAGACATGCCAAGTACGGACTTTATCGATAGCGCAGTGATACTTGGGCAACTGATCAAAGCCAAGCGCACAGAACTCGGTATTAAACTATCCGACTGCGCAGCGCTGTGTGGAATCGGCATTAACACCTTGTCACGTATTGAAAACGGTAATGCGAATTGTACCTTAGCTGCGGTTTTTTCTGTTCTGAATGGGTTGGGTATCAAGCTGACATCAAAAGCGCTAACACCGACAGCAAACTCCTCATCAGACGAGGAATGGATTTAACCGATGGCGAACACCCATGCATACCAACTGAATGTAAGCTACGGTGATGATGTTATCGGCACATTGGCTCTGGATAGCATCACCAACCAGTTAAAACTAAGCTATTCGCCACAATGGCAGCAAAACGGCTTTGCCATTTCGCCCCATTTGCCACTCAACAACCGACATACGCCAGAGGTTGCCTACAACTACCTTGATAACGCCTTACCAGAGGGAGAAGCACGCAAACTACTGGCTGAAAACCTCGGTGTGTCAGAAAAAAACGTGTATTCACAAGTGCGTGCAATTGGCAACGATTTAGCCGGGGCGGTGACCTTTAAACCGGCACAAGAAAGTCAGGAAAAGGGCACACAACCCGTTTTTAGAGCGCTTGAAGATGCAGAGCTCATTGAAAGGCTCGATAACAGGGAAGAGTTCGGCCTGCTGACATGGGATGGTAAGCCACGGCTCAGCGTAGCGGGTGTGCAAGACAAGCTAAATGTTTTTATAGATGCAGCAGGGAACATTGGCTTTGGCGGCGGCTCATTGTGCTCCACCCATATCCTCAAGTTTGAAAAGAAAAACTGCCCCAATCTGGTTTTAAATGAATTCTTCTGTATGAAGCTATCAAAAGCCATTGGACTACCTACCGCCGATGTGACGTTTAGACGTTTTGGCCCTCACCCGGCACTTATCGTCAAACGATTTGACCGCAAATATATAAGTGACGATAACAAAGTGTTGAGGCGTCACGTGATCGATGGTTGCCAGGCCCTCAACTTATCAAGAGATCACAAATACGAACGCAACCTTGGTGATGGCCGCGACGTTCAGCACATTCGGGATGGGGCCAGTTTAGAAAGACTATTTGTATTTTGCCAGGGCATGTCTTCACCCGTTGAAAGCACCCAATGGCTGATCCACTGGCAATTATTCAATCTAATGATCAGCAACTACGACAGTCATGGCAAAAATGTCTCGTTGTATTTCGATAAACACAATTCGCGATTTACGCCTGCTTATGATCTGGTGAATATCGCCATGTTCCCGCAGTTTAAGCATGTGTTAGCTATGGCGATGGGCGATGAATTTGAGCCAGAGGACATTCACGCCTATCAACTGGCTGACTTTGCGGAAAACTGCAACATTGACAAAAGGCTATTATCGAGACTATTAGTTGGACTCGCAGATAGAGTACTGAACCAACTGTCTGGTAATGTTTTTATCAACGACCTGAAAGAACAAGCGTATGTTACGATCAAGGACATTGCGTATTTTGAGGCATTACGTGACAACATTTTCGCGAGAGCAGAATATTTAAAAGCACAGGCGGCAGATATTCCCTCTACCACGGTATAAATCTGAGATAAACGCTTTAGCTTGTCAACGTTTATCAATAGAAGGTACTGTCCACTTCCCCTAGAAATTCAGTAGTTGAATTCCAAGAAATACTTCTGTATAAAATTCATACAATTCTTAAAGGGACTTAGAATGAAAAGAGTTTTTATACTTATTGCCAGTACAGTACTAAATGCTTGCGCTTTTGGTCCAAATTATCAGACTCCCTATTCAGTAGAAGATCCTACTATCAAAGGAGACAACTCTTTCGCTGCCGGAAAAATGATTAACTCTACAAATGACAGATATTGGGCGACATACTCTAAAGCACTGACGTCAGCAGGTTATACAGTCACTGATAATTCAATGAAATTGACCAATCTCCCATCGGGAAGCCAGCAGCGTATTAATAGGCTTCTTTGGAAAGAAGGGACAGTTTACGCTCGCACGTTATGCAGCGATTTTTTCCGCAGGGTTGCGCGAACCAAGTCATTTCGAGACCATGCTAAAAGTCAGACAAATATTGCTGGTGGCTTTATAACAGGTTTGATGGGGTTGGGAGACGTTAATTCAGCCGTAGTCGGTGGAACTGGAGCGCTTTTCAGTAGTGCTGAATCTGCTTTCGATGCATACAATTCAGCGTTCTTAGTTACTCCGGACTTAGGGTTAATTGAAAAGCTTGTCAGAGAAAAACAAAAAGACTTCAAAGCTGAAGTTGACAAAAATAACTCATTCGAGCATGTCTCAGATGTTATTCAATATCTCAATGAATATGTTTACCCTTGCACCTTCACTGGAATGCACGCGATTTTAGATGAAAGTCTGAATAGGAGTATTCAGGGTTTCGAATCTCGTAATCCAGGACAGGCTGATGAAGCTGATGAAGCTGGTGAAGCTGGTGAAGCTGGTGAAGCTGGTGAAGCTGGTGAAGCTGGTGAAGCTGGTGAAGCTGGTGAAGCTGGTGAAGCTGGTGAAGCTGGTGAAGCTGGTGAAGCTGGTGAAGCAATAACGGTTACATAAATGGTAAAAAAAACAAAATAAATATTATAAAACATATGCTTTTAAAGAATTAAAAACAAATTAAACAAGAAGATCCAGAATATTGAGTAGTTCGTCATAAGCCGCCATTCCACCCCATATACCTTATTTGATTTGGGGTGAATGTGCGAGTCGCTTATCGAACAAAACTGGAAAACCTCATTTAGAAATGTCCCATTAAGGAGGAGGTGGACAGCGAGCTTTTCAGCAGACTAATCCCTGTCGCATAGAATATTCAAAAATGTCCGCGCTCCACTAACAAAAACACCATCTCAAATAATAAGATATAAGCCACGGATGACTTTTTAATCAGGGTTCGAACACTTCAAAACTCAGCCTAATAAAGCAAATAAAACGGTATAGACCACGACTGGGGCTCATCGAAGATCGTTTTGCGTATTTCTATACGATGAAAGCCATTTCCTATTGAATTATTGAGTTTTACATACGCGGTAACACCGGACTGGCCTGTATGCTGGTGCTCTGATTTTATTACGTCAAACTGGGCCGCTTCGCCGTTTATAAAAATCTCATGGTACTGGGTATAACACTCAAGCGTTGCCTGCCTGCGCGCCTGGCGGTCCGGTTCATAAAGGCTTTTATAGGCCTCGCATTTTCTTTTGTGAACTGAGCGCTCATGACTAAACACCGGAATAAACACTTCTATTAACGGCGTTTTGATCACATCACTGCCTAGCTGTGGGGCGAGTAAGAAGGTGTCGTTATTCGACTGACTGCGATAATAGCGCGGCTCTGCCAGGGTTGAATTGTAAAACGCCTTGTGGTTAATCAGGTAGGGCACATTGGTTGATACCAGCTTAACCGCCGCAAAGCAAAAGCCACAGGCAACAAAAACTAACACCAGGTAAACCAGGGCTTTGTCTTTTTTAAAATTAGAGCCAAAAATAGCACTAATTTGCAGAATGGCTTTGTATAAAGGCCCAAAACTCAACACAGAAACCAGCATAGACACTTTATAGTAAGTGGTTTGCAGCCTCTGGTGATTTTTATATTTTGCTAAATTACTCAGCGCCATAAGAATCATCTGGGCAACAGCTAGCACGACAAACAGCATCACTGGAATTAACAGCACGAGGCCAGACACATAGTCAGAGAGCAGGTTAGCAATTAAAATATAAATTGCGCTGCTAAAAAACATCCATCCATAAGCCATTAAAAAGCCAAACGCCGCTGAAAAAATCACGCTGCATAAGCGATCCGCTTTATCGATGCTCTCATCCAGTTCTGGCAATCGCGCTGCCAGCTTTTCAATATAGATTTTTGATGCGTTTGATTCTTCAAAACTGTAGCCGGAAAATACCGAGTTAAGCCCCACCAGACCTACCCAGTAAGCTCGCAGCATAAAGTGAATAATAAACATCGAAGATAGTATACTGATGGCCAATAAAGCCGTGAATACAACAAAGTAAGCCACCAGGTAAAATGAGGGCGGCAACAGGCTAATAAACAGGTTGGTTACCCATTCTACAAAGGTAAACAACTGCAGGGTGCCATAAATGCTGATGGCAGCAACTAACAGTTCGGCCTCCCAGCTTTCATCTTTGAGTCGCTGCAGCCAGGCTTTATTTATTTGCTCGCTCATACATTTATTCCTTACTCATCAAGCTTATAGCGGGGTTAGAAGTGAGGCTGGAAATTGACTCCACAATAAAATCTACCGCCGCTTTTACCTTAGGGCTGGTATAATCGACTTTTTGATATAACAAGTAAATGCCCAGATCCTGACCACGACTTACCTGCAGCGGTTGTTCGAAGGTGAGTTCTACAAGTTGGCCCGTCGCGAGTTCCCGTTTAACCGACCAACGCGGTAGCATCAAAATGCCTTTGCCCTTTACCGCACTATTTATCAGCCAGCGTCCGCTGTTACTGCTTAGCAGCGTTTTGCCCGAAACATCATGCCACTGACCGTTGATTTCGCAAAACCAGCGGTTAGGTCCCCTTGGGGTTTTAAAAAATAATCCTGAATGACCGGTTAAAGCCAGTGGTGTCTCCGGTAAGCCGTGTTGAGCAATATAAGCGGGCGCAGCAACAGGAATAAAGGCGTTATCCATCAAACGTTTTGCGATGACATGCTCATTGGGCGCAAACCCACCCCGTACTGCAATGTCCACATCGTCTCTGGCCAGTTTGGTCAGTTCGTCACTGACTGTCACATCAAGCGTAATATTCGGGTACTGGTTGGCAAAATCTTCGAGTATGGGCAATAAAATTTGCTCACCAAAGCCCGCCATCGCGGAGACTTTGAGCACACCTGAGGGTTCCGTTTGATAATTGTGCACGGTTTGCTCAGCCAGTTTCACTCTGGCTAATATCCCTTTTGCCTCGTTTAAAAATAGCTCACCCACTTCGGTCAGTGTGACAGCGCGGGTACTGCGTTTTAATAGCTGCGCGCCCAAACTGGATTCTAAATCTGCTATACGGCGCGACACCGACGACGCAGGGACATCAAATCGTTTTGCTGCGGCAGAGAAACTGGCGTTTTCAGCCGTTTCTACAAAGTAAGTAAGGGCTCTTAGCTTGTCCATATTATTGTCTTAAAAACAAAAGTAATTACCTTTTTATACCATTTTTGACAGCAAGCTCCTATGTAATACTTAGCCGTATAAACGAAGGAGAACACAATGAGCCAATACAAAGAAATTCTGTTAACGGCACGCCCGGACGGTAAGCCAGTAGGGCCTCACCTGTTCGAGGTAGTCGAAAAAGACATCCCTACGCCGGGCGAGGGTGAGTTTTTGATTAAACAAACCCATATGTCGATGGATCCGGCCATGCTGGGCTGGATGATGCCTGACGAAGACAGCTATATTCCGCCGGTAGCCCTTAACACCCGGATGCGCTCCAGTGGCTATGGTGAGGTGGTTGCCTCGAATCACCCGGATTACCAGGCCGGTGATAAAGTCATGGGCATGATGGGCTGGACTGAATATGCAATCAGTAACGGCCAGGGTATTAATAAACTTACCGCTGCAGTCGATGGTGAAACAGCACTGGCGGTATTTGGCTTACCCGGACTCACCGCCGTACAGGGCTTGTTTAACGTTGGTAAACCTCAGCCAGGTGAAACCCTGGTAGTAACCGGCGCCGCAGGTTCAGTTGGCTCTATGGTGGGCCAGCTAGCTAAAGCTGATGGTCTGCGCGTGATTGGCGTGGTAGGGAGCGATGAAAAAGCCGACTGGATTGTCAAGGAACTGGGATTTGATGGTGCCATCAATTATAAAACTGATGATCTCAAATCAACCTTAGCTGCGCTTACTCCAGACGGCGTGGATGTGTTTTTTGAAAATACCGGCGGGCCGGTTCAGGCGCATATTTTTGAACGCATGAACGTCCATGGCCGGGTGGTAGTGTGCGGCATGATTGCCGATTATACGGCGTCGGCGCCGTCACCCGGGCCTAACTGGATCCCCATGATTAAAAAACGCTTAACGGTTCAGGGTTTTGCCATGCCGGATCACCTGGCCGACGCACCGCAGTTGCTGGCCAAGCTCACGCCCTACGTTATGAACGGTAATATTCAGTTCCGTACGCATGTGCTTGATGGCCTCGAAAGTGCCATGACCGCGCTCAACCTGTTTTTCAGTGGCGGTAATAAAGGTAAGTTACTGATTAAATTGTAATGCCAGATCAGAGTGCTGCTGACTCGCCTTTGGTCAGCAGCATATCCACATGGGGAATACCGTCTTCGAGATAATCATCACAATGGCGCTTAAACCCAAACTTTTCGTACACCTTTTCCAAATGAAGTTGCGCGCCTATCTGTATATCCTGATCCGGCCACAACTGTTGGCACTGATGCAGCGCTTGTTTAACCAACGTGAAACCATAACCTTTTCCGCGCGCTGATGCGGCCACGACCACACGTCCGATACTGACCTGAGGGTAGCTTAATCCTGGCGGTAATAAGCGCGCGTAGGCCACCAGAGTAGTGCCATCGTAACCCAGTAAATGACCGGTGTTTTGTACCAGATCTTTATCATCCAACTCTGGATAGGGGCAATTTTGCTCTACCACAAAAACGTCGGTACGCAGTTTCATTAAGGTATAGAGCTGGATCGTGGTGAGCTGGTCAAATCGGTAAAACTGCCAATCAAGCATGTGGGGTTCCTACGTAATGCACTTATCGGTTTTCAACCCAGAAAGTTGTTGAAATAAAAGGCATTGTACAACATGCGTTCAGCAGCGACCAATCGACACATTTTCTTAATATTTTGTAATACAATTAATTCACAATTAAAAATACGCACTTGAGGAAGTTGTTAAGAAAGTGTTGGTTGAAAATAATCCAAAAAACCAAATAAACCAAATAAATATCTGATATTCAGCTATTTTCGCTTGTATCTTAAAATAAAATCATGAATTTATATTAGTAAATAGTTAATGACATGTTGACGTCTCTTTTATCATACAATAGTATCACCCAACTTCATAATAATAATAGTCACCGTCGATAACGCTCAATTGAGCAATCGATAGTCTTTATGCGCTCAGCAACACTCACTGCAGACAGGATTGAATCTGTAGGTTGCGCACAATCACAAACTCTTGGAGAAAAAGATGTTTAAACGAGCATATTTATCCAGTGCAATTGTACTTGCCATGACTGCACAACCTTTATACGCACAGGACACAAACGAAAGCGTACCTGATGAAGCTTCGATTGAAGTTATCGATGTACGGGGTGTTAAGGCGAGCCTTAATTCCGCACAAAACATGAAGATGAATGCCTCGAACATTACCGACTCTATCGTCGCGCAGGACATCGGTAAATTACCCGACAACAACGTAGCAGCAGCGCTGCAGCGTGTTACTGGTATTCAGGTTGCCCGTACTAATGGTGAAGTTGACCAGGTATTGATCCGTGGTTTACCCGACGTGATTACCACTCTGAATGGCCGCAATGTTTTTACCACTACCGGCCGCTCAATCTCTCTGGCGGATATCCCTGCTGATTTGGTTTACTCGGTTGATGTAAAAAAATCCATCAGCGCGTCTGATATCGAAGGCGGTATCGCTGGCAGCATTGACGTGCAATTACGCCGTCCCTTTGATTTTGACGACGGTTTCTCTGCCGCAGGTGGCTTGCGCTACGCCTACAGCGATGAAGCGGAGTCGTGGAATCCGATTGGTAGTATCACGCTGAACAATAACTGGGAAAACAGCAACGGCCGTTTTGGTGCGATGCTCAGTGTATCTCATCAGGATCGAGATTTTCAGGATCAGGTCAACTTCATCACTGCGCCGTTTATACTGCCTGACTCGGTAGTCAATAATCCCAACTCAGCGCCGCTGAATGTTGAAGGTGAACCTGCCATGGCGCCAAATATTATTGGTGGCTACTTTCGCTATGGCGACCGCACGCGCGACTCATTCAATGCCTCATTCCAGTGGGAACCTAACAGCAACAGCTCCTACTACGTTGACGTGTTTGGTGTAAATTATGAGCAAACCAGCCAGCTTAACTTCTGGGTACCGTTACCAGACTGGGGTGGCTGGGGCGAAGGCTACATCGAGTCTTACAAAGAAGGCTCAAATGTCGCCCAGGTAGCCGTGCGTCCTGATGCACCCGGCACCATTACCAGTAACCAGGCGTTTTATAACGATTCAGACACCTACCAGTTTGCGGTTGGCGGTGAATGGTTGTTCGACCGGGTAACGTTAAAATCTGATCTTGCCTATACCGATACCAAGGCAACCAGCCAGAATTTTGTTCTGGATTTAACCTTTTTCGCCGACACTGTTATCTACAACTTTGATAAGAATGGTGCAGGTATTTCTGATGTCGATATTCGGGATGCCAATGGTCAGCCCTATGATATGACTAACCTCGACCAGTACAATCTCAACACCATTTTTGATAATCGTGGTCGTCAGGAAGGTGACGCTTTAGATTGGACTCTGGACGCGAACATTGCACTGGACTCGTGGATTTACTCAGTCGATGTGGGTGTACGCTTAAATGAACGTTCAGCATTCAACCAGGAAGCTGAAACCGGTGGGCGTGGCAACATCTCTGGCAATGAATTGTTACTGTCAGATTTTCCGGGACTGGAAGACTATTCTCCATCGGGCTACATGAGTGATGTCACCGATCTGAATAATACTCAGTGGCTAACGCCAAACGCCACCTATCTGCTTAATAACCGCGGTGACATTCGTGAAGCCATGGGTTACTCCAGAGCAGAACCGGAGTTTCTGCCGGCACGTTATTACGATAACACCGAGAAAAACTATGCCGCCTACGCCCAGGCAAACTTCTCAACGGAGTTCGGCGACATGATCCTCGATGGTCAGGCGGGCGTTCGTTTTGTGCGACTGCAAACAGAGCTCAATGGTAATAACATCATCGATGGTGTGGCCGAGCCAATCAAGGTAGACACATCATCTAATGAATTACTGCCATCGGTTAACCTGCGCTTACAGGTAACCGACGAGGTATATTTACGTGCTGCCTATGGTAAGACCATTAACCGTCCAGCCTTTGCCGCGCTTAACCCCAGCGTGACATACTTCCTGCCCTCAGAGACAGGTGGCGATCTGGGTTATGGCGATGGCGGTAATCCTGAACTGGCAGCGGTTGAATCGCAAAACTATGACTTAGCGGCGGAATGGTACTTTGCCGAAGCCAGCTCATTAACCGCAACCGTGTTCTATCGCGACATTGACGGCTACGTAAAATACCGTGGTTTTATCGAAACGGTAGACGGGCAGGACTTCAACATCACTCGTCCTGTTAACAGTGGTGCAGGCTCGCTTGAGGGTATCGAGCTGGCCTACACGCAGTTTTTCGAAAACCTGCCGGGTGTGCTGGATGGCTTAGGGGTTCAGCTCAACACCACGTTGATGGATCACGAAGCGGAAAACGCCGAGGGCGTCATGGAGCCGTTACCGTCGGTATCGGATGAGTCGTATAACGCGATATTAATTTATGAGCGTGGCGGTCTTAACATGCGTTTGGCTTACAACTGGCGTAGTGAATGGTATGGCAGCTTCGACGAAGCCGGCGACCAACCAGGCAGCTCGGTTGTGCATGAGCCAATCAGCTCACTGGACTTCTCGGTCAACTACGACGTGAATGAAAACCTAACGGTTACGTTTGACGGCACCAACCTGGCAGATGATGTTGCCAATGACTACTTTGGTGGTGGTTCTGCTGACGACGCCCGTTTGTATCCGCGCGATACTTACATTCGCGACCGTACCTTCTCTTTAGGTATTCGTTACAGAATGTAATCGCTGACGAGCCCTTAACAAAAAACCCCGCTTAAGCGGGGTTTTTTATTTTGTTTAAGCTATTACAGCGTGAACAACACTTTCACCGAGTCATTCACCGCACCAGCATCAACAAAGCCGATGGCATCTGATGCACCGCTTACTGTGCTGAGTACTTCGGCGTCACTGCCGAGCTCTTTAGGTGGTCGCCCGCCACCGGTAAAAGCCAGCTTAGCCCAGTACGCTTTATATTGAGAGGCATTACGAGACAGCACCTTATCGATAAATTCCTCAGCCAGCGGCCCCTGCTGCATATATGGCGTGAGCGATTTATCTTTACCTAAAAACACCTGCGCCACTTGTGCCTGATCCGGCGTACCCGCAAAACCCGGGCTTACCACAACGGCGACATCTGCCACCGCTACCCGGCTTAATAACATAAAGGCGCCAACAACGAGTAACCTTGCGTTAAACCTATTCATGATGGCGGCCTCCTAAAACACTGTCACTAGCGCTGTTTGAATGACACCCTGATTACCCAGATTTTCATAATCGATGTTGGTGTATTCCACTTTAAAAGCCACCGAAGGATGAAAATCCCAACGCATGCCAACCGAGTAAAAGGGTCGCGTGTAGGTATTACTATCAATAACGTCCTGGGTAGCACCAATTAACGCATCGAGACCGGCATCTAACCCTCTCGGTACGTTTTTAAAGTTTTCATTGTACGCGTCAACTTTATCTTCACCCACCGTGGCATGAAACATCGTCGATCCAAAGCGCTTTCCGACTGAGATCATCCATGGGCCATAGTCGCCGATAACCCCTTTATCCAACGATGAAGGAATATATTCTGCTAAGAATAACCAATCCTGATTGTCATAAATCACACCGACTTCCAGGCCGCTATATTCATCCTCATTAACATCTAAATCAGAGCCGACTAACGGAAATGGCGAGTTGGACCACGCTTGCACCAACGGCTCCAGGCCTAATTCGCCGGTTATATCAAACTGCGTATAGCTGGTTTTAAAGGTCCACCAGCCGTAATTTACGCTGGCTACCGCGCTGATGATATTGCTGATTTCAAAGGAATTAGTAGTGGTCTCAAAATCTTCCTGGCCGAAATACAAGCGCATATCCACCAGCGCATCACCCACACTAAAGTTATGGATGGTGGCAATACCATCAATTGAATCAAAGGGCGCTTTATATACCTCTGACGGCGGTGAGATCCAATGATATGCGTAGGAAACATCCAGATAGTCAGAATACAGATAAAATGGAATACGCTGCCGACCAGCTTGAATTCGCCAGCTTGGATCAATTTCATAAGAGAGATATGCCCAGGTAAAATCCGGCTCCCAGTCATCACTGCCGCGCGCCCGCAACTGAACGGTTGCACTGAGCCCTTCCGTTAAATCTGAATACGCTTGCAACGCAAAAAACGAGCCTTGTTTAAATTCAATATCATCGGAGTAGCGACGAACAGTCACTTCATCGTCCAGTGCAACCCCGCCAACAACACTGCCAAAGCCACTAAAATTAATTTCTGCACCGGCACTAAGTGGCACTGTAGACAGTGCAAGTGCGGCCAAAATCGTTTGTTTTTTCATAGTTTTTTCCAGGTAAATGTATAACCAGCTACCCTTGAGTAGCAGACGATTATTGTATGAACCCGTTATCCCCGGGTTTGGTTTTAATGAGCTGGCACGCCACACTGGTTAAACGCGAAATTGCCGCGCGATATTCTCCAGATTTTTGGCTAAACCGGCGAGTTCGTTACTCGCCGACGCCAAACGTGTTGAATTGTTGGACGTTTCATCGGTACGCGCATTGATTTCATCGACAAAACCCACTATTTGTCGAGCAACGGCCTGTTGGTCGTCGGTAGAACTGGCAATCTGACCATTCATCGTGCTGATGCGATGAATGGTTTCAGCGATCACAGTAAGGCTATCACCGGCTTTATTGGCCTCAGCAACACTGCCTTCAGCCTGAGACGTACCACTGGACATTACCTCTACCGCTTTTTGCGCTGCATTTTGCAGTTGTTCAATGGTTTTTTGAATTTGTTCGGTCGACTGCTGAGTGCGCGAAGCTAACGTTCGTACTTCATCAGCAACGACTGCAAAGCCGCGACCTTGCTCACCGGCACGAGCGGCTTCTATCGCAGCATTAAGCGCCAATAAGTTAGTTTGTTCGGCAATGCCTTTAATCACATCCAGTATCACCCCAACCTGATTCGAATCGCTTTCCAGCTGGCGTATCACAACAGATGTTTGCTCGACATTTTTCGCCAGCGCCTGAATATTGCTTACCGTACTGTTTACTACTGACTGACCATTCGCCGAGGCGTTAGACGCTTCATCTGCCGCACTGGCCGCCTCCGCAGCACTCTCAGCAACCGCAATCACTGAGTGATTCATGTTGTCTACGGCGTCTTTTGCGTGCGTTGCTGCCCCTTTTTGCCGGACAATATTTTTATTCGTTACATCAGTGAGTTGGTTGAGGTTCTGCGCTAAGTCAGACAACGGCAAGGTGGTATCAACAATGTCTTTCACCACCCGCTGCAGTTTTTCCATAAAGCGATTAAAATACTTTACCAGGTCGCCTACTTCGTCCTGGGCGTTAGTCTGGATACGAATGGTGAGATCCCCATCTTCCTCAGCAATATCGCGCAGCGACTTAACCACCCGCGAAAGGTTACCAGTTATTGTTCGGGTAACCGGGATTGCCGTACCGAACAGCACTAACGTTGTTAGCCCGCCCATAACAATACCCAGCCAAAACAAAAAGTCCTGGGCATTGTTGTATTGTTCAAACGCATCTTCAAAGGTTTGCTGTCGAGCGCGTTTAAATTGATTGAGTTTGTCTATTGCCTCATCGTACTTGCCATTCATCACTTCCAGTTGTTCACCGAGGGTGGCAAAGTCAGCGGTATTATCGAGTATCGACAATGTCAGCGGCCCAGCAGTATCATGGTAAGCGTTAAATGCCGAAAGAATCGCGCTAATGTCATTTTTCAACGCTGGTGCGATCTGGCTGATCGACTTTAAGTCAGACCGCACGGCATCGGCTTTTTCGCTGGCAATAGAAATGGCTTCGGTATCACCGGTTGTGACTGACGACGCTAAGGTATCCCGCACCTTTTCCATGTTAGTCAACGCCGAGGTGCTTAGCTGCAGGGCTGGAAAATCAATATTTTGAGCAACTTCTAACTTGCTCGCATTTTGTGACGATACAACACTGTTGATAACAATAAACAGTATAAAGCTCAGCGTGCCAATCACGGGTATAAGCAGGATCTTCTGACCCACGGTGAGCTTTGATAAAAAGTTCATAAAGTAACAGACCCCGAATATAGACTAGGTACAAGGCCCCAAAAACAAGGCTTATACAAAAAATAGTCCACAAGCCATGGTTTGCAACTATACTTTTTAATAATTACCATTAAAAAACAATTTCTTGTAAACCAATGGACACTCGATGACACAATCAAAACGAATTGAAACGTCTGATTCCATTCCCAATTAAGGTTTTTATTATGCGTCTATGGTTCTGTTTAATGTGTTTTATCGCCTTGTCGGCGTCAGCAAATAATGAGGAGGCTGTTGATAGGGTATTAAATTCGCTGCATGCCAATGCCTCTGAGGCCAACTTCGAAGCCTATTTTGCTCTTTATAGTGATGATGCGGTATTTATTGGTACCGATGCCTCGGAAACATGGGATCTGCAATCCTTTAAAAACTATGCAAAACCTGTGTTCGACAGGGGGACTGGCTGGACGTATACCTTACAGGACCGACATATTTATTTTTCTCCGGGCGGGGATGTGGCGTGGTTTGATGAACTTCTCGATAACGCGTCGCTGGGCCTGACCCGTGGAACGGGCGTTCTTGTTAAAACAGAGCAGGGCTGGAAAGTCTCGCAGTACCATCTCACCATCCCCATTCCTAACGATATTGCCCGTGACGTCGCCAAACAAATAAAATCACACCAGGCCTTACAGTAACTTCCGGCCTGGTGTCATATGAGCTAACCGACAACGCCGGTACCTAGCGAAGACCTGCCAGGTGCCAACCAGATTAGGAGCGTTTAATCGGTTCGATCGAAAGCTCAACACGCCGGTTTTGCTGGCGATTTTCGGCCGAGGTATTGGGTACTTTTGGTTTGTATTCGCCCAGGCCAACCGTAGTAATGCGCTGGCTGTTAACGTTGTAGGTGGTTAGCAGGTTTTTCACTGCATTAGCACGGCGCTCTGAGAGGGCCTGATTGTATTCCTCGGCGCCGGTGTCATCCGTGTGGCCTTTAATCATCAGCACGGTTTTTTCATACTCGTTCAGTATGAGTGCCACGTCGTTTAATACGGGGTTAAAATTAGGACTAACCGCTGCACTGTTGGTGGCAAAGGTGATATCGCCGGGCATAATAAGATGCAACGTATCGCCCTCGCGAACCACATCAACGCCAGTATCGGCCAGTTCTTCGCGTAGTGCCTCTTCCTGCTTATCCATATAATTACCGATGGCACCACCAGCAATCGCCCCTACAACGGCGCCCCAGGCATACCGACTCTTGTCGTTATCTCCGGTTGCTTTGCCGAGTAAGGCCCCTGCAACAGCGCCAATAGCCGTGCCGCGCTGTGTATTGTTGCTATTTGCGCAGCCGGTCACTGTGATGGCCGCCGATACAGCACAAACTAACATGAGCTTTTTCATAACATCCTCTATTCCGTTACTTATGTAAGATTAGTTGAGCAAGTCTTATTCCAACTTGATATCTACTATTGCACACCTGCCTTAATGCTAACTGAATACGCGCCGGAATAAGCACATAGCACAACAAAGGCCCGTGATGAACCATAAATTAAAAGACACCAATGCGGCAGGAAATCAGTTCCTCTGTGAAAGAATTACAGACAAAGGAGGAATGTCGCAAATTTGCAACATTACAAAGAGATTGACTGGTTAAAAAATCGATTGATATCGAGATCGTAGTCGGAGGCAACAACGGATCGTTCTATCGCGACCTTGTTGTCTTTCGACAGATCTATGTCTTTGGGCGTCACATAGTGATTACCGATTTTGGTATAAAACACTTTTACTACAGGCTGTAAAGGCTGTGACGGATTTTGCTTCATCACTATGGCAATTTTCTGGTTGGACAGCTCTACCAGCGAGCCCATGGGGTAAATGCCCATACATTTTATAAATTGCTGTAATAAGCCTTTGTCGAGCTTTGTTTCACTATCCTGCAACAGGATATTCAACGCTTTCTGACTCGACATACCCGCTTTGTAGCATCGATCGGCAGTGAGTGCGTCGTACATATCAGTAATCGCCAGTAAACGGCCATTAAACGAAATATCATCGGCAGGTTTTTGCGCAGGGTAGCCAAGCCCGTCGAGTCGTTCGTGATGTTCACTCACCACACGAATAAGATGATTATCGATTTTCATATCCGTCAGAAAATCCACACCAAAGGTTACATGTTGCTTCATGATTTCCATTTCGTCGGCGGTTAACCTGCCGGGTTTATGCAAAATATGATCAGGAATTTTTATTTTACCCAGGTCGTGCAACATGCCACTGTAAGCCGCCATGACGACTTGCTCTTCAGGCAACCCCAAAAAGCGCGAAAAGTTGGCTGAGAGAATGCCTACGTTTAAAGAGTGCTCCAGCAGGTAAGTGTCTTTTTCACGAATGCGCGATAGCAAAAGGAGGGCATCGGGGTTTCTGTTCAGTGACCCTACCAGGGCACGGGCAAATTCATTGGGTATACTCTCGTCGAATGGTTTGTCTTTATCAACGGCATCATACAAACTGGCCTGAATATCCAGGCCTTTTCGATATAAGCGCTCGGCACGACGAAGCTCTTCAGCTAAGGGGACACGGTTATGGACGTCCTGAACCACATCGGGTTTAACGACTTCAGATGAGGCTCCGGCAGCCGATGCTTCAGTCTCAATGACAACACGTTTAACGCCCTTGCGCTTGAGCTCCTCAATAATAGCCAGACTGGTAACCCGTCCGCGCGTTTTAATTTGCACGGCTCCGGCTTTTTGCTCGGCAATTTTCAACACGAACATACCCACTTCGAGTTTATCAATACCAATCGTTAATGTTGTCATAATGCGTTGTTTCACTTATCAATTAATACGGTATTTCATGTAGCAGTGCGCCCAGGTCGGGCTGCCAGCCAAACTCGCTGATACTGACCCGGTTGTTTTGTACACGAATACCCTCTGCATGCAAAAGTGTTTGCTGTGTATGGGCAGAATCACTCTGTGGAGGGAACGCCAATTTACCATCACTACGAACAATACGATGCCAGGGCAAACGTTCACTTGCGGGCGTATTGCGCAGACAATAGCCCACGTATCTGGCGCGACCGGGCAAACCAGCTAAATCTGCCACCTGACCATAGCTTGCGATTTTCCCCCTTGGTACCAGACTAACTGTGTGCCTTACCCGCTCTATTGCGGTACGCTTTACCAAACTTGTCATAAAAGTGTATTTACCATGCGCCAATGCTGCTCAGATTGTGGCTACCCGTTAAAAACATGCCTTTGCCAGGATATTGCTGCGGTAAATAACCAGGCAGAAATAATTATACTGCAACACCCTAAAGAGGCATCGCATGCAAAAAATACAGTACGGTTACTTACTCATAGTTTAGCTAAAATTAAAATTTATGTAGGTAAATCTGCCATAGACTTTAGTTCATTACAGGAGTTATTGCGTTCACAACCGCTCAATACTGTTGTTCTTTACCCGTCGCCAAACAGTCAGGTTCTTAATATAACAGAGGCTCGCAAGACGAAGATTGAGCGAGTTATTTTTATTGATGGTAGTTGGAAACAGGCCTATGGCATGTGGAAAAATAATGAATGGTTGAACCGTTTCCCGTTTTATAAACTCGCACTTCCCAATGCAGGGCAATATGCGATCAGGAAATCAAAGCTCGATATCAGCTTATCCACGCTTGAAGCCGTGGCATACAGCTTAAACACCATTGAACAACTCGATACCAAGCCATTACTGCAATTATTAACTAGCTTTACCCGGCGTTGGCAAAGTTTTGTTCAGCGTAGTAAAGACAAGCAATAGATAGCTTACTAAATACCACGCAGATAGGTTAGCAACTGTGATGGTTTCAAGTTATGACCCAGGCTAATAGCAGGCAAACAACAGGTATACCAATCGTCAGCAGGAGTATCTGCAGGTTTGCCAAAAGGTCTCCGGGCCAATAGTGTATATGCTTTAAATCATCATCAAGCTGGTTAAGACGGTTTAGCTGATCTGATAAGTCATTGATGTTCTGGTCACTCTGCCCGGCAACAACGCGCTCGCGAATGCGAAGCTCCAGTGCATAAATATTCTCGCGACAGTGCCTTTTCATCAGCAATATCATTCTGATAACCGGCAAAAACAATAAAATCGTTAGGGCAGCAAATACCACAAACAAGATTATGATATCGATAATTGGTATGGTTTTACCAAACCAAAATACAGGAAACAACGCAAACATCATTAAACACAATATAGTGTTATTCATGCCCAGATCGTAAATGAGTTTGCAATGACAAATAGCGCTGACGTCACTGATATTAGGCCTTAGCAGGTGTCGGTACAAATATCGGGGGAAGCATGCAGATTGCACAGTAAATAAAAAAATCAAAAACCAAAAAGGCACTGCCATCATGTTGAGAACCAGCACAGACAGAGGCTGATTGAAAGCCAGTAAATCCTCAGTGATTAAATAAACTAACGTTACCGATATGGCTAATGCCAACGCCAGTATTACATGTTTTACCAGCTTAACCTCGAGCACTCTGATATGGCGTTCGAAGGCACTTACCTGATTAATCTTAACCAGAAATTCGGCCATGCCGTTGGCGGCTCGCCGGTGCATTATTCTCAGCGAAACCCACAGGTAACCAATAACCAGTGGCATACCCAATGCCGCATTAAAGTCCCGTTGGGAACTCTCACTACTGATGTTTCGATAATCCAGGGCACCGGTGGCGTAGTTAACGGCAAAACAACCAACCACAAATAGCAATGGCAACATCCACAACTGCAGCACAGTATTTTTTTTCTTATTCATGCTCTTTTACAACACGTGCGGTTCGCTATTAATGTATGACGCTCATAGTCGCTATAGTAGCGAATACACTTCAATTTCGCATTAATGATCGCTCCAGACAACAAACTCATTACCGCTGGGCTCCGTAAAGTGGAAACGCTGTCCGCCAGAAAAAGCAAAAACAGGTTTTATTATTTTACCGCCATGACTTTCTACACTGGCAAGCATGGCGGCCAGTAACGGACTATAAAATACCAGTGGTGCGGCTCCGTTATCTGTCAGCGATGATTTATCTGACTGGTTAAAACCGCCTGTAATCCCGTGCTCTTTAAACTCACAATACCCGGCGCCCTTACCCTGGTGTAGTCGTTAAATGACCAACCGAATGCCTCAGCAAAAAAAGCCATGGAGCGGGGGATGTCGCAGCAGGGCAGTTCTAGTTAATGAATGTTGAATCGGTCATCGTTGTCGTTCCGAAAATTGTACCAATATTACCGTTACGGTTATACAGGAGGTTTTCTCGGCAAAGTAATAGTCCATACCCTTACACACAACAAACGTCGGCAGAGCCGGTGTATAAACGCCACAACCAGCTAACCATTTCACTGGCAAGGCATAGATAGACCAGTCAAATGAACTTAACACCAAAGACAAACTGATTCTTGCCATGGAACGTATATAAATAGTGTCGTTAACAAATACACGCATTACTAACTGTGCTATCACAACGTTTATAGTACACGCTAATGTAGCATCACCAATTAACAACGCATCGTTGGGTTATGCCTTTGCAAATTGACGATAATTATCAGGCGGATCCGCCTGCAATAACTGGCCGTGTTATTGATCTGATAAGGGAGGATGCCTGAGTGGGTATGAAAACACTAATACCGATAATGCTTATTTGGGCGTGCAGCCCTGCGTTGTGGGCAAATGAGGTTTATAAGTATTGGGATTGGGGACATTCACCAGCCAGGGAAAATTATGAGTTCGCGTTGTTGCGAATGGCACTTGAAGCAAGTTCTTCAGCTTTTGGGCCTTATCAACTTCAACGTGTTCAACTCGAGTTGAGCACTAATCGTGTTCGTCGCGAAATTAATGCTGGCGAGGTGATTAATGTTCGAAGTGGGCCGTATTTAGGTTCAACCGACATTAATAACCCGGCCGAGGTTAACCTTGTCGTGCCGGTGCCTATTATGCAAAATTTGCTGGGTTACCGGCGTTTGGTTGTGCATAAGGATAACCTGCAATCATTTACCGGGGTTAATACCTTAAGTGATTTGAAAAAGTTTTCGGTTGGCCTGGCACGGGATTGGCTTGATGTTGATGTATTCCGTGCAAATAACATGCTGGTGGATGATACGGCGAATGTCACCACGTTATTCAGTATGCTAGAGCTCAAACGGTTTGACTTTTTTCCGTCCAGTATTCTGGCGCTGGAGGACGATTTAAATCAGGCTAGCGAACCGGACTTGCTCTTTGCAGTCCCTGAGCTGGTGATCGTGTACCCTTTTGCAGTGGTGTTTTATGTACCTGCCGGTAGACAAAATATGGCCGACCGGCTGCAATTTGGCTTAAAACGTCTGCAGGAAAATGGTGACATTGCCCGATTGCTGCAAGAATATTTTGCCACTGAACTTAACTACCTTGAGGGTCAACACATTCGTTTTATTACCCTTGAAAACCCTATGTTACCTGCAGATTTACAACCGATGCACACGCCGTTGAGCCGACAACAATAGCGTCAAACCACGGTTATTGATGCTTAGTCAGCACATAAAGCTAAAAACAACAGATACAAAAAAACCCGGGAAAGCCCGGGTTTTTATCATGATTCATTGCAATTTACTTACGCAGTTTTTGAATTAAGCGTAATTGCGCAATTGCCTCGGCTAACTCAATGGCAGCTTCAGCATAATTGAAATCAGCGCCTGGATTGGCGATGTGCTCTTCAGCACGTTGTTTAGCTTCTTCAGCGGCTTGTGCATCCAAGTCTTCTGCTCTCACAGCGGAATCCGCCAGAACAGTTACGCTGCCAGGCTGTACTTCCAGCACACCACCGGCAACATAAATAACTTCTTCTTCACCATGCTGTTTAACCAAACGCACCATGCCAGGTTTAATTGGAGTGATGAGAGGCGCGTGACCCGGGTATATACCCAATTCACCTTCGCTTCCTGTCACCTGCAAAGTTTCAACGAGACCAGAAAAGATTTCCTCTTCTGCGCTTACTACATCCAGATGAACTGTCATTGCCATAATAACCTCCTGATAGGTCCGTAAAGCCTGTCTACATTGTTAGCCGGCGATATTGCTATTACCGGCTACGCGTAAATTAAGCTTTTTTGGCTTTTTCCATCGCTTCATCGATCGAACCAACCATGTAGAAGGCTTGTTCTGGCAGATCATCATACTCACCAGCCAGAATGCCTTTAAAGCCACTGATCGTGTCTTTTAAAGAAACATACTTACCCGGAGAGCCAGTGAATACTTCTGCTACGAAGAATGGCTGAGAAAGGAAACGCTGAATTTTACGCGCACGTGATACCACCTGCTTGTCTTCTTCAGACAATTCATCCATACCCAGAATCGCAATGATGTCTTTCAGTTCTTTATAACGCTGCAGAACTGACTGTACACCACGCGCTGTGTCATAGTGTTCCTGACCAATTACCTGTGGGTCTAACTGACGAGAAGTCGAATCCAGTGGATCTACCGCTGGGTAAATACCCAAAGACGCGATATCACGAGACAGAACCACCGTTGCATCCAAGTGAGCAAAGGTCGTTGCTGGTGACGGGTCAGTCAAGTCATCGGCTGGTACGTATACCGCCTGAATCGACGTGATTGAACCAGTCTTGGTCGACGTGATACGTTCCTGCAGAACACCCATTTCTTCAGCCAGCGTTGGCTGATAACCAACCGCTGACGGCATACGGCCTAACAGTGCTGATACTTCGGTTCCGGCCAGGGTATAACGATAGATGTTATCCACGAAGAACAGTACGTCACGGCCTTCGTCACGGAATTTCTCAGCCATGGTCAAACCGGTCAGCGCCACGCGCAAACGGTTTCCTGGTGGCTCGTTCATCTGACCGTAAACCAGTGATACTTTATCCAGTACGTTGGAGTCGTTCATTTCGTGATAGAAATCGTTACCTTCACGAGTACGCTCACCAACACCGGCAAACACAGAGTAACCACTGTGCTCGATGGCGATGTTACGGATAAGCTCCATCATGTTAACGGTTTTACCAACACCGGCACCACCGAACAGACCTACTTTACCACCCTTAGCGAATGGGCAAACCAGGTCGATTACTTTAATACCTGTTTCAAGCAGTTCTACTGAGCTTGACTGATCTTCGTAGCTGGGCGCTTCACGGTGAATAGACATACGCTCTTCTTCACCAATTGGACCCGCTTCATCAATCGGGTTACCCAGTACATCCATGATGCGACCCAGAGTTTTAACCCCAACCGGCACATGAATTGGCTTACCCGTGTTTTCAACGTCTAAACCACGACGCAAACCGTCGGTAGACCCCAGAGCGATGGTACGTACTACACCGCCGCCTAATTGTTGTTGCACTTCCAGGGTTAACCCAGACAAGCCACCCTCGGTAACTTTAAGTGCGTCATATACTTTTGGAACCGCGTCTTGTGGAAACTCTATGTCCACAACGGCGCCAATGACTTGGACGACCTTACCTTGACTCATAATTTGTCCTCATTAACTTTTATAAACCTTTGCCTACACCGCCGCTGCACCGCTCACGATCTCACTGATTTCTTGTGTGATCGCGGCCTGACGCGCTTTGTTGTATACCAATTGAAGATCATCGATCAGGTTACCTGCGTTATCGGTTGCGGCTTTCATTGCAACCATTCGAGCAGCTTGCTCTGACGCAGCGTTTTCTACTACACCCTGATAAACCTGAGATTCAATGTAACGAACCATTAATGCTTCCAAAATTGGCTTTGGATCCGGCTCGTAAATATAATCCCAGCGATGCTTTAATGTTTCGTCCTCTGACTTTGGCAAAGGCAGTAATTGATTGCTTACAGGCTGCTGTGTCATAGTGTTTACAAAGTCATTGAAAACCAAAAATATTTTATCTAGTTTTCCTTCGTCGAATGCCTTAAGCATGACACGAACGACACCCACTATGTCACTGACTTTCGGTGCATCACCTAAACCGGATTCTGCAGCAAGTAAGTTGCCGCCAAACCGTTTAAAGAACGCACACGCCTTAGAACCTAGCGCTGCAAAGTCCACTTCGACGTCTTTGGCGCGCCAGGCTTTTACTTCCTGGGTTACCAATTTAAACTCGTTGGTGTTTAACCCACCACACAAGCCCCGGTCAGTGGAAATCACAATGTAACCAACCCGTTTTACATCACGCTCTTCCAGATAAGGATGGCGATATTCCAGGTTACCGTTAGCAATGTGACCAATCACTTTAAGCATGTTTTGTGCGTACGGACGACCAGTAGCCATTCGTTCCTGCGCCTTTTTCATTTTAGACGCAGCAACCATTTCCATCGCACTGGTAATTTTTTGAGTATTTTTAATACTCCCAATCTTACCTTTTATCTCTTTACCGCTGGCCATGACTATCTCTCCGATTACTCAACGTTTCGCTGGTGGTTTTCACCACCAGCCATTGATTACCAAGTTTGTGTCGCTTTAAATTTGGTTAAAGCGTCATTCAACTGAGACTCAATGTCATTGTTGTAGTTACCTGTTTCATTGATAGTTTTCATTAGCTCAGCGTGTTCGCTGCTCATGTATGAATGCAGGGCTGCTTCGAAATCGAGGATCTTGTTCAGTTCCACGTCTTTCAAAAAGCCTTTTTCTACCGCGAACAGGGAAACACCCATATAGGCCACTGACAATGGCGCATACTGTTTCTGTTTCATTAACTCGGTAACACGCTCACCGTGCTCAAGCTGGGCACGAGTTGCTTCGTCAAGGTCAGAAGCAAACTGCGAGAACGCCGCCAGTTCACGGTACTGAGCCAGGGCTAAACGGATACCACCGCCCAGCTTCTTAACGATTTTGGTTTGCGCTGCACCACCAACACGCGATACCGAGATACCAGCGTTAACCGCCGGACGGATACCTGCGTTGAATAAGTCAGTTTCCAAGAAGATCTGACCGTCAGTAATCGAGATTACGTTAGTAGGTACGAATGCTGAAACGTCACCGGCTTGTGTTTCAATGATTGGCAGGGCGGTTAATGAACCCGTTTTGCCTTTCACTTCACCTTTGGTGTAACGCTCAACATACTGCTCGTTAACACGGGCAGCGCGCTCAAGTAAGCGTGAGTGAAGATAGAACACGTCACCCGGGTAAGCTTCACGGCCTGGCGGACGCTTAAGCAGCAATGAGATTTGACGGTAAGCAACAGCTTGCTTAGACAAATCATCATATACGATCAGCGCGTCTTCACCGCGGTCACGGAAATATTCACCCATGGTACAACCAGAGTAAGGCGCCAGGTATTGCAGTGCTGCTGACTCAGACGCTGACGCTGCCACTACAATGGTATGATCCATTGCACCGTGCTCTTCCAGCTTACGAACCACGTTAGCGATAGTCGAGGCTTTTTGGCCTACGGCTACATACACACATTTAACACCGGTGTTTTTCTGATTAATGATGGCATCAACGGCCATCGCGGTTTTACCAGTCTGACGGTCACCGATAAGCAGCTCACGCTGACCACGGCCAATTGGAATCATTGCATCAACTGATTTGTAACCGGTTTGTACCGGCTGATCAACAGACTGACGTTCAATAACGCCCGGTGCAATTTTTTCAACAGGTTCAAAACCTTCAGCGTCGATAGATCCTTTACCGTCAATCGGCGCACCCAGGGTGTTTACCACACGGCCTAACAGTGCACGACCTACTGGTACTTCTAAAATACGGCCAGTAGACTGGACTTTTTGTCCTTCTTGCAGGTCCGAGTAAGGACCCATTACCACTGCACCTACAGAGTCTCTCTCCAGGTTCAGTGCGATCGCATAGCGACCTCCAGGAAGCTCAACCATTTCACCCTGCATGACATCGGCCAGGCCGTGAATGCGGATGATACCGTCAGTTACTGCGACGATAGTACCTTCGTTGCGTGCTTCACTGGTTACATCAAACTGTTCAATTCGTTTCTTGATCAGTTCTGCAATTTCAGTGGAATTAAGTTGCATGCTCTTATCCCCGTTATGCTTGCAACGCGTCTGCGAGACGGTTCAATTTAGATTTCACGGAACCATCGATAACTGTATCGCCGGCTTTAATTACCAGGCCAGCTACCAAGGCAGGATCCACGTTACAAATAAGCTTCACTTTACGTGCCAAACGTTTTTCTAACGCTGTACTGAGTCCAGATTGCTGAGCTTCGCTAAGCTCAGACGCAGAGGTGATCGACACTTCTACTTCTTTTTCATGCTCTGCTTTATACAAATTAAACATCGCAGAGATGTCGGCCAGTACCGTTAAACGTTTATTCTCAGCCAGTATCTTAATCAGATTCTGACCATGTTCATCGAGCGAATCACCACAGACATTAATGTAGAGTTCTGCAATCTTGTCCGCCGCCATCGAGCCTGTCGATAACTTGCGAATAGTCTCGTTTTTAGAGACCTCTGCTGCAAAGCTCAGCATGTCCTGCCATTGTGTGATGGCATTATGCTCAATAGCAAAATCGAAAGCCGCTTTTGCATAGGGACGAGCTACGGTTGTCAATTCAGACATGGCTCATCTCCTTTATCAAAGTTCGGCGACAAGTTTTTCAACAATGTCGCTTTGCGCGCTAGCGTCGATTTCACGTTCAAGGATCTGCTGTGCGCCAGCAACAGCTAAGGCTGCTACCTGCTTACGCAGTTCCTCTTTGGCACGATTGCGTTCAGCTTCAATTTCGGCATAACCTTGCGCGATAATTTTTTCACGCTCAGCATGGCCACGTTGCGTTTCTTCATCAACAAGTTGATTGCCGCGCTTTTTGGCCTGCTCGATAATATCAGCTGCTTGTGCTTTCGCTTCTTTTAATTGCTCAGAAACCTTGGCTTTAGCAAGCTCCAGGTCTTTCTCAGCGCGATCAGAAGCAGCAAGGCCATCGGCTATCTTCTTCTGACGCTCTTCAATCGCGGCCATCAATGGTGGCCATACATAGCTTTTGCAGAACCACACAAAAACGATGAATGCGATTGTTTGACCAATTAGAGTGGCGTTAATATTCACAACCGCTCCTCCTCATATATGTTCGCTAATAGACTTGAGTTAATAAAAATTAAGCACCAACAGCGAACAAGAGGTATAAAGCGATACCAACACCAATCATTGCGATGGCATCGATAAGACCCGCTACAACAAACATCTTAACTTGCAGTTGAGGTGCCAGTTCAGGTTGGCGTGCAGCAGATTCCAGGAATTTACCACCCAACAGACCAAAACCAATGGCAGTCCCAAGGGCGCCAAGACCGATCAGTAGTGCAACAGCGATGTATAACATGTACGTCTCCGATTAAGTTAAATTTAAAGTTAAAAGTTAAAGTAAATAAAACACGTTTCAATGGGGTTGCCGTGTACTGCCAGGTAGCGCACAACAACCCAATATTCTTAGTGATCCTCTGATGCCAGACTCAGATAAACGATGGTCAGCATCATGAAAATGAAGGCTTGCAACGGTAGCACCAGGATGTGGAATACCGACCACACAAAGTGCAATGGCAGCTGGAAATAGCCCAGCGTTGCAATCAGGATGAAGATAAGCTCACTGGCGTAAAGGTTACCGAATAAACGCAGCGCAAGTGATAATGGACGCGCCAGCAGCGTCACGGTTTCCAGTATAAAGTTAACCGGAATAAACGCCCAGTGGCCAAAAGGTTGCATAGTCAGCTCTTTAACAAAACCGCTAACACCTTTGATTTTGATTGAATAGAAAATGATCAGCGCAAATACACCCAGTGCCAGGGCGAAGGTCAGATTAAGATCGGTGGTAGGTACGGCCTTCATATACACATCGTGCGGATCCATACCAAAGCCATACTGACCAATCATACCGGCAATCGACGGTAACCAGTCAACCGGAACCAAGTCCATCAGGTTCATCAGAAGTACCCAAACAAAAATGGTCAGAGCCAGTGGCGCGATCAGATTGCTTTTACCATGAAAGGTGCTTTTAACGTTGTCATCAACAAATTCGATAACCAGTTCGACAAACGCCTGCCATTTAGAAGGCACACCCGTCGTGGCTTTTTTGGCTGCCGAACGAAACAGCGCCAAAAACAACAGGCCAAGTGCGATAGACCAGCCTAATGTGTCCACATGCCATACCCAAAATCCAGCGTCGGCACACTGCGCATTAAACGCTATGCCATTCTCGGTGCTGCACATGGAGGCATTGGTCAAGTGGTGCTTGATATATTCTGAGGTAGTGTATTCAGATGCCATTGTTCAACCTAAAAATTAAAGTTTAAAATTCTTTGCCGGTTCCGTCTTTACGACCTTCGCCGTCGTGTTTGTTAAGGCGACGCGTTTTATTTTTTTCGTTAGTACTATCGCAGACGAAACAATGCCAGCCAGTAGCTGACTATGGCTATAGCAAAACCGGCAAATACCGGCAGCGGGGCCAGTTTTAACCCCGCGAATGCTATAGCAAACAATATAACTGTTGCAGCCAGTTTTAATTTTGACCCCTGGCTAAAACTTTTCGTGACCCGCCGCATTTGGCTGGCCCCGGCATATCTGAACGCAAACAATGCGAAAATTTGATTGGGTATAATACTGATGAGCGTACCGGCGGCTACAGCGACTGCGATATCAACGGTACTTATCACCCATGTTAAGAGAATGAAAATTATCGCCGACGCACACTGAAAAAGCGCCGCTTTTTTGGCCAAAGATTTTCCATTGTCGGCCAAGTTATTTGTCACTTAAATTCTCTGGTCTCGAAACCCAACAAAAAGCGACAGAAGTATACTGTTTTAGCGATAGAATTCAACCGTTATGGACTTTTTGTATGTTATTGTGAAAATTTTCTGCGTCTATAACAAAAGGTCAGACAAATTAACCATTAAATTGCCTGTAAAAATGCTATTTAATGCGCGATAAAATGCCGTCTAACTGATCAAGGTCGCTAAAATTAATCACTAACTTGCCTTTTCCTTTGGCGTTGTGATCGATAGAGACTTGTGTACCCAGATTATCGGATAATTGATTCACCAGACTTTTCACGTCCGGGTCGATTTCTTTAGGCGGCTTGGGTTCGGCCGGTTCGAGAATCTTACGCACCAGTTTTTCGGTATCACGCACCGTCAGCGCTTTACCGGAAACAATCTGAGCGGCTTCCGACTGGGCTTCGCCTTGTAATGCCAGCAAAGCGCGGGCATGGCCCATCTCAATGTCACCATGTTCAACAAGCAGCTTCACGTCATCATTTAAATTATTCAGGCGCAACAAATTGGTAATGGTGGTGCGTGATTTACCTACGGCGTCGGCCACTTCTGAGTGGGTCAGTTCAAATTCGTTCATCAGCCGGTCGAGTGCCTGGGCCTCTTCCATGGCATTAAGATCTTCGCGCTGAATATTTTCGATCAGTGCGATGGCCACCGCCGCTTCATCAGCCACTTCTTTAATCAGGCAGGGGATTACATCAAGCTGCGCGAGTTGCGCAGCACGCCAGCGCCGTTCACCCGCAATAATTTCGTAGCGGTCAACGCCGACAGCACGCACAACGATGGGCTGGATAATACCTTGTGAACGAATAGAAGAGGCCAGTTCTTCCAGCGCATCCGGCGACATATCTTTACGCGGCTGGTATTTGCCAGGCTGCATAAATTCAATGGGTAACTTGCTGAGTTCGCTACGCTGGGTGAAATTTTCTGTCTGTTCGCCATTCTCTTGGCGAGAGGATGACTGACTGGTCGCCAATAAAGCGTCCAAACCGCGTCCTAACCCTCTTCTTTTTGCTGACATAGTATCCTCAATGCCTGAATATTTTTTTTATTAACTAGCCTTGGCAGGCATTTCTGTTGACTTATCGCGTCGCCGTAATATTTCACCGGCCAATGCTAAATACGCTTTTGCACCGGTAGACGATTTATCATAATACATCGCCGGTGCGCCAAAACTGGGGGCTTCGGCTAAGCGTACATTGCGAGGAATGACCGTACGGTAAACCTGTTCACCAAAATGACGTTTAAGTTGTTCCGATACATCATTGGCGAGGCGATTGCGCGGATCATACATGGTCCGCAGCACACCTTCTATTTTTAATTCAGGATTTACCACCGACGCCAGTTTATGAATGGTGTCCATCAGTGCGGTTAATCCTTCCAACGCGTAATACTCACATTGCATGGGGACTAAAATTGAGTCAGCGGCCGCCAGTGCGTTGACGGTGAGTAAGTTAAGCGAAGGCGGGCAATCAATAAAAATAAAATCGTAATAATCACGCACTGACTGCAGCGCGTTACGCAACCTGACTTCACGGGCAAATTGCTCCATCAGCTTAATTTCCGCTGCGGTGACATCACCATTAGCGGCAATCAGGTCGTATTTGCCGGTGGTATTTTTTACGATTACCTCATCGACCGACTTGTCTTCAATCAGAAGCTCATAACTGGTTGCGTCAACTTCGTACTTATCAACGCCACTGCCCATCGTAGCGTTACCCTGCGGGTCAAGGTCAATCAGTAATACCTTTCGCTTAGTGGCGGCCATTGATGCGGCAACATTGACCGCCGTGGTGGTTTTACCCACACCGCCTTTTTGATTTGCAATTGCAATTACTTTAGCCACGTTTGATCCCAACTATGATTTTTGAACCGTCAGCAGGTGACGCTCGCCTTGTAGCCCCGGTACGTAAAGCTCTACAGAAGATTCCAGAGTAAAGGCATCGGGTATTGCTGCGATTTCATCGGCCGGATACTGCCCTTTGAGGGCCAGAAACTTACCCTTTGAATCTACCAGATGCTGGCACCAGTGCAACATATCTTTTAGCGACGCAAACGCTCTGCTGAGTACTGCATCATAGTACTGCTCGGGCTGATGTTCCTCAACCCGACTTTGAATAGGGTTAATGTTAATCAGCTTCATCTCGAAGGCACATTGCTTCATAAACCGCACGCGTTTACCCAAACTATCGAGCAACGTAAACGACTTTTCCGGGCAGGCAATCGCCAGCGGGATACCGGGTAAACCCGGCCCGGTTCCCACGTCGATATAGTGTTGTTGATCCAAAAATGGCACCACAGCTAATGAGTCGAGAATGTGTTTGACCATCATTTGCTCAGGGTCGCGCACAGACGTAAGGTTAAATGCTTTATTCCACTTGTGGATGCGTTCAACATAATCAAGCAGCAGATTGTGTTGCTGCCCGGATAGCGGTAGCGACATTGCTGCCGCACCGTCACGTAACATAAGACTTAGTTTTTCGCGCTCAAAACTCATTTAGGCTGACTGCTTCTCGTATTTTCGTAACATGCCGTGTTTTTTCAAGTATACCAGCAATAACGAAATTGCGGCGGGCGTAATTCCGGATATTCGCGCCGCTTTACCAATGGTTTCTGGTCGTGCGTCGCTGAGCTTGGCAACCACTTCGTTAGACAGCCCGGATATCTTACTGTAATCAAAATCAGCCGGTAACAGGGTATTTTCATGACGCTGTGTTTTGGCAATTTCGTCGAGCTGCCGGGCAATGTAACCGGCATACTTGATCTGAATTTCAACCTGCTCGGCCGCAATAGGATCGGTAAGACCAGGGCCTATCCCGGCAATATTCATCAGCGTTGAGTAGGTCATTTCCGGCCGACGAATCAACTCTTCAAGCGAGTGCTCACGACTTACCGGATTTTTAAGCAGCTCATTAAGTTTAGGCGTGGCGGCGTGTTCCGGATGGATCCACTGCCCACGCAGACGCTGCTGCTCTTGCTCCACCGCCTCATTTTTGGTCACAAATCTTTGCCAGCGGGCGTCATCGACTAATCCCAGTTCGCGGCCGATAGCGGTTAAACGCAGGTCGGCGTTGTCTTCGCGCAGCAGTAAACGGTATTCGGCACGGCTGGTAAACATACGATACGGCTCTTTGGTACCCATGGTCGCCAGATCGTCAATCAATACGCCCATGTACGCCTGATCGCGACGCAAAATAAGCGGATCTTTTTCCTGCACCTGAATGGCCGCATTCGCACCGGCAATTAAGCCCTGGGCACCGGCTTCTTCATAACCGGTAGTACCGTTGATCTGACCGGCAAAAAACAACCCGTCAATAAACTTGGTTTCCAGGGTTTGCTTGAGGTCACGGGGATCGAAAAAGTCATACTCAATGGCGTAGCCAGGGCGAATAATATGTGCGTTTTCAAAGCCTTTAATCGAGTGGATCAGTGCCTGCTGGATATCAAATGGTAAACTGGTGGAGATCCCGTTAGGGTAGACCTCAACACTGGTGAGTCCTTCTGGCTCAACAAAGATCTGATGGGAATTTTTGTCAGCAAAACGGGTGATTTTATCCTCGATACTCGGGCAATAACGCGGGCCAACCCCTTCGATGACGCCGGTGAACATGGGCGATCGATCCAGGCCACTGCGAATAATATCGTGGGTTTTTTCATTGGTATGGGTGATGTAGCACGGGATCTGCCTTGGATGCATGTCGCGGCTACCCATAAACGAAAATACCGGTTCTGGGGTGTCGCCCGGTTGTGCCTGCATAGCATCGAAATTCAGCGATCGGATATCCAGACGCGCAGGCGTGCCGGTTTTAAGGCGATCTACCCGAAACGGTAATGCGCGTAAACGCTCTGCGAGGGCGATAGAGGGCGGATCGCCGGCTCGACCGCCGCGATAATTCTCAAGCCCAATGTGGATTGTGCCGCCCAGGAAAGTACCCACGGTTAACACCACGGACTTAGCACGAAACTTAAGGCCCATTTGGGTAACAACGCCGCATACCCGATCATTTTCGACGATCAGATCGTCACAGCTCTGTTGAAACAGCGTCAGGTTGGGCTGATTTTCAACCATACTGCGGATCGCCTGGCGATACAGTGACCGGTCAGCCTGGGCGCGGGTTGCGCGCACTGCCGGCCCTTTGCTGGAATTCAATGTTCTGAACTGGATCCCGCCCTGATCGGTGGCCAGTGCCATTGCGCCACCCAATGCATCGATCTCTTTGACCAGATGACCTTTACCAATACCGCCAATCGCCGGATTACAAGACATCTGGCCAATGGTTTCGATATTGTGGGTAAGCAATAATGTATTAACGCCCATCCGTGCAGCAGCGAGTGCAGCTTCGGTGCCTGCATGACCGCCGCCGACGACAATTACATCGTAATTTTGCTGATAGAACATAGTTACCTCACGAAATTTAATCGTTTAGCCAGTGTCGAAAAAAGGGCGCGTATTTTAGCTGAGATCTTGCCTAATGGAAATGGTTAAATTTTCTACATTAAAGCCTGAAACGGTATTTTTGGATCGCGTTATTAATATATAGGATCTATATAGATCTTTTATATTTATATTTATTAAGGGCGGCAGGATCTGTGGGTAACTCACTATTTGGCATATAAAACATTAAATTACGCGATCAACAAGATCTGTATTACCCCGATCATAACCAGTTCTTGATCCTGTGCATAAGGGGGTGTTTTATCCACATGCGAGGTTCGTTGCGATCTTATCAAAGTTGAGATCAAAGCTTGTACACAGCTACTTAGGAGAGGTTATACACAGCGGTGATCTAGCTTTGATCTAGCTGGGGATAAGTTGTTCACTAGATCCACGATCGGATCGGTTCAATCACTGTATTATAAGGCATTTAAGCGTGTTTTTCTGTGGAAAAGAGTTATCCAGATCTGAGCACTTCGGATCGGTTAATTATTTTATTGATCGCAAAAAAAAGCGGGTATAGATACCCGCTTTTTATGACACAAACTGATTATCTCAGCTGATTGGGCTGATAACGGGGCGGTGGTAAGTCGTCCTGGTCATCCATTTCTAAGCCGTTTCGCCGGCTTGGTCCGGAAAATTTCACTTTGTAGGTGTCGTATTCTTTGAGTGATTCAAAGCAATAACTGCCTAACGCCTGAGCCAGATCGTTTAACGAATGGTTGGTAATCAATATGCAGTTCTTCTTGTTTACCAGACGCTGTCTTAGCAGGTTTCCGAGCCAGCTTTGGGCATTTTTCTTTAATACCGACTCGTTAACGCACACTTCGTCGAGGATCAACATATCAACGTCGAGCAGTTCCTGGTTGGCCTGACGAAACTTCTGACCAACATTATCCTGGGCGCCAAAATCATACGATGAATAGCGCATTTCCAGTAAGGTTGACAGTTGACGGTATAACACGGTTATTTCAAACTGGTCGATGAGCTGATGCGCAATTGCACCGGCGATATGGGACTTACCGCGACCATAGTCACCGTAAAATATCATCATATGTGAGCCTGCATCGCGCCAGGCTTTATCTTCGTGAGCGGCAATAAACGACTGGGCAATGCTCACCGCTTCTATGACGTCGTCACTGTCCTCTACCAGGTTACTGAATGTCCAGCGTGGGTTAAGGTCTGATTTACCGTGTAACTGTTCTATACGTTGTTTTTTAGTTTGCTGCTGAAGCTGGGCTATCTCTCGGTTTGCCTGCGCTTCGTAATGCTTACGCAGGGTTTTATAATCGATATATTCAGATTCATTCGGTACCGATTTACCCAGTGTTTTAGCCAGCGAATTAAGCTTATTTTTAAATGAATCCATGATTATTTACTTTGTGGTTTGTGGGCGTATTTAGCAACGAGTTGTCTGGCATTATCATCTGCTTCGATGCCAGGTTCAATGACAACGTTCTGGCTGCCTACCTTTTTGACTGCCTGGTAGCCCGTTGCGGTGCGTCTGTTTTTTAACGAATAGGTAAATTTTTGCGTCCATTGATAAGGACTTAATACCGATTCTGGTCGGCCTAACCAATAGGCGACAAACTCGCCAACATTTTGTTCGTCGTAAGATTTATCGATTAACCCGATAAGTGTGGCAATATCTTCAAATACGGCCTTATCGGGCTGCCAGTCACGATGCATAGCATGATGCTGTTGGTGCAGCGGCATATACTGCTGGTCTTTTTTAATCAGCGGTAACAGCAATTGTTCACCGTTTAACGACGCATCGAGATTAAGTGTCTCAGGGATTGTCACCAGGCCTGCCAGAGCAAGTTCCTCGATGAGGGAGTTGATTTGCCGACCACGGGTAAACAGTTGCTGGCTGTGGTCACCATTTACCAATAACAGCAGCTCTTTGTACTGCAACGGGGGCGTTAACAAGGTATCGGTATTGGCTTTGGGTCTGAAGGCCAGGCAATATAAAACCCGCGCAGCATTACTCACTGCGGTAGTCAGTGCGTTGAGTTCGGCCTGGGTAAACATTTAATCGAGTGTATCGAGAATGGGCTCAAACCACTCTACGGCGCGATCTTCTGGTATCGGGTGGTGCAGCACATCAATGTGCAACGGATCGGCGATGAGTGTTGCGCCGCCTTTTTCGAGCAGCGATTGCATTATCATTGCGCCCTGACAAAACGTATCGTAGCTGCTGTCGCCCAGGCCGATAATAAATGCCTCTACGTCGCTGAGCTCTTCGCCTTCTAACTGACTGGCAAAAGCCCGTATGTTGTCGGGTAATTCGCCTGCACCGTGAGTAGAGGTACAAATAAACCAGGTTGAGTCTTCGTCGATATCATCAATATCTGGCTGGGTGAGTATTGTTGCTTTGTAGCCGCGAGCGCGCACGGTTTCAGCTATAGCATCTGCGACATATTCACTTGCGCCTAATACTGAACCTACAAGTAACGTAAAGTGACGATCCATATTGCTCCGGTAAAACCTGTTAGCTGAGTTTAAGTTTGAGCGTTATTATATCAACAATAGCTTCGCAGGTAATAAATTTACACCCTGTTTATGCTAACAGGCTTTACCGGGACAGATCACTTACCAATACAGAATGACGAGAATATGCGCCCCAGCAGGTCATCGGAGGTAAATTCGCCGGTTATTTCGGTGAGCGACTGATGCGCCAGGCGCAATTCTTCAGCCAGTAACTCGCCGGCGAGATTATCTTCAAGCTGTTGCTTACCTGTTTGCAGGTGTTCAAGTGCGGTATCGATAGCATCGATATGGCGCCGCCTGGCAATAAACTGACCTTCAGTGGTGGTGTCTAAACCGATACTGGCCGCCAGATGATCACGCAGCAGATTTATGCCCTCACCAGTGCTTGCTGATAATGCAATGGTAGTAAAGGTACCATGTTCAGATACACTTTGTTGTAACTGTATGTCGTCACCGGTTTTATCGGCTTTGTTGCGGATCACCGTTACCGGCATACCGGCTGGTAAACGGGCCATAAATTCAGGCCAGATAAGGTAGGGATCAATGCTGCTCGATGTGGTGCTATCGACCACAAAGAGTACTCTGTCGGCCTGATTAATGGCATCCCATGCGCGGGCAATACCGATTTGCTCGACCTTGTCGGGGCTGTCACGTAGTCCGGCTGTGTCGATAATGTGCAGCGGCATACCATTAATATGAATGTGTTCTTTGAGTACATCACGGGTGGTGCCAGCGATATCGGTAACAATGGCGCTGTCACGACCGGCCAGCGCATTTAGCAGGCTGGATTTACCTGCATTGGGTTTACCAGCAATAACAACTTGCATACCTTCACGCAGCAATGCGCCTTGTTTTGCCTGGTTTCTGACATCATGTACTTTGCTCAAAATGTTGTTGAGATCGTTGCTGACTTTACCATCGGATAAAAAATCGATTTCTTCATCCGGGAAGTCGATAGCTGCTTCGACATACATCCGCAGTTGGATAATGGCCTCAGCCAGCGCATGAATGTACTCAGAAAACTCGCCTTGTAACGAGCGTAACGCGCTTCTTGCGGCTTGCTGTGAACTGGCGTCGATAAGGTCTGCAATCGCTTCGGCCTGGGCCAAATCGAGTTTGTCGTTAAGGAATGCCTGTTCGCTGAATTCACCTGGCCGTGCCAGACGCACGCCGGGTACGCTTAAAATTGACTCCAGCAGCATATCAATAATGACTGGCCCGCCATGACCCTGAAACTCCACCACATCTTCGCCCGTAAAAGAGTGAGGGTTGTTAAAATAGAGCGCGATACCCTGATCAATAACGTCGCCGCTGGCATTGTAAAAATCAGTGTAACTGGCCTGGCGTGGTTTCAGTGTTACGCGCAGTAAGGTTTGGGCAACAGAGAGGGCCAGAGGACCTGACACACGAACGATACCTACGCCGCCACGGCCTGGTGGCGTGGCTTGTGCAACGATGGTGTCTGTGTGGCTTAGGTGAGTCATAGTGGTTAGTCGCGAAAATTATTAAACTGAAATGGCTGACCCAAATCGGCTTGTTTTACCAACGCCATAACTTGCTGTAAGTCATCACGCTTTTTGCCGGTAATCCGCAGCTGGTCGCCCTGAATAGCAGTTTGTACCTTAATTTTAGCGTCTTTTACCAGTTTAACGATTTTTTTCGCGATGGGTTGTTCGATACCTTCTTTAAACGCAATAACCTGACGATGATTTTTGCCGGTTACCGTAAGTGGCTTACAGTCAATAGAAGAGGTATCCATATTACGTTTGGCACAGGCATTACGAAACATCGACTCCATTTGCTGAAGTTGAAACTCTGCCTGAGCATGCATGGTTACGGTTTTATCTTTATATTCAAAATGGGCTTCTACGCCGCGAAAGTCAAAGCGGGTAGCCAGTTCACGATTGGCATTCTCCGTCGCGTTACGCACTTCTTCCATGTTAATTTCTGAGACAATATCAAACGAAGGCATTGGGCTGCTCCTGTTTAAAAAAAGCCCGCATTCACGCGGGCTTGATAATGTTAAGTATTCCTGCGGTGATTATTTTATGCCGCGTTTTTCCATTGAGGCATAAATAATTTTAGCCTGAATTAAGGTAATCACATTACTGACAAGCCAGTACAGTACCAGACCGGCCGGGAACCAGATAAAGAAAATACTCATTGCCACAGGCATAAACTGCATGATCTTTTGCTGCATAGGATCGGTCATGGTAGTTGGCTGCAGTTTTTGCAGCAGATACATACTCGCGCCGGTTAATATTGGCAGCACAAAGTAGGGGTCTTTGACCGATAAATCTGTAATCCACAGCACAAAATCAGCGTGGCGTAATTCAACGCTTTCCAGCAACACCCAGTACAATGCTAAAAATATTGGCATTTGCAGCAATAGTGGGAAACAGCCGCCCATGGGATTTACTTTTTCTTTCTTGTACAGTTCCATCATGGCTTGCGACATCTTCTGACGGTCATCGCCAAAACGGTCTTTAAGCTGCTGCATTTTAGGCGCTAAATTACGCATTTTGGCCATCGACTCGTATTGCTTTTTGGTTAACCAGTACATGGCACCTTTAACAATAATAGTGATGAGGATAATCGCGACACCCCAGTTTCCTACCAGGCTGTGCAAGAACTGAAGCAAGGCAAACAGAGGCTGCGAAATCCAAAATAAAATGCCGTAATCAACCGTGAGATCCAGGCCAGGTGCCAGTTTTGCAAGTTTATCTTGATCCTTAGGCCCTAAATATAGCGTGCTGGACAACTCGAGGGCTTGGCCTGACGCCACTGACGCCGGAGTTCCGGTATAACCAATAATGGCATACTGACCATTTAGCATTCTGCTGTATAACGAGTTAGTTTCACTTTGCGGTGGTACCCAGGCCGACACAAAGTAGTGTTCCAGCATACCTACCCAGCCACCGGTGGTGGAGATGCGCAGTTTGTCGTCTTCAATATCGTCGAACGAGTACTTTTTGTAACGGTTGTCGGCGGTAGAGTAGGCTGCACCGCGGTACGTTGGCATAAACATATTGCCACCTTCCGCTTCTTCGGTGGTTTGTTTAAGCTGCGCATATTGTTGGAATGTGGCAGTTCTGCCCGAGTTATTGCTGATAGCATAACTCACATCAACATCGTTATGGTTACGGCTGAATGTAAAGGTTTTGGTAATGCTTATGCCATCATTACTTGACCACGTTAGGGGGACCGACAAGGTGTCACCGGTTAACGTATACGACTCGGCAGATGCCTGATACAGGGGCCGACCCTCAGAGCTCCCATCGGGACCGTCCTGGCCAACCAAACCACTCTGCGCTACATACAGACCTGCATTGGCGCGTAATAAACTGTATAACTCTTCTGAGCCCTGGGTCACCGGAAACTTAACCAGATCAGCATGAACTACGTCACCGCCCACTAAGTTTATGGTGACATTCAGTGTATCGGTTTGCACGGTCACATAGTGCTGCTGATTACCACTGTTAACAGGTGCCTGGGGGAGCGAATCGTTAGTGGCAACCGGTACATCTTCATCGGTACCATTGTTAGCAGAAACTGACGATGCAGATGGCACACCCGCTGGTACGTTATCAGTTTGTGTTTGACTGATTGGTTGAACAGGTTGAGGACCGTAATCCGCATGCCATTGTTGCCAGAGCAAATAGCTTACAAATGCTATTGCAATTATCAGAATACTTCGTTGCGATTCCATACTGGTCTCTTTTTAATTTGAGTGTTTATTATGTTGTTTGTGTTCGGGCACCGGATCATATCCGCCTGGGTGCAAGGGCTGGCATTTTAATATGCGTTTGATAGATAACCAACCGCCAAATAGCAATCCGTGCGATTTAAGTGCATTTAATGCATAAACAGAGCAACTTGGGTGAAACCGACAGCGTTGTCCGAGTACTGGTGATATAAACCAGCGGTAGAAGTATATCAGACATAAGGGCAATGCTATTAGCCCGAAGTGCAGCGCTTTTCGAGCTTTTTCCATAATTTTTCCAGCGTGGCAAATACTTCCTGGTTCGATAGGGCATCTGCACCGGTTTTACCCACTACAATAATATCGATACCTGGCAGTATGTTAGCGCGATGACGAAAGCTTTCACGAATCAGTCGTTTAATTCGATTGCGTTGGTTTGCTTTGCGAATACGTTTCTTGGCGAGTGTAATGCCAATACGTGGATGGGAAAGTTGATTATGTCTGGCAAGCACCGTAAAGCACGGTGAAACGGCAGGAATTGCGTTATCAAAGACATAGGTAAAGTGGGAGGGAGCAAGTAGCCTTAACTCCCTGGAAAATTGATTTTCGCCCACTTTTGGCAGATACCACTAAGCAGAAAGGCGAGCACGACCCTTGGCACGGCGAGCGGCTAGTACTTTACGACCATTTTTAGTCGCCATACGAGCACGGAAACCGTGAGAGCGTTTACGCTTAAGATTGCTCGGTTGAAATGTTCTTTTCATGACCAAAGTCTCACTTTTCGTAGTTAAATAATAGTTACTGCAACTGCGTAAAAAATGTACGTGCTGCAAAAGGACGCTGAATTCTAGAGATCTATTGGCCTGATGTCAATGCCAATGGCGTTTTAAAGCGTTTATTTTTGTACAAATAAACGCGATGTGAGTGAGGATTTAGCGGCCATCTGTGCATAAATTGGTTTTACACTGTATTTATCCACAGAAAAGTGTTCTCTGACAGTTATTGAGACGGATGTCAAGCCTGATCGCAGCTACTGATCGCCTATACAGGATCTTCGATCAAGGCGTGTGATCGTATATTGATATTATAAGTTTTTCTTTATGAAACATCGTTTTAAAGGTTTATTTAAGGCCTTTTTATGAGATCCCGATTTACATCGGATCGAATAAGTAAGATAATCCACAAGTTGTCAGTAGATCTGCTGTGTTGTCATCAGATAACGCACGAATATCAGCTTTTACTTTCTGTATCGTTCTGCATCATTACATAACTTTAATAAAGAATAAGAACAATAAAAATAAGGTCTACACCTACTAACGGAGCATAATAGTAATATGTCTTTATGGAATCAGTGCCTGGAACGTTTACGCCAGGAACTCCCAACACAGCAGTTTGTTATGTGGATAAGACCACTTACCTCAGATCAAGATCACGATGCTGTTACACTGTATGCTCCTAACCGGTTTATTTTGGACTGGGTTCGTGAAAAGTACCGGGACAAAATTAATCAACTTTTTATAGAGTTTTGCGGATCCCAGCAAACACCGCAATTGCGTTTTGAAGTTGTTCAGCGCAGACCTTCTTCTGGTACTGGTAGCAGTGCCGCGGTTAATACCCCTCCCATGCAGTCGAACAGGGGCAATGAGGATACTCGCAGGGCGCCGGCAGAGCCTGATCCTGCGGCCAGTAATTCACCACAAGCTCAATCCTTTCCGGGCAGTAATGCGGCGGGTTTTAGTCAGTCCTCGTCATCGGTGGCTAGGGCAGCAGTCGAGCAAACAAGACAATCTCAACCAAGAGCTAATCAGGTAATACCTATTCCTGAAGGGGTAAGCCACAAAAGCAATATTAATCCCAATTATCAGTTTGAGAATTTTGTTGAGGGTAAGTCAAACCAATTAGCCAGAGCTGCAGCAAGTCAGGTAGCGAATAATCCAGGTGGCTCTTATAACCCCTTATTTATTTACGGTGGTACCGGTTTAGGTAAAACGCATTTGTTGCACGCGGTGGGCAACGGCATCTTAGATTCAAAAGACAATGCCAAGATTATTTATATGCATTCTGAGCGGTTTGTTCAGGATATGGTTAAGGCTTTGCAGAACAATGCGATTGAAGACTTTAAGCGATTTTATCGTTCCGTAGATGCATTGTTAATCGATGATATTCAGTTCTTTGCTAATAAAGAGCGTTCGCAGGAAGAGTTTTTTCATACTTTTAATGCGTTGCTGGAAGGTAACCAGCAAATTATTTTGACCTCTGATCGTTACCCTAAAGAGATTGATGGCGTTGAAGACCGTTTAAAATCACGTTTTGGCTGGGGGCTAACCATAGCTATTGAGCCGCCGGAACTTGAAACGCGGGTGGCTATACTTATGCGTAAGGCAGCCGAGAATAATATTAACTTGCCTAATGAAGTGGCGTTTTTCATTGCCAAGCGTCTGCGCTCAAATGTTCGTGAGCTGGAAGGCGCGTTAAACCGGGTTATAGCCAATGCCAATTTTACCGGGCGACCTATTACTATCGATTTTGTTCGCGAAGCGCTGCGAGACTTACTCGCTCTGCAAGAAAAGTTGGTTACAGTTGATAATATTCAAAAAACCGTAGCAGATTACTATAAAATAAAAGTATCTGATATTCTGTCTAAACGGCGCAGTCGCAGCGTAGCCAGACCCAGGCAGGTTGCTATGGCGTTAGCCAAAGAGTTAACTAACCACAGTTTACCCGAGTTGGGCAATGTATTTGGTGGCCGTGACCATACAACTGTGTTGCATGCATGCCGCAAAATTGAGCAGCTAAAAGAAGAAAGTCATGATATAAAAGAAGACTATAAGAATTTAATCAGAACGCTGTCTTCTTAATAAAAACCAACACAGGTGAGAAAAGAATTCGATGAAATTTACCATCAGCCGGGAAAACTTTTTACAACCATTGCAACTTGTATCCGGGGCAGTAGAGAGACGTCACACCCTGCCAATTTTATCTAACGTTTTAATTAAGGTTAGTGAAGGCGCACTATGGCTAACAGGTACAGATTTAGAGGTTGAACTGATCTCTAGCATCAAATTGGAAGATGAATTTTCTGAGGGTGAAATCACCGTACCTGCCAAAAAATTATTTGATATTTGTCGTGGCTTGTCAGAAGGCACGCAAATTAATTTTTCCCTGGATGGTAATAAAGCGATTATAAGAGCGGGGCGCGGTCGTTATACCTTATCGACGTTATCTGCCAGTGACTATCCCAACCTTGAAGACTGGGAAGGCGAAGCAGAATTCGAAGTTTCAGGTGCCAATCTTAAACATCTTATCGATAGTGTTTCCTTTTCGATGGCACAACAAGATGTGCGTTATTACCTCAATGGTATGTCGCTGGAAACGGAAGAAAACCTGGTAAGAACTGTTGCTACAGATGGTCACCGCCTGGCTTTATGCAGACTCGAATATACCGCGGCGTCGCTGCCTGCCCGACAAGTGATCATTCCGCGTAAGGGCGTGTTGGAAATTTCTCGCCTTATAGAAGACGACGACAAGCTCTTAAAGATACAAATCGGCGCTAATCATATTCGCATGTTTTCCACTGAGTTTATTTTTACCAGTAAACTCGTTGATGGGCGTTTCCCGGACTACCGTCGTGTATTGCCTAAAGAGAGTGATAAAGCAATTTTAGCAAGCAAAGGTGTTTTAAAAGATGCTTTCTCCAGAGCGGCAATTTTATCTAACGAAAAGTTTAGAGGTGTTCGCCTCAATATTTCTTCTGGTGAATTGAAAATCACAGCGAATAATCCTGAGCAGGAAGAAGCCGAAGAAATTGTCGATATTGATTATCAGGGTGACTCACTAGAGATTGGTTTTAACGTTGCCTATTTAATTGATGTACTCAATTCGATTAATTCAAATAACGTTAAAATCAATTTGATGGACGCCAACTCCAGCGCGCTAATTGAAGATGCAGATGACGACGCGGCGTTGTACGTTATCATGCCCATGCGTTTGTAGAGTGACTGTCGCTGCTGTGCATGAATACTGTTTTGCTGGGGTGTTAACATTTGGTCGCAAGATTAATGTTTTCTCCCAGCCCGGTTTGCCAGGATTACTCAGTAAAGTTTTATCACGTGATTAGTATTTACCTTGCACAGCATCCCGCCTTTATTAAGCTCATCATTTTATGATTTTGGATAAGGTTCAGCTCACACAGTTTCGTAATTTCGATTCGGTACAACTACTGCCTTCTCCAACACTAAGTATTATTACCGGTAAAAATGGCAGCGGTAAATCGTCGCTATTGGAAGCGCTACATTACTTAGGCTACGGACGTTCATTCAGAACGTCTAAGCATCAATCGGTTGTGCAGCATAATTGTGATGCGTTCACTATATTCGCTAATTGTATTAGTGAAGGGGATAAGCAGTATAAGATTGGTTTGAGCAGGGGGCACGGCGAACAGTTCAAATGCAGTGTCAATGGTGAGCATTTTAAGCGGCTCACGGATTTAGTCAGTTTACTGCCCATCCAGTTGTTTACGCCTCAAAGTACTGACCTCGTTATTGGCTCTCCCTCAGAACGTCGCCGTTTTTGTGATTGGGGATTGTTCCACGTGGAACAATCCTATGCAGATCTGATTAAACAGTTCACAAAAGTACTTAGGCATCGTAATGCGCTGCTAAAGGACTATAATAGAGATTCTCGGGAATTTGATGCAGGTTACTGGGATCAACAGTTTATCGTCCTGAGTGAACGCATAGACGCCTTACGGCTGGAATATGTGAATAAGTTAATACCCATATTTAAAGAGACTTGTTTGCAATTTCTACCTGAGTTTTTAGTCGAAATCTCGTATTATAGGGGTTGGGATAAAGACACTGAATTGTCTGAGGTTCTGCGTCGTAAACACAGTTACGATCAAAAAGTTGGATACACTTCAGCGGGCCCGCACAAAGCGGATTTACGCTTTAAGGTTGATAAAAACCAGGCTCAGGAAGTGTTATCAAGAGGTCAGCTACGAATGGCTGTAGCAGCGCTACAGTTAGCACAAACAAAATTGTTTACCTTAGAAACCAATAGACACAGTATCTTTTTACTTGACGATATTGGTGCAGAATTAGATGCAGACAAACGAGAAAGATTCATTGACGGGTTAATAGAAACACAGACCCAGGTTTTTGTTACAGCGATTGAACAAGAACAACTTGAATTTGTGAATAAATATAAAGACAAAAAAATGTTTCACGTGGAACATGGTTCCGTGAACGAGGAGTAAAACTAAATGTCAGAACAGAACAATTATGATTCTTCGAGTATTAAAGTTCTGAAAGGTTTGGACGCAGTTCGGAAGCGTCCTGGCATGTATATTGGTGACACCGACGACGGTACTGGCTTGCATCACATGGTATTTGAGGTTGTCGATAACTCAATAGATGAAGCATTAGCTGGACACTGTTCTGAGATCACAGTTCAAATCCACACCGATGGCTCGGTTGCCGTTTCAGATGATGGTCGCGGAATTCCCACAGAACTACATGAAGAAGAAGGGGTGTCAGCTGCGGAAGTTATCATGACGGTGCTACACGCCGGTGGTAAATTTGACGATAATTCTTATAAAGTATCCGGCGGTTTGCATGGCGTAGGTGTGTCAGTGGTTAACGCACTATCACGCAAACTTAAGCTTGTTATACGCCGTGGTGGTAAAACTTACGAACAAGAATACCAACATGGTGTGCCACAAAAACCCCTGGGCGTAATAGGCGACACCGACAAAACAGGAACGACTCTGCGTTTTTGGCCAAGTACTGACACCTTTACTAATGTCGAATTTCATTACGAGATACTGGCTAAGCGATTAAGAGAGTTATCGTTTTTGAACTCTGGTGTGTCGATTCGTCTTAAAGATGAACGTGATGGCAAAGAAGATCACTTCCATTACGAGGGCGGAATTCAGGCGTTTATTGAATACTTGAATCGTAATAAAACACCTATTCACAACAAAGTATTTCACTTTTCCAGCGAGCGTGAAGACGGTATTTCAGTAGAAGTGTCGATGCAGTGGAATGATGGATTTCAGGAAAACATCTACTGTTTTACCAATAATATTCCACAACGTGATGGTGGTACGCACCTGGCAGGTTTCAGAGGTGCGCTAACACGTACGCTGAATACCTACATGGAAAAGGAAGGCCTCAATAAAAAAGCAAAAGCGTCAACCAGCGGTGATGATGCGCGGGAAGGCTTAACTGCGGTGGTATCGGTAAAAGTGCCAGACCCTAAGTTTTCTTCTCAGACCAAAGATAAACTGGTGTCATCTGAAGTACGTCCTGCTGTTGAGTCAGCAATGAACGAAAAGCTGACCGACTACTTACTGGAAAACCCAACCGAAAGTAAGATTATCGCTAACAAGATAATTGATGCGGCACGGGCACGTGAAGCGGCCCGAAAAGCACGTGAAATGACACGTCGAAAAGGTGCCCTGGACCTAGCAGGCTTGCCCGGTAAGCTTGCCGACTGTCAGGAGAAAGATCCCGCACTAAGCGAGCTGTACATAGTGGAGGGTGACTCTGCGGGCGGCTCGGCAAAGCAAGGTCGTAACCGTAAAAACCAGGCTATCCTACCGCTCAAAGGTAAAATTCTGAACGTCGAAAAAGCACGATTTGACAAGATGCTGTCTTCTCAGGAAGTGGCAACGTTGATCACCGCACTGGGTTGCGGGATTGGTCGTGACGAGTATGACCCTGATAAACTGCGCTATCACAGCATCATCATTATGACCGATGCCGATGTTGATGGCTCGCACATCAGAACGCTATTACTGACATTCTTTTACCGCCAGATGCCAGAAATTATAGAACGTGGCTATGTGTATATTGCCCAGCCACCACTGTATAAGGTGAAAAAGGGCAAACAAGAGCAGTACCTTAAAGACGATGATTCGCTAACCCGACACCTCACTTCAATCGCGATTGACGGTGCAGAGCTTTACACTAGCGATGAGGCGTTACCGGTAAAAGGTTTAGCCTTAGAGAACCTGGTTAATCAGTATCAGGGCGTTGAAAAGCTTATTGCCCGCATGTACCGCGTTATGCCAACGAGCTTGTGGTACAAACTGATATACACCAAAACATTGTCGACTGATGATCTGACTAATGAGAGTGCGCTAGCGGAATTTGCCTCAGAGTTTACCAGTGCGCTGGAAACTCAGGAAACCGATGGTGCATTGTACAAGTATGAGATCAAACGTGATGCAGAGCGAAGTGAATACTACATTGCCATTATCATGCGCATGCACGGCATCGAATACGAATATAATATGGGGCGCGATTTTATCGAGTCACCGGAATATCAACGTATCAAAGCCCTGAATGAAGCCATTAACGGAATGATGGAAGAAGGCGCCTACATTAAACGTGGCGACCGCAAGCTGGCGGTTGAACACTTTAAAGATGCGCTGGACTGGTTAATGAGTGAAGCCAAGCGTGGTCAGTATATTCAGCGCTATAAAGGACTGGGCGAAATGAACCCGGATCAATTATGGGAAACCACCATGGATCCGCAAAGCCGCAGAATGCTGCAAGTAACTATTGAAGATGCGGTGGCTTGTGATCAGCTGTTTACCACCTTAATGGGTGATCATGTTGAACCACGTCGTGCCTTTATCGAAGCTAACGCGCTCAACGTAGAAAACCTCGACGTATAGACGCCGCTATCTCACTCATAGCTGCCTGAATAAAAAAAGCCCGATAACAAATCGGGCTTTTTTGTACCTATTCGATGACCGACACATATTGCAGACTGTTGAGCATGACAGCGCAGACAAAGCCATATACATTAATCAAAATCACAAAAAAAAGGATTAATATGGGCAATAAATTACTTCTGGCTGCTACGCTGGCAGCATCGCTGGGTATTGCAGCGCCAACATTGGCTGCAGATACGACTTTTCAAATGTGGCCCTCGGCTCAATATCTCAACAGCATCCCAACCCACAAAGAGCTGCTTGGCTACAACGCCGGGGAACGTATAACCAGCCACAGCGATATGGTTAAGTACTTTGAAGCGTTGCAACAAGCTGCACCAAAACGCATAAAGCTGTTTAAGTTTGGCGAAACATGGGAAGGCAGGGAGCTTATCTACGCGGTGATCGGCTCAGAAGAAAACCTGATGAATCTCGATGAGTACGTCGAAGGTATGGCGAAACTGAGCGACCCACGGGTTACCTCAAAATCTGCCGCGCAAAAGCTTATTGACGAGCTGCCAAGCTCAGTATGGTTGGAGCACGGTGTACATGGTAACGAAATATCCAGTACCGACGCTGCCATGATGACGGCTTACCATTTGTTAGCCGCTACCAACGTCAAGATGAACAAAACCATCTTAGACAACACTCTGGTATTCATCGACCCATTACAAAACCCTGATGGCCGCGCGCGATTTGTGAGCCGCTACTACTCAACGGTTGGTGCCATGCACAGTGATGACCGCCTTAGTGCTGAACACAATGAACCCTGGCCTCGTGGACGCTCAAATCATTATCTGTTTGACATGAACAGAGACTGGCTTGCAATCACGCAACCAGAAACTGCAGCACGGGTTAAATTACTTAATAAGTACAAGCCTACGGTTGTTATTGACCTCCACGAAATGGGCAGTGATTCGAGCTATTTCTTTGTGCCGTCAGCACAGCCAATCAACCCTTACATGCAAGAAGGGCAGCTGGACAACAGCATGCTGATCGGCAAAAACAACGCCAAATATTTTGACCAATTCGGTTTTAGTTACTTTACCCGCGAAGTATTTGATGCCTTTTACCCTGGTTATGGCGACAGCTGGCCAACTTTCTATGGCGCGTCAGCCGCAACCTATGAGGTGGCGTCTGCCCGTGGTGAACGCATTAAAACGGCCGATGGTGAGATATTAACTTACCAGGATACCGTTCAGCGTCACTTTGTTGCATCCATGGCTACGGCCGAGGCCACTGCCTTAAATCGCGAAAAAATACTGACTGATTTTTATCAGTATCAGGTAAACGCCATTGCGGCCGGTAAAAATGATGATGAAGAACGCGTGTATATATTACCAAATGAACGTGATCGCGCAGGAACGCATCGATTAGCCACACTCATGGCTGAGCATGGCGTAGAGGTAAAACAGGCGTCAGAAAGCTTTAAAGCTTGTGGTACAAGCTATAAAGAAGGTGCCTACATTATTGATACTGCACAGCCCCGTGGTTTGTTTGTAAAAACCACCTTTACCGAGCAGGTTGATATGGCAGCCGAGTTCATCAAAGAACAAGAGCGTCGCCGGGCCAATAAGCTGCGTGACCAAATCTATGATGTCACCGGTTGGTCGTTACCGTTAATGTTTAACGTCGATACGGACCACTGTGGACGCGCCGTATCGGTTGACGGCAACTTTATTAGCGCCGATACACCATTACTGGCTGATGTAAGCAACATTGATGCAAAGGTTGCCTACATCGTACCCTGGGGTGATATGTCTGCAGGTCGCTTTTTAACGGCAGCACTACGTGCTGGCATTAAGGTTAAAAGTGCCGATCAGGCATTCAAAATGGAAGCTGGTCGTTTCCCGGCGGGGTCGTTGATTATCGAAGTCGCCAAAAACGACGCCGATTTACCAACCATCATTGCGTCACTGGCTAACGAAACGGGTGCCAAAGTGGTTGGGGTCGATAGCAGCTGGGTGACAGAAGGACCGAGTTTTGGTAGTGGTAACACTGTCACCATGAAAGCGCCTAAGGTGGCAATGGCCTGGGATGAACCAACCAGTTCGTTAAGTGCCGGCAACACGCGTTTCGTGATAGAGCAACAGTTTAACTATCCGGTTACTGGTATCCGTGCCAATGTATTAAGCCGCGCCAATCTGAGTGATTATCAGGTACTCATTTTACCGTCAGGCTATTATGCAGGTGATTTAGGTGCAGGTGGTGCTCAAAACATAAAAGACTGGGTACAAAAAGGCGGGGTATTAATTACCCTGGCAGATGCAACCCAATGGGCCGCCTCCGAGAGTGCCGGTTTACTTGATGTCGCAAGAGAGTATGCGGTAAAAGAAGAGGGGGCCAGCGCGCCGACTGCAGATGGTGACGATGTGGTGGCCGGTACTGTCATTAAGGATAAAGCGGGCTTTATCGACATGATCGAAAACGACAAAGACATGCCTGATTATGTTGCCGGTATTCTTGCCAACGTCGAAGTCGACCAGGAGCACTGGCTAACCGCTGGCGTTAATCAGGACGTCGTTGCCATGATATACGGTAATGATGTGTATTCACCTATTAAGCTGGCATCCGGTAAAAATGTGGCGTGGTTTAAAGGTAAAGATGAGGTTATGGCAAGTGGCTATATCTGGGATGAATTTAAGTCTCAGATTGCCTATAAACCCTATCTGATTCATCAACCAATGGGTCGGGGAATGGTGATTGCCTTTACCCAGGAGCCTGCAACCAGGGCCTATCTCGATGGCTTAAATGTGATGCTGATGAACACCATATTCCGTGGTGCAGCGCACGCGAGACCGCTTCCATAATCGCTGTTGTAGCATCTCGTATGCAATGATCCGCTGCCTGGCTGATGCAGGTCAGGCAGCAAATCTCAATTGCGCAGGTTGGTCTAAAGCTGCGTAATAGTCAGGATGATTTGAGAATCAGTATTGCCTGTCACCGCAAAACGATACGTTGCCGTGGTCTTTGGAATAAACTGCAGGTTTTCAGCTTGCTCTGCACAGCTAAGCACTGTTGGTTCGCTAAGGATAACTCTTAATCCTTTGTAACTGCCGCCACAGGTCTGGGACAGCGTCCAGTTGGCGTTGGAAAACTTAAAGTCATAGGGCTGCCCATCGGCGATAAGCTCTACATCTACGTACCACTTACTATTACCACGCTGCAACTGGTAAGCAGGCTTGGCTTCCCACCAGTTAAATACACCACGTAAATACCAGTCAGAAAAAACAATCCTCGGCTTTTGCTCCGGGTACATTGGATACATGCCCGTTTGCGTACAGCCGGCAAGAAATACCAGCAGTACAGCAACCATAGCGAACCTGCGTTTTTGCATATAATTGGTTTCCTTATAAAAAAGGGCACCTGTTAGTGCCCTTAGTCTCTGTTGGTTATTCGGATATGGCTAACCTTACTTCGCCAGCAGTGATATGTCTGCGGTAGTTAAAAACAGGCTGCGAAGTAACAGCAACAGGGCCAGCCGGTTTTGTTTAACCTTGTCATCGTCTGCCATGACCATCACATTATCAAAAAACGCATCAATGCTCGGTCTTAAGGTGGCAAGCTGAGACAATACCTCAGTATACTCACGCTCACTGGCGTGCTGCAGAATACTGCCTTTGATAGCCTCGATATCGTTATAAAGTGCTATCTCGGCCTCTTCGGTTAACAACGACCCGCTGATATCGGCATCGCCGGCAACATTATTCTTAGCGAGAATATTGGCAACCCGCTTATTCGCCGCTGCAAGCGCTTCTGAGGCGTCGTTTTCCTTAAAGGCTGCTACCGCATTAATACGCGCTAAATAATCGGTTGGCTGTGTTGGACGACGTGCTGAAACCGCCTGAATAACATCAGTATCAACATTCTGATCCTGCAGCAATGCGTTAAAGCGACCAAGAATAAAATCGACCACTTGCTCGTTACACTGTGCATTACTGAGTTTGTCGGCATAGATATCAACCGCTTCGCTGACGACTTCCTCGAGGTCAATCACCAGCGATTTTTCCGTGATAATGCGCAACACCCCAATGGCTGCCCGACGCAGGGCAAACGGGTCCCGATCACCCTTAGGTAACTGGCCAATGCCAAAAATACCCACCAGGGTATCAAACTTGTCAGCCAGTGCCACGGCGGCGCTTTCCAGCGAGGAGGGTAACTCATCACCGGCAAATCGCGGCAGGTACTGTTCGTATAAGGCATTGGCTACCGGCTCGGGCTCGCCGTCATGCAGGGCATAATATTTACCCATTACGCCCTGAACATCCGGAAATTCCATGACCATATTGGTCATCAGGTCGGTCTTAGATAGCAACCCTGCGCGCTCGGCGTGTGCCGGATCGGCGTTAATTGTTCTGGCTATCGAGGCCGAAAGCCTGGCGATACGGTCAGATTTATCTTTAAGCGTACCCAATTGCTTTTGGAACAACACGGTGTCAAGGGATGCACGTCTTGAATCGAGGGTATGCTTTTTATCGGTATCAAAGAAAAACTCAGCATCAGCAAGGCGAGGGCGGATAACCCGCTCGTTACCACTGATAATCTGTATTGGATCGTTGCTCTCGATGTTTGTCACAAACAAAAACTGATTCGACAACGAACCGTCTTTATTAAGCAGCGGCACGTACTTTTGGTCATCTTTCATGGTATAGATGAGCGCTTCTTTGGGCACATTTAAGAAATTCTCATCAAAGCTGGCTTGCAGCACTACAGGCCATTCCACTAAGGCGGCGATTTCATTTAACAGGCTGTCGTCGTAATCGGCAACAAGGCCAAGCTGCTCGGCTTTACTATTAAGCGAGCTGGCGATCTGCGACGCACGGGTGTCGAAATCAGCCACAACATAATGCGACTTGAGCGCCGTCAGGTAATTATCCGCATGATCGAGCTCAAAGGTTTTGTCACCGTGGAAACGATGCCCCTGAATAGTCCGGGAGCTATCCATGCCGAGTGCCGAAACGGCTATTAACTCACTGCCAAACAATGTGCACAGGGTATGTACCGGACGAATAAACTGGGTCTCATAGTTACCCCAGCGCATCGGCTTGGAAATAGGTAATTTGGCAATCGCCTGATTAACAATGTCCTGAAGCAGGGCACTGATCGGCTGGCCTTTCACTTCGGCTTTATACAGCAGCCATTCGCCTTTATCGGTTTTCAGTCGCTCGGCTTGCTCAACCGAAATGCCATTACCGCGTGCCCAGCCCACCGCCGCTTTGGTTGGATTTCCTTCGTCATCAAAGGCGGCACTTACGGCTGGTCCACGTTTTTCAACGATCTTATCCTGTTGATGCTCAGCAAGACCTACAACGTACACCGCTAAGCGCCGCGGTGCGGCAAACCAATGGGCCTGAGTAAAGCTTAGTTCCGCATTGTTGAGGGCATCTTCTACGTTTGCGGCAAAGCTGCTTCCTAGCTGGATCAACGATTTAGGAGGGAGTTCTTCGGTTCCCAACTCAATTAATAAATTCTCTGTACGCACTGTTACTGCTCCTTCTGACAAAGCGGAAAACCGAGATCTTCGCGTGCCTGGTAATAGGCTTGTGCACAGGCTTTTGCCAGCGTTCTGACACGTAAAATGTAACGCTGTCGTTCGGTGACTGATATGGCATGACGCGCATCGAGCAGGTTAAACGCATGAGATGCTTTCATAACCTGTTCATAAGCAGGTAACGGCAGGTTCTTTTCGATCAGTAACTGACTGGCCGCTTCGCATTCGTCGAAGGTGTTAAACAGGGCATCAACATTTGCATGTTCAAAGTTATACGCTGATTGCTCCACTTCGTTCTGGTGGAATACATCTCCGTAGGTCACTTTGCCCATAGGACCGTCCGTCCACACCAGATCGTAAATGCTGTTTACACCCTGGATATACATGGCCAGACGTTCTAAACCATAGGTAATTTCGCCGGTAACCGGCTTACACTCGAGTCCGCCAACCTGTTGGAAATAAGTAAACTGGGTAACTTCCATGCCGTTAAGCCAGACTTCCCAGCCAAGACCCCAGGCACCGAGTGTCGGTGATTCCCAGTTATCTTCAACAAAGCGGATATCGTGCACGAGAGGATCGAAGCCCAGCTCACGCAACGAGCCTAAATACAATTCCTGAATGTTATCCGGAGAGGGTTTCAGCATTACCTGAAACTGATAGTACTGCTGAAGGCGGTTAGGGTTTTCACCGTAACGGCCGTCGGTAGGGCGTCGGCATGGTTGCACGTAAGCACTGCTAATTGGCTCAGGGCCCAGCGAACGCAAAAACGTCATTGGGTGGAATGTACCAGCACCCACTTCCATATCCAGTGGCTGAATAATTACACAACCTTGTCTGGCCCAATAATCCTGTAAGGCAAGGATTAAGCCCTGAAATGTTTTAATATCGTACTTGTGCATACATTAACGACTATAACTGACTGATGACTAAAAGGTGGGTTAGTATACATTCTGCAGGCCGTCGAATGTAGGCCTGAAAGGACTAAATTCCGACTTGGCTGGCTAAAAAGCATCGATTACTAATCAGAAAGCACAGGTTATCCGGCTCACGACCTTAAAATCCGCCTGCTGGCAGAAAGGAGCGCAACAATGACAGAACAACTAACCCGCTGTGAGTGGGTGTCTGATGAACCTATTTATCAGGATTATCATGATAATGTGTGGGGCAGGCCGGAGCGTAATCCACAGCAACTGTTCGCCAAATTGTGTCTGGATGGTCAGCAGGCCGGACTAAGCTGGATAACCATTTTAAAAAAGCAGGCAGAGTTTGAGCGCGCGTTTTACGGTTTTGATCCGCACAAGGTAGCGCAAATGACCGGTGAGGATGTGGAGCGTTTAATGCAAAACAAAGGGATTATTCGCAGCCGCTTAAAAATAAACGCCATTATTAACAATGCCCGAGCGTATTTGGCTATCAGTCATCAGCAAAGCTTTACTGACTTCATCTGGCAGTTTACAGACCATCAAACCAGGGTTAATAGGTGGCGGACAAGCAAAGAAGTGCCGACCAGCACGCCAGAGTCGAGAGCGATGGCAAAAGCACTTAAGAAAGCCGGATTCAGTTTTGTTGGCGAAACCATTTGTTATGCGTTTATGCAGGCGGTGGGTATGGTCAACGACCACACCCTTGACTGCCATTGCTACAACGAAGTGCGGTCTCTGGCCATTACCGGGTAACGCGACTCGCAAAATGTGATCAGCGCGGGTAATTCTTTGAGCACCTTAGACTCGTGCTGCTCTTCGATGGCTTCGCGGGCTTTATCCTCGGCTATACGCTGCTTTTTATCCAGCGCTTTACGGTCTTCGAGTATGGCAAAACCACTTACTTCGTTGAACAATTCATGTATTGCAGGGTAGCTCGCGGCGTAATCTTCGGTGACTTCTTCGGGTAATGCTCTGAGCAACCGGCAAATACGAATGACGCCCTCAGAGACATTACACTGCTGCTGTAGCATCGCTCTGGAAATGGTATGAACACTTTCAAATATGGTTTCCAGACGTTGCTCTCTGGCGGCTTTTTGGCGGGCATTTTGCTGCTGCAGCCGAAACATTAACCGGCCTGCATAAACGCCCAGAACAGCAATAATGAGTAGCCCAATACTTACCAGTATCATCCATACCATAGGGGTAGCTTACCTCTCAAAGTCATCTAGTTTGATAGCATCCAATGCCGCAAATTCGTCTTCGTCGTCATCGCTTTCGTCGGCGTCAGCGGTGATGCCCATCAGTTCACACAGCGCCTTGTGACGGGCCATGTGTTCATCTACATAGTGTTGCTGGTCTTTGTTCAGAGGCTTACCCTGATCGAGCTTATCGAGCAGTGAAATAAGCCGGCTATCGGCTTCCAGCGCAGCGAGCTCTTCTGCCGGTGTTGCGAACTTACGCTTTTGCGTCGCGACAGGTGTCTTAATTAATGGCACCGGTTTTTTACTCCCCAAACGAGGATCCTGGTTGCCGCCCGACGTGGACTTTTGCTGCCGTTTGTCTTCGACATTATGACGACTACCCGGGCTGTTGCCCTTGCGCTTTTTTACCCGCCCGGACGACGTCTTGTGTTCGAAATCAGGGTCTTTACGCACGCCAATAAGACCTACTTTACGGGATTTCTTTTTCTTAGCCATAACGCTCCAATCGAGCCAAATGCTCTGCTAGTGTGAATTCATCTGTTAACTATTATAACGCGTTATTGCTTTGGCTTCTGCATCAATACAATGTCACGTTGGGGAAAGATCACATTGAGGCCATGCTTTCTGGCTAACCAGGTAAAGGTTTCGACTGAAAAAAAGCACACATGTGTGGGGTCGTTCTTGTAATGCCACTGGGCAAATTTGTCGGCGCTGAGTACGCGTTTAGTCATAATGGCCAGCCAGCCACCGGATTGGAGCAGCGTCATCCAGCGTTGCCACTCCCGGGCCGGCCTGTGAAAGTGTTCAATAGACTCAGTCGCCGTTATAACATCGTAGTGCTCTGCCGGGATCTCAAACGGGCCAAATAACGGGTCGTAGCAATCAGTATGATAGCCATGTTGAGCAAATAAGTGCGCCAGTGCATGGCACGGGCCGCTACCGTAATCGAGTATGCTGGGGGCTGGCAATGTCAGGTGAGGTAGTACGCATTCAACCAGGCGGTTTAAAAAGCTAAGATAGCCGCTGTCGGTCAACGTGTTCTGGTGAAGCTGGTATTCAGCAAGCTCTTGTTGTTGAGTGGGGAGTGATTGCGGATCAACAAACACCAACAGACATTGTTTACATCGAAAATAAACGCGCAGTTTATCCTGATGAAAAGCGATGACTTTCTTACACTGGCAAAGTGGGCATTCAATCATATTGAGCGTAATAAAAAAGGCGATGGTATCACACCATCACCTTATAATTGAGTGTCAGATGACACCTCTCCCGTTAGTGCACTTCTCTGTGCGGCTGGCTTCCTGCAGTGCTCCCCTTATTTTTCTTGCTTACAGAGCATTTTTTGTTCTGGGTCTTCCTGACACTTTATAATATCGTCCTGAACAATTGCTTGTTGTTGCTGTCGGACTGTTTCACAACAGGTTTCACGACAACGCATAGATTACAGGAACTGGCTTAAATTACAACCATGAATGTTACACTTTGTTAACATTCGAGTGTAAACAAACAGTTAGCTTGTTTTAGTGTAAGCCCGCAACGTAATTAGCCAGTATTTCGATATCTTCATCGGTTAACTTAGAGGCGATATCACGCATCATGCCGTTCATATCGTTATGACGCTCACCGGCACGGAATGCTTTAAGCTGCGCAATCGTATAGGCAGCATGTTGGCCGCTAATATCCGGAAATCCAGCCAGTTGCATGCCGTTACCACTTGGGCCATGGCAGGCAATACATGCCGTAACACCGCGTTCTGCGTCGCCACCACGGTAAAGGGCTTCGCCCGGCTCAATAAAGTTTTCAGGGGTAGAGCCCGGGCTGGCTTCCTGACTGGAAAAATACGCTGCTAAGTCAGCGATGTCCTGATCACTGAGGGGGGCAGCCATACCGTTCATCACGGCATTGTTACGTCCTTCTTCGCCACCGGTCGAAGACGCCAGGCGAAATTCCATTAATTGCTTGGCCAGGTAATTTGCGTGCTGACCTGCAATTTTGGGGTTTAATTCAATCATACTATTACCATCAGGTCCGTGACAGGCAGCACAGACAGCTGATTTTGCTTTCCCGGCTTCAGGGTCTCCTTCAGCAGTAACAGAAGCAGTAAACCCAAGGGTTAAACAAAACAACAAACACAGTTTTTTCATAATTATTCTCTTACAAGGATCCAACGGCTGATAGGATATACGTGATATCATGCGTATTTTACACATTTAACGCGTCAGAAAAACCTATTCCATGCTAAAACTATGGAATAACATCGGTTTAATAATGAACTACGACCAATGTAGCAGATAATCTGACATTTTGAGTAATCGAATGAGTTATTACAGCAAAGCAAAATTTTTTACCAGTGCACCAGATATAAAACACCTCGACGATGATACTGGCGTCGAAATTGCCTTTGCCGGGCGTTCTAATGCCGGCAAATCGAGTGCACTAAACACATTAACCCGGCAAAAAAACCTGGCCAGAACCAGTAAAACACCGGGCCGGACTCAGCTAATTAACGTTTTTGAGCTGGAGGGAGACCGCAGGTTAGTTGATTTGCCCGGCTATGGCTATGCCAAAGTACCGCTGGCAATGAAAGAAAAGTGGCAGCGTTCGTTAGGCGAATACCTGCAAAAACGCAAAAGCCTCAAAGGATTGGTGGTGTTAATGGATATTCGTCACCCATTCAAAGATCTCGACCAGGATCTTATCCATTGGGCTGTGAGTGCTGATTTACCGGTTCTGGCGTTAATGACCAAGTCAGATAAATTAAAAGCAGGTAAGCGCAAGGCTCAGCTATTAATGGCGCGGGAAGCGGCAATGGCTTTTTGTGGTGATGTAACGGTGCAGACTTTCTCGGCGCTTAACCGACAGGGCTTACCAGAGTTCGAGGCGATACTGAATAAGTGGTTTGGCATTGAGCGGCAAGACCAGCCAGACTAGCTCTGAAATGGTTTTACGGCAGTCAACGTAGCGAATAGAAAGTCGCAGATAAAAAATAACCCCATTCGATGAATGGGGTTAAGGACTGAGAGAAAACACATAAAAAAACCGATAATAAGAGTACCTAATCCCACTGAAAGTTCAGATTAATTGCAATAAAATTAAATTAATTTTATAAGTCTATATTAAACAATAGCTTAAACTTGTATTTTTGTGTTCAAACCCTAACAAAGCACATAAATTTTTACCTCTGTGACACACATTTTAGTGAGCCAACTGAAACCGGCGGTGAAAGACTACAGCAAGAATTCGACTTAACGTATTGCAACGCGTTGCGGTTAATCAGTGATAAATAAAACCAGGAAAATCCCTAAATCAGGCTTTACCGGGAGGAGAGGGTGAGAGTGCGCTGCCATAACCGCATTTGCTATTGTCTGGCGCTTAAATAAAAAAAGCTCCGGCAAATACCGGAGCTCAAGCAAAGGTTTGAAAAAAGATTTCTCACCTCTGTACCCTACATCGGTAAGCGTACATAAGTGAAACGTAAACGGCAAGTCAAAAGTGTAATTTTACTACCTGTTAGCCGCAGAATAGCTGAAATTTTGCCCATTTAGTTATGTTTTTTTGTAATCAAATTACTTATTAGTGTGCTTCTTCCCAATTCTCACCTTTGCCTGCTTCAACTTTCAGCGGTACCGATAGTGTAGCGGCCTGCTCCATCAGTTCTGTAATAGTGGCAATATGGGCATCAATATTGGCGTGTTTTATTTCAAACACTAATTCATCGTGTACCTGCATGATCATTGCGACATCATCGTTATTGGCTTGTTGAAGCCAGTCGTTTACCCGCAACATGGCCATTTTAATGATGTCAGCCGCGGTTCCTTGCATGGGGGCGTTAATCGCAGCCCGCTCTGCACCTTTGCGCCGTGCACCGTTGCTGGCTTTAATGTCAGGTAAATAAAGACGACGGCCAAATACAGTCTCAACATAGCCGTTAGCTTTAGCGAATTCGCGGGTGCTGTCCATATAATCAAGCACGCCCGGATAACGCTTGAAATACAGATCCATATATTCCTGTGCTTCACTGCGGCTAACGTGCAATTGCTTGGCAAGACCAAACGCCGACATGCCATAGATTAAACCAAAGTTGATTGCTTTGGCACTTCTGCGCTGGTTGTCGGTAACCTCATCTTCGGTGACGCCAAATACCTCAGCCGCCGTCGCGCGGTGAATGTCTTTGCCGCTGGAAAAAGCATCCAGTAAGCCCTTATCGCCTGACAGGTGAGCCATAATGCGTAACTCAATTTGCGAGTAGTCGGCGGCAACAATCTGATAGCCTTCTCTGGCAACAAACGCTTTGCGCACGCGTCGGCCTTCTTCGTTACGAATTGGAATGTTTTGTAAATTGGGATCCGTTGATGACAACCGGCCGGTGGCGGTGACAGCCTGATGATAAGACGTATGCACGCGCCCGGTACGATGGTTTATCATTTTAGGCAGTTTGTCGGTATAGGTGTTTTTAAGCTTGGTTAAACCACGGTATTCCATGATCTTTTGCGGTAATTCATAATCCAGCGCAAGCTCTTGCAGGACTTCCTCAGACGTAGACGGGGCGCCCTTGGGGGTCTTTTTAACTACCGGTAATTCCATTTTCTCAAAGAGGATATGCTGGAGCTGCTTGGTTGATCCTAAGTTAAAGGCCTCGCCAGCCAGTTCGTGGACTTCTTTCTCCAGCTCAATGATTCGGGTGGCTAATTGCTGACTCTGCTGTAGTAAGCGCTGACTATCAATAAGAACGCCTTGCTGCTCCATTCTCGACAAGATAGAAGCCAATGGCACTTCGAGTTCCAGCAGGACTTTCTTTAACCCTTCATTCGCTTCAAGCTTGGGCCACAATACCTGGTGCAAGCGCAGGGTAATATCTGCATCCTCAGCGGCATAAAATGCTGCTGTTTCTAGGTCGATTTGATTAAAGGTCAGTTGTTTAGCACCTTTACCAGCAATCTCCTCGTAGTGCACGGTACGATGATTAAGATAATTCTGGGCCAGCGTATCCATGTCATGACGACTGCCCGTACTGTTTAGTACATAGGACTCAAGCATGGTATCAAAGGCAATGCCATCCAGATGGATATCGTAATTGGCCAGAACATTTTTGTCGTATTTAAGATGTTGGCCCACTTTGAGTTGGGTTGGGTCTTCCAGCCACGGCTTTAACTGCGCCAGTACCCAGTCGCGGGAGAGTTGCTCAGGGGCATCAGGGTAATCGTGGGCAACGGGTATATAGGCGGCTTTACCGGCTTCAATAGAAAATGACAAGCCTACGAGTTCAGCCTGCATATAATCGAGACTGGTTGTTTCGGTATCAAAGGCGGTAAGTTCAGCGGCTTGGATATCTTTGAACCATTGCTCAAAAGTCGCCTCATCGAATATGGTGGTGTAGTCCACTGTAATATCATCACTGGCCAGTTCACTGGCCGTCACGTCTTCATTTGTTGTGCTATCTGGTTCTGCGTCGACGGCTGTCTGGTTACTGGTCACCTCGGTATACCAGCGCTTAAATTCGTACTCGCTGTATAAGTCGGCGAGCCTGGCGGTATCGGCTGCTTCGGGTACCAGGGTTTCCGGCGAATAGTTAAGCTGCAGATTCACGTCGATGGTGGCCAGTTGGTATGAAAGACGGGCTTGCTCTTCGTACTCGGCCATTTTTTTAGCCAGTGATTTAGCGCCGCGAAAATCCAGTTCGGCAATCTTATCCAGCTGCTTGTAGATTTCATCAATACTACCAATACCGTTTAACAGGCCTTGTGCGCTTTTATCACCCACGCCGGGGACGCCGGGGATATTATCGACCTTGTCACCCTTGAGGGCGAGGAAGTCGATAACAAGCTCTGGCGGAATACCAAATTTATCGCGAACACCCTGTATATCCATCAGCTGGTTATTCATGGTGTTTATCAGCGTTACGTGCTGATTAACCAATTGCGCCATGTCTTTGTCGCCGGTGCTAATCAGGGTATCAATACCGGCTTCGCTGGCTTGTCGGGCCAGGGTGCCAATCACATCGTCAGCCTCTACACCGTCTTCAATGATCAATGGAAGCCCCATCGCCTTAATGATCTCATGCAGTGGGGCGATTTGAGTGCGAAGCTCATCGGGCATGGGAGGACGATTAGCTTTATATTCCGGATAAATGTCATCGCGAAAGGTTTTACCCTTGGCGTCAAATACCACACCAATATGTGTTGGATGGTATTGCTTTAGCAAGCTTTTCAGCATGTTAATAACGCCGTAAATGGCGCCGGTGTCCTGACCCTTAGAATTCGTTAAAGGGGGCATGCCGTGGAATGCTCTGAACAAATAAGATGAGCCGTCAATAAGAATAAATGGGGGCTTTGAAGAGGATGACATGATTAAAATCTTCTTTTACAAAAGTCTGGTGCGAAGCATGCCATACACCACATTGGATGGCTACTGCTGGAGTGCGCAACAGCGCGATATCCGCTCGTTTAACGTGACGGGTGCAACAGTTCAGGGAAATTATGACCTGATCATCAGGTTTGATCCCAATGTGCAATTTGTGTTGGCCGGTGTGTTTGTTTTTTGTCGTTTACGTTGCGCTTCAGATCGCCAATTAAGTCAAATCCGGGGCCTGAATACAGTTCGTTGAGACAGCTCAAAACCCTTTGTCTGCATGGGGATCAGGCTAACAGCGTGTTCAGATTAATGTTGGTTTTTCAGACAAACAGAGGGCGATCAAAGTTGTGGATAACTTTGTGATCTAATGTGATCAAATAATTTTAAACCGGGATCATGCTTGTCACTGTGTTTACAAGCATATCATTGAAATATATAAGAAAAATAAAAGTGTTGCAGACCCTGTTCTACTTTCTTATTTCCATATAATATTGTGGATAACCAAGCTGTCTAATAATTAAGCTAAAAATGGTTAAGCGATTAATTTAGCATATACCTGAAGAAATCATAGTATTGGTTGATAAAATTTTTATTGGTTTTTGGCTTTTCTAAAAATCAAATTGCATAAGTCACAAATGACAGCGTATGGAGGCATGATCATGAAGAATGTAGCGGTAATTTTAAGCGGGTGCGGCGTCTTTGATGGCGCAGAGATACAGGAAACCGTTTTAACCCTGCACAGCATCCTAAAGCATGGGGGAAAGTTTCAGTGTTTTGCGCCAGACAAGCCGCAGTTGCACGTTATTAATCATTTAACCGGCGAAGTAGCTGAAGGCGAGACCCGTAACGTACTCGTTGAGGCCGCCCGCATTACACGCGGCGAAGTAAAACCTATTGAGCAGTGTCAGCCTGACGAATTTGACTTAGTGATTCTGCCCGGTGGTTTTGGCGCCGCTAAAAACCTTTGTACCTTTGCACTTGAGGGGCCCGACTGCGAATTTGACCCTGATGTGCTGGCAGTGTGTCAGGCTTTTGCGACGGCGGAAAAACCGGCGGCATACGCTTGTATAGCACCTGCGCTGGCGGCCAGGGTTTATGGCGAAGGTGTGAATCTCACTATCGGTAATGATGCGGAGACGGCTGCAGCCCTGGAAACCTTCGGTGTGACACACCGCAGCTGCGAAGTTACCGATGTTATCATTGATCAGCAGGCCAAGCTGGTGACGACCCCAGCTTACATGCTCGGACAAAACGTCCTCGAGGTCGGTGAAGGTATCGATAAAATGGTGCAGGCTGTATTTGCACTACAATAGTAAATTGTTTTGCATGGCGGTATAAACTTGGTTGTATGCCGCTTTCACTATATAGTGAAGGATGCACTACTTGTTCACTCTTTATAAAAGCTAAAAACTATAATGCATTATCGCGCTATCATTCGTATTTTGGGTCTACTGGTTGCGTTATTTTCAGTAACTATGATCCCGCCAGCGGTCGTTTCTCTACTATACGAAGACGGTAGTGGCTTACCCTTCTTTTTAGCGTTTTTAATGTGCATTCTTACCGGCTGCGCGTTTTGGTATCCAAACCGTAATCATCGCCAGGATTTACGCGCTCGCGAAGGCTTTTTAATTGTTGTGCTGTTTTGGTCTGTTCTGGCCAGTTTTGGTGCTATTCCGTTTATTTTGCTTGAGCAACCGTCAATGACGGTTACCGATGCGTTTTTTGAATCGTTTTCAGGGCTGACGACGACGGGGGCTACCGTTATCGAAGGCATCGACTTTCTGCCTCACTCGGTACAGTTTTACCGTCAGCAGCTGCAGTGGCTTGGCGGTATGGGGATCATTGTACTCGCGGTGGCAATTCTGCCGATCCTGGGGGTAGGGGGCATGCAGCTTTATCGCGCAGAAACACCCGGGCCGGTAAAAGATTCCAAAATGACCCCCCGCATTGCCGATACGGCCAAACACTTGTGGTATATCTACTTGTCGCTGACAACCGCGTGCACCCTGGCTTACTGGCTGGCGGGCATGAACTGGTTTGATGCCATTTGTCACGCGTTTTCGACCATCGCCATTGGCGGGTTTTCTACCCACGATGCCAGCCTCGGTTATTTTGACAGCTCGGTGGTAAATGCGGTGTGTGCGGTATTTCTGTTGATTGCGGCGCTGAATTTCTCACTGCACTACGCGGCAGCGAGTGGGCGCAATATTAAAAGCTACTGGCAAGACCCTGAACTCAAGGCCTTTTTGTTTATTCAGGTCACCCTGATTTTAATATGCTTTCTGGTGTTGGTTTTCCATAGCCACTACAGTACCGCCGAAGAAGCACTGGATCAGGCCGTTATACAAGCGGTTTCAATCAGTACTACGGCGGGCTTTGCCACCACTGATTTCGCTAATTGGCCGTCGTTTCTGCCAATATTGCTGATCTTCTCGAGTTTTATTGGTGGTTGCGCGGGTTCAACTGGCGGCGGCTTAAAAGTTATTCGTGTGTATTTGCTGTTTCTGCAGGGCCGGCGTGAAATCGACCGGCTTATCCACCCTAAAGCGGTGTACTCTGTTAAGCTGGGCGAACGTGCCATGCCCGATAAGGTGGTTGAGGCAGTATGGGGTTTCTTTTCAGCCTATGCCATTGTGTTTGTTGTGATTATGATTGGTTTAATTGCGACTGGCCTGGACAACATTACGGCGTTTACCGCCACGGCGGCAACACTCAATAACTTAGGCCCTGGCTTGGGCTCGGTGGCTGGCACCTTCGCTGATGTAAGTGATGGCGGTAAGTGGCTGTTAGTGACTGCCATGCTGTTTGGCCGCCTTGAGGTGTTTTCCCTGTTGGTGCTGTTTTCACCCACGTTCTGGCGTGGTTAAGCGCCGTCTTGTGGCAACAGCCCTTAGCCAAAGAAAAAAGCACTGGGTTGGAAGAGACGCTCAACATCGCTGATATATTTTTTGTCGACCAAAAACAATATGACATGGTCATTGGCTTCTATCATGGTATCGCTGTGAGCAATGATCACTTGTTCTTCACGTACAATAGCGCCTATGGTGGTGCCCGGCGGTAGTTTAATATCGCCAATTTCCCGGCCTACCACTTTCGATGTGTTTTTGTCGCCATGCGCGATTGCCTCTATAGCTTCCGCTGCCCCACGGCGAAGTGAGTACACATTAACTATATCCCCCCGGCGAACGTGCGTTAGTAACGCCGATATCGTTGCTTGCTGCGGAGAAAAAGCGATGTCAATTTCACCGCCCTGTACCAAATCGACATACGCGCTGCGCTGAATAAGCACCATGGCTTTTTGAGCGCCCATGCGTTTTGCCAGCATGGCCGACATGATATTGGCTTCGTCATCGTTGGTTACCGCAATAAACGCATCGACCTGCTCTACGCCTTCTTCGCTCAGTAAGTCTGAATCCGAGGCATCGCCGCTAAATACAATGGTTTTATCCAAATGGGCAGATAAATACTGCGCGCGTTCCGGGCTGTATTCTATGAGCTTAACGTTATGGCTGTGCTCTAATCGTTTGGCAAGTCCTGCGCCAATCAGGCCACCACCGGCAATCATGATACGTTTATAACTGGACTCCAGCTTTTGAAGTTCGCTCATTACGGCACGAATATGCTTAGTGGCAGCAATAAAAAACACTTCGTCGTCGGCTTCTATAACGGTTGTGCCCAGTGGTCTGATTGGTCGTCCACGTCGATATATTGCCGCCACGCGGGTTTCCACGTTGGGCATATGTTCTTTGAGCGCCGATAAGGCGTGACCTACCAGCAGCCCACCATAATAGGCCTTAACGGCAACCAGGCTAGCCTGGCCATCGGCAAATTCAACCACCTGCAAGGCGCCGGGATAATCAATTAATCGTTTGATGGCCTGGGTAACGAGTTGTTCCGGGGCAATAATATGATCAACCGGAATATCCTGCTGTTTGTACAGTTGCTCCTGGTAGATAATGTATTGCTCTGAACGGACACGGGCTATCTTGGTGGGGGTTTTAAACAGACTGTACGCTACCTGACAGGCCAGCATATTGCTTTCATCACTATTGGTGACAGCAATCAGCATGTCGGCATCCTCGGCACCGGCTTTTCGTAACACATCAGGGTGCGAACCCACACCGGTAACCACCTGCAGATCGAGGCGATCCTGCAATGCACGCAGAATAGTGGGGTCAGAATCGATGACCGTGATTTCGTTTTTTTCGCCTACCAGGTTCTCAGCGAGTGTACCGCCAACCTGTCCCGCGCCAAGGATGATTATTTTCATCGTCGTTGTTAGAGTACTTTATGATCTTGGTTTTTAAGACTTTAGCAGTCTCGCATAATAGAAACCATCCATTTGTTGCTCGCCGGGTAATATTTGCCGGCCGGGCTGTTCGGCGGTTTCTTGTGAATCCATCTTTAATAATGATGCATCGCTGTGCTCACTCAGAAAGCGCGCGATCTGCGCAGTGTTTTCTACCGGCAGCACCGAGCAAGTGGCATAAACTAACACGCCGCCGGATTTGAGTGTTGGCCACAGGTTTTCCAAAATGCGGTATTGCAATGTCTGCAGCGCTTCGATATCGCTCGCTTTACGCAGCCATCGTATATCCGGATGCCGGCGAATCACGCCAGTTGCAGAGCAGGGCGCGTCTAATAAAATCCGATCAAACTGATTGCCATCCCACCAGCTGCGGGTATCTGCAGCGTCGGCGCACACCAACTCAGCACTGAGTTGCAGGCGCGCCATGTTTTCACTCATGCGGGTTAAACGGGCAGATTCATTGTCCAGCGCTATCAGCTTGTCCAGAGCCGGCTCTGTTTCCAGCATATGCGTTGACTTTCCACCCGGTGCAGCGCAGCAGTCGAGGACGCGCTGGTTGGCGCGGAGGTTAAGCAACGGCGCGGCGAGCTGAGCGGCACCATCCTGTACGCTGAACCAGCCCTCTGCATAGCCGGGCAGTGAGGTAATTGGTAATCGCTGCGAAAGTATCACGGCATCCGGGTGTTCGGCGCTGAGGGTAAAAGGAATATCGCGCGCCGTGAGTGCGCTGCAGTATTCATCCAAACTGCTGCGTTGACGGTTAATGCGCAGCCATACGGGGGCTGGCGTGTTCATGGCGTCAACAATCGCATCAATCTGCGTGGGGTAGGCTGCATGCAGTCGCTTATACAGCCACTTGGGTAAGCCTGACTGAATAATGGCGTCGTCGCTGGTGTTACTGGCCATTTGCTGACGCTGAAAATTACGTAGTATCGCGTTGACCAGCCCTTTAAGACCAACCCCGCCAAGTGCATCGGCGGCGTTTACGGTTGCCGAGACGGCGGCGTGATCCGAGACACGGCTGAAGGCCAGCTGGTAAAAACCCAGCAGGATCAGGTGTTCCAGGATCTTTTTATTCCCTTTCAGTGGCTTATCCAGTAACGCCCGGAGCCAGATTTGCAGTTGTGGCAAATGACGAAACACGCCCATTGCCATTTCCTGCAACCAGGCGCTGTCTTGCTTACTGTGTCTGGCCTGTGCAAGGGCGAGGGCTTCACGAGACGACTTGCCAAGCTCCAGCACCTGAAACACCACCCAGGCTGTATCCGCTCTTAAATCGCTTTTTGCCGGTAGTTTCATGGCAGCTATACCGGCTCGCCGGGCAGCACACTGCCCACGGCAAACCAGTCCTGATGACCGTTTAGTACATCTTGTACTGCCATCGGCTTTTTGCCCGGCAACTGCAGTTTTTCTATGCATAACGCGCCGTCACTGGTGGCTACCACTATACCGTTTTTATCGGCGGCTAATATGGTGCCAGGGACAGCGTCTGTGGCTGGGGTACTCATGGCTGATGCCTGCCATACCTTGATGTTTTTATCCTTCACCTGACTCCAGCATACTGGCCAGGGGTTAAACGCGCGAACATTGCGGCTTAACTGTTGTGCTGACTGCTGCCAATCCAAAAACGCTTCTTCTTTGCTGAGCTTTTTGGCATAGGTAGCCTCGGCGTCGTTTTGTTTTTCAGCGCGCAGGCTATGCAGATTATCCAGTACATGCACCAGTGCCTCAGGGCCACTGCTGGCAAGTTTGGCATAAAGCGTGGCACTGGTGTCATCGGCCGTGATGGGCAGCTTACTGATATGTAACATATCACCGGTATCAAGGCCTTCGTCCATTTGCATAATGGTTACGCCGGTTTCCGTATCACCGGCCCACAGACTGCGCTGAATAGGCGCGGCGCCGCGCCAGCGTGGCAAGATAGAGCCATGCACATTAATACAACCATGCGCGGGTATCGCCAGCACGGCTGCTGGAAGTAACAAACCGTATGCCACTACCACCATAATATCGGGTTGCAATGCGGCGAGTTGTTGTTGGGCGTCGCTGTCTTTAAGTGAGGCAGGTTGGTAAACCGGAATGTTATGCTCTACCGCCACTTGCTTGGTGGCACTGGGCATAAGTTTTTTGCCCCGTCCGGCAGGACGATCCGGTTGTGTATAGACAGCCACTACCTGGTGCTGACTGTCGAGCAGTTTTTGTAAATGTGTGGCCGCGAAGTCTGGCGTGCCCGCAAAAACAATATTAAGAGGTTTAGTCACTGATACCTTCTTAGGCTTTCGCGGCCAGGCGAGCTTCTTTCTCTAACTTTTTGCGAATGCGCTGGCGCTTTAACGGCGATAAATAATCGACAAATAACGTACCGTTCAGGTGGTCTAATTCGTGTTGAATACAGATTGCTAATAAGCCATCGGCCGTCAGTTCGTAGGGTTCGCCATCGCCATTAAGGGCGGTTACTGTGACTCTCTCTGCACGATCAACTTTGGCATAGTTACCCGGCACCGACAAACAGCCTTCTTCGCTGATAGTAGAGCCTTCCTTGCTGACAATTTCCGGATTAATAAACACACGGGGTTGGTTCTGCTCTTCAGAAACATCCATAACCACCAGGCGCACATGACGGTCTACCTGTGTTGCGGCCAGGCCAATACCGTTTTCTTCGCGCATGGTTTCAAACATGTCGGCGACGAGCTGTTTTACTTCGCTGTTAACTTCCTCTACAGGTTTAGCCACGGTACGAAGACGTTCGTCTGGAAATCGTAATACGTCTAAAATTGCCATTTGTCGATATTTACACTCTTTCTGTATTAATAACTATACCCTAACGTTGATGACGCTATTTAACTGCCATCAACACCACGTATTCTAGCTTAAAGCACCTTTTCGTGCAGTATTAATCGTTTCTATACTGATTAATTGGGGATTGTGCGCTAATAATACAACAAGGTGCTGGCTTGCTCTGGTATTTTGGCGAGGGGGAATAATGGTAAAACAAATCAAAAAATGGGCCGCGTTATGCGCCGGTTTAATACTTGGCCTGACTGCCGGACTGGCACAGGGGCTGGAAATTAAACCCGATGCGCCAACTCAGTATACGGTAAAGAAAAACGATACGCTTTGGGACATTGCCGGTATGTTCCTGGATAAGCCCTGGCTGTGGCCCGAGTTATGGCGCAATAATACCCAGATTATTAATCCTCATCTTATCTATCCGGGCAATGTCCTGACGCTTCGTTTTATTGACGGTGAACCGGTGCTTGAAGTGACCAGCAAAAAAAACCGCGTAACGCTGACCCCTGATGCCGAACGAACAGTCAAATCACTAAACCCGATTAATCTGCTTCCCTGGTCAGCAATAGCGCCCTATATACAGCAGCATGAAATTATCGACCCCGGCAGCTATGACAACTTGCCTCACTTGCTGGGCAATAAAAAGGCATCCATGCTCTTTGCCAGTGATGATCTGGTCATGAGTCGGCGTAACGACCGTGCTAACGATCAGTATCGGGTTATTCGTAAGCAATCTACAATTACGGATCTCGACGGCAATGTGTTGGGTATTCAGGTGCATCACATTGCCGATGCCACGATGGTGGAAGCAAGCGCCGAAGGCGAATGGCTGGTAAAAATTGCCGGCTCTAACGCCGAGGCCAAGCGAGGTGACAAACTGCTGGATACTGAGCCTAAATCGGGTGCCGACATGGCACTGGTGGCGGCCACTCAGTCTCAGCGGTCGTTTATTGTTGGCAGCCTGCATCAACACGAGTTACTGGGTAAACACGACATTGTCATTGTTGACCTGGGTGCAGCGCAGGTCAGCGCCGGTACTGTGATGGGGATCTATCAACAGGGGCCAACGATTATCGATGGTGAAAGCCCTGAGTACGCCAGCGAAAATAATTCGCTTCTGACTATTTTTGACAGCAGTTCAACGTTCCGGCAGCCCGCTATTAAGGTAGGGGAGCTGGTGATATTCAGTACATTTAGCCGGGCCAGCTACGGCATTATAACCCGGGCCAGTGAAATGGTCAGAAGCGGCAATATAGTGGCCCAGCCTTAACCCTGACTCTGCCGTGACCGGGTCAGGTTACGGAAGAGAATATGCAAAACTTGTTTACTGCTACCACCCAACAGTGGTGTTGTTTAAGTGTTATACACCGGCGAACGCCAGCGTTTTGGCTGGCGTTACTGCAAAATAGCGGACTCAACGTAAACAGTCTGTTTCAGGCTGGCGTCAGCGAGCTGGCAGCGCTGGGCCTCCGGCCTCAAGAGATTAACCTGATTAAAGCCCCTCAACAGGCGATTAATGCGGTTGAGCAATGGCTTGAAAGCGACCCCAAACACACCGTTATTGATATTGCATCAGAGGCTTACCCAAGCCGCTTACGCCAACTTGAGTCGCCCCCACTGGTATTATTTTGTCGCGGCAATACCGCGCGTTTACATGCCATGCAAATTGCTATTGTCGGGAGTAGAAAAGCAACCGTCCAGGGGTTAAACACGGCGCGTCGCCTTGCCGCTGAACTGGGCACCAGCGGCATTACCGTGACCAGCGGTCTGGCCCTGGGGATAGATGGCGCTGCCCATCAGGGGGCCTATCCTACAGCAGGTGGCACCGTTGCGGTGTTGGGCGGTGGGTTAAAATACCTGCACCCGCGCACGCACACGCATCTGGCACAACACATTGTTGAATGCGAAGGCTGCCTGGTATCCGAGTTTGCCCCTGAGGTATCTGTTAAGCCGTATCATTTTCCACGTCGTAACCGGGTCATCGCAGCGCTGTCGCAAGGCGTTGTGCTGGTGGAAGCCGAGATTAAAAGTGGTTCAATGATCACGGCTAATCTGGCGGCCGGTTTAGATAACGATGTTTTTGCGGTACCGGGCAACATCAACAGTCGTTTAAGTGCGGGCCCCCACCACCTCATACAACAGGGTGCTAAGCTGATTACCTGCAGCAAGGATATTATTGAGGAGTATGCCTGGGCAGCAGAGGCCAGGGAAAGTAACCATGATGGGATGGACGCGGCGCCTGATCACCCTTTACTTGAGTTAGTTGATGCAGAGCTGACAAGTGTCGATGAGTTAGCCCAAAGCTCAGGTATGCCAGTGGCTAAAATCATGGCGGTTATGCTGGAGTTAGAAATAAGCGGCTTGGTTGCTGCGGTGCCTGGTGGCTACATGCGTTTATAGGGCCGTTGCCGGTACTCACAACAACCCGAACAGGGGGGGGGAGAGGCGTTTTCGTTCTATGCTGTTTTACAGTGGCTGATAAAAAAGTTGGCCTAAAACTTGGCATTAACCCAATTTTTAGATAACTTGAAGTCAGATGCCATAGTTTTTTGCATCAAAACCGTACGCAACGCTGGTCTTACACTTGAAAAAAGGCCACATCACTACAATAGAGTTTGCGACGTTAGGCAATAGTGCGTAACACAATTGCCGCAAATTGAGGGGGAAAATGCTATGTTCGATATCCTCATGTATCTTTTCGAGAATTTTATCCACAGTGAAACCGAAATTCGGGTTGATCAGGATGAACTCACCGAAGAGTTAGTCCGCGCAGGATTTCATCACGATGAGATTTACAAGGCGCTGGCGTGGTTAGAAAAGCTCGCTGCGTTACAAGAAACCGACATTAACCCCTATTTGTGCAAGGGTGTTTCCAGTAGCCTAAGCCGTATTTATACTCAGCAGGAGCAAATGCGCCTCGATGTTGAGTGTCAGGGATTCTTGTTATTCTTGGAGCAAGTTGGCGTGTTAGAAGCCACGACCCGCGAGATGGTCATCGACAGGGTGATGGAGATTGATTCTCCGGAATTTTGTTTAGAAGATCTCAAATGGGTTGTGCTGATGGTACTGTTTAACGTACCAGGCAAAGAAAATGCCTATGCACAAATGGAAGATCTGTTATTCGAAGAGCATGACGGTATACTTCACTAATTACGTTGTTTAGAGAAGTGTAGGTTTGTGTCTAAAATAGATCATTCGCTGTTTGCTGCGCACGAGCACGCACTGGAGCAACAGTTCGGGCAATGTCCGGACTGCGGCAAAGACCTGCGTGTGCGTAACAGCAAAACCGGGCCCTTTATTGGTTGTAGTGGCTACCCGCAATGCCACTACGCCAAACCCCTTCACGATACTCAAACCACGACATTAAAAGTCATGGAGGACAGCCGCTGTGTTGAATGCGGCGCTGCCATGGCCATCAAAAAAGGCCGTTATGGCATGTTCATCGGCTGTACTAACTTTCCCGAATGCCACCACATCGAAAACGCCAAACCGCAGTCTGATACGACAGTGACTTGTCCGAAGTGCCATGATGGCCACTTAATTGACCGAACCAATAAATACGGCAAACGATTTTTTGCATGCAACCGTTATCCTGCTTGCCGTTATGTGGTAAATTTCGCTCCCGTTCAGAAACCCTGCCCAGACTGTAACTGGCAAATTCTGATCGAAAAGAAAGGGCGGTTGGCTTGCCCACAACCCCTGTGTGGCTATACAGAGCCGAAAGATGAAGCTACTTCACAAGAGTAATTAAAGAGGTCGTGGTAAATGAGCGTTGAATCGGTGCATCAGGATACTGATATTGAAGCGTTTGAGAACGGGCAGCTATTGGTGTACCCCACTGAAGCTGTGATGGGAATTGGCTGTGATCCTAACAACGAAGACGCTGTTATGGCACTGTTGGATTTAAAGCAGCGACCGGTTGAAAAGGGCCTGATCTTATTGGCCGCAAACTATTCTCAGCTGCTGCCCTATGTTAACGACAACGCTATCCCACAGGACAAGCGCTTTAGTATATTTTCCTGCTGGCCGGGACCGGTGACCTGGTTGCTGCCCAAGTCAGCCACTGCACCTGGCTGGATAACCGGTGAACATGAAGCTATCGCCGTGCGGGTAACGGCGCATCAGGGTGCCAGGGCCTTATGCGAAAAGCTGGGTCGACCAATCGTATCGACCAGCGCCAATTTAACCGGACAGGCACCAGCGGTAACTCAGCAGCAGGCCAGGGCGTATTTTGGTGACAGGGTGCACTATATTGATGGTGAAGTTGGCGGCGCGCAACAACCATCTACCATTCGCGATGCCCTGAGCGGCGCAATTATTCGGAACTAATTATGACGACTGCTTCTTCGCTGGATACGCAACAGGCTATCGACTCAGTAAAAACGTTTTTACTGGCTCTGCAGGACAATATTTGCCATACCCTGGAGCTGGCCGATGGTAAGGGCCATTTTCAAGAAGATGCCTGGCAGCGGGAAGAAGGTGGCGGTGGTCGCTCGCGGGTCATTAAAAATGGCGCGGTCATTGAACAGGGCGGGGTTAATTTCTCCCATGTCTTTGGCACCCAGATGCCAGCTTCAGCAACGGCATCACGCCCCGAACTGGCAGGCCGAAGTTTTCAGGCGATGGGGGTGTCATTAGTTATTCATCCGCATAATCCTTACATTCCTACCTCTCATGCCAACGTTCGCTTTTTTATTGCCGAAAAACCCGGTGAAAAGCCCATTTGGTGGTTCGGTGGTGGCTTTGACCTGACGCCCTTTTACCCGTTTAAAGAGGATGTTCAGCACTGGCATGACACGGCAAAAAAACTCTGCAAACCCTTTGGTGATAATGTGTATGCCGATCATAAAAAATGGTGTGATGAGTATTTCTACTTAAAGCATCGCGATGAAACACGCGGTGTAGGCGGCTTGTTTTTTGATGATCTCAATCAGTGGGACTTTGAACAATGCTTTGCGTATATGAAAGCAGTAGGCAACGGCTATCTTGATGCTTATGTGCCTATTATAGAGCGGCGCAAAACCCTGCCATACGGGGAGCGGGAGCGGGATTTTCAGCTCTATCGACGCGGCCGGTATGTCGAATTTAATCTGGTGTATGACCGCGGTACCTTATTCGGGCTGCAGACCGGCGGGCGCACTGAGTCAATATTGATGTCAATGCCGCCGTTAGCTCGCTGGGAATATGGGTACCAGGCACCCAAAGGCTCTGCCGAAGCAAAGCTGCAGAGCTGGCTTACACCAACCGACTGGTAAAAACCAAACAGTTCGCCCCGGTTTCTTGACGTGGATCAAGCTTAACCTACAGATTTCAAAACGTATTTTTAAACTTGTTTTAGATCAAATTTTTATTTGGCCGGAAGCGTAAAGTGCAGCCATTGACTTAACGAGTGAGAAAATACAACATGAAAAAATCAATTCTGGCGACAATAGTGCTTGGAGCACTAGCAGGTGTCCCCGCCGCAATGGCCCACGATGCCGGAGATATAATTGTACGTGCTGGTTTAACTACGGTTAGCCCCAACGACGATTCAGGCAATGTCTACGTTGACGCGCTGGGCGGTAACGTGGGGATGGGTGCAGAAGTCGGCTCTGATACACAAATTGGTCTTAATCTGGTTTATATGCTCGATGCGCATTGGGGTATCGAAGTGCTCGCCGCTACGCCTTTCAGCCATGACGTAACATTGATCAATACTGCCGACAATGGTCTTGGCCTGGGTGATGGTAAACTGGCTGAAGTCACGCACCTGCCACCCACGCTCAGCGCTTTGTACTTCTTTGATACACAAAGTGCATTTACGCCCTACGTTGGTGTGGGTATCAATTACACTATATTCTTCGATGAAGATTTTACCTCATCACGTGAAGAGCAAACCTTTAGCGACCTGTCATTAGATAACTCTTTCGGTTTATCTGGTCAGATTGGCTTCGATTATCAAATCGATGAGAAATGGCTGGTTAATGCATCGGCCCGTTACATTGCCATTGATACCACCGCCGAGTTCACGGTTGCCGGTGTGGCAGGCAGTGTCGATGTGGATATTGACCCCTATGTCTTTACGCTTTCTATGGGCTATAAGTTTTAAGTAGCTTAATTGGTTTGCTTCAAGCAGATTATAAAAGTGTTTCGCACTACCCTTTGGCCCTTCTTTGAAGGGCTTTTTTAGGACTAATCCTCGTGGTTAACCATGTGGTCAGCGAGTTGGTCGAGCGCTTTTAATAGCTGATCGGCAATTTGCATATTGTCGACGGTTTCATACATGGCTTTACGCATACAATACATCCACTGTGCTTTTAGCGCTGGTGTTACTGTATAGGGTAAGTGTCTGGCGCGAAGACGCGGATGCCCGCGCTCTTGCTCATACTGATTCGGTCCGCCCAACCACATGGTCAGGTACAAATAAAAAACATGTCGTATTCTGGTTAACGGTTGTGGGTGGATGGCGAGTAAATCCGCTGCAACAGGATCCTGTTCCATGATGTCGTAGAACCGGTTTGCCAGAGTCAGGACGGTTTTTTCACCACCAATTGCTTGATAGGGTGTAACAACATCAGTAGAGTGCGCAGTAGTTTGTTTACTGATCCCCAATTTAGCCAGTATAGATTGTAATCCCATGAAAAAGTTTGCCGTATTCGGAAATCCTATAGCCCAGAGTTTATCACCAACAATTCACCAGATGTTTGCCAATTCGAGTCAGGAGCAGATTTCTTACCAAAAGCGTGAAGCGCCGGTTAATGGCTTTGCCGAAGCGGTCGCCGCGTTTTTTGCCGATCCACAGGCCGTGGGGTGTAACGTCACCGTGCCCTTTAAAGAACAGGCGTACGCCATGGCTGTACATCGGAATCCGGCGGCAACAATGGCAGGGGCGGCTAATACGTTAATGTACAACGATGATGGCGAGCTCTGTGCATTTAATACCGACGGTATCGGCCTGGTTGCCGATCTACACGCTGCCGGTATCAATCTGGCTGGCGCCAAAGTATTGATTTTAGGCGCTGGTGGGGCTGCCAGAGGCGTTGTACATCCGTTGTTGGATGCTGGAGTAGGGCAGTTAGATATATTAAACAGAACCGTCAGCAAAGCAGCCGCTATTGCCAACAAAGCCGATAATGACAAGGTGAGAGCTGTAGATACGCCTCAACTACTCAATCATTACGACGTGGTGATAAATTCAACCTCAGCCAGTCTGTCCGGTGAGGTACCGCCGGTACCAGACAGGCTATTAGCCGGTTGTGAACTCGCCTACGATATGGTGTACAGCAAGGATGGCGGGGCAACGGTATTTATGCAACATGCCGCAACACTCGGCGCCACCCAGCAGCGTGACGGTCTTGGCATGCTGGTGGAGCAAGCGGCCGCTGCATTTGCTATCTGGACGGGTAAGCAACCCGATACCGAAGGCGTTATCGATTTTCTGCGTGGCAGCTAACTGCCCTCCTGGGCCAGATAATCGTTTTTGAGCTCAACATAGTTTATCGCTGACTGTTTTAAAAAGGCCAATTCAGCTTCATTTAGCGGGCGCTTTTGCACCATAGGATTACCCACATACAGGTAGCCGCTCGCTAACCGCTTGTTAGGGGGCACTAAAGTACCGGCGCCAATAAAGACATCATCTTCTACTATGGCACCATCCATTACAATCGCGCCCATACCAACCAGAATACGATTACCCAGCTCACATCCGTGCAGCATACATTTATGACCAACGGTAACATCATCACCAATAATTAACGGATTACCCTCAGGGTTGCCTGCAGACTTACGGGTAACATGAAGAATAGTGCCGTCCTGTATATTGCTGCGAACACCTATCTTTATATAGTTCACGTCACCCCGTGCGGCGACCATATGCCAGATGCTGCTGTCGTCTCCGACCTCTACGTCACCCACCAGGCGAACCGAATCTGCTATATAGACATTGTTGCCAATATTGGGGGAAATTCCTTTAAAGCTACTGAGCGTTTGTTGCATAGTTATCTCTGCGAATGATTAAGTTAAGAGGAATAAGTAGTAATAGTTTAACCACAAGCTAGCATGCTTTGTTCGCGTATGACTATCTTCTCCAGGGCCAGAAGCGGTTAATCCGCCGGAAATTGTACATAAAGAACGCGTTATGATGTATTTCTGAGCGAACAAATCAAATATGACAGTTTTTTTAAAATAAGCGTTGACCTGTGAGCCTAACTCTCTATAATGCGCCCCACTTCGACGGGGAACGCGCTAAAACGCGAACCCGACAATAACGCCTAAGGCCTTATTGGAAGCGGCTTTCAGTCAAATGTAGTGTTTGAAAAAATTCAAAAAAAGCATTGACACAGAAAGCCATCAGCGTAAAATGCGCGCCTCACTTCAGCAAGGTTTGATAACAGCGTTGAGGTGGTTTTCAGAAGAGCTTCTTCGAAAAGAAATTTTCAAAAAAGTGTTGACACTGAAAACAAAGAGCGTAATATACGCATCCCGCTTCGGCAGGGCCTAAACAGCCACGAAGCAGCAAGGTTCAGTTAAATAGCTGAATGTGACGGAAGTCCTCCTTGCGCAAATAGAGTAATCTTTTTGCACTTTGTTCTTTAAAAATCAGATAACAAGACAATTTGTGTGGGCACTCATTAAGAGTGTCACAACGACAATTCAAAATTTCGATATATTTAATTGAAGAGTTTGATCATGGCTCAGATTGAACGCTGGCGGCAGGCCTAACACATGCAAGTCGAACGGTAACAT